>JAJFHZ010000034.1 GCA_021775355.1 Amylibacter sp. | reverse complement strand
TGTTCTTTACTAATTTGTCTGCTGCAGCTTTTGACTGCCCGGATTTCTTATTCATCTTCACTCCATATAAGTTACGATGAACCAGAAATCCTCCGTTAGTTAAATACTCAATTCTGTCCCATAGGTGCTGACGTTAGACATTACGTTGAAGCAACCTGGGCAGCACTTAGAGACAAAAAGCTGAAACCCAAATTTAAGAACGACGAAAAGACATCAGCCTTCGATGATAATAGTAACGGTGAAAACGGACCATTCCTGAACAGCACAACCCATCTTAGGTACGAAACTTGGCGCAATGACAAAGACATGCAAAAGGCATCGCAGCATAAAAAGTTCCTGAAACATGACGGAACCTGACCCTTGCCTTGATGAGCATGCACGGATTGCCCTTAACGCATACCAAGACTGCCTAAAAGCTTGTGCCGCATTCGAGGGGTTTTTCTTGCCCGAACTGGAATATAGCGCTGATCAGATATGGTGGAAGGGGACCTTCGAAAGTAATGCTGAAGAACTGGCCCAACGTATCCAAAGATACCTCTTAGAAGCAAATATGACGGGTGAGGGGTGCTTAGAACTCGGAGCGCCAAGTACATCTGTAACAACACTAGAGCCTAAGAGGAAACATTGGAGAGGTCGTCGCCAAAAAGTGTACCGGCTTGTGGCTTGGGGTTTGCTTGGCGAGGTCCCAACTAAAAGAAGGGTTGTTCGCCACCTATGCAATAACCGCCTCTGCATCCGCCCAGAACATCTGGAGGTGGGCACACAAGCACAGAACCTAAGGGACCAACAGCACAACAGGACTAAAAATTGGCCCCATCAGTAAAGGTTTTTGTCTGTCTTGCTGTCTTAGTGTCTTACTGTCTCAGCGCAAAGGTGAGGGAGGTGCACAAATGACTTCAGCAGCGCATCTTTCACAAATTCTGTTCCCTTTGCTAACCGTCAATATTTATTCGGAGATAGCCTCTCCTAGAAACCCAAGCTGACCGTCTGAGTAATTTACTATCTCCCAGAAAATAAAGAGATAATTCCGCTTAAACTTAATGATGTAAAATATTCTGCCACGACTTGCGCACCGCTTACGCACCATTTTCTGAAACATTTCCTTAAATAAACTCATAATAACAACACCTTGCAGAGGTGGATATCTCCTACCGTCGGAGCCAATCCTTCCTTTCCGTAGTATATCTAATTGCCATGATGGCCTGCAGGCAATTCTGAAAAATCCAATTTATGTATGGATCACACCAAAGCCCCCGTTATGATATTTATATTATACGGATTCGGTTTCATTTCAGACGAAGGTTATTTGCCATGTTAAAGATATTGCTGCGTAGTTTTTTATTTTCCGCACTTGTAACACCTGCTTTTGCCCAAGATTTTAAAATCATAACGCTTGGTGACATGCCATACGGCGATCCTGCCATGGTCTATCCGCCTTATGAAGCGTTGATAGAAGCTATAAACCAAAAGGCTGTTGATCTGGTCATTCATGTTGGCGACACCAAGGGGGGCGGGGCCTGTAGCGACCGGATTTTGAATGACCAGCTAAGGTATATGAACAGCTTTTCCGCGCCCCTGATCTATACACCCGGGGACAATGAATGGACGGATTGCGCGCATATGACAGGTGGCGCAGATGATCCGATCGAACGATTGGCATATATTCGCAATACGTATTTTTCTGAACCGTCTACAAGCTTTGGGGTACATAAAATCAGTTTGGAACATCAAGGGGAAATCGGGTTTCCCGAAAATGCCAGATTTACCAAAGACGGCATCACCGTGATTTCGGCACATGTTGTCGGATCGAATAATAATCTTCAAGCAACTGATATTGCATCCGTTGAAGAATTCTTTTCCCGCAGCAAAGCCACTACCGAATGGATGGTGGGTAGTTTTGACGCGGCAATGAGATCAGATATCATTGTATTGGCAATCCATGCCGATATGTTTGAATTTGATTTCAATGAATTCAATGGTGAAAGATGGTTGCGCCATTCTGGTTTTTCAGAATTTGGATACGCTTTGCAACGGGCCGCGCGCAAATTTGCAAAACCTGTGCTGTTGGTCTTCGGGGACAGTCATGTGCACAAGGTCTTTAAACCGTTTCCACAGTCTGCCCCGAATGTGACCGCAATGGAGGTTTATGGATATCACGAAATGCACGCGGTCGAAATTACGATTTCGCCCAAAGAAATCGACCCTTTCAGGTTTCAAACGGTCTGGAACCCGACAAAACCATAAGTCTAATCACATGATAAACAAAAACAGACAAATGTCGGGGCCAATGGCTTGCCATGCCTTTCGATCCTCAATAAAGCCTATTGTATGAAAATTATTACAAAAACAGCCGAATTAGATGCATTTTGCCAAATCTGCACAACGCATGATTATATCACCGTAGACACCGAATTTTTGCGTGAACGCACGTATTATTCAAAACTATGCCTTATTCAAATCGCTTATCCCGGCGAAGGTAATGAAAGTGCTGTATTGATTGACCCGCTGTCGGAAGGTTTGTCGTTGGCACCGCTTTACGATCTGTACCAAGATGAAAGCGTCGTCAAAGTGTTTCATGCTGCCCGTCAGGACCTGGAAATCTTCTTTGTCGATAAAGGGGTTATTCCAAATCCGTTGTTTGACACGCAAGTGGCCGCAATGGTCTGTGGTTATGGTGAGCAGGTGGGCTATGAAACTCTTGTGCGTAAAATCGTCAATGCACCACTTGATAAATCCTCACGCTTTACTGATTGGAGCATACGGCCGCTTTCAGATCGACAAAAAACCTATGCGCTTGGCGATGTTACACATTTGCGGGCGATCTATGAACATCTGAAACGAAGCTTGGAAAAATCCAACCGTCATGCCTGGGTGCAAGAGGAATTGGGGATACTGACCAATCCCGACACCTATATTGTGCATCCAGATGAATCATGGAAAAGGGTGAAAACCCGCAATGGTTCAGGCAAGATGCTGTCTTACGTACGTGAACTGGCACGGTTTCGGGAGACTTATGCACAAACCAGAAATATCCCCCGCAATCGTGTATATAAGGATGATGCATTGCTGGAACTTGCAGCGACCAAACCCACTTCACATGACCAATTGAAGAAATCACGTTTGTTATTACGTGATGCGCGCGGCGGTGCGATTGCAGATGGTATTATCAATGCTGTGAAAACGGCATCAAAAGTTGAACCAAAAGATTATCCTCAAGCCCCCGAAGTACGGGTGAAAAAACAGGGTAATGATGGGTTATCAGATCTATTGCGTGTGCTTTTGAAAGCCAGCGCTGAAAAAGCGGGCGTGGCCAGCAAATTGATCTGTAATGCGGCTGATCTGGATGCGATTGCAAGTGGCGACAGGGCGCTGCCCGTATTTAGCGGTTGGCGCCATATGGTATTCGGCAATGATGCCCTAAAGCTTTGCGCGGGCAAAATTGCCTTATCTGCCGATAAGGATTCGGTGAAAATCGTAAAAGTCTAAGCTTACTTGGAAACAACGATCTGGTTTTGTGCAGCAATAACACGGACGCTTTTTACCGTGGGCAATCGTATGGCAGTTATATACGCCCCTGCATGAACCTCTTTAGACCGAGGGGTCGGCCCAAGCACGGTCGCGGTTGGTATCTCGGCTTTGAATTCATAAGTTATGACCCCGTTTTCGTCGGGAAACCCTTTGTTCAGCGCAACAAGATTAATATCGCTATAGCCTTGTATGTTTGTCGTTCCACGCACACGAACGATGGCACCGCCACGAAGTCTATCGACGTTTACTTCATTGACAACCGGAATTAGACCGCGCGTATCGGGTTCGTCTATGCGTTGTTCCAAAACGGTTTCTTTTGAATTTTTATTACCGAAAAAACCGCCGGAGCTGCCTCCACTACTGTTACCGCTGCTACCACCAGAACTTCCCCCCGAGCTACCGGCGCTGCTACCGCCCAGGCTGCCGGTGCTGCCGGATAATGATCCACCAATGCTGCCAAAGCCTGAACATCCGGCGATAAAACCAAATGCAATAACGGTGATGAGTATCTTGTTCATGAGTTTCCCCGACTTCTTTGGCACTACCGATACCCAAACTAGCCCTTAAAGAAAAGCCTTCTATGCGGCTAATACAAAGAAAAACGCTGGACGTTTTGATCTGGCAGTCATAGTTGAAGCTAAAAGATGGGTCGGGTCATGTCAGAAACCTTTGAAGATATCGTGGAAACGTTTGAATTTCTGGACGATTGGGAAGACCGCTATCGCCATGTGATTGAAATGGGCCGTGCAATGGCATCACTTGATGATAGTTTTAAAACTTCGGCAACCAAAGTTGACGGTTGCGCGTCACAAGTTTGGATTGTCCCGAAAGTTGATGGGGCAGGGCCGCAGGCAATATTGGATTTTGACGGTGAAAGTGACGCGATGATCGTAAACGGGCTGATTGCGATACTCAAAGTGCTTTACACGGGCCATACGGTGGAAAACGCGTTGAAAATTGATGCACTGGCGGCATTCGCACGTCTTGGATTGGATCAACATTTGTCTGCCCAGCGGTCAAACGGATTGCGCGCAATGATCGAACGGTTGCGGGCTGTTTCAAAGGCAGCAAATCTGGTATAGTCTCGACTTGAATCCAATGCATGATTATTATGCTAAATATGCATTTGTTTCATGTTTAAAAACATGTCACAGCCAGTTAAACAACACAATACTCAAGCCTGATCAGGAAATGACAAAATGTCGAATAAAATTAAAAAAATCATAGATAGACAAGGGTTTGTCTTGGCTGACGGAGCTACCGGCACCAATCTGTTCAATATGGGTCTTATGGCAGGGGATGCGCCTGAAATGTGGAATGTTGAACATCCCGACCGTATCACCAAACTTTATCAAGGTGCGATTGATGCAGGCTCCGATCTGTTTTTAACCAATAGCTTTGGCGGCAACGCATCACGATTGAAGCTTCATAATGCCCAAAGCCGTGCCCGCGAACTGTCGCGTATTTCAGCCGAAATAGGTCGCGAAGTGGCCGATAAATGCAATCGCGATATAGTTGTTGCAGGCTCTATCGGACCAACGGGTGAAATAATGGGTGAAGTGGGGACATTAACACACGAAGTTGCTGTCGAAATATTTGAAGAGCAGGCGCATGGATTACTTGAAGGTGGTGCAGACGTTTTGTGGATTGAGACCTTTTCTGCTCCCGAAGAATACGCCGCCGCTTCCGAAGCGATGGAAAACGTTGGTGCTGACTGGTGTGGCACGATGAGTTTTGACACAGCCGGGCGCACGATGATGGGGATGACCTCTGCCGATATGGCCAAAATGGTAACAGGTATGGATTACGCACCCTTTGCATTTGGGGCCAATTGCGGTGTTGGCGCATCGGATTTACTGCGAACAGTGCTGGGGTTTTCCGAAGCGGGTGCTGACCGTCCGATCATTGCCAAAGGCAATGCCGGTATTCCAAAATATGTTGACGGGCACATTCATTATGACGGTACACCACATGTGATGGCCGAATATGCGCTGTTGGCGCGTAATGCGGGTGCGACGATTATCGGTGGTTGTTGCGGGACAATGCCGGAACATTTGGCCGCGATGCGTGAAGCTTTGGTTAGTACTCCAAAGGGTGAAAAGCCAAGTCTGGATATGATTACGGCAACAATGGGTGCGTTTTCGTCTGACAATGACGGAACGGGTGACACCCCTGTAAAACAACCGCGCCGCAATCGTCGTCGGGCACATTAGGTCGCAGCACTGATCTGTTTTGTCGTAAACCGCGAAGAAATCTTGCGTTAAATCCGCGAGTTTCATCAACAATAGACTACAAACAAAATAAGGGAATCACCGATGTCCGAAGAACAAGATGATATCATCCTATCCGAGCTGTCCGACGACGAGCTTGTACCGCAAATACACGATGACCTTTATGATGGCATGAAAGAGGAAATCGAAGAATCGGTTCATATCCTTTTGGATCGTGGCTGGATGCCTTATGATATTTTAACCAAAGCATTGGTCGAAGGCATGCGCATTGTCGGCATCGATTTCCGTGACGGTATTCTATTTGTACCCGAAGTGCTGTTGGCCGCTAACGCGATGAAGGGTGGCATGACCATCTTGAAACCGCTTCTGGCTGAAACCGGCGCGCCGCGTCTGGGCAATATGGTCATCGGCACGGTGAAGGGTGATATTCACGACATCGGCAAAAACCTGGTCACCATGATGATGGAAGGTGCCGGTTTTGAGGTCAAGGACCTTGGTATCAACAACCCGGTTGAAAATTATCTGGATGAACTTGAAGCAGGTGAATACGACATCCTTGGCATGTCGGCCCTGTTGACCACAACAATGCCCTATATGAAGGTCGTGATTGATACGATGGTCGAAAAAGGCATGCGCGACGATTATGTGGTACTGGTCGGTGGTGCGCCCCTGAACGAAGAGTTCGGAAAAGCCATTGGTGCGGACGCATATTGCCGCGATGCGGCTGTGGCGGTGGAAACTGCGAAAGAGTTCATGGCAACCAAGCACAATCAATTGAGTGCCTAGATGGCAATAGCGGTCGATGACACAGCATTGACTGAAAAAGGTTTGGACGCGCCTGAAGGTAAACTCGGGCGCGTTTTGCTTTTGGCATGCGGTGCACTGGCGCATGAAATTCTGGCCCTGAAACGGCTGAACAACTGGGATCATATGGATTTGCAGTGCCTGCCTGCCAAATATCACCTGTATCCCGATAAAATCCCGGCAGCCGTTGAAGATGCGGTTCATAAACACCGTGATGATTATGAAACCATATTCGTGGTTTACGCCGATTGCGGCACAGGCGGGTTGCTGCAAGCCAAATGCGCCGAATTGGGTGTTGAAATGGTTGAAGGCCCGCATTGCTACAGCTTTTTCGAAGGCAATGACGTCTTTGCCAAAACATCCGAAGACGAAATTACCGCGTTTTACCTGACAGACTTTCTGGTCAAACAGTTCGACGCTTTCATCATGAAACCGATGGGTTTGGATCGCCATCCTGAGCTGCGCGATATGTATTTTGGCAATTATACCAAAGTGGTCTACCAAGCCCAAGTAAACGACCCCGCACTGGACGCCAAAGCGCAAACCTGCGCCGATAAACTGGGCTTGCCACTGGAGCGGCGGTTTACAGGCTACGGGGACTTGGCGACGGCACTTTCGGATATATAGGTGGGGTAACGTTGGTTTGACAGCTTTGCGGACAAAACTGCCGTTTACTTGGCTCCAATTTGTTTAAGCATTGCAGCTACAATGGCCTCTGGGCAATCTTCCTGAAGGAGGTGTCCTGAATTTGCGATAGACTTGCACGGAGTACCCGCGATCAAAGCAGCCAGTTCATTTCCTTTCTCAATTGGAATCCATTGATCTTCTTCACCCCAGAGAACTCTGACTGGGCAATCTAACAAACGATATAGGTTCTGCACCTCATCAGTATATACCTGATCCATCTGCGCGATCTGGCGATAAAATGCTGGTTGGCCAATATCACCAATCCAAGGTGCCGCGTAGATATTCAACGCATCTTCGGAAAGCCTCTGATGAGCAGCCGTTTGCAGATAGGCGTGTAAAAGTGCTAAATGCATATAGTCAGGCATCCCCGAAAACGCTTCTTCATGCTGTCTTACATGTTGAACTAAGGGCGACCCCCATGGGGCGAGCGCGACCGCATCAAAGATTGTTAGTGAGGAATATTGAAGATCGTTCAAGAAGTATCCGCGCAATGCTGTTGCTCCTCCAAAATCGTGAGCAAGAACATGCGGGCGATCCAATCTCCATTCTTCAAAAAGTGCAGCAAGAACATGGTTTTGTACGCCAAGCGATACATCCTGCCCTGCACGCATCTCGGATAGGCCATAACCAACCATATCAAAGAAATAGATAGTCCATCGATCTTTGAGGTGGGGCACGATGTTGCGCCAGACCTGAGACGAAAATGGCGTTCCATGCATTGCGATAAGGGGAGCCCCATTTCCCTCTTTTCCCCATCTCACTGTGTTTCCGTTAATCTTTGATATGAATGGCAGTTCCAGCATTTTTAAATCCTATATTGCATATTAGCTAAATAACTATATGATGATTTCCATGGAACGATCAACCCAAATTAAAGCCATGGCGAGTGAGGTAAGAATGGGGATTCTGCGTTTACTAGCTGAACCTGAAAAACACTTTGTAAAGCAATGGTCTGCTGACCCTGTTGAATTTGGGGTTTGCATGACCTTGATTGCCGAGGCACTGAATGTGGCACAACCAACTGCAAGCCGTCATTTAGACATCTTGAAACAAGCACAGCTTATAAGTGTCCGAAAGCATCAAAAATGGTCGTATTGCCAGCGCAATGAAGTCGCTATCCGAGAATATCATCATTGGTTAGGGCAAGAACTTGCTGTTACCAAGTAGGTAAGTTTGGGCTCGAAGCCGCCATTAATCTGCCGGTACCATAAGCAGAAATTTTCCCTTTCTTCTTCGAAAATATCATATGATAAGTCACCGCACTTTGGCCATCACCGTGGCCTTCAATAACTAAAGAACAGATGCTCGCCGATAATTGCGGTCTTTTTCAATTTGCGTGACCAACCCGGGTTGACCGATTTCGTGTGATAAAATGTGGCACCCTTTGTCAGATCACGAGAGGTACCATCCAACATCAGTTGGGCCAGCTTCCCAACACTTTCATAGGCCTTGCGTTCAGCGAAAACCTCCTTGTGGCCGTCACATTTATAGGAAAACTGGCACCCTGTCTTACGCTTGGCACCTTGGTTTATGACGCCACAAACCGACTTGGGAAATCGAGTATGGGCCTTGCGGTTCAGAATCACTTCGGCCACGGCGACCTGCCCGATCAGGCTTTCACCCCGGGCTTCAAAATAAAGCGCTTCAGTCAGGCATTGCCATTCGGACCCGCCTTTTGCATTCGGTAGCGCCTCCAAAAGCTCTTTTGTTGGAACGCCTGCGTTCTGCAACGTTCCAATAGACCGTTCAGATTTACTGGGAAAGGTAACTTCGATGAATTTGGTTCGTTTTGGTGTCAGATCGACCTGCGCCAAAATCTCCGCCCATTCAGCGTTCATGGCCCGTTCCGTCTTGGGCTTTATAGTGTAGGGTTTTGTGCTTTCAAACAGACCTGAATAGAAAAACAGCCCCATAATGCCAGCCTGAATGGTACACACGCAAGCGGCAACAGTCTGCAATTGGGGCATATGTTTCATATTCTGTAGTACCTCGCACAGGTGTAGGCTGGCACAGCAGTGTGGCTAAAACAAGATGGTTCCCGTGGGTGGCTTGTCCGGCATAAAAGTTAACGCCCCTATCCATGAATTTGCCAGACGCTTTCCATATACGATGATTTCGGTGGAATCTCGAAATCTTAACGTTCCAAAGATGTATTTATGAGCAACGCCACCGCCAGAAGCGCCGATTGGCACGAGAAGAGGCTTTGACCATGCTAAGGCTTTGCTCACAAGCGAGATTGAAAGCTAACTCTATGTCTGCTCTGCGGGCAAAGCGGTCATTGACTAAACCTCATCGTTCGACATAGCGCCTTAAAAACGCTCGCGCTTACTTTTCCTGGATCGATTCCAGATATATCACCACATTAGCCAGCGGCAGACTTGTCATCATAGGTAGCCCACTGGGCAAGCGCAGGGCAACATGCTGGTCGCTGTCCAGAAACGGCCCAAAAATCGGCATGTCTCCACCATGAGCGAGCATCTGCGCGCGCCCGTCGATCTGCCTCGCCACAACCTCCGTTGGGAAAGAGCCATCGTTGCGCACGGCTAGACCGCTCAGGTCGGGCGTATCGATAGCTAGCATCTCGGCCATCGGCCCGTCACCTTTGGCATCAATGCCATGGCATTGCACGCAATGGCTCATGTAAAGGTTCCGCCCTGCCTCAGTATCCGGTTCCTGCGCCGAAACCGTACCGACTGTGGCCAAGACTGCCATTGTCATCCGTACCAGCATCCGCTTTCTCCTCTGTTTTTGCATCATTATTATATTGTGTGCATTTATTTCTCATTTGTATCAGTATGTGAGCATGTTCCTTGATTTAGATCAAAACGTCAAAGGAGTGAATTAACTAGGTCCGCTACGAGCTCTAAGCAGACATTGATAAAAACCCCACCCCCCCCCACGCCAAACCTGTCCCCCAGGCATCCACAAGCAGCCCCGTCGACCTCCCTGAAACTACAGCGAAAGGCCCCAGAAACTGCCCCGCCCCCCGGAACGGCTCTTGTGCGCGTCCCGAGGTGCAGGGGGTGCCCGGGGGACAGGTTTGGTGTGGGGGGGTGCCATCTGTGGGCGCCAGCGGATTACCACCTAGATGGTGGAGTGGGGGTGCGGGTGTAACCCGTCACGGCCTTTGAGACTGACAGGTATATTTTGCCTGTTGTTTCCAGCATTTCATATTAATTGCGGAGATCTCGATGGCAGGGTCTGTTTGGGAGGCGATGACCTGCATGTTTGTTTAACGTCAGCACCCATGGAAATTAGATTTTCTGCTATACGCACCCTAGCACCAATATCCTCCATATTGAATGGCTTGGTGATATAATCGGTTGCACCAACCGCAAATGCCTCATCAATGTCGGAATTGTCGGAAAGAGCCGTCAACATTATGATTGGAGTACCATCGTACTCACTAACAGTACGAACCTTTTTACATAGTTCGACACCATGAATGAAGGGCATCATAATATCAAAGAAAAAACAATCGTACTTTATGCTGTCACTTTCTATATGTGAAAGCGCCTTTTCAGAAGAAGTGCATACAGTAACATCATTATACCCAGCTTTCGCAAGATATAATTGAAGTATCGAGAGTGTGACTTCATCATCATCTACGACAAGTATTTTCATAATAATCCCCTTTTTGCTTCACTTTGCAAATCTAGCGTTTGAACACATATTGTTTCCAATGTAGAAACAATTTCGGGGTGAATTATGCTTAAAATATGACAGCTTTAAGGTTATTGTTTTTAAAAATGCGCTTCATGCAATGCATATTCAAATAACTAGGGGAATTCTACCTAGGGAGAATTCCCAGCTTTTAAAAAATAATTTTTTCTGCACTTTTTAGTCATAATTGTGTCTAATATTAATGAAATATTTCTCTCAAGCTAACATTCTAGCACAAAAGTTGAATGTATTTAGCCCTTAATAACACGGTTAAGATAAACCGAGAGAAGTCAAAAGATGAATAATGCTATTAACCCTAAAGAAGAGTTCCTGCCCGGCACACCTCTTATTATAAAAGAGATGAAAGACTATTGCCAAGTGGGTATGGATCTAGTTTGGCAACGGCAGTTGATCTTCGGTGCGGCACTTGTTTTGGCAGCATTCTATTATAGTATACAGCTTGCTTTGATATGCCTCGCACTTATTGCAGTGTCAGAAATCTATGACCTGATCTTATTTCGCAAAATCTTGAAGTGGCGCGGTAAAGAGCAGAATATAATAAATAGATTTCTAATTCAACTATGTTTGAGTACGGCATTAAGCGCTGGCATTATCTCCTTTTATGCGGTTGGAATTTCCCACCTACAAGGACCGACAACGCATTTCATGCCCCTCTTTTTTCTTTTTGCCGCGGCATTGTTTGCCGCAATGAATAACCATCATCTACGTTTGGTTCTAGTCATCCGCCTCATAGTGTATGGCGTTACATTTATCTTTATTCCAGCTCGGGATATTTATGAGACACAGGCCAATATACACTCTGAACTATGGGCGCAAATGTTCACAAGTCTATTTGTCTTGTACTTCATAATTGACTGTTCACGCATATACTTAAATTTCTATAGGTCGAATCTTTCTCAAATGGAGATCATAAAATCCGAAAATGAAAAATCCAAAATTGCGCTTAAAGCAAAATCGGAATTCCTATCGACAATGAGTCATGAACTTAGGACACCCCTTACATCAATCAAGGGGTCAATCGATATGGTTAATTCTGGAGTGCTGGGGGATAGTTCCACCCAAATAAAATCTGTTATGAATATTGCTGAAAGAAACTGCAGTCGCTTGGTGAAATTGATCAATGAAATCCTCGATCTACAGAAAATAGAATCCGGCAGCATGAAATATAATTTCGAGACCCAAGATGTTTGTGGAATTGTCCTTGATACAATTCGTTCCAATCAACCATATGCCGATAAATATGGCGTAACCCTTTCGACATTTATAGAGAGTTCAGATCTTTTTGCGCGAGTCGATCAATCGAGATTAGAGCAAGTATTTACGAATATAATTTCAAACGCCTCAAAATTTTCTCCGCCCGGGGGCTGTGTTAAAGTTCGAATGAAGGCAATTGAATCAAATATCCGAATTGAATTTGAAGATGAAGGTATTGGCTTATCAGAGAATGACCGAGATAAGGTTTTCGATAGATTTAGCCAGATTGACTCAAGCGATTCCCGAAAAATGGGAGGGACTGGGCTCGGGATGAATATTTCTAAAGCCATAATAGATGCCCACGATGGCATTTTAGATTATGAGAGCGGACAAGGTTCTGGTACGTTATTCTATGTAGAACTGAAAAAAATCGCTCAAACCGATAAGTCGAGGGCACCCGTTGTTCAATAGGCGTTGACCGCAGACACCGCATTGTCTCCATTGCGATATGTTTCCAAGTATTTTTACAGTGTTCTGCTCATGGCTTCGACCGTTGCAACTTGAACGGCCTCCCATATTCGGTTTGCTACAGAACTTCATGTTAGGACAAGCTGGCCTGAGTTCCCAGAGTCCTTGCAATTAGGACGATCAATTTACCAGATTTTAGGTGTGCACTTTGGGCTCTAAGCAACCATTGGTCACCAAGAGATCATCAAACACAATGTGAACGACAGCTATGCGGACAAAGCTGCCGTTCGATGTTATCGTATAATATAGTGTCTATATATTGTCACGACGTGACCAATTCCTCTATAGTTCCATCATTCTTATTTGGAGACATTATGTATAGAATTTTAATAATAATAGCCGCATTGTTTTTTGTAATTTCAACAAACCAGCAATCCCATGCACAGAACAAAGAAACTGTAGCGTCGATGGTAGCTTGCTTAGATGAGACCCCGCTACCAACAGGGAATGCAGATGATGATGCATATTTTCAATGCGTCTCAAAAGTTTTTGAAGAGTGTTATGAATTTGATCCTCCGGGTGGGTTTGGACAAGGAGAGTTGACTGCGGAAAATTGTTTTCTTTCCGTAGCCGAACAAATTAAATCAAAAATGTATAGCCATTTAGAGAATGGCTGGCCTGATGAAAACAGCACAGCTTATCAATTACGAAAGCTAGCCATTGATTATGGGATTAAGCGATCTGAATTGAAATGTGAATTTGATGGTGCTCTTATGAATATCAGCAACGAACCGTGGCTTGGAGAGGTCGATCAGTTTTATCTTAATATAAATAATAAATATGTAGCGAGTTGTTTGTTTGGTTATATTTCTGCCAACTATTTGACTATCATTGTTCACGAGCAAATACGCTAAAGGGGCAAATGCAATATTCGTATCGGGCCGTAAGCGTTTGATTTAGAAAAAGACCGAATGTCCACTTAGGGCTCAAAGCGGACATTATGTGCTTTTAACATGCAGGTGTATTTCCAAATTATTATACTACTACAAACAAAAACAATCGGTTAACTGCATGTCCTAGCTAGGACACCAAGTATTTCACACCTTTACCCCACATAATCCGAACGGGTCAGGCTATACTTTGCCATTTTCTCGTTCAACGTGCGGCGCGGCAGTTTTAATTCTTCCATCACCGACTGAATAGAGCCTTTGTGGCGGCGCATGGTGTTGTCTATCAGCATCCGTTCAAACGCCTCTACATGTTCCTTCAGCGGCTTGCCGTCTTCCATCACTTCAGGGGTATCTTGTTCGCCGTCTGCCATCAGCAGCCCGGATATGGAATAGCTGCCGCGGCGGCTTTGCAAAACCGTGCGTTCCGCCAGATTGATCAACTGACGGATATTACCGGGCCAGGGGGCCTGTAGCAGTTTGGCGGCGTCTTCGGCAGAAACTTCCGGCTGATCACACCCGTATTCATCGGCAAAATTTTCCGCATAACGGGTGAACAGGGTCAAAATATCCTCACCGCGTTGGCGCAGAGACGGGGGTGTGATTTGCATCGCGGCTAGGCGGAAATACAGATCCTGACGCAACACCTCATCCAAAGCGTTGTTCGGATCAGGCTCATTGAAAATGGCAATAATACGCAGTTGTGATATATCGCCCCGATCATGTTCGGTAATGGCGGAAAGCAGTTTGGCCTGTACTGATGCAGGCAGGCTTTCGATGTCTTCCAAGCATAATGTACCGCCTAGGGACGCTTCCAAAAATGGGGTTGCATCATTATTGGGGCCAAACAAGCGTTTTGTCAGTTCGTCTTCCGTATAAGCCGCACAATTCACTGTGATGAATTTTTTGCCCTGACGTGAACCACAAGCGTGTAAGGCATGCGCAATCAGGCTTTTGCCCGTGCCGGTTTCGCCAGAGATCAATATATGCCCGTCCGCTTGTGCTAAGTCCAGAATATCTTCACGCAGACGTTCCATAACGGGGCTGGAACCAACCAATTTGCGCAACAAAACTGTGCCGTCCGACAATTCACGACGCAAGGTGCGGTTGTCCAACGTCAGGCGGCGGGTTTGCACGGCGCGTTTGGCCAATTCCGCCATACGTTCGGGGTTAAACGGTTTTTCAAGAAAATCATAAGCCCCGATGCGCATGGCCTCAACCGCCATGGAAACATCGCCGTGGCCCGTAATCATGATCATCGGGATGGTGTTATCCATGCTTTGGATTTTTTTCAGGAACTGAATGCCGTTAATTTCGGGCATTCTGACATCTGAAATAATAATCCCCGGAAAATCCGCATCAATATCTTTTAAAGCATGAACCGCACTTGGATAGGTCACCGTGCGGTAGCCCGACAAAGTCAGCCATTGTGAAATGCTTTCGCGCATGTCCTGTTCATCATCGACAATCGCTATTTTAATTTGCTCGACCATCAGCTACTCCGCCGCTTTTATTTCTTCTTCTTTGATCATAGGTATCTGAAATTCAAACACGGCGCCATGTGGTTTAATATTTCTGGCAAGAAGCCGCCCACCCAAGTCACTTACAATGCCCGAAGAAATTGCCAACCCCAATCCAACGCCGTCGCCGGGTTGTTTTGTAGTATAGAATGGCTCGAATAGGTTATCCAGATTTTCAATACCGGGGCCGTTATCTTTGATGCTTAATTTTGCAACTTCGCCTGCGACAAGCAATATATCCAGATGTCGGTCATTTTGGGTTTTCATCGCATCAATTGCATTGCGTAACAGGTTTACAATGACCTGTTCAAGACGCACCTCGTCACCCATAACCATAACGGGTGTTTTTGGCATGGTTTCAGAAATCTCTATTTCCAGCTGATTTAACTGGGGCGACATCATCGACAGGCTACCGTGTATTGCCGTGCGTAAATCGACAGGGTGCAATTCATCGCCGCCTTTACGTGCGTAGGATTTAAGTTGTTTTGTAATGGTTCCCATACGACCGATCAAGTCATCTATGCGTTGAAAGCTGCCGATTGCCTCTTCAGGGCGGCGGCGCTTTAATAACAGTTTGGCACCAGCCAGATAAGTTCGCATAGCTGCCAGTGGTTGGTTCAATTCATGACTGACGGCAGCTGACATTTCCCCCAAAGCGGCAAGCTTTGAGCTTTGCGCCAGACTTTGTTCGGCGACCTGTAAGTTACGCTCGGCTTCTTCGCGTTGCGAAATTTCAAGGGTTAGCTGGTCATTTAGAATGCGTAATTCTTCGGATTCCGCTTGAAAAACAAAGGATTTGCGAATGGCGCGTTTGGACAGGATATAAAACATCAAGGCAAACAGCATTGCATAACCCATTATTTCGAGCGCCAGAATGCCGTTTACGCGGGCGCGTATGCTTTCATAAGACGCCAGATAAACAATATTCCAGCCCTGAAATGGCACTTTTTCATCTATGCGGAACAAAGGTTGGTTGCGGATATAAGCGTCTGCTACAGAACCACTCCATTCACCCGTGGCACGCAATGCCCGTTTCATTGTCGATAAAACGGGTTGATTTGACAGGGCTTGCGACAAGGTTTGATTTTCGAACTGACGTTCCGTTGAGAGTAATATAGTACCCTCAGAGTTCGTTACGATTAAAGTAGCGTCATTTTTTGACCAAGTGTCAAATAATCCGCCAAGATCGACCTCGACCACGATAATACCGACGATTTCCTTATCGCTTTGCAATATTCTTGAGAAATAATAGGATCGTCCGCCGCTGTCGTTTTGAAAGCTTGTGAATACCGTATCAGGTGACCGTATCGCGGACACATAGACTGGTTTGTCGTGTAAAGACTGCCCTAAATCCGTACGGTTACTGGACGCAACAGTACGCCCATCCTTGTCCAGAAGGAAAATCTCTTTTGCGCCTATATCATTGTGATAACGGATCAGGCGTTGTGATGACGCGACATAATCAGCAGTATTCAGCGCCGAGATAAGCGTGGTGTCGCGTGATAAAAGCAATGGGACCACAGCACTGCGTTGCAGATCACTAATGATCCGGCCACTATATAACGACAATTGCCGTACCGCATTTGCCCGGGTGGAATTGTCGAAAAGTTGTGTGAAATAAAGATTGCTCAACCAAACAACTGCAACTGCCGTCAGGATCAGAAAAAAGACGCCAATACGAACAAGCATATTTGAACGGGTCGGGTTTTCAGGGGTGGTCGGGGTGAAACTGAGCATGCCTAAATACTAGGCGCAGTATATTGTGCGCTCAAGTGAAATACGATGTTTTTGTAAATATTAAGCGGAAACCAGCGCGCCTGCGATGCTTTCAAATAGCTTAGAGCCGTCATTTCCACCTAAAACAGGGTCATTCAGACGCTCCGGGTGGGGCATCATACCTAAAACGCGGCGATTTTCAGACAGTATGCCTGCAATATCATCGACCGAACCGTTGGGGTTGTCTACATAAGTGTAAGCAATGCGGTCATCACCGTGCAGGGTCCGCAAGGTATCCGCGTCTGCCGTATAATTACCATCATGGTGCGCAACAGGGTAGGTAACAATGTCGCCGGGTTTGTGTGCGTTGGTAAATGGGGAATTTGCTGTTTCTATTTTCAGATCAACATCTTTGCATATGAACTTCAAGTTAGAATTGCGCATCAGAACACCCGGTAGAAGCCCGCTTTCCGTTAAGACCTGAAAGCCGTTACAGATACCGACTACGTGGCCACCTTTGTTTGCGAAATCGATCACGGAACGCATAATAGGCGAGCGAGCCCCGATTGCCCCGCAGCGCAGGTAATCACCAAATGAAAACCCGCCCGGAATGCCGACAATATCCAAACCATCGGGCAGGCTGCTTTCTTTGTGCCAAACCATCTGGGTGCGGCTGTTATGTCCGGCGGCACGATCAAAGCCCACCGCCATATCGCGGTCGCAGTTAGAACCCGGAAATTGAATAACAGCGGCGCGCATTACAGAATTTCCACCGAATAATCTTCGATCACCGTGTTCGCCAGAAGCTTTTCGCACATGTCTTTCACAAGTGCTTCAGCTTTCGCAGTATCGGTTTCGGAGAGTTCCAATTCAATGATCTTGCCTTGGCGCACCCGATCAACACCTTCAAACCCGAGGGTTCCCAGTGAATGCTTTACGGCGGCCCCTTGCGGGTCCAAAACGCCGTTTTTCAGGGTTACATGTACACGTGCTTTCATCGCTTCAGACCTTATTTTACAAGTTTAGGCGCAGTTTGCGCGGTGTTTTTCGGTAACAAACCCAATCGTCTTGCTACTTCTGAATATGCGTCCGTCAGAGACCCTAAATCACGACGGAACACATCTTTGTCCAGCTTTTCATTGGTCTTGATGTCCCATAAGCGGCAACTGTCGGGGCTGATTTCATCGGCGATAACCAATTGCTGATAATCATCTGTCGTCAAACGCCCGATTTCAATCTTGAAATCAATCAGTTTAATACCGACACCGTACATGATGCCCGACAGATAATCATTTACCCGTAAAGCCATCGCAATAATATCATCCAATTCGCGCTGTGTGGCCCATTCCAGTGCCAAGATATGCTCTTCTGCAACCAAAGGATCGCCAAGACTGTCTTCTTTGTAACTGAATTCCACAATCGGGCGGCTTAAAACAGTACCTTCTTCAATCCCCAGACGTTTGGACATAGAACCGGCAACGACATTGCGCACGATTACTTCCAGCGGGATGATTTCGACACGTTTGACCAGTTGTTCACGCATATTCAGACGTTTGATGAAATGTGTCGGAATGCCGATACTTTCCAACCCAAGCATGAAATGTTCGGAAAAACGGTTGTTTAGTGCGCCTTTGCCATCAATCACATCTTTTTTAACCGCATTAAACGCAGTGGCGTCATCTTTGAAATATTGAACGATTGTTCCCGGTTCCGGCCCTTCATACAGCGTTTTGGCTTTGCCTTCGTAAATCTTCTTACCCTTGGCCATGTGGGTCTCCAATCGGACAATGGGGGGACTCATTGTCCCCGTTCCTTGCGCACTCTATAAGCTGTCCTAAATCATGCAGCAAGTTCATTATGCCACACCTTGTAGTGGGATCAATTTGGTATCATATTACGGACAGGTAGATTCCATAAGGAGAACAGGAATGAGTACGTTTGATGATCGTGAAAGCGCATTTGAAAATAAATACGCCCATGATGCGGAGATGCAGTTTAAGGCAGGAGCACGCCGTAATAAGCTATTGGGCCTTTGGGCGGCAGATTTGATGGGAAAATCTGGTGATGATGCAATGGCTTACGCCAATGAGGTTATTAAATCAGACTTTGAAGAACCCGGTGATGAAGATGTTTACCGCAAGATATCAGGCGATCTAGGGGATAAGTCTGATGAAGTCACAATTCGCACCAAGATGGTTGAATTGATGGTTGTTGCAAAAGCGGAAGTGCTTGACGAAGTCTAAGACACGTCTGTTTTGGGATGTAAAAATAATAAGGCCTCAGATAAATCTGAGGCCTTTTTTTCTTGAAAAGATTGGCACAATCAAAACACGCATTCTGATAGGGTCTGAATTTCCCCCAAAAACGATCAACCGTTAGGTAATATCCGTTTTTGTAGTCCAACTCTAATATGTCGTTTAGTAACACAATAGAGAGTGATTTTCATCACTCTTTTAGATAAGGTAACGTTTTTGTGAGCGCGGTGTTACCCGAAAACACGCTTGAAGATCGTATCAACATGTTTGGTGTGATAGTCCAGATCAAATTTTTCTTCGATCTCTTCAGCACTCAAAGCTTTTAGAACATCTTCATCTGTAAGCAGCTCGGTTTTGAAATCTTTACCCCGTTCCCAAACCTTCATTGCATTGCGCTGTACCAACTTATAGCTGTCTTCACGACTGACGCCAGCTTGTGTTAAAGCCAGAAGGACCCGTTGTGACATGACAAGACCACGGAATTTGTTCATGTTTGCCAGCATGTTATCAGGGTAGATCACCAATTTCTCCACCAAACCTGTCAACCGCGCCAAAGCGAAATCCAGTGTAATACAGGTGTCAGGACCAATATTACGTTCAACGGAAGAATGTGAAATATCGCGTTCGTGCCAGAGGGCGACATTTTCCATTGCGGGTACTACGGCCATACGCACCAGCCGTGCAAGACCCGTTAGGTTTTCCGACAACACGGGGTTGCGTTTATGCGGCATGGCACTGGAACCCTTTTGCCCTTTAGAGAAAAACTCTTCCGCTTCCAGCACTTCAGTGCGTTGCATATGGCGAATTTCAGTCGCAATGTTTTCTATAGAAGAGCCAACTACACCTAACGCTGCGAAAAATGCCGCATGACGGTCACGCGGGATCACTTGCGTGCTGATCGGTTCAACTTCCAGCCCCAGCTTGGCGCAAACATGCTCTTCCACGGCCGGGTCAATATTGGCAAAGGTGCCGACAGCACCGGAAATTGCGCCCGTTGCAATTTCCATACGCGCTTTTTTCAAACGGTTCAGATTACGGTCCATCTCGGCATAGAATCGCGCAAATGTCAGGCCCATCGTGGTTGGTTCCGCGTGTATGCCGTGTGAACGACCGATGCGAACGGTCATTTTATGTTCCATCGCGCGACGCTTCAACGCCACCAATAATTTTTCCACATCATCAATCAGAATGTCAGAGGCTTTTACAAGCTGCACATTGAAACATGTATCCAGAACATCCGATGACGTCATGCCTTGATGCACAAAACGGGCTTCATCACTGCCGACATGTTCCGCCAGATGGGTTAAAAACGCAATTACATCGTGTTTGGTCACGGCTTCAATCTCGTCAATACGTGCCACATCGAATGTCACGTCTTTGGCTTTCCAGACCGCTTGCGCGTTTTCACGCGGGATCACACCCAGATCAGCCATTGCATCACAAGCGTGTGCTTCGATTTCATACCAGATACGGAATTTGGTTTCAGGTGACCATATGGTGACCATTTCAGGGCGGGAATAACGCGGGATCATGGGATGGGCCTTTTAAGTTGGTGAATATCACACGCGCCTCTTAGACCGATGTACACGAACGTGCAAGGACAGGGTGGGAAATCGTATGGAAATGCAACATTGCAACAAATTGCAATTCTATTTATAAATATGACATCATATTCATAAACAGGAAGAATCATGATATTATTGGATAGGGATGACCTCAGATTTTTGACGGAATTATCGAAAACCGCGAAAGATTTACGTAAAGGCGAACGAACTAAAGCTGCACTTCGCGAAGCACTTTGCCGATGTGCAAACAAATCAGACATAACACAATTGACAGTGGCGGACATATGTAAGGAAGCAACTGTTGCCCACGGTACATTCTATATCTATTTTTCCGATCGGGCGTCTTTACTGGCAGATGTAGCTTTGCTTTTTATCGACTTCCTACAATGTCAGATGCGCAAGGCATCGCAAAGCACAACGGCTGATCCCATCAAAGCAGCCACAGCGATTTATGTGGGGCTTTTTGAACAGAACCCCGGCCTTATGAAATATTTGATAAGTCATTTGGGGCCAAACCCGTCGGCACAGGCAGCGTTCCAAAAGCTGAACCGTGAATGGCTTGATGCGGTTGTGGCGGCCACCGAACGTAGATTGGCCCTTAACGACGATACGATAGATCATGATGAACTGATGCGTCGTGCATATGCGCTTGGCGGGATGACGGATCAATATCTGACCAACCTGTTTCTGGCAAAAGACCCGAACATGCAAAGCTTTTCAAAAGACAAAGAGGCGGTGATAAAAACCCTTAGCTTGCTTTGGAATAAAGGATTGCAGCCATGACGCTTTTATTGCATGCGCAAACCACACCGAAAAATGAAATGGCCGCGCATAACCAAAAATCATGGTTGCGCCAAAGTACCTATGTGGTGGAAAACTCAGATTTTTACCGTGATTTATGGGCCGGACAAAGACCGCCAGAAAACCTGTGTGATTTGCCTTGTCTTCCATTGTCCGACAAATCCCAGTTACGACTGTCCCAAGAAGCATTCCCGCCTTTTGGCAACTATCTTGCGGCACCGGCCCAACTTGCAACGCGCCTGCACCGTACATCCGGCACATCCGGGCAGGCGATGAATCTTGCCATGTCCGCACGGGATTGTGAAATTACGCAAACCGTTGGGGGCAGGGCGCAAACTGCGGCGGGCCTGACGCCTGATCATAAGGTGGTTCATTGCTTGAATTACCAGATGTGGATGGGGGGTGTAACCGACCATTTAACCCTGGAAGCAACAGGCGCACTTGTTATCCCTTTCGGGGTTGGCAGTACTGATCTGCTGATCCACACGATTATGAAGCTGGGTATTACCGCAATTTCCTGCACCCCTTCGTATCCTGCCGTTTTGGAACGTGTACTGGCCGATAAATATCCCGACCTTACGCCCCGTGATTTAGGTTTGAAGCTTGGCCTGTTCGGTGGTGAGGCGGGATTGGATGATCCTGCCTTGCGTAAACGCCTGAAAGACACTTGGGGATTTGAGCCACGCAATGCGAATTTCGGCGTTTCGGATGTGTTTTCGAACTTTGCGGCACAGTGCGAACATGATACGCGGCTGCATTTTCTGGCAAGTGATGTGCTTTACCCTGAGCTTATCGATCCAGATACCAAAATCCCTATACCCATTGAAGCAGGGCAGACGGGTGAACTGGTTCTGACCCATCTTGAGCGCGATTGCCAGCCATTGGTACGCTTTCGCACGGGCGACATTATTGCCATTGATGAAACCGACCCTTGTGCTTGCGGGCGCACGGGGTTTCGGTTTCGTGTTATTGGCCGGTCTGACGATATGGTTGTGGTACGCGGTCTGAATATGTTCCCGACCATGGTCGCAGCTGTAATCAGTGGATTTGCGGAACTTACCGGTGACTACCGGATCATTCTTGACGGGCCGCCACCTTATGATGCCCTGCCTATAGAGGTTGAATTGGCAAAAACAGTGACCGGTTCACCTGCATTAGCAGAACGAATTGAACAGGAATTCAAGCGCAACCTCGGGGCCACAACGCGCATCACTTTGCGCCCGCATGGGTGTTTTCCCGCAACGGAAGGCAAAACCAAACGTGTGATAAGGAAAAATCAATGACCGATATGTCATATAAGACAATCTTAAGCAGTCTGAATGCCGCTGGTGTGCGCACAATTACATTGAATCGCCCGAACAGCCTAAATGCAATGAACCGCCAATTGATTGACGATGTTGCCAGTGCTTTTGACGATGCAAATGCTGATGTGGCGACCCGTGCGATAGTATTCACAGGTTCGGGCAGGGCGTTTTGTGCCGGTGATGATCGCCGTGCACATGTCCACCCTGAAAACGAAGAACAGGCACGTGATTTGGTGCAAGCGATCCAAAAGGTTACTATGGCAATCACAATGGGTTCTAAACCGGTTGTTGGTGCAATAAACGGTTGGGCCGTTGGTGGTGGGTTTGAATGGGCAATCAATTGCGACTTTCCAATATGGGGTGAATCCGCCAAAGGATTTTTTCCCGAAATATCGCTGAACCTGTTCGTGACAGGGGCAGTGACATCGCTGTTGCCGTCTATGGTCGGCCTGCATAAAGCGCGTGAAATGCTGTTCTTTGGTGACAGATACACAGCCGCCGAGCTGCTTGATTTGGGCGTTGCATGGCGTGTTGTACCGGACGCTACATTGCAAGCGCAGGCAATGGAAGTGGCGGAACGGCTTGCCAATCTACCGGAATTATCCTTGCGCGCTATGAAGCGGGTGTTGAATATAACGGCAACACCTGATTTAAACCGTGCCATGCAACTGGAAACAGATGCAACGGTTGCAGGGTTTATGGACCCCAAAACAACAGAATTACTATCTACGTTCTAGGTGGAAAAGGGTATAGACTATTATGATCACAAGAATTGTAAAATGCATCTTATTTCTGTCAATCTGGGCTACACCTATGGTTGCGCAGGATTGGCAGAAACTGGATGGCTTGGCGATTGAAGATGCTCTTAATTCGCGTACATTGGATTATGGTGAGGCGACACAGGACTTTTTCCCTGATGGGCGCACGTCTTATAAGACCGAAGAAAAAAACTGGGGGCGTTGGCGGGTGAAATACGGCCAGTATTGCTCGATTTGGCCGCCCTCGGATGTTTGGGTCTGTTATGATATCGAAACGAAAGATGTTGGGTTATGGCTGCGGTTTATCGGTAAAGATGGCAACATATTCACCGGTAGGTATGTCGATCGGGATTAATGTGCTATAGCCCACGTGATCTGATACGCTGTATTTCCTCAGGACCGCGCGCACCGGATTTACGATAATCTTTCGGCGTCTGATGCATTTTGGCATTAAATAAACGGGTGAAATAGGCAGGTGAGCTAAAGCCAAGTTGTTTTGATATTTCTTGTACTTTATGGTTGCTATGCAACAATAAATGTGTGGCTTCACTTAACACTCTTTCCTGAATCAGCTGGCCCGCAGATTTATTGTTCATGGCGCGTGAAACCCGTGACAAATGGGTTGTGGTAACCCCCAGTACGTCGGCATATTCACTTAGTGATCTGCCGGATCTAAACTGGCCTTCCAATATGCGGGAAAACTTACGCATCAATCGGTGTGACGCATCTTCTTGATTTTTTTCAATTTTATCACCAGTTAGGCGTAAAATATGAACAAGCAACAGCGCAACATAAGCCTCGACCGCTAAAAATCTGCCGGGAGCATCTGATGACGATTCGGAAACAATATTATCAATATACTTGGCGGTTTCCGCTTGCTTCATAATATTGCGAACAGGAAAAACGAACGCTTGAGACGGCAAGTTAATGTCAACTTTCGGATTGGCGGCTATTAATGACCCGTAGGTATGCAAACCGACCTCGAAAACATGGGGGGTGTTGTTGGGAACAAAAACAAATGTATTTGGGCCTATGCCGCGCGTAATACCGTTGATCACCACGCGCGCATGCCCTTTGGACAACCACATAAATTTGTGAAAACCGTTTTGGCCATCAAGCCGCAATTCAGGGCTGGTACTGCGTACGCTAGAGGCTAGTGCGCCAACCCAGATTTTCTGTTCACTTTGTGTTAGATGGGAATGTGTCAATGATATTGTCCAGATTATACTTGGAATATAAATAAACGATTCTACGTAAATCCAAAAGGATCAATCTTTAAAAATGTGGAAATACGGCAATTATTCGCTTAAAAAAAGCGAATTATGTCATTTTTATGTCGAAAATGTGCAAATCATCCCAATCTTTCATGTGGGATCGAAACCAGGTTCGCTGTCGTTTTGCATATCGTCTGCTTTGAAGTTTGGCAGCTTCGATGGCGTCGGTCAAATTTAAGTCGCCTTTAAGGTGTGAAACCAGCTCTTTTGCGCCGATGGCTTTACACGACGGTAAAGTTTCGTCCCACCAGCTGTCCATTGCAATACGACATTCATCTAATGCGCCTTGATCAATCATAAGGTCAAAGCGTTTGTCGATACGTGCATTTAACCAATCCGTATCACTGGTCAGTGAAATCAGATGGGCGTTGGTTTCCGGGATCAACGGGGCCTTTTGGTTGCTCTGCCACTTGGACAGGCCTATACCCGTTGCTGTTAAAACCTCCCATGCTCGTTGGGTGCGCATGGGGTTCTGAATATCAATCTTTGCGTAAGTATTGGGATCACTGTCTTTTAGTCGTTCTGCAAACACATTGCGCCCTTGTTCTTTGGCCATCAGATCGGCCTGTTGTCGCACGGATGCAGGCACCTGCGGTATATCCGCCAGACCTTGTGTCAGCGCGGTAAAGTACAGTCCTGTACCGCCAACGATAATCGGGCGCTCGTCATGCTTTTTACAATGTTCCAATTGTTGCTCAATCTCACGTAACCATATCCCGACCGAATAAGCCTGGTTCATTTCTATATGACCGTACATATAATGCGGGCACTGCAATAAATCCGGTGCAGGGGGGCGTGCGGTCAGAATATTCCAGCCGGAATAGACCTGTTGCGCATCGGCATTTATGATCGCGCCACCCGTCTTTTCGGCAATCTCTACCGCGAATGAGGATTTGCCCGATGCAGTCGGGCCCGCGATTAGAATAGGTTTGTTGTCTGACAGATATGCGGCCACGGAATTGCTCGTTAATGGTTTCTGATGATATTTAGCGTAAGTAACCCCAGTTTGTCATTGCAACAAACGCCTATTTCCGATTATTTGCAGCAACCGCACTGAAAAGGGAGTCGATTATGTCCGATGGGTCGCAGGAAAGCGAAAAACCAGCGTATAAAAGAGTTCTTTTAAAAATTTCCGGCGAGGCCCTTATGGGCGATACCGGCTTCGGACTACACCCCCCCACAGTTGAACGTATTGCCGCAGAGGTCAAAACCCTGCACGACATGGATGTCGAGGTTTGTCTGGTGATCGGTGGCGGTAATATTTTTCGTGGCTTGCAAGGCTCGGCGCAAGGAATGGAACGCACTACAGCTGACTACATGGGAATGTTAGCTACAGTCATGAACGCACTCGCAATGCAAGGGGCATTGGAAGCGTTAAAAGTCCATACACGTGTAATCTCGGCTATTCCGATGGATCAGGTCTGCGAGCCCTATATTCGCCGTCGCGCGGTGCGCCACTTGGAAAAGAAACGGGTTTGCATTTTTGCCGCTGGTACCGGCAACCCGTATTTCACCACAGATACAGCGGCCACTCTGCGTGCCTCGGAAATGAACTGCGAAGCGATCTTCAAAGGGACGCAGGTGGATGGGATTTACGACAAGGATCCTAACAAATTTTCCGATGCAGTACGTTATGAGAATGTGTCATATGACGAAGTCTTGCAAAAGAACCTGCGGGTTATGGATGCTTCGGCGATTGCTTTGGCACGTGACAATAATCTACCAATTATTGTTTTTTCTTTAGACACACCTGGTGGCTTGGCTGGTATTTTGCGCGGACAAGGTACATATACAACCGTAGGAACACAAAAGACCGATACTTAAGGGGGCAGCAATGTCAGATATAGAAATTGACCTAGACGACTTTGAACGGCGCATGGATGGGACAATGACTGCGTTGAAAGTGGAATTTGCCAGTCTGCGCACGGGGCGTGCATCGGGTACAATTCTGGAACCCGTTATGGTGGACGCATATGGCGCGATGATGCCGCTTAATCAGTGCAGTACAATAAATGTACCTGATCCACGTATGATTACGGTTAATGTCTGGGATAAAGGCCTGTTGGGCGCGGTTGAAAAAGCTATTCGCAATAGTGGTCTTGGCATGAACCCGGTGGTGGACGGTACGATATTACGCCTGCCTATTCCGGAGCTGAATGAAGAACGCCGTACAGAGCTTGCGAAAGTTGCAGGGCAATATGCCGAAAGCGCCAAAATAGCTGTACGCAATGTGCGCCGCGACGGTATGGATCAAATCAAGAAGGCCAAAGCGGACGGGATGAGCGAAGATGACCAGAAAATCTGGTCGGACGAAATTCAATCACTGACAGACGCGGCCATAGAAAATATAGATAGCGCGCTGGAAACAAAGCAAGCGGAAATTATGCAGGTGTAAGGGGAATTCCTTTGCAATATTATTATGTCACAACCTATTATTAAAGATATCAATCATGTTGCCATTATTATGGATGGTAATGGTCGTTGGGCTGAAGCGCGTGGTCTGGAACGATTAGAGGGCCATATGCGCGGTGCGCGTATGGTTAAAAAAATCGTGCGCGCCTCTAAAACTTTGGGCGTAAAAAATCTTACATTGTATGCGTTTTCAACCGAAAACTGGAACCGCTCCAAAAAAGAAGTCTCGGGACTTATGAGCCTTTTCAGGCGTTATATTCTAGCCGAATCTGCCGATATGCTAGCCGAAGGTGTACGTATGAAGTTCATCGGGCAGCGTGACCAGCTGGATGATAAACTGGTGTCACTGATGAATTGGATCGAAGATCAGACGGCGGATAACACTGCCCTGCAATTGACGATCGCCCTGAATTACGGTGGCCGTGATGAACTGGTGCGCGCCAGTCGCAAGATGGCCGTTGCTGTGCAAGAAGGCCAGTTGCGACCAGAAGACATAACTGAAGAGACGGTCAGCAGTTTTCTAGACACTGCAGGAACACCTGACCCTGATTTGGTGATCCGTACTTCCGGCGAATATCGCACATCAAATTTTCTGCCTTGGCAATCATCGTATGCCGAATACGCATTTATCAATGAATCTTGGCCCGATTTCACAGTGGCCTTATACGAACAGGCAATTAGTAATTTCCGTGCACGTGAACGTCGTTTCGGGTCAGTGATCGGGAAATGAAAACCAAAGCGGACTTTTCCGACTTGATGACACGCGTGATATCAGCCGTTGTTATGTTGATTGTTGCCGGGTTTGCAATCTGGCAAGGTGGTGAAGCTTTCAAGGCCCTGTTGATTGTGGCGGCATCCCTTATGGGATGGGAAATAAGCCGTATCCATGATGGGCGCATGAAAATTGCTGTTGTTTCCGGCATTATTGTCGGCTTTTGCACATTCTTGACCTTCTTTCCATTGGGCTTTTCGCCACCAATCATATTAGGCACGCAAATCCTAGTGGCCCTGCTGATGTCCGAAACGCATAGAACGTCGAAAGTAACAGTCTTTTTAACTGTCCTTATTGTTATATTCGCAACAACAGCTCTGGGAAACTTTCGTCAGGATTTGGGTTTAATCCTGACCCTTTGGTTGCTTTTATGCGTTATTGCCAGTGATATAGGTGGTTATTTTGCCGGGAAGATATTTGGCGGACCAAAACTATGGGTGCGTATCAGTCCGAAAAAAACATGGTCGGGAACGCTTGGTGGCTGGGTGCTGGCCGCAGGTGTAGGTGTGTTGTTTGTGATATTTACAGCCCAACCTGTCTTGTTGATCGTGGTGTCTGTACTGGCGGCAATTGCTGCCCAAATCGGTGATTTGGTCGAGTCTGCAATCAAACGTCGGGCAGGGGTCAAGGACAGTAGCAATCTGATCCCCGGGCACGGTGGTCTTCTGGATCGTTTCGACGGCGTTTTAGGCGTGTGTTTGATCGTTTTTCTGGCCGGTGTTTTGGGATACCTTTAATGCGCAGTATTTCAATATTCGGGGCAACGGGTTCCGTTGGACAAAATACAGTTTCGATCATTCAACATAATCGGAATGCCTTTGATGTTCATGCCGTAACAGGTGCCAAGAACATTGAAAAACTGGCCGAAATTGCGGTTGCATTGAATGCCAAGCTTGCGGTGACATCAGAGATTTCACGCCTTGATGACCTTCAATCGCGCCTAAAAGGGACGGGTATTGCAGTACAGGCAGGGCGCGATGCGCTATTATCCGCCGCTGCCGATCCCGTGGATTGGGCAATATCTGCGGTTGTCGGCTTTGCGGGGCTGGAGGTCAGCCTTAAAATTGCTGAAAACGGCAAAACCCTTGCCTTGGCCAACAAAGAAAGCCTTGTGTGTGGCGGCGCATTGCTACACGAGACTTGTAAGTGTGCAGGTACTACGCTTTTACCCGTAGACAGTGAACATTCGGCAATTTTTCAGGCCTTGAACGGGGAAGATATAAACCGTGTCGAACGTGTGATCCTGACAGCTTCAGGCGGTCCCTTCTTGAATTCTACAATAGAAGAAATGGCACATGCGACACCGGAACAGGCCGCTGATCATCCAAATTGGTCGATGGGGCAGCGTATTTCAATTGATAGTGCATCTATGTTCAATAAGGCTATGGAAATTATTGAAACAAAAGAATTATTTGGAATATCTGGTGGCAAGATTGATGTCGTTATTCACCCGCAATCCATCATTCACAGCATGGTCGGGTTTAAAGACGGGGCAATTATCGCGCAAATGGGCCCAACGGATATGTGCGGGGCGATAGGGTACGCTTTGTATTGGCCGGTTCGTACGGATACGGGCGTGGATCGATTGGATTTCTCCAAACTGTCACAGCTGGATTTCCAGCCCGCAGATATGGATCGTTTTCCCGCAATTGCCATCGCACATGACGCTATGAAACGTGGCGGACTTGCAGGGACTGTGTTTAATGCAGCAAAAGAACAGTGCCTTGATTTATTCCTTGATCGCAGCATTGGTTTTCTGGATATGGCGGATTTAGTTAACGAAACCGTCCAATCACTTGAAAATTTTGGAAATTGTGATGCAGATTCAATGGACAAAATCTTAAAATCTGATACATGGGCACGTGAGTATGTTTTGAAACTGTTTAAAATGAGTAACAAGTAATGTTTGATTTTCTGATCCACATCCCCCTGATCGGCGACCTATTAACCACAGTGATACCTTTTGTCATTGTGTTAAGCATTGTCGTCGCGATCCATGAATATGGCCACTATATCGTTGGCCGTTGGTGCGGAATACATGCAGAGGTGTTCTCATTGGGTTTCGGCCCGGTCATATATTCACGTCAGGATAAACACGGCACCAAATGGCAGTTGGCGGCAGTACCTTTGGGCGGATATGTGCGATTTTTGGGTGATGCCGATGCGGCCAGTCGCCCCGGGGGGCAAGATGTTGCTGCAGCTTTGAAGCATAAAACATTGAATGGGGCTAAGTTGTATAAGCGCGCTTTGACCGTATTTGCAGGCCCTGCGGCCAATTTCATTCTTTCTACAGCTATTTTTGCCGGCATTATGTTTGCCTCCGGAACAGTCTCGAATGAACCCGTGATTGGAAAATTGGCCGACCTGCCGCAAACGCAATATGATTTGCGCGAAGGGGATAGAATACTTGCGATAAACGGCACTAAGGTTGAGACGTTTTCAGAGATTATTAAAGTGTCAGGTGGTTTGGACTACACGGTAGACATCTCTTATCTGATCCAGCGCGACGGGCGTGAGCAACAGGTAACGGGCCCGTATTTTACGCCGGCTTTGGTCGGTTGGGTCATGCCCGTGTCGCCTGCCAGTAAGGCTGGTCTTAAAAAGGGCGATGTTTTATTGTCCGCTGATGATAATGAACTGCGCACTTTTTCACAATTGATTGAAGTTATCAAAGCATCCGACACAGGTGCTATTGACCTTAGAGTTTGGCGTGATGGCCGCGAAATGACGTTGGCCATTACGCCTGAATTCAGAGATCTTCAAATCAGCCAGAACACGTTTGAAAAACGTATGATGATTGGCGTTTCCGGTGCTTTTGCGTTTGAATCGCCACGCACTAATCTTTCGGTAATTGATGCGGCAGGTTTTGGTGTGAAAAGCACATATTTTGTCATTTCAAGTTCTTTGAATGGTATTTATCTGATTGCAACGGGGCAAGTGGGGGCGGAAAACCTGCAAGGGCCGCTGGGAATTGCGCAAATGTCCGGTGATACAGCATCAAAAGGCTTGGTATCGTTTATTGAACTGATCGCCTTTTTGTCAGCCGCGATCGGATTTTTAAACCTGCTGCCTATTCCGGTTTTAGATGGTGGGCATTTGGTGATATATGCGTTTGAAGCGGTTTTTCGGCGCCCGCCCAGTGTAAAAGCGGTTCAAATCGCTATGACAATGGGGCTGACATTGCTTTTATCCATGATGGTCTTTGCTACTTTTAATGACTTTATAAGGTTATTGTAACAGCTATCAAAATAGGATGGTGCAACTGAAAATCTCGTGTTATACCGCACCCCAACCGGGGTAAGAAGACAAGAGCCAATCTGATGACAATTACTAAATTCATTCAAAGCCGATGCACCATCCTGAAATCAACAGCATTAATGATTGCGGTTGGTGCGGCTTCGCTTTATGCGACACCAGAAATATACACAGCTTATGGACAAGCAACTGCCGTTTACAGTCGTATTGATGTGGCCGGCAATGAACGTATCGCATCGGATACCGTACGGTCGATCGCAGGGATCACGCCCGGCGAAAGGGTGACGCCTGGTCAAGTGAATGCTGCAACTCAGAACCTGATTAACTCTGGCCTGTTTGAAACGGTAGATGTTCATCCCGAACGTGGACGCCTGGTAATTGATGTTGTTGAACATCCAACAATCAACCTTATCCGTATCGAAGGTAACAAAAAGTTAAAAGACGAGCCTCTTATGACTTTGGTGCGCTCAACATCACGCCGCGCTTTTTCGCCGTCGTTAGCAGAGGCCGATGCGCAGGCAATTGCGGATGCTTATGCCGTATCGGGACGTTTGGCTGCCCGGGTTACACCCCGAATTATTCGCCGTTCAGACAATCGTGTTGATTTGGTCTTTGAGGTTAAAGAAGGCAAAATTACCGAAATCGGCCGTATAACCCTATTGGGCAATCGCAAATTTTCAGATCGGCGTTTGAAACGTGTTCTTGCGACAAAACAGGCAGGCTTGCTGCGCAGTATCGTCAAGGGCGATACATATATAGAAGACCGGATTGCGGTTGATAAGCAACGCTTGCGCGAGTTTTATAAAAAACGTGGTTATATCGACTTTCAGGTTCAATCCACAACAGCCGAGTTTGCAAAGCAGCGCAATTCATTTCATGTCACTTTGAATATTCAAGAGGGGCAGCAATATGACTTTGGTGAAGTTACGATTATTAGCCTTGAAAGTGATATTGATGCCGAAGAATACCAAAAGCTGAATACAATCAAACGGGGTTCTACCTATAGAGCCACTGAAATTGATACTGTTTTGGAACGGATTGACCACCAAGCGTCATCGCTTGGTAAAAACTTTATACAATCAACACCGCGGATCACCAGAAATGATACCGACCGTACCCTTGATGTTGAAATCAGCATTGTACGTGGGCCACGTTTGTTCGTTGAACGAATTGATATCGAAGGAAACTCAACGACTTTGGACCGGGTTATTCGCGGCAAATTCAATACGGTTGAGGGTGATACGTTCAATCGTCGTGAAGTCAAACAGGCAACAAACAGGATACGCCAAACCGGCTTTTTCAAGAATGTAGATGTTCAGACACGTGAAGGATCTACCCCCGAACAAGTTGTTCTGGATGTGAATGTTGAAGAACAACCAACAGGGACGCTTGGGTTTGGGATTACGGCCAGTTCGGATAGCGGTCTTGGCTTTACCATCAACGTGCAAGAGAAAAACTTTCTAGGCCGTGGGCAAACTGTGGGTGCCGCCGTGACAGCCTCATCACAAGATAGCGCCCTTCAGGCAAGTTTCCTGGAACCTGCATTTCTGGGTCGTAATCTTGCATTCGGTCTGAACATTGGCTTTGGAACAACCGATCTTGATAATACACCCTATGATACGGCTTCAATTAACTTTTCCCCAAGCCTTGCGTTTCCGATCAGCCAGAACGGCCGGTTGCGGCTTTTCGCCAATTTTTCTTCTGATAAAATTGAAACGAATTCGCAAACAGATAACGGTGTTGCGCCTGCTAATTTTAACATTGGCGAAGCATCGATTGTGATGCAACCGGATTTCGGTTCTTCAACAACGGGCCTGATCGGCTTGACTTATAGTGTTGATAAACGGAATTCGATCATTCAGCCAACATCCGGTTACAATTTTTCGATCACGCAGGAACTGGCAGGGCTGACGGGTGACAGGGCCTTTTCACGTACAACGGCCAATGCGAAGTTTTTCAAATCGTTCTTTAATGAAGAAGTTATCGTATCCGCCGAGGTTGAAGGTGGGGTGATTGTATCATCCAATAACACTACACTGATTACAGAACGTTTCATGCTTGGTGGGGCAAATCTACGCGGGTTTGAACAACAAGGTGTCGGGCCGCGCGATACTAATGTGGATCAGGCATTGGGTGGCAACCAGTTTTTCACTTTTCGGGCCGAGGCCAGCTTTCCACTTGGGTTGCCGGAAGAGTACGGAATTCACGGTGGAATATTTTTTGATGCAGGATCGCTTTGGGGGTTGGACTTTACTGGCGGGTTTGACGACTCGTCATCCTTGCGAACATCCGTGGGGCTTACCTTATTTATAGAATCGCCACTTGGCCCGCTTCGGTTCGATTTTGCCAAAGCTATTAATAAAGAAGTATTTGATGAAACTGAAAGCTTCCGTTTTTCAATTGCGACACGTTTCTAACGACGAATGGGCCGTATCCAAAATAATCTGGTTCTTTTTACACTTTGTTTAAGCTTGCAATCGCCAATCGCGGCGGTTGCACAAAGTTACCCTACGTCTGAGCAGTTTTTGTCGGTTGCAACGATCAATCAGGACAAATTATTTACAGGCAGCCTTTTTGGTAAAAACTTCAATGAAAAATTCCAAAATGATGCAAACATACTGGTAGAAGAAAATCGGCGTATTGAAAAAGAACTGGCGGACGAAGAAGCGGATTTAACCCAAAAACGCAAAGAGCTTTCCAATGCTGAATTTCGCGCATTGGCGGCCGTTTTTAATGAAAAAGTCGAAATCATTCGCCGTGATCAGGCGCAAAAACTAAATATTTTAAATGCATCACGCATACAGGCACAGCGAGCGTTCTTTGTTCAAGCCCAGCCTATTATTGTTAATTTGATGCAAGAACGTGGTATTCAGTTTATTTTAAACGATCAGGCGATCTTCATGTCCGGAAGTTCTGGTGACATCACGGATAGTGCAATCGAACATATAGACCGAGTTTTGGGTGCGGGAAACTTACAGCCCCAAGAATAACCCAATCGCTTGATCTAAAGCGCATTGATTGCTAATCATAAGTAACAAAAACAAGGGCCCAGACGCATGACCGAAACCACTTCCGCAACAATTGATATTCAAGAAATCAAGCGATTGATACCGCATCGCTATCCATTTCTTTTTGTTGATAAAGTTCGTGAATTAGTCCCGAAAATCAGCGCTGTCGGGATTAAAAACGTAACCACCAACGAGCCACATTTCCAGGGTCACTTTCCGTCACAACCGGTAATGCCCGGCGTGACAATTGTTGAAGCAATGGCGCAAACTGCAGGTATTTTGGTCAGCAAGTCACTTGAACTGGAAGACAGCGGCGCCTTGGTTTATTTCCTTTCAATCGATAATTGTAAGTTCCGCCATCTGGTCGGTCCGGGGGATGTGATGGAACTGCATGTGAAGGTTATTCGCGGGCGCGGTAAAATCTGGAAATTCCACGGTGATGCGGTCGTTGACGGCAGAATCGTTACCGAAGCGGACTTTGCCGCAATGATCATCCCGCCCGAAGAGGCCTGAATATGGCAATTCATGCCTCTGCAAATATCCATCCAAGCGCAATTGTTGAAGATGGCGCGACTATCGGCCCAAATTGCGAAATCGGGGCGTTCTCACATGTCGGTTCGGATGTGACATTAGGTTCCGGTTGTATTTTGAAATCACATACTGTCGTAGCCGGCTGGACCAATATCGGCGATGATACCATGATTTATCCTTTCGCTTCTGTAGGGCATGCGCCACAAGATTTGAAGTACGCAGGTGAGCGAACAAAGTTGGAAATTGGCGCAAAAAACCGTATCCGCGAAGGGGTTACGTTAAATCCTGGCACGGCTGGCGGTGGCGGGGTAACGAAAATCGGCGACAATAATCTGTTGATGGTCAATGCCCACATTGGTCATGATTGCATTCTTGGAAGTGGTATCGTTGTGGCCAATGGTGTCAGTCTGGGTGGCCATGTTATTGTAGAGGACAACGTTATTATGGGCGGGCATTCCGCCATACACCAGTTCTGCCGTATCGGGACTGGGGCAATGCTGGCAGGCTTTGCAGCCGTTGCTGAAGACGTGATCCCGTTTGGCATGGTTCATGGCAATCGTGCGGATTTAACCGGACTTAATCTGGTTGGATTGAAGCGGCGCGGTTATGAAAAGGCCGATATTCACAGCTTACGCGCCGCGTTCAAAGATGTGTTTTATCAAGATACGGGCACGTTGCAAAAACGATTGTCCAAAGCACTGGCCGACTACCCTGACAGCGGTCTTGTCGCACAAATGGTGACGTTTGCCCAAGCTGACACCTCGCGTGGTCTTTGTACTGCACCAAAAGGGCATTAATCATATGCCACAGGCCCCTTTAGCAATCCTTGCAGGCAAAGGCCGTTTGCCTGAAATGCTTGCAGCTACGGCCGTGCAAGCAGGGCGTAAGGTTATTTTGGTGTGTTTCAATGGGTTTCGCCCCGATTGGATAACAAATGAACATCTGATCGAAGCCCGATTTGAAAAACCCGGAACCATGTTTAAAGCAATTAAGGCCGCAGGCTGCCGCGATGTTGTTTTTGCAGGCTACATTATCAGACCGCGCATAAACCCTTTGAAGTTCGACCTGAAAATGATCTCGGTTGCGGCCAAACTGTTACCGACGTTGAAAAGCGGGGATACGGCCACTTTGGATGCCATAAGGTCGATTTTTGAAGCAGAAGGGCTGCAAATTCTGGGCGCGCATGAAATACTGAAAGATTTGCTGGCCCTTGGCGGCACATTGACCAAAGCGATCCCATCGGCTGATGATTTTACGGATATGAAACGCGCTTATGCCATTGTCACGCAAATGGGCATTGCCGATGTGGGGCAAGGCGCGGTTGTGGCCCAAGGTCTGTGTCTGGGGGTTGAATCCATTCAGGGTACGGACGCTATGCTAAATTTTGTCGCAACAACCTCTGCCGATTATCGGCCTGATGAAAATGCGGGACAAGGTGTACTGCTGAAGGCCCCGAAACAAGGGCAGGACTGGCGCATTGATTTACCTGCCATTGGCCCCGATACGGTTGAAAATGCTGCAAAAGCGGGCCTAAGCGGTATTGCCGTTCAGACACAAGGTGTATTGGTTTTGGGGTTGGAAGATACCGTTGCCGCCGCTGATAAATTGGGCCTGTTCATTCACGGGTTCGACCCCAAGGATATGCCTGATGGCTGATACGTTGAAGGTTTTTATCATCGCAGGTGAACCTTCGGGTGACAAGCTTGGCGGTAACCTGATGGAAAGCCTGAAAACCCTGACAAAGGGACAGGTCGAATTTTGCGGTGTTGGCGGCGAAATGATGCAAGCTGCTGGTTTGAAATCACTTTTTTCGATGTCCGATCTGACGATCATGGGATTATTTGAAGTTATCCCGTCTATTCCAAAGATAAAACGGCGCATTTCACAAACAACAAAAGCCGCAATTGATATGCGCCCAGATGTATTGATTACCATCGATAGCCCCGATTTTTGTCTGCGTGTGGGCAAAAAACTGCGTGCAGAGTACCCCAAACAGTTTTCAGTGCATTACGTGGCCCCGTCTGTTTGGGCTTGGCGCCCTGAACGGGCTGCGAAAATGGCAAAAACAGTTAATCATGTGCTGGCATTACTACCGTTTGAACCCCCTTATATGATTGCTGAAGGTATGACATGTGATTTTGTCGGCCATCCTGCCACAACTGAAGATACACCTACAAAAGTGCAGATAAAAAAGGTTCTGGAGGCGTTGGATTTAAAACCGAGTGACGAAATCATTTCGGTTCTGCCGGGGTCACGACGATCCGAGATTAAACGACTTATGCCGATTTATCTTGAAGCGATAAAGCTTATTTTGGAAGAGCGGCCGCAAACAAAGTTTGTGCTACCTGCCGCACGTCCAATTTTAGCCGAATTAAAATCCCAACTATCAAACACCACTTTACCTATTCAAATACTTGACCCCACACCGTTTACCCCGCTTGAAGCGGAACATCGCAAACGTGCGGTCTATGCGGCCAGTCGGGCAGCTCTTGCCACATCGGGCACCATTGCATTGGACTTGGCCGAACAACGTTGCCCGATGGTCGTGGCCTATAAGGCCAGTTGGTTGACGGAACGCGCGGTCAAACGGTTGGCGCAGATTGATCGGGCCAATCTAATCAATATTGCGACCGACAGCTATGTAGTGCCGGAACTTTTGTTTGAAAAATGTACCACCGAAGCTGTGGCTGGGGCGGTTTTGAATATTTTGAATGATAAAGAGATACGGGATGCGCAAATAGTGGCTTTGAACGACACGATGCAGCAATTGGGCGAGGGGGGAGATCCGCCCGGATTGCGCGCGGCAAAATCAGTATTGGCGGCTATTCGCAAAAATCGGCAATAATTCCCTTTGTTGCGGTAAGCAGTCTGTCTGAGCTTATTGAAAACAGATGGTTCGGTGTACCGGCAGCTGCCCACACAGTATCAAAATCCATCAGCTTTTGGTCAACGAAACATCGAATTGGGTTAAGATGACCAATTGGGGATACGCCACCTATAGCGAAACCTGTTTTTGTGCGGATCAGACCCGCATCGGCCTTACCCAATGGTTCATCGGCTGTGTTTGATGCTTTGCCGGCGCAAACACGGTTTCCGCCCGCAGTTAAAAATAAAACCGGGGTGTCACTGTTTTTACCCAGAAAAATAATAGACTTTGCGATTTGATCCAGATCACAGCCCACAGCATCTGCGGCCTGTTGTGCAGTTTTGGTGGGGGAAAGCATTTCGATGACCTTGATTTCAAGTTCCATATCTGCGGCGTGTTTGATCACGCGTTTCAGGCTTTTGCTCATCATTACGTCCTTATTCATCTTGACCTTGCTAACAGCACTGCCCACAAAAGCCTATGGTATTAAAAGATCAAATCACACAGGCCCCGATCCCTTTTGAAGCGGGCCTTGGTACGGAAACCGCAGCGGCTTGCGGCTTAAGTGATGGGGCTGTTTACGATTTGGTTGTCGGAACAGCAGGGTGCAGCCCCTATCTACGCGGCCTTATGCAAAAAGAAAGTGACTGGTTGGCGCAGATCTGGGATCAGAACCCTGAAACGATGTTCAGGGATATCCTGGCAGGGGTTGGCCCTGATGCCCTTGCAACCAGCTTGCGCCGTGCCAAGCGACGTGTTGCACTTCTAACAGCTCTTTGTGACCTTGGTGGTGTCTGGTCGCTGGAAACGGTTACAAAAATTTTAACGGATTTCGCGGATTTCGCGGTTCATATTGCCCTAAAATCCTTGGTTCAGGCAGAGATAAAACGCGGAAAACTACCTGAAGAGGCAGACGGTGATGCCAATGATTGCGCCGGTATTTTCGTATTGGCGATGGGCAAGATGGGTGCTTTTGAGCTGAATTATTCATCAGACATTGACCTGATCTGCTTTTTTGATGATAGCCGCTACAAGTTGGAAGATTTAGGTGAAGTACGCCCGCATCTGATCCGTATTATTCAGCGCATGTGCAAAATCTTGTCCGATGTGACGGCTGACGGTTATGTGTTTCGTACTGACCTGCGATTACGCCCCAACCCATCTGTCACACCCGTCTGTATCTCGGATACGGCCGCAATGCGTTATTATGAAACCGAAGGGCGGACATGGGAACGCGCGGCGTTTATCAAGGCGCGCAGTTGTGCGGGTGATATTGCTGCGGGTAAGCAATTTTTGGCAAATCTGACCCCGTTCGTGTGGCGCAGGCATCTGGATTTTGCCGCAATTGAAGAGGCCCATGATATGCGCCTGCGCATCCGTGCGCATAAAGGGCTGGCAGGTGAAATTGATCTGGCTGGCCACAATATGAAACTGGGTCGTGGTGGAATACGCGAAATCGAGTTTTTTGCCCAAACCCGTCAGATGATTGCCGGGGGGCGCGATGCGGGCCTGCGCGATCGGGGTACGGTTCAAACTTTACGGAATTTAGCGGAACGCAACTGGATTGAAGAAAACATAGCGGATCAGTTGATCGCGGCCTACATCATGCACCGCACCCATGAGCACCGCATTCAGATGATTGGCGATCTTCAAACCCATAATCTGCCCAATACGGAAGTGGAAATGCACCGTTTCGCGCGGTTCTGTGGTTATGAGCAGACCGAGGTTTTGAAAGATGAGGTCAGGGAACGATTGCAATCGGTACATGGCATAATCGAAGCGTTTTTTGCACCGAACCAAAATGAAAACGCTCAAGATACTGATTACGAAAGTATTTTTGGGACATGGGAAACATTGCCTGCCTTTCGCAGCGCTCGTGCGTTGGATATTTTTCAGCGCTTGAAACCCAAAATCGCCAAGGGTATTGCCGCATCGCAAAATCAGGAAGAGGCTTTGGCCCATTTTGAAACTTTTCTGCGCGGCCTGCCATCCGGTGTTCAGTTGTTTTCATTGTTCGACAGTAATCCGCAGATACTAGACCTGGTTCTGGATATTGTCGCCACAGCCCCATCTTTGGCTACGTATCTGTCGCGCAATGCCTCGGTACTGGATGCAGTTCTGTCGGGGGCATTTTTCCAACCGCTGCCTGACAAAGCGACATTGGTGCAAGACTTGCAAAAAGCATTGGCGGCATCGGACGATTATGAAGACAAGCTGAATATCACGCGGCGTTGGCAAAAAGAACATCATTTTCGTTTGGGCGTTTTGCAACTGCGCAATATCGCGGATGCGTTTGAAGCGTCACTCGCCTATTCCGAACTGGCGCAGGCCTGTCTGATTTGCCTGTTGCCCGTGGTTAAGGCAGAATTTTCCCGTAAGCATGGAGATATAGCAGAAAGCGGTTTGGCCATTCTGGCAATGGGTAAACTGGGTTCAAATGAAATGACAGCGACTTCCGATTTGGATTTGATCGTAATTTACGATCCTGCGGGACAGGAGGGTTCGAACGGCAAACGCCCGCTTGCGACAGTGCAGTATTACGCGCGCTTAACGCAGGCTTTGGTGACGGCAATGACAACACCCACATCCGAAGGCAAGTTGTATGAGGTGGATATGCGCTTGCGCCCCTCTGGCCGTTCCGGCCCGGTAGCGACAAGTGTTGCGGGTTTTGAAAGCTATCAAAAAACCAAAGCGTGGGTCTGGGAACATCTTGCCTTGTCGCGGGCTTGTTTGGTGGCGGGCGCACCTGATGTGATCAAACAGGTGGAAGACATCCGTGCGGGGATTATTAGCGCGAAACATGATCGGGTGAAGGTGATGACCGAAGTATCCGAAATGCGTGATCGTTTGGCACAGGCAAAATCAAAAAACAAAACCGTTTGGGAAGTTAAGGAAATCGCTGGCGGCTTGCTGGATATTGAACTGTTGGCGCAAGCTTGTGCGCTGATCGGCAATATCCTTGAAAATGACCCGAAAGGTCAATTGACCCAAGCGGCCGAGTGTGGATTGCTTGATGCGAATGATGCAGTACAGTTAATCGAAACCCATAGCCTGCTTAGCCAAATTCAGCACATTAGCCGATTGTTGGTAACAGGTGCGTTTAATATAGAGACTTTGGGCAAGGCCGGCTTGTCGCATATCCTGACAACCACCGACTTTACAGACAAAGTGACGCTAGAAGCGGCCATGATGTCGAAAACAAAGGATGCAGAGGCGATTATTTTAAAGTATCTGTCAAAAGTCTGATGCAGGGAATTTGCCATGGCTGTTTTTAAAGGAAATCTAAAGATCGACCCACGCGGTATGATCTATGAGTCTTACCGCATTCACGATGTGACGCTGGAAGAATGCCGCATGATTTTTCTGGATTGGGCGATGAACACCCCGCAAGGTGATATGAAAGCCTATTTGCAAGAGCTTTTGGATGAATATGAAGCGGGCCATAAAAATCATCCGATGACGCAAGTGATCAGGGATGGGTTGAAGACGTCAAAAAATGCGGGAAAAAGACGTGGCGGGCGCAACACGCGTATGCAATCATAATCTAGCTGACCCATAACCCCCTAATCCACAAGCAACATTACTCAATAAGATCAAAAGTTAACCCCACACTGTCGGGTCTAGGGATTGGCGATGACGTGCCGATGATTTTTGTGACAATGCACTTGGTAAATAATCTGTCCGGCACACCATCCGGGAAATAGTACGCGATTTTAGCGGGCATATCTTTTCCACAAGCATCTTCATTCGGGTATCTTGATACAATCATTTGCTGGGCTGTCTCGAAATTCATAAAAACTAAAAATGTTAACATGGTTTGTTCCCCTTAAATGTCACGATGTTTTCTTGTTGCCTTTCAACACAAGTACAGTCTTCGCCTTTGTTAAAAGTGAAGCCTTTGTAAGGATCCCCGGTTTGGGTTATTTGGAGTAGGTTTTTTTGGTGTCTTGTATCGCTAAAGACATCCGCACATCTTCAAACATCTTTACGTCTTCCACAGACTTCAGTTTTTCCGGCCAGTCTATAACGGCTTCGGTAGCATGTTTGATTTTTGGAAATTGATACGCCATTTTTTACTCCTACACTCTTTAAAAATTTGCCATACAAGCGGCAAACTATCGACATACAATCGTCTACATAAAGGCAGAGATGCCCTTAGTGTGTTCATATAACGTTAAAATTGTGGCTAAATTAAGGCGTAACTTACGCAAGGGCCGCCAATATCCGTGCCCAACTGCGCACGCCTTTATGGAAACTGCGGATATCGTACTTTTCATTCGGGGAATGGATACTGTCGTCATCTTGGGCAAAACCGATCAACATGCTTTCAATGCCGACAACATCCTGAAAATGCCCTGCGATAGGGATAGAGCCGCCGCAACCAACAAAGACGCCTTCATTGGCCCATTCTTGTGACAATGCTCCGCGCGCGGCCTCAAAGGCGGGGTGATCTATTGCCATGTTGGATGCACCAGATCCACCGTGTTCATGAAATTCCACGGAACAGTCCACAGGCAGAAAGCTTTCTATATGGGCGCGGAATGCTGCACGGATTTTGACAGGGTCTTGTTGCCCGACCAGACGAAAGCTGACTTTGGCGTGTGCTTGCGATGGTAACACGGTTTTAAAGCCGTCACCGGTATAGCCACCCCAAATGCCGTTCACATCAGCCGTGGGGCGTGACCAGATTTGTTCCAGCACAGAACGACCAGCCTCACCTGCGGGAACCGACAATCCAACCTCTTTCAGGAAATTTTCAGGATCAAAAGCAAGGGATTCCCATTGTGCGGCGACATTCGCAGGCAGTTCCGGCACGCCGTCGTAGAAACCGTCCAGCGTCACGGTGCCCGTGTCATCGTGCAACGCGGCAAGTGCCTTGGTCAGCACCCGAATGGGGTTGATCGAAGGGCCACCGTACATGCCGCTGTGCAAATCTTTGGATGGTCCGGTGATGGTGATCTGTTCACCCACCAAACCGCGCAACATAGTCACGATAGAAGGTGTATCGCGTTCCACCATGCCAGTGTCACAGATCAAGGCGACATCGGCTTTCAACTCGTCCTTATTGGCGTCCATGTATGGCACCAAAGAAGGGGAACCACTTTCTTCTTCGCCTTCAAAGAAGATCGAGATTTTAGTCGGTAATTCCCCCGTTACCGCTTTCCATGCCCGACACGCTTCTACGAACGTCATCAACTGGCCCTTGTCGTCGGACGACCCACGACCGCGCAGGACTTTTCCGTTCGGGGTATCTTCAATTTGCGGATCAAACGGCGGGTTATCCCACAGATCAAGCGGATCAACGGGTTGCACATCGTAATGGCCGTAGAACAACACATGGGTGCCATTTTCCTGTGACCCGTGTGCCATTACCATCGGGTGACCTGGCGTTGGCCGTTTAGAGGCGTCAAACCCGATCGATTTCAGATCATCCACCAACCAATCCGCGGCCTTGTCGCATTCCCCTGCATAAGCCGGATCAGTTGAAATACTTTGGATGCGCAACAGATCAATCAGGCGGGCAAGGGCGATATCTTGGTCGGCATCGATATGGGCAAGAACTTTGTCTAGGGACATGGGTGGCGGCTTTCTGTTTTCGAATGCGCTGCCTTTGCATTATGAACTAGCTTTGGCAGGCGATAGGTTCAGTTTCCAGAATTTACCTACCGATGTACCACTGTCAATCGCCTGTATGAGGATGGGGGCGTTTTGGGAAGGTTTTTTACCCTAGACGAAACCGGATATGGTTGCAAAAAGCATGTTGCCGCTGATCAATGGACTATACATCATACAGCTATACCCCTTGCATTTGATATCTGGTAAATATGTGTATAGTTTTTTGCGGTATCTTTTTGTGGCCAAGTTAAAGGAAAGAAAATGATTGATCGTATCGTTCCGGCCCTATGCTTGATTGCAGCACCCGCTTTTGCGGCACCGCCTGTTCTTAACTGGCCGATTGATTGTACTTTGGGTGAAACCTGTTTCATTCAGCAATATATGGATTTGGACGACACAAACGGGGTGCGTGACTTTGCAGGTGGGCACGTAACTTATGACGGGCATAAAGGGACGGATATTCGTCTGACAACGCGCAAGGCAATGCAGGCTGGCGTAAATGTACTGGCTGCAACCGCAGGGCGGGTTAAAGGGTTGCGGAACGGTATGGCTGACAGGCCGGTGCGCACGGATGCCGATCGCGCTGCGATCAATGGCAAAGACTGCGGCAACGGGGTTTTGATTGCCCATGCGGACGGTTGGGAAACCCAGTATTGCCATATGAAACAGGGCAGTATTGGGGTTGTGAAAGGCCAAATGGTGCAGGCCGGTGCTGTGCTGGGGCAGGTGGGCCTGTCGGGCCGCACGCAGTTTCCGCATGTTCATATCGCCGTGCGTAAGGACGGTCAAAAGGTTGATCCGTTCGCGGTGGGTGCCAATCTGTGGGCACCAATGCTGCAAGATGCGCTGGCCTACCAACCGACCCAAATCATCAACCTTGGCTTTGCGGATAGGGCAATAAAGATGGATGATATCGCGTTGGGTAAGTTTGAAAACTTCACCCCGCATCCAACCGACCCTGCCTTGGTCGCTTATGTGCGGGCCATCAACATGGCAGCGGGTGACAAAATCCGCCTGACCCTGACAGGGCCGCAAGGCCCGATTATCACCAAGACTTATGACCCTGTGAACAATGATAAAGCCCAGCAGATGTATTACACCGGCAAAAAACGCCCAGCGGGTGGCTGGCCCGTTGGGGCATATCAGGCACGGGCAGAGGTTCTGCGCGGCGGGGCTGTTGTGGATGCGCAAACGCGCAATTCAGCCGTAGAATAATCCGCAAGCTGTGTGGTTTTACGCCGCGGCTATTGATACATTCACTCTTTCCCTGATCCTGATCTTATCCTACTCTGTGTGCAGGGTTGGCGTATGTCAGCCTCGGGGCATCGAAACCTCTTCACAAGCGGTTGGTATCAACCGTGAATGATGCCTTCTCGATTTATTAGGTCGGGGAGGCAATAGCGCATGTCCAGGGCTTCGGCCTAAAGGCTATTGCGGTCGTTCTTGTGACGATTTTCGAACTCCCCGGCTGTCGAAGCATTTCGACAGCCGTTTTCATTTGAAAATTTTTAAGGGGAACGATTTTGAAAACCATCCGATTGAACAATGAACAACGCCGTTGGGTGCTGGGCTACCTGCATACCAACAAAGATTACGACCCCGCAGACCCGTTTATAATCTTGCTGCACGCGCTGCTGGAACGGCCCGAGACAACAATGATAACGGTACGGACAGATCAACCGATTATACGGGCTATGATCGATAAAATCGGGGAATAATGCAGATCACCGCGCGCATGCCTAACACCATATCAACCCTTGCAGGTGTATAAGCAAGCCGTCGACAAAATGTGGTTCACGGATCTTCAAAGGGCGGGTAACAGCGCCAAATGCGAAGATCACCGAAATCATCGGATGAAAATAGGTGCAAGGGGTAACGCCCTTGTTCGGCAAATATAACCACAACGGTGGCGCCGCCTTTTTAACTTACATAAGATAGAGTGATGATAATCCCGTTGGCTGGTATTGCTGGCGGGAGTGTTGGGCATTTACATATGAATCCAAACAACCTATGTGGGAATTATTAAAGATGTTAACATCCAATAAAGGTTTTTTTAGATGTATTGTTCTTCAAATATATTTACTAGAGTTCTAGCGGTAACAATTATTGTAACTTTAATATCGTCGGGGGTAGCTTCCGCGGCTGGTAAAGCTTTAAATATGACGAAAGAACTGAATACAATAGCAAGTATTTGTATTTTTGCTCTAGACCACAAAAACAATGATATTTCAAAATTATTGGACCATAGTTATACAAAAAAAAGGCGGTATTACAAAAAATCGCCGCATAAAAGTAAATTTTTCAATAAGTATTCTTCGTTGCAAGTAGAAATGGGGCGTTCACTTCTTTCTCCATCCGAATGTGAAGTTAGGATAAATAATATTGATGGGCATAAAGGTCGCCAATATTTTTCAATTTTCAGGAATGCTTTACTGAAGTCAGGATATAAAGAAATAGTATTGAAAGATAAAAAAGGGCGCAAATTCACGGCTTTTTCTAAAAAGGATTTAGTTGTTATGCTTCGTGGCCGTATTTCTTCTTCGCAATACGGGGAACTAACTGGGTTTATTTCAATGGGCATTAAAAAATAGATTGCCCAATCCGTACATCACCCGCGCCAAATCCAGCCACCACCATATATCCGTGTCCCATCAGTCTCATAGAACACGCAAGCTTGTCCGGGGGCGACGCCTTCTTCGGCTGTCAGCAATTCAACCGATGCGGTGTCCGGCCCCAGTGGGCGGATGATGGCGGGTTTGGGGCTGCGGGTGGATCGTACGCGCACGTCGATGTGCCATTCAGTGCGGCTATCAAACGGCTCATCCCCAAGCCAGTTGATCTCACGAATAGAAATATGCGTGGTCCCCAACGCCTCTTTCGGGCCGACGATGACTTGTTTTGTGTCCGGGTCAAGTTTTACCACATAAAGCGGCTCGCGCCCGCCGATACCAAGGCCGCGCCGTTGCCCGATCGTGTAGTGAATGACACCTTTGTGCTGGCCCAGAACCTCGCCGTCCATATGCACGATTTCACCCGGATCGGCCGCACCCGGACGCAGTTTTTCAATCACGGCGGCGTATGATCCGTTAGGCACGAAGCAGATATCTTGGCTGTCGGGTTTATCCGCCACGGGCAGGCCGAACTTGCGGGCCAGTGCGCGGGTTTCGGCCTTGGACTTCAAATGGCCAAGCGGAAAACGCAGGTAATCCAGTTGGTCCTGTTTGGTCGAAAACAGAAAATAACTTTGATCGCGATCACCGTCTGCGGCTTTATGCAGCTCCGCCTTTTCCACCCCTTGGAAACGTTGAATGTAGTGGCCCGTGGCCATGCAATCGGCATCCAGATCCTTGGCGGTTTCCAGAAGGTCACGGAACTTCACCCGTTCATTGCAGCGAATGCAAGGCACAGGTGTCGCACCCGCAAGATATGCGTCGGCGAACTCGTCAATCACGCTTTCTTTAAACTTGTTCTCATAATCCAGCACGTAATGCGGAAAGCCCATTTCATCGGCCACGCGCCGCGCATCGTGAATATCACGGCCTGCGCAACAGGCACCTTTCTTGGCCAAAGCGGCACCATGGTCGTAAAGTTGCAAGGTGACACCGACCACATCATAGCCTTCGGACGCAAGTTGTGCGGCCACAACGGAACTGTCCACGCCGCCGGACATAGCGACAAGCACACGGGTATCTTTGGGGGCTTTGGCAAAGCCCATCGAATTCAGTTTTGTTTTGGTGTCGGCAGACATGGTTATGATCCTCTTAATGTCTCGCTTTATAATAAAAGGCGACACACTCACAAGGGGGGCTTTTACATCTGATTAAAGGGTTTGGATCAAAACACATGTAGAACCAACCTGTGAGATACCCCATGTATGTGAAAAAATCGAATGCTCCGACTTTTGTAACCTTGCCCGATGGGCGCAAACTGACACGGTCTGATTTACCGTCCGTTCAGACAAAGCGTTGGGTGGTCTCACGCAAGGCCCGTATTGTGTTGGCGGTGTCGACAGGTTTGATTACAAAAGATGAAGCCTGTAAGATGTACAACCTGTCGATAGAAGAATTCGACGGGTGGCGGTCTGCATTAAAATCACACGGTATCAACGCGTTAAAAGTGACAAAGTTGAGAAAATATAGACAACCTTAGGTAGAAATGCTATTTTGTTCTTGGGAGTAACCAGTGGTTAACCATTGGTGCGCAGAGTGTGGGGAATATTAACTGACCGTTCGCGGAGGCAACACATGCGTATATTACTCGTCGAAGATGATCCAACCACTTCCAAAAGCATCGAATTGATGCTGCAAAATGCAAATTTCAATGTTTATGCCACAGACATGGGCGAAGAAGGCATCGATTTAGCTAAATTATATGATTACGATCTGATTTTGCTGGATCTGAACCTGCCGGATATGAACGGGCATGAGGTATTGCGCCAATTGCGCAATGCGAAGATCAAAACACCGATATTGATCCTGTCGGGGTTTGACACGATTGAAGATAAAATTAAGGGGTTTGGTTATGGCGCGGATGATTATCTGACCAAACCGTTTGACAGGGCTGAACTGGTCGCACGTATATTGGCGATTGTACGCAGATCGCAAGGTCACGCAGAATCCGTGATTGAAACAGGGCGTATTTGCGTGAACTTGGATCAAAAAACTGTCGACGTGGCCGGAAATCAGGTTCATCTGACGGGTAAAGAATATCAAATGTTCGAGCTTTTATCCCTGCGCAAAGGTACGACCCTTACCAAGGAAATGTTTCTGAACCATCTATATGGTGGTATGGATGAACCGGAATTGAAAATCATCGATGTTTTTATCTGCAAACTGCGCAAGAAACTGGCGAAAGCTACGGGGGGTGAAAACCATATAGAAACCGTTTGGGGGCGCGGATATATCCTGCGTGATCCGGCGCGTGAAACGCCTGCGGTTTTGGCAGCTACCGGATAAACAATAATAAGGAATCGCTGGACGATATTGCCATCTCGCCGTACATCTGGTGGTGTAAAAGGCGGGGTGGTTCGGTGTCTGAAATTCCAGTGTCAAAGCTGACAGAACAGCAAGCAAGTGCAGAGCTGGCGCATCTTGCAGATGTTTTGGCGACGGCGAACAAACAATATCATACGGATGATGCCCCTGACATAACTGATGCGGAATACGATCGATTGAAACGGCGTAACGCGGATATCGAAACTATTTTTCCAACATTGAAACGTGCGGACAGCCCATCTGATCAGGTGGGTGCATCTGTTTCTGAAACGTTCTCGAAAATCACCCACGCGGTGCGCATGTTGTCACTTGGCAATGCGTTTGATGATGCGAACGTCGTTGATTTTGACGCCCGTATTCGCAAGTTTCTGGGGATGGGGGTAGATACAGAACTGCTTTACACTGCAGAACCAAAGATTGACGGCTTGTCACTTTCTTTACGTTATGAACATGGTAAGCTTATACACGCGGTCACACGCGGGGATGGTGAAGTCGGGGAAAATGTCACCAATAATGCCCGAACAATTTCTGATATTCCCCAAACAATAGATGATGCACCCGAGATTATGGAAATCCGTGGCGAGGTTTATATGAGCCATGCTGACTTTGATGCGTTGAATAATAGACAAGGCGAAAAGGGTGATAAGGTTTTCGCTAATCCGCGTAATGCGGCAGCGGGTAGTTTGCGCCAACTGGACGCGCAAATCACGGCGTTGCGTCCATTGAAGTTTTTTGCCTATGCTTGGGGTGAGCTTTCTAACCCCCTAGCCAACACACAGACTGGGGCCATTTCGCGGTTGAAGGAAATGGGGTTTTCAACCAATCCGCTGATGAAAACATGTGATGGGCCAAAAGCGTTGATTGAACAATACGTAAAGATCGAAGATCAGCGTGCAACGCTAGGCTATGATATTGACGGGGTGGTGTACAAGGTTGATGATCTGTCCTTGCAATCGCGTCTGGGATTTCGCGCCACCACGCCGCGTTGGGCAATTGCCCATAAATTCCCAGCTGAAATTGCCCATACACGTATTGAAGTGATTGAAATACAGGTGGGGCGTACGGGCGCATTGTCACCCGTTGCACGGCTATTACCCGTTACTGTTGGCGGGGTGGTCGTGTCGAACGCAACACTGCATAACGAAGATTATATCAAAGGCGTCGACAGCAAGGGAAATTCGATCCGTGAAGGGCGCGATATTCGCGAAGGCGACTGGGTCGAAGTTTACCGCGCGGGTGATGTGATTCCAAAAATCCGCGATGTTGATCTGTCCAAGCGCCCGGGTGTCAGTCAAGCTTATGTATTCCCAACCACTTGCCCCGAATGCGGTTCACCCGCGATCCGTGAAGATGGGGACAGTGTAGCGCGTTGTACGGGTGGTATGATTTGTCCTGCGCAAGCTGTTGAAAAATTGAAACATTTCGTGTCACGTGGGGCGTTTGATATCGAAGGGTTAGGCAACAAACAGATTGAGATGTTTTATAGGGATGCAGATTTGCCGATCAAGCAACCTGCGGATATTTTCACGCTGGAAACACGTGATGCGGAAAATTTAACCAATTTAAAAAACCGTGACGGGTGGGGTGAAAAATCAGCGACAAACCTGTTTGCAGCCATCAGTGAAAAACGTAAAATTCCGCTTAATAAACTGATTTATGCTCTTGGTATTCGTCATGTTGGTGACACCAGTGCTTCACTTTTAGCCAATAATTATGGGTCGTGGTCTGCCTTTATCGCGGCAATGGATGCCGCTAAAGATCACACAGGTGATGCATGGGAGATGTTGAATGCCATAGATGGTGTTGGTTCTGTGATGGCCACAGCCATGGTTGATACATTTCATAACCGTGAAACGCGGGCTGCTATTAACCTATTACTTTCAACCAAAGGGTTTGAAGTTCAGGATATGGCCGCACGTGATACATCCGGCAGTCTCGTTGTTGGCAAAATCGTGGTTTTCACAGGAAGTTTGGAACTGATGACACGGGCAGAAGCCAAGGTCCGTGCAGAGGATATGGGGGCCAAAGTTTCCGGATCCGTTTCGAAAAAAACCGATTACGTTGTCGCCGGTCCAGGGGCCGGTTCCAAAGCGAAAAAGGCCGAAGAATTGGGTGTAACAGTGTTAAGTGAGGCTGAATGGCTTGCACTTATCGGCCCCGTGGGGTGATATTGATCCCATGAGCCGTCGCCCCGAAACCCTGTTCCCTTTGTTTGCAGACCTGAAAGGGTTGGGCGGTGTCGGGCCGCGTGTTGCTGAAAATTTCGCAAAAATGGACGTGGAAAAACCACGTGATTTGTTGTTCACCCTGCCGCATAACATTATTGACCGCAAACTGATCGACACGATCAATCAGGCGCAATTACCCAACGTTGTCACTGTTCAGGTCACTGTGGGTTTGCACCAACCCAATGCCATAAAAGGCCGACCTTACCGTGTGATGGTTGAAGATGCAGGTGCGTCATTTCAGCTGGTGTTTTTTCATGCGCGCGAAGACTGGTTACGCAAACAATTACCCGCAGGCCAAAAGCGGATTGTTTCGGGGAAGTTGGAAGTGTTTGACGGCTTGGCTCAAATGGTCCATCCGGATTATATTTTGCGCATCGACGAGGCCGATGAGCTTCCGCAGATAGAACCGATTTATCCGCTTACGGCGGGCATTACGCAAAAGATCATTCATAAGGCCACATTGTCGACATTGGAACGGGTGCGGGGTTTGCCAGAATGGATTGAGTCCTCTGTTTTAAAAGAAAACAAATGGCCCGCGTGGCATGACGCCATTCGTACCGCCCATGCACCCCAAAGCGTGAACGATCTGTCAAGTACTGCCAAAGCCCGCGAACGCCTGGCTTATGATGAGTTTTTGGCGCACCAGACAACCTTGTCTTTGGCCCGCAGTAAAACCCGCCGCGCCAAAGGTTTTACCACAATTGGTACGGGCATGATGCGTAACAAAGTTTTGGCGGCATTGCCCTATAAACTTACAGGTGCGCAAAGCCGTTGCATTGGGGAAATTACCGATGATATGGCCAGCGGAAAACGGATGAACCGGCTTTTACAGGGCGATGTGGGGTCGGGTAAAACCCTTGTGGCGTTTATGGCGTTGCTGGCCACGGTAGAAGCGGGCGGGCAGGGGGTGATGATGGCGCCTACCGAAATTCTGGCGCGTCAGCATCTGGCGGGCCTGCAACCTTTGGCGGAACAGGCTGGCGTTGTTCTGGAAATTCTGACGGGCCGCGACAAGGCAAGTGAACGAAAAGCCAAGCTACAAGCATTGTCAAAGGGCGATATTGAAATTTTGGTCGGCACCCACGCGGTGTTTCAAAAAGACGTTGTTTTCAACCGACTGCGATTGGCAATAGTGGATGAACAGCATCGTTTCGGGGTGCGCCAACGAATGGATTTAGGGGCCAAGGGAAAGGCTGTAGATATTCTGGTGATGACCGCCACGCCGATCCCGCGTTCACTGGAACTGGCACATTATGGCGATATGGATGTATCAATTTTGGATGAAAAACCGCCCGGGCGCATACCTGTGGAAACGGTTTTGGTATCGAACGCGCGCATGGATCAGGTGGTTGCACGTCTGAAAGCAGCAATTGCCGAGGGGCGACAAGCTTATTGGGTCTGTCCGTTGGTTGAAGAAAGCGAAGTGGTTGATTTTGCCGCTGCCGAAGACCGTTATCGGTCATTGCGACTGGCATTGGGCGATGAAAATGTAGGTCTAGTTCACGGGCAAATGCCGCGTGCGGATAAGGATGCGGCGATGGTGGCCTTTTCCGGCGGGAAAATAGCCGTTTTAGTAGCAACAACAGTGATAGAGGTCGGTGTGGATGTGCCGAACGCTTCCATTATGGTGGTTGAACAGGCAGAGCATTTTGGTTTGGCACAATTACACCAATTGCGTGGTCGTGTCGGGCGCGGAACAGAGGCCAGCACCTGTTTGTTAATGTATGCACCACCTTTGGGTAAAACCGCTGAACGCCGATTAACTGTGATGCGCGAAACCGAAGATGGGTTTATCATTGCTGAAGAGGATTTGAAATTACGCGGGGCGGGCGACTTGCTGGGCACCGCACAATCGGGTTTGCCACGGTTTCGGATTGCAGATTTAGAATCGCAAACCGCATTGATGAAAATCGCGCATGATGATGCAAGAATGTTAATAAACGTTGATCCATCACTTAAATCACCCCGTGGTGAAGCGATGAGAACACTTTTGTTCCTTATGGAACAAGATAAAGTTATTCGTTTATTATCAGTAGGTTAGGCCGCATTGTGTAAATTATATCCCTTTTTGTTCGCAAATGTTCTATAAAAGTTCTTTACATAAGGGAATGAATGTGAGAACAAATAGGCAACGAAACTAAAAATGGATTTTGGCAGGATATTATGAAACATATTAGCAAGCTCGCAACCCACACCCCAAAAGCCATTATTGAAGATATCCTTGGCCTGACCGCTATTTTTATAATTTTGATGGTTGGGCTATATTTGCCGAGTCTTTAAGCCAGTTTTGCCTGCAGTCTGTTCGGTTTTTAAACCACATTACCCAATATGCGGTTTTATATGGTTCCATGCCTCACTCGGGAACATGACCTTTATAGGTCACATTATCATCACCGAAATTAGACTTGCTCTAACTTAACGCCGCAACCATTTGGTTTGCGGCGTTTTTTTACGCTTTATCAATGGCTTCAAGAGTGGCCTCAAACGCCAACATGATGGATGCGTGACGGTTGGAGTAATCACGCGCCGGCAACAGAACTTCCAGATCATCAAACGGTACGGCTGGCACTGGCCCATTGTTTTTGAGCATTGCAAATAACTGGTCGCGGGCTGTTGCAATTTGATCCCTGTTTAACCCCAGAACATGAGTTGCCAATATAGAGGCCGCAGTTTGCCCCAATGCGCAGGCTTTCACATCTTGGCCAAAGCCCGTGACAATACCGTCTTTCGCCATCACATCAACCTCTACGGTAGAACCACATAAAGGCGATCGTTTGCGCACGGTCGCGTCAGGATTTTCAAGCCGGTCCGTCAGTGGAATAGCAGCCGCCAACGCTAGAATGCGCCCTGAATAAAGTTTCATTAAATCGTGGTCGTCTGCCATGTGTATTGGCCTTTGCAATTCATTTGTTAAGCGCATATTTAGGGCGGGGATGTAAGAAAGCAAAGCGAAAGTGACCGCAAATGAAAAAATTTGATGCAGCATCACTGAAATATGACGACAAGGGCCTGATTCCGGCCATTGCACAGCAAGATGGCACAGGTGAAGTGCTGATGATGGCGTGGATGAACCGCGATGCCGTGGTTGAAACTTTGTGTTCTGGTCACGTGACCTATTGGTCGCGGTCACGTCAGGAATTTTGGAAGAAAGGTCTGACATCAGGTCATGTGCAAAAACTGGTGTCACTGCGGGTGGATTGTGATCGGGATTGCCTGCTGATCAGTGTCGATCAAACCGGCCCTGCATGTCACACCAACCGACGCAGTTGTTTTTATACCGAAGTGCGGGATGGAGATGAAGTTAAACTTCTAAAGCCCGAAGCTTGATCAGAACTAATATAGCCTGTCGCTGGAAAGACCGCTTTGCGCCCTTAGTAACCGGCGATGCGTCACGACTGAACAGGTGCAATGTAGCAGGAGCAGCTATTTTAATTTTGGTGCTTAAATCATTGTTTGATGCTATCTTTGCGACAGGAAAGAAGGGCACAGGAGAAAGCCATGGGGAAAACATTCTTTGAATTGGCCGACGAGGCAATGGCGCAAGCCCATTCTGTCAGTGTCGATGAAGCGTTGCAGGAATTGAAGGATAACCCGAATGCTTTGCTGGTGGACGTCAGGGACGCAGAAGAAGTTGAGGCGACCGGCTTGGGCATAGGGGCTATTAATGCACCTGGCAGATCACTCGCATGGAAAGCCTGCCTTGTGGTTTACGAAGAGTATCGCGAACCTGAACTTCAAGATCATTCACGTCGTATCCTCACCACCTGTGGTTCATCTCCTTGCTATCGCGGCGCATCTGCTGCGAACCTGCTGACTGAGATGGGTTTTACCAACGTATCCTATGTTGAGGGCGGAATGGCGGCGTTACTTGATGCTGGGCTAGCTACTGAACAGAGTTCATAATGCCCGCTCAGGGTCAGAATCGGTCGTCAAACTCCATCAGATGATTGGTTGCTTTGTCCCGCATAATAATCATTGAATGAGGTTCAATCCCAAACCAACCATTTCACGAATACCTTGTGGCGTTACGCCATTTTCGCGGTAGCTTCGGATTGCGCGTGCGTCATCACGTTTGGCCAACCGTTTGCCATTTTCGTCGCGGATCAGTTTGTGATGGCGATAGGTGGGGGTGGACAGGTTCAATAGGGCCTGTAACTGGCGATGAATGGGTGTGGCGGAGGCCAAGTCTTGCCCGCGTGTAACATGGGTGATGTTTTGATCAGCGTCATCTACCACGACGGAAAGGTGATATGACGTACCCATGTCCTTGCGGGCCAGAACAATGTCGCCGCAGTACGATACAAGAGTTTCAGGTTTTACTCTGATTGTTTCCGGGTAGACCCCACCAATTTCGGTATAGCTCAAATGTCCTTTTATGGTGGATACCGCTTTTTCCATGTCCAAGCGGATGGCGTCCGTTGCAGAGTATTCAGACATGGGCCGCCCTTTGCAGGTTTGCGGGTAGATCGGTCCGTCCGGGCCGACATCTACGCCTTCTTGCGGGGCGGACATGGCTTGTGCAATATCTTTTCGGGTACATTTGCATGGGTAGCATAGGCCAAGGTCGATAAGTTTTTGAAGGGCGCTATCATAGGCCGCCAGACGCATTGATTGGCGCATAACAGGGGTAGGCCATGACAGGCCAAGCCATTCCAGATCCTGATAAATAGCTTGTTCAAATTCGGGTTTGCAACGTGGCAGGTCAATATCTTCGATCCGTAACAAAAATTTCCCATTATTTGCTCGGACGGCATCCCAAGCCATAAGCGCGGAATAGGCGTGACCCAGATGCAATAGCCCTGTGGGTGAGGGTGCAAAGCGTTCGCGTATCACCGTTTGCGCATCACATAGACGTTGGCGTTCATGCCTTTGCCGGGCAGATGGGGCCCGTGTTCTTTGAATAGTAATTCAAATGCTCCGCAATCGATGTGGTTCATCACACAACATTCGAATTCAGGATCGTTCAGGGTGTGATCATTGAAGGAAAACACCGTCAATCCACCGCTTTTCAGCTTGGCAAGAAGTGCATAAAGCAAGGTCACTGGGGCTGCCCCTGTGCCGATGACCCCGATGGCCGTGATTGCATCATAAGTACCGTCTTCAAACGGAAACGGATCTTTTATGGTTGATTGCCACAAGCGGTCATAGACGCCACGCGTTTTTGCAACCGCAAGCATTTCAGGGTTTATGTCGCAGCCATCAATACGGGTGAACCCCGTTTCGGACAAAAACTTGCCCGATAACCCTGTGCCGCAGCCAACATCCAGAATGGAAAGATCCTGTTCTGGGGTAAAACCTGACAATGCTTTTGCGCAGCGTTCGGGTGTGGCATAACCGTTTTCCAAAATTTCAGCGTCATAAGTTGCTGCCCAGTCACTGTAAAACTTTTGGGTATCTTCTGCGGTTTCCAGCCTGTAAGCGCGGGAAAGGTGGTCTTTGTGATCGCTCATAGGCGCGATGTTAACAAGCCTGTAACCAACTTGTCCAGTCTGCTTTGGCGCGCTCCGTATAGGCCAGGTAACGGTCTTTGCGATTACGCCGTCCACCTTTGACGTTATCCACAGGCGGAAACAGGCCAAAGTTAACATTCATCGGTTGAAATGTTTTGGCTTCGGCCCCGCCGCTGATATGGCTGATCAAGGCCCCCATTGCGGTTGTATTGGGGGGTGATTTTCGGGTTTGACCCATGGCTTCAGCAACTGCCAAGCGGCCGGCAAGCAAACCCATAGCAGCACTTTCCACATACCCTTCAACGCCTGTGATCTGTCCCGCAAAGCGGATGTTCGGGCATGATTTCAGGCGCATTTGGTCATCCAACAGGCGTGGCGAGTTAATGAAAGTGTTCCTGTGAATACCGCCAAGGCGTGCAAATTCAGCATTCTCCAGACCGGGGATCATCGACAATACACGGGCCTGTTCGCCGTATTTCATTTTGGTCTGGAAACCCACGATATTGAACAATGTACCAAGCGCGTTGTCGCGGCGAAGTTGTACAATGGCATGGGCTTTTACATCCGGCTGATGTGGATTGGTCAGTCCCACAGGCTTCATCGGGCCCCAACGTAGGGTTTCACGGCCACGTTCGGCCATTACTTCTATCGGCAGGCAACCTTCGAAATAAGGGGTGTCTTGTTCCCAATCTTTAAATTCGGTTTTCTCCGCTGCCAGCAATGCTTCGATAAAAGCGTTATATTGCGTTTCATCCATCGGGCAATTTAGATAGGCTGTTTGTTCTTCTACTGTGTCGCCCTTGTCATAACGCGACTGATACCACGCTTTGGTCATATCGACACTTTCGGCGTAGACGATCGGGGCGATGGCATCGAAAAAAGCCAACGAAGTTTCATCGGTTTCAGCCAAAACCGCCTTTGCCATGGATTGTGAGGTCAATGGTCCGGTGGCAATAATGGTCTGACCCCAGCGGGATGGGGGAAGCCCCGTGACTTCGCCACGTTCCAGTGTGATCCTGGGGTGGGATAGCAATTTTTCAGTGACACCTGTGCTAAACGCGTCGCGGTCTACGGCCAAAGCACTGCCAGCGGGAACTGCATGTTTGCCCCCCATTTCCATTACAATAGAGCCTGCTTTACGCATTTCCCAATGTAACAGACCGACCGCATTGGCAGTGTCATCGTCGGAACGGAACGAGTTGGAACAAACCAGTTCCGCCAAGCCGTCAGTTTGATGGGCAAAGGTTTTCAAGACGGGGCGCATTTCATGTAAAATCACGGGAATATCCGCATTGGCAATTTGCCATGCCGCTTCGGAACCTGCCATGCCGCCGCCGATGATATGAATGGGGTGTGTCATGGAGGGCATTTAGGGCAATCGATGCGTATTGGAAAGAGTTAAACTACCGTTTATCGGTTTGGCGATAATAAGCGTACGCAAGTTTCAGATATTGCGGACGCATAAAATCGAACGGGAACTTGTGGGTTTGATCTGTATAAAGCCGTGGTAATTGATCAAGCGTTTTCCGGCCCAAGATCAGCTCTGCCAGTGTTTTACCGCCCCAAGTGGCCATGGCAACGCCTGAACCATGATAAGCAAGACTGGCCCATGCGGTTTGGTCGCTGTCAATCGGGCCGATGAACAGGGCTTTTTTGCGGTTCAGGCCGATAAAGCCCGACCATTGATAATCGGTTTCAATGTTAGCCCATTTGGGAAAAATTTCGTCGAATTGCCGACGCAATTCCGGGAAAAACGCACGTTGTTTTGCCAAATCACCACTGGTTGCACCACGCCCGCCAAACATCATGCGTCCATTGGGAAGCAGGCGAAAATAATGCAACAAGGTGCGGGTGTCATAGGTCATATGATGCGTTGTCCACCCTTGTGCCGCTTGTTCTGAAGCTGTGATCGGGCGGGTGACAAGAATGCTGGAAACTGCGGGTAAAATACGGCCTTTGCACCAATTAGGAACAGTTTCGGAAGTGTAGCCATTGGTGGCGACAATGATCTTTTTCGCGTTAATTTTGACATTTTGGGCGGACAAAACATAGCGGCCATTTTCGTGCGTAATACTTTGGATTTCAGTTTGCGGGGACAGTGTTGCCTCTGCTTCATGGGTGGCATCCGCCAATGCGTGCAGATAATTCAGCGGATGCAGACCGAAACCCCACGGCAGGATCATGCCACCGTAAAATGCCGGGCTTTTGGCCCCAAACGCATTCAGTTCCTGCTTGTCGATCACGGTTGTATTCAATCCAAGCAGACGATTGATTTCATCGCTTTCAATACGCAGCTGTTTCAGTTGATAGGGCGTATGGGCTACGGCGAGTTCGGCATTATTATCAGGCGTGTCTTCCGTAATGCCGGCCAGTGTGCAAAAATCGCGCACCTGTTCGATGGCTTCTTCCTGAACCTTGATGACTTTGCGCATTTCGTCGAGGCCGTACTGCTTTACAATGTCCGAAAGGGATTTTTTGGTACTGGTATTCGCGCAAAATCCACCATTTCGACCGGATGCACCCCAACCGAAATGACCCGCTTCGGCAACACAGGTCGTTACACCTGCCTCTGCCAGAGTTTTAGCCGCACTTAACCCGGTAAAGCCGCCCCCTATGATTGCGACATCACAAACGTGGTCGTTTTCCAAAGGCGCAGGCGCATGTCGCATGAGATTTGCAGACGCTTCCCACCAACTGTCGGCTATGATCGTTGGGTCTGATGCGTTCGAATGGTAAACTCGTTTTAAACCCATACAGAACTATTCCCCGGATTGTTCGGTGCCGCCTTCTTCATCGTCAGAGCTTTCCGCGATATAGGCCACAGAAACCACGTCTTCACCTTTACCAAGACTAAAGACAGTTACACCTGATGATGTGCGCCCTTGTCGTGATATCCCAGAAACAGGGCAGCGGATGGATTGACCCGTGGATGTTGCCAACATGATTTGATCTTCGTCTTCGACGGTAAAGCAGGCAATGATACGGTCATCGCGACGGCCTAGATTGGCGGCTGCCACACCTTGGCCGCCACGACCCGATACGCGGTATTCATGGGCACTGGAACGTTTGCCGAAACCACCCTTGGTGATGGTCAATATCCATTGTTCCAAAGCTGCCAGATCTTCATAGCGTTCGGTGGAAATATCGGTTTCTTCACCATCAACCTCACCGCCTTCTTCGCCTGTTATGGCGCGGCGCTTTTTGAAATAAGCGTTGCGTTCTTCAGCACTTGCATCGACGTGACGAATAACGGCCATGGATACAACGTGATCGTTTTTGGCCAGCCTAATGCCGCGCACACCAAGGGAATCGCGCCCCTTGAAGACGCGCACGGCCGTGGTAGGGAAGCGGATTGCTTTGCCCATGCTGGTGGTCAGGAAGAAGTCATCGTCTTCGGTAGCAATGCGCACATCAACGATAGTGACACCTTCGGGAAGTTTCATGGCGATTTTACCGTTGGATTTGACGTTGGTAAAATCGGATAGCGCATTGCGCCGCACACCGCCTGCGGAATTGGCAAAGACGATTTGCAGGTCTTTCCAGTCTTCTTCGGGTACATCTATCGGCATGATCGCGGCAATGGATACGCCTTGTTTGATCGGAAGCAGGTTGATGATCGCTTTGCCGCGCGCATTGCGCCCACCCAAGGGCAAGCGCCATGTTTTTAGTGTGTAGACCATGCCGTCATCGGTAAAGAACAACAGGGCGGTATGGGTGTTGGCAACAAACAGATTGGTGACGAAATCTTCGTCTTTGGTGTTCATGCCTTGGGTGCCTTTGCCGCCGCGTTTCTGTGCGCGGTATTCAATCAGCTGGGTGCGTTTGATATAGCCCGAGTTGGTAACGGTAACGACCATATCTTCGCGTTCAATCAGGTCTTCGATATCCATGTCACCGGCGTATTCAACGATTTCAGAACGGCGGGGGATGGCGAATTTTTCGCGTACTTCTGCCAACTCTTCTGAAATGATTGCCATGATCCGGTCGCGCGACCGCAGGATGCTTAGGTAATCTGTGATTTTACCGGCTAGTTCTTGCAGTTCATCCGTGACCTCTTTCACGCCCATTGCGGTCAGACGTTGCAGGCGCAGTTCCAGAATGGCACGAGCCTGAATTTCAGACAGATGGTAGGTACCGTCATCGTTGATGGTGTGGCTTGGGTCATCAATCAGCTTGATATATTCGACGATGTCATGCGCAGGCCAAGCACGGGTCATTAGCTTTTCACGTGCAGTTGCGGGGTCGGCAGATGCGCGGATCGTTGCAACTATTTCGTCGACATTGGACACGGCGACGGCAAGACCGCACAGGACATGGCTGCGTTCGCGGGCACGGCGCAACTCATAAGCGGTGCGTCGGGCCACAACCTCTTCACGGAAGGTAATGAAGCTGGTCAGGAATGCGCGTAAATTCAGCTGCTCGGGGCGGCCGTTGTTCAAGGCCAGCATATTGCAGCCGAAACTGGTTTGCATCGGTGTATAGCGGAACAGTTGGTTCAACACGACCTCAGCAGTGGCGTCACGCTTGAGTTCGACCACGACGCGCACGCCGATGCGGTCACTTTCGTCCTGAACGTGGGAAATGCCTTCGATTTTTTTATCGCGGGCAAGTTCGGCGATTTTTTCAATCATGGTGGCTTTGTTCACCTGATAGGGGATTTCATCGATGATGATCGCCCAGCGGTCTTTGCGAATTTCTTCGACACGGGTTTTCGAGCGGATAATCACGCTGCCGCGCCCTTCGGTATAGGCTTTGGTCGCACCCGAACGGCCCAAAATTATCCCGCCCGTGGGAAAGTCGGGGGCAGGGATGTGTTGCATCAAGGCAAGACTGTCCAAATCAGGGTCAGCGATCAGGGCAAGGGTTGCGTCAATAACTTCACCCAGATTATGCGGCGGGATGTTGGTGGCCATGCCCACGGCAATACCACCGGCACCGTTGACCAGCATATTTGGGTAGCGAGCGGGTAAAACCGTTGGTTCCCGGTCTTTTCCGTCGTAGTTATCCTGAAAATTAACCGTGTCTTTATCAATATCGGCAAGTAAAAACGCAGAAGGTTTATCCATGCGCACTTCGGTATAACGCATGGCGGCAGGGTTGTCGCCGTCCATCGAGCCAAAGTTACCTTGTCCGTCCAACAGCGGTAAAGACATGGAAAATTCCTGCGCCATACGCACCAAAGCGTCGTAAATAGCAGCATCACCGTGCGGGTGATATTTACCCATTACATCGCCTACTGCGCGGGCGGATTTTTTGTAAGACTTGTCGTGGGTATTGCCCGCTTCATGCATTGCATAAAGAATGCGGCGGTGAACCGGTTTCAATCCGTCACGCAAATCCGGTATCGCGCGGCTGACGATCACGCTCATCGCATAATCAAGATAAGAGGTCTTCATTTCCTCTTCGATAGTGATATGCGGCCCGTCATATACGGGACGTTCAGGGGCGTTTTCGTCTTCGATATTGGTCTCGTCGCTCACGGTCTGCTCATTCTTTTTATAGCTACTAGATGTTGTGGTTTTTTATAGCAGAATGAAAGCGGGACCGCAATGTTTTGTGTTCCATATGGCTTGCCGTCTGCACAATGTAAAACAACCTGAAGATATATATCTAACAGGTTGTTTTAAAATTATATTATTAGGTTTTAATCAAAACGGGATTTCATCATCCAGATCGTTGTTTGAAGACGCAGGCGCGGATCCGCCACCTTGAGGGCCAGATTGGCCACCGTAGCCGCCACCCTGATTGTAGTCACCACCGCCACCGGCGCCGCCTGAGCGGCCGTCCAACATGACCAACGTACTACCAAACCCTTGCAAGACCACTTCTGTTGAATAGCGGTCATTGCCTGACTGATCTTGCCATTTACGGGTTTGCAATGCGCCCTCGATATAAACCTTGGAGCCTTTTTTGAGGTATTGCTCGCAGACACGCACCAACCCTTCGGAAAAGATCGCGACCGTGTGCCATTCGGTTTTTTCACGGCGTTCGCCGGTGTTTTTATCGCGCCAGCTTTCCGATGTGGCGATACGCAGGTTGCAAACCTTGCCACCGTTGCCAAATGTGCGAACTTCAGGATCTGCCCCCAGATTTCCAATTAACATTACTTTGTTCAAACTACCGGCCATTTGGCTCTCCCCATCGAATCTGCGGCTAATCTTGGTTGATTACTGTTTAGACCATCTGATTGGGGTGAAGAAAAGATGAATCGCGTCAAATTTGCCTGAAAACAACCAAAGACTGTTCAAATCGAATTAAAAAGGTTAAGTAGTAGTCTGATGAGTTAAATCATACGGGTATATTGATGGCGTGGGGCTTTCACATACTGTTAATGATAAGCATTGCGTTGGCTGGATCCGCGCAAGCTGCCGGTATTTCTAAATCATCAAAATCCAGAGGCATTTCCAACCTGCATAGCAATTTGATAGATACCCGCCTTTCAAAACAATACAGCAGTTCCAGTCGATTATTGCCCACGGGCCGTACGGATTACACGTCTTTACCGCGTTATAACGGTAAATATAAAGGTGTGTATAAACCGATGGCAGAAGCCGCCGCGCGTAAATATGGTGTGCCGGTTGATCTGTTTAACCGTCTTGTGCAGCAGGAAAGTGGCTGGAACCCACGCGCAAAATCACGCGTTGGGGCCTACGGATTGGCACAATTGATGCCCGGGACCGCGCGTAAATTGGGTGTAAATCCCCGTGATCCACGACAAAATCTGGAAGGTGGTGCGCGTTATTTGGCTAAAATGCACCGCAAGTTCGGGACATGGCGTTTGGCATTGGCAGCTTATAATGCCGGGCCGCAGGCCGTTACAAAATATAACGGTGTGCCGCCCTATAAAGAGACGCGCAATTATGTCCGCAAGATTATGGGCAGATAAAACTTAATATTTTATGAATGTTCCGCTTGTGTTCTTTTATTTTCACTGGCATCTTCGGCGTGCCTAACTACATAGTTTGGGAACACTTATCGGGTAGCCTTTCATGTCTGAGCTGAAAAATATCGAAATTCGCGGTGCGCGAGAACATAATTTGAAGAATATCGATGTGGATATTCCACGCAACAAGCTTGTCGTGATTACCGGACTGTCCGGTTCCGGCAAATCGTCATTGGCGTTTGATACGATTTATGCCGAAGGGCAGCGGCGTTATGTGGAAAGCCTGTCGGCCTATGCGCGGCAATTTTTGGATATGATGCAAAAGCCTGATGTGGATCATATTGCGGGTCTGTCGCCTGCAATTTCGATTGAACAGAAGACCACGTCAAAGAATCCGCGTTCCACTGTGGGCACAGTGACCGAAATTTACGACTATATGCGACTTTTGTTTGCCCGCATTGGCACGCCTTATTCACCTGCTACAGGGCTACCGATTGAGGCGCAACAAGTGTCTGAAATGGTTGACCGGATCATGGACATGGAAGAGGGGACCAGAGCCTATTTGTTGGCACCGATCGTGCGTGATCGCAAAGGTGAGTATCGTAAGGAATTTCAGGAACTTAAGAAACAAGGATTTCAACGGATCAAGGTCGATGGTGAATTTTACGAATTGGAAAATGCACCGACGCTGGATAAAAAATTCCGCCATAACATTGATGTGGTCGTTGATCGTATCGTTGTGCGTGACGGGTTGGAAACACGGCTTGCAGACAGTTTACGCACGGCCCTTGATTTGGCGGATGGAATATCGGTTCTAGAGACTGCACCAAAAGAAGGTGAAGGCGAGCGGATCACATTCTCGGAAAACTTCGCCTGTCCTGTGTCGGGCTTTACGATCCCGGAAATAGAACCACGCTTGTTTTCGTTCAACGCACCCTTTGGGGCCTGTCCTGATTGTGATGGGCTGGGGGTAGAGCTGTTTTTTGATGAACGCCTTGTCGTTCCCGATATGCGGCTGTCATTGTATGGAGGGGCTTTGGCACCATGGGCCAAAGGCAAGTCACCGTATTTTAGGCAAACGATTGAATCAATTGCCAAGCATTATGGTTTTGACAAAGATGCCCCTTGGCGTGATCTGCCTGAAAAAGTGCAGCAGGTGATGTTGCACGGCTCTGGCAAAGACGAGATTAAGTTTCGTTATGACGAAGCAGGCAGGGTCTATGAGGTGACGCGTAACTTTGAAGGTGTGATCCCGAATATGGAACGCCGTTACCGTGAAACCGACAGCAACTGGATCCGTGAAGAGTTTGAACGTTATCAGAATAATCGCCATTGCCATACATGCGACGGGTTTCGTTTGCGTCCAGAAGCCTTGGCCGTGCGGGTCGGGGATTTGCATATTGGTCATGCGGTACAGCTGTCAATAAAAGAGGCGCTGGATTGGATTGAAAGTGTTCCCAATAGCCTAACCAAGCAGAAAAATGCCATTGCCGTGGCTATCTTAAAGGAAATTCGCGAACGTTTGGGCTTTTTGGTCAATGTGGGTCTTGATTATCTGACATTGTCACGCGCTTCGGGTACGTTATCGGGGGGGGAAAGCCAGCGCATTCGGCTGGCATCACAGATCGGGTCGGGGTTGACGGGGGTGCTTTATGTGCTGGATGAACCATCCATTGGCTTGCACCAGCGCGATAATGGACGGCTGTTGGTCACGTTGAAGAACCTGCGTGATCAGGGGAATACCGTGATTGTTGTAGAACACGATGAAGAAGCCATTCGCAGTGCTGACTATGTTTTGGATATAGGTCCCGGGGCTGGGGTTCATGGTGGTGAAATCATTGCCAAAGGTACACCTGAACAAATCATAAAATCCAAAAATTCTATTACAGGACAATATCTTAGGGGGCAACGTGAAATCACTATTCCTGCAATTCGCCGTGCCGGCAATGGTAAGGTTGTTACAGTTGAAGGTGCGACCGGCAACAATCTGAAAAACATCACTGCAGAATTTCCATTGGGCAAATTTGTCTGTATTACGGGGGTTTCAGGTGGCGGGAAATCGACACTGACGATAGAGACATTGTTTAAAACCGCATCGATGCGACTGAATGGGGCCAAACAAACACCGGCACCTTGTGACGCGGTCAACGGGTTGACGGTTCTGGACAAAGTGATCGATATTGATCAGCGCGCTATCGGGCGCACACCGCGTTCAAACCCTGCGACCTACACGGGCGCGTTTACACCTATTCGGGATTGGTTTGCAGGCCTACCCGAATCCAAGGCGCGAGGCTATAAGCCCGGACGTTTCAGTTTCAACGTTAAAGGCGGGCGGTGTGAGGCTTGTAAAGGTGACGGTTTAATCAAGATCGAAATGCACTTTTTACCTGACGTATATGTGGAATGTGAAACCTGTCGCGGTAAGCGCTACAACCGTGAAACCTTGGAGGTGTTATTCAAGGGTAAAAGCATTGCGGATGTGCTAGCTATGACCGTAGAAGATGCCGAACAATTTTTCAAAGCTGTTCCAAGTATCCGCGATAAGATGACCGCGTTGTTACGCGTGGGTCTGGGTTATATTAAGGTGGGGCAACCCGCGACAACCCTGTCCGGTGGTGAAGCACAACGGGTGAAGTTGTCAAAGGAATTGGCGAAGCGTTCTACGGGTCGGACGTTGTATATATTGGATGAACCAACAACAGGATTGCATTTTGAAGATGTGCGTAAGCTATTGGAAGTCCTGCATGAATTGGTTGATCAAGGTAATACAGTGATCGTTATTGAACATAATTTGGACGTTGTAAAAACCGCTGATCACATCATCGATATCGGCCCGGAAGGTGGTGATGGCGGTGGGCAAATCTTAGCCATGGGCACGCCTGAACAGGTGGCAAAAGTTAAAGGCAGTTACACGGGGCATTATCTGAAAGATATGTTGAAACTGCGGAAAGTTGCCGCTGAATAAATATTTCACCATCAAAAGTGACGGTGTAAAGTTTTTGTGATATGCTGGGCTTAAATATTAAAATCAGGAGGTACCTTTTCATGCTCGTTCAAAACATTGCCGGTTCAAAACAAAATAATAAAATCTATACGATTACTAAAAGCCACACGATAGATGATGCCGTTTCGGATTTGGCGGCGCACCGTGTTGGGGCTTTGGTGGTCAGTGATGATGGCAAAACCATCGACGGTATCCTGTCAGAGCGTGATATTATCCGCGAAATGGGTAAACGCGGGACGGCCTGTTTAACTGAAAAGGTCGGGGAAATGATGACGGGAGCAGTCTCATGCTGTTCGATGAAAGATAGCGCGCAATCTGTATTGGAAGCGATGACCGAAGGGCGGTTTCGTCATATGCCGATTTTGGAAAATGGTAAATTAGCCGGTGTGATTTCCATTGGCGACGTGGTTAAGGCGCGTCTGGAAGAAATGGCGAATGAACATTCAGCCATGGTGGATATGATCAGGGGGGTATAGGCCCCTGATCAAAGACGGGGTTAACCTCGGCCTTTTTTCTCGAACCTTGGTAGCATGGCGGAAAAATCTGTGCCCAGACCACCTTCGTTTTCAACAAAAGCCGCGTAAAGTTCGGTGGCGCGTTTGCCCATGGGCGTATCCGCGTCAACGGCTTTGGCTGCCTGTTGTGACAGGCGCAAATCTTTGAGCATCAATTCAGACGCAAACCCCGGTTTATAGTCATTATCGGCAGGGCTTTGCGGGCCAACGCCGGGGGCGGGGCAGTAAGCGTTCATTGTCCAGCTGTAGCCTGATGATGTGCTGACAACGTCGAACATAGATTGGCGTTCAAGGCCTAATTTATCAGCTAAAGCAAAGGCTTCACAGGTAGCTATCATTGTGGCGCCAAGGATCATATTGTTGCAGATCTTGGCGGCTTGACCGTTACCGGACGGGCCGCAATGCACAGCCTTTTGGCCCATAATGTCGAAAAGTGGTTGTGCCTTGGCAAATGCCGCGTCAGAGCCGCCAGCCATGAAGGTTAAGGTGCCACCCGATGCGCCGCCAACGCCGCCTGATACAGGGGCATCTACGGGCAACAAGCCTGCGGATACAGCATCATCTGCCACAGCACGGGCTGATTCCACGTCTACGGTAGAACAATCAACAAATGCAGCACCTTTTGACATGGTGGGGATGATTTCTGCGGCAACGGCGCGTAAAATAGCGCCGTTGGGAAGCATGGTTATAACAACATCAGCACCAGTTGCTGCTTCAATAGCTGTTGCGGCTTTGGAGACCCCTGTCGGGCAGTCCGCGACAAGGTCAAACCCTGCCACTTCATGCCCTGCGGCGACCAGATTGGCCGCCATTGGGGAACCCATATTTCCAAGTCCTATAAATCCTATGCGCATGGATAATTACTCCATCACAGGGATGCTGAACTCGCCGCCTTCTTTGATACCGGAAGGCCAGCGGGCGGTCACGGTTTTGGTGCGGGTGTAGAATTTAAACGCATCGGGTCCGTGTTGATTAAGGTCGCCAAAGACCGATTTCTTCCAACCGCCGAAGGTGTGGTAGGCCAAAGGTACCGGGATCGGCACGTTGATACCGACCATACCGACATTGATCCGGTTGGCGAAATCGCGCGCAGTGTCACCGTCACGGGTGTAAATGGCGATACCGTTGCCATATTCGTGATCCATGGCGATTTTCAGAGCTTCTTCATATGAAGATGTCCGTACTGTTGACAGAACCGGGCCAAAAATCTCTTTTTGGTAGATGTCCATGTCTGTTGTTACGTTGTCGAACAGATGCGCACCGACAAAAAAACCGTCCTCGTAGCCTTGCAGGCTGAAATCACGGCCATCGACCACCAGTTTTGCACCTGCATCGATGCCGGATTGCACAAGACCTAGGATGTTTTCCTTGGCGGCGGCAGTGATCACTGGGCCGAAGTCCACATCGTTGCCAGCAGTGTATGGGCCGACTTTCAAGGCTTCAACACGCGGGGCTAGTTTTGCGATCAGGCGATCAGCTGTTTCTTCGCCCACGGGAAGGGCCACGGAAATCGCCATGCAGCGTTCGCCTGCGGCACCGTAACCAGCGCCCAATAATGCGTCTGCAGCTTGGTCAAGATCTGCGTCAGGCATGATGATCATATGATTTTTGGCACCACCGAAACATTGTACGCGTTTGCCGGCGGCACAACCGTTGCCGTAGATATATTCAGCAATAGGTGTGGAGCCAACAAATCCGATAGATTGAATGACATCGTTGTTGATGATCGCGTCTACGGCTTCTTTGTCACCGTTCACAACTTGCAAGATACCTTTAGGCAAGCCAGCTTCTTCCATCAGTTCGGCAAGCATCATCGGAACGGATGGGTCACGTTCGGATGGTTTCAGGATAAAAGCGTTGCCGCATACAATGGCAGGCGCAAACATCCACATCGGGATCATGGCAGGGAAGTTGAATGGGGTGATGCCAGCGGTAACACCAAGGGCCTGACGCATGGAATACATGTCAATGCCTGGACCAGCGCTGTCTGTGTAATCGCCTTTTAGCAATTGTGGTGCGCCGATGCAGTATTCAACCACTTCAAGGCCGCGTTGTACGTCGCCTGCGGCGTCGGGCAGGGTTTTGCCGTGTTCGCGACTTAATGCTTCGGCTAGTTTGTCCATATCGCGGTTCAGCAGGTCAACAAACCTCATCATAACGCGTGCACGACGTTGTGGATTAACGGCGGCCCATGCGGGCTGTGCGGCGGCGGCGATGGCCACGGCGTTTTCCATTTCGGCAACACTTGCCAATGGTGTTTTAGCTTGCAGCTCGCCTGTGGCAGGATTGAAAACATCGGCAAAACGCCCTGAGGTGCCTTTAACATGTTCGCCATTGATGTAATGTGTAAGTTCTTGCATGGATAGTCTCCCGGTTGAAATATCTGGGCGCAGTATAGTCTTGCATTTTCACCTTTTAAACAGCAAATATAGCACATTCATTTTGCATAAATGCAGGACAAGGCCATATGAACTGGGATGATATACGGATTTTTTTGCAGGTGGGGCGCAGTAACAGCCTGACGGCAGCGGGCAAGCTGTTGAAAATGGATCCTTCAACGCTGGGGCGCAGAATTGTGCGGCTTGAGGAACGCATGGGGGCGCGGTTGTTTGTGAAGACGCCGCAAGGGTACGATCTGACTGAAAGTGGCCAGCGGTTGATGGAACATGCAAGCGAGATGGAACTGTCTTCACTGTCCGCGCAGGAAATTGTGCAAGGTTCGACCGATCAATTAAGTGGAACGGTACGGATAGGGGCACCTGATGGCAGTGCCAACTTTCTGCTGCCGGAGGTTTGTGCTGAAATTTCGGCGGAAAACCCCGGCCTGGAAATTCAGATACTGGCCGTGCCACGGGTGTTGAACCTGTCGAAACGAGAGGCTGATATGGCAATCACAGTGTCACCACCCACTGCGGGGCGGTTACTGGTGCAAAAGGTGACGGATTACCATCTGCATCTGGCGGCGACTAAGAACTACATACGTGCGCATCCTGACCTGAAACATATCGAACAGGTGAAAGATCATCCGATTATTGGTTATATTCCCGATCTGATTTTCGACAAAGAACTGGACTATCTTTCTGATATTGGTTTGTACCCGACCGTTGGATTGGCATCAAACTCGGTTTCCGTGCAGATCAATATGATCAATCAGGGCGCAGGTATCGGTGTGGTGCACGATTTTGCCATGCCGAATTTCCCCGATCTGGAATTTCTGTTTAAAGATAAATTGGCCTTGAAGCGCAGTTTTTATTTGGTACGCCACGAAGGTGACCGCCGTGTCGGCAGATTGAACCGTTTTGCCGATCGGCTGGCATTGGGCATGCGTGATGTCGTGAAACGTAAAGAAGCCACTTGACCAATCGCCCGCGTTATTGTTCGACTGTACCAACGGCAAAGTGATGGAGACCAGTGTGCGCGTAGGATTATACCCCGGAACCTTTGACCCGATTACCATGGGACATATCGATATTATTCAACGCGCTTGTGTGCTGGTTGACCGCTTAGTCATTGGTGTCGCGATCAATCGCGACAAGGATCCGTTGTTTTCTCTGGAAGAGCGGGTTGAGATGATCGAACAGAATATCGGGCGCATGAATACGGGCGACACCGAGGTTCTGGTTGAGCCGTTTGAAAACCTGTTGATTTCGAAGGCGCATGAGATCGGAGCCAAGATCATTATACGCGGACTGCGCGCGGTTTCAGACTTTGAATATGAATATGCGTTAGTGGGCATGAACCGCGCGATGAATCCGGAAATCGAGACGGTGTTTTTGATGGCTGAGGCCAAGCATCAGGCCATAGCTTCCGGGTTGGTCAAGGAAATTGCCCGCCTTAACGGCAATGTTTCAAAATTCGTGACACCCGATGTGCAAGACGCTTTGAAAGCTAAATTCAAAAAATCCTGAAACATGGGGCTTTTCCTTATGGTTTAACTGCAATAAGGTGCGCCCAAATTTAATCTATGGAGACCGAAATGGTTGAGATCAAAGACCCTGAAAACACGATTGTTATGGAATTAAAGCACGGTAACGTCACAATCGAATTGCTGGCTGATGTGGCCCCGAAACATACCGCACGCATGAAAGAGCTGGCGCGTTCCGGTAAATACGACAACGTGGTGTTCCACCGTGTAATCGACGGGTTCATGGCGCAAACAGGGGACGTGGCCAACGGCAACACAGGCGAAGGATTTAATCTGTCGCGTGCGGGAACGGGTGCTTCTGATCTGGGTGATCTACCTGCGGAATTTTCCAAACTTCCACATGATCGCGGTACATTGGGTGCGGCACGTTCTGCGATGCCTGACAGTGCCAATTCACAGTTTTTCATCAACTTCAGTGACAACCATTTCCTGAATGGCCAATACACGGTTTATGGCCGCGTAATCGAGGGTATGGAACATGTCGACAAGATCAAGAAAGGTGAGCCACCGATGGACCCTGACACAATGATTTCGGTTAAAGTGGCGGCTGATCTGTAATGCGGTTTATTGCAATACTGGCAGCAAGTCTGACATTTGCAGGTTGTTTATGGGCTGCAAGCCCTGAAAACACGTTGATGATAGAAGTGGGTGGGCATAACCCCGGCTTGGTCGAGATAGAACTTTTACCTGATGTCGCCCCAAAGCATGTGAAACGGATCAAGAAACTGACCCGTGACGGCAGCTATGACAATATCGCTTTTCACCGTGTGATGGCAGGTTTCATGGCACAAACGGGTGATGTTAAACATGGTAATATGAGTGCCTTTAACGCACGCTATGCAGGAACCGGGCAGTCAAAATACCCTGATCTACCTGCCGAGTTTTCCGATATCTCTTTTGAAAAAGGCGTTGTTGGAATGGCCCGCGGTCAAAGCCCGAATACGGCTAACTCACAATTTTTTATTATGTTTAAGGATTATCCGTCGTTAAATAATCAATACACTGTTTTTGGCCGTGTAATCTCTGGCCAGAAAGTTGTGGACAAGATCAAGAAAGGCAGTCGTGCGGTAAACGGTGCCGTCACCTCGCCTGACTATATGAAACGGGTCTGGATTAAAGCTGACGAATAAATCAATGTAAATTCAACTGCTTAAAGGCGATCCTTTGGGTCGCCTTTCTTTTTTTTCAACACTGCGTGAGGTGGGGTGTCTTTATGCATTGTTTCATGTCAGCCTATTTGAACCCAAGTGACGATTTAAAAGGATATAATGATCCGTTTCATAACCACACTTATCGCTGGCCTGTTTTTGGCAACGGCTGCTTTTGCCCAATCAGATTTTTGGAAATATGAATGGCCGAATACAGATTTTTCAATAAAATCTATTGATTACAAGGATATAATGAGCGGTGGGCCGGGTAAGGACGGTATTCCTGCAGTGATGGCCCCGCGCTTTCATAGCGTCAATAATGAACGCGACTTGGGTAACAAAGAGCCTGTGATGACGGTTGAATTGGCAGGGCAGGTGCCACGCGCCTATCCTATTCGCTATCTGATGTGGCATGAAATTATCAATGATGTGATTGGCGAGATGCCGATTGCGGTGACGTTCTGCCCGTTGTGCAATTCCGGTATCACCTTTGATCGGCGTATTCAGGGGCGCACATTGACGTTGGGGGTGACGGGCAAACTGCGTTATTCCGATATGATTATGTATGACCATGAAACCGAAAGTTGGTGGCAACAATTTATGGGTGTGGGTATCGTGGGTGAGCTGACAGGTGTGAGGTTGAAAACCGTGCCTAGCTGGACGGAAAGCTGGGGTGATTATAAGGCGCGCAATCCTGATGCAATGGTCATGCGCGAACCTGATTACAATCGTCGATACGGTTCTAACCCCTATGCGGGTTATGATACGGGGCGTCCGTTTTTATACAAAGGCGAAGATCCGCCGCACGGTATTCACCCGCTGGCGCGTGTGGTTGTTGTAGGCAGGCGGGCATGGCCGTTGGAAAGATTTAAACATACGCAGGTAATCAATGAAGCAGGTCTGCGCATTTCGTGGAAAGCCGGCACCGCGTCGGCGTTGGACAGTCGCAAAATATCACAGGGTAGAGATGTGGGATCTATTCGGGTGCGGGACGCTAAAACCGGCAAAGACATCGCCCATGACGTTGCCTTTGCCTTTTCTTTTCATGCGTTTCACCCAAAGGGCAAGTGGATGTTAGGTGATTAACTTCACCAAAGCATGACGCTTTTTGCTGGATGAGATTTTAGGTGTGGCGGCAATATCGTCTGCTGTCAGCATCAGGCCTGCGTCTGATACGGCGGCATCGTTCAGTTTAGCCCCACCACCTGCAATCGCGCGTTTGGCGTCTTTTCCACTGGACACAAGGCCAGAGCGTACAAGTAGTTGGGTGAAACTGATCCCGTCACCGATGTCATCATTGCTCAGTTCAAGTGTTGGCAAATCATCCCCGACACCGCCTTTTTCGAACACTTCGCGTGCCGTAGCTTCCGCAGCTTTTGCGGCATCAGCCCCATGGCAAAGTGTTGTCACTTCATTGGCCAGTGTAATCTTGGCTTGATTGATGTCAGCCCCTACCAACGCGCCCAACCGTTTGCATTCATCCAACGGTAGTTCGGTGAAGAGTGCCAGAAATTTGCCAACATCCGCATCCAGTGTATTGCGCCAGAACTGCCAGAATTCGTAAGAACTAAGCATATCTTCATTCAACCAAATAGCACCGGCTGCCGATTTACCCATTTTGGAACCATCCGCCTTGGTCAACAACGGCGTGGTCAACCCGTACACTTGGTTTTGGTTGATCCGTCGTGTCAGATCAATTCCGTTCACGATATTGCCCCATTGATCCGAACCACCCATTTGCAGGCTGACATTGTATGTTTTATTTAACTCCATAAAATCATAGGCTTGCAGTAGCATGTAGTTGAATTCAAGAAAGGTTAGCGGTTGTTCGCGATCAAGGCGCAGTTTCACGCTTTCCATTGCAACCATACGGTTGATAGTGAAATGTTTGCCATAGTCACGCAGAAACTCAACGTAATTCAAATTGTCCAGCCAATCGGCATTATTGACCATGATCGCATCTGTTTCGCCATTCCCAAAGTTAATATACTTATCGAAAACCTTGCGAATACCCGTGATGTTTTGGTCAATGGTTTCTGTACTGATCAATTGACGGCTTTCATCCTTGCCGGACGGATCGCCAACCTTAGAAGTGCCCCCCCCCATAAGAACAACAGGTGCGTTGTCGGTTTTTTGCAGCCAGCGCAGCATCATAATCTGGATCAAAGATCCGATATGCAGGCTAGTGGCGGTAGCATCAAAACCGATATAGGCGCGCAGGGGACCTTTGAGCAGACGTTCGTCGAGCCCCTCCAGGTCTGTGCAGTCCTGTAAGAAGCCCCGTTCGACCATGACAGTCAGAAACTCTGATTTGGGCTTGTAAGTCATCTGTTTATCGTCCTTTGATGTTATAAAGCGGTGTATACCGCGAATTTCATGAAAGGAAAGAGCATTGGCGCGATTTGAACCGATCTGGGCTTTGGGATTGATGTCGGGCACCTCTATGGATGGGGTGGACGGGGCCATGTTGATGACGGACGGACAAAACATTCACGCCTTTGGTGACAGCTATTTTCGGCCGTATAGCCCCCAAGAACAAGAAACGATTGCTGCAGCACAAGGGCTGTGGCCTGATGACAGCCCTAATCTATTGGCTGCCGCTGAAAGCATTGTACGCAATGCCCATGCCGAAGTGATTGCCCAGTTTCCCGATGCCCAAATCATCGGATTTCATGGCCAAACATTGGCACATGATCCAAAAGCTGCGCGCACCCATCAAATTGGCGATGGCGCGCAATTGGCCCGTGATGTAGGCAAACAGGTGGTTTGGGATTTTCGTACGGCCGATATGAATGCAGGCGGGCAGGGTGCACCGCTTGCACCGTTTTTTCATCATGCCTGTGCGCGGCAATTGGGCATGCAGCGTGTGGTGGCCTTTGTGAACTTGGGCGGCGTGGGTAATGTGACCCTTGTGGATGGGTCAAAATACGCACCGGAAGGTCTAGATGCATTACTGGCGTTCGATACGGGGCCTGCCAATGCCCCGATCAATGACTTGGTAAAAGGCCGTCTTGGATTAGACTATGACAAAGACGGTGCAATAGCGGCAAAAGGCACTGTTCATACGAATATTTTAGAGCAGGTATTTAAGGATGATTACTTTTCTACTTTGCCGCCTAAATCATTGGATAGAAATAGCTTTGGCTATCTTGGCAGCCTTATTTCCCCGTTATCAGTTGAAGATGCGGTAGCCACTTTAACGGCACTTGCATCGTCTTGCGTTTATGCGTCCCAAATGCATTTTTCGCGCGATCCGTTTCGCTGGCTGATTTGCGGTGGTGGGCGCCATAATGAAACGCTGATGAACACATTAAAACGCAGCATGAGCGCCCAAGTCGACCCGGTTGAGGCTGTCGGTCTGGATGGTGATATGCTAGAGGCGCAGGCTTTTGCCTATTTGGCTGTGCGGGTTCTGCGTGGTTTACCGACATCTTCGCCCACCACGACAGGCTGCAAAGAGCCTGTTTGTGGCGGGATAATATCTGGCCCGTAAACTTGTTTAACGGGATGTTTCTGTCAAACGGCGACGCACATATTCATCAACGGTTTGCAACATCATGTCCATTTGTTCTTCGCGTTTAAAGAAGTGATCAGCCCCTTCCAGAACTTCATGGGTAATAGTGATACCCTTTTGTTCGTGTAATTTTGATACGAGATCTTCTGTATCCATAGGTGGGGCGACGCGGTCTGCGGAACCATTGATAACCAAGCCTGATGCGGGACAAGGTGCAAGAAAGCTGAAATCATACATATTTGCAGGGGGGGATGCGCTAATAAAGCCTGAAATTTCCGGGCGGCGCATTAACAATTGCATCCCGATCCATGCGCCAAAGCTGAAGCCAGCAACCCAGCAATGCTTGGCGTTCGGGTTCATTGATTGTAGATAGTCCAAAGCAGAGGCTGCATCTGATAATTCACCCACGCCCTGATCATATTCGCCCTGAGATCGCCCAACGCCGCGAAAATTAAACCGCAACACGTTAAAGCCCATATTATAAAAGGTGTAATGCAGGTTGTAGACCACCTTATTGTTCATCGTGCCGCCGAATTGCGGGTGTGGATGTAGAATAATCGCGATTGGTGCGTCCTTGATGTTTTTTTGCGGGTGATAACGGCCTTCTAGGCGGCCTTCGGGGCCGGGAAATATAATTTCTGGCATTGTGTCTGGGCACTCCAAATCTTGTGTTGTTCAAAGTGTTCAGTTAAAGTTGACAATAACACTCGGAAACTTTAGAACCATTCTAAATCAGAGCATTTTTTGCTCTTTATCAAAGACAACTGACTAAGGCTTCATGCCGCGCTCGTCAACCAAAACGACAGGAAACACCCGTGAAACTAAGCACAAAAGGCAGATATGCGATGATTGCGCTGGTTGATATTGCCCTGGAGGGCAAAAACGGCACGGTTTCATTGGCGGAAATTTCCAAACGTCAGGATATTTCACTAAACTACCTAGAGCAATTATTCGTGAAATTACGCCGCGCTGGTTTTGTCGATTCTATTCGTGGGCCTGGGGGTGGTTATAAATTGGCTAAAACACCCGATGCGATCCGCGTTTCTGCCGTGTTGGAAGCGGTAGACGAAACCATGGATGCTTTGGCTAAGGGTGCAGGGGCGTCGGGGGCATTATCTGGCAGCCGCGCACAATCGCTGAACAATCGTTTGTGGGAAAGCCTGTCAGCGCAGGTTTACGTGTTTTTGCACCAAACGCGCCTGTCGGATGTGATCGAAAACCATATGGCCCCATGCCCTGCAGTGCCGAACCTGTTTGAAGTGGTGGATGAGGCATGAATGCCCGTGTCTATATGGACTGGAATGCAACAGCCCCTTTGCGGCCAGAGGCGCGTGCGGCAATGATTGCGGCGATGGATGTAGTGGGTAATCCGTCAAGCGTGCATGCGGAAGGGCGTGCTGCGAAGGCGATTGTGGAAAGGGCGCGGGGGCAGATTAAAGATGCCTTTGGCGCTGGCTCTGCGGAAATTGCCTTTACATCGGGTGCCACGGAAGCGGCAGCTTTGGTTTTGGCTGGCAATGATATTCAGGCGGCTGGGATGGAACATGACTGCGTTTCTGTCTGGGCAGATCAGACCTTACATGCAGACGCAAATGGTTTGGTTAACGGGATTGCGCCAGTAAAGAGTGCTTTGCAAGCAGCAAATAGTGAAACAGGTGTAGTGCAAAAATTGCCTGAGGGTTTGTTTTTGTCCGATTATGTACAGGCGTTTGGTAAAATCCCATGTGCGTTTGACTGGGCTGGTGTGATCTTTGCATTATTGTCTGCCCATAAGCTTGGCGGGCCAAAGGGTGTTGGTGCGCTTGTCTTGAAAGAGGGTATAGAATTTACACCGCGCATTAAGGGTGGCGGTCAGGAAATGGGTCGTCGTTCGGGTACGGAAAACGTCATCGGCATTGCAGGGTTTGGTGCTGCGGCAGAAGCCGCGGCAAAAGATCTAGCCAATGGCGTTTGGGATCAGGTTGCCGAACTGCGCAATTATCTTGAAGAGCGGATTATTGAGCTGGCACCCGATGTGATTATCTTTGGCAAGGACGTTAAACGCCTGCCCAACACCAGCAACTTCGCCATTACGGGCTGGAAGGGCGAAACACAAGTAATGCAGATGGATTTGGCTGGATATGCAATTTCGGCAGGCTCGGCCTGTTCATCGGGTAAAGTGAAAGCCAGCCGTGTGTTGCAGGCAATGGGGTTTGACGACATAACGTCAAGTTCTGCCATTAGGGTCTCTTTGGGGCCGACAAATACCAAAGATCAGATTGACGGTTTTGTGTCCGCATGGGGCAAAGCCTACACTAAATTCCGCGCAAAAGCGGCTTGAAGGAACGAAATATGAGCGATGTAATCGTCAAAGAAGGTGTTGAAGAAGAAACTGTTCAAGCAGTGCAGTCTTTGGGTGGCAAATATAAATACGGGTTTGAAACCGATATTGAGATCGAATATGCCCCGCTTGGTTTGACCGAAGATATTGTGCGGTTGATCTCTGAAAAGAACAATGAGCCGGAATGGATGCTGGATTGGCGGCTGCAAGCCTTTGCCCGTTGGCAGAAAATGGAAGAGCCTGACTGGGCGATGGTGGACTATCCAAAGATCGACTTTCAGGACATTTATTATTATGCGCGACCTAAATCCATGGCTGAAGAAAAGCCGAAGTCACTGGATGATGTTGATCCCAAGTTGTTGGAAACATATGCAAAATTGGGTATTCCCCTGAAAGAGCAAGCCCTTTTGGCCGGGGTTGAAGTATCCGAAGAAGAACGCCGTGTCGCAGTTGATGCGGTATTTGACAGTGTATCGGTCGGTACAACATTTCAGGAAGAACTGAAAAAAGCCGGTGTAATCTTCATGTCTTTTTCGGAAGCTTTAAAAGAGCATCCGGAATTGGTGCGTAAATATCTGGGGACAGTTGTACCGCAGTCGGACAATTTCTACGCCACACTGAATTCAGCGGTATTTTCGGACGGTTCGTTTGTTTACATCCCAGAAGGGGTTAAATGCCCAATGGAACTGTCGACCTATTTCCGTATCAATGCGGAAAACACGGGACAGTTTGAGCGCACGTTGATTATTGCCGAAAAGGGGTCGTATGTATCCTATTTGGAAGGCTGTACCGCCCCGCAACGCGATGTGGCACAGCTGCATGCTGCCGTGGTCGAGTTGGTTATTCAGGAAGATGCCGAAATCAAATATTCAACAGTGCAAAACTGGTATCCGGGTGATGAAAACGGGGTTGGCGGAATTTATAACTTCGTGACGAAACGGGCTGATTGCCGTGGTGACAGGGCCAAGGTAATGTGGACGCAAGTCGAAACCGGATCAGCCGTGACGTGGAAATACCCAAGCTGCATTTTGCGCGGTGATGACAGCCAGGGCGAGTTCTATTCAATCGCTATTGCCAACAATATGCAGCAGGCCGATACGGGCACCAAGATGATCCATCTGGGTAAAAATACCAAATCGCGGATCGTATCCAAGGGAATTTCGGCAGGCAAAGCGCAAAACACTTATCGTGGGTTGGTATCGATGCACCCGAAAGCCGCGAACGGGCGGAATTATACCCAGTGTGACAGCCTGTTGATCGGTGATAAGTGTGGTGCACATACGGTGCCCTATATCGAAGTGAAGAATAATTCTGCACGGGTGGAACATGAGGCGACGACATCAAAAGTGGACGATGAGCAATTGTTTTATTGTCGTCAGCGCGGCATGGATGAAGAAGAAGCTGTGGCATTGGTCGTAAACGGCTTTTGCAAAGAAGTGTTGCAGGCGTTGCCGATGGAATTTGCAATGGAAGCGCAGGCTTTGGTGGCGATTTCGCTTGAAGGGTCTGTGGGATGATCAAAGCACAAATACGTGGTCCGATCCATTTTGATGATCTAAATCAAAACACATTGGCCAGAGGGTTTCTAACAAATTTATCAACGCCGTTACGATACGTTTTCGGGTTGGCTGTCGGTTTGTTTTTGGGGGCGTTATACCCAGAGAATCTTGCGCCCTTTGGAACATTATTGTTAGCGGTCTGTGCGCTGGCCATCTTTTGGGTGGCTTTAAGTTTAATTGCTAAATCCGTTATCCGCAAAGCCTTAACACCGCTTCTGGATGATGATGAAACCCTAAAAGAATATCAATTGATGTACTCCAAATCCTGGATTGCAGCCGTAAAAGTAAAAGAGACCTGAGAATGCTAAATATCAAAAACCTTCAAGTTGGCTTGGAAGAAGAAGACAAACAAATCCTGAAAGGTGTTGATCTGAACATCGGTGAAGGTGAAGTTCATGCCATTATGGGGCCGAACGGCTCAGGCAAGTCAACGATGTCATATGTTCTGGCGGGCAAGGGTGGCTATGAAGTGACGGGTGGTACAGCCACGTTGAACGAAGTTGATCTTTTGGAAATGGAACCGGAAGAACGCGCGGCAGCGGGTTTATTCCTTGCATTTCAATACCCTGTAGAAATACCAGGCGTAGGCAACATGACGTTTTTGCGTACAGCTGTGAACGCCCAACGCAAAGCGCGTGGTGAAGATGATCTTTCTGCGGGCGAATTTCTGAAAGTCGTACGCGCCAAGGCCAAAGCATTGAAGATCGATGCGGATATGTTGAAGCGACCGGTCAATGTCGGCTTTTCGGGTGGTGAGAAAAAACGCAACGAAATCCTGCAAATGGCGATGCTGGAACCAAAGATGTGCGTACTGGATGAAACCGACAGCGGGCTGGATGTGGATGCGATGAAGCTGGTGGCTGAAGGTGTAAACGCTTTGCGCGACGGCAAGCGATCATTCCTAGTGATCACGCATTATCAACGTTTGTTGGATCATATCAAACCTGATGTTGTGCATATTATGGCAGATGGGAAAATCATCAAATCCGGTGGTCCTGAACTGGCACTGGAAGTTGAAAACAACGGATATGCCGATCTGCTGGCAGAGGTGGCCTGAAGATGGCTATGAATAACCTGAAATTTGATGCAAGTGATGCCTTATTGGCTGCATTTGATGTGCCGAATGGGGCAAAGTGGGCAATGGAGGCACGTGGGTTTGCAGCAACAAACCTGCGCCGCATGGGTGCGCCTGTCAAACGAGATGAATATTGGAAATACACAAATCCAACAGGATTAACCGCGTTACCAACACCAAAAGCGGCATTGTTCATAAATGATGAAACCCCGATGTTTGATGGGGTTGATCGCGTTAAGTTGGTGTTTGTTGATGGTGTCTTTGATGCTGCACAATCAGATGATTTGGCTTTGGATGGGGTCGAGTTGGAAACGCTGGAAGATGCGTTAAGAAAAGACATACACTGGGCAAAAGATCTGTTTGGGGTTCTGGAAGCGAACGGACAAAACCCTGTTGAACGTCCACTTGCGGCATTGAACACGGCTGTGGCCACACAAGGCTTGGTTATACGGGCGACAGGCAAGACCGATAAGCCAATTGCGATACGGTATATTCACAGTGCTGACACGTCTGACGCTATGGTGCACCACGTGGTCAAGGTCGACGCGGGCGCAAATCTGACTGTTTTGGAAAGCGGGCCGGGGGCGGCACGGTTCAATTCGGTTATGGAAGCGGATGTGTTGGACGGGGCGGCGTTCCATCATGTGCGCACCCAAGGGCGGGACCATGAGCGGCGCACGGCAACACATATGTTTGGACGGTTAGGGGCTGATAGTATTTTCCGTTCCTTTACGATGACAGTGAATGGCGTTTTAACCCGTAATGAAAGCATTCTGGAATTTACCGGCGACAATGCTAAAGCCACTGTTGGCGGGGCTTCTGCGGGGGACGGTAACGGTTTTCATCATGATGACACGGTTTTTGTCACCCACGATTCACTGAACTGCGAAAGCCGTCAGGTCTTCAAAAAGGTACTGCGCAATGGGGCTACAGGTGTGTTTCAAGGTAAGATCTTGGTCAAAGAGGGGGCGCAAAAAACCGATGGCTACCAGATATCACAGGGTTTGCTTTTGGATGATAACAGCAATTTTTTGGCCAAGCCGGAACTGGAGATTTATGCCGATGACGTAGCCTGTTCGCATGGCTCAACCGTCGGGGCGATCGATGATGACGCATTGTTTTATCTAACCTCGCGCGGGGTACCTAAATCTCAGGCGCAAGATATGCTGGTTTTGGCATTTCTGGGTGAAGCGATTGATGAAATTGATGATAGTGCATTAAGTGAGGGCATCCACATTCGCTTGGCGGAGTGGATGGAACGCAGGCACGGCTAGATGTCATTGGTGGGGGAGATTGCACGGGCATATCGCGCGCCACGTAAAGTCATGCAAATGCAGGTCGATCGGGGCATATCCGAACCGCAAACGCTGTTTTACGGCATTTTTTTTGGCGTGATGAATCTGATTGCGAATTATCCGCGTGTTACCGTTAATGCGCCTGATCAGGATGTTTTGGCAGGAATGATGGCGGGGCTTTTTATCGCCTACATCTTTTTTTTGCCTTTGATGCTTTATGGGTTTGCAGGCGTGCTTCATTGGGTGATTCTAAAGTTTGGCGGGCAAGCCAGTTGGGCTGAAGCGCGTCGTGCTTTAAATTGGTCTGCTGTGGTGACAATTCCTATGATTTTAATTAGTGGTTCATCTTATGTTTTTGAAAACAACACATTGCCGATGTTTTTTAATGTAATAACAGCAATAATATTTCTATGGCAGCTTTGGTCAAATGTTACCCAAGTAGAGTTTCATTCGTGAATACTCCATATTTTAGCCGTATTTAATATGTATCTAAGGAACAGATAAGTAACCAGTATATATAGTAGCGTAAGGATAATAAAATGACGATGCAGTCCGATGCATTCCGTGGATATAACGGAATTTTCTCCACCAACCGCAGTTCAATGTTAGAGCGCATATTCGATGCCTGGGGTGATATGCGCGCATCTTCACGCCGCTTGATTGCCGAAAAGCCAAGTGAAGGCCGTCTGGTCTTTATGGTCTTATTATCGGATCTGGTTTTTTTCCTATCATGGTGCATCAAAACCGTTGTGGCCCCGATGAGCAGTGCAGCCGATCTTATCCCGATTGAGATCAGCATCTGGCTGGTTTTCGCTTTGATGGCACGCACAGCATTTATGTATATGTTTTCATTTGTGGTTTTTGCCGTTGCCAAGCTATTTAAAGGGCAGGGTTCGTGGTACAAAACCCGTATCTGCGTTTTTTGGGCAGCTCTTGTATCCGCCCCGTTCGGTTTTATAGCCGCTCTGGTTACCGTCAGCATGTATGGGCTAGAGGATTATATGCCCGTGTTCAAAGAAGAATGGATTTCATTGCCGCCATATTGGTTGGGATTGATCCCTTTTATCTGGTTTATATCCGCAGGTATTTCCGAAGCGCATAAATTCAAAAATTCATCCCCTGTTTTCATGGTCATGACTTTGCTTTCACTTGTTGGCCTGCTAGGTGTGTTCTATGTGAGAGCAAACGGAGCATTCTAAATGCAGACAAATCGGGCGGACAGCCTTTTGGGACTGGCAGTGGGGTCCTTGCGGGAACCCAGAAAATGTTTGCGAATAGTATTGGACATCGTGATAACCATGCCGGAGCTGTTACAGGCTGCGGCATTGGTTGTTTCACTTAGCATGATCTTGCCACTTGTTGCCCTGATCATGCAGCCAAGTGATGTACAGGACGCGATGATGGGGTTTTCCATAAACCCGTTTTTTGCAGTTTTAATTCAGATGGTTATTTTGATCGGTGCCGCTGCAATGATTGTGGGGATTGGGCGGATATTTAATGGCTATGGTACGTTTAAAGAAGCTTTAACGGCAATGGTCTGGTTGCAATTTATCCTTATTGGCATTCAGTTTCTTCAGTTTTCATTAGGATTGCTTAGCCCCCAGTTAAGCGCAGTTATTTTTATACTTTCTATGGTTGTTCTAATATACTTGGTGGTTAACTTTATTATGGAAATACATGGATTTACCAATACAGGCGCGGTAATTTTCGGTGTAGTTGGGTCTTTCTTTGGCATCGTCTTGATGATAGCAATGTTACTAGTTGCAATCGGGATTACGCCAGAGGCTATTCAAAATGTATGACGTCACTGAAATCCGAAAAGATTTCCCTATATTATCGCGCGAAGTAAACGGAAAACCGCTGGTTTATTTGGATAACGGAGCTTCTGCACAAAAGCCGCAAGTTGTAATCGACGCCATTACACAAGCCTATAGCTTTGAGTATGCCAATGTGCATCGCGGTCTGCACTATCTGTCAAACCTTGCGACCGATAAATACGAGGCGGTGCGTGGTACTGTGCAGAAGTTTCTGAATGCAGCACATGAGGATGAAATCCTGTTTACCTCCGGCACAACAGAAGCGTTAAATATGATTTCCTACGCTTGGGCCGCACCGAAGTTGCAAGCCGGCGATGAAATTATTCTAAGTGTTATGGAACATCACGCCAACATTGTACCGTGGCATTTTCTGCGCGAACGCCAAGGTGTGGTGCTGAAGTGGGTGGACACGGACGTGAACGGTGATTTGGACCCACAAGCGGTCATTGACGCTATCGGGCCAAAAACTAAAATTATCGCAATTACCCATATGTCTAATGTGTTAGGGACTGTTGTTGATGTAAAATCAATTTGTACTGCTGCGCGCGCCCGTGGTGTGCCTGTGGTCGTGGATGGGTCGCAATCCAGTGTGCATATGCCTGTAGATGTACAAGATATTGGCTGTGATTTCTTTGCCATTACGGGGCATAAACTTTACGGGCCGACAGCATCGGGAGCACTTTATGTTCGCCGTGACCGTATGGCAGAAATGCGCCCGTTTATGGGGGGCGGTGATATGATCCGCGAGGTTAGCCGTGATGTGATCACTTATAACGACCCACCGCATAAGTTTGAATCCGGAACGCCCGGTATTGTGCAGATGATTGGTATGGGTGTGGCTTTGAATTATATGATGGGTTTGGGGATGGGTAATATAGCGACCCACGAGCATATTTTGCGTGATTATGCGCAGACCAAATTGTCGGGCCTTAATTGGCTTAATATTCAGGGTAATTCCGAAACTAAAGGGGCTATTTTCAGCTTTACCCTAGACGGTGCTGGGCATCCGCATGATATTTCAACGGTTGTGGATCAAAGAGGGATTGCTGTGCGGGCAGGGCATCACTGTGCACAACCTTTAATGCAGCATTTGGGGGTGACGGCTACGTGCCGTGCCTCTTTTGGCTTATACAATACAACCGAAGAGGTCGATAAGTTGGTGGATGCTTTGGAATTGTGCCACGATTTGTTTGCGTAAGCTATTTTTTACTGGAATCTTTGGCTTTATAACTATGCCATGATCGCGAGCCATGTGTGTCGCGGTTGATAGTATAGGGTTGTGGTTGGTTCGACCTTTCAATAGCACGGCGCGCACTATTGGGAATATAATCGGGCGATGAAGGCGATTTATTTACGGTTTTGAAAAAACGCGCAAAGGGTATGTACGATATAACACTCATTACTTCACACTTACTTACTTTTTATTGTCTTACAATATTTCTAGAATGATTTGGGTAAATATAAATCCTAAATGTAGTTAAATTGTGACGTAATTAATATTAATATAGCGAATACAAACATCTAATAAGTTTAGTTAAAGTCAAATACACTTAAACCCGTGGTCATTTCATCTAATCCAAGGGGACGAGTTACAGGGGCTTCAGCCCTGGACAGGCAGCCCTGACGCTCGCATAATCGGCATGATGTACCTGTCGGGATCGGGGTTATGTTAATGTCCAAATGGTCGCCATAAACGGTTTCGGACAGATGTTCGGCTTTGCACCCCAATAGCAACGCGGTGCGGCGGATATGTTCACCAAGGGCAGGTTGTGGGCCATCTACACTGCGTGTCAGGACAAAAAATTCAGTGGCATCGCTGGTTTCCACCATATCAAGCTGGATTTGCCGGGGTTGTATAAGGGCCTGATAAACAGGCAATTTCGGGCAAGATCCTCCAAAGCGCGCCTTTGGGTAACCTTTAACGCCGGAACGGCGCAGTATGTTGCCCGCATGATCCACTTCCATCAGAAAAAACGGCAAACCAGCCTGATTGGGACGGTTCAATGTGGTCATGCGCATTGCTGCGCGTTCAAAACTGACACCAAAACGGGCGGCCAGCGCGGACACATCGTTTTTCAGGGTTTTTGTTGCCCGCAGGAATGCATTATATGGCATCAGCATTGCCAGTGCTGCATAACGGGTCAGTTCGTTGCGCACCAACCGATGGGTTTCATCCGAGGAAAGCGTCAGTAAGTCCAATTCTTCCTGAATGGCTTGTGGGATAGCTTGCAGTGTTACCTCAGCGGCCAGTTGATACAGTTGTTCAACGGGTGACAGGCGGTCAGAAATGAACAAGCGCAACGTGTGTTTATCAAAACGGCGCAAATGTTGCGGCATGACATGTACGGGCAGTTTTTGTACAGTGATATTGTGATTTTTGCGTAGCCAGTCCAGTAAAAATACCCATAACTCAGGCCCATAAGTGCGTTCCGGGATGAAATCCTGAACAGCATCTTCAATCCACGGGAAGCAGTAGGGACGATTTTCAAATAACGCACGTACCTCATCGCTGGGCAGATGAGGGGCAGCAACACCCGTCACGACGCCTTCTTGGGCCAGAAGTGCACTTAGATCGGATAAGCGGTCCTGAGATTCGCGATATGCGCGGTAAAGTTTCAAAATGCCCGTGGACGCATTGGGGGCTGCTTCTGCAATTTCATAAAGCTCTTCATTTCCGGGCAATTCACCTGCCAGCAACGGATCGGCAAAAACTTCTTTCAGTGCGGTTTGATCACCAGCCGCTTCGCCTTTAAGAGATTCTAGATCCAGATCATAAGTGGCGGCGAGTTTTAATAATAACTGAACTGTCAGGGGACGTTGATTGCGCTCTATAAGATTCAGGTAACTGGCAGACACACCTATTTCGGCAGCCATTGCAGATTGGGTTATACCCAGGCCGTTGCGAATGCGCCTGATGCGTGGCCCTGCGAATATCTTTTGTTCTGCCATTTACAAAAAATCCAATTTTGTGACAAAGTCATTTTGTCATATATTTACAAATTTACAAGTTGAAATTTACAGATCATTGACAGGGTTACACGAAATTAATGCTTATTTATAATATCTTAAGTGACGATAGAGATTTATTTTGTAATTAATGTTGATATATGCAGGCAAAGTTTTACTTTTCATAAAGTGCGCTTTGTCAAAATGACAAAAGTTTACAACGCCATTCAAGGAGATAGGTAATGACGGAAACAGCAGAAATTAAAGCAATGCCAAGTTCAAAAGATCAGGTGGATGCCGCGGATAGTGCCATTCGGATGCTGGCAAATGATTTGCACCGTTTAAATCAGTCTGTCAGCCGTGCTGTGGAAGCAGGTGTAACTGTTGAATTGATCCGGTCATCGCGCCATCACAGCGGGACTGGAAACTGGGGTGATCTATTAGTACCGGTTATTACCAAAAAAGGTTAAGTTGTAGATTGGAATTGGAACCTCTTGTCTAAGCATTAGAACCTCGTCTATTGGCGGGGTTTTTTTGTACGATAAATAATAGCAACTTGTGAATTGAAATCACTCTGCTATTCTGTTGTTTCTGTAAGTTAAATTCCGGGGGGGAATTATGAATAAACTGCTTAAAACTATACTGACAATTGCACTACTTGCTATGCCTGTCTCATCCTATGCGGGAACTGCCAGTCCTAGCGGTGACGGTGGCAACAACGATAGCGAAAAAGTTCTTGGTATCGTGGTTATAGCACTTATAGCTGCAATTTTCGGTTTCGGTGGCGGCTCACTCGGCGGCAATGGCTCTGATGGCAGCAATGGTTCAGCTGGCAGTGCTGGCTCAGCGGGCGGATAATTAAGATTGGTTATTATTTTTAACGCGTGACATGGCAACATCCCAGATGTCGCGAAACGGTACAAAAATAGCCTGTACAGCCCCGTTATGTTGCTGGGGCAGTTTATTCCCTTGACTATCTGCCAGGCCAACTAAGATTTTTTCGTAGGTGCGCGGTATATAAAGTGTTCCAAATATCCAGTCCCAAATCGCCAGAACCTCACCATAATTCTTATTGTGATGGTGCGGGGCTAGGCTGTGGTGGATCTGATGTTGCGCGGGCGAAATTAAAATGTGTCCCCAAAAGTTACCAAAACTGATCCATATATGACTGTGCAGGAAATTGTGGATCAGTAATAAAAAACCGAAGTAGAAAACATTTACACCTGCAAGCCTGGTGAGTTCAAATTCTGTTACGAATATCCCCAGAAAAACCCCTTGCAGAACACCAAAGCTGATACTGTGTACGAAGGTAGATATGACAATGGCAAGTGGGTGCTGCCGGTAAGTTGTGATCGGCGTTAAAACCTCGGCACTGTGATGCACGGAATGTATCGGCCAGAATAGGGGGGTTTGGTGGTATACGCGGTGCATCCAATAACTGACAACATCGTTCAGTAGCATAACAATTGCTGCGATCAGGATAGGGTTTGCCAGGATTTTACTATCAATGTTTGTCTTGAAAAGGCCCGCAACAACACCAGCAATCAGGGTGGTGAATACGACTTTATTAAAGATACCAAACAGATTCAGAATCCGCCCTATAAAAAAAAGTTTTATGTCTACTCGCGATGAAGAGTGGCTATAGATTTTTTTTGGAACGGCCCAAGCCCAAAACCCCGTCCCGATGTGGCGTATTTTATAAATTCCAAATGCGATAAATGCCGTTACCAACAGATATTCGGGGGCAATCGCTACTTCCGAAGAGAAAAATGCGATGTAGATGTCTTTGATAAAAAAGCCGTGCGGATAAAACATAAAGCAACGATAAAAATTGCTGTTGTCAGAGTCAATTAATAGTAATTAAAATCTGGGAAAGCTAAATATAGGATTTTATTAACCTATATAAAATAATATTTTCAAATACTTACAGCTGATATATCAAGTAGTTTGAGATTTATATTAAATAATGCTATTATCAAGTAGGGGAATTAAGGAGAAGGAAATCATGAAAAACTTAATTATAATGGCTATAACGATTTTCGCGTTTGCGACAAGTGCGGTGTTTGCAGGTGATAACCGGATGGATTTTGGAAACGCGTTTTCATATTCAAAAAGTACGCAATCCGCTGGCAGTGCCGGCAGTGCAGGAAGCAATGGAAGTACTGGAAGTACTGGAAGTGCGGGAAGCGCACCTGGAAGTTTTCAGGGGGCCAGTGGTGCGATATTGATTGGTTTGGGCATTCTGGTACTGGTGTGTATCGCTGTTTGTGGAGGCGGCAAAGACCAAAACTATTCAATGTCACCGTCACCGATGTAAAATTATAGCCCCGCCGTTTGGCAGGGCTGTAAATCTATGCTGCGGCTTTGGCTTTTGGTCCAAATCTGGAATAGAATCCTTCGCCGTCTTTCGACAATTTACGCAACATGTTCGGCGTGCTAAAACGCTCGCCGAATCTTGCTGTCAGGCCGTCACAAATCTCGACTGCTTTGTCGGCCCCGATAATATCAAGCCAGCTGAACGGGCCACCTGACCATGGCATAAAGCCCCAGCCGAGGATTGCACCGACATCGCCTTCGCGGATGTCTTCCAGCACGCCGTCTTCAAAGGCGCGCACGGCTTCCAAGACCTGCATCATGGCAAGGCGGTGCTGAACAGTGATAAGATCAGGTTGTTCATCAGCCACGGGCCAATTTTGGCGTAATCCTTGCCAGATTCCTGTGCGTTTACCCTTGTCATCATAGCTGTAGAAACCCGATTTGGACTTACGCCCCATGCGGCCTTCATCGAAGAGCTTGAACAGGATGCCTTCGGCTTCTGTCCCTTTGTAATCATCGCCCAATGCCGCTTGCGTGGCTTTTACAATTTTCACAGACAAATCAATCGATACCTCGTCGGCCAATTGTAGCGGGCCAAGCGGCATGCCTAACAGTTTAGCTGCGTTTTCAATCAGCGCAGGTTCCACACCTTCGGCCAGCATGGTGATACCTTCATTGACATAAGGCAGGATACAACGGTTGGCGTAGAAGAAACGTTCATCGTTGACCACGATCGGGGTTTTCTTGATTTGGCGTACAAAATCAAGGGCTTTTGCAACCGCTTCCGGGCCGGTATTTTTGCCTTTGATGATCTCTACCAAGTTCATTTTATGTACCGGGCTAAAGAAGTGAATACCGATATAACGGCTGTCGTCACGGCTGGCTTTGGCCAGCTCGGTGATTGGCAGGGTAGAGGTGTTTGTGGCAAAGATCGCGGATGGTTCAAGCTGCGTTTCGACGGCTTTTGTCACGGTGGCCTTAATTGCAGGATCCTCAAAAACCGCTTCAACGATCAGATCACAACCTTTAAGCGCGTCGTAATCCGGTGTTGCAGTGATACGGCCCAGAATTTCGATTTTCTTTTCTTCGGTAACCTTTTTGCGTTTTATGCCTTGATCCAAAATACCTGCGACTGAGGCCAAGCCACGATCACAGGCTTCCTGATCACGGTCAACCAGAACGACTTCAATTCCGACTTTGGCAGACACGAATGCAATTCCTGCACCCATCATACCCGCACCCATAACGCCCAGTTTTTTTACCGACATATCGGTGACACCTTCGGGCCGCACAGCACCTTTTTCAAGGGCAGTTTTATTGGTGAACAGCGTCTTGATCATCGCGGATGACGACGGGTTCATTAATACTTGGGTAAACCAGCGCGCTTCAATGCGAATAGCCGTGTCAAAAGGCACTTGCGCACCTTCATAGATTGCCGACAGCATAGCTTTTGCCGCAGGGTACACCCCTTGGGTTTTGCCGTGGATCATCGCGGATGCACCAACGTAGGTCATAAAACCGGCAGGATGGTAGGGTGCGCCGCCCGGCATTTTAAAGCCTTTTTGATCCCACGGCTTCACGATATCCGCGTCAGTTGCATTCTTGACCCAGTCTTTGGCCGCAGACAACAATTCATTCGCTGGTACAACTTCGTCGATCAGGCCCGCACGTTTGGCGGCTTGTGGATCAGATAGTTTTCCGTTCATCAGGAATGGCGATGCGGTCATCAAATCCAACTTACGAGTTAGGCGCGTGGTGCCGCCGGCACCTGGAAAAATACCTACAAGAATTTCGGGCAGACCGATTTTGGCTTTGGGGTTGTCGGCTGCAAAAATACGGTGGCAAGACAGCGGGATTTCGAAACCGATGCCCAAAGCAGTGCCGGGCAGGGCGGCTGCAATCGGTTTGCCGCCTTTGTTGGTTTTTGGATCCATGCCCGCACGTTCGATTTTACGCGTGATGCGGTGAAAATTCATAATGCCGTCAAACAGTCCGCGGGCAGGGTCGTCGCCTGCCATTTCGGCCATCTTTGCGATCACATTCAAATCCATGCCACCGGCAAAATCGGCTTTACCGGATGTGATCACGGCCCCTTTGACCGCATCATCTGCCAGAACCTTGTCAACCAAAGCGTCCAGTTCGGCAGTGCCTTCCAGTGACAGCACATTCATTGATTTACCGGGCAAGTCCCAGGTAATTGTCGCGATGCCATCTGCATCTACATCATAGTGGAAATCAGCCATTATTAGACCCTTTCGATAATCGTTGCAGCACCCATACCAGAACCTATGCACAGTGTTGCAAGGCCGGTTTCTTTATCGGTGCGTTCCATTTCGTCCAGCAGTGTGCCAAGGATCATGGCGCCCGTGGCACCCAGTGGGTGGCCCATTGCGATAGCACCGCCGTTGACGTTCAGTTTGCCGTGATCAACCTTGAAATAGGTCATGAAACGCAGAACGACAGAAGCGAAAGCTTCATTCACCTCAAACAGATCAATGTCGCCGATATTCATACCGCTTTCGTGCAGGATTTTTTCGGTAACAGGGACGGGGCCTGTTAACATGATCGTTGGGTCTGTGCCGATTTTGGCAGTGGATCGTACCCGTGCGCGTGGCGTCAGACCATTGGCTTTACCGAACTCGGCAGTGCCGATCAACACGGCGGCAGCACCGTCTGCGATGCCAGATGAGTTGCCCGCGTGATGCACGTGGTTGACCCGTTCCAATTCTGGATACTTCATGATCGCGACCGTATCAAAGCCCGGCATGACTTCGCCCATTGCTTTGAATGACGGGTTCAATGAACCCAAGCCCTGCATGTTGGTACCTTCGCGTATTTGTTCGTCAGTGCTAAGGATTTCTAATCCGTTTTGATCAAGTACAGCAACGCGTGAGCGTTCAAAGTGGCCAGCTTTCGTGGCTGCTACCGCGCGTTTGTGACTTTCAACCGCATAAGCATCGCAATCATCGCGGTTAAAACCGTATTTTGTGGCGATAATATCGGATGAGATACCCTGCGGCACGAAGTAGGATTTCATCGCCAGATAGGGGTCAACCGCTATCGCGCCACCATCCATACCCATGGGCACACGGCTCATGCTTTCAACACCACCTGCTATATAGGCGTTGCCTGCACCACCCTTTACCTGATTGGCTGCCAAGTTGACTGCTTCCAGGCCGGAAGCACAAAAGCGGTTAACGGACAAGCCCGGAACGCTTTCGTCAAGATCAGAATAAAGCACTGCCGATCGTGCAAGACAGGCACCTTGTTCACCAACTTGGGTCACATTGCCCCAGATCACATCTTCGATCTGTGCTGTATCTTCCAGATTATTGCGCGCAGTGATGTCATTCAGCATATCGGCGGAAAGTTTCACGGCTGTCACCTCATGCAGACTACCGTCTTTTTTGCCCTTACCGCGCGGGGTGCGGATGGCGTCGTAAATATAGGCTTCGGTCATTTTTATTCTCCTTAAAACGCGTCTGCGTCTAATGCCATAACTGTATCAGCACCCGACAGGATACGGGCCTGATGCGCTTTCGTTGCGGGTAACATGCGGGCCATGTAATAACGGCCCGTTGCCAGTTTGTTATTATAGAATTTAGGGTCAGCTGCGCCATTGTCCAGAGCATCCTGCGCAGACTTGGCCATCATTGACCACATCAAACCAAAGCAGACGTGACCGAACATATGTAATGCATCTGTTGAGCCGGCGAGGGCGGCGTTGGGGTTTTTCATACCTTCTTGCATGAAATACATCATGACGGATTGCAAATCTTTTGATGCGTCTTTCAACGGGTTAAGAAAATCGTTTGCCAACGCTTCATTGTCTTTGTTTTCGGAAATGAAGGTTTTGATCATCTCGAAGAAGGCCATTACATGCTTGCCACCATCCTGCGCCATTTTACGCCCCACAAGGTCTAGGGCTTGTACACCGTTGGCACCTTCATAGATCATTGCTATACGTGCATCACGAGTGAATTGGGACATGCCCCATTCCTCAATATAGCCATGACCGCCGTATACCTGTTGAGCTTGTACGGTCATGTCGTAACCGATGTCTGTCAAAAATCCTTTGATGATCGGGGTCAGCAGGGAAATCAGCCCATGTGCGTTTTTGTCATCATTCAGGTGTGATTTATCCAACATCATAGCGCCCCAAAGAACAAAGGCACGTGCACCTTCAACGAAGCTTTTCTGGTTCATCAACATACGACGAATATCGGGGTGAACAATCAATGGGTCAGCAAGGCCGTCGGGGTTTTTCACACCTGTCACATCGCGACCTTGTAAACGATCCTTGGCGTAGACGACCGCGTTTTGGTAAGCGGCTTCGGCCTGAGACAACCCTTGCATGCCAACACCCAGGCGCGCTTCGTTCATCATTGTGAACATCGCGCGCATGCCTTTGTGTTCAGTGCCCAGCAGGTAACCTGTAGAATTATCGTAGTTCATCACACAGGTTGCATTACCATGGATGCCCATCTTTTCTTCCAAACTGCCAACGCTGACACCATTGGGATTGCCCAAAGACCCGTCATCTTTCACCTCAATTTTAGGCACAATAAATAGTGACACACCTTTGATGCCATCAGGACCGCCTGGAATTTTTGCCAACACAAGATGGATAACGTTTTCAGTCATGTCTTGATCACCCGCCGAGATGAAAATCTTTTGGCCTGTGATCTTGTATGTGCCATCATCTTGTGGCTCTGCCTTTGTGCGCATCAGGCCCAGATCCGTGCCGCAATGGGGTTCGGTCAGGTTCATGGTACCAGACCATTTTAATGCCACCATATTGGGCAGAAATTTAGCCTTTTGTTCATCCGTGCCGTGGGCATGAATTGCCGAATATGCAGCATGGGTCAAACCGGGATACATTGTAAATGCCATGTTGGAACCACTGAAAATCTCAGCCACAGCCGTGGCCAGTGTATAGGGCATGCCTTGACCGCCATACGCGGGGTCGCAATCCAGACCATTCCATCCACCGGCTGCATATTCATCAAATGCGGCCTTAAAGCCTGCAGGGGTACGCACAACACCGTTTTCAAGCTTACAGCCTTCTTTATCGCCAACTTCATTCAAAGGTTGCAGTAAATTGGTCGCTAATTTACCCGCTTCTTCCAGCACAGCAGACGTAAAATCGGGCTCCAACTCGTTAAATCCCGGAATATCACTGTCTTGTATTTTCAGCATTTCATGTAAAACAAAGGCCATATCTTTGGCGGGGGCGGTATAGCTTGGCATAATTGTCTCCCTGTATATCACATAGCTTGTGGTAGAAATTCGGTTTCTACAAATCAAATTGCCCTGATTGGCACAAAATACAAGAGGGATGCGGTGTATTTGACAGTTTACGTCACGTCGATTTACGTAAACTAAAATTTTGGTTCTGAATTATGGTTACTATTGATGTAATTTTGTATGGATTCAAATTCATACTTGCAAAAAACACTCGAATGGCTCTGATGTAAATATGGTGAATATAAAGACATTATACATCTAACAGAAAAGGTTGTGACATGAAACTTTCCCCAAACCCCTTTACCCACGCCATTCGACGTGGCGAAAAACAGATTGGCCTATGGCTAACCTCTGCCAGTAGTAGTTCGGCTGAGGTTATAGCCAGTGCAGGGTATGATTGGGTTGTGGTAGATATGGAACACGCGCCAAATCATATGTTATCAGTGCTTAGCCAGCTTCAGGTATTTGCATCAAGCACAACGACCGCACTGGCGCGGCCAAACTGGAATGATGCGGTAGAGGTCAAACGCTTACTTGATATGGGGGCCGAAGGGTTGGTATTTCCGATGATACAAACAGTTGAAGAAGCTGAAAAAGCCGTAGCATCTACACGTTATCCGCCACGCGGAATACGCGGAGTTTCCGGGGTAACACGCGCTAATAAATTTGGGCGGGTTACAGATTATTTTGATAAAGTCGAGAATGAAACCACGATTATATTGCAGCTGGAAACCGTTGCCGCAATTGAACGTGCAGAAGAAATTGCATCGGTAGATGGCGTGAGCGGTATATTTTTTGGACCAGCCGATATTTCAGCGGATATGGGAATGCTTGGTCAAACTATGGCACCGGCAGTTTGGGAGTTGATTTGGTCTGCTGCAAGAAAACTGATCGTGAAAGATATACCTGTAGGGACATTGGTACTTGATCCACAATTTGCCACCAAACTTTTGAAGGACGGATTTACTTTCGTTGCCTGTGGCGTTGATACCGCTTTACTTGCCCGAAGTGCCGACAATCTTCTTACTCAGGTTAAGAGAAATATATAATGGATACTCTTTATTATCTAATGTGTTGTTATAAAATACTATATAACTATTAACATAATATCTATTATGCGCAAACTTTTTTATTAAAGGGACATTTGTAAGATACCTTTAAAAATGGGGCTCCTATTTTGGGACTCGTTTTGGTGGAATCTAGCCCGCTTGTCTTTACTCGCAACTGCGGAGAATGACCGCTTTCCACCCAAATGATATTTCCCAAAACAATCCTTTTTGCAAACGAAGTTCACCACTTAAAATTAAACGATAAAACTATTCTCAAAAACCCCTCTCAAAAAGACTGCAATAGAGAGGGGTTTTTGAGATAATTGGGCATGATTATTGGATATGCGCGTGTTTCGACCCAAGACCAAAACCTAGATGCCCAGCTGGATGCTCTAAAATCTGCTGGGGCTGAAAGAATATACTCTGATAAGATTTCTGGGGCCGCGCGAACCCGCCCAGAGCTAGACCAAATGATGGAACATCTTCGTGATGGTGATGTGGTTGTGGTTACAAAATATGATCGTTTGGCACGATCACCCTCAAACTTGCTTCAAATTGTTGAAGGTTTTAAGGAAAAAGGTACCGGTTTCCAATCCTTGGCAGAAGACATCGATACTACGACACCGTCAGGAAAATTAATTTTCCATGTCTTCGGTTCAATAGCTGAGTTTGAGCGTGAGCGTATTTCTGAACGGACAAAGGAAGGGTTAGAAGCAGCGAAGCGTCGGGGAAAACGTAGAGGGCGCCCCCTGCCCTTACCAGAACGCAAAAAGAGGAAGCTTTGAAAATGCGGGATATTGATATGCGACCTGTCTCAGAAATCGCAGATATTTTTAGCGTAAATCACAATACAATTAGGAGGTAGTAATCTTTAACGACTTCTAGTCAATTGTATCAAAGCTCAGCGACACGGAAATACTAGTTTAAATTTACATTCCGTCGAACAAATCATCACTAAATTCCTTTTGATTAAATTTCAGACCAGGGGTTCCAATATTCTTCACCAAGTCAAGGCATGGCTTTAGGCGCTCAATAAGTGGAGCTTTATTTTTCAAGTCATGAATTTGACTTTCTAAAACCGTTCTAATTGTGTCTGGTTTGGTTTCAATGTGAGATAACTTCATATATTCAGACAGGAGTTCGTCTACTGTCTTATTGTTTATATATAACGGCAACAGTTTTCTCCCTTCTCATTTAGTCTGCATGCAATAAAACTAGTATATTGAAAAAATGGCATTCAATCGAGGTTAGATTGTTGCAGATGATATATTCTCATAAATGACCGATCTATAGAAACAAGCAATGTCCGCTTTGAGTCCCAATTACAAGGTTTCTGCTCTGCAGCCATTATCCGGTTCACGCACGGCTGGCGTCAGGGCTGCGCAACATGAGATGTAAGTGAACGCTGACGAACGTCACATGGCCAGAATGTCTTTTGTACACTTTACTGCAGCTATTTCACCTTCAAGAGTTGCTATGCTCACCGAGTGAATCCTGGCAGCGCTGTGGGGCACGCCATCCGGTCCTGTAATGCCATATGTCCAGACCGCATCAGATACATATGTGGGCTGAAATCCCAAGTCGGCGGCGCTTCGGGTCGTTGATTCCACACAGTGATTGGCCGTGGCACCGCACAAGATGACTTGCTCTACACCCGCATCCTGCAAAATGCTTTGCAATGACGTGCCTACAAACCCACTGCTGTTGGTTTTGATCACCACGGGCTCGCCAGCCGTTGGGGCTGCCACAGGTTGAACCGCTGAACCAGAGGCATCGGGATGAAACGGATCATCCGGATCAGTGCCATGGTGATGGATATGAACCACTTGATCTTCAGCTGAGCGGAACTTATCCAGAAGTGCCGCAATGTTCTGTTCCGCTTCCGGGCATGATCTCTCTGTGCCAGATGCATCTTCATCCGCCAGCGCCATCTGCACATCAATCACCAGTAATGCTTTTTTCATCTTCAAATTTTCCTATGTAGTTGTTTTGGCATTACGTGCGGCCAATATGTTTTCCACCCGTTTACCATAAATACGAACGTTGATGTCGTCATCAATCACACGACCGGGCTGTTCGTCATAGGTCAGAATAGCCGAAATACGCGGACGGTTGCCCCCAACTCTGGTCACACCGTGCAATGAATAGCCCCCGCGGAACAAGGTGAATGTACCCGCCCCACGCGAAAACGTTTGTGCCTGAGACATGTCGCCAGCCAACAGACGGTCAACGGCCTCGCGGTCTTCGGCATCATCAGTACGCGAATTTGGGAGAAAGGTAAATTCGCCGCCTTCATCTGCCGCTTGCAACAACAAAGTTACCGTGCATTCTGTTGTATCATAATGCCAGGCGTGCCAACTCTCTGGTTGCAAGGCTACAATGTTGAGCGCCTGAAACTCATCAGCACATCGATAAAGCTGTGTCTTTTTCTGAACCCGGCGAACGAATTCCGTCAAAATGTTGGAATGGTACAGCCGCTTGAGCCGTGTTTCGACGGGGATTTGATCGTCCGCAAGTTGGACTGCTATATGTGTAAATTCCTTCCGGCGCGGATCATCGTCGGACAACGAAGGGTCTATGGCGCCCTGATAGATATTGCGTTTAACGTGTAAAACCTCTGCCGTTGGCAACAGGTTATTGGCCTCTCCATTTAGTTCGGCCAGGGCATTAGCGCGAATAAAGCCATCCAGATTGCACCAGCCATGGGTTTCAATACTGTGCTGGCACTCTGCCAGAAACTCTGCACCTGCGCCGTTGTCCAGATCGGCAATCGGGTAGCGGTTAAGGTCCACCAATCCTAAGGCGATATCGCCTTGGATTGAGTTGTTTATATCGGTCATGATGATCTCCTGTCACAACGGTGCCACAGCCCACGAGAGCAGTGCATTTTAAGACCACTATACAGATGCTCTTTGATCATATAAAATTAAATAAAAACTAACCATGAACATAAAAAACTTATGTCAAAACTATGCGCCATAATCTGAATCTAAATTGGTTACGCAGCTTTGAAGCGGCCGCACGATTGCTAAGCTTCACGGCAGCTAGCAATGAAATTGGCCTAACTCAAACCGCCGTTAGCCAGCACATTAAGGCGCTGGAAGCACAGCTTGGCGACAAGCTTTTCGTACGCCGTCCCAAAAGCCTGCAACTGACAGATGTGGGCAAGGCCTATCTGCTAACGGTCAGAGACGCGCTTGATACTATTGAGATGTCAACTACCGGATTATTCGGCCCCCGCCAGACCAGCACCATTGTCGTGCGTGCATCCATGGCGTTCATCATGTGGATATCCGTGAAATTAGGCGCGTTTCAGCAAGAACATCCCGATATTAGTATCAAACTGGTGACATCCATCTGGAAAGGCCCTGCCGATCAGCAACCTGTCGATATCGATATCATCCTTGCTCCAAAAGAGCATGCGAGAGCGCATCTTGAAAAGTTATCGGATGAATCGATTGTGCCTGTTTGCGGTACGACGTCATGCAACAGCATCAAGACACCACTGGATTTACTCCAACAAAAACCGATCCACATAATGGGTTTCGACGACCATTGGGCAAGATACCTATCCGCTTACGCTCTGAAGCCTTCGGTCTCGGGCGGGCGCCTCATTACCGATACATCTACAGCGGCAATAGAAATGGTCACCGCAGGACTAGGATGTGCTGTGATCATCGAGAGATTTGCGTGGCAAGCAATTGAATCCGGACGGGGCATTTCTATTGTTGGCAAACCGATTGCGTTGGAACAATCACACTATCTTGTGCGAGCAGAACGGCGCACAATTGCCCAAACAAGTGTAGAAGCTTTTGAAGCGTGGCTTCGGCATCAGTTCTGATGACAAATTCCGACTGCGAAGCCGCAGAATTGTTCAGACCGGACGTTGAAATTTGTTGACCAAACGACCGCTTTGTTCCGTAAAGCTACCTTAATTATAGTCTTATAATTAAAAACCTAAGTGATTGTTTTCATTGAAACTGGAAACTCATTAATTAGGGGACCCTACAACATTGTCAATTATTAATTAATGGCACATTAATTATGAGACTCCCTATTATTAGAAATGTATCACTTAGGTTTTTAAGATATTTTACCACATCATAAAAAAAACCCGTCATGCTTTAATCCTGATATTGATGTACAAGTAACACTTCTTTTTTGCAGCTATGGGATAATCATTACCCGTAATGAGCACTTCCCAGATAACCTTTAATGAAGGTTTGAAAGATTGGGCTTGTCAAAATCTTTACCTTTTTAGTTTTACTCGCGATGAGCTATACATAATTGGTTAATGATTGACGGGCCCTGCCCCCCATCAGGATCTTGAAACTACAATATTTCAATTGTTTCTATTATTTGGTGAAATATGTTTGAAATAAGGCAAATTGTATAAGAATTTACCAATTATTTTTCAAAACCTGTACTTAAGGATAGCTATGAAACCCTATAAAAACATACTTAGAGCAAAATTAATTGATTTAAATAAGAGGCCAAAGCGGCAATGTAATGTGTAAAATGAAATGTGTAAATAGTATGGAGTAACTAGTATGAATTGTGTAAATCTACTAAAATTAACGATAACAGCAACAAGCTTTGCAATCGGAACTGTTGGTTTCACCACAACGGCAAATGCTGCGTATAAACTTTGCCAAATAGACACGGTGCCGAAATCTGTGATCAAAAGAATAATAAGACGATCTGTGATCAAAAGAACAATAAGACGGCCAGATTTTGATGAAATTCTAGAACGTATGTTGGTAGAATGCCCTGTAGCTGCGTTGAGCTTGACTGAAGCCGCAACTGCAGCAGTAGCGGGTGGCTCAGACGAAGACCCCAACGACGGCAAACGCGGCGGAGAAGGCTCTGTTAACGGCGGCAAAGGCGGTGACGATGGTGACGACGGCGGCAAAGGCGGTGACGATGGCGGCAAAGGTGGTGACGATGGTGACGACGGCGGCAAAGGCGGTGACGATGGTGATGACGGCGGCAAAGGCGGTGATGACGGTGACGACGGCGGCAAAGACGGTGATGACGGTGACGACGGCGGCAAAGGCAGCAAAGGTGGCAAAGGTGGCAAAGGCGGTCACGGTGGCAAAGGCGGTAAAGGCGGTCACGGTGGCGGTCACGGTGGTGACGATGGAGGCAGCGGTGACGGCGGAGGCAGCTAAAACGGAAACGATGTTGGCAGTGGTTATGGTATGGTGAACTAACCGTTTTTCATGAACTGCTTAATAGAGAGTTGCTCAATTAACTCTTACTTAACTGATCGAAATGCTCGCTCCCTACATGGACGGTGAGCATTGAAAATCTAATAATAAAAGTAGGATGCTGTAATTGGTACCCTACTTTTATTTTACTGGTTTTAAAATTTCCGGGGCCATATCTGCGACAACCCAACGGGTGTTCAACTACCTGCTATAGACGATGGGATTTTGCGTTTAATTGGCCTTGATGATTGACCTCGTTTCACTTTGAACCAGTGGGTCGGTCCTTGATCAACCCTCCGGCAAGTACTGCATCCCATCTACGCAGAGATTTAGGGTTTTGCATTTTCAGGAATGTGTACCCGGTGCTTCGCCAAGGAATGATCTTATCTTGCAGACTATCGAGAACAAAATCCCCCTGTTTGGTTCTAAGAACCAAGACAGCATGACTGTTCCTATTTAGATCAAGAACTGTTGCAATCAAAAGAGTTTCAGACGCCACCCCTTTTTCCAGGAGTTTCTTTTTCTTAAGAAGCACAATATCTTCACAGTCACCGCCTCGTGAAGTAGGCAAGGCCCAATATTCTTGCCGACCGTATTGTGCCTGATCTTCAATCTGATCTGTCTGACGGTTGATTTGAGAGTTTACCGATTTAGCCAAATGTAAAGCGGCCCGGCCACTGACCCCGCGATACCCGGTACTGGTACAGGCCCATCGGTATTTGTCGCAAAGGTTAGACGCCCCCGGAGGGCTTGTGGTTGAAAGCTTTGCAAGCAGAAACGTGCCGTTGTTGTTTGCGGCCGTAACAATTGAAGAACCCAAAACAGTTATCGAAAATACCACCGAAACAAAACTGCAAGCCATTTTTATTTTGGACATTTTGCCGACCATCAAACATGCGCCTTTACCTGTAGCGATTATCTTATCTGCAACCAGATGTACGCGGATTTTATACGTTATCTTCAGTAATTTTTTCCAGCATGTGATCCAATTTGACAATTACTCGCTCTCGAAGCTATTTTTGTTTTTCATTCCCATAGCTATACAGACAAATAGGGTTATTTGAATAGCCCCGATTAATCACGATGAAACAAAGAATTGTGAAGCCATGGGGTCTATACAGCATAGGATATTTTTCAACTTCAGTCACTATGGTAATGTCAGAGGAAACTTAGTTGAAACGGGTAGATAGAATCGCGCTTGCCTACAATGAACAGGTTAAGCAAGAGGTTGCGTAATCGTGGCGAAATTCAAAGTCTGTTTTGCCCGCAAAGCGTCCATCTAGACGCCCTACTCCCAATCTCATAATTAAAAAACAATCACTTAGGTTTTTGGGATATTTCAACATTTGAATAGAAATCTAAGTCAAATAAACCTCGATACCGTATCGCGCGCAACTTCGAGATCCTTTGCAATCGCGCTACAGTTCGAACGTCGGCTTAAAGCCCTTAGTGACAATCAAAGTAAGTTGATATCGAGGTCATTTGAATTAACGGCTGTTGATCGCAAGCAGGTGTTCAATTAATAGGACACTCTTGTCATTGCCAACGGAAGCCAAAATGAAACACGAGATCACCTTTGCCCGATTGCCTGAGGTTGAGCCGACCGAAATTATTACTCATATGTCCGATCTTCGTGTTGCAGAGCACATGCCGCTACTCACATTCAAATGGGACGAGGCTGCGGTGACCAAATTTATCACGACTAAGGAAGAGTGCTGGAGCCGCGATGGGCTTGGGCATTGGGCTATATTATCAAACAATAAATATGTCGGGTGGGGAGGCTTCCAAAAGGAGGGAGACGAATGGGACTACGGTTTAGTCCTAAAGCCAAACTCCTTTGGACTAGGAGCGCGCATTTCAAGAAAAGCAATCGAGTTTGCCGTTGCGGATAAGCGCATTCCCTTCGTAACTTTCCTTTTACCGCCATCACGCAAAAATCTAGGTGCGCTTGATAGACTTGGAGCAAAACTTGTCGATGAGATAAAATATGATGGTGCAACGTTTCTTAAATATCGGCTTGAGACTGAGTGACCACTTCGTCCGCAAAGCAGCCGTCTGGCCGCATTGTTTCCAGTCTCATAATTAAAAAAATCTAAGTGATTGTTTTCGTTGAATCTGGAATCTCCTTAAGAAGGAGACCCGACAGATATTATCGCTTTCTTTAATTATCGGCACAGCCAAAATTACTTTTTCAAACCTCATCAGGGTCAAATATATAACCAACACCGCGAACTGTTCGGATCATCTCTGGTTTGGCGGGATTATTTTCGATTTTTCTACGCAGTCTAGAAACTCTAATATCTATGCTACGATCAAAAGGATCCCATCCACGATCGTGAGCAAGCTCTAGAAGTTGATCTCGGTTCAACACGCGCCCGCGGTTTTCCACAAAAACACGCAATAAACGGAATTCCATTGCAGTCAGAATTATTTCGTCATCGTTTTGATCAAAAAGCTTTGCAGCAGTCAGATCAAGTCTGAAGCCACAGAATTCAGTCACTTTATCCGCGCTGTTGCCGTCTAGTAAGGGCGAAATTGTGGATGCTGTAGATGAACGTCTTAGAACTGCTTTCAACCGTGCTTCTAGTTCGCGCAGATCTACGGGTTTTGGCAAATAATCATCTGCTCCCATCTCGAGCCCAACAATCCTATCTACGACATCACCTTCAATCGTCAGCATAATAATACAAACATTTCTATCATTGCGGAGTCTTCGTAGGATCGACAAACCATCTTCCCTAGGCATGTTTATATCCAATATGACTGCAGAAACATCCTCATTGGCATCAAGAGCCGCTTCTAAATCAATCCCGCCTTCGGTTAATGTAACGCGGTAACCCCGTCTTTCCAGATATTCACCAACCATCTCTCGCAGATCAGCTTCATCATCACAAATCAGAATATGCTGGTCATAACTCATTGGCTCTTTGATCCTAAAAGTTGGTGTACTATATTACGCAGCTCATTTGGCGCAATAGGTTTTTCGAGCAATGGAACATCGACGTTTTGGCGGATATTTTCTGCAACACTGCTCATGGCGTCGCCCGTTATTAACGCGAATTTTCCAGCCATCGCTGGCCATTTTGTATAAAGTTCGTTCAAAAAATCCATTCCATCAATTTCAGGCATTTTCAGGTCGCTGAAGATCAGATCAAAGGTCTGCCCGGCTGACAACATATCGAGTGCTTTTCTTGCACTATTTACATAGGTACCTGTCACACCAACGGTTTCCAACATATCGCATATCATTTCGGCAACGTCAGTTTCATCGTCAACAACTAATGCAGTTAAGCCCATTGTTATTTCGTTTTTAGTTCCGATATCATGATCACGTATGGCTGTCGTCGTTGGCAGAGAGGCTGTAAAATGTGCGCCCCCAGATTTGCTTTGGCTTACATTCAATTTGCCATGATGCGTTGATATGATCCGATGGGACAATGCCAAACCAATTCCTGTTCCTTTTCCTACGCTTTTCGTCGTGAAAAATGGTTCGAAAATTCTTGCACGTAAATGCTTGGGAATACCCGGGCCATTGTCCGAGAACTCGGCAATAATGTGGCTGGTTTTACTATCATAACGTGTTGTTATATTAACTTTTGCAGCCCTTCCCATACCTTCCACGGCATGTTCTGCATTAACGATCAAGTTGATAAAAACCTGGGCAATTTGATCTTCGTCAGCAAGAATATCGGGCAGATTTTGGGATAGTTCGACTGTGATATCTGCACCGGTTGCACGAAGGCCATATACGGCAACATCAAGGGCCGTTTCGATGGTTTCATTTATCGAAACCGGCCCTAGTTTAGTCGGTTTTTGCCTTGCCATGGCAAGAAATGTCTTAACGATTTTAGCGCAACGCTCGGCTGAAGCATTGATTTTATCGACGCGCCGCGCCAGACCTTCGTTAAGGTTTTCCTCCTTAAGCATGAGCGACTGACCGACCACTACAGAAAGAGGATTGTTCAACTCATGGGCCACACCGGCCAGAAGCTCGCCGAGTGCAGTCAATTTTTCATTTTGAATGCTTGCCTCGCGTTGCTGTGCCAATTCATCACGCTGGGCGTAATACTGGGTCATATCCATCATTGACGTGACAATGACCTGCTCACCTTCGTATTCGATCAATCGGCCAGAAATGTGTGCAGGAAATTGAGTACCATCCACATTAAGCATCCATACTTCATGTTCTTCCAATGAACCGGATGACAGAATGTCTGCCAGGAAATCGGATTGGTCTACCGTATTGGCATACATATCTGTGACGGTATTGATTTCGCCTATAAATTCACGATGTGCCTTTGTACGGTAGACAACACGGCCGTCATTTAAGCTGCTCATTAATATTAAAGCACCTGAAGCATCAAGAACCCGGCGAAGCAAACCTTCGGCCTCTGCCTGTAATTCAGATGCTATATGGGCCTGGGTTATATCAACCTCAGTCAGAATAAACGCCCCGTCATTCATAGGTTGAATACGCAAGCGGACCCATCGATCATTGGATCTTACCCAGCTTGGTGCTGGACTTCCGGAAAACGGAACAATTGCAACATTATTGACCGGCAGTGCTGATTTTTTCGGAATGGAAAATATTTTTCTGGGCTCTGGGGATGACACGGTCATTGGTTCTGGTGGAAACGATACGGTCAATACGGGTGGTGGGAACGACTCTATTGTTGGCAATGCCGGCGACGATAGCTTTTTTGGTGCGGCTGGCAACGATACTATGTTTGGTGGTGCGGGAAGCGACACACTATTGGGGGCTTCGGGCGACGACACGCTGTTTGGCGGGGGCGGGGCTGATTTTCTAGGCGGCGGTGCCGGTATTGATAGTCTATTTGGGGGCGACGGGAACGATTCTATATTTGGGTTCACAGGGGCTGACACGGTCGAAGGTGGCGCCGGAGATGACACCATAAACCTTGGAGTTTCCCCTGATCCCGATAATCCGGAGGCCGATGTCGTTATCTTTTCCGATGGTGACGGCAATGATATAATATCTGAATTTGAAGTACCGACTGACGAAGGTGGCGGTATTTTTACCGGCGTTGATCAACTGGATGTCAGTAATCTGACCGATGCCGGCGGGGACCCGGTGACCACAGCTGACGTTACTGTCACGCAGGTCGGGCCAAATACGGTTCTGGATTTCCCGAACGGTGAAAGCATAACCCTGATCGGGGTTTCGGCCGGGGACGTGAGCAATGCTGCGCAGCTGAATGCCATTGGTATTCCGGCGGAGATAACTATTCCGGACTTGATCCAGCTGGACGGAACTGTGCCGACAACGGGGGCAAGCCTGTCCGTTGCCGGCGGCGAACTTGTCGGCATTCAAGACGCCGCAACGTTTGTGCTTGCGGATTCGACACAAATTCAGGTTGGTGATACCGCGGTTATAGGCGGCACCACATACACTGTGACAACTGTCGGTAATTTTTCTGGTACATACAGGCATGATGACGGCAGTGGCAACAGGATCGACACGACAGACGTAACAACCGGATATATCGTTCTTGATGACGGTGCGAGCGGCACAATATCATTCCTTCTGCCACAGGATGCCGAAGGCGATTTTCCGGAAACGGGGATTATTGACGTTGTCGGTGTTGTTGATACGGCCCCGGTGCCGGTTTCATCAAGCGACGACGACGTTACATTAATCTGTTTCGCAACAGGCACCGGCATCAAAACCCCTGCCGGCGAAATAAAAGTCGAAAACTTGCAAGTCGGCCAATTGGTTGAAACGCTGGATCACGGTCTTCAGCCTATTCGCTGGATAGGGCGACGCAAAGTAGCAGCAGTGGGTAACCATGCACCAATTGTTTTCAAAGAAGATGCTATCGGGAATAAAAAAGAACTAACGGTATCCCCGCAACATCGTATGCTTGTATCCGATTGGAAAGTAGAGCTTCTTTTTGCCGAAGACGAGGTATTGGTCGCCGCCAAGCACATGGTGAACGGTACAAGCATAAAACAGATAGAGGGCGGTGAGGTCGAATATTTCCATGTTCTGTTTGACCGGCACGAAATTATATTTGCAGACGGTTGTGCCACCGAAAGCCTTCATCTGGGTGATGAATCCCTGAAAACTTTGGGCGAAACAATCCGTCAGCAATTATACAAAGAATTCCCCACCCTGATAGATGAAGCCAAAAGCAATAAAGCACACACGGCACGGCATTGTCTGAAAGGTTTTGAAGCAGCACTGCTGTTTGACGATATGAATTCTTTGTCTTGTGGAAAACCGGTTTCGGCGACTGAAATTTTTAATGTAAAATTAGCTTAGGAGAAATTAATGTCTATAATACAATTAGATAGATCGCAAAAAAAATATCCAATCGAAACCGCAATTGGTATAATAAGCGGGAAATGGAAAGTGATGATACTGATCCATTTGATGAAGCAAATGTGTAGATTCAACGAACTCAGACGGATGCTTCCAAACATATCACAACGTATGTTAACCAACCAACTGCGCGAACTTGAGGCGGATGGTCTTGTGCATCGTGAAATTTATGCAGAGGTGCCCCCAAGGGTTGAATACTCATTGACTAAGCATGGATATGCGGTTCGTTCTGTACTTCTAGAACTGAAGCGGTTTGGTAAAAATGTGCAAATGGATAATACAGAGAACAATATCGCTTCCTGATAATTCAGATACACGTAGCTACATTAAGCAACATAAGAAAGATGGATTAAGTTTATCCACTAACTAGAAAGAAATAGGTAACTTTTAACGGAATGTTGCCTATATCAACCAGATCCGAACGGGTTGGCTTTTTGCAGTTTTCTTGGACGACTCTTTTATTTGGTCAGTAGTAATATTATCAGATGAAAATATATTTTACGAAACGTCACCCTTCTAGTCTTAACAGTCTTGGGTGGCTTCCTTTAACCGGCCATATATAGGGTGCCAAAGTGCACGTGGTCTGGCGTCTTTTCCCACCGTTTAATAAGTGGTTCCATCCATATTTACATGGTGCCTGAATTGACCAAGCAAGTGTGAACTAGCTTACCATATCAAAGATTCCAAAATGACTTATACTTACTAATAAACATCGGTGAATTTATCCGCGCTACAGCCATTTAAACATCCTATTCAATTTCATAATTGAAAATTCAAGTTATTGATTTCATTAAATTAGGAATCTTACTAATAAGAAGAACCGATAAAGAAAAGGATATGATATGGCTGATGTTTTTGACGAGGATTTATTTCTAAAAGGTTTGGAACAACGCAAGGCAACCTTGGGTGACGCATATGTAACGAAAAGTCTGGCGGCAGCCGATGATTTTACCCGCCCCTTTCAGGAAGCGATGACTGCGTGGTGTTGGGGATTTGGTTGGGGCGACGATGTAATTGACGCCAAGACACGATCAATGATGAATCTGTCGATGATCGGTGCTTTGGGTAAAATGAATGAATGGGAATTGCATTGTCGCGGGGCAATCAACAACGGTGTCAGCAAAGACGAAATTCGGGCTATTATCCATGTCATTGCTATTTATTGCGGCGTGCCACAGGCATTGGAATGTTTTCGTGCTGCAAAAAAAGTATTGGATGAAACGTGAGTGCTAATACCCTACCCTGTTTGTAAGGCTCTTGTAAGCTACAGCGATCATTTAAAGGCTCCCCAATAAAGGCCGATGGATCGGTGTATTTAAAAAACGGATGAATACAGGGATACCCAGATGTGGCTTCTTTATGTGGAAGATAATGAAAAACTGGCGCAAAATACCAGTGTCATTCTGCGAAAAAAAGCTATTCTGGTTTTAGGCTTGCCTGACATGGATGGGTTGGCAGTTCTAAGCAAAATCAAAAGCACCAGTTCGAAACTTCGGTGGTAATATGCACGGCGCACGATGCGTGAACAACCGTCTTTAGGGGGTGAATTCCGGTTCGGATGATTATTTGGCACAGCCCTTTGATATGTCTGAATTGATAGCGCGCATCATGGCGGTTTTGCGCCACTCGGGTGGTGGTAGCGTATTTGTGTTTACCTTTTCTACTTAAAGTACGTTAGAATTCCAATTCTGTAAGTTTTCTGTAAGACTGGCAGGACCATATAAGCCTATAAACCCATTAAGGGCATTTAATGAGGCAAGTCATGAAGATCACGTTTTTAGATAAAAATCATCCGGACAGAGATGCAGCCAAAGCGCATATCCGTAAAGTTTACCGTGAAGCATATGGAGCTGACGTCAAGATTTTGCCCCGACTTTGGTAATTGCAACAAATATGGACGGAAAAATCGTATGTGCCGCCGGGATCAGAACCGCTTCAGACGGCTTTTTTTCGGAGACTTATCTGGACAAAGATTTGGCTGATACGGTTCTGACAGCAGACGGAACAAATGTTCCTGCGAGCCAGATCATGGAAGTTGTGTCATTGGCGTCAATCACCCCTTTCCCTGTGTTACCGTTAATGGATGCACTGATCGCATGGGGTCGTGCGCGCAATATGATATGTGGTGTGTTCACTGCAACGCGACAATTACGCCGCCTTCTGAAACGCACTGGCTTGCCTTATCTTAAACTATGCGCGGCTAATCGTACTTGTGTCGACAATCCCGAAAGCTGGGGAAGTTATTATAAAACCGATCCTTGGGTATGTACGTTCAGCGAGTCTGTGGCGATCCCTGCCACACTTTCACCGCGTGGTTTGCAGCAAACAAAAAACATAACCCTACAATCCGAGGCATCATAAATGCAGCCAGTATTTGGCGCGCTTGCATATCATGCAGCAAACCGCCCCAATGCCATTGCATTTCGCGACGATACAGGGTCAGTAACTTGGGCAGAACTTGCCGCCCGTGTGGCATATCTGACCGCCAGACTTGCTGACGCCCCTAAGACTGTCGGGATCGCTTTGGCGGGGGGGGTTGACTATGTCGTTGCTGATTTGGCGATAACCCTAAGTGGTCGACGCCAAGTGCCGTTGCCTTTTTTCTTCAGCTTAGAGCAAAATGCACATATTCTGATGGATGCAAAGGTTGATGCGGTCATTGCACGAGATGCAAAAATGTTTGCGTCTCTACCGCATTTAAGCGTGATAGATCCTGCAATGCCGGATGACCCTGTCCTACCTTTGCCTAATTATCAAGGTGGGGCAGATCGTGTGATTTATACATCTGGATCATCGGGCAATCCCAAAGGGGTGATTGTCGGGGATCGCCAGCTTGATGCATCACTTGCAGCACTTTCCAAAGTGATTGCCGCCACACCTGCAGATCGTCATTTATCTATCATTCCGCTGGCACAGCTTCTGGAACAGATTTGTGGTATTTTCCTGCCAATTCTTGCGGGTGCCGAAACCGTGTTTCGGTTTGAAGCCACCAAAGCATTGTTCGGCGCACCCATTGCTCCGCTGACTAAAGCCTTTACTGAAATCGCGCCAACAACCAGCCTGCTGGCCCCTGCATTGCTTGGGCGTTGGGTGGTAGATTTGGTCACACAGGGCGAGAGAGCCCCTGAAAGCCTGCGATTTGTGGCCGTTGGCGGGGCCTCAACCGCCCCTACCCTGATTGATACAGCTTGGGCATCTGGTATTCCTGTGTATGAGGGCTATGGCCTGTCGGAATGCTGCGCAGTTGTGGCAATGAACCGCCCGGATGAAGTGCAAAAGGGGACTGTCGGCCCCATCTTGGAAGGTTTGGACGTTGCCTTGGAAAACGGTGAAATTACTGTTGCAGGACCAACGGTAATGGTTGGTTACCTGAACGGTAACCCTGCACCTAAACGCTGGCATACGGGTGATTTGGGGCACTTCGAAGACGAGTGTTTGGTAATCGACGGTCGCAAAGATGCGTTATTGATCACAAGTGCCGGGCGCAATATTTCGCCCGAATGGGTGGAACAACGTGTCAATGTCGATCCACGCATTGCCAGCTCTGCTCTTAGCATACGGGATAAAGATGGCGCATTGGTTCTGATCATAGCAAAGGTAGCCGCTGTATTGATCGAAGAGGTTGCCGCATACCTTGTTGACCTGCCGGATTATGCCCGCCCTATGGGTGTGATCTTCGTGTCGCCGAAAGAACCCGATTTCTTGTTTCCTGTCGGTGCACCTAACCGGAAAACCGCCAAAAATCTGGTGAATTCTATGGATGCGCAACAATTGCCCTGATGTGGTAAGCTGAACGTAAGCTTGCCTGAATATAGACACCTAAACACATGTAATATAGGAAGTAAAACATGAGCTATAATGTTATACGTGCCTCTGAAACTGGCAGTTGTGCGATCAACACTTCTATTGTTGACACGGTTAAAGATCATCTTCAGAAAGATGGTTGGGCTATTTTGCGCGGTTTTGATATGGATATGCAGGCTTTTAGCGATCTGACCGCACAATTTTGCAAAACCATTACCTTTGACCCTGCACGCGAGCATTCCGAAAAAAATACCCAGATGGTTGATGCGGGGCTTGGCCCAATCGGGCTGCATATTGAAAACGGCAATACCCCTGTTTGCCCGGATATAGTTGCGTTTTACAGTACAAAAGCCGCATTTGAAGGATCACAGACCACGATTTGCGATGGCCGCGCGGTTTATGACAAGTTTGATGATGCATTGAAAACCCGTTGGTCGCAAAAAATGACGGTAAAACGTCGCCTGCCAGAAGAATTATGGAAGCGCTATCTGGCCAATGAGCATCCTGCAATCAGTGAGCCCGAAGAGGTAACACACGAACATATCTTGCAATTCAAGGCGGCGATCCCAAATCAGGATTTTAGTATGAATGATGACGGATCACTGGATTATATGTTGCAGGTCTCGCCTGTACGCCCATCCTCATTGTCACAAGGCTTGGGATTTGCCAATGCCATTCTTGGCCCATCACATAACTATGAAGCCCCTACCTATACTATGGAAGACGGCCCTGCCGTGACCGGCGATGAAATTGAAGCTTTACGCGAAATTGCCGAAACTTGCACGGTTGAGATCAACTGGCAAGACGGTGATGTAGCCATTTTGGATAACACCCGCATCATGCACGGTCGCCGCGCCATCAAGGATCAGGATCGTCGGTTGTTTATCGGCATGGGGCGGGTTTAACCCCTATTCTGCTGCTGTCATAAGGTGGTGTGTAGTATTATATTCACCGCGTCTTTGTGGTGTTTTTATCCCCAATATTGAACCTGCAACTTGTGTGCGTAAAATTTGCGCGGTACCACCACCAATTGTGAACATCCGCGCATCACGAACCATACGTTCCAGTGGCAAGTTGCGCGAATAGCCCGCAGCCCCGTGTAATTGCAACGCGTCATTGGTCACTTTGACAGCCGTTTCGGATGCAAGTATTTTTGCTTGTGCCGCTTCACGCATATCGGGAAAATTTTGGCCTGCATTCATTGCTGCCATATGGATCAAGCCACGTGCGGATGAAAGGCTGGTCGACATATCGGCCAACATCCATTGCAAGCCCTGAAATTCAGCAATTGGGCGACCAAATTGCTTACGTATTTTGGTGTAATCAAGGGATAATTCATAAGCACCTTGCGCAATGCCTAACGCAACGGTTGCCGCGCCGATACGTTGGCCGTTATAGGCGTTCATTAGCCCTGCAAACCCTTGACGCAGACCCATTGGCGGGATCAGAATCATATCTGCGGAAACTTTTAGGTTTTCCATATGAACTTCCGTTTCGGGGATACCGCGCAAGCCCATAGCCGGTTCACGTTTGCCGATTGTCAAACCTTCTGATTGCCCCCGCACCACAATAAATCCGCCGATCCCCATATCCTGACCACCGTCAATGACGCGCGCAAAAATCAAATGCAATTTTGAAACCCCGCCACCCGTGATCCAGTGCTTTGTACCGTTCAATACGTAATGTGTGCCGTTTTTCACGGCTGTTGTTGTCATCTCGGTCGCGGCACTACCGGCATTTGGCTCGGTGATACAAATTGCAGGTTTATCGCCAGACAAAATCAGTTTCGCCGCAAGTTTTTTTTGTGCTTCAGTGCCATATTTCATAATGGCCCCAACGGCACCCATATTTGCTTCGACCACAATACGGGCAGTAACGCCACAAACTTTGGCTATCTCTTCTACCACTAAAACCGCGTCCATATATGTCAGACCCTGGCCACCGTATTCGGTGGGAATAGTCATCCCCATAAAGCCGGCATTGGTTAACTGTGCAATGTTATCCCACGGATATTGCTCCGTTTTATCCACCTCTGCAGCACGTTGTTTAAAGTGCTTTTTGGCCAATTGACGGGCAGAGCTTTGTATGGCGCGGTGGGTATCTGTAAGATAAAACATATTCCGGTACTTCCTTGAGTATAGTTTGTATATGCAAACTAGCTTGTTATAGATATTAATCATAAAGAATTGTTTGAACTTATAATGTAAAAAATGTTAACAATGAATTATGCAACTGACACATCTAAAAACCCTGGTCGCAATTCAAAAGGGTGGTAGTTTTTCTGCCGCTGCAGACATCGTACATCTTAGCCATTCGGCAGTTAGTATTCAGATGCGTCAGTTAGAGGAACAAACCGGGCTGATTATTTTTGAAAAGGGTCGCCGCCCTGCCACTTTAACACCTATCGGTCGGCAATTTTTGTTAAAAGCAATTCAGGTTTTAGAGACGGTTACGGAACTGGAACAGATTGGCCGCGAAGATACGACATCGGGGGCAATTTCCATCGGGTTTGTTCCTACGACCTTGCAAACCGTTTTACCCATCGCACTGGCAGAATTGCGCCGTCGTTACCCCGATCTTCGTGTTTCAGTGAAGTCAGGTCTATCGGATGAACTTGCGGAAGCAGTTGCTGCACAAACTTTGGATTTTGCTTTTCTGACGGCCCCAACGACACTGCAATCAGATTTAAAAATAACGCTGATAGCCGAAGAGCCACTTGCGATTATTACAGATCTGAAATCCCAAATCTCCCGTAACCCATATGATTTGTTCCTGACCCAACCCTTCATTGCATTCAGCCGCAAGTCGTGGCTGGGTCAGCAAATTGAATCGCATCTGTCGCAAGCGGGTGTTTCGTTTGACCCAACGATTGAACTGGACAGTATCGATGCGGTTGAAAACCTTGTGGCACTTGGGCATGGTATTTCCATTGTGCCGGTCAGAACCTTGGCCGCCGCACATCCTTGTTTATGTTACACAATTGCCCCCGGCAATCCTGCCCCTGCTCGTCGTTTAACACTTACGTCCCATCGTCAAACCAGACGCAAAACCCTACATGATGTTATCGTGAATATTGTGACTAAGATTGCAGATGCTTAATGGCCAGATGTTTTATGCCATCATCTGGCCTGAGTGGGGTTTCAAAGTTTGTTTAACGGCACTTTAAGTTGCGGATTTCCGTCTTCATCGGTCGGTACAACACCCGCGCGCATGTTAACTTGCAATGACGGTATAATTAGGGTTGGCATATCCAAAATCGCATCGCGTTCAGTGCGGAACTTTACGAAGTCCGCTTTGGTTTTGCCGCCACCCACATGAATATTATGTTCTTTTTCTTCAACCACTGAGGTTTCCCACTGAATGTCGCGGCCATTTGGCCCGTAGTCATGGCACATAAACAGGCGCATATCATCTGGTAAGCTTAGAACCTTTTGAATAGAGGCATATAATTCTGCGGCAGAACCCCCCGGAAAATCACAGCGCGCAGAGCCGCCATCGGGCATGAACAACGTGTCACCCACAAAAGCGGCGTCACCGATCACATGTACCATACAGGCCGGTGTATGGCCGGGCGTGTGAATGGTAAAAGCGTCCATTGTGCCGATTTTATAAGTGGAACCTTCACTGAACAACGCATCAAACTGACTACCGTCACGCTGAAATTCAGTGCCTTCATTGAAAAATTTACCAAAAGTTTCCTGTATGATTGTGATGTTTTCACCAACGCCCATTTTGCCCCCAAGTTTTTCCTGAAGATATGGGGCGGCAGACAGATGGTCTGCGTGGACATGGGTTTCGATAATCCACTGCAAATCCAATTTGTTTTCCTGAATATAACCAATCATCTGATCCGCATGATCATAAGTGATCTGCCCTGCGGCGTAATCAATGTCCATAACGCTATCAATTATGGCGCAGGCGTTTGTGCTGGGATCTTTGACCACATAGGCAATAGTGTTTGTTGCCGCATCAAAAAAGGCCTCGACCTGTGGTTTCAGGGCCATATTTACGGGGTATTCAGACATGATATTCTCCATCCTACCACCGCCGTGTCGCGGCGATATAGCTTTCGGCTTCTTTTCCGAATGTTTCCAATAATCCTTTTTCTTCAGGGATTACAAATCGGGTATGCAAGACCCAGAACAAACCCATTAGAGGCAAAAAACCAAGTGTGTTGCCAACATTGAAAACACAGCCGAAACAAATAATCACCAAGCCCAGATAAATCGGATTTCGGGATATTTTATAAGGCCCTTCAACCAAAAGTGTGGTTGCCGATTGATGTGGTTCAATCGTGGTTTTTTTGCGGAAAAACCAGAGGCCCGACCACAGGATCAGGCAAATCCCAATAGCCATAAAGCCATAACCTACCCATGCGTTTGGAAAATCAAACAGAAAATACGGCACGGCCCAATTCAACAGATATATGAGGCCAATAGCGATAATGGTCCAAACGGGTGGTAAATCAGGGAAGTTTTTCATGGGGCAAACCTAGTTCTTTGCACCACGCGTTTCAATAGCCCTTATTCGTTAACCGCTTCTTTTACGATGTCTGCCAACAATGCTTGCACTTCCTTCATCGGCCCTTTCGGATAGTTTCGGTGCCCGACTTTCACACCGGTTTCGTTTTCAAAGACGAAAATAGTATAAGGGCAATGCACGATATTCAGCGGGTCCGTTTCCATCATTTTACGTGACAAAACCGCAGAGCAGAACAAGAATATATCAGCCGCTTTAAAGATTTGCTTAGTCGCGCCTACATCACTGCCCGTGCGGTTCAACATTTCACCGGTGTGGCTGATATAATCAATCACCAATCCTTTACCGATAATGGCACTTTCAACACCAAATGTAGCGTCGTCAAAACTACCGTCAAAATCATAAATGACCGCGTCCTGCGCATTCGCGGTGGCTGCCATAAACAATGACGCAAGGATAAAGATAAATTGTTTCATCATAGTGTTTCCTTTTGCTAAGTTATTGTGAAATCGATTTCAGATATTCAATGATCGCATTCATGTCGGCTTCTTTTTTCAAACCCGGAAATGACATTTTAGTCTTTTTAATCATGGCTTTCGGCTTTGTAATGAATGCGCGCAAGTTCGCTTCGTCCCATATTAATCCGGCTTCCGCCTCTGCCTTCATTGCCTTGGAATATTTAAAGCCTTCGTTACTGCCGGCTGCACGGTCAAATATACCGTTCAAATGGGGGCCGACACCGTTCTTGGCCCCCTCGCCGACTTTATGGCAGCTTTTGCATTTCTTGAACACTTTAGTGCCAGCTGCAACCAATTCGGCATCTAGCGCAGCCACATCTTCCGTTTCAGCGTTTGCCACTGCGGTTTCGGCTGTTGCTGCTGCGGCTGTTTCCTCTGGGGTTACATCTACTACAGCTGCACGTGCGGTAATTTGAACCGTTTCCTTACAGTTTGACATACATGCTTCTCGAATAAACTTCGAATACTCGACCTGTGGTCGATCATCCATATAAAACCCATCCACATTTTCCTGTGCAATACTTAGGAAGTTTTCATTCGATAAAATGAATTCCTCGTCGTCAACAGTATCGTTGACATAAAGAATATAGGCGACAAGTGCGTATACCTCATCATTCGACAAGGATCTTGCATTGCCAAACGGCATCGCGCGGCCCACATAATCGAACACTGTTGATAAATACGGCCAATAAGATCCGACGGTTTTTACCGGACGATCATCCGATAATGTGCCATCTCCACCGGCTAGCACAGGCCAGCGATCTACAGCCTCACCGAAATCACCATGACAAGACGCACATTTTTCAACGAAAATCTCTTCGCCGTCTATAACGGAACCACCGCCAACAGGCAGGCCGATTCCGTCAGGGCGAATATCCGTATTCCATGCGGCAACCTCATCTTGGGTGGCGGTACGTCCCAACCCCAAAGAGCTGGCAAATACGGGTGAGGTGATAAAACTTACTGCAATCAGTATCTTAAGAAATTTCAACATTTTCCGCGACCCCCTCTTTGTTCACATACCAGGTTTGGATGCCGTTATTGTGGTAGATTGAATTGGTCCCGCGAATAGCGCGCAATTCGTCTTTTGTCGGTTGCACATAACCCGTGCTGTCGTGCGCACGGCTTTGCAACAACAATTCCGAGCCATCCCAATCAAACTCATAGTAAAAGCGGTGCATGGACTTATCCAATGATGGGCCGGATATACGGGCCTTGTGCCAGTTTTTACCACCATCAATGGTCACATCCACTTGCGGAATTGTACCATGTCCTGACCACGCAACACCCGTTAACACCGTAGGCCCCGGCCCATGTGTGATAGGTGCTTGCGGGCTTGGATTGGTAATGACGGATTTTGCATCCATCACCCATGTAAAGCGGCGTGCATTGCCGTCTTCCAGCAGATCGGTATATTTGCTGGTTTCTTCGCGGTGGTGCCAGGGTTGATCCCCCACTTCCAACCGGCGCAACCATTTGATCCACATATTGCCTTCCCAACCGGGTACAACCAAACGCAGCGGATAACCCTGTTCAGGGCGCAATGCTTCACCGTTCATTTTAAACGCTACCAGACAATCATCCAATGCTTTTTCCATCGGAATGGAACGCGTCATGCCGCTGGCGTCTGCACCTTCCGCCAACAACCACTTGCCGTCCGCCTTTACGCCCGCTTCTTTCAGTATCAGGCGCAACGGGATGCCTGTATACATCACATTATGGATCATGCCGTGGGTAAACTGACAGCCGTTCAATTGCGCGCCGCGCCATTCCATACCCGTATTCGCCGCACATTCCAGAAAATACACATGATTTTCGCGTGGGAAGCGCATGATGTCTTCCATCGTGAACACAAGTTCCTCATCCACCAGACCGTTAATCATCAATCTATGCGATGCAGGATCATATTCCGCAGCACCACCATGGTGCCTTTCAAAGCACAAACCGTTGGGTGTGATAATGCCATCAAGTTCATGAAGCGGTGTGAAGTTGATCGAACTGATTGGGTCTGCAGTTAACCACGGCACCGAGCGGCGCTTGACGTGTTTTTGGAATTCGGAAGGAATACCGTATGGGCGCTCATCCACACCGAAACCAAGCTGTTGGTTCCAGTCCTGAGTTTCAGTGATCAGCGGGTCACCAGCAGCGGAAGCCTGTCCAGCGGCCAATCCTGCCCCTGCCGCAAATCCTGCTTTTATAAAGCTCCTGCGCGTCGTGTCTTTGGCCATGAAAGCCTCCCTGCCCTCGTGGTTGAATGCGTTTACTATAACATATATGATTTTATGAATTTGTACAGGATGTTTGTTGTTATTCTGCTTTGTTTTTATGCCGCCCCAGCATGGCCGGTATCAATAAGGGTAAAAACAATAATCGCCCGATATGGCAAGCCGCCACAAAACTGGGGTACGCCCCCAGAACTGCCCCCATTGCAATCATAGTTTCCAATCCACCCGGGGCAAATGCCACGACAATGTGTTCGGCCGGCATACCCAGAATATAGGCGATTGGAAGTGCGGCAATGACAGAAAGCAAAACCGAAATGACGGTTATGGTAAGGCCTGCAAATAACGCTGCTTTCAACTGTACAATCGAAATACCGGAAAATCGCGTACCGATCAGTGTACCCATAATCATAAAGCAAGGAAGTGCAATATGTGCAGGCAATACACCGGGTGTCAGATCAGCCGCGTGCGTAAACGAAGACGTAATCAACCCACCAATAAGAATGGCCGCAGGTATATTAAACCGCTTCAAAACTATACCAATGACACCCGAGGCGGCAATGAGACCCAACAGGTGTGCGCCTTGCATCGAAATTCCTGCGGGCAATATGTTCGACCCCAATTTCACCCCGAATGAAATAGCAACCAATGGAACAAGAAGCGTTAGCGCCAAAAGCCGAATGGATTGAACGACTGCAACCTTTGCCACATCCAGATCAAGTGCAGCCCCAAGCCCCAAAACAAAGCTAAGATGGCCGGGCGTTCCAGCCAAAACGGCACTGCGCGGATCAAATCCGAAAAATCGAACCAACACATATTGGCAAAGCATTAAGATTGTCACCAGCATGATAGCGAGAACTGCAAAAGCAATCGGCCAACGCATAAAGGCCGCAGTCGCTTCGGTATTCATTCCCGCCCCTATACCGATGCCGATTAAAAGAAATGCTACATCACGTACATTGTCGCTAATAGCGAATTGAACCCCGGACAGACTTACCAAACTTACAAAAATGGCTGGGCCTGTCAGTATATAGACAGGAAACGAAAGCCAGTAGGCTATCCCTGCTCCGACAGCACCGATAATAAGCGTGTAGAAAGTTCTGGGTAATTCGGAACGGCAGGACGTGATAGACATTGTTAGCGGTTAGCATCTTACATGAATTCATGCCAGTAAGACTTGCTAATGAAATGTATATTAACGAATGTTATTCAATATATCCGTATGCACAATTGTCATACGCGGATTATACGTTAAACATACGCCGTTCATATACCGTATTTGGCGTTAAACTATTAAGTGCCAGTAACCTTAACAGATGTGTTGGGGTCAATCGTAACAGTCCCCTGTTTCTTGATCCAAGCCTCGGTCACATCCCAAATCGCAGGTCCTTCGGTATCTTCATTCACGGATGCCCATCCAGCCACTGTATATGTCTTGTTCGGGTCGACCAGCTCACCGGTTTTCAACACGGTCATATCCGTGATACGGCTGCCTTGTGGCTTTGTTACATCTATCGAATATCCCATGCCGCCCACACGCACCATATCGCCACCCTGTTGGTAATACGGATCGGGATTGAACAAATTATCGGCCACATCTTCCAAAATCACATGCAGGAATTCGCCTGTCATTTCAGAGCGATAAGCATTTGGATAGCTCATTGCGGTGGCATTGAACAAGTCTTCACGGGTAATGTCCTGTCCCGCAATCAGGCTTGGGCCCCAACGGAAACCCGGTGATAATGCAATGTCAGCCTCGCGTTCATCAATCAGTGCATTGCAAATTAAATCATCCCATGTACCGTTGAAATTTCCACGCCGATACAATTCGTTTGTTGTTATTCCCAGAACTTCGGAAAGTTGACCGGTATAAGGTGCACGTTGTTCATCTATCAGTTTAGTGACAGATACATCAGGCGTGATCACATCCGAAAAGATAGGTATTAATTTATGTGCAAAACCCATGACTTGTCCGTCCCGCACATCCAGATCAAGGCGCGTCACAAATTTGCCATTTGAACCTGACGCTATCAGCATGGTTTTGTTGACCATAACGGGCTCAGGCAGGGCATCATGCGTGTGTCCGGTCAGGATCACATCAATACCGTCAACGCGGGCCGCAAGCTTGCGATCAACATCAAAACCGTTGTGCGAAAGCAGCACAACAAGCTCTGCACCTTTGGTTTTCACTTCAGCCACAACTTGGGCCATGCGATCTTCACGTACACCAAAGCTAAGGTCGGGGAACATCCAGCCCGGATTGGCAATGGGCATATAAGGGAAAGCCTGACCTATAACCGCAATTTTCACACCGCCCCGTTCAAACATTTTATAAGGCTCATATGCGGGTTCGTCCCACTCACTATCGAAAATGTTGGCCCCCAGAAACGGGAAATCCAATGTTTCAACAATCTCGTTAACGCGATCAATACCAAGGGTGAATTCCCAGTGACTTGTCATTGCATCCGGTTTTAGCGCATTCATCACATTGACCATGTCCTGACCTTGGGTGTGATGCGTGGTGTATGATCCTTGCCAAGTATCGCCACCGTCCAACAACAACGCATCAGGACGATCTGCGCGGATTGCATTGATCACGGTCGCGGCACGGTCGAGACCACCCATACGGCCATAAGATTTTGCCAATGAGGTGAAGTCCTGATAGGTCAATGCATAAGCTTCGGGTGTTCCCGGTGTCATGTTGAAAAGTTTCAGGAAATCCGCACCCGTTACATGCGGTGGTAAACCGTTCACGGCCCCCATGCCCAGATTTATCTCAGGCTCACGGAAATAAATTGGCTTTAGTTGGCCGTGAATATCGGTGATGTGTATCAGTGTGACATTACCTGTGGTGTCAAATTCCAACAACTTATCTTGCGTCAAAGATTGTTGCGCCGCAGCACGGTTCCAGCCTGTTGCACCGTAAATTGCAGATGCGGCGACTGAGGCCTGTAAAAAATCACGGCGAGAGATCATTGGAACACCTTATATTCACATTATTGAATGTTTATTAAAAGACAAACCCCGCGCAATCAAAAACTGCGCGGGGTTAAATGATTAATTACGGACAGCCGGGCTTTCAACTGCAAGACCGTTGCCGCGAGACGCCACATATAATTCCAATGCGGTGAATTCCTCTGAACCTTCCTTGAAAGGTTCGGCACGGATATTTTTCATACAACCCTTAAAACGGGCTTGAACCGAATTGATCTTGGCGTTTTTCAAACGATATGTCGGAAAGCCATTGATCTGCCCTTGTGAAAGATGGTCAGCACGTATCATTACGCCGTAATTATCCTCATGGCAGTTTGAACAAGCCATATCCAATTGGCCAACACGGGTATAATATAGCTTTTTACCTAATTCATAAGCAGTAGAAGCCGGCCCGTCTGTTTTAACCGCTACGGGAAGCCCGCGCGATTGCAGGCTGATTAATGATGTCATACCTGTCATGTTGCCTTTTGACCATTTCCAGGCCTCGGCGCCCATGCGTTCGGTTCTACAATCATTGATGTAGTTTTCCATTGCGTACATCTTACCCTTGGTTTCATTCCAGCGTGGTAACTCAGTGCGTAATCCCTTGAAGCTTTCGACATCTTCATGGCATGAGGCGCATGATTTACCCTCTGTACCATCAACTTTAACCCATTGATCACGCGCTTTATCAATGAAGATAAACGATGGATTGTCGAAGTCATCCATTTGCAAGGCTTGCGTTTCACCGGATCTGAATTTCCAACCGGACAAAAGCTCAGTTAAGGGGCTTCCTTCAGGTGCCGGTGCCGTTGTTGGTATGGTGATCTCTTCATTGATCATCAAAACGGCATCCTCGCCTGCGTATACTGCAGTTGTGGCCACCAACGCGGCTACGGTACAGGTCAGTGTTTTTATCAATCTCTTCATATTTGGTCCTCCCAAAACCTGCATTTATTCCACGGTTATTGTTTTTTTCGTTTCCGTGACCGTGCCGTCGTCATCGACCCATTTGAACGCCAGATCACCCGTTTCGGGTACTTTGAAGCTGAACTGGAAGTATGGGTTGGTCGAAATCGCAGGTTCAAGTTTTACGTTGATCACTTCTTCACCGTTAAAGGATGCAGAAAATGAGTTAATGATCTTGCGCGGAATTAAATTGCCAGCTTTATCTTTACGCTGACCGGAATCCATTTTGTGATCGATCAGAGTTTTAATTGTGACCACTTCACCTGCCGTTGCAGATTTCGGTACTTTTACGCGAGGTTTAGCCATTGTGTTTCTCCTTTTTCCCGAAATCAGCCGCCGCAGCCGCCGATGGTTACTTTTACCGACTTAGACACTTTGGTGAATGTGCCATCGGCCATTTCGGCGACTGCAATTACGTCTTGTGTCGTCGCCAATCGAATGCGTGTAGACCCTTCGGCCATTGCCAGCTCCGAAAAGCTGAACGTTGCCACACCCGGGCTAGGGTTGCCGTCGGCCAGAATAAGTACACGTTTCGCGCCCGGTGCAGAAAATGCGATTGGCACAGTGTTACCGTTTTCCGCGATCTCCGGTGTTGTCAATTCGATACCGCCTTCGCCTACTTCAGCACCACCTGTAAAGGCAGCAATGTCTGCCATCGTCAAATCGGTTGCCGCAAAGGTTGCATTGACTGGCACCAAAGTTACGGCAATCGCCGCACCACCAAGTGCCAAGGCATTACGTCTTGTAAGTTTCATGCCACTACTCCTCTTTTAATGTTTGCAAGTAGGCCACAATATCTTCCACCTGCTGAGCAGTTAAAATCGTTGTGCCTACAAATTTTTCTAGAATACGTTCCCCGCCTTCATGATAGAACGCTGGCATAATTGTGTCTTCAAATGTCATTTTTGAATTGACCACTATGCCGCGCAATTGTGCCGTGTCCCAACGCCCGGCAACACCGTTCAGGGGTGGCCCGACCTCACCATGAAAAGACTCTGCCGTTGCGTCGTCATTTATATGGCATGCTAAACAGTTGCCTAGTTTACGGCCGACAAAAGCTAATTTACCAGCGACAGGATCCCCAGCAACACCTGTTAATGATGCTGTGACCTGACCATCTTCGCCAAATGCCACCCCGTCAGGGGCAACTTCTGAAGCGAAAGCTGCCGTTGAAATCAATGCAGAACTTAGTGCTGCAAGTAATATGCGCTGCATACAGTCTCCTCCCTTTTTGCTGTACATTTATGACAAGCTATAACGTAATCGTGATTAATACAATACAAATTCTAATTTATGCATATATAAGTGTCGAAACTTGTATAAGAGTCGTCTAAACTATCAAATACAACAGCACTTATACAGGGATTTTACACGCATGAGACATCTGATATTCTTAATAATTACTATATTTGCAACGCCTGTTGCCTATGCCAGTGAAGAAATTCCAGATCAATATCCCAATTCATTATTGTATTCCAAACCCGTTGAATTCATTCCAAACATCTATTCTGCGATCGGTGCAACCGCTCCTCCCGGCTATGATAATTCCGGACATAACAACAATCTGTCATTCATTATCACGGGTGATGGCGTTATCGTGATCAACGGCAGTGCTGCCTATCTGCTGGCCAAAGCCCTGCATGATGAGATCAAGGCAATCACCGATCAACCGGTTAAACTGGTTATCAATGAAAACGGTCAAGGCCATGCCATGCTGGGCAATGGTTATTGGGCGGAACAGGGTGTTCCCATTCTGGCGCATGCGGATGCAGCACACGAATTTGATGACCGCGGCTATCAAAGTCTAGAAGCGATGCAACGATCAAACCGTGAAAAGGCTAAAGGGACTGTCCTGACCCCGCCGACAATTACATTTGAAGATAAACACCTTATTGAAATGGGTGCATATAAAATAGAGGTGCTTTACCTTGGCCCCAGCCATAGCCCGGGTGACGTGGTCGTCTGGCTGCCGGAACAAAAATTAGTCATCGCAGGTGACATGGCATTTCACGAACGTATGTTGCCAATTTTTGAAGATACATTGACTGCAGATTGGCTGACAACATGGGATGAGAAATTTGAAAAGCTTGGTGCAGTTTACATCATTCCCGGTCATGGCCACCCCACCAACATGGCCCAAGTGCGCCGATATACTCGCGACTATCTGATTTATCTGCGCGGCAAGGTTGGTGCGTTATTGGATGCAGGTGGTACGTTGGCTGAAGCTTATTACGTTGATCAATCCCCTTATTCACATCTGGACACATTCAATGAACTGGCCACGAAAAATGCAGGCCGCGTATACGAGCAAATGGAGTTTGAGTAATATCTGTCTGATATTCCAGAACAGGCACGGACACACAGATCACTATATTGTTATCTGTGATTATAACGTTTGTATGGAATCCATAAACTCTGTTGTTTGATGGTTGTACTGGTGACTTAAATAAAAATACTACGGTTTCCGGTATCTGAAATCGCACTAATCTGCATTATTCGAATTGGAGACACTATGTTGAAGACATTTATTTCAGGCGGGCTTATCGCCGCCGCAGGGCTTGTAGCCTCTACCACAGTCTACGCAGCTGATCTTTCGGTAAAAGCCGTGATGGCGCCCACACAAGTTATCAAAATGGATTTTAATGATGGCAGCAAACACTTCGTAGCTATGGTACGTCGTGAAGGCACAGCTGAAGGATCAGGGGCTTTGGCTGGCGCATCCGTCACCGAATATGGCTGGCACGACATCAACCCGCCAAAAGGTGCTGATCCGCATGGCTACCTTCAGTTCAAAGCGGCAAATGGTGATATTGCGAATATCAAATGGACCGTGCGTGCAGTATTTTTCAAGGGTGCTGAAAAACCGCGTCTGGCCGATTACGGATTTTGGGAACTGGTTAGCGGTACTGGGCAGTTTGAAGGCCAAACAGGTGTTGGTACGTTAACAATCAAGCCGGCATCTAAAACTGACCGTACATTTACACTGGATGGCGAGTTGGGCCCTAAAGCTTAAGCGTATAAAACATATACAGAAAAACCGGATACGTCCGGTTTTTATACTATTCCAAATACCGGTGAACCTCACAATTCATCATCTGATGCCCGGACAGCTCACGAAACATATCTCCGTGGCCAATAATAGCGACTGGCCTATCTTTTATATGTGTCAGGTCATTGGTGAAATTCGCGACACGTTTTAGGAAAACCTCATGCGGCTCTACCGGGACACCAACCGCATTCAATGGGCCCTGAAACCACCATATATCGTCTATATGGTCGAAAGACAGGGCGGGAAAATCCATCTGCAATTCTGCGGGTGACCGGCCTACATCGCAACTATGGATCAGATATTCATGATGTCCTGCCCGTACCGTAATCGGGGCAATACCTTCGAATATGTGCAAAGCGGTTTGAATGGCACGTGTCAAAGGTGAAGCAATAACCAGTTTTATGCCAAGGTCCAAAACGGCAACTCTTGTATCCTTAGCCTGCCGAATACCCTTTTCGGTCAAGGGCGCATCGAAGATCATAGGATCTATCTGGTCTACTTCATTATACGCGGCATTGAATTCCGATTGGCCATGGCGGATAAGGTAAACTGACATTAAAATCCTTTATTGCGCCGCCTTACGTTCCGTAATTTTGCGCGCATGATACTTTTGAAAGTGCTCGTCCCCTTCATAGCCCTTTTCCACAACGAAATTCAACAAATCCATTGTTGTCCCTTTGTGAAATGCACCGGGCATTGTCATTACCGCGGCCTGCCCTGTCGTTTTATCCTGTTCTACAGATTCAGGCATGAATAACATTGTCGGGGTAAACACCACACCCCAACGGGATGCCATTTTCTTTTCCGTTAAAACTGTGCTGTCAAAATCCGTTACCTCTTCATCACCAAACAGGTTCATTTGAATAACAAAATAATTATCCTCGATCAGTTTGGTGATCACAGGATCAGGAAAAACCTCTTCGTGCATCTGGGTGCAATAAATACAACCGCGTTGTTCAAAAATGATCAACAACCGCTTCCCTTCGGCATTGGCCTCGGCCAAATCCTCGGACATGTCTTTGAAAGTGTTGCGCATCCAAGATGTCTTGTGCAACCCGTCATCGCCCAGTGTAACCGCCCATAAGGGCGTAGCAATAACAAGGGCCAGTAGCAGTGTAACAAGTCTCATCATATTCTCCTATCCAATTGTGGAAAACCATGGGATATATTTAAGCATCAGGTTGGCGATATAGTTCATAGAATTGGTGGCGATCAGAACAGCAAACAGGATCAGCATCACCCCAATCACTTTTTCCACATGCCCAAGATACTTACGGTTACGTTGCATCCAGCGCAAAAACGGTTTGGCAAAAATGGCGGCAATCACAAAGGGCAGTGTCATGGCCAGTCCGTAGACCAGCAGCAACAACCCGCCTTGCAGCATATCACCCATACCGCTTGCCACCATCAATATCGCGGCCAGTGCAGGGCCAACGCAAGGTGTCCAGCCAAAACCGAAAGCAAGGCCCATAATATAAGATCCCACAAACGTTGTTGGATCGGTATTGGCTTCCATTCTGGCCTCGCGGTACAAAAGAGGGATACGGATCAAACCCAAGAAATGCAGTCCAAAAACAAACAAAAACGCGGCTGAGATATAGGCCAGTTCCTGTTTCCACATCCGAAAAGCCTGCCCCAATGCAGTAGCTCCAAGACCCAGAAGTACGAAAATAGTAGTAACACCAAGGGCGAAACATATGCTGGCGAAGATCAGTTTGCGGTGGGTATGGCTAGGAATATCATCTTGCCCTTGCAGATCTGACATACTGATACCAGCCATATAACACAGGTAAAATGGCACGATAGGCAAGATGCACGGCGAGAAGAAGCTTAATAGGCCAGCAACAACCGCGCCACCAAATGTAATGTCCATAAGCATCTAAGCTTGTCCTTAACAGAAAAACATATTACAATTTTTATATATGTTATTTAGGCCCCGTCAATGATCACACGACTTTGCACATTGATATTCTTTTTTTGCTCCATGCCCGTATTGGCAGGTGAGGTGAAACTATTGATGTTTGAAGAAGCGGGATGTGTTTGGTGTGAAAAATGGGATGATGAGATTTCCGCGATTTATCCAAAAACCCAAGAGGGTCGTACAGCCCCTTTGGTCAGGCTGGACGTACATGATGCTGTTCCTGACACATTAGCCTTGAAATCCCGCCCTTTCTATACGCCCACATTTATTGTTGTCGACAATGGTGTCGAAATTGATCGTATCGAAGGTTATCCGGGCGAAGACTTTTTCTGGGGCCTGTTGGCCCGTATCCTAAAACCCCTACCCGAATTTGAAACCGCGAAAGGTGCCACATGAAAAAACTACTTATAGCCGCCCTGATTTTTGCCACACCGTTACATGCAGGGGAAGATGATGCCTTTGTCGAGTTCAAGGTTATGAAACCGGAAATTGCAATCAAGCTTGCGGTAGCCGCGATGAACCATTGCCGTGAACAGGGTTTTCAGGTTGGCGTAGCCGTCGTTGACCGCTTCGGATTAACCCAAGCCTTTGTGCGTGACCGCTTTGCTGGCCCGCACGTTGAAGAAACCGCTGGGCGTAAAGCTTGGACATCCGTCAGCTTTCGCACAGACACCGTCAGCTTTAGTGATCTGACACAGGCAGGTGAAGAAGCTTACGGCATTCGCTTCATAACAAACGCCCTGCCCCTTGGCGGTGGTGTGCCCGTTGAAGCAGAGGGTAGCATTGTTGGCGGAATTGGCGTATCGGGGGCACCAGGTGGAACCTTGGACGATGAATGCGCTCGTGCAGGCATTGCCGCTATAGAAGATGACTTGTTAGGATTTTGACGATGAGCTTGGCCAAAAAATTAAGCGAAAGCTTTGAAATTGACGATATGTATGAGAACGGTCGAGCCGCTGCAAACTTCCTGAAAGCTATGGCCCATGAAGGCCGATTGATGATCTTGTGTCATTTGGTTAAAGGCGAAAAGTCAGTGACCGAATTGGAGAATCTGTTGTCATCACGCCAAGCCGCGGTAAGCCAGCAACTGGCCCGTCTGCGTCTGGAAGGGATTGTCGATTATCGCCGCGATGGCAAAGCGATCTATTATACGATTAAAGATCCGAAAGTCTTTCGATTGATCAGCCTACTTCATGAAGAGTTCTGTAAAGATAAATAATCGGGCGGATGTCTTTACGTTTGGGAGGGCGCAAAGATGGACTATGCACTAATGGCCGCTTTGTTGGGCCTGACAGGCGGGCTTGTTTTAGGGCTTGCTGCACGTTTAGGCGAGTTCTGTACTTTTGGCGCGATCGAAAGTGCTTACATGGGCCATGACCAACGCCGCATACGGCTTTGGGGCATCGTCCTTGGTGTGGCAATGCTATGTGTTTTCATTTTGGATGCGGCAGGCCAAGTGGACATCTCTGGGACAGTATACCACCGCGTTGAATGGAACCCTTTTGCCAGTATCATCGGTGGTTTGATCTTCGGATATGGCATGGCCCTATCCGGCAATTGCGGCTTTGGGGCACTGGCACGTTTTGGTGGCGGTGATTTAAGGGCAATGGTGGTTGTCATTGTCATTGCTGTTTCCGGCTTTTTTACGCTGAACGGCCCTTTGGCACCAATACGCGTTTTTCTGTTTCCAACCGATGACGCTGACGCACCGCAAGGAATTGCACATCTATTGTCGGACATCACAGGTGCGCCACCTATTATATTTGCAACCATCATTGCCCTTGGCTTGATCATATGGGCCTTGCTTTACGCACCATTACGGCAGCGCAAGGGGGCCGTGTTCTGGGGCATTGCTGCAGGGCTTGCGATTGCCAGTGCGTTCTGGGGGACAAGTGTTCTGCATGAAGCCAGTTTCGAAGAAGTTGCCGTGCGTGGTTATACGTTCACCGCCCCGCTTGGCAGCACTCTTTTATATCTTATGACATCTTCCGGTGCAGGCTTCGGGTTTTCCACAGGTTCTGTACTTGGGGTTATGATCGGGGCATTTATCGGCTCTCGGATCAAAGGGCATTTCAGATGGGAAGCCTGTGAAGACCCTCGTGAATTAGGGCGTCAAGTAATGGGGGCCTGCCTGATGGGTATTGGCGGTATTATTGCAATCGGTTGCTCGGTAGGTCAGGGTGTCAGTGCATTTTCCACCCTTGCCTACTCCGCCCCCGTCACACTGGTGGCCATTGTTGCAGGAGCGATTTTTGGGATACACCAACTTCTGGCGGGGTTTGCACCCGATTAGGGGTTTTAATCACCCGTCTTTTGCTAAACAACCGATTTATACGCACTGCATTGGTAAGGAGCAGCCATGAATACGCATTGGCAACAGGTTCTAAAACAGATTTGGGGTATAGAAGCAACGCTTACCCGTTTGAATGGCGAATATGACCTAAACTTTATGGCAACAAGCGATTGCCATTATATTTTGAAGGTCATGCGTGCAGGGTGCAAAACGGATTTTGTAGACCTGCAATGCCGTGCTTTTGATCACATTCGCAATGTAGCCTCACGTGTGCCTGTGCCTGAGATCATCAAAACCAATAATGATGCGTTTTTCGCAATTGTCACCGACGAAAATGGCGCGAACCGTATCGTCTGGTTGATGGAAAAGGTGGTGGGCAAGGTTTATGCCGATTGGAAACCGCATAATGCTGACTTATTACACAATGTCGGGGTTTGCGTAGGCGGTATGGATAAAGCGTTACAGAACTTCGATCACCCTGCCCTGCAACGTGATTTCAAGTGGAATTTGACCCAAGGGGATTGGATTGCGCAGCATATCAACACGATTGATAATGCAGATCGGCAGCGGCTGATTTCCAATATTGTACAAGAATTTTATGCGATCAAACCCGCCCTTGATACTTTACCAAATGTCGCAATCCATAATGATGTAAACGATTATAATATTATTGTTGATGGCTCACTGGCCAAAGCAGCGCATGTCACGGGTCTGATTGATTTGGGTGACATGTGCGCGGCCCCGCGTATTTGTGACCTTGCTATTACGGCCGCTTATATAGTGCTGGATCACCCGGAACCTGAAACGGCATTGGCCGCATTGGTTAAGGGGTACCACAGTATATATCCGCTAACGGCGGTTGAAGTTGACTTGATCTGGCCATTGCTGCGTCTGCGTTTGGCGGTCAGTGTGGTGAACTCTACCCTAATGGCGCAAGAGAACCCTGATGATCCGTATATTGTGATCAGCCAAGCCCCTGCATGGGCATTTTTGGATGCGGGAAGTATAAATTCAGGGTTGATCGTGGCCCGTTTGCGCGCAGTTTGCGGTTTTCCCGTGACTGATGCGGCCCCACGCATTCAGGCATGGTTGGCTAAAGAGTGCGGGAATTTTGCCCCTGTTATGGGTCAAGATCTTAGAGATGCCCCAATGGGTTCTTTATCTGTCGAAAACGCAACAATCCCACAAAACCCGTTTGATCTGACACGACAAGAAGCCGCTGAGATTGATATGGATGCCCCTGTTTGGCTGGGGTATTATGCCGAACCACGGTTAATTTATACCGATACCGCTTTTCGCAAAGGTACGTGGAAGGCCAGCAACAGGCGCACGGTTCATCTGGGCGTTGACGTTTTTGCACCTTCGGGCACACCAATACAAACACCTTTAGCTGCAAGTGTTGAATTTACAGATAACCGAACTGGGCATCTGGATTATGGTGGTATGGTTATATTACGCCATGAAGCCCCTGAAGGGGATGCATTTTTTACGCTTTACGGTCACCTATCCCCCGCTTCGTTTGCCAAGCTTTCTGTTGGTCAGGTTTTGGCAAAAGGTGAGGTTTTTGCAGCTTTAGGTGACATTGCCCAAAATGGCGGTTGGGCGCCGCATTTGCACTTCCAACTGGCGTTAAGTACCAACGGTATGGACGATGACTGGGCCGGGGTTGCTGACCCGGATGAGATGTATCTGTGGCAAAAATTATGCCCCAATCCTGCGGCATTATTGAATTTACCTGTTACAAAAACCGCCTATCCGCAGATAGAAAAAACAGATGTCTTGGCCGAACGGCAGTCAAAGTTCAGTGACAATTTAAAATTGACCTACAGTGACCCGGTTATGTTTCTGCGTGGCTGGAAACACCATTTGTTTGATGAATGGGGACGGCCCTATCTGGACAGTTACAACAATGTCCCGCATGTGGGTCATGCCCATCCACGAATTGCGAATGTTGCGGCGGATCAATTGAAGCGAATAAATACAAACACGCGCTACCTACATCCTGCACAAATTGCTTTCGCTGACAAAATAACCGAAAAATTACCCGATGCACTAAACGTATGTTTCTTCGTTAATTCCGGCTCCGAGGCAAATGAACTGGCCCTACGTTTGGCCCGCGCACACACGGGCGGCAAAGATATGATCACACCTGACCACGGGTATCATGGTAACACGACCGGTGCGATTGATGTTTCAGCCTATAAATTCAACGCCAAGGGTGGTATCGGGAAGCCCGATTGGGTGCATCTGGTTGATGTGGCGGATGATTATCGTGGACGGTTTTGTCGCGATGATCCTGATAGGGCGGAAAAATATGCGCGCCTTATTGATGATGCAGTAAATGTGATCACAAGCAAAAAGGGTAAACTTGCGGGCTTTATCGCCGAAACTTTCCCCAGTGTCGGTGGGCAAATTATACCCCCTGTCGGGTATTTGGCATCCGTTTACGAAAAAATACGTACAGCAGGTGGTGTCTGCATCGCAGATGAGGTGCAAACGAGTTTAGGCCGATTGGGTAGCTATTACTTTGGTTTTGAACAACAAAATGCCATCCCGGATATTGTTGTATTGGGTAAACCCATTGGTAACGGCCATCCGATTGGTGTTGTGATCACAACGCGTGAAATCGCTGATAGCTTTGCCCGCGGGCCAGAGTATTTCTCAACCTTTGGCGGTTCTAACCTGTCATGTCGCATGGGCAAAGAGGTGCTGGATATTGTCGATGACGAAGGTCTGATGGAAAATGCACGGATCATGGGTGATATGTTGATTGCAGGTTTGCAAGAACTGCAAGATAAATACGATATTGTGGGTGACGTGCGCGGCTACGGCTTGTTTATTGGGGTCGATTTGGTCACGGATAGTACCAGTCGCAACCCTGCAACAAAAATCGCTGAATATGTTAAAAACCGCATGCGTGAAAACCGTATTTTAATGGGCACCGAAGGGCCTGCAGATAATATCTTGAAAATTCGTCCGCCCTTGACCATTGAAAAAGATGATGTAGCGATGATCTTGACCGTATTGGATCAAGTTTTGGCAGAGGTAGAAAATCTAACATGAAAACTCTTGAAATACTTGACCGACTGATTGCTTTTGACACGGTCAGCCATCGTTCAAATTTGGATCTAATCGACTATGTTAGCGAATTGTTAAATGATGCAGGTGCTGAAATAACTCTTATTATGAATAAAGAAGGCACCAAAGCCAACCTATACGCTACTATCGGTCCCAAAGATCATGCGGGGGTACTATTATCAGGTCACACTGATGTGGTCCCTGTTGAGGGACAGAATTGGACTGTACCACCATTTGCATTGACCCAAAAAGATGGACGGGTTTACGGGCGTGGGACAGCGGATATGAAAGGTTTTTTAGCTTCAGCCCTGTCATGTGCATTAATTGCATCTAACAAGCCCTTGAAAACACCATTACATTTGGCATTATCGCACGATGAAGAGATTGGTTGCATCGGTGTACGCAGCCTGATTGATATGCTAAAAGATGCCCCATTTCGCCCACTATTTTGTATTGTAGGTGAGCCCACGGGCATGGCCGTTGCAACGGGTCATAAGGGTAAAATGGCATTGCATGCGGAATGCATCGGTAAAGAAGCGCATTCGGCCCTTGCCCCAACAGGCTTGAACGCTATCCATCTGGCAGCTGATTTTGTTACTGAACTGCGTAGCATTCAGGTTGAAATTACCAAAAACGGTGCAAAAGACGCAGATTATGACGTACCATACACAACAGTACATGTGGGCAAGATCAATGGTGGTTTGGTTGTCAATATCGTACCTAACTTATGTACTTTAGACTTTGAAATCCGGAACATTGCACAAGATGATCCCGCATTGATTCTGACACAAATGCGAAACGCCGCTGTTAAAATCACCAAAATGGCCCGTGCACATGCCCCGGAGGCGGCGATCAACATCAACACCGCTTTCACTTACCCCGGGCTAAACACCCCCACGAACGCAGATGTTGTGGGTTTCGTAAAATCCCTGACCGGGGCCAACGGCACTATCAAAGTGGCCTTTGGTACCGAAGGTGGATTATTCGATCAAGAACTCGACATTCCCACCGTTATCTGCGGCCCGGGATCTATGACGCAAGGGCACAAACCCGACGAATATGTCAGCCTTGATCAATTGAACAAATGTGATGCCGCCTTGTCTGTTCTGATAGATCGTCTGGTCGCGGGATTATAGTCATTACGCGGCACGAAGTGGTGTGACCTGATCGGCAAATTGCACATCAGGCCTTGTAACGCCCGACCTTTGGCCCTGTTGACATGCCGATGATAAAATCAGTTGATATTTTTGTCCGCGCATGCCCTTCAAACGCCTGTAAAATTCGTGATTTATAAGCGGCCTCTATAGTGGCAAGTCCGATGTTGATCGGTGTGTGATCACCCAGCAGCCGCAAATACGCTAGCTTTTGTCCGTCGGGGGCCATATCGGTGCGGGTACGCGCATTTATCAGGCTATACCCCATCCCGTTCGCCACCAATGAACGCAGAACAGATGTATCAGATGTGCGATCCGATACTATTGGGCGCAAGCCTGTATTATAGAACATCGCCAGAAAATAATCGCGGCTCATGGGAAGATCGAGCAAAATAAAATTATCATTCTGCAGCTCTTCCAGATGTACCGCGCCCTTACCCGCCAATCTATGCTTCGCACTGACCATTACATAGGTCGATAATTCTGCTAGTGGCTCAAACCCAACATCTTTGGGGATTTCCAAATCATATGTTATTGCCACATCAATTTCAGCGCGGCGCAGCTTGTGCAATAAATCCGAATGATGCGCTTCACATAAAGTAACACTGGCGTCGGGATATTCAGCGGTAAAACTACGCCGTAAAGCGGCACTGATCAATGGCGCAAGGGTGACAAAGCAACCCACATTGATCGGGCCGCGTGCCTTATCAGAAATTTCCCCCGCTAAATCGTGCAAGGATGCGGCACTATCCAGAATATGTTTGGCCTTATTGTAAATCCGCTGCCCGCCCGGCGTCAGGGAAAGGCCCTTGGCGTGTTTGCGCACGAACAGTTGTACACCGAATTCAGCTTCCAACTGGCTGATCGCCGCGGAAATAGATGGTGAGGATACGTTGATCCGCGCAGCGGCTTCCGCAATGCTGCCCGCATCGCCCACGGCGACTAAGTATTCAAGCTGGCGAAAGGTATATCTTAACGGCATTCACAATGCTTTGCGCTGATTGAGCATAAGGTCAAGAGTGGTGTTTAGCTGCGTGTGCCAACCATGTTTGCAAATCCCGCACTGTGCCTTCGTAATCATCCCCAGCCAGCGGGCCGCCTGTTGCGTATTTTGATGACAGTGCCGCTTGCATCAGCTCCAGCTTTTCACGATCTTCGCGGTTTACCTCGTTCCATAGTGCAATACGCTCATTCAGTACGGTTTCATCTAAATCATCACCATATGCGGACATTGTCCATCGCACCAAAATCTGATCAGCAGCCAGTGGAAATATCAACAAAGATACTAATAGGCTGGCAGCAATGCTACATACCTGTGTCGGAAAGGCCGCAAATAGCGTGGATCGTCTGCGTTCTTCATCACTTAAAGCCAAAGCTCCATGACCTCGTGGGGCTGCTTGATCAGGGTAATTGGCAAAATAACTGGTAAACCCATCATTCGATGGGCCTTTGCGTGACAGGCCCGTCGGGGTATAGCCGTGTAGGGTTTCAGGGTGTACCACCGACAGGTGATAACCTTCCATGAAGTTCTCAACGAGGCTTTTCCAGTTGGTATGCCAAACCTCTGAAGCGGAATGCACCAAGCGGTATTGGTTCGGTTCATAGGGTGAAATAAGCGTGTTCAAATCTTCCAGCATTTCAGACAATGGTAAAGGTTTGTCATTTAGTGACGCATAAATAAATCCGTTCCAAACCTCACATGCGATCTGCGGAAGCCCGCATTTTGTTGCGTCAAATTCTGCATTCTTCATCCGTGCGGCCCGTAATAAATCCCCATCCAAGCCATAAGTCCAAGCATGATAAGTACATACAAACCGCTTTGAATTGCCGGAACCCAAAGCTACAGGCATGCCGCGATGTCGGCAAACGTTGGATAACACCTGAATTGTGTCAATAGTTTCGCGCACAATGATAATCGGTTCACCCAGCAGTGTTAGCGTATAGTAATCCCCTATATTAGGGATTTCATCCGCACGGCCCAAACAATGCCAACCATCCCGCAGGACAGTTTTCTTTTCCCATTCAAAGAACTCTTGTGATGTATAATAATGACCGGGCAAGCCAAAAGGGGCATCTTTTGGCAAAGCGGCCAAGGTTTGCAACTGGTCTTTCATATCTTCGATTACATTTATCATTATTCATCTCCCGGAACGCCATAAGACGGTGCTTCGCGCGGATCTATCGCACGTTGTACGTATGCATCTAGTTGTGGTTTATAAATTTCCCATGCGGTTGTAATCGCCTCTATCGGGCAATCATCAGTCCAATCACAGCGCAGGTCCGCCACGGGCCAGTTCACGGTATCACAAATTTGTAAGCCGGCTGAATGGATTGGTCCCGCTTCACCCCCTGCCGCCAGCCCAGCCCGCATAGCTGCAATCAGACGGTCACCAATATGACCCTTGGCGGTTTCAAACCCAGCTATAATAGCAGCAGGTACACCTTCATTTGCCAACAGATTACCGCCAGATGCAACATTGTCACCTTCGCCCTGTGTCCAGATACCCAGCGAATGCGGGCCTGAATGTATCGCAGTGTTTCCAGCTTTATCCACCGCCAACACTTGGCGATATTCGATAAATCGCCCTTGATCACGCACCCCAGCAATTGCCTGTTTCGCGTTCATTCCACCCTGCATTAAATCAAGCGCAAACGGTCCAAGGGTAGGGTCGGTAATATTTTGACTGGCAACAGCCCCCACACTTGCGCGGGTGTAAGAGCACCGCGCGGCAACAGCGGGTGAAGATGATGCAATTGCCACCCCGAACATACCGGTTTTTTTGCACCGCGCCACCAATGAGAACGTCATGGTTTATAATCGTCCGGGATCACAGCGGTGCCGTCAATTTCAACCAACCAATCTGGCCGTGCTAAAGCTTGCACCACAAGCCCTGTGGAAACAGGGTAGACCCCCTTGATATACTCACCCATCGTGCGATAAACCGCCTCGCGATGGCGCACATCGGTAATATAAACCACAACTTTAACCAGATGTTCCATTGTACCGCCCGCCTCTTCGATCAGCTGTCGGATGTTTTGCATCACTTTATGGGTCTGTTCGACTGGGTCATGACTGTCGATATTTACGGCGTCATCCAGATTTTGTGGGCATTGGCCACGTAAATAAACGGTTTTACCACCCGATGTGACAACAGCCTGACACAAATCGTTATCCAAGTTTTGTTCAGGGTATGTATCGCCGGTATTGAACCTGCGGATGCGGGTATGTTCCATATGTTTTCCTTTATGTGTCCAGCACGAAATAGTCCTTGCATTGCCAGATAAATTCGTTTGCAGCCTTTGACAGCTTGACCCCCTTACGGGTCGCCAATACCAGTTTGGAAGGCGCTGTATCGGTGATTAAAGGGCGCACTACAATCGCGTTCCCGTCATAAGAAATATCAGCTGCCGGTTTGATCGCGATCAAACTAAAACCTAAGCCCTGCCCCACCATGCCGCGCACCATTTCCAAAGATACGGATGTAAAAGCCACATTAGGTTCCACATCGGCCTGTTCAAAAATACTTAGGAAATAATCACGACTAGGTGGTGTGTTCAGCAATACCATTGCATGATCCGCCAAATCTTCGGGTGTTAGACTGTCATGCTTTGCCAAAACATGGTTCTTGGGCAATAAAACAAAGGGTTTTTGCTCGGTTAATGGCAAAATATCCAATGCATCCGACAGGCCCAGATCATACAGCAGTGCCACTTCCGTTTGGCCCGACATCAGGCTTTCTTGCACACGGCGCTGGTCACCTTCAAACAGGTTGAATTTCAACTTGCTGCCACTGCGCACCATACGCCCGATCAGTTCCGGCATAAAAAACGGGCCAAAAACATCGAAACAACCGACGTTAAGATTTTGTCCTGATGCAATTTTACCGTCTTCAATGGAAGTGAATCCGTCAATACGCCATGCAGCACCATAAGCGCGCTTTGAATAAATCAGTGGTGATCCGCGATCCGCTTCAAAGATGCCATGCACTTCACCCATGAAAATATAATGTGTACCGACCTGTTCACTGGATTGTACCTTGCAATCAAAGGCGACAAGCGGGTCTATAACACGCGGGGCACCTGTTGACATGGCAAACCAGTCGGCGCAGTCGAACTTGTCGCTCACCTGATCTTTAAAACGCCCCGCGAACGTATCCGAGATATAGGATTGATCGTCACGTAGAATATTCACACAAAACACACCATTATCAATAATTGCCTGTGCCGTTGTGCTTTGATGATGCACACAAACCAGTAATGTCGGCTTCGGTGTATCGGCGGAAACCGATGACATTGCAGATACCGTCACCCCCATGCGCCCTGCCGCCCCGTCCGTGGTCACCACATTTACGGTGCAGGCCGCATGGCTCATTCCGCTTAGGAACTTTGCACGTAGATCACTGGATGCGATATTATTCATTATTATGCCTTTGCTGCTTCAATCCTTGCACTGATATACCGCGCAAAATCATAGTTTGGCCGTTCCAAATGCGACAGATGGCCGGGTTTGGCCAATGTTGAACATAGGCCACGATAGACTTTTTCAGTACAACCCTTATCTTCGACATTAACTTCATCCAACAACTCTTTGAGTTTAGTGAAATTATCTTGCGCATCATCGTCATCGGCATAATCATCTGACATGCCGCCGCCAAAGCCGATACGCACTTTTCCCACACCTTCAGGATGCAAGGTAAGATACCAGAAATACCCCGGTGTAAGGGTAATCAGAAGACTTGGATAAATTGCCAAAAGAAATGTGGTGCGACGCATCTCGCCTGACAGACGGGTATTGTTTTTATGTGCCATTGCAATACGAAGCTTATCGTCTTTTAGAATTGTATGATAATTGAACGTGGGCAATCCGGGTGGGCAAACCATTTCCTCTAGCTTGGACAACCCACCTATTGTACCGGCATGACAGACCGGCAAATGATAACTTTCCATAAAATTTTCTGCCAGAACTTTCCAGTTCGTATCCCATAAATGGGTTTCATAGAAGGTCTCGGTGTAATTAGTCATGTCGTAACCGCTTACAAGGTTTTCCACCTGTGCCAATTGTGTGGCAACAGACGGTGCATCCATATTCAGGCTGACAAATATCCAACCCAACCATTCTTCACAACGCACTTGCGGCAGCTTGTAGCTGTCTTTGCAAAACCCGTCGTTCAATGTCATCGCAGGGGCACCGCGTAAGCTACCATCTAGATTATAGGTCCAGGCATGATATGGGCAAACAATCGAACGTTTGTTACCCCGTCCTTCCAACAGTGTAGACATACGGTGCAAGCAAACATTGGACATCGCACGCAATGTGCCGTCGCGATCACGGATCACCGCAATCGGCTGACCTGCCAATTCTTGTGTGACGTAATCCCCGGGATTGGCCAGAGCACTGGCGCGACCCACGCAAAACCAATCTTTACTGAAAATATCCGATAGCTCATGCTTCAAAAAGTCCTCGGATGTATAAACTTCCGATGGCATCGCACGTGCCTGCTCAAATGGCAGGCTGACGTTTTCGCGTAATTTGTCTGTAGCGTTCATAATCCTATCCTATTCAGCTGCTATTTTGTCAGGGTTTGCGTACCACTGTGCAATCGTGCTATCACCGTCACGCGGTGCAATCCCTGCCATTACATTATCAGAAAGATCGGCCCCGTCTTTGACAAAGTTCAATGGGCCGTCCCAATCAAAATTACGATACACCGCACCCAAATGGGCAAACGGCGGAGATTGTGCGAACAATTGGAATGTCAAACGGTGGCCTGCATAATCTGAATTCAGTAAATCACGGGCATAAGCCAATAATTTACGACGGTCATCCGCTACCCAATTATCATTGATCGAGTAATATTTTTCCATCCAAGGTTTGGTTTCCGGCGCATCGAACGAAGCACTGTCAGGGGTTACACATATCTGCCCGCCACATAGTTCACGCGCAATATGCACCATTTCATGCATGTGCGAACAGGCATGAACCCGCCCCGTGTACAGTAAGGACTGGTTTGGCATCATCAGACCCGCCGGCGACCGTTCAGCAAGTGCGATTGCTGCTGTCAAATGCGCGTTAATTCCTTCTCTATATACCGCCAAAGTTGATAGTTTTTCCTGAACTGCTTGCTGTTTGTCCAACCCGGTTTGGCGTACATTAAACAAGGCAGCCCCGATCATCATATCGGCGACTTTCAGGTTTCTTTGCACGAATGCAAACGCGGAATAACGATGTAAAGTTGCGCGAATAAATGAGGCCGCTTTAGTGTGCCTGTAAAATAAGACATTTTCCCACGGGATCAATACATTATCAAAAATCACAATCGTATCAACCTCATCGAATTTATTGGCGAGTGGATAATCTTTTTCAGGGGCGCGGCCTGCAAATCCTGTACGGCAAATAAATTTCAGGTTGGGTGAATTCAAATCGCAAATAAATCCAACCGCATAATCGGAAAGTTCACTGTTGCCCCAATTAGCAATTGTCGGTTTGGTAAAAGCCTGATTTGCATAGGCCGCTGCAGTTTCATATTTTGCACCGCGCACAATAATGCCTGCATCGGTTTCCTTAACCATATGCAACAGCATATCTGGATCTTGGTCCTGTGGCGCTTTAGACCGGTCACCCTTGGGATCGGTATTGGCGGACACATGGAACGGATCGCCTTTCAGCACCTTACCGATATGATGTTTTATATTTTTGGAAAACTGCGGATCCACTTCGTTCAGTACATCCTGCCCGTCGTATAAAGACCACATCTCGCCCACGGTTTCGTCACCCACGCGCGTTACAACACCACCTATATCATTCATCATAATATCCGTGGCACGTCGCTTTGCCCACCAATCTTCTTGCGTATAGGGCAATGCACTACCGATAGCGTTAACCTCGCCATCTTGTTCCAAAGTCATAACATCTTTGGTCGTGTCTTCATGTTGCATATCGTAAATGCGGGCGCGAATATCCACCAAAGGTTTGAATTGCGGATGGGTGGTGACGTCTTTTACTTTTTCACCGTTAATATATACTTCGCGATTGTCTTGAATGGACACACGATATTCTGCACCTGTTCTGATCATGTGATTCTCCAATCCTGTTGGAAGTACTATTTGTCAAAACTCATTATTCATAAAGTACATGATTTCGCACCCTTGATTAGGAACAACCTAATTAAAGTCAGCGCGTTCCGAACCAATAGCCAATCCATCAACAATAGCCGTGAACGCATCGGCATACTTTAGAGATGCCGATGGAAATATATCGATCATTGCTTCCTCGACAACAGACATTAAGCTTGAACCGCCGACAAAAATAACGGTATCGACGGACGTTGCGGTTACGCCGGCCATGGCAAGGGTTTCTTTCGCACAATCCTGTATTTTTTTAGCGTGATTAGGTAAAGATAACATTAAATCACCTGCAGTGACATGAACGTCCAACCCGGGTTCAATAAAATCCAAGTTTATATTTGTAACTTCACACAACTCTTTGTTTGCATGGATTTTACCACGCTCAACGGCAAAGGCAATTTCATGGCCCAACTCATGTTCCAGTACTCCCTGAAGCCGTGCAAATAATGGTTTATTCACGGCCTGCCGGTGTAGGTCAGCCACCAAACGGCGGGTTTCACCGGTATATAGAAACGCGATTTTTTCCCATGTGGCCAGATCCTGAAATAAGGCGTTCGGGCTGGTCAATGTCCCTGCCCCCATCTCATTACGGATGTCGGCACCTTTGCCGAGCAACTGCATCACATGATCGACACTGATCGCTTTATCAAAATTGGTGCCGCCCACGCGCACCCCGTGGCTGGCAAGAATATCAATGCCGTTATCATTACTTTTAAACAGGCAAAAATCCGATGTGCCACCGCCAATATCTACGATTAACCCGATATCGCCTGCACCGTTTAACGCATGATTTGAAATTGCTGCCGCCTCTGGCTCATACATGAATTGCACATTCTTAAAGCCCGCTTTTAAGTAACATTCTTCCAAATCAGCCAAAGCTTGTGCATCTTTTACCGCATTATGCGAATGAAAATGTATAGGGCGGCCTGCAAGTGCTGTATCGAATTCCTGAAAACAAGCAGCTTCTGCACGGGTTTTAATCTCTTTCAGAAACCGGCTGATAATATCCACAAAACTTAGGGTCTCACCCATCATGCGGTGTTTTTCTTGCATTAATGACGTGCCTAAAACACTTTTTAGTGAACGCATAAATCGCCCTTCGCGCCCTTCAATCAAGGCGTTGTTTGCAGGGGTTCCAAACAGAATTCTACGAAGTTCAAAATCAAAAAAAAGCGAGGTCGGCATTGTCGTTTTTCCCGGTTCAACCGGAATCAAATATGGCTTGCCATTGACCATAATGCCGGTTGCGGAATTGGATGTGCCGAAATCAATCCCAAGCGTGTTTGATTTTTGATGTGCATTCATTTGTTTATCTCTTGAAAATGAAAGCAGGTCTTTAAAACACAATAACGGGCAGCTCAATCCCTAACCTTCAACCGATTTACCAAACAGGACGATAGTGATACCAAGCAGAGCCAATCCGGCAAAAAGGAAAACTTCTTTTGACCTGCCATGTCACCACCTATTGAGGTTTTGGCGGTCACAGCAAGAGCTAAATAGCAACGACAGCCAGCAAAATAACAGAATTCAGATCCACGAAAATCCCCGGATGTTCTAATCATGTGCACAAGCATGTGTGTGTCATTTTTTATATCGCGGGTGTGATGCTGTACCATTTGCAGGTATGAAATTGTTCATGGTTGTACTTTGAGGTGCACATAGCAAATTCACACATGCTACATTGCCAAAGATATCCTCTTTGTTGTTTTTCCAATTATCGGCGTCAAAAAACGGTGAAATATGCCAATAACATTGATAGCTATATTGCTCCAAATAAGCACATAAGGCATCGGCAGGTTCCGGGTTATTGCATTCAAGATAAAGGTAGGGCTTATATTTGCTAATAAGTTGCGATGCACCTTTGATGAGGGCTAGCTCCATACCCTCGACATCGGCCTTGATCATTCTAAGCCTTGGGATGTTGATCACATCGTCAAGGCGCATTTTTGCAATTCCCAAATGGCCGGAATCCACTTGTAAATTGGGGTTTTCAGATGCAAAAGATATACCGCCAAAATTATTTTCCAATTTATAGTCAATATTTTGCACAGTGATTTTACCTGTTTCATCGCTCAAAGCGATGGACATGGCACGGGTGTTAATACAATCGTTGGCAAGCAGATTGGCGGATAGGATTGAACATAAATATGGCTGTGGCTCAAAAGCGTAAAGCATGCCGGTTTCACCAAGCATTTTGCTGATCGGGATTGCAAAAGCGCCAATATTTGCCCCCGCATCAACAGCAATATCGCCTGTGCGCAGTATTTTCCTGAACAAACTGATTTCGCTTTCACAATACTGGCCATAAATTGAAAGCGACCGCCCAATATAGATGTCGTTTTTGGGAATAATGAACTTACCGTATTTGGTTTGGCAAGTTTCCAGTCCTAATGCAGTTGTCATCGCGCATCCCTTTACCCTTCTGTAACAAAAAGGCCCCGCAAATGCGAGGCCATTTCTAACAATTGAAGAGTGGTTGGTTTAGCCGCCCATTGTTTTTGCAACTTCGGCTGCAAAATCTTCTTCTACCTTTTCAATGCCTTCGCCAACTTCCAGACGTACAAAGCCCACAACTTCCGCGCCGTTATCAGCTGCGAATTTGCCAACGCTGTCCCCATCAGCAGACATTACGAAAGTTTGGTTGACCAAGGTAACTTCTGAGTAGAATTTCTTGATGCGGCCTTTTATCATGTTTTCGATGATGTTTTCAGGCTTACCACTTTCGCGAGCTTGTTCTGTTAGGAATTGCTTTTCTTTTTCAATTGCAGCTGGATCCAGATCGGCCTCAGAAATTGATTGTGGACGTGGATCATGTGCGGCTACGTGCATAGCGATTTGTTTCGCGATTGCTTTGCTGCCACCTTTTAGTGCTACAAGCACACCGATTTTACCCATGCCGTCAGCAGCTGCTGTGTGGATATATGATCCAACAACATCGCCTTCAACTTTCGCCATACGACGTACTGACATGTTTTCGCCAATAGTAGCAATCTTTGCAGTAACAACTTCTTCAACTGTTTTGCCACCCATGTCAGCAGCTTTTAGTGCATCCACATCTGACACGCCAAGACCGGCCGCAGTAATACCAGCAACCATTTCTTGGAATTCAGCGTTTTTACCTACAAAGTCAGTTTCAGAGTTCACTTCAACTGCAACACCAACACCGCCATTTACAGAAACGCCAACAAGGCCTTCTGCAGCTGTACGACCAGCTTTCTTAGCGGCTTTTGACAGGCCTTTTGCCCGCAGCCAATCGACCGCTGCTTCCATGTCGCCATTTGTTTCTGTTAACGCTTTTTTTGCGTCCATCATGCCCGCGCCCGTAGCATCGCGTAGCTCTTTAACCAATGCAGCAGTGATAGCCATCATAGTTCTCCAATTGGGAAATTCATTTGCAGGGCAGCACCATGCTGCCCTGCCTGATAAGCGTGAAAAGCTTAACCGTTCATCAATTCAGTTGCTTGACCGATCCAGTCATCACGATCAATTCGACCTTTGAAAGAAAGATTGTCATCGACCCATTGAACTTCATCAGCTGACCAGGATGCCACCTGAGCAAAAGTGTAAACACCCATTTTATTCAGGGTTTCTTCCAGTTTCGGGCCAACACCGCCGATTTTTTTCAAATCGTCTTTGCTTTCAGGTGCTTCTGCCATCAATTCCGGCTTTGTGCCGGCACTTTCAGCAGGTGCTTCTTCTTTTTTAGCAACCTTCTTAGCCGGTTTCTTTTCAACTTTAACTGCAGGTGCAGCTTCAGCTTTTTCTTCAACGACTGGCAATTCTTCCACTGGGGCTTCGGCCATCGCACCGATGTCGATACCGGCAGAACCCATAGCAGCCGCCATGCCATCCAGAGCGGAACGTGCAATCAGATCGCAATAAAGTTCAATCGCACGGGCCGCGTCATCGTTGCCGGGGATCGGGTAATCGATGCCGTCAGGGGCAGAGTTACTGTCGACAACAGCCACAACCGGGATACCCAGTTTTTTAGCTTCGGCAACGGCTAGGCTTTCTTTGTTGGTGTCTATGATGAAAACCAGATCCGGTGTGCCACCCATTTCACGGATACCGCCCAAAGACGATTCAAGTTTACCTTGTTCGCGTTCCATTCCAAGACGTTCTTTCTTGGTTAGGCCTTCTGCTCCGCTTTCCAGTTTTTCATCCAACTGCTTTAGGCGCGCGATAGACTTGGAAACCGTGTTCCAGTTTGTCAACGTGCCACCCAACCAACGGTGGTTCATGTAATATTGCGCTGAACGCTCAGCCGCTTCGGATACAGCTTTTGCAGCTTGGCGTTTTGTACCAACGAACAAGATACGTCCGTTTTTGGCAACAGTTTCACGAACAACATTCAAAGCCGCATCCAAAAGTGGCACCGTTTGTGTCAAATCCATGATGTGGATGCCGTTACGCTGGCCATAGATAAACTGACCCATGCGAGGGTTCCAGCGGTGTGTTTGGTGTCCAAAATGTACGCCTGCTTCTAGCAGTTGGCGCAATGTAAACTCTGGTAGAGCCATTGTAATCTTCCTTTTCCGGTTTAGCCTCAGCAGGGTGAAGGACATTTGCCCAACCGGTGGAGTTACAGGGATTTCTCCCCCATAACCCGCAAGCCCCGCCTGTGGATTTATGTGGCGTGCTATAGTCTGTAATTTATAGGGGTGCAAGAGCTATCTAATGGAAATTATACGCAGACCATTGAAGATTACTAATTTGTGGCTTAACACTTCTGCCAGTAATGGGGAATAATCAGGATAATGGCAGAAAAACCAAAGAAAAAACCACCTGTTAAAAAGCAAAGCCATATAATTGCATCCATACGGAACAATTTTATTACCGGTCTTGCTGTTGTTCTACCTGTTGCCGTTACTATTTGGGCGGTCTGGAGCTTTGTGGGTTTCGTTGACGCCCGTGTTCTGCCGTTCCTGCCTGCAAAATATAATCCTCTGACCTATATTGACATGAACGTGCGCGGCTTGGGTGTGATCGTATTTCTGGTGTTCACAACCATTATCGGGTCATTAACCAAGGGTCTATTTGGCCGATCACTGGTGCGCGCGGGCGAAGGTTTTGTCGACCGTATGCCTGTTGTACGGTCCTTGTATAACGGTTTGAAACAGATCATCGAAACTGTGGTCAGTCAAAGCAGCAATTCTTTTGAACGGGCTTGTCTGGTGGAATATCCCCGCAAGGGTATTTGGGCTGTAGCCTTTATTTCAACTAGCTCCAGCGGGGAACTTCTGACTAAAACTGGTCAGGAAAAAATGACTTCGGTGTTTTTACCAACCACGCCCAACCCGACATCAGGGTTTTTATTGTTTGTACCGACGAAGGATGTCATCGAGTTGGATATGAGCGTTGAAGAGGCCGCTAAACTGGTAATTTCAGCAGGATTGGTTATGCCACCGACAAAAGCGGAAAAAGCTATAAACATGGCAAAAGAAGTACGAGTTAAAAAGGTTATATCCAACAAATGATTTCTGCCGCAATTACGGGCTTTTTTACCAGCATTTCCCTGATCCTTGCCATAGGTGCCCAAAATGCTTTTGTTTTGCGACAGGGCTTGTTGCACAGCCATATATTCCCCCTATGTTTTTTTTGCGGCATGTCGGATGCACTATTGATTACAGCAGGTGTGGCGGGTTTTGGTTATATCGTTGATCTTGCCCCCTGGCTGCCAATGGTTATGGCTTTTGGTGGGGCTGCATTCTTGATCCTGTATGGTGCGACGCGTCTATATGCGGTTTGGCTGGGGGAATATGCATTAAAGACAAATGGGCAAACAACAGGACTGTGGCCAACCCTTGGGGTCGCTGCTGCCCTGACATGGCTGAACCCGCACGTTTATCTGGACACGTTGGGCCTGATCGGGGCCGTTTCCACACAGTATACCGATACAAGCGAAAAATGGGCCTTTGGAGTGGCCGCAGTATTTGCGTCCTTCATATTCTTCTTCAGTCTTGGGTACGGCGCACGTCTATTGGCACCCTATATGAAATCCACCCACACTTGGCGCATTCTTGATTTGATTATCGGTCTAACTATGTTTGCCATTGCCGCAGGTTTATTATGCCCGTTTATTTAGGTTCCAACCACCAGACATCAGGCACAAACCCAGTCCAATCGCCATACATCGGCAAGGTTTCAGGAAACCGCAGTTCAGATGTGTGTGCAAGTCGAGACTCGACACTATACCACAACGGGATCACATAACGCCCAGCGGTCAGGATACGATCAAGCGCTTTAACTGCTGACACATAATCTGCTTGATCTGTGGCCCGTAACATCTGATCGATAACCGCTTCCGCAGCCGGTACATCCATCCCCATATAATTGCGGGTCCCCGGTTTATTAACTCCCTCTGATCCCCAATAAAGTTTTTGTTCATTGCCCGGTGACAATGATAATGCGCGGCGATAATAAGTCATATCAAAATCGTAATTATTATTACGTTCAGTATATTGCGCTGCATCCACAACCGAAATTTTCACCGATATGCCAAGGCGCTTCAGCGCGTCCTTATAGATATTGATAATCGCTTCATTGCTGGTTGATCCTGCTTTCAAAAGAACCTCCAGTGCAAATGGCGCACCGCTTGCATCCTTTAGGACGCCATCTTGTATCGTCCAGCCGGCCTGTTCCAACAACTTCTTGGCGCGGCGCAAATTGCGACGATTTCGTTGTGACCCATCTGAAACCGGCAGACTGTACCCATCCATCACTTCCTTTGGCAGATCAGCTGCATACGGTTCCAATACCGCACGGACTTTGCCCGTTGCCGGCCCTGCACCCATGCCGAGCACAGAATTTGAATAATACGAAATAATACGTGGTTGTGGCTGACCATTGATCGTTTGATTGATAAATTCATAATTAAACGCATGAATCAGCGCATCACGCACCCGAATATCCGCAAACTGACTGCGCCGCGTATTCATCACAAAACCACGTATGCCAGATGGTCGTTGATGTGGAATACCGGATTTTGTCACGGCACCGTTTAAGGCACGTGGAAAGCTATAATGCGTAGCCCATTTTCCCGCATTACCTTCGCGATAAAGACTGATCTCCCCTGCTTTGAATGCCTGAAATACCACATCATTATCACTAAAATATTCATAGCGTATCTCATCCAGGTTGTGGCGACCCTTATTAAACGCCAGATTTTCCCCCCAGTAGTCCGGGTTGCGGATAAAGCTGATAAAACGGTTTGGTTCAAAATTACCGATGATATACGGACCGGAGCCAGTAATCACATCTAATGAACTATCCTTGAAATCGCGCCCACCCCAATCGGCTTTGCGCAAAATAGGGCGCAAACCAAGGATCAAGGGTAATTCACGATCTATCGTATTGAAGGTAATTTTAACCCTGCGTGGCCCAGTCTGTTCTGCGGTATTAATTTTTTTCCACGCATTGGCATAACGTGGATGCCCGTGTGCCGCCAAAGTTTCAAATGACCACAAGACATCTTTTATAGTAACAGGTGACCCGTCCGAGAATTTGGCTTCTTTACGTAATGTAAAAGTAACCCATTCACGGTTTGGACCAACCTCAATGCTTTCAGCCAAAAGACCGTACAACCCAAAAGGTTCATCCCAATTACGCCCCATCAAGCTTTCAACCACATGCAGCCGTACCCCCCACGGTGCACGGCCCTTAAGGATGTAAGGGTTCAGAGCATCAAAGCCACCCGCCTCCCCCAAAACCATTTTACCGCCCTTTGGTGCATCGGGATTACTATAGGGCAGATTTGTAAACCCCTCTGGCAGGGTAGTCTGGCCATACATAGCTATGCCGTGTTTAGGTTGTGAAGCGGCGATTGTTGCCCCAATAAGGCTAATCGTTGCCAAAATGGAAACAATAATGAAAGCAGGCGAAAAGAGTCGTGTCATGTAGGCAACATTCATTGAATTGAATCGGTTTTCAATGGGTTAACAGAGCTATTTCACTGAAATCCAAAAATTTTTACTTGGAGACTCGTCGTGCAAATTGTATAACTAATGCACTGCTCGATAGGTTTCTTGCCTGTATGAAACCTGCCTCAATACTTGACGCCCTCCTTGTGAGGGCGTTTTTTTTGAAAAACAATCACCCATATTACATTATTATTGTTTATTAACAGTCTGTTACAATTCAAGGCTGCAGCAATTTAGAATAACAGAGAAAAAATATCATCGCCCAACAGCATAAAATTTGCACAAAGCAAGAGCTTTTCATACCAGTGATTCTGTTAGAATCGATTTCTTCCGTCCCGATTCGTCAATCATTGAACAGACTTATAATCTGCTTGAAGTCATATTTAACAGATGCCATCCATTATCCGCACGTACAATTGTGATCAAACAAGGGGCATTTTAGTTGATCATGGGTTACATCTATTTTAAATCCGAGACACATCTTCGTAACAGGATCCATTATGACAAAAATTGACATAATCTCTGACCCAATATGTCCATGGTGCTATATTGGAAAAACGCGCCTTGACCGTGCGCTGGAAACCAATCCGAACCATGACTTTATCATCGAATGGCACCCCTACCAATTAAACCCGACAATGCCATATGATGGAATGGACCGGCGTGAATATCTGGAAACCAAGTTTGGTGGTCAGGAAGGTGCGATGAAAGTTTACTCACAAATTGATCAGACTGCCCGCGAAATGGGGCTGGAACTGAACTTTGCCGGTATAAAACGAACCCCAAACACCATTGACGCGCATCGGTTAGTACTGTGGGCGGGAATAGAGGGCAAGCAAAACGCCGTGGTTGATCGCCTGTTCAAAGCCTATTTCAAAGAAGGCCGTGATATATCCGAACATTCAGTTCTGGTGCGCATCGCCGCCGCCGCCGGTATGGACGGGGATGCTGTTCGCACGTTGTTAAAAGGCGACGCCAACATCGATGATATCCGCACGCGTGATGCAAAATCCCGCGAGTCAGGCGTACAGGGTGTTCCATGTTTTATCATCGACAACCATTACGTTGTAAGTGGCGCACAACCCACTGAAATGTGGGATCAGGTGATTAAGGAAATATTGAGTAAGACCCACGCGTGATACGTGGGTGCCACATAGATTTTTCACTGGTTCCTTAAATAACCCTAAAATTATAGTCAGGGTCAGTTATGCGGGACAGAGCGGACATTCATTGTATGTCTGACATCACCGCCTAACACGCGTACAAATCACAAACAGCATATACAACATTGAACATCTGTGCTCCACTGCCATTGGACAATATGATTGCAACCGGGGATAAAAGCAGCAGGATAATGCAGAAAATTGCAAGTGTCTTTTTAGGGTCGCGATCTTTGGTTCGGATATTCATAGCAAACTTCTTTAAGATGCAATATGGCGGAAAGGATGCAGATCTTAATGTTTTTAGTCGAAGTCATTTGGCGTGATGAACGGCAAATCATTTCGCGACATAGTGACCAAGTGATTATCGTGCCACTTAAGCCCAACATCTTTTAGTTCACGGTGCGATAGTCGCATCACATGTTGACGGTCACGGTAAGATTTGTCAGCGCGTAGAATAACTTTAATTATCCACTTAAACGGGTTAGCAAAAAACCGATTGGTTTTGGGATTATTCGGATGTGAAGCTATTGTCATTATATGTGTCATAGTGAGTTTCCTAACAAGATTGCTTCAGGTTAAATCTGATAGCGGGTTGGTGATTGAAGTGATTATAAAATGGCATAGGCGGCAAGATAGTCGCCTATGCCTGATGATAGAAAATCGTACTAAGCAGCTTTTGACGCAAATTCTGGAGAGCCGGCAATACTTTTAGGATCCCACACATATTCAGCAAATTCATCATCAAGCGGGAATTTAAATATATTATCCATCAGATTGCTGAACATTTTCACACAAATACCAAGGGTCACTTCTATTGCCTGCGACTGAATATAACCTGCTGCGATGAATTCTTCCAATTCTCCAGCATCAAGATTGCCGCGCTTGATTGTCACCGACTGTGTAAACTTTTGGAGTGCAGCGAGTTTTGGGTTGCATATAGAATTACGGGTTCGAGCAGACTTGACTATTTCATCAGATACACCCTGTTTCTTGGCAAAGGAAGTGTGTCCCGCAACACAATATGCGCCGCGATTTTCTACACTCGCAGCTATTTGAACAATTTCACGTTCGGTTGCTGATAAAGTTGTACTTCCAAAACTTTGATTGAGAGCGACAAAACCATTTAACGCGCCCGGCGTCTCCCCCATGACAGCAAAGACGTTCGGTAAAAAACCGATTTTCTCAGTTAGAGCTTGTAATGTTTCTTTCGTTTCCGATGGGGCGGTTTCGGGGGTAAAAATATTGTAGTTTTTCATTTCGATTTCCTATCTTCAGTTGGATCATTTATTCGATTAGCTCCACATCCTATGTGTCGGGCTGCCCAAAGTTAGGAATTAGCCTGTAGAATTAAAATCCCATAAAATGTAGTAATGCACTACAGATACTGTTGTATTTAAATACACTTCAAGAAGCTGGCAGCTGTGAAGCTGTTGCGTAGACATGGGAATGACAGGAAACTGGCTTGTTTGGCCATTTGGGCACAAAATATTTTGCCAAGCAAAATTTTAATAGCGGGGCATATCAGCCCCTGTCATCATCCTCTAGAAGCCCTGCTTGTATTCGATATTGGACATGCTCACGAAATCCTTGCACTAGAAAGCCAACCAAGTGTAGAGTCGTACTACAAAAAATTGAGTAGTCCAGTATTCTCGTCGGAGGAGCTCATGAAGTACAGCCAGTTTTGTCCAATTGCAAAGGCATCAGAAGTTATCGGAGAGAAGTGGACGATCCTAATTATCCGCGAAATTTTAATGGGAGGTCGGCGATTTTCAGAGCTGCAAAGGGGACTTGGGACTATTTCTCCAACACTTTTGACACGCCGGCTGGCCAGTTTGGAAGCCAGTGGATTAATCTTTCGTAAAACTGCAAGTGGTTCGCGTAGCCATGAATATTTCCCAACTGAATCCTGTAAAGAGCTTCTACCTGTGCTTATATCGATCGGGAACTGGGGAATGAAGTGGGCACATGAAAATCTCAACACACAGGATTACGACATTGAACTTCTGATGATCTACCTTCAGCGAAGTATCCAACCCGACAAACTACCTTCTGCAGAAACTATTATCCGTTTTCAGTTTTCTGACATGCCCGAAAAGGGCAGTTGGTGGCTGATTTCAAACGGACAAGAAATTGAAGCCTGTGATAAGGATCCGGGTAAGGATGTGGATGTGTATTTCAATACTACGGTCAAAACCATGACGGATATCTGGATGGGAAAACGAAGTTATCATTCGGCTCGCAAATCAGGCGAGATATTCGTATCGGGCAACAGATATTTGGCAGATCATATGACATCCTGGATGCAAAGCAGCCCTTTCGAAGCACTCCCTCCAGCTAGCAGTATTCTATAAGATTTAGACCGTTGTACCGGAGAATTTTGTAAAGACCGCATTCGAGATTTTAATGTCGTGATAGCGGGCCAGCTATCAAACGATCATTGAACCTAAGTATCTCCCCATTAAATGTTGGCTTCCATGACATTGTAGGACAATTCTCACACCCCGCAGTGAGGTATTGCTTCCCACACTTATTCTCGGATGCTACAGCTACCGCGAATGTCTCAGAAGGGCTCAAAGTTGTCATTTGGCAATTTTTACATGATAATCATATTCGGGTTTTCACCTGACTTTTTTATAGTCAAAACACTGCGATCCACAGACGAAGACCACTTACTATTTGTACCCGATATGCGATATATATAGGCAGCTGCATTATATATTTTTTATTCATATTATAAATAATATCAATGGTATAACCCATGTCCCAACTAGGACACCTGTTTATTTCCCTCTAGCCAAGACTGCCAGATCACGCGCGATAATATAGGCCCCTTTGACCTTTTTGTCGTCATTCGCCCAATCACGACGCACCACGATTTTATTATCTTTAACTTTAGCAGTGCCACGTTGACTATGCAGAAAAGCAACCAAACCTTCGGGACGGGCGAATTTGTTGTTACGAAATTGCAAGACAACACCTTTTGGCCCGCCATCCAGTTTCGAAATGCCCGCCGCACGGCACATACCTTTGATACGTACAATACGCAGCAGCATATTGACCTCGTCAGGTAGTTTGCCAAAGCGATCGATCAGCTCCGCGGCAAAGCCTTCCAATTCGACCTTTTTAGCAAGGCTTGACAGGCGACGGTAGAGACCAAGACGGACATCCAAATCGGTGACATAATCGGCAGGGATCAGTACGGGCACGCCCAGATTGATCTGCGGTGACCAATGCTCATTGCGATCTGACAGGCCTTCCATTTCACCAGCTTTCATCTTGGCGATCGCTTCTTCAAGCATCTCTTGGTACAATTCAAAACCGACTTCGCGCACATGACCCGATTGTTCATCCCCCAACAGGTTCCCTGCCCCGCGAATATCCATATCCTGACTTGCCAGCATAAACCCTGCACCAAGACTGTCCAAAGAACCCAAAACCCGCAGACGTTTTTCAGCCGACTTGGTCAGACGTTGGCGCGGTTTGGTGGTCAAATACGCATAAGCCCGGGTTTTGGAACGCCCGACACGCCCCCTGATCTGGTAAAGCTGTGACAGTCCGAACATATCGGCACGATGGATAATCATGGTATTGGCAGTTGGAATATCCAGACCACTTTCGACAATAGTCGTGGCCAACAACACATCGTATTTACCGTCATAAAATGCGTTCATCCGCATATCCAATTCACCCGCGGGCATTTGACCGTTGGCAACGACATAAGTCAGTTCAGGTAATTGATCTTTCAAAAATTGCTCAATATCGGGCAAATCCTTGATCCTTGGGACCACATAAAAACTTTGCCCGCCCCTGTAATGTTCACGCAACAAGGCTTCGCGTATGGTGACACTGTCAAATTCGCTGACATATGTGCGAATAGCCAAGCGATCTACGGGTGGTGTTCCAATGATACTTAATTCACGCACGCCAGACAGCGACATTTGCAAAGTACGCGGAATTGGCGTGGCGGTCAGGGTCAGAACATGCACATCCGAGCGCAGTTGTTTCAGACTTTCTTTGTGGTTCACCCCGAAATGCTGCTCTTCATCTACAATCAGCAATCCCAGATTGTTGAATTTGATATTTTTTGCCAGCAAAGCATGGGTGCCGATAACGATTTCAACCGCACCGTCCGCCATTGCCTGTTTTGTTAAAGCCGCGTCTTTTGCCGACACGAACCGAGACAGTTGTTTCACCCTGATACCGGTATTTCGGAAGCGTTCAGCGAAAGATTTTGCGTGCTGGCGGGCAAGCAATGTTGTTGGGGCCACTACAGCTACCTGCGCACCCGCAGTTGCAGCCACATAGGCCGCGCGCAAGGCAACTTCGGTTTTACCAAACCCCACATCACCACATATCAGCCTGTCCATTGGCCTGCCAGAGGCCATATCTTCCAATACATCTTCTATCGCATTTAACTGATCGTCGGTTTCTGTATATGGGAAGCGTGCACAAAAACTGTCCCAGTGATCAACGGGGGGTTCCATCACCTCGCCTTTGCGCAGCATACGTTCGGCAGCAATGCGGATCAGCTTGTCAGCCATTTCACGGATGCGTTCTGTCAGTTTGGCCTTTTTAGCCTGCCATGCACCGCCACCCAAACGGTCAAGTAGCCCCTCTTCATGACCATAGCGGCTAAGCAGTTCGATATTTTCAACGGGAATAAACAAACGGTCGTTATTGGCATATTCCAACAAGATACAGTCATGTGGTGCACCTGCGGCTGTCACGGTTTCAAGACCACGATACCGCCCGACCCCGTGATCCAAATGCACCACCAGATCACCGGGTGTCAGGCTTGTCGCTTCAGTCAGGAAATTTTCAGCCTTACGCTTGCGTTTACCTGTCCGGATTAGACGATCACCCAGCACATCCTGTTCGGAAATAACCGTCAACCCCTTGGCTTCAAACCCGTGTTCCAATGGCCAGACCGCCAGTGACAAACTACCCTTGTCAGCATTAATATCCGACCAGTTACCGATATTGACAGCCCCGACAGTATCGTGATCTTCCAGCAATCCCGTTAAACGTTCCCGCGCACCGTGTGAGAATGAGGCGATCAGCACATGGCCGGTTTCACGCTTTTCCTTGATATGATCAGCCAAGGCCCCGAATAGGCTAAGCTGTTCTTGCTGACGTTCGGGTGCAAAATTGCGCCCAATACGCCCGCCTGCATCAATTACATTCGGGCCTGTACCTTGTGGTAAAACCAAAAGCTGGCGAATGGCGTGTTTTTGGGTGGCTTTTTCAAAAGCGGCATCATCGAGATACAACAATGCGGGCGGACAGGGTTTATAAACACTGTCCATACGTGATTTATTGGTCAGCGCTTCTTTACGGGCATCATATTGATCGACAACAGAGGCCCATCGTGCCAACCGTGCTTGCGTGGTGCGATCATCCAGAAACACCGTCGCGTCGGGAATGTAATCGAATATGGTTTCCAGTTTTTCATGAAAATAAGGTGTCCAGTGTTCTACACCTTGGTATTTGCGCCCTGCACTAATACTTTCATACAACGGATCATCCGTTCCTGCCGCACCGAATTCATGGCGATAATTCCGCCGGAAACGTTCGATAGAAGCATCATCCAAAATCACTTCGGAAACGGGTGCAAGTTCAATGCGGGTTAGTTTTTCAACGGTACGTTGGGTTTCCGCGTCAAACCGCCGGGCACCGTCAAGCACATCGCCAAATAAGTCCAGACGCACAGGGCCACTATCGCCGGGCGGGAACACATCGATCAACCCGCCGCGAATGGCATAATCCCCCGGTTCCATGACTGTTGGTGCATGGGTAAAACCCATACGAGCAAAAAAGTTGCGTAATTCTTTTTCGTCAATCTGTTTGCCGACAGTGGCCGTGAAGCTTGATTGTTTCAATATATCTCTTGCGGGGATGCGTTGGGACACGGCTGAAACTGTTGTCAGCAGAATGAACGGTTTATCAAAACCATCCGCCAATGTTGCCAATGTCGCCATGCGTGTCGCGGAAATATCCGCGTTCGGCGAAATACGGTCGTAAGGCAGGCAATCCCAAGCCGGAAAAATGAATACAGGTAGATCTGGGGCAAAAAACTTTAACGCCGTCTGGGTTTCCACTAGGCGTGTATCATCGCGCACGATATGGATCACGGGCGCGTTTGATTTGGCCAAATGTTCTGCCAGAAGACGCGCATCGTACCCTTCCGGCGCACCGCCCACAGTTATCAGCTTTGGATTATGGATGTCCTCATTCATAAGGGCGGAACTACCTTAGGTCTCATTGGTCTTCAACCACTTAAAACTGGTCAAGATAAGGTCTAATTTCCAAGAATAACGCCCAAAGCATTGAACTCATGATAAACAAGAGAGCAAGTGTGATTTTCATCAAACGGTGTTTGCGATAAACCTTACATAATTCTTTCCAATTTTTAGAGGTCTCTTGTAATCTGAAAGCCAAACGCACGCTGATTGCACCTAATAGTGCCATGGGAAAAGCAATGAAAAATACGCCTTGCAGAACGGCAATATCATTCCAGAATCCCATCGTTGCGAATGATGCCAACACAAAGCATGTCATTAAAACCAGCACTGTGCCATATCGGTTGAATTCATGCGTCATACTGCGAATATGAATGTCAAAAAGTGCCAAAGCGTCTTGTTTGGCCTGTACATTCCCCTTTGATGCGGCACGCATCATGTCAGAAGGGATACCAAGTGTCCATTGGATTGATCGCACCCAAACAATAGCCACAAGAAGCCAATACCACGGATTGTCAAATCCGTTTGCGGTCATAATTTCTGCATACATTCAAACACCTTACATTCAAATTTACGCCCTTTGATAAGGGGGATTGCTGATGATTCCAACACGGGAACGTCTTTTTCCTTGAAGTTGTCCTAAAATTTGGGCAACTCGGGGGCAAGAACCTGTTAGGATTGAGCCATGACATCAAATAATGCCCCTTTTCCCGCCAATCGTCCCCGCCGATTGCGCCGTACTGACTGGATGCGCGACTTGGTTCGTGAAAATGTTCTGACGCCTGCGGATTTTATCTGGCCGATTTTTATTATGGAAGGCACGGACGCCTCTGAACCGGTAAGTTCGATGCCCGGTGTGGAACGTTTAACCATAGACCGCGCGGTTATAGCGGCCAATGATGCGGCTAATTTGGGTATTCCCGTTGTTGCTTTATTTCCTTACACGCCTACCAACTTGAAAACGCAGTCCTGTGAAGAGGCATACAACCCCGAAAACCTTGTGAATAAAGCTACGCGCGCGATCAAAGCGGCGGTACCGGATATTGGCATCATGCTGGACGTCGCCCTTGATCCCTATAATGCAGATGGTCACGACGGCATTGTCAAAGATGGCGAGATTTTGAACGATGAAACACTATTGATCCTTGAAAGGCAGGCCCTGACACATGCGGATGCGGGTGCCGATATTTTAGGCCCGTCCGATATGATGGATGGGCGTATCGGGGTTATTCGGCGTGCGTTGGAACAAAATGATTTTTCCCATGTTGCTATCATGGCTTACTCAGCCAAATATGCCTCTGCCTACTATGGCCCTTTTCGAGATGCGGTCGGGGCAACGGGCGCCTTGATCGGTGGGAAGCACACCTATCAGATGGATGCCGCCAATTCAGATGAAGCAATGCGGATGATTGCACGTGATTTGGACGAAGGTGCCGACATGGTCATGATCAAACCGGGTCAACCCTATTTGGATATTTGCCAACGGGTCACATCAGAATTCAAAGTACCAACATTTGCTTACCAAGTTAGTGGTGAATACGCGATGATTGAAGCGGCCAGCGCCAACGGATGGGTGGACCGTGAAAAGATCATACAAGAAAGCCTAATGGCGTTTAAACGTGCCGGTTGTGCGGGTATTTTGACTTATTATGCCCGTGAAATAGCTGAAAAAATGGCCGGACCACTTTAATCAAGTTATTTTAAGCAAAAACACGCTTATTTGTATGTAATAGGATGACAGCATACTAAATATACCCTAAAATGCACCCAGAACACGGCATAAGACCGTACAGAGCAGGCACATTACAGGAGTATCCTATGACAAACTGGACCCGGCGGGGCTTTATCGCGACAGCAGGCGCATCTTTAACGACAGCCTGTGCAGGCGGCACAGAAAGCCGCAAACGTTATAAAATAGATGCAAATGTTGAAGCGACACTCCGGCAAATGGAAAACGAAATACCCTTTGCTACAACTCTGCTCGACAGTGCCGCAGGTATGTTGGTTATGCCCAAAATTACAAAAGGTGGCCTGATTTTCGGTGGCTCATATGGTGAAGGATCTTTGCTGGTCGGTAATGCGCCTGTCGATTATTATAACATTGTTGCAGGATCTTGGGGTTTGCAAATCGGCGTACAACAAATCGCACAGGTTCTGTTTTTCATGGATGAAAATTCTTTGCAAAAATTCCGCGCCAAACCGGGTTGGACGTTAGGTGCCGATCTTGAATATACATTGATCGACAATGCTGATGCAGCTGGGTTGGATACCAATACAATAAGCGATGGGGTATACAGTGTTGTTTTCGGACAGGCAGGTCTGCTGGTTGGTGCGTCTCTTGAAGGGTCAAAATACAACCGTATTGTTCGGTAATAAATTATTTAATTTCAACAGTTAAAAAGGCGACATTAACTCGCCTTTTTATTGCTCGCATGATGTACGAATAGCTTCAATATTGCGTTTGTAATCAGCAGGAGTGCCCCCATTGAATACTGCGGAACCTGCAACATGCACATCTGCCCCTGCATTCCAGCACAAAGGGGCTGTTTTGGGTGAGACACCGCCATCCACCTCTAACCAAATCGGCCTGTCACCAATCATTTTGCGCGCGGCTGCCACTTTTTCCACAACTGTGTGATTGAATTTCTGCCCACCGAAACCGGGATTGATCGTCATCACCAAAATCATGTCTATTTTATCCAGACAATATTCGATCACGGACAGTGGTGTTGTGATATTCAATGCCACCCCCGCTTTGCACCCATAAGACCGGATCGCCTGTAGACTACGATCCAAATGCGGGCCAGCTTCGGCGTGAACTGTCAAAATATCGCTACCCGCCTTGGCAAAAGCTTCCAGATATGGGTCAGCAGGTGCGATCATTAAATGCACATCCATAACGGTTTTTACATAAGGACGAATGGCAGCAACCACATTGGGCCCAATAGTCAGATTTGGAACGAAATGCCCGTCCATTGGATCGACATGTATCCAATCGGCCCCTATCGCTTCAACGTCAGTGATTTCTTGCCCCAATCTGGCGAAATCAGCGGACAGAATAGACGGGGCGATTTTCAGGGGTCGTTTTGGATCGAATTCGATGGTCATGGGTATTTACCTTTCACAAGCATGTCCCTTTGTTAAAGGCAAAGAAACCTAGGTGGAAGTGTAAGTTTAAATAATCTGGGGTTGGGTCACAATTAAGCCCAAAACAATACCACTCAAAATATGATCGGTGGAATATTTTGACATGGTATCAACTTTTTCCTGCATGGTTAGGTTAGAACAATGTCAGCAATGACAATTGTTATCTTGACGCATTTTAAATTGCATGTTCCAGTTTCCTTACACCTTATTCACTAACACGCAGCAAAACTGATAGGACAGTATTCGCATGGCAGAACCAGATCAATGCCCAATGGATGCTAATTCACCACAAACCATAGCCGCAAAGATACGAAAAGCAGGTGTAGTAAAAAGTAAAACATCTATTGCGAACCTTTTAATGCTGGCGGTATTGGCAGGCGCATTCATAGCTCTTGGAGCACTATTTTACACTTTGGTTGTCGCCGACAGTGAATTTGGTGCCGGCCCGACACGGATGCTGGGTGGGATAGCTTTTTCACTGGGGCTTATTCTGGTCGTAATTGCCGGGGCGGAGCTGTTTACGGGGAATGCGTTGATGATTATTGCCTTGGCTGATGAACAAATTTCATTTCGCGGGCTGTCGCGAAACTGGGGGATTGTCTGGGTTGGTAATTTTCTAGGCGCATTGTTAATTGCGGCATGTGTGGTGATGGCAGGTACGATGGGCTCTGTCGCGCTTTCCGACAAAGTTGCCGAAATTGCGCAGGCCAAGCTACAGCTTGATCCTACACAGGCATTTTTCAGGGGCATTTTGTGTAATATACTGGTTTGCCTTGCCGTCTGGATGAGTTTTGCAGCCCATTCTGTTATCGGCAAAGTGGCCGTTGTTATTCTGCCTATTTCTGCATTTGTCGGGGTCGGGTTTGAACACTCTATTGCCAATATGTATGTCATCCCCGTCGCTATGCTTGGTGGCTTCACTGGCTGGGATTTGCCGGGACTATTCTGGAACCTTGTTTTTGTGACCGCTGGAAATATTATAGGTGGTGGCATGGTCGCATTGGCATATTGGTCTATCTATATCCGCAATGCCAAATGATATTCTGGAATACCACCGACACAATAACCCAATACCGCCCATATTGTTAATGTGACTCTATTGCCCCTAAACATATGGGCTGATAGGACATGCGAGCATTATCGGAGGTGATCGTGGCTTTCTTATTTCGCTGGCTATTACGCGGTTTTATCGCAATGTTTGCACTGTCAATTGCCGTTGGCGTTCTCGTGTACTATTTTGCCGTGCGCTCAATACCCGATTATAATGCTACCTATGAAATTACAGACATTTCCACCCCGGTTGAAATCATACGTGACACCAATAATGTGCCACATATTTCCGGTAAAACTGATCGCGATATCTATTTCAGTTTGGGCTTTGTTCATGCACAAGATCGTTTATGGCAGATGGCAATACTACGGCGTACCGCGCAGGGACGATTGTCTGAATTATTTGGCGAACGTACCGCAGATATCGACGAATTTATCCGCAGACTTGATCTATACTCACTGGCGCAAGGTTCATACCAGTATCAAACCGAACAGACCAAAGAAGCCTTGGATGCCTATGCAGAAGGCGTAAATGCGTGGCTTCGCACTATCAACGAACAAGCCCTTGGGCGTGGTGCCCCAGAATTCTTTTTGTTTTCCAAAAATATTGCCCCGTGGATAGCCGCCGACAGTCTGGCCATAATGCGTCTGATGGCCTTGCAATTAGACAGTAATTTGCGAAATGAAGTTCTTCGTGCGCAGATTTCATTGACTGTCGGGTCTGATTTGATCAAAGATATTATGCCTGATGCACCGGGTTTGGGGCGTATAAGCCTTCCGGAATTCTCGCAACTGTTCCCGGTTACAAAAATACAATCTCAATTAGCACAAAACATACAGGATCCTTTGGATCCATTACGTCCCGCGGGTCAGAGCGGCGCATCAAATGCTTGGGCAGTTTCGGCAAATCGTGCTGCCGCAAAGTCGCCGATTCTGGCAAGCGACCCCCATCTTGGCCTGACTGCTCCGTCGATTTGGATGTTAGCACATTTGAATTTCCAAAATGGTGGTGTGATCGGGGCTACAATTCCGGGAATACCACTTATTCTTGGTGGCCGCTCCAACAATCTGGCTTGGGGGAATACAAGCTCTTACATGGATAATCTGGATATCTACATCGAGAAGCTAAATCCGGAAAACCCAGATGAATATCTAACGCCAATGGGTTACAAACCATTTAAAAGCAAAAGCGTGATTATTAACGTTAAAGACGGGGAAAGCCGTACGATAAAACTGCAATATACGGAAAATGGCCCGGTTATTCCCGCTAAACACTATTCTTTGGGTGCAATTACCCCAATCGACCATGTTGTATCCTTGCGTTGGACTGCCCTTGAGCTGCAAGATACTTCAATGTCCGGCGCAATCGAATTGATGCACGCAAACTCTGTTTTTCAGGCGCGCAAGGCCGGGCGGAAATTCATAGCACCCTCATTGAACCTCATTTTAGCCGATAAAAATTCGATCGCCTTACAAACCGTTGGGAAAATGCCGAAACGACAGCCAAATCACACCAGTCAGGGTCGTATCCCATCTCAAGGGTGGTTGCCACAGAATCGCTGGGACGGCTATTTCGACTTCACGGAAAACCCATATATTCGCAACCCATCCAGCGGTATTGTTGCCAACACTAACAACAAATTGGTTGATACATCTTTTCCAAACCATGTCAGTTACTTATGGGGCGATACGCAGCGTATCAAACGTTTGACAAAACTGTTAAACACCCGCGCCGTACATACCCGTGAAAGTTTTATCGAAGCCCAAACAGATACCGTATCTTTCACTGCACGTTCCATACTGCCGTTGATCGCAAAAGAGTTGTGGTTTTCCGATGGCAAAGCCCCTGCCGATACACCAGAGCGTTTACGGCAAACTGCACTGGAACTGTTGGCCGGTTGGAATGGTGAAATGGATCAACACCTGCCGGAACCGCTGATCTATGCTGCTTGGTTACGAAACCTGCAAAACCGCCTTGCTTCAGATGAGTTGGGGCCATTGATTGGGAGTTTTCCGCGTCCAGATCCCGTGTTTATCGAGCGGGTCTACCGCAACATCGAAGGTGCTGCCGGTTGGTGCGATATACGCCCTTCAACAAAGGTGGAAGACTGTAATGATATCGCACGTATGGCGCTAGATGATGCACTGTTAGAGCTTACCGAAAAATATGGTCCCCGTATTGATAGCTGGCGCTGGGGCCAAGCCCACAAAGCCCATCAGGATCATGAGGTATTGGGCAAAATTCCTTTTCTAAGCTGGTTCAGTAATATCCGTCAGGAAACAGGCGGCGGGGATAACACATTACAACGCGCCCGTACATCTGGTGTTGGCGATACACCTTATGCAAATATTCATGCTGCAGGGTTCCGGGCAATCGTAGATTTTTCCGACCCTGACAGCTCGGTTTATATTATCTCAACCGGGCAATCCGGTCATCCACTTTCACAGCATTATGATGACTTGGCACAACTTTGGCGGCGCGGTGAATATATTCCTATGTCGCTTGACCCTGAATTGGCCCGAGCTGGTTCTATTGGGGTAACGATCCTAAAACCTGTACCTTAGACTTTTTGAAATTGCGCGGCCAGTTTTGCTGTCCATGTCACGGTAACCTCAAAGCCGATATCGATCTGCTCTTCGGTATCAACCACGTTGTGATCAAACAACCATGCGCGGCGTTTACCTTCGGAAAAGGCTAATTTGATCTTCTCGGTAACTGTAGGCTCCAGCAAATTCTGTTCTATCGCGTCCATCAGATTAGAAATACCAGCGCCTGTCAGTGCAGAGGCCGTAACAATCGTATCACTGCGTTTCGCGACAGCCATAAGTGCCTCACGTTTATCCGCATCGACCGCATCTATCTTATTCCACACATTAACAATCAATTGTTGTGTCGTTTCGTCAATACCAAGTTTTTCAAGAATATCCAAAACATCCCGGGCCTGCTCTTCAGTTTCCGGATGGGCAATGTCGCGGACATGCAGGATCAAATCAGCATCCAGAACTTCTTCCAGCGTAGCACGGAATGCTGCTACCAGTTCAGTTGGCAAGTCGGAAATAAATCCAACCGTATCTGACAGGATTATATCACGACCAGAAGGTAGTTTGACGGCACGCATTGTCGGATCAAGCGTGGCAAAAAGCATATCTTTCGCCACAACGGACGCACCTGTTATGTGATTGAAAATAGTTGATTTGCCCGCATTGGTATAACCAACCAAAGCAACAATCGGATAGGGTACTTTTTTGCGGGCAGCGCGGTGTAGCGTTCGGGTTTTAACCACTTTCGACAATTGCCGCTTCAGGCGCACAATCGCGTCATCAATTGCACGTCTATCAGACTCTAATTGGCTTTCGCCTGCACCGCCCACAAAACTAAGACCGCCACGCTGACGTTCCAAGTGTGTCCAACTGCGTACAAGACGGGTTTTCTGATAGGATAGTGCAGCCAGATCGACCTGCAACACCCCTTCACGGGTCGCGGCACGATCCCCGAAAATTTCCAAAATCAGTCCGGTGCGATCTAGAATTTTCACGCCCCATTTCTTTTCCAGATTTCGTTGCTGAATAGGTGTCACGGGCCCGTCAATTATGACCAGACCGATTTCTTCATTTTCAAAAACAGCGGCAAGTTCTTCCAGTTTACCTTTTCCAAACAACAAGCCCGCCTGCGGTTTTCGTAAGGGCACAACCAATTCATGGGCGACATCCAGTTCCAAGGCATGCGCGAGCGATACCGCTTCATTTAGTGAGTGTTGTGGTGAGCGTCGGTTGTCTAAATTCCGGATGTCAGGATGTAGAACGCTTACGCGGGTACTTGAAGCGCCTATTCCCCGTCTCCATCATATAAAACAACAGGTTGAGCAGGCATAATCGTTGATACAGCGTGTTTATAAACCAGTTGTGATTGACCATCACGGCGTAATAGAATGCAGAAGTTGTCAAACCAAGTAATCACACCTTGTAATTTCACACCATTGATCAAGAAGACAGTTACAGAGTTCTTTTCTTTACGAACATTATTCAGGAATGCATCCTGTAAGTTTGCTTTGTCGACAGCCATTTGTCCCAGCTTTCGTTATTGGCCTGCATTTGCGCAGGCAGTTTCTTTTTATCCGAGTGATACTAGACAGCAATTTAAGATTATCCAGAGGAAACAAACGTTAATTTTGACTTATTGGGCAAAAGTGTGCCTTTATCGCCAGTAATTCGGGTTAAACAACGCAATTACAGCAACAGTTTCCAGTCGACCAAGAATCATAGCAACGCAAAGTATACCCTTTGCCATGTCGGGAAGCTGGGCATAACTGCCACCACCTTCGATTGCAATATGAACCAATGGGCCTGTTGTACTGAGACCGGCAACAGCAAAGGCCAAAGCATCTATAAAGCTGATCCCGGTAAGTGTCAGGGCTAACATAACAATACCCAATGACAGCACAAAAACCATCAGGAAAATCCAAGCAACAAAAGCCCCTTCTCGCCGGATTGAACGCCCCCGTTGCCCTGCACCACCCACAGAACTTGGAAAACTTAGCCGTTCCATTTCACGAAGCCCGTGTTTGTAAAGCGCATATACGCGTAATAATTTAATACCACCTGCGGTCGTGGCAACCCCGCCACCCAAGGATGCCAAACCAATAAAGATTAGCCCCGGTGTGTTCAATCCAGACCAACTTTGTGACACTTCCCAAGACTGGCTTACAAAACCTGTCGTTGTCAGAAATGACAAAACCGTAAAGGTACTGCCCCAAAACGATGCAAGCGATGAAAGCCCGTCAACTTGTTCATTCAACTCAATCGCACCTGACCAATGTCGGATGAACAATAACAATGGAATGATCGTGATACATAACAAGGCTTGTGTAATTTCTTTATCTTGCTTGATAACTTTCCAACTTTCCTGCTCGCGTCCTGATAAAAATGTATTTCTGGAAATCGCAAAAAACAAAAATAAAAACATGATCAGTTCTGCAGGAAAACCACCTTGTGCCTCGGAAAGCCCCCCTACCGGAGAAATACCGCTCGTTGAAAGTATAGCCATCGCATGGCTGACTGCCACCAGAATACGTTCACCCAGAACAACCAAGACAAGGGACAAAATCACTGTCAGTAACAGATACACTGGAAATATCTGCATCGAAAACCGGTTTAAACGTTCAGCCACTTCGGCTTTCTGCATTTGCGACACCGCCACTTTACGATGCCTTTGCAACGCATAAATTTCAAACCCGCCCATGTTCAATGGCGCGAATATTGCCATTGCCACAACCAAGATCATAAAACCACCAAGCCATCCAACCAAAGAACGCCATAAATGCAAAGGTTCTGAAATTGATTTTGGGTCGTCAAACAACGTGGCCCCAGTTGTTGTCAGGCTGGACAGCATTTCAAAATAAGCTTGAAAGAAAGTGATACTATTAACCAAATGCGCCATTGGCATCGCCAAAAAGATAGGCAAAATTGCATAAGCCCCAAGCATGGTCAATAAATGCGTGCTGGCCGATGCACCTTTGGCCTGTCTACGCGCAGCAATACCGACAATGGTAGTCACCACAGACAAAAAGGTTCCATTGTAAAAGAATGTACGTGCAGTCAGCCAGTCTTCAAGGCGTATAGCGTGCATCATTGGAATATACATCGCGATACAAGATAGGCCCATCAAGATTATGAAAAATGGAAAATCCTCTAGCCATTTCATAGCTTTAGAAAAAATCTACTTGAACTTGAAACAGCGTTTCAACTTTTGATACATCCTCTGCAAGGCAGAAAATAACCACAGTGTCGCCGTCTTCAATTTTCGTATCACCGTCCGGCCGAATGACATCTCCGCCTTTTTGCACAGCCCCCAGCATTGCTCCTTCGGGGAAATCAATGTCCCGTACTTTCATGCCTGCGATTGGTGAACTGTTTAAGACCTGCGCTTCAATGACTTCAGCCTCCGCATCACCAATGGAATACACTTCCTTAACGCGGCCATGGCGAATATGGCGCAGAATAGACGAAACTGTCGTAGATCTGGGGTTGATAAAAACGTCAATGCCAAGTGGATCTTTCAATTCGGTAAGAGACGGGTCATTCACCAAGGCTACGGTCATCGGAACTCCTGCAGCTTTGGCGCGGGTACATCCCAATAAATTGGTTTTATCATCAGAGGTCAAAGCCAGCACCGCGTCTGCCTGCGTGATATTTGCCTCGTGCAACATTTCCATATCCAATCCATCCCCATGCAAAACAATTGTACGTTCCAGCGCATCTGCCGCACGTTCTGCACATTCGCGATTTTTCTCAATCATCTTGACCCGAATACGCTCACCACTTTGTTCAAGTGTCATCGCTACGCGCAATCCGACATTTCCACCCCCAAGAATAATCACACGTTCACGTTTTTTAACTGTTTTACCGAACACTTCCAAGCCACGTGTCAGATCTTCATTATGTAAAAGGACATAGATTTGATCACTTGCAAACAACTGATCATCCGCACTGGGTGCAAACAGTCTGCCTTTACGGCGTACACCGACGACAACGGCACGCAATGTGGAAAACAGTTCTGACAACTGGCGTAATGGGGTATTCAATACGGGGCAATCTTCATCCAGTTCGATCCCAATCAACTGGGCCTGCCCTTCTAAAAAAGGTTCAATGTCAAAGGTAGACGGGTATTCGATTTGTTGAAGTGCTGTTTTCGCAACCTCCAATTCCGGTGATATTACAACATCAATCGGCAAATGGTCACGTTGATAAAGATCAGAATAAATCACATCCAGATATGATTGCGCCCGTAAGCGGGCAATCTTGCGTGGTATCGAAAATACAGAATGGGCCACTTGGCATGTGACCATATTAACCTCATCCGAAAAAGTCGCGGCAATGATCATATCAGCATCATCAGCCCCTGCACGCGCTAAAACATCAGGGTAAGACGCAAAGCCGGTTACACCACCCACATCCAGCGTATCGGTTGCGCGCGCAACCAGCTCGGCATTGTTGTCGACCACGGTAACATCGTTATTTTCAGATGACAAATGACGGGCAATTTGCCAGCCAACTTGGCCCGCACCACATATGATGACCTTCATGTCGGTCTCCTGATTAATACGCTAAATCTTTGCGTAATCGTGTTTTAGTCGCAAATTAACAGCCTTTGGTCAATAATTAACCGTTACTTTCAATGTCTTCGATTTCCGCCACCCGCGCACCCGACTTATTGGTTGTAATCACATTCAATGATTTCAGCTTACGATGAAGTGCCGAACGTTCCATGCCGACAAAATTGGCAGTTTTCGAAATATTGCCCCCAAACCGATTAATCTGGGCCATCAGGTAGTCACGTTCGAACATTTCGCGTGCTTCCCGCAAAGGCAGCATTGCAAAGGATTTTTGTGATTGGCCATTATCACTTTCTTCAATGACGTTATTCGGCAGTTCACTGGGTGAAATATCACCTGTATCAGCCCCGAGTATCAGTACACGTTCAATAATATTGCGTAACTGGCGCACATTTCCCGGCCACCCCATCGTTTGCAGCATTGCAATGGTTTCATCGGACAGGTTTCTTAATGGCAAACCTTGGTTCTTATGAAGTTCTGCAATAAAATGCGTAGCAATAAGCGGAATATCTTCACGACGGTCTTCCAAAGATGGCACATCGATCGGGACAACGTTCAGACGGTGATACAATTCTTCACGAAATCTGCCCGCTTCAATTTCAGCGCGCAAATCTTTATTGGTTGCTGACACCACACGCAGATTAACCCGCACCTTGTCCGAGCCACCTACGCGGGTAAACTGTTGATCGACTAAAACCCGTAAGATTTTCGATTGAGTTCCGGTCGGCATATCAGCAACCTCATCAAAAAATACAAACCCGCCATGTGCCTGCTCCAACAGACCAGGTTCATGCCCCCGTTCAACGGTTTCGCGGCCAAACAACACTTCTTCCATCCGTTCCGGCTCTATCGTGGCCGAGTTTACTGATATAAACGGTGCTTTTGCGCGATCGGAATTCGCGTGAATATAGCGTGCCGCCACTTCTTTGCCTGCACCTGAGGGCCCCGTCAGCATCACCCGGCCATTGGTTTTTGTAACTTTATCCAATTGTGATTTCAGGGCTTTGAAAGTAGGACTTTCGCCAACCATTGTGGAAGATGAGATATCACGCACTTTCAGGGCTGCATTTTCACGCCGTAAACGCGAGGTTTCCATGGCCCGTGATATGACCACCATCAATTGATCAATATTAAATGGTTTTTGTATAAAGTCATATGCGCCCTGCTTGATGGCAGCCACCGCAATTTCAATATTGCCATGACCCGAAATAATAACGATGGGTATATCCGGGTTATCGCGCCGCACGGTTTTTAAAATATCAATGCCATCCAATTTACTTTCCTTAAGCCAGATATCCAGAATAATCAGATCAGGTGCTTCCGTGTTGATTGCACTAAACGTTTCATCTGAATCGGCCGCAAGCCTGGTTGTATAACCTTCATCCACCAGAATATCAGACACCAATTCACGAATGTCTTTTTCATCATCAACTACTAATATATCGCCCATATTGCTTCCTTTTGACGTTTACGCCACTTTTGATTTCAAGTGATCTTCTTGATCTCGATTTACATTTGGCAAAGTGATCCGTGCCATTGCTCCGACATGGGTATTGCCTTTGAATTTAGGTGCATCACACAGTTCCAGTGTGCCACCGTGCTCTTCGATAATTTTTTTCACAATAGGCAAACCCAATCCGGTACCATTTTCGCGATTGGTCACATAAGGTTCGAACAACCGCGAACGTTGTTCATTGGGTAAACCAATACCGTTGTCTTGTATGCGGATCACTGTTGCATGATTTTTTGTATCCACAATAATGCGGATTTCGGGTGTATAGCCTTCTGCGCTGTGTTCTGAAATATAACTGTCTATTGCTTCACCTGCATTTTTAATCAAATTGGTCAAAGCTTGTGAAATCATTGTACTGTCGATTTCAGTCAAAAGTTGTTTTCGGTTATTTTTTAGATTTATATCAATATCTTGGCGCGCATTTTGTTGCAGTAAAACAGCATCCTCAATAAGTTTCGACAGGTTTTCCACCCGCCGTTCCGGTTCTGGCATCCGCGCAAACTTGGAAAACTCATCAACGATGTGACGCAAGTCATTTGTCTGGCGGATAATCACGCCCGTATATTGTTCCAGCATTCCGGCCTGATCACCCACCAACGGTGCAAATTTACGTGCCATACGTTCAGCAGACAATTGGATTGGTGTCAGCGGGTTCTTGATTTCATGTGCAATGCGCCGTGCTACATCACCCCAAGCAGCCATCCGTTGCGCTGACACCAAATCGGTAACATCGTCAAAAGTAACAACATATCCCTCTAATTTTTCACCATCTGTTACACGCGCTGTAATACGCACAAGTAAAACCTCTGCGTTACCCGCACGGGTCAGGCTAATCTCATCTTGACGCGTGGGGTTGGTCTTCACTTGCGTCTGTTCAAATAACTTGGAAAACTCAGGCACAACTATAGACAAAGCCTGCCCCATAACCTTTTCGCTGCTGACTTCCAGTATCTTGGAAGCTGCAGCATTAAGCACCTCAATGCGACCCCTTGGGTTTAAACCAATTACGCCCGTGGAAACCCCCGTCAAAACACTATCGAATAAACGTCGGCGTTTTTCTGTGCGCGTATTGGCTTCAATCATATCATCACGCTGGCGTTTCACTTGTTGGGTCATACGGTTAAAAATACGGCCCAACATAGCAATTTCATCATCGCCTTTTTCTTCCTTGACGCGTACGGTCAAATCCCCGGCACCAACGCGTTGTGCCGCACCGGCCAATTTACCAACAGGTCGTGCCAGCCGTTCCGCAAACCACAGACCAAGCCATATGGCGGATAGAATAACAAAGAAAGCAAAGCCCAGATATATTAACCCCAGATCAAACAACAATTTACCCCGTTCACTTTCCAACTGATTATAAAGTGTGGCCGTTTCCTTGGTTTCATCAAGCAGAGTTAAAATTTCACCGTCAACAGTGCGTGATACCAACAAATAATGATCCAGATAGTTAGGCAGCTTTACAAGTGCACGAAATTCATTGTTTTCCCAATCCTGAATAATAGCAGGTGTACCCAAGTTAGATTCGTCGAAATCCGTAACTTCAGGGGCTTCAAAATCAAACAGATAACTTTTATCCCCACGCGCAATCAATTCAGCGCCACTATCAATAACATAAGCCTCTTTCAGGCCCCGCTGGATTAAAGACTGACCTTTTATCACCGCATCGCGGATTTCACTTGTATCAATAAGAGCGTTTCGGTGTTTTTGTTGGATCAGATAGCTGCTTAAGAAAGTGACATCTTCAATCAGATCATCGCGCTGTTCCGCTTCATAAGCTTCAGCGGCAGATAAAGATGTGCCGACCGCGTTGCGCACCCGTTCTGAAAACCAACCTTCTAAGCCGATATTTAGGGTAACCGTCGCGAAAACTGCAACCAGCACTGTTGGCATGAAAGCTACCAGAGCAAACACTGCACTAAGACGCATATGAAGTCTGGACCCCGCTGACTTCGCACGCCTTGCTGTTATCATCTGCATGATACGTTGTGCAACCAAAGCACCGATTAACAAAACATAGACAAAATCCGCCAGCAATATGCCGCGCAATATGCCGGGTGCTATCTGATTACCAAAACGATTTAAGATCAAAACAGTGATCAGTAACAAAAACGGACCAAGTGCAACCAATGCAAATGTCAGCGTATTTTGTATCCGCCTACGTTTGCGCCAGTTATTCAGTCGATTCAAAATCGACAGGATTTGAAACTGTCTCATGCTGCTCGAGTCGTTCTATTATTACACTACTACTGTGGCAGTTTTACATCATTTTCTTGGTGCGTGTCACCTGAATATCAAGGTCTTGTATCTTTTTTCTCAAAGTATTTCGGTTAATGCCCAATAATTCGGCCGTTTTTATCTGATTTCCCCGCGTCGCAGACAATGTAAGCGCAATTAACGGCAGTTCCACCTCTCGTAATATCCGATTATAAAGTCCGGGTGGCGGTAGCTGATTGCCGTGTATATCGAAATACCGTTTTAGATGGGATTCAATTGCAGATGACAACTTATCTCCACCGATGGACACTGCTTCAGACTTTATTTTAGGCATTTGCTTTAAACTGTCTTTAACAAACTGCGCGGTAATTTCATTTTCAGGGCAAAGCACCGCAATGCGGTGAACAAAATTTTGTAGTTCACGTACATTTCCAGACCAAAAAGCTATTCTCATAAGCTCTAAAGCATTGTTCGATATGGTTTTCAATGGCAGTCCTTCTGTCGATGCCATTTGTAAAAAATGCGACGTCAGCTCTGAAATATCATCCATACGATCACGTAAAGGTGGTAAAGATATTGGCATAACGCTTAAGCGATAGAACAGATCTTCTCGGAACATGCCTTCATTGATCAAATGCGCCAGTGGGGTTTGTGTGGATGATATAAACCGCAGGTTTTTATCCCGAACAGCAGGTGATTGCATCGCATCCAATAACCCAAGCTGGGTTTCTACCGACATTTCACCAATTTCATCCAAATATATTGTCGCGTCTTTTGGGGTCTGGTCCGCATCGTTCAATACCTGCGTAATTCTATCTGGTGTGGTAGATGCGGTGCTAATGGTCACCATTGGTGCTGCTCCGCGATTTCCAAGATCGTGCAGGGTTTTGGCCAGCAGGTTTTTACCCGTGCCACTTTCACCCGTTATCATCACGTTTAGATCTGTATTCAGTACGCGAGCAACAATACGGTAAACGTCTTGCATCGCAGGTGAGCTGCCCACAAGTGGCAGACTTTGTCCTGTAGGCATAACTGTGGATGCCGGGCGGGGTGGCATATTCGATTGGCTTAACGCACGGCTAACTTTCGACAAAAGTTCTTTTAGGTCAAATGGTTTAGGCAGGTAGTCATACGCGCCATGTTCTGAAGCTTTGATGGCGGTCATCACCGTATTCTGGGCTGATATGATTATAACTGGTAAATTGGGTCGTTTTTTATGAATTTGCGGGAGCAGATCCAAACCATTCCCGTCCGGCATCATGACATCGGAAATCACGACATCACCTTCACCCTCTTCCACCCATCGCCATAAGGTCGCAATATTACTGGTCGATCGCACTTTGCACCCTGCCCGCGTCAGGGCCTGGGTTAAGACTGTACGAATGGTACGGTCATCATCTGCTACAATTACGGTTCCGTCCATTTAAGCCACCCTTTTACTTTCATACCAAATAGGTAACCGCACACAAAACGATGTACGCCCCTGTAGACTTGTACATTCAACCAATCCGCCATGTGCTGCGATAATTTTTGACACCAACGACAGACCCAACCCTGTTCCATTGGATTTTGTGCTGACAAACGGGTCAAATATCTCGGAAATAATACTTTCAGGTATACCACGCCCATTATCAATAATTTCGATCTGCAAAGGTAGGTTTTTGGTTTTATTGCCTTGCATCGCCAGCTTTATCCCAGAGTTATAAGATGTGCGTATTTTGATTTCTCCACGCTTTTCATCCACCGCTTCGGCAGCATTTTTTATAATGTTTTGAAATACCTGTAGCAATTGATCTGCATCCCCTGATGTCTCTGGCAAAGATGGGTCATAATCCACGCTAAAGTTAACATGCGCACCGTGACCAACCTGTGCCGCGCGTTTTGCCCGATCCAACACATCGTGGATATTTACGGGCCTTGGGTCCATTGGCCGTTGATCACTGAAATGTTCAACCCGATCGACAAGTTGGCCAATACGCCGTGTTTCCTGTCCAATCATTTCGGCCAGTTCCATGTCCTCTTTATTGGCATTCATCGCCAATAGTTGCGCCGCACCTGAAATACCTGCCAGCGGGTTGCGGATTTCATGGGCCAACATAGCTGCCATTGCAGTCACTGACCGCGCGGCAGACAGATTTGTTAACGACTGGCTCATCTTTTGAGCCACGCCTGTGGGCTGCACCACCAACAACAGATCGGTCAAGGCTGCGTTCAAGAAGCTTACATAGACATTACAGGACGTCACAGGCTTACCCATGATCGCAACATCAACATTATATTGCGTAACAGACCCCGTATCCTTCACCGCCTGTTTCACCGTGCTAACCACAATCGAGTTTTCTTGAAAGAAATACGCAAGGGGTCTGTTTTCCATCTGTTTTTGCGATGTGGAAAGTAGTTGTTCTGCCGCCGCATTAGCGTGACTAATTTCACCCGTTGATGCCACGACAAATGCTGGAAATGGTAAAGCATCCCATATTTTTTCATAGGCTTTTATGGTCATGCAGCAACCTCTTGGTCACCAATAAGCTGTTGAATCAAAGTAAGAACAACATCAGTGTTCTTTTCCGTTTGAATGGCACGGCGCAAGGTGCGCGATGTACCCAGATCGTCCATATACCACCCTATGTGTTTACGTGAAACACGGTTACCAAGTTCAGCACCATAAAACTTTAGCATCGCTTCATAATGTTCTGATATTAAAATAATAAGATCATCGCCGGTTGGCAAAATAGGCGCTTCAAACCCAAAAATATCATGTGCAATTTGCGCCAGTATCCAGGGCCGCCCCTGTGCCCCGCGTCCTACCATAACCCCATCCGCACCGGATTGCGCCAAAGCTTGCTTAGCTGTTGCCGTATCTACAATATCGCCATTGGCAACCACGGGAATATCAACGGCATCCTTAACGGCAGCAATAGCAGCCCAATCCGCATGTCCCTTATAGAACTGACAGCGCGTGCGACCATGGATAGTCACCATCTGTACACCGGCATCCTGGGCCCTACGCGCAATAAACGGTGCATTCAACAGGTTATCATCCCAGCCCAGTCTGGCCTTCAGGGTTACAGGCACATCAACAGCGGCTATAACGGCTTCGATCAGGGATAATGCAAAATCCGGAGTTTTCATCAGGGCCGACCCTGACTGTCCGTGCGTAACAGTCTTGGACGGACATCCCATATTGATGTCGATGATCTTGGCGCCATTACCCGCGCACATTTTAGCACATTCAGCCATCCAGTAGGCATCCCACCCTGCGATTTGCACTGCCGTATTTTGTGATCCAAACCCCAGTTCCGCCCGCGCCCGGGTTGAAGGTCGTGCTTGCACCATTTCCTGCGATGCGACCATTTCAGACACCACTAATCCAGCCCCGAATCTAGATACGAGGTTACGAAACGGTAAATCTGTGATACCAGCAAGGGGAGCTAGAAATACCGCAGGCATAAGTGCCTTATTATCAATCAGAATAGTTGACATGCCTAATCCTTGTGCAAATATACTCATAGTCTTGTTTTGCCAAAACGGCAATACAGCTAAATGCGAGATTTATAATAAATGAAACGTACAGGATTAATTCTTGCCGCAGGGCGCGGTGCCCGTGCAGGGGGTGGTCTACCCAAACAATACCGCGACTTGGCAGGCGAACCAATCTTACGACATAGCATTCGTGCAATTCTTGCAAGCCACCGCATAGATACTGTACGCGTCGTTATTCATCCGGATGACATAAACAATTACAATCAATGCATTAGCTGCATATCAGACACACGCTTGCAACCCCCCGTCTTTGGGGCAGATACCCGTAGCGCATCTGCATTGAACGGATTACGTGCCTGCACAGATGATTTGGTTTTCATTCATGACGGGGCGCGACCCTTACTACCGTTAGACGCATTGGATCGAATTATTGACAGTCTAGACATCAATCCCGCAGCCTTTCTTGCTTTGCCCGTAACCGATGCGCTTTGGCAAGTTGCCGACAAAGAAGCGCTGACTGCCCAACCCCGCGACACACTTTGGCGCGGGCAAACTCCGCAAGCATTTCACTTGCGCGATATTCTGGAGGCACATGAAGCAGCCATGCATCCGGCCGACGATGATGTCGCGTTAGCACGGCTTGCAGGCCTTGACGTTATTGCAGTTCCTGGGTCTGAACTAAATATAAAAGTAACACGGCCAGAGGATTTTGCTTTGGCGGCCAGATTACTGGGGAATACGATGGATATACGGGTTGGCAACGGGTTTGACGTACATAAACTTGGCGCAGGTAATCACGTGATCTTGTGTGGTGTAAAAATCCCGTTTGATCATGGCTTGATCGGGCATTCGGATGCAGATGTCGGGATGCATGCGATTACTGACGCGATTTTTGGCGCAATCAGTCAGGGGGACATTGGGCAATGGTTTCCACCGTCTGATGTGCAGTGGAAGGGCGCATCTTCAGACATTTTCTTGAAGAAAGCCGTGGGAATAACTGTTTCTAAAGGGTTTTCCATATCAAATATAGATTGCACCTTAATCTGTGAACAACCAAAAATCGGGCCGCATTCTACGGCAATGCGCCAAGCATTGGCGGATATAACGGGTATAGAAATCGAACGCATCAGTGTAAAAGCCACCACATCTGAAAAACTGGGTTTTACCGGTCGCGGTGAAGGCATTGCCGCGCAAGCCACAGCAACTTTGGTAAAAACATGAGCAAATTGATAGCAACCTTTTTCTACACAGGCCTGTTACCCAAAGCACCGGGGACATGGGGGTCATTAGCGGCCCTTCCCTTTGCCATTATCCTGCATTCATGGGGTGGGTTTCCTGCATTATTAAGTGCTTCAATCATTGTCTTTTTTATTGGTTGGTGGGCAACACTTCAAGAAACCAAAGGCAAAGAAAATCACGACCCGGGTGAGATTGTCATTGATGAGGTTGCAGGCCAATGGATCACCCTGCTGCCCGCGTCATACATGTTCTCACGGCACGATCTACCTTTGATTTGGCCGGCTTTGCTGGCAGGTTTCATTTTCTTTCGACTGTTCGACATTTTCAAACCTTGGCCAATTAGCTGGGCAGATCAAAAAGCGACTGCATTCGGTGTGATGCTGGATGATGTATTGGCGGGAATTTTCGCCGCTATCGCCTCTATATTACTTGCGGTTTTATATCACGGGATGATCGTATAATGGAAAACTTGGCGCGACAGGTTCTATCTGTTTGCCGCAAACGTGGCTGGAAACTAGTAACCGCCGAAAGCTGCACGGGTGGTATGGTCGTTGCAGCATTAACCGAAATTGCAGGCTCATCTGATGTTGTTGATCGTGGATACGTGACCTATTCAAATACTGCCAAGACGCAAATGCTGGGTGTACTGCCTGCGACATTGGAAACCTATGGGGCCGTATCGACACAGGTTGCCGCAGAAATGGCCGAAGGCGCATTAACAGCCGCAGGTGTTGATCTGGCGGCATCCACCACCGGCATCGCAGGCCCCGGCCCGTCCGAACATAAACCTGAGGGACGTGTTTGTTTTGGCTTGGCCTGCAAAGGTCAAGTGACACGTGTTGAAATCATAGAATTTGGTGCCATTGGACGGGCAAATGTACGTCAAAAATCTATGGAACACGCACTCACTTTACTTATTAAAGCTGCAAAATAAGATCGTGTACATATTTTTGCATTGCTTGTTTTTTAATCTGACCTCACGTTTAGTGCCTGTTTTTTAACCAAAAGCAATATTTCAGTTACGATGCCAAAGGTTTCACCTTTTGCATATCCACTTAGTCCCTAAAAACCTGAAAATGATTTACAGATGGGGAAAACAGATATGAACGGTGCAGATACTGCTTGGATCATGGTCGCAACGGCATTGGTTCTATTTATGACATTACCCGGCTTGGCCTTGTTTTATGGCGGCTTGGTACGCGCGCGAAATGTACTTTCGGTGATGATGCAATGCTTTGCAATCGCCTGTCTGATGTCCATTTTATGGCTGATTGCGGGTTATTCCATCGCATTCGGTGACGGCAATGCCTATTGGGGCGGTTTGGGAAAAATATTCTTGAACGGCATCACCGCGGACACAACGTTCGGCACACTTCCCGAAATACTGTTTTTTGCCTTTCAAATGACCTTCGCGATTATCACCCCGGCCTTGATTGTAGGGGCTTATGTCGAACGTATCGGCTTCGCCTTCGTGCTGACATTTTCCGGTCTGTGGATGTTGCTGGTCTATGCACCTGTTACCCACTGGATCTGGGGTGGTGGTTTATTGGCAGGTGCCGAATGGTCGCTATTTGCGGACGGCGTCAATGACTTTGCAGGCGGTATTGTGGTGCATGAAACCGCTGGCATTGCCGCTTTGATCGTCGCTGCAACACTTGGCGGACGGCGCAATAAAAACGTACCACCGCACAATCCGGGCTTTGTTATGATCGGCGCATCCATGTTGTGGGTCGGCTGGTTTGGATTTAACGGCGGCTCAGCGCTTGCCGCAAACGGAACCGCCGCAATGGCGATCACTGTCACGCATATATCAGCCGCCACCGCATCCCTGACATGGGCCGCTTATGAGCGCATCAAATACGGCAAGGCTTCACTTGTCGGCATGGTTACAGGTACCATTGCAGGCCTGGCATCCATCACACCAGCCTCTGGTTCTGTTTCACCTATGGAAGCGATGTTGATCGGTGCCATTGCAGGTATTATCTGTCAGGAACTTTGCGGGGTGATCAAACGTGGTCTGAAAATTGACGACACACTGGACGTTTTTGCAGTACACGGTGTTGGCGGCATTTTCGGCATCATCATGCTTGCGGTTTTCGGTTATGCAAGTTGGACCGCACAGTTAGGTGGCCTTCTGATTGTCGGCATTTTCACTATTGTAATGACCTATGCATTGGTCAAACTGGTCGCCCTGTTCTTTCCAATACGTGTATCCCATGAAGATGAGATTACCGGCCTTGATCTTACGGCCCACGGTGAACGTGCATACGATCATACATCTTGATTTGTATTTACTTTGCGTACCCGCCCCTTCTGGGGCGGTTACCACACACCCTATTTTCAATGTTTTATAATGATAAAACATTGTTATATGCCGCATCATTATTCCTGAATTGACACACGCCCTAAGTGCTGCCACTAAATCTTTATGTTTGATTATTCACTACTTCACTGGACAACCTTTCTTACAGCTGCCGTTCTGCTGAACCTGTCGCCCGGCCCCGATATTGCTTTCATTCTGGGGCAAACTATTCGCGGTGGCACAAGATCCGGATTTGCTGCAATGTTTGGCGTTTGGACAGGTGCATTTGGTCATGTACTGATGGCAGCGGTCGGTCTTTCGATCATTCTGGCCACATCTGCAGTTGCCTTTTCGATTGTGAAATGGGCGGGGGCAGCCTATCTGATCTGGCTTGGTATTGCCGCCCTTCGATCAGGTGGTGGATCATTCATCTCAGAAGGCATCAATAGCAGTACGCATTTTTACCCAACCTATAAACAGGGTTTTTTTGTCGGCTTGCTGAATCCGAAAGTCGCAATATTCTTTCTGGCCTTTTTACCACAATTTGTCGTTACAGGTGCTGGCCCCGTTGAGGCGCAATTGTTTTTGCACGGATTCCTGATCATCGTGGTCGCCGCTTTTATAGAACCGCCTTTGGTAATAGCAGGAGGCAAGCTTACCACAACATTACGCAACAACAAACGTATAGGTCTGTGGATGGATCGCACACTGGGTAGCATTTTTATCGCCCTTGGTGTTCGGCTAGCGATGGAAAAGCAGTTATAAATTATTTATTGAGGATGGATTGTGCTTGCTTAACCAAGCTTTCAAAAACATCACGGGTTGTACTTTCATTAACCAGCCCTGCCCCTTGACCCGCCCATAAAGACACCGCATCAGGTCTGTTGGCCTTAGCAGACGCAACACGCAAAGGTGCTGTCACAGTATTCATTAACGGAAAATCAGGCCAATCGGTAACTGTTGCCATTGCCTGTGCATAATCATTTACAATCGTGCGCGCCGCCCTACCTGAAAAGGCTTGGCTGAATTGTGTATCATCGCCGGTTGCTGCCACTAAGGTTTGTTTATGAATATCGCTGACCACACTTTCAGGAGTTGCCAAAAATGCAGTACCAACTTGCACACCGGCAGCCCCGAGGGCAAAGGCCGCTGCAATGCCGCGCCCGTCTGCAATACCGCCTGCTGCAATCACCGGACAATCCACCGTATCAACCACACGCGGCACTAGCGCCATGGTACCGGCTACCTCGCCCGAACGCGGCAAAAACCAGCCGTTATGACCGCCCGCTTCAGCACCTTGAGCAATGACAGCGTCCGCTCCACGTTCCACCAACCAACGCGCTTCAGCCCCTGTAGTTGCAGAGGACAGAATAACAATACCCGCATCCTTTAATCGTAGGACCAAAGCCTCTTCAGGCAAGCCAAAATGAAAACTGGCAACTTTTGGTGATGCTTCCAGCACCACCTCACAAATTTCTGCATTAAACGGAAAGTGACCTTCACTTACATCAGGCATTACGCCTGCACCCAACTTGTCAAACCATGGTTTCAATCGTTCTTGTGCGGCTTTTGCACGTTTCGCATCTTCAATAGGGGATTTATGACAAAAGAAATTCAGGTTCAAAGCGCGGTTGGACAAAGCCCGCGTTTTCGCTGCCACATCCAAAACCCCACTCGCCGTCATCATCGCACAGCCCAAAGAACCTAATCCGCCTGCATTACCGACAACAGCTGCCATTTCAGCCGTACTTGCCCCTGCCATCGGTGCCTGAATGATGGGATGATCAATATCCAACAGATCGCAAAGCCGGCTATCGGGCCAATGGGTCATTTTAATTATCCTTTTAAACTTCCAGAATTATAAAGACTATCGGCGCGCGCTTCAAACGCCCCGACTATCCTTTGCATTGCCTCACCAAAAACCACACCGATAATACTTTGCAGGATTTTTGATTTAAATTCAAAATCGACAAAAAAATCAACCGCGCATCCCCCGTCACACTCGGTGAAAGTCCAATGATTATTCAGATACTTGAATGGCCCATCCAGATATTCCACATCTATTTTCTGTGCCGCAGGGTTCAATGTCACACGAGAACCGAACCCTTCACGAAAAACCTTGAACGAAATCACCAATTCTGCATCAATAATCTCTGTGCCACCCTTCGGTGTACGCTTGCGGATACGTGAAGCTGCACACCACGGTAAAAATTGGGGATAAGCACCGACATCGGCAATCAGATCATACATCTGCTGCGCGGTGTAAGGCATTATACGAGTTTCAGAATGGGTAGGCATATTATCCAACTTCTTTTACGACACATAAAAGCCGAAAGCGATCTGCGCAATAAAAAAGCCACCAACAAGTGGTGGCTTTAAAAACGATACGGTAATTGATGATTAAAAATGAACCATCAAACCCAATCTTGCCTCGTTCGTTTTCAGACGCGCAGTGTAGTAAAAGGACGATAACAAATACTTCGGTTTTGGTTTACTTGATGGATTTATACTTTTAAGTTCCAAATATGTTTGAACGATTTGAAAGTTAATGTCGTGACCACCCAAAAATATGCCGTAGATCCAATGATTTCTGCAAAATCGATTGCTGCACGCGTGGAAAGCTTAGCCCAAGAAATATCCGACCATTTCAAAGGGACCGACAAACTAATCGTCGTAGGCCTGTTGCGCGGTTCATTCGTTTTCATTGCTGATATTGTCCGTGAGCTTGATCTGCCAGTCGAGGTCGATTTTCTTGAAACCTCTAGCTATGGCGACGATATGGAAAGTTCACGCGAGGTGCGTATCCTGAAAGATATTCGCGGAGAAATAGAAGCTCGCGATGTTTTGGTCGTCGAAGATATTGTCGATACGGGTCATACATTGAACCATGTCATCCATTTACTTCAGTCACGAAATCCAAAACGCTTAGAGGTTTGTGCCTTGCTTGATAAACCATCGCGACGCGAAGTAGACATTAAAGCCAAATGGGTCGGCTTTGAAATTCCCGATGAATTTGTTGTCGGGTACGGCATTGATTATGCACAGCTGAACCGCAACCTTGATCACATTGGAAAAGTGCGCTTCTTATGAACAACTTGCGGTTATTGCTACGCATGAAACGCTTGGCGCATCGACCGCCTTCTTGGAAAATGGTCAAATTTATGTTTGGAATACTTTTGATATGTGCATTGATGTACGCTTATGAATATTTTTACGGTTGGCCGGAATTTTTAACGTTGGATGCAACAGGCCGCGGACGGCGTTTGCCACGGTTTTAGGAAAACATTATGACAAGCCCACATGTCTTGATCGTTGGCGCAGGCCCCACTGGCCTGACAGCAGCTGTTGAACTGGCACGGCGCGGTATAATGCCTGTAGTAATCGAAAAACGTAAATCTGTATCAAACCTGTCACGTGCAGTCGGAATATTACCCCGATCAATGGATTTACTTGATCCTAGCGGCGTGGCAAAATCTATTCGCAGTGAAGCGGTCGTTTTTCAATGGGCAATTTTTCATAATCGCGCTAAACCAATGGCATTCATCCAGCTAAATACACTTAAAGATCGCAACAAGCGCATATTTGGCTTGGCACAAGACCGCACCGAAGCGCATTTACGCAATGCTTTCATAGGTCTTGGTGGTAAAATAAATTATGGTGCGGAATTGCTGTCGCTTTCACAAAACGACACTGGCATTTCAGTCAGCATACTTGGTAAAGCCTTTCGCTTTGACACGGTCATCGGCGCTGACGGATCAACATCAACAGTACGCGAGGCATTGCATATTCCCTTTAACGGGTATGAGCTGCCCGAGGTCTGGTCAATCGCTGATGTGGATGTAAGGGGATGGAAAAACCCACGCGCCTTTCAAAGCTTTATTCTGGATCATGGTGGCGTTGTTGTGGTGGTTCCTTTGGAAAAATCCCGGTTTCGCGTGATTGCAAACCGACCGCATGCATTGGCTAGCTTGCCCGTTCCAATGAATGTCACCCGGGTGCGCCGTGCCGCAGAATTCAAGATTTCAGTACGACAAGCTGAAACCTATCAATCCGGCCGCGTGTTTCTGGCAGGTGATGCGGCCCACTGCCATTCCCCTGTTGGTGGTCGCGGTATGAACCTCGGCATTGCCGACGCCGCAGATTTAGCCGAACGCATCGTTAATGGCACCACAGAAGGATATCACGCAGCCCGTTATCCCGTTGGCAAGAAAACCATAAAACTATCCGAACACGCGCGCCATATCATTACATCCACCCACCCCGCGATACGATTTTTTCTACGCAGTTTTTTACACACCACGGAACACTCACCAATGTTGCAACGACGCTTCGTAAAAAATGCACTTGATCTATAACGCTTGACTTAAGCCCCTAAAACCTGTTGAAGCCAGCATTCGGGATATAGCACCTACGCCAATCCCATAACGCGCGCCTGTTAGAAGAAGGCTGCGCCTTTTTTGAAAGAGCGATATGCTGACAGGAACTGTGCTTTGGTACGATGCCAAAAAGGGCATCGGATTCGTAAAACCCGATACAGAAGAAAATGATGTATTTGTTCATATGAAGGCTTTGAAAGCCTCGGGGATGAAAGATTTGGCAGAAGGTGTACGTGTTTCGTTTGACTTGCAAACCGACACGGAAACAGGCCGCAAGGCAGGTGCCAATTTTGCATTGATTACTGGCGAGGCCCCGCGCCCGCGCCCGAAAAAGAAAACTCCTAAAGAGAAAGCCGCCGAAGCAAAAATCAAAGAGGAAACCCCGACAAGTGACGCCTCTGCATTCGGCGCTTTGGGATTGGATTCATTACTGGTACAGTCTTTGTCTTTCCTTGGTTATTCTACTCCGACCCCCATTCAAACCCAAGCAATCCCTGCGGTTTTAAAGGGCAAGGATATTGTTGGGCTTGCCCAAACCGGAACAGGCAAAACTGCCGCGTTTTCATTGCCCATACTACACCGCCTGATGCACGATCCGATTGAGCGAAAAAGTCGTTCCTGCCGTGTTTTAATCCTGACACCGACCCGTGAATTGGCGATGCAAATTCACAAAAACCTGCGTGATATGGGTAAAAAACTACCGTTAGATTTCGCCGTCGTAATTGGTGGAGCCCCAATTCGCAAACAAATGCAGGCCTTATCGCGTGGCGTTGATGTTCTGGTTGCAACCCCCGGCCGCCTAGAAGATCTGGTTGATCAACGCGCTTTGCGTCTTGACCTGACAAATTACATTGTCTTGGATGAAGCCGATCAAATGATGGATATTGGTTTCATGCCGGCGATCAAGCGAATTTTGCCGAAACTGGCAAATGAACGTCAAACACTATTGTTTTCCGCAACCATGCCTAAATTGATCCGCGAACTGGCAGAAGATCATCTGAAAGATCCGGTAAATGTGGCCGTCGCCCCAGAAAATACAACGGCGGAAAAAGTCACACAAAAGCTGATGCATGTGGTGAAGATGAACAAGGGTTTGGTGTTAGAACGCATCGTCAAGCAAAACCTTGGCAAACGTATATTGGTTTTCGCCCGTACCAAACATGGGTCGGATAAACTGGTAAAGTGGCTGGGAACGCAAGATATTAAAGCGGATGCCATCCACGGAAACAAATCCCAAGGCCAACGCCAACGCGCGTTAGAAGATTTTCGCAAAAACAAAACTGCGGTGTTGATCGCCACCGATATTGCCGCTCGCGGTATTGATATTCCGGGCATTGAAATCGTGATCAACTACGATCTACCCAATGTCCCTGAATCTTATGTCCATCGTATTGGCCGCACAGCACGTGCTGGTGCTTCGGGTCACGCTATCTCGTTTTGCGCACCGGATGAGCAAAAGCAATTACGCGACATTGAAAAGCTAATCAAAAAGCCAATCCCTTTGGCCCATCTGGAAGGTCTGACAGCCGAAGGAATTCCGATGGCGGAAAAACCTGAGGGACGCAAAGGTCGCGCCCGCCCCAATCCAAACAGGAAATTTGGTGGCGGTGGTAGCAAAAGTAAACCAAAGGGTAGCTTAAATAAACGCAGAGCAAAACGCGCCTGAATTATAAGTGGTCGAAATATCCCGCGCGAAGGGCATAAAGCCTATTGGCTTAATGTTTTCATTCGCGCGGTACGCAACTTTGCAAAATCGTCGCCCGCATGATAACTGGAACGCGTCAACGGCGTGGCTGAAACCATCAAAAAGCCTTTACCATAGGCTGCCTTTTCATACGCGGCAAACTCTTCAGGTGTAACAAACCGATCCAATGCGTGATGTTTTGGGGTTGGTTGCAAGTATTGCCCAATCGTCAGGAAATCTAAATCAGCCGCCCGCATATCATCCATCACTTGCATCACTGCCTGTCGGTCTTCGCCCAAGCCCACCATGATACCTGATTTGGTAAACATAGATGGATCAAGCTCTTTAACCCGCTGTAACAGGCGCAATGAATGGAAATATCGCGCGCCGGGGCGAACTTCGGGGTATAGGCCCGGTACGGTTTCCAGATTGTGATTGAACACGTCGGGGCGGGCTTTTACCACCACTTCCAAGGCACTGTCATCACATCTGATAAAATCAGGCGTCAAGACCTCGATCGTCGTGTTGGGCGATTGTCGGCGCACAGCACGAATTGTCTGGGCAAAATGCTCAGCCCCACCATCTTTCACATCATCGCGATCAACAGATGTGATCACCACATGTTTCAGCCCCAGCTTTTTCACCGCATCGGCGACACGGCCCGGTTCAAATACATCCAGATCTTCAGGCGGCTTACCAGTGGCGATATTGCAAAATGTACAGGCGCGCGTACAAACTTCACCCATGATCATCATCGTTGCATGTCCTTGGTTCCAACATTCACCCACATTGGGACACCCCGCTTCTTCACAGACTGTCACCAGATTATTGTCGCGCATAATTTTACGCGTCTCATTATAACCTTTGCCGATGGGGGCTTTGACCCTGATCCATTTTGGTTTTTTCGGTTGCGTATTATCAGGCTTATGGGCCTTTTCCGGATGGCGTTCTGATGGAATATTAAGATCACGCATGATGAAACCTTTGTTGCTTGGCATATAATATATCGCGCACTTCATAATGTCCCGCTTTAATTGCGAAATATTGACGCAATGCGATGTATTTAGGCACTTCTTCCTTGCCTCTGAAAATTTTCCGCATAGGCACGGGATCATGTGTCTTTGCGACCATAACTCTATATAATAAGGACAGAACGAATGAAAAATGGCACCACCCTTCCAGACGTAACTTTTCACACCCGCGTGCGCGATGAAACCATTACCAGCGACAACCCGTTTCGTTGGCAGGATGAAACAACCGCAGATTATTTTGCAAACAAGCGTGTTGTTCTGTTTTCATTACCGGGTGCATTTACCCCAACATGTTCCACATACCAATTACCGGGTTTCGAAAACAATTTTGAAGCATTCAAAGCTAAAGGTATCGATGCAATTTATTGCATGTCCGTGAATGACAGCTTTGTTATGAATAAATGGGCTCAGGGTCAAAACTTGAAAAACGTAAATGTAATTCCTGATGGTTCGGGTGAATTCACACGTAAAGTCGGAATGTTGGTCGACAAAGACAATTTGGGCTTTGGTATGCGGTCATGGCGTTATGCCGCAGTCATCAACAACGGCGTCGTTGAAGCTTGGTTTGAAGAACCGGGTAAAGCGGACAATCATGCGGAAGACCCATATGGTGAAAGCTCACCAGAAAACGTACTTAAGCACTTGGAAGACGGTAAAGCTGCATAAACACAAGCACAGACAGGCACTTTAGGGCCACCCCGCATGAAAGGGTGGTTCTTTTCGTTTATCCTTGTAAAATGCACCGTAATAGATAAGGCATATTATATGACTGGTTTCGAAACACTGGACGAACATAAAGGCCGCGAGCATCACATCAGCAAAGTGGGCGAGTTTCTGAAACAAATCATCTATGGCGGTAACGATGGTATTGTCACCACTTTCGCAGTGGTCGCAGGATTTGCAGGCGCCGGTGCTGAAGGTGTAGCCCAGGTCGGCGGCATTGCCGTATTATTGTTCGGTTTTGCCAACCTCTTTGCCGATGCCACAGCGATGGGATTAGGTGAATATCTGTCAGCACGCTCTGAAAAGGATTTATACCATTCTATCCGTGACAAAGAGATTTACGAGATACATCACAATCCCGAAATGGAACGCCGTGAAACCATCGAAATATTATCCGACAAAGGCATGACCAAAGAAGATGCCAATGGCATGGCCGATATTCTGGAGCGTTACCCCGATTATTACGGCGACTTCATGATGACTTATGAAATCGGCATGTCCGACCCGGCAGACGAAAGCCCTGCCCTGAACGGTTTAGCCACATTCGGCTCGTTCCTGGTTTTTGGTATCATTCCATTGATCCCATATTTTGTACTGGAACCCGTTGCATCGACCTTTAATATATCCGTTTTCGCTACCTTTGGCGCACTTTGTATCCTTGGTTTGCTGCGCTACATGGTGATCCGTGAAAACATACTGCGCTGTGTCGGCGAGACCGTTTTGGTTGGCGGGGTCTGTGCATCAGTTGCATACGTTGTCGGGTTGGCATTCGCTTAAATGCTAATGGTAGAGTTCCGCCAATACCTTCATCAATCGTTCAACATGCGCGTCATTCGTCCTCCAAGATGAAAAACTAATCCGGAAGGCAAGTCGGTTTTGCCAAACGGTTGCACCAAACCATACGCGACCAGTACTTTGTGCAGCTTCGATAATACTTTGTGTAATTTCATCCCTTTCGGCCCGCACCAAAACCTGATTTAACACAACACGGTTCAAAACATCGTACCCTAAATCTTGCAATTCCGACGCAACATATTTCGCTTGCCGTATGTGTTGATCGATCATGTCTGCAACACCGTCTTTGCCCAACGTTCTAAGGGCTGCCCAAATTGGAATGCCCCGCGCACGACCTGAAAATTCAAGCGAAAGATTTTTCTGCGCACTGGCCGAAGCGGTAGAATAAGCCGCATCACTGTTCATTGCACGTGCAAGCGCGTCCTTGTCACGACATATGGCTATAGCACCGTCATAAGGCGTATTCAGCCACTTATGCCCATCCGTCGTCCAGTTATCCGCCCCATCAATGCCAGACGTCAAATGCTTTGAGTTCTTAGATGCACGCGCCCAAAGCCCGAAAGCCCCATCAACATGCACCCACGCACCCGCTTTTTTTACCATGGGAATAATTTCATTGAATGGATCAAATTCACCCGTATTCACCTCACCGGCCTGCAAACAAAGGATCGTGCGTTCATCAATTGCAGGAAGTTGTGCGGGATCAACCCTTCCGTATTCATCCGTCGGTGCGTAGACGATACGGTTCAATCCAAACCCCAAAATGCGCAAGGCCTTCTTTACTGTAATATGAGCAGTATCCGGAATAACCACACGTATTTCCGGGGCACCAATTAGACCATCGTTTTCAAAATCCCAACCCAAAGACGTCAACAGTGATGAACGCGCGGCAGACAAACAGGACAAACCGCAAGCAGTGGCTGATGTTCCGAACCCCACGGCACTCTGCCGTGGTAAATCAAGAATTTCCAACACCCATTCAGCTGCCTACTGTTCAATTACTGCGGCAGATGGACCGCCATCAAAACTGGATGCACATTGATTCCAAGCCAGTGTCAATCCTTCGGCTGCGGCAGATACAGGCAAAGTCGCCCCGATCACAAAACCAAAGTAATTGGGACCGTTAGACGCAACAGTTGCAGGCGAGCCAAGTTTGTCCATCAGGGCAAGTGTTTCTTTTGCCGGCCTACCCTTTTGGGAAATGGGTTCAATAAATCCGTCTAGTGCCTGAATATCTAATTCAGTGGAAAGGCCCTTCGCTCTTCGATTTTTTCAAGGTAGTTATGCGCACGAGCATCTGCATCTTTGACATGTTCAATTTCATCCATTGCTTGACTCCTTATTCAATCATTGCGAAGCTATATTCAGAAAGATCTATATTGATAAATATCAATATAGAAACAGATATGAAGTCAACCAATACCGTGTTACGTGCCTTATCCAACGAACACAGGTTGCGGATTATGTCATGGATCATGAATCCAGAGGTGAATTTTCCACCTCAAGAAGATGGCGATTTGGTGCAAGACGGTGTATGCGTTGGCTTTATCACAGAAAAAATTGGCCTTTCCCAACCGACCGTAACAAGCCACATGAAAATTCTGGCTGACGCGGGCCTCGTTTCCTCAAAACAAATCAAGAATTGGGTGTTTTACAAACCGCAAAGTGAACGGCTCAAAGCTGCGATATCAGCCCTGCAAAACATGCTGGAATAAAGCCCATACAATACTTACATATGAATGACTTTACCATATGCATCCAAAACGCTTTCATGCATCATTTCTGACAATGTCGGGTGTGGGAACACCGTTTGCATCAAGTCTTCTTCGGTAGTCTCTAATTGACGGCCTATCACATAGCCTTGGATCATCTCGGTGACTTCGGCGCCAACCATATGTGCCCCTAGCAACTCGCCTGTTTTGGCGTCGAATATTGTTTTGACCATACCCTCGGCTTCCCCCAATGCGATGGCTTTACCGTTGCCGACAAAGGGGAAACGACCGACTTTGATATTATAGCCTTTTTCCTTTGCAGCCGCTTCCGTATATCCGACCGAAGCGATTTGAGGGTGGCAATACGTACACCCTGCAATGCTTTCCGGTTTGACCGCATGGGGTTTTAACCCTGCTATCAGTTCGGCAACCATTACACCTTCGTGTGATGCTTTATGTGCCAGCCAAGGTGGTGCAGCCAGATCACCGATTGCATAGATACCGTCCACGTTTGTACGACAATATGCGTCGGTCACAACATGGCTACGATCTTCCTTGATACCTAGTTTTTCCAATCCCAGTCCTTCGACATTGCCTACAATGCCAACGGCGGAAATCACCGTGTCAAACTCAACCTTTTCAACCTTACTACCCGCCTCGATATGGGCGATGACCTTACCATTACCGCGATCAAGCTGCTTTACCATGGTTTTTTCCATGATGGTCATACCTTGTTTCTTGAATGATTTTTTGGCAAAGGTTGCGATCTCTGCATCCTCGACAGGCAGGATGCGGTCCATTACCTCAACTACAGTAGTATCAGCCCCTAATGTATTGTAAAAACTGGCAAATTCAATTCCGATGGCGCCGGAACCAATAACCAGAAGTTTCTTTGGCATATGTGGCGGTGTCAGGGCGGTTTTATACGTCCAGACCAGATTGCCATCGGCCTCTAACCCCGGTAATTCGCGGGCGCGCGCACCCGTGGCCAGCACAATATTTTTACCAGCCAGCTCTTCAGTACCTTTTGCAGTTTTGACCGAAACCTTGCCTTTGGCCACAAGTGTTGCTTCGCCCATTATCGCAGTGACTTTGTTTTTCTTCAGCAAGTGCCCAATACCTGCGTTCAATTGCGCGGCTACTCCGCGTGACCGTTTCACCACAGCATCCAGATCGTAGGCAATATTATCCGCAGACAGGCCGAATTCCTTTGCGCGATGCATCAAGTGAAACACTTCAGACGAACGCAACAACGCTTTCGTTGGAATACATCCCCAATTCAGACAAATCCCGCCCATATGCTCACGCTCAACTACTGCAACGGATAAACCAAGTTGCGCGCCACGAATTGCCGCTACATAGCCACCAGGCCCAGCCCCGATTACAATCATATCATAGGATTTTGCAGCCATAGCTTTACCTTCGCATCATTTAGTTCAACATTAAACCTTTTCCATATTCTTTATGCTGGATTTACATATAAAATACAAGTCTATGAAAATTTGGATTGGTTTTGATATCTCTTTAAAATACCCTGATAGCCGTTTTGATCTAGGAATGCTTGTTCCTCTTTAGTAGTAGACCGGCCCAAAGCGTTGTTTCTATAGGGGAAACGTCCGTACGTGTGGATGATTTTCTGGTGCACATGTGCATGCAAAAGCGACTCTTCGTTATCTGTCATACGCATGGATATATATTCTATACAACGTCGCTGATCTGCAATGTCTTCGGAATGTTCAAATGGCAGATAGAAAAACTCCTGTGCGGCCCGACCTACCTGCAAATCAAAATCCTTTTCAATCGCATTTGTCGCAGCGGAACGCGCCAAAGGGTCTGTTGCAAATGCACGCGGATCATCGCGAAACATATTTCGGGGAAATTGATCGGTTAAAATCAAGTAAGCCAGACAACCCGAAGCCGTATCAGTCCAATCGGACAAACCACCATCAAGGGCAATACTCCATGATTTCATAAACCTTTGGCGGATCATACCATCCAATTCAGCAGGTCCATTGTACCAATTTTCCGGGCCAACTTCAGTAATCCAAAAATCTAAAACCGTTTTATGCTCTATCATTTTATATGCCTTTAATTTTCATTCAGAAAAGATCAATGGCAAAGCAAGGTCAAGCTTCCTCCTCTTCGGCTTCTTCAGCCATCTCAATCGCAACTTCTGCCGCAAGCTCTACAGCAACAGCAGATGTACCGGGCGAAATAGGAGCGTAAGCAGCCGTGTCTTCCACGCTTGGTGCATCACGCACGGTTGACCGGAATATTGCCCAAAGCGCACTTAATCCAAGTAAGACCGCAAGGTAAACAAAGAAACTGTCAGCCCCGAATTCCGACATCATCCAGCCCACCAAAAACGGCCCGCCAATCGCACCCGTTCCGTTAATAAATATCAAACCGCCAGATGCAGCCGCCATGTCATCGGGCTCCAAATAATCATTCATATAGGCAATATAGAGTGAATACAGCGGGTTGGATATGCCGCCAACAATAAACATCAATGCCATTAGTGCATATAAATTGTCTGTCGCCAATGGGGCCAATGCCATAATTATGGCTCCTAATATAGTTAGATAAATAATTAACAACCTGCGACCCATTCGATCAGATGCCCAACCGATTGGATATTGCAACAGCATGCCGCCAACATAAATCATTGCAACAAAAATTGTGATTGTGCGGACATCCAAACCTTTTTCAGTACCATAGACTGCGGACATGCCAAATAATGCCGAAAAAATTGATCCAAGCAAAAATGTCCCAACCACAGCCAAAGGCGATGCTGCAAACAGCCGCTTGAATGACATCGGTTTAGTTGTTTGAAACATCGGCGCAGGGCTGATGGAAAGCAAAATCGGTGCAAATGAAACAGATACCAATACCGATGAAATGATGAATAAAGTATAACCGCCTGCATCACCAAAGTTCAGAACCCCTTGGGCTGCTACAATCCCTATCATTTGAACAATCAAATAAAGCGATAAGGTTTGTCCACGTGTTTCATTTGTCGCGCTGTCGTTCAACCAGCTTTCAGCAACAACATAGACCCCGGAAAAACAAAACCCTATTAAAATGCGCAAGAACATCCATACAATCACATTTGGTACGGCTGCATACAGAATTAAACAGGCGGAAATAAGTGAAGCAAGGGCAGCAAAGACACGAACATGCCCAACGCGGCGGATCATTTCAGGGGCCATTCGGCTACCACCTAAAAAACCGATAAAGTAACCTGACATGATCCATGCCATCGTATTGGGGCTAAAGCCCTCTAAGGCACCGCGAATCCCCAGCAAGGTTCCTTGCAATCCATTACCCAGCATCAATAGCATCATGCCCAGAAACAAAGGCCAAGAATTCTTTAAAACCGTACCCATCATCAGGCTCCGTTCACGTTATCGCGCCACGCTAGCACGCCCGATAGAAACAATAGTTTCCAGACGCGACGTGCGTGTAGTCGTTTTTATTTATCTTTGTTAGGGAAAAAGCAACGACCCATCCCCGTAGGAAAAGAATCGATACCTTTCATTGGTTGCGTAATCGTAGATTTCGTGGCATCTGTCCAGCCCGATTAAAGCAGATACCAACATAAGTAATGTGGACTTTGGTAGATGAAAATTTGTAATCAACCCATCTGTGACCTGAAATTGAAAACCGGGTTTGATAAAAATATCCGTGTCCCCAACCCACGCCTGAATTTCACCTGTTTCGCGCGCGGCGGTTTCAATTAATCGCAAGGCAGTTGTCCCCACGGGGATCACCCGTCCGCCTGCTCGTTTCGTCTGCATTATTTCCAACGCTGCTTGTTTTGATACATGCCCCCATTCCGAGTGCATTTTATGGGCCGAAATATCATCAGTTTTCACAGGCAGGAATGTCCCGCCCCCCACATGGAGCGTTACTTCTGAAAAATTGACACCGTGTTGGCGTAATTTCTCCAGCAAAGCGCTATCAAAGTGCAGTGATGCTGTAGGCGCCGCTACCGCACCCAACTCCTTAGCAAAAACAGTTTGATAATCATCATTGTCTTTTGCATCAGCAGGCCGTTTTCCCGCGATATAAGGCGGCAAAGGCATTGTGCCAATTTGCGCAATAACCATATCAAACGCATCCCCTGACATATTAAACGACAGCCCGATACCATCACTTGTTTTCGACAAAACAGTTGCTTTCAGTCCCGCTTCAAAATGTACCTCTTCACCAATATTCAGGCGTCGCGCAGGCTTTGCCAAACTTAGCCAATCGCCCTTTGCATCGCATGAAATAAGTGTGATTTCTATATTGGCAAAAGTTTCACCCTGGTCCGAAATACGTCGCCGCCGACCATTCAACCGTGCGGGAATGACCTTGGTGTTATTTAACACCAACAGATCGCCAGAGCGTAGATAATTGCAAATGTCGGCAAAATGACTATTCTCGACCCTGCCTTCCTGCGCTACCAACATACGTGATGATGGTCGCGGCTTTAGAGGGCGCAATGCAATCAGGTCTTCAGGTAGATCAAAGTCAAAATCAGATAAGTTCATGTGGCACCTTGTGGCGTGATGCAATGTTAAATTCAAGCCGCTTATCGATCTGCCTCAGGCGCCAATATTGCCCGGGTCTGTGGCAACTTTTCAGTTTCTGTAACCTCCGCCTTGCCAACATCAGGAATGTCTTTTCGGAAAACCTCGCGCAAAACACCTGGGGCCAATATAGATAACGGGTTCACACTGACTTTGGGGGCATTGGAGGGACCTACCACTTTATAAACAAAACTGAAAACCCCTTCACCTTTACGGCGCCCAAAAACCTTGCCGAAAACACGCTCAAACGTACCATTGACCGCATAAAGCGGGGTCATAACGCCTTCAAAATTAACATGTTTCGTGTTGGAATTATAATTTCCGTCCAGTGTTATCCCGATCGAGATCCCCACGGCACTGGTTTCGCGCAACTCTACCCCTTCAGGTTTCAGGGTAAATTGACCATCGATCGTTTCAAAAACAATGCCATCCCCCGACAATTGTTGTAAAAGCCCCACAACACTAATACCGTTCAGAATGTCGGCCAAAACATTGTCTTGCTTGACCTTTACTTTCTTGATTTGGAACGTCCCGTGATATTGCCCCTTTTCCCCCAAGGGTACAATAACTAGACGCAAATTTCCGCCGACACCTTTGCTATAAAGGTTCGCTGATCGCAATACTGCACCTGCATCAACCGCATTTATCTCGGCCGCTGTCCCGTTCTCTTGTGGGAAAATTGATCCGGTAATTTCCGCCCCGCCATTCACGCGCGCGCTATAAGTCCCCCGCAAGCCCTGTTCGTTGCGCAGCTTGGCGCGTAAATTTGTTAATATAATACCATCCGCAAGAATAAGGCGATCCAGAGTTACGTCCATAGGTGCACCGGTTTTTGCGCCTTTGGAAAAACTGACATTGCGTAAATCAGCCGAACCGCTGCTGACTGTTATCTTTGATGTATTACCATCCGTGTTTTCAATGGAAACTACTGCATTCAGCCAATTCCCAACCGTCAGGTTTGAAAAATCTGCCCGCCTAAAACTATTATCGGCATTCAATTTTACGCCCCCTTTCGCAGCCAATCCCGATGCAATCACCGACAGGTTATCAATTGTAAAATTGTCACCCAATGTGCCATTCAACAAAAGTTTGCCTTTTGATGCCTTTGGCTTAGCCCAATTCAAAGAACGGATATTCATACCCAAGCCTGCCATATCAGATGTCAAAGTATATTTAGGCATTTGCTTTGGCTTCAGTGTAACCCGCATCTGTGCAGGTGCTTCGCCAGATATGGCACCCTTTTCGAATTGCACACCCAATTGAGTTAAATTCCCTTCATTCAGCATAACGTCTGAGATCAGTTCAGATTGTTTTTTATATTTTTTACCAATGGGCATAATCCATTGTGTTTGAGTGGGAATACCATCCAATTCAACCTTCCCATTTAGTTCAACATTTTTGTCATTGGCATGTACGACAAGCTTTTTCGCCGTCACCGTGCGGTTTTTCACCAATGTTTTCGACATCAGATTTGTAACTTGGGCAGTGGCTTGAAATTCCACCTGATCAGGTTTGGTTCCCTTAACCAAAGGCACATGAAGCGTTCCGGTCGCAACAACATCGCCTCTAGCCAATGTAGGCTTTAAATTGGATTTTTTCAAAAACTCAAACGGCTTTTCATCCAAGATGCTTAAACCCGCCTGTAGCCCGCTTTTTATGTTTAAATAAACGTCACCATACGCAGGTTTTACAGTAAGATCAGGAACATAAAAAACAGAATCCATCACATCAATTCGTTGATTATTCGAGGCAATAACATAACCATGTGACAATTCTGCCTTGAACGTTTTCTCAGTCAGATGTCCGCGCCCTTTTGCTTCTTGTAAGACGGGTAAGGTTTTCAGGTAACGCACTTTCCCCTGATCAATATCGAATTTCAAATCCACGCTCGCCTTGCCATTGCGGCTATGCAGTTGTCCGATACCATTTTTTGCAACCCCGTCCAGAATGTTTTTTTCAAGCCAAGAACGGGTTTTTGGTTTCGCTTGAAGCGGCCAGTATTTCATCACTTGATCATGTCTGACCTCATTAAACCTGACAAAATAGGAACTGTTCCAATATGTATCGCCTGCAACAGAAGAGCCAACTACCAACATTTTAAGATCACCCGCTGTCAGTTGCCCACTTTCAAGTGTTGCGGAAAAAGGCGACAGCGTAATGTGTACGTTCGCCTTGGCTTGCTCAAAGACAAGTGGTTGCGCAAAAACGTCTTGTGGATATATCTGCAACTCAGACAATGCAACAGATCCAGACACTGCTTCAACGGCCCCTGCCTTATTGCGAAATAGTGCAACGGACCCTTCGCCTGAAATACTTCCCACAGCGCTTTTTGCTATAATTTGTGTAAAATTCAGGCTGTCCGTTTCTTTTGCATATTCAAAATACGTCTTCACGTTGCTGAATTTAATCGGTTCCGCATCTGGGCTATCGTGTAACTGGCCCTTTTCGGTCTCCAAAACCCCGGACAAGCTATCCAGAACACCGTCAATCTTTACTTCCGCGTTTATGGAACCGGTTACGGCAGCATCAAAACTGCGCAACCAATCCAATGCCGGAACTTGGTCGGCCAGATCAACCGTTGCGGCCTGTTCAAACTTAAATCCGAAACCGAAGAAATCATTGTCTAGACCATAGGAAAACCGCAGCCCCACTGATGTGTCAGCCCTATCTTTCGTCGCCATAACAACATTTGCATTCGCGGTTATGACATCACCTTCGCGTATTGACTGCATCCGCGCTTTGGATGTGGTCCACACACGCGACTTTTTCTGGTCAATATAAACAAGATTGGTGTCAATCATGTCAATCAGCCGTAAATTACGCAAAGGTGACTTCCGTGCGGCGATATTAGCGGCGTCAAATATCATTTTAGTCTTGATGACGTCAGTATTATCATTGCCAGGTGGCAGAATGTTATATTTACCATTCCTGTCGCGTAAAAATCGAAATTCCGCCCCGATGATTTCTATCGTTTCAACTTCAATCCCTTCGCGGATGAGCTTTATTGAATCAAGTTTAGCCCGCACAATCGGTAGCTCTGCAATTTTTTGCCCCGTTTTAGTGAAAATTTGTAAATCCGTTAATTGAGCCAGCACATTTATACCTTCATCAGCTGCAACCAATGAAACCGCACCAATCTTTATATCAAAATCATTGATGGCGTCCTTGACCAGTTCTGAAACGGCTTCTTGCACTCCTGGCACTTCCAAAGGTCCGGATTTCAAACGTATAAGTAACGCTCCCAGTGCCAAGGCCAAAAGAAAGCTGACCATAATCAGTAACGATAAGACACGCACTACCCATCTACCCAAAGTCGATTTGGGCTTAGCAGTGCTCTGAATTGCGTCGCGTTTCGCGCTCATATTATGGGAAACTTCCCTACTTTTCTAAATTGCGTTCGATCTATATATTCAAACGCTAATTCTACATGTACACCATAGTTAATCATTCTTACCAACAAACTCCATAGATAGAGGTGTAACTTGTTAAAAATCGGAGAAAAATCGCCAAATTTTAGTATACCACGCGATGGTCAGGGTACTTTGGGTTTGAACGATTACAAGGGACGTATACTTGTGATCTATTTTTACCCAAAAGACGATACACCGGGATGCACAAAAGAGGCGATTGATTTCACCCAAAACCTTGTAAATTTCAATGCAGCGGGTGCATCAGTAATTGGTGTGTCAAAAGACAGCGTAACAAAACATGACAAGTTTATTGCCAAACACAATTTGGAAATCCCGCTTTTATCCGATTTCACTGGTCAAATGTGTGAAGATTTTGGGGTTTGGAAGGAAAAATCCATGTACGGCAAAATATATATGGGTATCGAACGAACAACATTTCTAATCGACGGTGACGGAATTTTACGTGAAATATGGCGCAAGGTTCGCGTCAAAGGCCATGTGGATGCGGTTTTAAATGCAGTACTTACCTTATGACACGCCCCACCCTGACCGAACTGGCTTGCCGCGTCTTAACAACAGCCGATGGGCGCGAAAAAACACGTATCTCACACGAAGCCGCCGTATTATGGTTTGACAGTGTTGCTGCCGGAAAACCGCTGGATATCGGGAATACACAACCACCAGTATTTCCCAGCAGACCAGTAAAACCGGAACTAATGGCCCCGCGGGATGTTCCGCGCCGCCGCACGGGTACACCTAAAGGCAGGGTCGCCCTATTACACGCAATTGCTCATATCGAATTGAATGCAGTTGATTTGCATTGGGACATTATTCCGCGCTTTGCCCATATCGACATGCCGCGTGGTTACTATGATGACTGGGTAAAGGCTGCTGACGAAGAATCTAAACACTTCAATCTGTTATGCAACAGACTTGAAGCTATGGGATCATTCTATGGTGATTTGGTCGCCCATGCCGGCATGTGGCAGGCCGCAACAGATACGGCTACAGATTTCATTGGCCGTTTGGCAATCGTGCCAATGGTATTGGAAGCCCGCGGATTGGATGTCACACCCGGTATGATAAATCTATTCAAGTCAGTGAAAGATACAGAAACAGTAGATGCTCTGGAAATAATATATGCCGAGGAAGTAGGCCATGTTGCTTACGGGTCGAAATGGTTTCACTTTCTATGCGGTCGCCATGAATATGACCCTAAAGATTGCTTTCATGCGTTGGTAAAAAAATACTTTTCCGGTGGGTTGAAACCACCCTTTAATGATGAAAAAAGAGCCGAAGCCGGCATTCCACCAGATTTTTACTGGCCGATGGTTGCAGAAACAAAAGTAAAGAAATAAAGCGCACCAACAAGAGTTAAATAAGCGTAAAATCGCCTAATACTCTAAAAACACGTCATAAATCGGACAAGTTATTCGTATTTTGTTGATTAGTATGTAAATTTTGCTTAAAAAAATGACACTTGCTTCCATTGGAAACAGGAACGCGAGGTGACAGGAAATGAACGGTGATCAAAAAGCATGAAAAATGCCTTAAACAAATACTTGCCCGAACAACGGATTTATATACGGACCGATAGCTCAACGCGTTTTTTAACGCTAAAGTCAAAATCCCAATTATTTATCGGAATTATGGCAACAGCCAGCTTTTCTTGGATGATGATTGCAACCGCAATTCTCGGTATCGAAATGTTGGAATCACGCTCTGACAGCAACCGTGCAGAAGATCAGAAACAAGCTTACGAGCTTCGGATCAATACACTTTCAGCAGAACGTGACCGACGCTCACTGGAAGCACAGGCAGCACAAGAACAATTCTATGTGGCGCTAAATCAGATTTCTGAACAACAAACCGACCTCTTGGAAGCCGAGGAACAAAGACGCGAATTGGCAACCGGATTGCATATCATGCAAACAAAACTGCAAGATGCGATCAAGTCCCGTGATGTTGCCGTGCGCAACTCGGACAACTTGTTGGCAGAGTTGCAGGATGCCACCGGTAATAAATCATTGCATTTGGACGCCACCGAAGAATTAAACAAAACCCTTGCCATAATATCGCAAGAATTAAATACATCTGTGGATCAACGCCAAATCCTTGCAACTGATGCCGCCGAAGCAAAACAATATGCACAAGAGTTGGCTTTTAATACTGAATTGGCGCGACTCAAAAACGAACAGATATTCAGCCGCCTTGAAGACGCAGTTGAAGTGTCCTTGTCACCGCTGGAACGTGCCTTGAGTAAATCCGGCATCAATACCGATGCCTTGTTGAATGATGTTCGTCGCGGCTATTCTGGAACTGGCGGGCCATTGACCGAATTAACCATTTCCAGCAAAGGTGCTGGTGATAATAGCAACAGCCTGCGCGCCAACGGACTATTGAAAGCCCTTGATAGGGTAAACCTTCTTAAAATTGCGGGTAATAAAGTACCGCTGTCCAACCCCGTGCGTGGCTCATACAGATATACCAGCGGGTTCGGCGGTCGGCGCGACCCTAAAACCGGCGGTTGGCGCAGGCATAACGGTACAGACATGGCAGGCCCGTTAGGAACCCGAATTGTCGCAACTGCAGACGGCGTTGTCACATTTGCAGGTCGCCAATCCGGTTATGGTCGCCTGATCAAGATCCGGCACAAACAGGGCTTTGAGACATATTACGCTCATTTAAATCGTATCGACGTTAAAAAGGGACAAAAGGTGTCGCGCGGTGATAAGATAGGTGCTATGGGGAATTCTGGCCGTAGTACGGGCGTCCACCTGCATTACGAAATCCGCATAGACGGAAACCCTGTAAACGCAATGAAATATATAAAGGCTGCTAACGATGTTTTCTAAAAGCAAAATAAATGAACCGGCAAAGAAACCGGAACCTGCGAAATCGGCAATGGATAGAAAACCTGATTCAGCAAAGGCTTCATCAATGTCTTCCGCCCCATCACCTGTCACTGCAAAGGCCAAACCGCCTGCGTCTATTCTGTCTACTGATCTGCATATCAAAGGCAATATCAAGACAGCTGGCGATATTCAGATCGAAGGTGAAATTGTTGGCGATGTACGTGCCCACCTTCTGACAATTGGCGAAAGCGCACGCATCAAAGGTGAAGTTGTTGCTGATGATGTTGTGGTAAATGGTCACGTCGCAGGCACGGTGCGTGGGTTGAAAGTACGCCTGACTGCAACAGCACGGGTTGAAGGCGACATCATCCATAAAACTATCGCGATTGAAAGCGGCGCGCATTTCGAAGGCTCGGTTCGCCGTGAAGAAGATCCATTATCATCTTCCAAGACCATAGGAAAAGTACAACCGAAAGCATCCTGATTTATCAATGATTCTAATTCAAAAAACCCGCTTCGATGAGGCGGGTTTTTATATGTGCATTTAAGATTCCGCGTTCGCTTCACCACGGCTTTTACCCACCGCATCTTGCGCCAGAACCGCCGCCATAAAATCATCCAAATCCCCATCTAATACCCCTTGGGTGTCAGAAGTTTCCGTACTAGTGCGCAGGTCTTTAACCATTTGATAGGGCTGCAATACATAGGATCGAATTTGGTTGCCCCACCCTGCGTCACCTTTGTTTTCATGGGCTTCATTCACCGCCTGATTGCGGCGATCCAGTTCCATCTGATACAAGCGCGATTTCAAGGCTTTCAGTGCAATATCACGGTTCTGATGCTGTGATTTCACTGATGATGTCACCACAATCCCCGTCGGAATATGGGTCATTCGTACGGCACTGTCAGTGGTGTTCACATGCTGCCCACCTGCCCCTGATGACCGGTAAGTATCAACGCGCACATCCGACATGTTAACCTCAATTTCAATATTATCATCGACTACGGGATAAACCGTGATCCCACTGAACGATGTGTGCCGCTTGGCTGCACTATCAAAGGGGGAAATCCGCACTAAACGATGTACCCCGCTTTCGGATTTCAACCAGCCATAGGCATTATGTCCGGAAATTTTATAGGTTGCGGATTTAATCCCTGCCTCTTCCCCCGCAGTTTCCGATTGCAATTCGACCTTGTAGCCCTTTTTTTCGGCCCAACGGGTATACATACGCGCCAGCATCGCCGCCCAGTCGCAGCTTTCGGTGCCACCTGCCCCTGATTTAACTTCCAAAAACGCATCATTGGCGTCGGCTTCGCCGTTTAAAAGAGCTTCCAACTTTCGTTTAGCGGCAAGTGTTTGAATTTTCTTGATGGCTTTCTCGGCTTCATCCACCACCTCTTGGTCTTCTTCTATCTCACCCAGTTCAATAAGCTCTATATTGTCGCCCAGCTCCTGCGCCAATGTTTTATAAGCATCCATCGCATCCACCAAAATCTGGCGCTCTCGCATCAGTTTCTGGGCTTTTGCGGGATCATTCCACAGGTCGGGGTCTTCAGACATCGCATTGAATTCTTCTAGCCTGTGCGACGCCGTATCCCACCCCATGCGCTGTTTTAGAAGAACCAAAACATCCTGAATCTCGACAACTATATTTTCAATTTCTGCGCGCATACGTTCTGCTTACCTAAAGTGTTCGACGCTGTTCTACAAAACCCATGCGCTAGGGTAAAGCACCCTAATAAATACCACCCGCAGATAACGACCCAAAAGTTGCTTTCTTGGGAATTTTCTTAACTTCCCCGGTTGAGGTTTTGACTGTGGTATCCTGTTCACTTTCCCCGCGTCCGAATAGCAACAAATCAGATCCAAGCCCCCAGCCCCCATCAATAATATCGGCAAAACCATCCAAGCTTTCTTCGCCAACGCGAAACAATTCGGCCACAACAAATTCACCAGTTGCGTCATTAGGTAAACGGGTACCGTTGTAACGATCATATTTTCTGAAATATGTATTTTCAGGTACTTTAAATTCACCGGCACCATAAGCAACAATTGCTTCTTTCATGAAGCTTTCAAAAACAGGGCCGCACATCGTTCCACCAAAGGCGCCACGCCCCATGCTGCGAGGAATGTCAAAACCCATGTAGCAGCCCGCTACAATATTAGGTGTAAACCCTATAAACCAAACATCTTTTGCATCGTTGGTCGTTCCGGTTTTACCGGCAACAGGAACCCCCAGCCTAACCGTGCTGCTGGCCGTCCCCCGTTCAACCACACCGCGCATCATTGAGGTTAGACGATATGCCGTAACATCATCCATTATACGTTGGCGGTTACTTTGAATTTCAGGGGCAACACCCACTTCAACTGTTTTAGACCCACAGCCTACACAAGACCTGCGGTCATGACGGTATACGGTTTCGCCCCGACGGTTCTGCACACGGTCGACCAAGGTCGGTTCAACCCGCTCACCGCCATTTGCAAACATTGCATATGCCGCCACCATTTTGAAAAGTGTGGTTTCCTGCGCACCCAATGCATTGGCCAAGAATTCGTCCATATCATCATAAACGCCAAAACGTTCAGCATAATCCGCGACAACATTCATCCCGATTTCCTGAGCTAATCGGATGGTCATCAAATTGCGTGACCTCTCAATTCCCATACGCATGGGTGCAGGACCATAAAACGTATTTGAAGAGTTTTTGGGCCGCCACAAACCCTGCGGCGTTTCAACCTCAATCGGGGCATCGATAATGATCGTTGCTGGTGAATAACCGCTGTCCAATGCCGAAGCATATACAAACGGTTTAAACGATGAACCCGGTTGGCGCGTAGCTTGTGTTGCACGGTTGAACACACTGGATTGATAGGAAAACCCGCCCTGCATGGCGATAACACGCCCCGTATTGGTATCCATCGCCATGAACCCGCCTTGAAGTTCGGGAACTTGACGCAATGACCAGTTTTGAAAAACACCGTCTTTATCTATGGCTTTAACGTGGATAACATCGCCTACTGCAAGAATATCACTTGGTTTCTTGGCCTTGTTTAACGTTTTTCCGTCACGTTTACGACGCCATGTCATTTCTGACATCGGCAGAAAATGCCCGTCTACATCATCAACCACACCTTCAATTCCAATGCGAACGTTTTTCGCGCCAACCTCTAGCACCACAGCCGCGTGCCATGTTTCAATATCACGTGCAACTTTCACATCACTCAGGGCAGTACGCCATGCAGCTTCGCTATCTAACAACGCAGGGTCAACTGTTACGGTAGGTCCCCTATACACCCGTAAGGCACGATCATATTTTTCAAGCCCCGTGCGCAATGAAAGGGCTGCGACTTTTTGCAATTCCGGATCCATCGTGGCCCGGATAGCCAAGCCACCACCAAAAAATTCATCCTCACCAAAGGTGCCGGATAATTGACGGCGAATTTCATCGGTGAAATAATCACGTGGCTGGCGCAACGCACGTAAAGACAGATAATCGCCCGCTTGCACAGTTTTCAGTGGTGTTTCCAACGCGATTTTCAACTGATCCTGCGAAATATACCTGTTATTTGCCATCTGGCCCAAAACGTAATTGCGCCGCGCAACAGCCCGTTCACGTTGACGTACAGGATGGTATTTACTGGGGGCTTTGGGTAAAGACGCCAGATATGCCGCCTCTTCTACGGTTACATTCTCCAGCACTTTACCGAAATAAGTTTCAGCCGCAGCTGACACTCCATAAGAATTTTGCCCCAGAAAAATCTCGTTCAAATACAATTGAAGAATTTGTTCTTTATCCAAAGTGCTTTCAAGGCGTGAGGCCAAAATCAGTTCTTTGATTTTGCGTTCAACCGATCTGTCACCTGATAGCAGGAAGTTCTTCATTACCTGTTGTGTTATGGTCGAAGCCCCACGCAAACGTTTACCACGTGCCGCATCAATCCCTGCCTTGATCATTCCAAGTGGATCATAACCTTTATGGTGATAAAAATTCTTGTCCTCAGCACTAATAAATGCATTTTTCACCACATCGGGGATTTCATCAATCGGGGTATAAAGCCTGCGTTCCTGCGCAAACTCATCGATTACTTTACCTTCAATCGAGTATATTTTGCTGATTGTCTTAGGTTCATAACTGGCAAGACGCGCGTGATCCGGCAGATCACGGCCATACATAAAAAACACCGCCCCAAGGATCAGTGACACCAGAACAATGCCAATGGTTATCCAACTGAATATCCAACCGACAAAAGATATAATAGTTCGAAGCACGAATATGCCCCTTTCATAAAACTTAAACCGTTTATAAGCCGCCCACCCCGGAAGGTCAAAATCACTTCTGGATTATTTCAGCCATAAAAGCCCGATCTTATCACCATTAGCTAAGAACTATCCTAGGAATTAAACCTATTGTCGTAATAATTGTGCTTGGGCAGCATCCTCGACCGACCAAGTATCCAGCGCCAGAACGATTCCCTCAATGACATTGCGGCGCCATTTACTGTTCTGCAGATTATTAAGATCGCTTTCATTCGACATAAAACCCAATTCGATCAAAATTGACGGGATATCTGGGGCTTTCAGCACGCTAAAGCCTGCATATAAATGTGGCCGTTTGCGTAAACGACCTATGGATTGCGCCACCCCGGAAACCACCATATCAGCCAATAGATCACTGCGCGACTTGGTTTCTACCCGCGCCAATTCCATTAACACAGTTGCAACCGCATCCGATTGATGCCGCAGATCAACGCCTGCAAGCAAATCTTCACGATCCTGATGTGCCGCAAGAAAAGCTGACGCTTCATTGGAAGCTTCATCGGACAAGGAATATACTGTTGTTCCGGTAGCCCAGCCGCTTTCCAATGCGTCTGCATGTAAGGATATTAAGACATCTGCACCCAATTCACGCGCTTTTGAAATACGCCCTGGCAATGAGATAAACTCATCCCCGCTACGCGTTAAATGTGCCTTATATCGTCCTGTTATAATTAGACTTTCTTTTAATTCTTTTGCAAAATTTAAAACTAGATTTTTCTCCAACTTACCCTTCTGCCTTGCACCAGAATCGATACCGCCATGCCCAGGATCCAAAACCACAATCAATGGCTTAAAACCCAGCTGGCGTTCTTTTGGCTTATTAAAGACAATCGGCTCGGGCAAATCCCAACCAGCTTCGACGCGCGGTCCAACACTGGCAGCAAAGTCTTCCGGGCTGGTCAGCTTGAATTTAGCCACGAGAACAGCATTGCCTTTATCTACATTGGTGCGCATCTCGACCTTGTCCAAAAGCATTGGCTCGTTTAGTTCTATAACCATTCGCGACCAGCCCGCCTGGAACGCGCCAAACCGCATTTCACTTACCTTTTCGGTCATCAAGGTTTTCTCAGAGGAAAACCCACGCCAATCGACCTCTTTAAAATCGAAAACAATGCGATTTGGACCTTCCAACGAATAAATACGAAATGGTATGGGTTGCGACAACTGCAACGTCACCTCCATCTCACGGTAGGACAGATCAGCTATACTGGATTGTTCCACATCAATGCGCGCTAATGCCCGCAAGTCCTGTGCAAATGCATTGCCAGCACACACCCACAGCATAAAACTTACGAAAATCGCAATTTTTTCAACCACTGCCTTGCCCGATCTTTATTAACGTCTTTTTCAGCCTTATACCCTATGGTTTTGAAAAATGCATTGTATTTCACACAATCACCCCCTAATGGTACATTATAGCAGGCTGAAACAACGCCGCTGATAAAAGAGTTTCGTTGAATGAGACCATGAAAACAGGCATTGCCAAAGTTATCCTCTGATCCGCTCAACAGGCCAAATGGCCAAAGAATTGTCGTGTTATCTGGCTTTGTGCCAAAATACGGCCCGAACTGAACGTCCGCTTTTAAAAGCGGACGTTGGAGAAACCCCGCGATGCAACGCGTGTGGATACTACTGTTGGATTTTTGCGTCGGTGTAAGACCCGCGCCTTCCCTTGTGCCACAGCCAATCGCCTTAACATATAACGCCAACATGCCTGCACCCCATGGGTGGCAGGACTTATCGCGTTCAGAGTATACCAAATGTCAAAGAAAATGCTTATCGATGCCACCCACCCCGAGGAAACCCGCGTGGTGGTTGTCGAAGGAAATAAAGTCGACGAATTCGATTTTGAAAGCCTAAACAAACGCCAGCTTGCTGGTAATATTTACCTCGCAAAAGTAACCCGGGTTGAACCCTCGCTTCAAGCGGCGTTCGTCGATTATGGTGGAAACCGTCACGGATTTCTGGCCTTTAACGAAATCCATCCGGATTATTACCAGATCCCAGTCGCAGACCGCGAAAAACTGCTGGCGGAAGAAGCCGAATATGCCAAAACAATGGCAGAAGAAGATGCAAAAATTGCCGAGCAACCAAAATCACGCGGTCGTCGTCGCAAGAAAAAACCTGTTAAGGCAGAAACTAATGGTGCGGCATCTGTAAATGATGCTGTTATCACCAGCGATATAGTGGATGACGGCATAATTGATATTGAGAGTGCCGAGCCGGAATTGGTCGATGTACCAGAGGCAAAACCAGTCGACAGCGAAACTGTTAATGTGCAGGCTGTTGCCGAAGAAGAGACACCTGCTGAAACCGAAAATATCGAAACATCTGAAATAATACCTACAGAAACTGATATTGATGATGAGGATAAAAAACTGGATGACACCCCAAAACCGGGGATTGAATCAGTAGCCGATAATGATGTTTCAGAAGAGGTTCGCCCACGCAAACCACGTATGAAACGTTATAAAATCCAGGAAGTTGTTAAAGTACGTCAAATCCTGTTGATACAAGTTGTTAAAGAAGAACGCGGCAACAAAGGTGCGGCCCTGACCACATATCTGTCACTTGCAGGGCGCTATTGTGTTTTGATGCCAAATACCGCACGCGGTGGCGGTATTTCACGCAAAATCACCAATGCAGTTGACCGCAAAAAAATCAAAGCAATCGCTAATCAACTAGTTGTGCCTGAAGGTGCCGGTCTGATCATTCGCACAGCCGGTTCCAGTCGTAACGAGGCTGACATCAACCGCGATTATGAATTTCTGACGCGCCAATGGGAGCAAATCCGCGAACTGACCCTGCGCTCCATCGCACCTGCACCGGTTTATGAAGAAGGCAACCTGATCAAACGATCTATCCGCGATCTTTACACCAGCGACATTGACGAAATCCATGTCGAAGGTCAACGCGGCTATGAAGCAGCCAAAGACTACATGGAAATGTTCATGCCCAACCGCGTGGACAAGGTAAAACAGTACAAAGAACAGATGCCATTGTTTTCCCGTTACCAAGTCGAAAGCCATCTTGGTGCGATGTTCAATCCGACTGTTCAGCTGAAATCCGGCGGCTATCTGGTGATCGGTATCACCGAAGCACTTGTTGCAGTTGATGTGAACTCCGGCAAAGCCACCAAAGAAAGCTCGATTGAAAAAACAGCACTGAAAACCAATCTGGAAGCGGCCGAAGAAGTTGCCCGTCAAATGCGCCTGCGCGATTTGGCCGGCCTGATCGTAATTGATTTCATCGACATGGAAGAACGTCGCAACAATACAGCTGTTGAAAAACGCCTGAAAGATAAGCTAAAAACTGATCGCGCACGTATTCAAATTGGCCGCATATCTGGTTTCGGTTTGTTGGAAATGTCCCGCCAACGCCTACGTCCCGGCATGCTGGAAGCCACCACACGACCCTGCCCGCATTGCCATGCAACAGGCTTGTTACGTTCTGACGACAGTCTGGCCCTGTCTATCTTGCGTGAGTTGGAAGAGGAAGGTGTACGCAAACGTACAGGCGAAGTTCTGGTCAAAGCACCGATCAACGTCACCAACTATATGTTGAACGAAAAGCGCGACCATATTATCATGATTGAAGCCCGCTATGGCCTGTCTGTACGGATCGAAGCGGATACCAACCTGATCGGTACCGATTATTCCATAGAGAAGTTCAAAACCGCGACGCGTTATATTGCACAGCCTGCGAATGCACCGGTTTCAATGGAAAATGTTTCCATGGAAAGTTTTGATGAAGCCGCGGTCACACCTTCCACCCCTGAAACCGAAACTGACGAAGAAAAGCCGAAGAAAAGGCGTCGTCGCCGTGGTGGACGTGGGCGCGGAAAACCAAAACAAGAAGGTGTTGAAAACGGACAAACTGAATCTGTGCAAACTGATGAAAAATCAGAGTTGCCGGCAACAATGGAAACCCCAGAGGTAAAAAATGCTTCTGTAGATGTTGCGCCTGATGCTACACCACAAGAAGCATCTGTACAAACCGATGAAACGCCAGACGTCAAACCGGAAAAACCTAAGCGTAAAAGGGCACCGCGTAAAACGGTAGCAAAGAAAACCGAACCGGCAAAGGCAACCGATACACCGGAAGCAGATGCTCCCGAAGATACCACCGCTGAAAAACCGGCTAAGAAAACAACAACGCGCAAGTCCCCGGCTAAGACAAAAGCGGCGACCAAGCCAAAGGCGATCAAACCTAAAGCGGCACCTAAGAAACCCGAGCCTGCACCGGTACTGGAACCTGTAACCGAAACCATATTGGCTGATACAGTTGTTGCTGAAAAGCCTGTGGAAGAAAAACCTAAACGGCGCGGTTGGTGGTCACGCGGCTAAAATTCGCTCACTTTATTAGCAAAAGCGCGTCTAAACCTTGTGTTTGACGCGCTTTTGTTTTTCTATTGAGGAAATAATTTGCAAGGGTGAAAACTCTGATCACATGTTAAAATCAATCAAATCCGGCTTTTGGCTTCTCTTGTTTATCTCAATGCTTTTCGGGGCACCAAGTGTCTTTGCCCAAGGACTGATCCGGGATTCAGAGATTGAACGCACTTTGCGGATTGTCACCGAACCTATCGCAAAAGCCGCAGGCGTTGGCCGGATCAGTGTTTTCATCATAAACAGCAATAATCCAAATGCATTTACCACGGGTAGCAACAATGTTTTTCTAAGTTCCGGCCTTATCCGACGTCTGAAATCGGTCGAAATGCTGCAATCGGTGATTGCCCATGAAATAGGTCATATTACAGGCGGACATATAACCCAGCGGGCCGCCAATATTGGAAGTGCAAATACTGCTGTCGGTCTTGGGGCTATTTTAGGCGTTCTAACGGCGGCCGCTGGTGGTGGAGGTGGTGCATTAGGCGTAGCAGCGGCAACGCAATCCATTGGGCAACGCAATTTTCTTTCCTTCAGTCGCGGCCAGGAAAGTGCCGCTGATCAATCCGGTGTGCGTTATATGGCACGTGCAGGCATTGACCCGTCTGCTGCCATTGATGTGTTGCAAATTTTCAAAGGACAAGAAGCCCTGAGTGTTGGTCGACAAGATGCTTATGCACTGACCCACCCGCTAAGTTCGCAACGTATTTCCGATCTGGAAACCTTTGTGGCAGCTTATCAGGGTAGACCCTCAACCCAGTCACCAAACGTGGATTACTGGTATGCCAGATCATTGGCAAAATTTAACAGCTTCATAGGTAGCCCCAAGGGTATATTGCGCAAGCTTAAAAAGTCTGACACGGGCGAAATTGCTACCCTCACCCGTGCAATTGCCTATCATCGCCTGCCCAACAAGAAAAAATCCCTGACCGCAATCAAACGCCTAATCGCAATGCGCCCCAAAGACGCTTATTATCAAGAATTATACGGGCAAATTTTGCTTGAAAACGGTAACTCTTCAAGTGCCGTTGCCGCTTATAGCAAGGCAGTTCGCATGCTGCCAAAAGATCCCCAAATTCTAGCGGGCCTTGGACGTGCGCAATTAGCCGCAAAATCCGGTTATACGGCCAAAGCCGCCCTATCAACGTTGAAAAAATCCTATGCGCGCGACCCTAGAAACGGGCGTATGTTGCGCGATTTGGGCGTTGCTTACGCCAAAACAGGCAACCCGGGAATGGCGTCCGTCACTACAGCGGAAAGATATGCACTTGCATCCAACTTCAAACAGGCAGAAATACATGCTAAACGTGCGATAAGACTACTACCGGAAGGCACAACCGGTTGGCGCAAAGCGGCCGATATTCTGGCTATTTCCAAGCGCTTAAGCAAAGGCAGAAAGAAAAAATAATATGTACAACCTTGTCAAAGCAACTGTTATAGCGGCTATTTTCGCAATCAGCCCCCCCGCGCTGGCCTTTGATCTTGATGCAATGACAGACCAGGAAAAAGATCAGTTTGGACAACAGGTGCGTGAATATCTGCTGCAAAACCCGGAAGTAATCATGCAGGTCTTCAGTATCTTGGAACAACGCCAACAAGCCGCCGAATTGCAAGAGGACGCTACATTGGTCAGCGCATATTTACCCGAAATTCAAAATGACGGGTATTCATGGATTGGCGGGAACCCCGACGGCGACATTACTTTGGTTGAATTTCTGGACTATAAATGCGGTTATTGCCGAAAAGCACATAATGAAGTTGCGAATCTTGTAAAGACGGACGGTAATATCAAACTGGTCGTTAAAGAATATCCAATCCTAAGCGAAGCATCATATGATCTGTCCCGCGCTGCGGTTGCAACACTTCAAAGCCTTGGCAGTGATGCTTATAAAAAAATGTACAACCAGTTCATAAAGCATGATGGGCCTGTCACGGATGAAGTTATCACTTTTCTGGCCAATAAAGTTAATTTAGACGGGCAAATCATTGTTGCTCAAATGGATAATCCTTCGGTAGCAGAACAAATTGCAAAGACCCGCCAACTTGGCGAAGACTTAAATATCAATGGGACCCCCACATTTATCATTAACGGTGAAATTGTTCGTGGCTACGTGCCCGCCGATACGATGAAATCCATTATTGCGGAACTTCGCACACAAACGCAGTAGTAATTACCTTTTTGGACACAAGAATACTTTAACCCTGTGCCCAGACACTGTATAACTTGGGGAATGCCCATTCCAGGGTAACAACGGTTGAGGCAAATATGACCAAAAAAGATCAAGACACAGACGTGGAATTTATTCAGGCTTTGGCAGAATTACTACGCGAAAACGACCTGACCGAGTTGCAGGTGAAACGCGACTACGGCGAGGATAAAACACTTAACGTACGTGTGTCACGCCAGACTATGATTGCAGCCGCTGCACCACAAGTAATTGCAGCACCACCTGTTGCTGCCGCGACAGCGGCTGCACCCGCCCCTACAGCACCAGAAGCCAGCCCAGACGACCCGGCCCAACATCCCGGAGCAGTGACTTCGCCTATGGTCGGAACAGTATATTTGGCCGCAGAACCCGGTGCTGCACCTTTTATTACTGTAGGCGCCAGCATTACCGAAGGTCAGACATTGTTAATCGTTGAAGCAATGAAAACGATGAACCAAATTCCAGCACCTAAATCGGGTAAAATTACCCGCATTCTGGTTGATGACGGGTCACCTGTTGAATTTGGCTCACCACTTGTCATCATCGAATAACTGCTCAATTTAAAGGAGCCACCTTTATGTTTTCCAAGGTCTTGATTGCAAACCGTGGCGAAATTGCCCTTCGCGTTATTCGCGCCTGTAAAGAGCTGGGCATATCAACCGTTGCGGTTCATTCTACGGCTGATACGGACGCCATGCATGTTCGCATGGCTGATGAAAGCGTGTGTATTGGCCCGCCGTCCGGCAAAGACAGCTATCTGTCAATTCCGGCACTTATTTCTGCCTGTGAAATTACTGGTGCCGAAGCCATCCACCCCGGCTATGGCTTCTTGTCTGAAAATGCGGAATTCGTACAAATTGTCGAAGATCATGGGTTGAAATTTATTGGGCCAAGTGCCGCCCACATCCGTATGATGGGCGACAAAATCACTGCGAAACAGACCATGATAGACTTAGGCGTACCTTGTGTGCCCGGCTCTGATGGTGGGGTGGCAAACCTAGAAGAAGCCCATAAAATAGCCAATGAAATGGGTTTTCCTGTCATAATCAAAGCAACAGCAGGTGGCGGCGGTCGTGGTATGAAGGTGGCCAACACCAAAAATGATCTGGCCGAAGCCTTTGGCACGGCCCGCTCCGAAGCCAAATCAGTCTTTGGGAATGAAGAAGTCTATATAGAGAAATACCTGATGTTGCCACGCCACATCGAAGTACAGGTTTTCGGTGATGGTCGCGGACGTGCGGTACATTTAGGTGAACGCGATTGTTCCTTGCAACGCCGTCACCAAAAAGTATTCGAAGAGGCCCCCGGCCCCTGTATCACACCCGAAATTCGTGCAGAAATCGGCAAAACCTGCGCCGATGCAGTCGCCGCTATCGGTTATGAAGGCGCGGGAACGATCGAGTTTTTGTTTGAACGGGGTGAGTTTTATTTCATAGAAATGAACACCCGTCTGCAAGTGGAACACCCTGTCACAGAAGCCATTTTTGGCGTCGATTTAGTCAAGCAACAGTTACGTGTTGCCGCAGGCGAAGAAATGACCCTGAAACAAGAAGATCTGTCAATCAAGGGACACGCCATCGAAGTCCGGATTTGTGCTGAAAAATTGCCGAACTTTACCCCTTGCCCCGGAAAAATAACCACTTACCACGCCCCGGGCGGTTTAGGGGTGCGCATGGATAGTGCGCTTTACGACGGGTATTCAATTCCACCTTATTACGACAGCCTAATCGGCAAGCTGATCGTCACCGGTCGTGATCGCGAAGGTGCATTGGCGCGCTTGAAACGTGCGCTGGAAGAACTGATCATTGACGGTGTCGACACCACAACACCACTGTTTCATGCGCTTTTGAAAGAAGATGCAGTTCTAACAGGCGATTATGACATTCACTGGTTGGAAAAGTGGCTGGAATCCCAAACCTTCGAATAAGGCCGATCGGTCATGACGGAAACCACCCCCCAAATTACCCCTGAAATATTGCTTCATGGTTATGCATCCGGGGTTTTTCCGATGTCGGACAGTGCCCATGATCCTAAAATCTATTGGGTTGACCCACATCTACGTGGTATTGTGCCATTAGACAGGTTTCATGTTTCGCGCAGGCTGGCGCGACGGATTAAACGCCAGCAATATACGATCGCAATAGACCAACGCTTCGACGCGGTTGTCACCGCTTGTGCGAGCCGCCCCGAGACTTGGATCAATGCTGAAATTTTTGACTTATACATCGAACTTCACACACTTGGCTTTGCCCATTCTGTAGAAGTCATGGAAGGGGCCGAACTGGTCGGCGGCGTTTATGGTGTCGCCCTAAACGGCGCATTCTTTGGTGAAAGCATGTTTTCCACCCGCACCGATACATCTAAAATAGCCCTAACATATTTGGTTGCGCGATTAAAACATGGTGGTTTCACATTGCTAGACACCCAATTTCAAACCGATCACCTAGAAAGCCTAGGGGCAACGGAAATATCGCGCGACACGTATCACCAGAAATTAACAGATGCATTGGATGTTCAGGCTGATTTTCTTAAACTACCGATTGATACTCAGCCATCCGAAATTTTACATCTTAGCAACCACACATCATAGCGTGGATGCTCCAGTGCAGACAAGGCTGGGCTTGATGCGATCATCCATGCATCAAATCGCGGCTGGTCTTCGCGCACATCCTGAATGATCAAATACGCAAAGGCGTCACTGCTTGGGTTGTCTTTGGGGTAGCGGCATTCCTGAACCGTGATCTTTAAACGCTCATAAGATTGCGTCTGCCCGACCTCTATCGTCATATCCTTGACCGCACCGGTTAAGGTATCAAGCGTGCGCAATTCTGCGGCAGTACTGTTTTCAGTAGCAATCTGACTTTGCGCAAAGATTGGCATTGCCACAAATAACCCGAGAACAAAGGTCATTGCGCGTATCATTCGTTCCCTGACACGAATTTCATAAGCAAACTGATAAAACTTACACTGCCTTGGGTGTCTTCAATTTCGCCCCCGTTTTCAACAGAAAACTCTGATGCTCCAGGAATGATTTCAATAAAATTACCACCAAGCAATCCTTCGGACGTCACGGCAATTGCGCTGTCATCGGGAATTTCTATGGTCTGCTTAACTGCCACAGTGATTTCAGCCCTAAATGTTGTTGGGCTTAACTCCATCTCCGTCACCGTTCCGATTTTAACCCCTGCCATACGCACGTCCGTACCAAGTGCAATCCCTTCGGCACTGCGAAAGCTGGCATTTACATCATAGGTGTCAGTTGGCCCTGCAATACCCACAACACTGGATGCGTAGTATAAAAAACCGATGGCGGCCGCGACGACCAAAGCCCCAATGGCAGTTTCTATAGGATTACTTTTCATTCTTTTCGGCCTTATTTAGGCTGCCATGCATCATAATCGGAACGGTCGGCGGGCTGTGCCACACGTATGCTACCCGCAGGCGCATAAGCCGCTGCTGTACCTGTCAGATTTTCCTGATGCGGTTTTTCCCATGTTTTATGGGTCATTGGCTTCTTGGATGGCGGTTCTTTAAATGTATGGTGTAACCAGCCATGCCAATCTGCCGATACGCGGCTGGCCTCAACATAACCGTTATAAATCACCCAACGTCGTTTCCCGTCTCGGGTTTCATAAAATACATTGCCTTCTTCATCTTCCCCGACACGCACACCTTTAAGCCATGTGTAAAACTGCGTATTCATGGTTTGCCCGTGCCACCATGTGAAAAGTCGTTTGATGAAATTCATGCTATCGGTCCTGATCGTTGATGCAATCTCTATGCCCAATTTTTTATGAAACGTCCAGTTAGATTAAGACGCAGATGCGCTTTCATCCGCTGTTGCAGCTGCATCACTGTACACAATCAGTGGTTCGCCTTCATTGCGGGCGGCCTCTTCATTGACGACAACCTCTGTGACATTTTCCAGACTTGGCAACTCAAACATCGTGTTCAACAGAATATCTTCTAGAATAGACCGCAACCCACGCGCCCCTGTTTTACGCAAGATCGCACGGTTTGCGATGGCACGTAGGGCCTCGTCGGTGAAAGTTAATTTGGCCTCTTCCAACTCAAACAAACGTTGATATTGCTTGATCAGGGCATTTTTAGGTTGTGACAGGATCGTTACAAGCGCATCTTCATCCAGATCAGTCAGCGTTGCAATCACCGGTAAGCGACCGACAAATTCCGGGATTAAACCGAATTTCAACAAATCTTCCGGTTCAAGGTCTTGAAATACCTCACCCACACCGCGATTTTCTTCGTCTTTTACATCCGCACCAAATCCGATGGCAGAACCTTTGCCACGTTGCGAAATGATACGATCAAGGCCAGCAAATGCGCCGCCGCATATGAACAGAATATTTGTGGTATCAACCTGCAAAAACTCCTGTTGCGGATGCTTGCGTCCACCTTGCGGGGGTACGCTGGCAACAGTGCCTTCCATAATTTTAAGCAAGGCCTGTTGAACCCCCTCACCCGATACATCACGCGTGATCGAAGGGTTGTCTGATTTGCGGGTGATCTTGTCGACCTCGTCAATATAGACAATACCGCGCTGTGCGCGTTCCACGTTGTATTCTGATGCTTGCAAAAGTTTCAGGATGATGTTTTCAACATCTTCCCCCACATAACCCGCTTCGGTTAATGTGGTTGCATCAGCCATTGTAAACGGAACATCCAAAATACGTGCCAAAGTCTGCGCGAGCAGCGTTTTACCACAACCTGTTGGGCCGATTAACATGATGTTGGATTTTGCCAATTCTATCTCGGAATTGCCTTCCGAATGATTCAGGCGTTTGTAATGGTTATGCACAGCAACAGACAGAACCTTCTTGGCTATATCTTGCCCGATAACATAATCATCCAGAACTTGACAGATTTCAGCAGGCGTCGGCACCCCTTCCGAGGTTGTCAGTTTTGATGATTTTGCCTCTTCACGGATAATATCCATGCAAAGTTCAACACATTCATCGCAAATAAATACTGTTGGCCCGGCAATAAGCTTACGAACCTCGTGTTGGCTTTTGCCACAAAATGAACAGTAAAGCGTGTTCTTCGACTCGCTGTTATCTGACTCTGCCATCGATCACTCCACTCGCATTCTTTACATAAAGCATCCGCCAATATCTGGCATAGCCCAATATTTCGTCGACAATATGGCAGTTTCACGAACTGCACAATGCCATTATGAATACCTTGAAAATCCCAAGGCGTTTTAAAACAGACGAAGAAACCTACGTTTCTTCGTCTTCACCTGTGCGTTGCTGCACAATTTCATCGATCAAACCCCAGTCTTTTGCTTCTTCTGCAGTCATGAAATTATCGCGATCCAGCGATTCTTCCACGATTTTCAGCTTTTGACTGCAATGTTTGACATAAATTTTATTCAAACGATCTTTCAATTCCAGAATTTCCTTTGCATGCAACGCAATATCGGAAGCTTGCCCTTGAAAGCCACCCGACGGCTGATGCACCATAATCCGTGAATTCGGCAATGTGAATCGCATTCCATTTTCACCCGCCGCCAACAGCAAAGACCCCATAGAAGCCGCCTGTCCGATACAAAGCGTTGAAACTTTAGGACGGATATATTGCATGGTGTCGTAAATTGCCAAACCGGATGTCACAACGCCACCGGGGCTGTTGATATACATCGCAATGTCTTTTGTCGGATTTTCCGCCTCTAAAAACAACAATTGTGCCACAATCAATGTCGACATGCCGTCATGCACAGGGCCGGAAACGAAAATGATGCGTTCTTTTAAAAGACGCGAGAAAATATCATATGCGCGTTCACCGCGCGAGGTTTGTTCCACAACCATGGGAACAAGGGTATTCATATATACGTCTAAAGGATCTCTCATTATCTCGCCTGTTATTGCTGTTTTATGCATGTCGCATAGAAGTCTAACCAAAACATTAGTGTCCTGTGCAAAGAGTGGCAATAGACGAAAGTCAGAGTTTCCCTTTGATCACCTGTTTTATAACATTATCGTTACATTGCGGCATTATCACGACTTTAGGTTGCAGAAATATCACGATATGACTTTCGACCATTTAATAACGCTAGGTCACATTTGACTGAAAGCTGAAATGCTTATTAGGGTTTGCACAGGGAAAAATGATTATGATGAGGGAGCATCTCAAGATGACAATCAAAAAAATAGCGACAACCACTGCTATTCTGGCAGCAGGCACTAGCACAGCATTCGCTGGCGGTCTGGATCGTGTAACGTTCAGTTCGAACATTCTGTACGAAGAAGGTACATACGCAGAAGTCACATATGGCCTGACAACACCGAAAGTCAGCAGTTCAGTACTTCCGGTAGGTACGGTAGCAAGAAGCTTCCCCACCGCAAAGCTTGGCTTTAAAGCTGACATTACTGACAAATTCGCAATTGCGGTAACTTACAATAACCAACCAGTTGGTGCAGATATCAGCTATGGCCCTTTAGGGGTTTCAGGTGTTGTAGACGGCCAAAATATAAACGCTTTGGGCAAATATCAATTTTCAGACAGAATTAGTGCGTATGCTGGTGTCAAATACCAATATCTGAGCGGTTCCATTTCTGTACCTGGTGCTACAATTGTCGCAAGCGGTGAAGGTGAGTATGGCTACATCGCCGGTGCCGCCTATGAAATTCCGGACATTAAGCTGCGTGTCGCTTTAAGTTACGAGTCTGAAATCGATTATTCACTTACATCTACATTCAATGGCGGCCCGGCCCCATCAGCATCAATTGCTTCCACACCCGAAGCTTGGACACTTGAATTTAGGTCGGGCGTTGCAGCTAACACGTTGGTCTTTGGTAGCATTCGTTACGCACAATGGGCAGATGCACAAATAACCCTACCTGTTCTTGGGACAATTACCAGCTTTACGAATGTAACCTCATACGAGTTGGGTGTTGCATATCGTTTCAACGAAAAGTTCGTCGGCTTTACCGCTTTTGGCTATGAAAAATCGGATAATGTGCCGCAAAGTGGATTTGCACCGACAGACGGTCAATTCGATATTTCATTTGGTGGTCAACTGGACATTGGCAAAGGATTTAAAGTTGCCAGTTCAATAAAATATTCGAAACGTGGCGATACCACTCTTAGCTCAGTTGCCCCAGGTGCCCCATTTGATGACAACTCTGTTCTGACGGTTGGTATAAAGCTTTCCAAGAGCTTCTAAATCAACAACAATAATTCAAAAAAGGCGCCTTACCGGGCGCCTTTTAAAATTCAGATAACGAAAAGCGTTTTACGCTTCGTCCAAAGCCTCAACCGCTTTTTGCAGTTCGTCTTTGGTGATCTCTTTTTCGGTCATATTCGCCTGTTCCAAAATGTGATCCACGACTTTATCTTCGAACAAAGGTGCGCGAAGTTGTTGTAAGGCGTTTTGGTCTTTCTGGATATATTCAAAGAATTCACGTTCCTGACCCGGGTATTGCTGTGCCTGTTGCATTACAACCTGCTGCATTTCAGCGTCATTGATCGTAACTTTTTGAACAGAACCAACTTCAGCCAGCAACAAGCCCAAACGCACACGACGCGTAGCCAGTTTATTATGCTCGTCCGTTGGCGTGATTTCTGGGTGATCGTGACCCTTAACGTCAGGATTTTCTTCATGCCATAACTGATGCGCAATTTGACCTGCTTCAGCTTCAACAAGGCTAGGCGGCAATTCAAAATCCACCAGTTTATCCAGCTCATCCATCAATTGACGTTTTGTAATCATGCGGGCCGCACCGGCATATTCAGCAGCTAAACGATCGGAAACTTGTGTTTTCAAGTCATCCAAGCTTTCAGAGCCGAATTTTTTTGCCATCTCATCATCAATTACAGCGTCAACCGCACCTTTAACCGCATTAACGGTACATTCGAAAACGGCGTCTTTACCAGCCAAAGCTTCAGACCCGTACTCGTCCGGGAATTTCACTTTTACTTCAAGATCGTCGCCCGCTTTGGTACCAACAAGTTGATCTTCAAAACCGGGGATAAAGCTGTTGGAACCTAGAACCAGTGGATAATCTTCGCCTTTGCCACCGTCAAAAGGCTCATTATCAACCTTGCCCAGAAAGTTGATCACAACCTGATCACCGTCTTTGGCCTTGGCACCTTTTTTCTTGTCTTCATAGTTCGTGGCTGATTTGGCCAGATTTGCCAAAGCTTCATCCACGTCCGCGTCATCTATTTTCGCGATCAGTTTTTCCAGCTTCAGCTTGGAAAAATCCGTTTCAGGAATGTTAGGCAGACATTCGTAGTTCAACGACACTTCAACATCGTCGCCTTCTTTCCAGTCCTGCTTGGTCATTTGGATATCGGGTTGGCCCGCAGGCTTGTCACCGGATTTTTCAAAATGCTCGCTTACAGCACCATCAACACTTTCTTGTAGGGCTTCACCCATAACGGACGGGCCAAACTGTTTGCGCAGCATTGCCAATGGCACTTTACCTTTGCGAAACCCTTTGATCTCAACGTTCGGCTGCGCTTCTTTCAGCTTTGCAACCACTTTATCTTCCAGCTCTTGTGCTGTGACTGTAACCGCATAAGCGCGTTTTAGACCTTCGTTCAGGGTTTCTGTAACCTGCATTATGGCGTCCTTTAAGTTTATGGGGTGCAAACACGGGTGTAGCACCCACGAGTATGGGTAAAAACTAGCGTCCTTCTAAGGCTTGATCAGGGGCAGTGCAAGGGCGATTTAAGCAATACTACATTAGACTTAAGCCACAGCTGAAAACCGTCCCGTCACAGGGTGATGATCAGTGTGTTCAAACGCCAGATTATCGGTGATTACCGCTTCAACCCTTACATTCGGCGATACGACAAACCCATCGACAATCGTGGTGAAAGTCTCACCTTTTATGTAAGGTTTGCTCAACGATCGCAGGCTGGCCGTATGCTCATCAACGCCAAGCATCCAGCCCTTCGGCAGTTTATCCTGCGGAAAATCGAAAATCTCGAATAAATCACTTTTGGGGGTGCTGTGCGGGAACTTTGTTGCAGACAGCCGCATGTTCCAATCCCCACCAATCACCACATAATTACCCACCAGATACTCTTGCTCGGCATATTCAAGCAGGTTTGTCAGTTGGCGTTGCCGCACATTGGCCCCTTTATCAAAGGCCGAAAGATGGATGTTGATTACAACCCAAGCCCCCGCTTGCCCCTCAATCGGGAACCTTTGCACAATAGCACCATAGTATTTTTTCAAAAAACCGTAATAATACAATGGGTCTTGTGGCAAACTTAATGTGCTGCATTCAGATGTTTCACCTCGCGTATAATTCGACATACCATGTAAGATATTAAAAGGCTTTGGTGCAAACAACGTTTTTAAATCAGGCCAAAAGCAATGTGCGTAATTGGTCAACCTGCTCTTGATTGCGCCATTAACATTAACCCCTCTGGTCAGAAAACCCGCCACTGCATTTTCCTGTAAAAGCACCACATCGGAATGAAAATCAGCCAAACGATCAGCAATAAACATCGCTGCCGTTTGGATTTGTGATTTAGGCAAAGCCCGCATATTTTTGCTGCCATCTACAAAAAAATCAGCGCCTGCCCCCAATGCCGCAAAACCGATATTCCATGTGGTTACGGTGATTTCTGCGCCTAAGGGTGTCAAATGGTCCGTATTTTGGGTGGAAAGGCATCCAATAGGCGGGCGGTGCAAACGATTGGCAAGAAACCACATGGCTGCCATCAGGAATAAAACGCTCATAGCAATGATCACAGAAATTCCCTCCGGTTAGTCTGGCTTATAAAGGGAAAAGTGGTACGGGTGAAGGGACTTGAACCCCCACGCCTCTCGGCGCCAGAACCTAAATCTGGTGCGTCTACCAATTCCGCCACACCCGCACATTTTCGAACAGTAGGCTAGTTTGTTCGAATTTCTTGGGCCTTCTAGCGCAAGTGATTTGCCTTGGCGAGAGGAAAATGCATCCCTATAGCCCCAATGCGCGAAAAACTTCCGGTAATTGTTCCGCAATATCCTCGGCAATCAGTCCGGGCCCGAAATTCAGCGCACATTCCACATGCAGCCAAGCCCCGGTTTCTGCCGCCTGCATCGGGGCAAAGCCACGCGCCATAAGCCCCGTGATGAACCCCGCCAAGACATCCCCCGAACCCGCAGTCGCCAACCAAGGTGCGCCGCGTTCATAATGGGCAGAATTGATAGCACACCGCCCGTCAGGTGCAGCTATCACAGTATCGGCGCCCTTGAGCAACACAACACACCCCGCCCGTTTTGCCGCTTCACGGGTTGCATCCACTTTGGAATAAGCCGGGCCTTTGGTGGATATCGCATTCAACTTCTCGGCAATATCGGGAAACAGCCGTGCAAATTCACCTGCATGCGGGGTCAGGACACATTTGTCGTGCAGCAACCCCATCAGTTCAGGGTGTTGCGCCAGCAAAGTCAAACCATCCGCATCCACAACAGTCGCCCGTTGTTCCGCTAACACTGCCGCCAAAACATCCACCCGATCCTGATCCAACCCCAAAGCAGGCCCGGCACAGATCGCATTGATCCGCTCATCGGCAAGAACCGCAGTCAAAGCCTGCGCATCCGCCACAGGCGTCAGCATAATCGCGTTTAATTGCGCCGCATGTTCAGCCACCGCATCAGGCGGGCAAGCAACTGTCACAACTCCCGCCCCTATGCGCAAAGCCCCACGTGCGGCTAGGCGGGCGGCACCTGTTTTAGAGGATGGGCCTGACAGGATGTATGCATGGCCGTGGGAATATTTGTTTGCTTGTGCGTATTTGAACAAACTATCGCGCATTGCAACGTTGCTAACAATCTGACGTGGTTGACGATACATTCATGCCTCCAGTGGAGATATTTTAGACCATTTGGAAAGGCCAATATCCTTTACAACAACCTTACCACATGAATTCCAGCGATCTGGTTTAAAATGGCATGGTTTTTTTGCATGGAAAGTAACTGTTAAGTCTACCCTAATTGTATTATCCGATTGATCTTCAATTGCTGCTAAGCTCTTTCCCGTTTCAACACTGATACCTGTTGGAATATCAATGGAAACATGATAGATATTATCATAGATTTCTACATCCTTACAAACGTAAGAATGCTCTTCGTAGTAGTCTAGAATTTCTTTTGGATACCTGTTGATACCAATACCGAATAACGCATCTATAACAAGTAAAGTATTTTCACTTTCTTCGGCATCCATGGTTTTTCTGAACATTTCGGATGAACCTTCTTTATCTGTAGAAAAATATCCAAACACAGGTTGGTTCATTCCACGCCAAGCCAAGTAGTTTGCCTTTGCGTCTTCTGGAAGTTCTTTCCAGTCGCCAACTAAAAATACAAAAACATTAAAGCCAGCCTCTTTCAGTAACCGCGCCACCACGAATCCGTCACCACCGTTATTCCCTGGCCCGCACAGAACAACAGCACGGTGTGAGGTTTTCGCCAGCTCCGGCCATTCCTCAAAAATAGCCTCAACCACGCCTGCCCCTGCGCGTTCCATCAGTTCCAACCCGGTGACCTCACCACTTTCAATCGCGGCTTGTTCAATGGCGCGCATTTGGGCAGCGGTCAGTAGTTCAGTCATGGTCATATTTCCTAATTGTCTAATAATTGTGCAATCTGCCTATTTTTTAATCAATCTCACCCAAATCAACATCAGTTCAAGGGCGCAAATCACACATGAATTGCGCATCACCTTAAACCGCGCCAACACTGCCGCCAAGCATTACGCGCACGCATCAGGAGTCTTAATGATGAAAAAAATCGAAGCCATCATCAAACCGTTCAAACTGGACGAAGTGAAAGAGGCCCTGCAAGAGGTCGGTATCCAAGGCCTGACCGTTACAGAAGCCAAGGGTTTTGGCCGCCAAAAGGGCCACACCGAACTTTATCGCGGTGCTGAATATGTCGTCGATTTTCTACCGAAAGTGAAAATCGAAGTGGTGTTGGAAGACGAGCAGTTGGAAACGGCGATTGAAGCTATCGTTGACGCTGCCCGCACCGAAAAAATCGGCGACGGTAAAATATTTGTCTCTACCATCGAACAAGCCATCCGTATTCGTACGGGTGAAGAAGGCGTTGAAGCGCTTTAATACAAACAAACCGTAACCTGCTCTTATAAGGAATGACAAAATGAGTGCAAAAGATCTGGTCAAACGCATTGCGGATGAAGACATCCAATATGTAGACATCCGTTTCACGGACCCACGCGGCAAGCTGCAACATGTAACTGTTATCAATGATGAAGTTGATGAAGACTTCCTTGAAGGCGGCTTTATGTTTGACGGCTCATCCATTGCAGGTTGGAAATCCATCGATCAGTCCGATATGAAACTGATCCCTGATTGCGACAGTGCCTATATCGACCCGTTTTACGCTGAAAAAACAATCTGTGTGCATTGCCACGTTGTAGAGCCTGACACAGGTGAAACATACGAGCGTTGCCCACGCTCTACTGCGATGCGCGCCGAAGCCTATCTGATCTCTACAGGCATCGGCGATCAATCTTTTTGGGGGCCGGAAGCCGAATTTTTCTTGTTCGACGACGTACGTTATTCCAATTCTATCAACAAGGTATCATACGAAATTGATGCAGCAGACGCATCATGGAACACAGATACAGAATACGAAATGGGTAATATGGGTCACCGTCCGGGTGTTAAGGGCGGGTATTTCCCGGTTAACCCGACAGACGCGGCACAAGACATTCGTTCCGAAATGCTGTCCACCATGAAGCGCATCGGCATGAAAGTCGACAAGCATCACCACGAAGTGGCATCTTGCCAACACGAACTTGGTCTGGTGTTTGGCCCTTTGACCAAACAAGCGGATGATTTGCAAAAATACAAATACATCATCCACAATGTGGCCCACGCCTACGGCAAATCAGCCACCTTCATGCCAAAACCAATTGCGGGTGACAACGGCACCGGTATGCACGTTAACATGTCAATCTGGAAAGAAGGCAAACCTTTGTTTGCAGGTGATAGATACGCTGATCTGTCACAAGAGGCATTGTATTTCATCGGCGGCATTCTGAAACATGCCAAAGCCCTGAACGCTATCACCAACCCTGCCACAAACAGCTACAAACGCCTGATCCCGGGTTTTGAGGCCCCTGTATTGCGCGCCTATTCCGCATCCAACCGTTCCGGCTGCGTGCGTATCCCTTGGGCAGAATCCCCCAAAGCAAAACGCGTTGAAGCCCGTTTTCCTGATCCGGCTGCCAACCCATACCTGTGCTTTGCGGCGTTGTTGATGGCCGGTCTTGACGGCATCAAAAACAAAGTTGACCCGGGTGAAGCGCAAGACAAAGATCTATACGATCTACCACCGGAAGAAATGGCTGAAATCCCAACCGTTTGTGGCTCGTTGCGTGAAGCTTTGGACGAACTGGAAAACGACATGGACTTCCTGCTTGCAGGCGACGTGTTCACCAAATCGCAAATCGAAGGTTTCATGGAGCTGAAATGGGAAGAAGTGTACGCATATGAACACACACCACACCCAGTTGAGTACCAAATGTACTACAGCTGCTAGGATTTAGTAGATTGAAATTTGAAAAGGCCCTCGAACGTTTCGGGGGCCTTTGTTGTCAACAGGATAAGTGCTTACGTTTTATTCAACCCAGAATACAATACCAGCCCATAGCCACAGAGCAAATCCGACAGTTTGGACCAGGCCGCATTGAAGTCTGCCACCGCTAGCCCCGACTTTTTCTGTAACACCCCAACGTTTGCAACCCCGTCAATCATTCCCAACAGCTTTGCCGCTTGGGGCGAAATACCCAGCCCTATTTTCTGCCCATTAATTGCCACAGGCATACCGCCTTTTTGTAGAATAAACGCAGCCGCCTTTTTCGGGTCTTCACCGATAAAATGCGGAATGCCCGCAGGATCGGTCGGGTCAAGCTTAACCCCTTCCCCCACCTTCATCGCATAGCCCACATGGGTTTTCATGTTACCGCGCAATTTTTCCGCCAAAGCCATTTCATCTTCACACGAATAGCCGTCAGGCTGTTTGAAATCAGGCGGCACTAACCCATCCAACAAATACATCGCGGGCTGGGTGAAATTCTGCAATGCCAGCCCTGCATGTTCCAGATAGCCGATAATATCCTTCACCGTACAGGAAATATCCTGACTATGTAAAAGCAAGTCATAAAACCCCGCGTCCCCATCCATATGATCACCGACAAGGGTGTTCCTTTTGAATTCATGATTTTGCGGCACCCTTTGAAAAACCGACTTGCCAAAAGCCAGCCTATCTTGCGGGGACATGCCCGCACTCAACTGCGCAAATGCTTCCTGCAAAGGATAAACCCCACTGCGCCCGTATGGCGCGTAAACCATAAAACCCAAACCACCGTTGGGCGCCAAAGCTTTTGCCAAAGCATCAAACCCGGCCTGCGGTTCCGGCAAATGGTGCAACACACCGCAGCAATCAATGTAATCGAATTCACCGTACTCAGGCGCATCCAACAAGCTTCCCGTCACAAAGTTGATACCCTTAAGTCCGCGAATTTCAACACGTTCTTCTGCAATTTTCCGCGTTGAAGTCGACAGGTCAATATAGGTGATCTCATAGGGGCGTTTGGCATCTGTTAAAACTTGCGCGATCTGTACCAAGCCGTCGCCTGAGCCGCCACCAGCCACCAAAACATGCAACGGTTTAGTCCAATCACGCAGCCCGCCAAATACATGGTGATCAATTTCCATCGGGTTCGATGGCGATCCCGTAATCAGCCGTTTATGCTCATCGTTCGGATCACGTGCAGGATAAGGGTAAGCGTTATAATGTTCTTCAATATTCGCGGTCATATCCCTGCCCTAATCCTCATCGGCACGAAAACAATGAAATAACAACGCGCCGTCATGCGGGGTAATATAGCAACTGTTGAAATCGTAAAGTTCTTGTTCACTGTAAAACGCAGGCGTGCCTTGGCTGCTGAATTCCAAATGCGGCGTGTCAGGGAAGTTTTCTGCATGAACTGAAAATTCCATGCCATCATCCCAGGTGAAGGTTTGTGCATAAACACCGGTCCCCGAGCCCTGAATCAAAACGCAATTTGCTTGTGAAATATTATGAGTTTGCTTTTCACCCGGCTTTTTTTCAAAAGCTGCACACACCCCTGTTTGTTCCCAAAAACCCGCATGTGCAGATTGGACAAAGGCTGTATTGGCAAAAACCAGCCAACAAATAAAAATCAATTTATCAAACCGCAAAACACACCCTCCATTTATAATAATACATTCTAAGCCTTGTTTGGCTTTTTCGTCAAAGCATGTTTGAACTCTTGTACTTGATCGAAACACCCAACCGATAGTAGGGTAATTCAATTGCAATATAAAAGGCCCAAATGCAACGCATTAAACCCCTTAGTGACATAGAAACAAAAGAGCTTATTGAGTCCAGTCATGCGGGTCTCAAACGTATAAAAATCCGCGTGGGCATAATAACAGCCCTGTGCATGGTTCTGATGTTGATTTATCCAATCTGGACCATATTGGTATGGTACTTTCTGATGATAGGAAGTGATATCTTAAACAACCGGGCCGAAAAGAATATTATCCGTACGCACCCGGAAAACATGCCCATTAACGCCAAAGTAAAATCGTACTTCTTTATCACAGCATGGGCCGAGTCACTGTGCTTAGTCGCACTGGTCATCACGCTCTCTGTGCATGAAGGTCAAATTTCGCATTTCATTCCTTATATTATACTTTTATGTACATCGATCTATACTGCCACAAGCACGTTTCATAATGCAGTTTTGATGTATGGTCATCTTGCACTTTACAATATGGCCTTCCTGTTTATCTCGGCACGGGACGTGATTATTACATATCCCAAAACTGACCCTTCGTTATGGGCCCAGTTTTTATGCTCAATACTGATCATATTTTTTCTGACTGACAGCTATAGGTTCTTTCACAAAATTCATCTCGACAGTCGTAAGCAGTCACAAAAAACCGACGACGCTCGCAAATATGCAGAAAAACTTACACAACAAAAAAGTGACCTGATCTCGTCGATTGGTCACGAACTGCGGACACCTCTAAATGGTATCTTGGGGTTTTCTCAAATTATCAAACGCACCAATCTATCGAAAGAGCAACTGAATTATATGGAACGAATAGAAGGTGCAGGGAAGAATTTGCACTTTTTACTGAGCAATATTCTGGACAGCGAAACCTTGGGGCAAGATCAGTTTCACCTAAACACAGTCAATACCGATATCCGTGCTTTACTGGATCGCACAATTAGAATTTTTGATCCCCCCGCCGCCGAAAAAGGTATCACTTTACACTTGGAAATAGACAATAACATTCCAACCCGTCTGCATGTGGACGAAGTTCGTTTGGGGCAATGCGTTTCCAATCTGTTGTCAAACGCAGTACGGTTTACAAAAACAGGCAGTATCACAGTTCGGGCCAGCTACGAAAATGAACAAAATCGACGATTATCCATATCCGTAACCGATACGGGCATCGGGATACCGGAAGATCAAACCGATATTATATTTGAAAAATTTGTTCGGGGCGAAAACCAGTCTTTACTACAAAGCGGTACCGGTTTGGGACTTTGGTTGGTGCGATCAATTGCAAAAGCCATGAACGGGACGATAACCCTTGTGGAAACATCCCCTAACGGTAGTAAATTTCAACTGGATTTTGATCTTGAAACACAAAAATCAAAACCGCCCGTCATTACATCTCCGCTGGCCAATCTACACATTCTACATATAGAAGACACACAAACAAACCTAATGTTGGTTCGCCTCTTGCTAAAAGAACAAGACGTTATAATTACCGAAGCGCAAACCGGGCGCGAAGCGATTGACTTACTAAACGGTGCCGAATTCGATGCTGTTTTATGCGACCTACAACTACCCGATTGCAACGGAAATCATCTGTTGAAAAACATACGGGGTTTGAAAAATGCGAATGCGCATATTCCCGTTATTGCTTTAACGGCACAACCCGAAAAGATCGACAAAGCCGAACATGATGCCGGTTTCACTGCAATCATATCCAAACCCATTGACCAACAAATGTTCATCTCTACACTGACACGTATTGTTAAAGGCGAACATGAATATGAAGGAACACACAATGTCTGAACCAAAAGTGCAAATCAGAAACCTGTACAAAATTTTTGGCAACACTCCGGACGAAATGGTTTCCCATGTTCAGTCAGGCATGTCCAAACCGGATCTATTGGCAAAGCATGGCCATGTTATAGGATTGAACAACATCAATCTGGATATTCCCGCACGTGGTATTCAGGTAATTATGGGCCTGTCCGGCTCGGGTAAATCCACACTGATCCGCCACATCAATCGTCTGATAGAACCAACTGCGGGTGAAATGATTGTGGACGGAGAAGACGTTTTAACCATGTCTGAGGATGCGTTGCGCGATTTTCGCAGGTTCAAAGCCTCTATGGTGTTTCAAAAATTTGCTTTGTTGCCGCACCGTTCAATCATCAGCAATGTACTTTATGGTTTGAATATCCAAGGGATAGATGATGCCGAAGCACGTAAACGCGCACAACGTTGGATCGACCGTGTCGGGCTGAAAGGTTTTGAAGATCACATGCCCGAACAACTGTCAGGCGGCATGCAACAACGTGTGGGGCTGGCCCGTGCATTGGCCACAGACGCGGAAATTCTACTGATGGATGAAGCTTTTTCCGCCCTTGATCCACTGATACGTACCGATATGCAAAACGTGCTGCTGGATTTACAGGAAGAGCTGCACAAAACTATTATCTTTATCACCCACGATCTGGACGAAGCTTTGCGTATAGGTGACAATATCGCCATCTTGCGCGATGGGGCTATGGTTCAAAAAGGATCAGCACAAAATATCATTCTAAAACCTGCGGATGATTATGTGACCGACTTCATTCAGGACATCAACCGCGCACGTGTGCTGGAACTGGCCTCGATCATGGATAAAAAAACCTCATCCACCACAGGTCCTAAATTAGATAAAGCCATGGTCATTGATGTCGCAATGCAAGAACTATCCAAAGCAAAATCCAAGTCTGCCACCGTGGTTGAAAACGGCAAGACCGTCGGATCGGTGACAATGGACGCGATGATAAAGGCGATTGCGCGCCCTGAAGGTAAGGCAAAAGGGATCGAAACCTACCGCTGAAACCCGTTACATCCTTTTTATCTAGACAGCTGCATGTGAAAGCGTCAAACTACGTGCAATGCCCGAACAGGCTATATCAGGGGTTGAAAAATGGCGTTTCATCTACTTCGAATTTTACTCTTCATTTCAAGTATTCTCATCATCGGCATCGGTTTATCGTTTTTTATACTGGGGCCAAGCGTTACCTTAGGAATGCTGTTAGAGCTTTCAAAACCTCTTTTAACCAACCCGGTCCCCATCACGGATATGGCAACACCCAATGTAGATGGTGAAATCCGCACACTTTCACCTTTCTTAATCAGCTACGGCGTGCTGGTTATGCTGGCTGCAAAACATTTGCGCACACATCTTTATTACGTCCCACATCTGTTAGCGATATTTTTTGCAACGGGTATTGGGCGGGTGCTATCCTATTACATCCAAGGGGAACCACATCAGTTGTTCTATGTTCTTCTAGCAGTAGAACTTGGCATGCCAATCCTGCTATACTTGATCTACAGAATGGTCGTTGTAAAACTAACCAAAGGCTGAAACATCTTCCTTCGATAACGTACTCATCCGCACCTGAGATGTGTGAATACCGAAAACAACAGCTCCGGTTTTAGGCAGCTTTCGCAACGTTTGCCGTTCCACCCTAACCCAACGTTGATCGCCTTGTAGACTGCGCTTGTTTTCTTCGCGTCTGGGCTGAAATAAATTCGGATCAGAATATACCAGACAGTTTGCCCGCCATAACGGTTGTTCTGGGCGCATTAGATCAAACATCTTTTGTACCTTTCTGGCCTGCACCGTGTCATAGCTTTCAACCGGGATATGAATAGCCCCCAGCGGTTTACCTATTTTCTGGCTCAGGCACCAACTGGCCGGAAAACACAACACAGCGGCCTGCAAAACATGCTCATCACCAATTTTTGTCAATACGCAAAAGTCCTGTTGCCCCAACCGCCCGATGGTTTCCATCGCCCCCCAACGACCTGTCGGCACATACTTACCGTCTGGCCGCTGCACACCGTCCTTATGAACATCGTACCCTGCAACAGATGGTAAATGCGCCAGCAATGTTTCCAACAATTCCTCTACAGCGTCGTTAGCACCTGAACATGCCGCCAAAACGTCTTTGGGCTGGTGTTCCAACAAATATTCACGATAGGCCATTTGGCGCGCGAAAGCATCATCCACCCAAACCCAATCCGCCAGCTGTAATGGCTGTATTCCCGGCAAACGGCGTAATGCTTCGGCACGCCATGGTTTAACCGGTAAATCATTTTGGGTAATCTCAAAAAAATTCATGATCCATTGGCCACCTTTCATTTGCGACATATTTATTGTCAAGAAAGCCGCAAATAAGCATGTCGTAAAGCCGTTTCATGCATTTACTGATGATTATTGGAGAAATCATGACACAGCATTATGCAGACACTCGTAAAATCGACCCCACACGCGGCGAAACACTGGCGGATGGCAGTCCGAATGATGGCGACCGCATTGAAATCGGCCCAACCCTGTTGGCCCTGCGCGAATGGGAAGCCGCAGGGTTAACCGCGCCCAATCTGGAAGCGATGCGTGATTATCGCTGGAAACGTCTGACCCAACATATCGTTGACCGTGATTACGGCGGCCTGTTGATGTTTGATCCACTGAATATCCGATACGCCACTGACAGCACCAACATGCAACTATGGAATACCCACAACCCGTTTCGCGCCGTACTTTTGTGCGCCGACGGTTATATGGTGATCTGGGATTATAAAAACTCCCCCTTCCTGACCGATTTTAACCCTTTGGTACGTGAACAACGCTCTGGCGCTGATCTGTTTTACTTTGACCGTGGTGATAAGGCTGATGTGGCTGCAGATGTATTTTCAAAGGAAGTCCGTGATCTGATTAATCAGCATGGTGGCGGCAATAACCGTTTGGCTGTCGACAAAGCAATGCTCAATGGCATTCGTGCGCTGGAGGCACAAGGTTTTGAAATAATGGAAGGGGAAGAAGTTACCGAAAAATCCCGTTCAATCAAAGGCCCAGATGAAATTTTAGCGATGCGCTGCGCCTCACACGCCTGTGAAGCCTCCATTTTGGAAATGTTCGAAGCAACAAAACCCGGCATGTCCGAAGACGCCATCTGGGCCGAGCTGCATAAAGCCAATATCAAACGTGGCGGCGAATGGATCGAAACCCGCCTGTTGACAACCGGCCCCCGCACCAATCCATGGTTTATGGAATGCGGCCCACGTCAATTGCAAAACAACGAGATTGTCGCCTTTGACACCGACCTGATCGGTTGCTATGGCATCTGCGTCGACATCAGCCGTACATGGTGGATAGGCACAGACAAACCCCGTGACGATATGATTTATGCCATGCGCCACGCCCATGAACATATCATGACCAATATGGATATGATGAAACCGGGTATGTCTTTGCGTGATCTGACCTTCAAGGGCCACCAACTAGACGACCAGTATATCAAAGGTCAATATGGCTGCCGTTTCCACGGCGTTGGCCTGTGTGATGAATGGCCACTCGTGGCCTATAAAGAAGGCTACGTTGAAGGCGCATTTGATTATGAACTTGAACCCGGCATGGTACTTTGCGCCGAAGCCTTGGTCAGCCCCGAAGGCGGTGATTTTTCCATTAAGCTGGAAGACCAAGTACTGGTCACCGAAGACGGCTATGAAAACCTGACCAAATACCCGTTCTGCCCACATCTGATGGGTGAGATATAAACCTTTCAATATGTCACATGCCTGTGAAATTTCCCAAGCACGCCTTGCCATCGCGCAAGGTACGGCTAGTTTTACGCCAAGTAAAAGGAACCACAGAAAATGTCGCATGGAAAAATTACATTTACAGGTCACGCAGGCACCCCATTGGCTGCGCGCCTTGATATGCCCAGCGGGCAATTACGGGCTACAGCGATTTTCGCCCATTGCTTCACCTGTTCCAAAGACATCCCCGCCGCACGACGAATTGCGCAACGATTGGCCTCTATGGGCATCGCGGTATTGCGGTTTGATTTCACTGGTCTGGGCCACTCCAAGGGCGAGTTTGAAAACACCAATTTCACCAGTAATATCGACGATCTGGTTAATGCAGCTGCATATTTAACAAAACACGAAAGCCCACCTGCCCTTTTAATCGGTCACTCATTAGGTGGGGCGGCAGTGCTAAAAGCCGCTGGTAAAATTCCATCTGTCAAAGCGGTTGTCACCATTGGCGCCCCCGCCGATCCCGGCCATGTCGTCCATAATTTCGGCAGTTCTCTAGCTGAGATCGAAAAAAACGGCGCGGCCACAGTTGAACTTGCCGGACGGCCCTTTACCATCACGCAGGATTTTCTATCGGACGTATCGGAAACCAACCTGATCCCTGCGATTGCCGGCCTGAAACGCGCTTTACTTGTACTGCATTCCCCTACAGATCAAACCGTCGGCATTGAAAATGCCGCACAAATCTTCACCGCGGCCAAACACCCAAAAAGTTTTGTCACACTGGACAATACAGACCACTTGATTACCGATAAAGAAGATGCGGAATACGCCGCTGAAGTGATCGCGGCATGGTCCGCGCGTTACCTTGGCATCCGCCAGTCTGCAGCCCCAATTGGGGCCCCCGAAGGTATTGTGCGATCAACAGAAGCCGACCCTGACGGCTTCCTGCAAGACATTACCGCAGGCCCCCTGCACCATACACTGGCGGATGAGCCCACTACATATGGCGGCACCAACAAAGGTATGACACCTTACCAGTTTTTATCCGCTGGCCTTGCCGCATGTACTTCGATGACCATCCGCATGTATGCGCGGCGAAAAAGTTGGCCGTTGGAAAAAATCCATGTAGATGTGACCCATAACAAAGTCCATGCGCAAGATTGCGAAACCTGTCAGGCCACAGAAGGGAAAGTGGATGAGTTCATCCGTGAAATCCATTTATCAGGCCCGCTTGATAATACCCAAAAGCAGCGCTTACTGGAAATAGCAGATAAATGCCCGGTTCACCGCACCTTTGAACATGAGATTGAGGTCAAAACCGTTTTGGCCTAAAATCCCGCTTGCCCCAGATCTATGTACTACCCCCGACGATGCTCGGGATGCAACGACGACCCCAAAATGTGGTCCGCTTTATGGATAACCTGCTGCGCATGCCCCACGATCAGCGGATCTGGGGCCGTGACAATACTGGTGTCTTTGTCAGGGTAATCCAACTCGTTTAAAAAATGCAGCATGCAATTGATCCGGGCACGTTTCTTGTCATCCGACTTCACAATCGTCCAAGGTGCATCCGCAGTATCGGTATAGAAAAACATCGCTTCCTTGGCTTCGGTGTAATCATCCCACTTGTCCAAACTGGCTTTGTCGATCGGTGACAATTTCCAGCGCTTCAACGGATCTTCGCTACGCGATGCAAACCGGCGTTTTTGTTCTTCCTGACTGACCGAGAACCAGTATTTCGACAAATGAATACCCGAACGCACCAACATACGTTCAAAATCAGGGGTCTGGCGCATAAATTCCAGATATTCATTGGGCGAACAAAACCCCATTACCCGCTCGACACCCGCACGATTATACCAACTGCGGTCATATAAAACCATTTCGCCCGATGTCGGCAGATGCTCGATGTAGCGCTGAAAAAACCACTGCCCGATCTGGCGTTCACCCGGTTTCGGCAAGGCCACGACACGCGCGGAACGCGGGTTTAAATGTTCCATAAACCGCTTGATCGTACCACCCTTGCCAGCCGCATCACGTCCTTCAAACAACAGCACGAACTTTTGTCCAATATCCTGCGCCCAAAGTTGCACCTTCAACAGCTCTGATTGCAACGCACGCTTGCGGGCCTCATATTCCTTTTTGCCCATCTTTTCATGGGGGGATTTTTTTTCGGGCTCAAATGCACTTGCAACAGCATCGGTTGTAACTTTCGGAAATTCCATATCTTCTGCTGCCTTGGCAGCAGCATTGCCGACAGTTGTTTTTCTGGGTGTCGCAGGTGTCGTCATTTGAATATCTCCATTTGATTTTCGGAAAAGCTTACACAAAATCCCAATAATTGCTTTGACTTAGATCAAACGACAAAGGTTTCACCGGAATAAACCCCAAGTTCATGTACCCCTGCGCGCGATTATGCATTATGGTAGCAAAAAAACCGAGCAAATAAGAATCGAAAATGGCCGCAACAGACCTGTTTAAAACCGACAAACCCGAAAAAACATATGACGCATCCGCAATCCAAGTGCTTGAGGATATGGAACATGTTCGCCTGCGCCCCGGCATGTATATCGGCGGCACCGATGATCGCGCATTGCACCATATGGTGGCCGAAATCATCGACAATTCAATGGATGAAGCCGTCGCAGGCCACGCCAATTGGATAGAGGTTGAACTGCACGCGAACTTTCATATCACGGTGCGCGACAACGGGCGCGGCATTCCGGTGGATGCCCATCCCAAAGACCCGTCAAAATCCGCACTGGAAATCATATTTTGCACGCTGAACGCAGGCGGTAAATTTTCGGGCGACAACTATGAAACATCGGGCGGTTTGAACGGTGTCGGTTCATCCGTGGTCAACGCATTGTCCGATCATGTCCGCGTTGAAGTGGCCCGCAACCGCGAATTATACGCAATGGAATTTTCACGCGGTGTACCACTGACCTCACTGGAAAACCTCGGGCCCATTCTGAACCGTCGCGGTACAAGCGTCACTTTCAACCCCGACCCCGATATTTTCGGCCCTAAAGCGCACTTTAAACCGAAACGTCTGTATGACATGGCCAAATCAAAGGCCTATCTGTTTTCTGGCGTTGAAATCCGCTGGAAATGCGCGCCTGAATGTCTGGCGCAGGGCGATGAAACCCCAACCAGTGACACGTTCCACTTCCCCAACGGGCTGTCCGATTATCTGAACGAACGCCTGACAGGCGCATCCACCTATTCCGAAATCCCTTTTGCAGGCAAAGTCGGTTTTGCCGAAAAATTCGGGCCTTCTGAAGTCGGTTCGGTCGAATGGGCGATTAACTGGACCCCAACGCGCGACGCTTTTACCCAATCCTACTGTAACACCGTCCCCACACCCGAAGGCGGCACACATGAAAGCGGTTTCTGGTCAGCCATCCTGAAAGGCATCAAAGCTTATGGTGAACTGACAGGCACCAAAAAAGCCACCCAAATCACCCGTGAAGATGTCATGGGCGGCGGCTGCGCACTGGTGTCTATCTTTATACAGGAACCCAAATTCGTGGGGCAAACCAAAGATCGCTTGGCCACGGTCGAAGCCCAGCGTCTGGTTGAAAATTCCGTGCGTGACCATTTTGATAACTGGCTGGCATCAAACAATAAATCCGCAGGGGCCATTCTTGATTACATGGTGTTAAAGGCCGAAGAACGCCTGAAACGCCGTCAGGAAAAAGAAACCGCGCGCAAATCCGCCACCAAAAAACTGCGTCTGCCCGGCAAACTGACCGATTGTTCATCAAAAACCCGCGAAGGCACTGAACTGTTCATTGTAGAGGGCGACAGTGCGGGCGGTTCCGCCAAAATGGCCCGCAACCGCAACACACAGGCCCTGCTGCCCCTGCGCGGTAAAATTCTGAACGTTCTGGGGGCCGCATCCGGCAAGATCGGCACCAATAACGAGATTAACGACCTGTGTCAGGCATTGGGCGTACAAATGGGCAGCAAGTTCAACGTCGAAGACCTGCGTTACGAAAAGGTCATCATCATGACCGATGCGGATGTCGACGGCGCCCATATCGCCGCATTGCTGATGACGTTCTTCTTTACCCAAATGCGCCCGCTGATCGATGGCGGCCACCTTTATATGGCCTGCCCACCGCTATACCGCCTTACACAGGGCGCACGGCGCGAATATTGCATGGATGATGCCGCCAAAGACGCACTGATGGCCAAGGGTCTGGGGGGACGCGCCAAAATCGAAGTGTCCCGCTTTAAGGGTTTGGGTGAAATGGACGCCAAAGACCTGAAAGACACCACTATGAACCCCGAAACCCGCCAGTTGATCCGCATCAACATCGATGAAGACGAGCCGGGCGAAACCACCGATCTGGTGGATCGTTTGATGGGCAAAAAACCGGAGTTACGGTTCGAATATATTCAGCAGAACGCACAGTTTGTTGAGGAGTTGGATGTTTAGATGTGCCTTGAGCTTCACTGGACGGAATATTTAAAGGCTTTAGGACCCACAATAATTGCGATGATTGTCGTCTACATTGCTTACCAACAGTGGCGAGTAAATCAGGCAAACTTAAGGGAAAAGCTTTTTGAACGACGGTTTGAAGTTTTCAAACAAACCCAAGCTTTCCTTTCTGAAATATTTCGCGAAGCTAAGCTAAATGATTCAAACTTAGAAAACTTTCATAATGCACCGCAAGTTGCGCGGTTCTTATTTGACAAAAAACTCTCAGGTTATCTTCTTGATATACGATCACACGCCCTCAAAATGCGCATGTATGCTCGCAAACACAATGATTTAGAGGTTGGTGAGAAAAGAAGTGAACTTGTAGAGCAAGAACATGTTGAATTAGAATGGCTTACGGATCAGCTCAATGTAATTTTTGACAAGTTTGAACCATACCTTGGGTTTCAGGATCATAAATAACCCAACCAGCCCCCCCCTTCACCCCTTCCCATCGGGAAACACGCCGTCCCATTGGCTGATACTATCCTCAACCGCCATCGGTTGGCCCAGCAATTGCACAAGCAGCTCACAAAACGGGTCGTTGGGTGGGTGCGGTGCGCCAATCAGCAGGTACGACATGATCCATGTGCGTTGTTTCAGTGACAGGCGAATGGTGCTTAGGCGAATATCGGTCATAATAACTCTCCTTAAATTCTTAAACGAAAACGGCTGCCGAAACGCTCGACAGCCGGGGAGTTCGTAGACCGCCAACAGACAGCCGTAATAGCCTTTAGGCCGAAGCCTTGGACATACGCCATTACCTCCCCGACCAAAATTCGAGGAAGCATCATCACGGTTGATACCAACCGCTGTTGGTGGGGCTACGACACCCCGGGGCCGCAAATCGGCCCTGTCGGCAAGATAGGTCAGGAAACAGATCAGGGAAAGGGTGAATGTGGGGCGCATCCCCCCACCTTGCATTCCCCCTGAAATATCCTACATAATAACCACACGCCACAACCCACGGGGCACCCGTCATGTTTGGATCAAGAACAACTTTAGCGATCAGTCTGGCACTTGCCCTTTCCGCCTGCGAAACCCCCGAAGAAAAGACAACGCGATTGGCCCAGTTCAACGGAAAAACCGTGACCGAAGTCATCAGCGTGATCGGGAAGCCGTCGATACAAAACAAAACCACCGCCGTATGGTTTCATGAAAGCACCCACACCGAATATCACCGGATTTACCGCCCTTACAGATATGGCCGCTGGCACGGCCACGGCTATGGCTACGCACACCGCTATACATACCGTCTAAAATGCACCTACACCGCCACACTGAAAGCCGGGCGCGTTGTGTCAGGCACATATAAAGGCAACTCTTGCCAGCGATTTGCACCGAAGCCGAAAAAGTAACCGTGATTTAATTTCAGGCCCCGGATGTGCAATCTGGAAGCCCTAGCGGCTTTGTTTTTTCCATTTTCCACAATGATATCGGTCGAAGTTTCACTTCGGTATTTCACTCATTATCGTGCAATTTCCTTAGGTATTTATTTATATCTCAGTAACTTAAACGGAACTACATGTACTTTTAGTGCGTACTTTTCAAATGAAAATCATGTGTTTAAATGATTCGAATTCAAGTTGTTGTGTAATGAGTAATGAAAGTGAAAAACCAATGATCAAATATTTAGGTCATAGAATACGAGCAAGAAGCATCATCGATTTTAACTTGGATAGGATAATCCAGGACAAATCGATCGATAAAATTGAGGAAAACAAACCGCATAGAATATTTTGGAATGAAACAAAAACACCGCACTCTGCGAATGCTGTTGTTCATGACAATAATGCGCAATTCAAAGGATTTTCACATGCATAAAACTTCTCTTACTTTTGGAGCAATGTTAATTTTAGTGCTGACCGGTTGCAGTATCGATCGTACAGCCTTTGAAACCGCACCTGTGTATGTTGTTAGGCCAGAGGGCGTAGTAACATGTCAGCTTTATACGACGAGTAGGGTATCATGGGACCGGGCAATTAAAGTACCGGAAGGTATGCTTATCACCACAGGCGATAGTGTTTGTCGCACCGAAGGCTTACGCCGTCGTGCCGCAGCAGCACACTCATAAGAAAAGGATGTATCAATAATGTTGATTTTAAGTGTTTTCACATCCGGAATTACCATAGGCTTTGTAATCGGGTTCGTTTCTTTCGCGGTGATGTATGCATTCTATGGTTAAGTATTTGGTGCACAAGTGTTGCAAGCACCCCTATTCAAAGCATTTTGCCCCTTCAATGGGCAAAATGATTATCTACTAAGTTGGATGATGGCTCATAAAACATGGATGTAACTTTTGTATCTCGTAACATGATTGATCTTCGGATCGATAAAACAAACGGAAAAGCGTTTGGTAAGGTATTAATTTCCTATCATAGACGCAATACCCCGTCACACTTGGAACATGAACAAATTCACGTGACACATTCATTTTCAGCCTCGGAACCAAAATGGCAGATAAGACGCAGCACGATTAAAGCTGCAGAAAAAAAATTACTAAGGTTGGAAACCGTTTTTCCACGAACCATCAAAAATATTTTTAAAGTTTGAATCCGTAAATAATCAATCATCTCATTTTGATGCCCCAAACCGTCCACTCCACGCTCTTGCAACTGATTGACCAACATGCCTTGCGATATATTCGGAAGCAATCGTTTCAGCTCGTTAAAACGACATATTCCTTTCATCAAAATAGACCAGTATCATCGCCTTCCATTTTCCACCTGTTATCTCGATTGCAGTTTCTACGTGTCATTTTCTTCTCGTTATCTATTTGATTATAAAAAATATTTTATCCCTCAGTTACTAAATTTTTACTACCTGTAATTATAGTGCGTACTTCTCAAACATATCATTGAGCAGTAAAGTGAATCGAAAAAAATAATAAAGCGTAGCGAGTGTAATATAGGGTAAAATGCAATGGTTGATCATGTAAATAAAGCGATTTTTTTAGGGGCATTTACGGATTTTGATTTAGATGCCGGGGCGAGTATATTTGGGGTCACCGTTGGCTCTGCTGGCGACCCGATCAACCGTTCCAGAGTTGTCGATATTACCCACTATGATGGTAACGGGGTAGTAGAGGATGGAACCGGCGGCGCAATTACTGCTTCTATGGGTGGGGCCGTACAAGTTAACGAAAAATTTGACAATCGTGCAACTGTCAAAGCCACGATAACCTACACCGATGGCACTCCGTCGTTCAGTGGGGCTTTTATCATCAATCAGACACAAGATAGCTCTGTTCTTGTCGTTTCCTGGGGTACCCAATTTATTACAGCTGACCAGATATTGTCAAATAATGCACTTGGTGCAGCACCAATCCAAAGCTTTTCAATTTCTAGTATTATCACAACGACCCAAGGTGAAACCGTTTCCAACGCACTGGTAGATATTCTGTGCTTCACCAATGGAACGATGATCTTGACCCGCTCCGGTGAAAAACCCATCGAAGAACTGGTTGCGGGCGACATGATTGTCACCAAGGACAACGGCCTGCAAAATATACGCTGGATCGGGTCTACTACCGTTCCTGCGACAGGTCGTTTTGCACCGATAATGATACAGAAAGGGGCAATGGGTAATGCGCGTAACCTGCGGGTAAGCCCGCAACATCAGATGCTAATTGAGGGCTGGAAAGCCGAATTATTATTTGGTGAACGTGAAGTTCTTGTTTCCGCCAAGTATCTGGTTAATCAAGATACAATATATGTATCCGAAGGTGACACTGTTGAATATTTCCACATATTATTTGACACCCATCAAATCATATTTGCCAATGGCACCCCTTCAGAAAGCTTTCATCCGAGCAAGATGACCATTGGGGCATTGGCAAAAGAAACACGCGAAGAAATCTTTAACCTATTTCCGGAACTGCAGGAAAGTCCGGACGCTTATGGTTCGGTAGTACGCACCTGCCTGAAAAAGCACGAAGCCAAAGTTTTATCCGAAAATCCCGATTTTCTATCATATAAGTCCGATCACCATCCAACAATAAACCTATAATATTTTCTGCACTCCTCCTGCCCAATTGAGGAGTAAAGCCTCTCTCTGTCCCTCCAAGGGAAAATTACCGCTACAGAGAGAGGCGGATTACTCTAGAGTATATGGTTGGTAAAATAAAAACTCTCAATCATCCTGAAACTTGTCGTCCAAGACAGAACACTATACCCAAATAAAAGAGAGCCCTTCCGGGAGAATGGAAAAGGGCTCTCACGCTACTGGCTCTGCATTCCAGTAGCCAAGCCATTCATATCAGCGCGGCAATTCATCTGCTCGAATAAAAACAAGCGTCTTGCCCTTATAAACCGATGCCCCCAAAGTCGTAATTATGCGACTTATAAGCATCTGCCAATACCAATGGCCATTCTGTTATAAGGGGTATTGATCTGTGAACGGTATATTTCAGTCTAATTATCAGCGGCATTATTGCGTAAAATCACGCTTGATCGCCTATATATTATTCACCTGTCCCCTTAAAAATCTTTTTGTATTCCTTAAGGGAAGTATCGCTCTAAATGATGTGGCTGTCAAAAACTATTGCACAATAAGTTGTGTATGCTTTTCAAAGTGATAGCAGAAATTTCAAAATTTAACTTTTTCTCATTGCGCAAACTTTGTTAAAATATGGCATATTCATCTTAAAGTTGAATCAGTGTAAAACTTATAAATTCTTTCTTTTTTTTTCTGTAAATTTGGTTAATTTGTTTTTCAACATTATAGAATTGGAAAACCGCATGTTATTACGCCTGATTGCTGGCTCAACAACTCTTATGTTATTCGCCACCGCTGGTTTTACCGAAACCATCAATTTACGCCAATCCTGCGCTCCGTGGGAAGCCATCCCTGCAAATGAAGCACTTAAAAGCCCGGTTGCGGCTCTGTTGCAATGTTCTGACAGCACCCACAACTGGATGGCACTACAGGTCGTGTGCATTGCCGAGACCGCTGAAATAAAGTACCGCTATAAAACCAGCTACCCCATTCACCCCCCTATTGAACCACCAACCGAACCGCTGCATACAGCCACCCTCACAGCCGTTAAAAATACCACAGTTGTAATCGACGAAACTCCGCAAACGGAAACACAGGACAATGAACCTGCCCAGATACCCTTGGGACAAAAAGAGATGTTATTTTTTGATTTTCCCAAACTTGGCGTAACCAGCATTGTAAAATACGATTTCGACATGAAAGATTGGCATGATACGGAAAAAGAACCTTTGGCACCACTTTTTCGCAGCTTGATCAGTGGCAACTACGCAGATGTATCACTGCTGGCAACAGGCATGACCGAACGGCTGCCTTTGCGTGGCTCAACCAAGGCTATAGGCCCTGTCGTTGAAACCTGTCGTATCGCCAAGCGGGCACTGGACAAAGCAGCTGCACAAAAATCGCAAGATTAGCCAGCTAATTCAATAGCTTGTTTCCATACATTACAGTCGATTTCCACACGTTCTGACAATAACTTTCCGGTGCCGGGCAAACGTGCGCCATCCTGTTCGACTACAGCGTCTGACACGCGCGCGAGACGATCCCAAAATGCATCACCTGAAAACGTAGTCGGGTCTATCAGGAAATAAAACTGGCCCAGATCATGTGGAGCACCGTTCGGCAGCTTCAAACCGGCCACATCAAGCGAATTAACAGAGCCAGTGACGGCAGCCGCCAGTATTTCAGCCATCAAACCAAAGCCAAACCCTTTGTACCCCCCTGTAGACACAAGCGAACCTTTCAAGGCTTCTTTTGGATCCGTTGTCGGAATACCGTCCACGTCCACAGCCCATCCAAGCGGTATATCCGTCCCTGCACTGGCCGCCATCGTGATCTTGCCCAAAGCCACCGCAGATGTGCTTTGATCAAATTGAAACGCCACACCTCCCCCTTTGGCAGGTACAGACATCGCAATCGGATTGGTGCCAATTACTGCTTTATTCCCGCATGGCGGAGACACAACGGGGGACGCATTCGTAAAACCGATACCGATCAACCCCGCAAGTGCGATCTGCTCGGTAAAATACCCCAAAGACGTGCAGGTATGCGCATGACAAACCGCCAAGGCACAGCTACCTGCATCTTGCACTGTACGCAGTGCTTCGGGTAACCCACGCGCAAAGGCAGGCTGCGCAAACCCAAAACCTGCGTCGACCATTACACTTGCAGATTTCGGTTTACTTACAACTGGTTCCACAGTGCCGTTGACCCGGCCGGTTTGCAATTGCGCGCAATAACTTTCCAAGTAATAAAGCCCGCAAATCAGGTTCCCAACTTCTTCTGCTTTGCGCACGGCTTTGGCGACTTCAGATGCTGCAAATTCGCTTGCACCGTGGCGCAACAAAGCGGCCTTTGAACGTTCAAATATTGCGTCCAGTTCAATAGTTACTTTCGTCATTTCCCCCCCTCGGCCAAAGCTTCCAACTTCAACCATTCTTCCTCTGCTGCATCCAACATTGCCTGTCTTTCAATCAAACCATCCGTGGCCTTTTGAAACTTGGCAGGCTCATTCGCAAACAAGTCCGGATCAGACATGAATTCCTGCAACTTTGCAATCTCTGCTTCCAACCGCGCCATCACATCTGGCAAAGCTTCCAATCGGTGTTTTTGGGTGAAGTTTAAGCCGTCCTTCGACGATTCCACATTATCCAAAACCTTGGTGCCTTTGGGTTTCTTGGCTTGTTTGGCATCCTCACCATGAATTTCACGCCGTTGCGCCCGGTAATCCGACCAGCCACCCGCATAGATCACCGCCTTGCCATCGCCCTCCATCGCAATGGTCGTTGTCGCAACCAAATCCAGAAAATCACGATCGTGGCTAACCAATATAACCGAACCGTCATAGCCATCCAGAACTTCTTGCAACAGATCCATGGTCTCAATATCCAAATCATTGGTCGGCTCATCCAAGATCAATAAATTACTGGGCTTGGCCATGATCCGTGCCAGTAAAAGCCGCGCCTTCTCACCACCGGACAGTGCCGAAACCGGGCCGCGTGCCTGATTGTCGTCAAACAGAAATTCTTTCAGATAACCCACCACATGTTTGGGATTGCCCCGCACCATGATTTGGTCATTTTTTCCTGAAACACCCAGCTCTTTATCTTGTGTCAGTGTTTCCCAAAGCGTGGCTTTCGGGTTAAGCTGTGCGCGATTTTGATCAAAAATAGCTGGCACAAGGTTTGTGCCCAATTTAATCGTGCCGCTGTCAGGGGAGAGTTGCCCCGTCAACATATTCAACAACGTGGTCTTACCCACACCGTTCGGCCCAACAAGCGCTATACGCTCACCGCGCATTACCCGTAAGGAAAAATCTGTCACAATCGGCTTATCGTAAGCCTTTGATATACCAACGGCTTCCACTACCAACTTGCCAGATTTGCCCCCTATATCCAGTGCCATAGCTGCTGTTCCCGTACGCTTGATCTGCCCCGCCTTTTCCTCACGTAAATCCGCCAGACGCCGTACACGGCCCTGATTGCGTTTGCGACGCGCGGAAATACCTTCTACCGCCCAACGCCCTTCGGCCTTAATCAGACGGTTTAGCTTGTGACGCTGCATATCTTCTTCTTCAAACTTCTTGTCACGCCAATCTTCAAAGGCTTCAAAGCCTTTTGGATGTTGGCGTACAACACCACGGTCAACCCAAATGATACCGCGCGTCAGGGTGCGCAAAAATGTACGGTCATGACTGATTAGAATGAACGCCTTGCGTGTGGTGCGCAAATGATCTTCCAACCATGTAATCGCCTGTACGTCCAAATGGTTCGTCGGTTCGTCCAACAGCATCAAATCGGGGTCTTCTGCGACAATCTTGGTCAAAGCCGCCCGCCTACGTTCACCCCCCGATGCCGTGTTGGGATTACGATCCAAATCCAGCTTCAATCCGTCCGCAACCATATCAACACGGTACATATCACCCGCATCCAGATTTGCCGTCGCATAGTCACGCAAACTTTCATAACTGGACAGATCAGGGTCTTGTTCCATATAACCAACCGACTGGCGCGGCTTTAAAAAGCGCACACCATCATCAGGCTGCACAAGTCCTGCGATCACTTTCAACAATGTCGATTTGCCGGAGCCGTTGCGCCCGACCAAACATAACCGCGCGCCTTCCTCTATCACCAGATCAAGACCAGTAAACAACGGGTTCCCACCGAAAGTCAGGTGGATATTGGATAGAGTCAAGATCGGAGGTGCAGCCATGTCCCCCCTATCGCGCCCAAATAGGATTTGGTCAAGGTGTCAAATGTCAAAAGCAAACGCGGTTTTCTCCAAAATTCACGTTCTTTTCAACACTCCTTGCTTGCGCACATCCTGACATCCCCCTAAAACGCATGAAAGCTTAGGTAAAGGACGGTTCATATGCTGGGTTCAATGCGTGCAAAGAAGACAAACAAAACCGTAATTTGGGTTATACTGGCCCTGCTCGCTCTCGGCTTGATCGGTTTTGGTGGCATTGGCCAAGGTGGCGGCACGATCCGCAGTATCGGCCAAGTTGGCGAAGAAAAAATCAGCACAGATATTTACGCGCAAGCCCTGAACCGCTCGCTAGCAAACCTGTCGCAACAAATGGGTCGTACCGTGTCCGCAACCGAAGCACAGGCTTTTGGCATTCAAAACGATGTCCTGCAGGGGCTTTTGACTACGGCAGCCTTGGATAATGAAACAACCAGACTTGGTGTCAGCATCGGTGATGAAGCCGTGCAAACACAATTACTGGCTAATTCGGCATTTCAGGGGCTAGATGGCTCATTTGACATAGAATCTTATGAATTCGCACTGGAACGCTCAGGTTGGTCACCTGCCGAATATGATAATATTTTACGCAAAGATGCTGCGCGTGCACTTTTACAAATCGCAGTCGTCACAGGGCTGAAATCGCAAGGGACACAAACCCAAGCTTTATTGGAATTTGATCGCGAAAACCGTGATTTCGTTTGGGCAGAGCTGACCGCCTCAATGCTGGATACCCCTGTTGCAGAACCGACAGATGCACAAATTCAAACACAATACGAAGCCACACCAGAAGCGTATACCGCCCCCCTAACCCGCGATATTACCTATGCATGGCTCACCCCTGAAATGCTGTCAGATCAGGTTGATATAGATGAGGCCCTCGTTCGCGAGTCATACGATTTGCAATCAGATCGCTTCAACAAACCGGAAAAACGCAGCCTGGAACGGATCGTTTTCGGATCAAATGAAGAAGCAACAGAAGCGCGCAATTTACTGGATGCAGGCAGCGTAACTTTTGACACTCTTCTGGCAGATCGTGGGTTAACATCAGCGGATGTCGATCTGGGCGAAGTTGAACCGGGTGGTGTTTCTGCGACTGCGGCAGATTTGGTCTTTGCAACTGAAACAACGGGTGTCGTTGGTCCGGTTCAGTCATCTCTTGGTCCTGCCCTGTTTCGCATCAATGCAATATTGACCGCAGATTTTACCTCATTCGAAGATGCCCGCGCCGAAATCACAGCGGAATTGTCAGGCGAAGCTGCGCGACGTCTGGTCACTGATCTTGTCACCGATATCGACGATCTATTGGCCGCAGGCGATAGTCTGGAAACTCTGGCTACCGACACCGATATGGAATTGGGTACGCTTTCATTCACAGCGTCCACAGCAGACGGCATTGCCGCTTATGAAAACTTCCGCACCATCGCCAACCAAACCAACGCAGGTGACTTTCCGGAAATCAACGATCTGGCCGATGGCGGCATTTTTGCCTTGCGTGTTGATAAGGTCATTGATCCTGCATTGCGCCCATTGAACGTCGTAAAAGATCAGGTCATAGCCGATTGGAAACGGGCAGAAACCTTGCGCATGCTTACATTGAAAGCGGATAATCTGAAGGCAGACCTAGACGCAGGTGCCGGCTTTGGAAGTCTGGAAATCCACAGCGAAACCGCCGCACGGCGTACCGGCTATATTGAAGGAACACCCCCCACTTTGTTGGGTGAAGTATTCACAATTGATACTGGTAAAACCACCATTGCAGCGGGTGCATCCAGCGTTTTTATCGCGCGCTTGGATCAGATCAACAGTTTTGACGACAGTATTGCGGAAAATCAGACCTTAAGGGACGCAGTGCAACAGCAGCTGGATTCGCAAATCGGCAATGATCTGCTGACCGTGTTTGCAAACGCTTTACGTGAAGAAGCAGACGTTAGCATAAATCAGACTGCGATAAATCAAATCAACGTGCAGCTTACCGGTGGCACAAATGGTGGTGCCGGACATAATAACGGTAATATGTAACTTATGTCTTTATTCCCTACGTTCCCGGACTTTGAAACGGTTTATAAAGCAAATCAAAATCAGGTCGTCTATACACGGCTTGTGGCCGATCTGGACACGCCTGTATCCTTGATGATGAAATTGGCGCAAGCCGGTGAAAACAGCTTTATGCTGGAGTCGGTGACAGGTGGCGAAATAAAGGGCCGTTATTCGATCATCGGTATGAAACCCGATCTGATCTGGAAATGCGACGGCATGACATCACGGGTCAACCGCTCTGCCCGCTTTGACGCAGATGCGTTTGAACCGATGGCAGATGACCCACTGACCGCCCTGCGCAGCCTGATAGCCGAAAGCCGCATTGATTTGCCTACTGACCTGCCACCTATGGCTGCGGGCCTATTCGGTTATCTAGGCTATGATATGATCCGTCTGGTTGAAAACCTACCCAATGTGAACCCCGACCCCATCGGCCTGCCAGACGCCGTAATGACACGCCCAACCGTGATCGTTATTGTTGATGGCGTGAAGGGCGATATCACAGTGATTTCACCCGTCTGGGCTGCTGACGGTCAAAACGCACGCGCCGCCTATAATCAGGCCGTCGAACGGGTGATGGATGCAGTTGGCAATCTGGATCGTAACGTTGCCGCCGAAACCTGCACATTGTCTGCCGACGATTGCATCGGCGAACCCCATTCCAACACCAGCAAGGCAGATTATTTCAAGGTAGTTGAAACGGCCAAGGATTATATCAAAGCAGGTGATATTTTTCAGGTCGTGCCAAGCCAGCGCTGGACGCAAGATTTCAAACTGCCGCCCTTTTCGCTGTACCGCGCTTTGCGTCGCACGAACCCATCACCCTATATGTTCTACTTCAACTTCGACGGCTTTCAGGTGATCGGTGCCAGCCCTGAAATTCTGGTACGGGTCAAAGGCGACGAGGTCACCATCCGCCCGATCGCAGGAACGCGTGTGCGCGGTGAAACAGAGGTGGAAGACAAAGCGCTTGAGGCTGATTTACTTGCTGACCCAAAAGAATTGGCTGAACACCTTATGCTGCTTGATCTGGGCCGCAATGACGTCGGCCGCGTCGCCAAAATCGGCACCGTAAACCCGAACGAGAAATTTATAATAGAACGTTACAGTCATGTTATGCATATCGTTTCAAACGTGATCGGCGAGCTGTCAGACGATCACGATGCCCTGTCGGCCCTGTTGGCCGGCTTGCCCGCAGGCACGGTATCGGGCGCACCCAAAGTGCGTGCGATGGAAATAATCGACGAGCTGGAAACCGAAAAACGCGGCATCTACGGCGGCGGTGTGGGTTACTTTTCCGCAGGTGGTGACATGGACATCTGCATTGCACTGCGCACTGCGGTAACCAAGGCCGAAAAGCTATATATTCAAGCAGGCGGCGGCGTAGTTTACGACAGTGACCCCGAAGCCGAATTTCAAGAAACTGTTAATAAATCCAATGCGTTGCGGCAAGCCGCAAAAGATGCGGAGTTGTTTGTCGAGTTTAAGTCGGGTAATTAGGGCACACACTTACAAGTACATCGACCACATACTTGACCTCAGGTTCGCTACTTCCCCAACAAAACAGCACTCGCAGGGGCCAGCGTGACGCTTTGCCCCTTGGAGCTCAGCAACCAAACCGCAATGGTGGCCACGGTATCTTTGGCGGTCGTCCCCAGAATAATCACGGCACCGTCACGCCCCGCATCCAATGAAACGCGGTCAAGATAGCGCGTGATCACGGGCTTACTTTCGTGATTGCCGTCCAGCGTGCGGGCTACTTTGGCCGTACGCACGGCAACGGCACGGGCCTCTCGGTCAAGTGTGTTTATCCCTTTGGTATTGCTGATCAACCCATGGCCCGTTTCCACAAAAGAATTCACGATCTCTTTTCCTGCACGGTTATTTTTCTGCAAAGTCGCATCTGCGTTATCCATCAACCCGATCGCATTGGGCACAGTGGTAAACATCACATCAAGCGCATCCTGAACCTGACTGGCGCTAGAGGCCACATTCAGGGCCGCAGTGTTGTTTTCGGGGGCCATTGCGATCACCTCAAATCCGGCCGCACTATATTCAAGTGCGCGCGCAGAGGCATCGGGATCACTCGCACGGATCGCTATCGTGAACGGCGCGTTCAGTTTTTTCAGTTTATCAACCGATAGACCCTGATCACCGACATCCAGTAAAACCACACCCAACAGGGGACGGTCTACAGGATCGAATGTTGTCGCGTACAACTCCAAAGCATTGGTGACAACTGCCGCTTCAGCAGTGGGGACAACATCCGTTTCAGGTGCTTCTTGCGTGATGCTGGGTAAAGATGATGATGGCTTTTTGCCAATCGTAATCCCTGTTTCTGGGGCAGGTGCTGGTTCTTCTTCCACCACTGCAGGTTCTTCTTCAACGTTTACAGGCTCTTCTTCCACCTCAATTGTCGGCAGGTTGAATTTCTTGGGCGGGGCCTCCGCTTCCGGTTCTTCTGATTGCAAAGCCAACTTTGGGGTGTCCGCCACAGGTTCCTCAACGATTTGAACTTCCTCAGCAGGTTGTTCAGCAGTGTCGGGTTCGGCGGCTTCTTCCACAGCCTGCACAACAGGTGCTTCCGTACTTTCTTCAACAGGTTCGGTCACAATCACTTCTTCTGTCACCACCACCTCTGGCTGCGCAACAGGCTCAGGTGTTTTGACCATCGCCGATTCTTCTGCAACAGGCGTTACGCTTTCAGGGTTAGTTGTTTCTTGCACCGCAGCATCTTGCTTTGGCGCATCCGGTACCTGAATTTGCGGTAAAAATACGATAGCGGCCATCAAAGCAACCCCACCGAACACCAAACCTATGAAAAACCCGAATATACCTTGAATAAATCCCATCAATACCTGCTCCTATCAAAACGTGTACGCACTCTTGACCATTGCTTAACACTCTGGGCATGTATAGCGCAGAAATCTACGGAGTTCACCCCCCGTTTTACACGAACACTGGAATACGCGAAAATGTTGCTACTGATCGATAACTACGACAGCTTTACCTACAATCTAGTCCATTATCTGGGCGAGTTGGGTGCCGATGTCGTGGTCAAACGTAATGACGAGATTGATGTGCAGCAAGCCATGGCCCTAAACCCGTCCGCGATCTTGCTTTCCCCCGGCCCGTGCGACCCCGATCAGGCTGGGATTTGTCTGGCGATAACCGAAGCAGCCGCAGAAACCCGAACACCGCTGATCGGTGTTTGCCTAGGTCATCAAACAATCGGACAAGCCTTTGGTGGCAAAGTCGTGCGTCATACGGAAATCGTACACGGCAAGATGGGTACGATGCACCACAATGGCACATCACTTTTCAAAGGACTGCCCAGCCCGTTTCAGGCCACGCGCTACCACTCACTTGTGGTTGATCGTGACACCCTACCCGATTGTCTGGAGGTGACCGCATGGTTGGAAGACGGCACAATTATGGGGCTGGCACATAAAGAACTGCCCATACACGGTTGCCAGTTTCACCCCGAAAGCATTGCTTCCGAACATGGGCATGCAATGTTAAAGAATTTTCTGGACGAAGTGAAGGTATCGGCATGAGTGACGCATTAAAACCCATAATAGCTAAAGCCGCCGACGGTCCGTTGACCCGCTCCGAAGCTGAAACCGCGTTCAACATCATCATGGAAGGCGAAGCAACGCCATCGCAAACAGGTGGTTTCCTGATGGCCCTGCGCACGCGTGGTGAAACAGTAGATGAATATACCGCTGCGGCTGCCGTGATGCGTGCCAAGTGCTTGCCCGTGAAGGCACCCAAGGGCACAATAGATATTGTTGGCACCGGTGGTGACGGCAAATCTATCTTCAACATATCAACCGCCTGTGCCCTTGTGGCCGCAGGGGCTGGTGTGACTGTCGCCAAACACGGTAATCGCGGCCTATCGTCGAAATCTGGTTCTGCGGATGCGCTTAGTCTTAACGGTGTTAATGTGATGATCACAGCTGAGGTTGCACAACGCGCTTTGGATCAGGCCGGCATCTGTTTTATGATGGCACCGATGCACCATCCCGCTATGCGCCATGTTATGCCTGCGCGGATCGAGTTGGGAACCCGCACAATTTTCAACATTCTTGGCCCCTTGACCAACCCTGCAGGTGTAAAGCGGCAGCTAACTGGGGCATATAAACGCGATCTTATTCACCCGATGGCTGAAGTACTTCAGCAACTCGGCTCTGAAAAAGCATGGTTAGTACATGGCTCTGACGGTACGGATAAAATATCCATCGCGGGTGTGACATGGGTTGCCTCATTAGAGAACGATAAAATTACAGAATTTGAGATCAATCCAGAGGATGCAGGCTTGCCTGTGCATCCGCTAGAAGCGATCAAAGGTGATACACCAGAATATAATGCTGCTGCATTGGGCGCATTGCTGGACGGTGAAAAATCTGCTTATCGCGATTCAGTTTTGCTGAATTCAGCCGCCGCATTTGTTATTGCCGGCAAGACCAATGATCTGAAACAAGGCGTTGAAATAGCGGTGGAAAGTATCGATTCCGGCAAAGCAAAAGAAAAGCTGGCGTTGTTAGCAAAAATAACCTCAGAGGCAGACTAATGGCCGACATACTGGAAAAAATTAAAGCTTATAAGCTGGATGAAATCGCTGCACAAAAACGCGCATTGCCGATCAAGGATCTAGAAGATATGGCAAAAGAGGCTAGTCTGGTACGCGGTTTTGCCGCCGCCTTGGGACGCGCCACGCAAACAGGTTATGGTCTGATAGCCGAGATCAAAAAATCCAGCCCGTCCAAAGGCTTAATCCGCCCAGATTTCAATCCACCTGCATTGGCTGAGGCCTATCAGCAAGGCGGCGCCACATGCCTGTCAGTCCTGACCGACACGCCCAGCTTTCAAGGTGCTCCCGAATTTCTGACACAAGCCCGTGATGCTTGCGACCTACCTGCCCTGCGCAAGGATTTCATGTATGACACTTATCAGGTGGCCCAAGCCCGTGCATGGAATGCGGACTGTATTTTGATCATCATGGCAAGTGTCACTGACGGCCAAGCCAATGAACTGGAAGCCTGTGCCTTTGAATGGGGTATGGATGTGCTTCTGGAAGTGCATAACGCAGCCGAACTTGATCGCGCATTGCAGTTGAAATCTGCGCTTTTGGGTATCAACAATCGCAATCTGAAAACGTTCGAGGTCACACTGGATACCACGCGCGATCTTTCGCGCAATGTCCCAAACGATCGTCATATGATCACCGAAAGCGGTATCTTCACGCCCGAAGACATGGCCGATATGGCCGCCGTAGGTGCTCGCAGTTTTCTGATCGGCGAAAGCCTGATGCGCCAAGAAGATGTCGCCTTAGCAACCAAAACCCTTCTAGCAAACCCGATGGTAGTCGCATGACCAACAAACTCTCGCATTTCGATGATCAAGGTATGGCGCATATGGTTGACGTTGGCGACAAAGCCGCGACTTCGCGCATCGCCACCGCAAAGGGCCGTATTGTGATGGCCCCCGAAACCCTAGCATTGATTGCCAAAGGGACTGCAAAAAAGGGCGATGTTCTGGGTATTGCACGGGTCGCGGGCATTATGGCCGCCAAAAAAACCCCTGACCTGATCCCTTTGTGTCACCCCTTGCCGATCACCAAAGTTGCAATTGATCTGACGGTGAATACCCCTGAAAATTGCGTCGACATAGAAGCCACCATCAAAACCACAGGCCAGACAGGGATAGAGATGGAAGCTCTGACGGCAGTTTCAGTCACCGCTCTGACCGTCTACGACATGGTCAAAGCAGTGGATAAGGCCATGCAGATATCCGACATTCGCGTGGTACTGAAAGACGGTGGAAAATCAGGGCTTTACGAGGGCAAATAATGATCTCTGTTGAACAAGCCTTAGCACACATCCTTGACCTGTTTGATCCGTTGGATATTGAAGACGTCCCCATCGCTGAAACTGCGGGGCGCGTTTTGGCCCGTGATATAACCGCTACCCACAACCAACCACCCTTTGCAAGCTCTGCGATGGATGGTTATGCGGTTCGCAACGCAGATATTGCAACAGAAGCCACGCTGACGGTTATCGGTGAAAGTGCGGCAGGTGCGCGTTATGAAGGCACTGTCAACACAGGGCAAGCCGTTCGGATTTTCACCGGCGCGCCAATCCCCAACGGGGTTGATCGGATCCTGATACAAGAAGATTGTACCCGCGACGGCGATACCATCACCGTGTCCGACAATATCGATACAAAATCCTATATCCGCCCCGCAGGGGGTGATTTTGCCATTGGAGATACGGTTTCCGCCCCGTTAAAGCTTGGCGCCAATGAGATATCCCTGCTGGCGGCAATGAATGTGGGCATGGTTCCCGTGCGCCGAAAACCGATTATCGCTCTTGTTCCTACGGGGGATGAGCTGGTTTACCCTGGCGCACCGCTTGGCCCTGATCAAATTTGCAGCTCCAACAATTTGGGCCTGAAAGCAATGGTAGAAGCCGCAGGGGGTGAGGCGCGTTTGTTGCCTATCTCGCGCGACAATGAAGCGGCATTGCGCACGGTACTTGATCTTTGCGAAGACGCGGATGCGATTGTCACCATGGGCGGGGCATCCGTAGGCGATCATGATCTGGTCGGCCAAATGGCACAAGGTGCCGATATGGAAACCAGTTTTTACAAGGTCGCGATGCGCCCCGGCAAGCCGCTGATGGCAGGGCAATACAATAACACCCCACTAATCGGATTGCCGGGAAACCCTGTCAGTTCAATCGTTTGTGGCCACATCTTTTTGCGCCCAGCTTTAAACGCGATGCTGGGGTTGGGTAAACAGGCCCTGACACGCGAAACTGCAACCTTGACCCAAGACATCAAACCCAACGGTCCGCGCGCGCATTATATGCGGGCAATTTCGGGATTGGTCGATGGAAATCCGACATGCACTTTGTTTGACCGACAAGACAGCTCTTTATTGTCAATATTGGCGCAAGCTAATATCCTGATGCACCGCGAACCGAACGATCCTGCCAGAAAAGCGGGTGATAAGGTTGAAGTCATTCGGATATAACACAATAGCGATTATCTAATTGTACATGTACTTTTAGCAGACATAGTTAGAACAGTGAACTACCCAAGGTATAGCTGTTGACACAAAACAAGAACACCTATAGAACGAACGGGAACAATACGCAGACAAACTGGCGACAGGAGGGAACATATGCTGACCCGTAAACAAATGGATTTATTGGAGTTCATCCATAACCGAATGAAAAAAGACGGGGTACCACCGTCTTTCGATGAAATGAAAGAAGCATTAAACCTGCGCTCGAAATCAGGTATTCACCGTCTGATCACTGCATTGGAAGAACGTGGTTTTATCCGCCGCCTACCGCATCGTGCACGCGCATTGGAAATTATACGTCTGCCCGAAAATCTAGATAATGGCGGCTTTAAACCCCGCGTGATTGAAGGTTCGGCGCCTGCCCCCGCACCGCGATCTGCGTTACCAATATCATCAAGCCATGCGCTGGATTTGCCCGTGATGGGGCGCATTGCAGCAGGTACCCCGATAGAAGCCATTCAAGTCGCCTCGCATAATGTGTCAGTACCGGGCGAAATGCTGGCAAGTGGCGGCAAGCATTACGCGCTAGAAGTCAAAGGCGACAGTATGATCGATGCGGGCATCAACGACGGGGATATTGTGGTCATTCACGAACAGGCGGATGCGGATAATGGCGAAATCGTCGTGGCTTTGGTCGAAGATCAGGAAGCCACGCTGAAACGCCTGCGTAAACGCGGTTCGGCCATAGCGCTGGAAGCTGCGAACCCTGCCTATGAAACACGGGTTTACCGTGATGATCAGGTAAAAATTCAGGGCCGTTTGGTAGGATTGATCCGCACCTATTAAGGTAATAAAAATATGCCACGCCTTATTGCGCCGCTGCCGTTTTTGGTAGCGGGATTATAGTACTATATAGGTGTTAGCATAAATAGGCGGTCACCATTTCGGTTTTATAACCATCTACAGATTTTATACTATGCATTTTTTTTCTATGGTTTTGCGCGCAACCACCATGAATTCCACAACCGCGCCCCTGTTACTTGCCGCGCGGTTTTTATCTTGGCCTGCCCATCTTTGAATGTAATAGCAACAGAACCATTATAGCGCAGATAGAATTGCGAAATATGGATGCAATCGCCCGACAAATCCTGCTTCCAATTGGGCGAGATCAGAATATCCGTGTTCCGACAATAAGTTTCCAGTTCTGAAAGTTGCGTTTTCTTTGACCAAAGATAACCGATTTTCGCAGTACCGACATCTATCACCATCGCATCCGAAAAACCGGCATAGCGGTCAGCTGCCAAAATCTGCTCTATTTTATCGCCATCATTTTCCAACCAGACCCTTGCAGAAAAACCATTACCACGCTCACGATTCAAAGCCCGTTTCTGGTTTAGAACAACCCCAAGCAACCGGCCTGTATCTGAAATCAACACATCGGGTCTGGATGTTCCGACCCAAATTCCGAAGGCAATCATACACAACACAGTCCCAAGCAGGCGTCCTGCCCCGCGCCATAAGATAAACAGTACAGCACCGAATGCGACAAGCGGCAATACATAGTTTGAACCTTTGGGAACATATCTGACCGATCCATCCAACCCTGCCACAAAGTGGGCAACGCCCAGTATCCATTCCACGCCTTGCCCCATGACCCAAAACGGCAAGTTCTCTAACCCAAATGGGGTTAGCAGGCCCGCCACAACTGCCGACGGCATCACCAATAACCCCATGACAGGCACAGAACCCAAGTTGGCAATAAGCCCAAATTGTGAAAACTGGTTAAAATGAAACGCGGCAAACGGGGCCGTTGCCGCCCCTGCAATGAACGATGAGATAAATAGCGCAACAAAAGGTTGGAAAATTCGGCCCGTACCGAATTGTATTGCCTGCCAGTGACGTTGATATTTCAGGAACTCGAAACTGGCGACAAGTGCCGTCGTTGCGGCAAATGACATCTGGAACCCGGCTTGTAACAAGCTTTCGGGGCGAAAGATCAACAAAACTGTCGCTGCCATCGCCACCGCGCGCAAGGTAATTGCAGGGCGATCAAGCAACACCCCGACAAGCATGACACCGACCATAATAAAAGCCCGTTCAGTGGCGACCGCAGCCCCGGAGATTTGCAGATAGGCAAAGCCCGCAATCAGAGCCAGAACGGCACCAATTTTCTTTGTCGGATAATGCAGCGCGATAATCGGCACTAAGGCAAATCCATAACGCACAAAGCCAAAGATAAACCCAACAAGCAAACCCATGTGCAAACCTGATATGGCCAATAAATGCGCAAGGTTCGAAGCACGCAAATCATCCAGCATAGCAGGATCAATGGCTGATCTATCACCTGTAACAATCGCTGCGGCAAAGGCCCCGGTTTGTCCGTCGATTTGGCCACGAACATGGGCCGCAATCCGCATTCGCAGGTCAAACAGACGTAAAGTGTAGCTATTTAGTTTCGACCCTACGACCAATTCAACGGGTTCACGCGAATATCCAACCGCACCCAGCCTTTTGAACCATGCATATTGTTGAAAATCAAACCCACCCGGTTCAACAGGGCCGGTTGGCGGTGCAATATTACCTATTGTGCGCACCCGTGCGCCCGGGCGTAAATAATCCAACCCAATATCCGAATGCAACGATACGCGTATAAAGGCAGGCGTGCGCGATTTTGAGATTTTCCCTAAATCAAGATCGGTTAAAGTCAGGCGCGGGCGGTTTGCGTTGGATCGGTCAATCCCAACAATAACACCCTCAACCGGGCCGTAATAACGCCAACCCAATACTGGTTCGGCCACTATATGGCTGCGGAAAACCGCCAACAAAAAACCCATCAAAATAATTGCACTGACCCGTAGCAGAATGGCACTTGTCCTGCTGCGTTCAATGAATGCCAGAACAAACAACATAGCGTTGACAGCACATAAGATTTGGACAAGCCCCGCCATTGGTTCAAAATCGATCAGAAAATAAAACCCGATACCCAGTGACAGGCACACAGGCAGCCATAAAAGCAATCGGCCCCGTTGCGCCTCTAGACTGATAGTGAGACTTGGTATGCGCACCTCTCTTGCTCTTCCCCGATCATTTGCCTAAACGTGGGACAACACTATCTTCATCATGGTTTCCAAGAGGTTAACACATGGGCATTGTCACCCGTTTCGCACCATCCCCCACAGGCTATCTGCACATTGGCGGGGCCCGTACTGCCCTGTTCAACTGGCTTTATGCGCGCGCCAATGGCGGCAAGTTTTTGTTACGGATTGAAGACACGGACCGCGAACGCTCGACCGATGAAGCGACTCGAGCGATTTTTGAAAGTATGCGCTGGTTGGGCCTTGATTGGGATGGTGAAGCAAACAGCCAATTCGCGCGCCGTGATCGTCATGCCGAAGTGGCCCACATTTTGCTGAACACAAATCATGCCTATAAATGTTATGCAACCAAAGAAGAAATTGATGCATTCCGCGCCTCACCCGAAGGCAAATACAGCAGTTTCCAAAGCCCTTGGCGTGATGCCGGCCCTGCAACAACACCGGATGCCCCGTTTGTCATACGACTTAAAGCACCCCGTGAAGGAATTTTAAGTATTGATGATGCGGTTCAGGGTAAAGTGACCTGGAAGAACGCCGAATTTGACGACATGATCCTGTTACGTTCAGATGGAACGCCGACATATACATTAGCGGTGATTGTCGATGACCATGATATGGGTGTGAATACCATCATACGCGGCGATGAACATTTGATCAATGCAGGGCGGCAAAGTCTGATTTATAATGCCTTGGGTTGGGATATTCCAACATTCGCCCATATCCCGCTAATATACGGGGATGATGGCAAGAAACTGTCGAAACGCCATGGCGCGACAGGCGCACAAGAATTCCGCGAAATGGGATATCTGGCCGAGGCCATGCGCAACTATCTGGCGCGCTTAGGCTGGAGCCATGGTGATGATGAGTTATTCACAACCGAACAGGCAATTGAATGGTTCGATTTGAAAGGCGTCAACAAAGCACCGTCCCGTTTCGATTTCAAAAAGCTGGATAATGTCAGCAAATATCATATCGAAAATGTGTCCGATGACGTTTTGATTGCAGGCTTGCAAGATTACATTGGGTCACAAGACCGCGAGCCGCTAACGGATGGCGAACTTGTGAAACTGAAAGCAGTGCTGCCGATTGTACGCGAAAGATCTAAAAAGCTACCTGATTTACTGGATAAATCCCGCTTCGTTTTGGGGGCGCGACCATTCGCGCCTGACGAAAATGAAGCAAAACACTTGATTTCGGTATCCAATGGTATACTGAAACGATTGACCCCGCTGTTAGCAAACGTTACAACTTGGACAAAAGAAGAGCTGGAAACCTTGTTTCGCGACTTTGCAGAAACAGAAGGTGTCGGGCTTGGCAAGATTGCACAACCTATGAAAGTTGTATTGTCTGGCACAACCAAGTCGCCGTCTACGTTTGACATGATGGTGGCGATTGGAAAAGATGAAACGCTTGCGCGGATTAATGATGCGGCGGCAAAGATGTAATACCAGAATTCTCTGGAATACTCTTTCGATGGCAGTGACGCCATATCGGGGTGATTAGATTGCCCAAAAAGACATAAATGGGGCCTTCCCCCGAAACGAAAATGAGGACGCTATGACAGACGATAAACGCACCGCAACATTAAATCTTGATGGTCAGGAATTGGAACTACCAATTTATTCACCAAGCGCTGGTCCTGATGTCCTTGATATTACAAAACTTTATGCACAAGGCAAAGTATTCACATATGATCCCGGCTTTACTTCAACCGCATCTTGCGACTCGACCATCACGTTTATCGATGGCGGCGAAGGCAAGTTACAATACCGCGGTTATTCGATTGAACAGCTGGCCGAGAAATCACATTATCTAGAGGTTTGTTATCTTTTGCTATACGGCGATTTGCCCAGCAAAGAACAGCTGAAAGAATTCAAGGATCGCATCACAAACCACACGATGTTGCACGACCAAATGCAACACCTGTTCCGCGGTTTCCGGCGCGATGCCCACCCAATGGCCATTATGTGTGGTGTGGTTGGCGCGCTATCTGCGTTTTATCACGACAGCACCGATATTACAGATGTAAACCAACGCGAAATTGCTTCAATCCGCATGATCGCAAAAATCCCGACGATTGCGGCGTATGCCTACAAATATTCCATCGGCCAACCGTTTGTTTACCCTGACAACAATCTGGATTACGCCTCTAACTTCTTGCGCATGTGTTTTGCCGTACCCAGCGAAGAATATGAAGTGAACCCTGTGCTTGCAAAAGCCATGGATCGTATCTTTACCCTGCACGCCGATCACGAACAAAACGCGTCGACATCGACAGTACGTTTAGCTGGCTCTTCCGGGGCCAACCCGTTTGCCTGTATTGCTGCCGGTATCGCCTGTCTTTGGGGCCCTGCACATGGTGGAGCCAATGAAGCTGCCTTGCAAATGCTGCACGAAATCGGCACGGTTGATCGCATTCCTGAATATGTCGCACGCGCCAAAGACAAGAACGATCCGTTCCGTTTGATGGGCTTTGGTCACCGCGTGTATAAAAACTTTGACCCGCGCGCCAAAGTGATGAAAGAAAGTGCCGACGAGGTGCTAAGCCTGTTGGGTGTTGAAGACAACGAGACCTTGAAGATTGCCAAAGAACTGGAACGTATCGCACTTGAAGATCCGTATTTCATCGAGAAAAAACTTTATCCGAATGTGGATTTCTATTCCGGTATTATTCTGTCGGCCATGGGCTTCCCCACTTCAATGTTTACTCCGATTTTTGCCTTGTCACGTACCGTTGGCTGGATTTCTCAGTGGAAAGAAATGATTACCGATCCAAAATTGAAAATCGGTCGTCCGCGCCAGTTGTATGTAGGGGCCGTTGATCGTGAATACACTGATGTTGAAAGCCGCTTGGCAACCGAGAAATATCTGAAATTCAACGGTGACACTTAATCCGTGTAAATACTGCGAATTATTCAAGGGCCGCTTTGTTTAGCGGCCTTTATATTTGGGGTCACGTTTTTCCAAAAAAGCATTCACGCCTTCACGAAAATCATCCGATTTACCTGCAATGCCTTGCAGTTTTGCCTCCAAGGCCAGTTGTTTATCAACAGTATTGTCAAAACTTTGCCGCATAGCTTGTTTCAATAGCGCATATGATGCCGTTGGTCCCATCGCCAAGTGGTGTGCGCGTTTGGCGATATGTGCGGTAAATTCTTCATCCGCCACCGCTTCCCAGATCATCCCCCACTCAGCTGCCTGTGTAGCTGTGACAGGTTCTGCAAACAATGCAGCCCCCATCGCACGCGGGAAACCCATCTGGCGCGGCAACCAATAGGTGCCACCCGCATCGGGGATCAGACCGATACGCGAAAACGCTTGTAAAAAAACCGCTGATGCCGTAGCAATCACAACATCACACGCCAATGCAAGATTGGCGCCGGCGCCGGCCGCCGCCCCGTTCACGGCGGCAATGGTTGGCAGCTTACAATCATATACGGCTTTCAACAGTGGCTCATATTCCTGCCGTAAAGCAGTTTCTAAATCAACGGTATTAATATCATCAATATCGGAAAGGTCCTGCCCCGAACAAAAACCTTTACCTGCCCCTGTCAACACAATCACGCGGGCCTCGTTTTCAGCCCGCTTGATTGCTGCCAACAGTTCCGTTCGGCATAATGTATTTAGCCCATTGCGAACGTCCGCACGGTTAATTGTAATAGTGGCTATATCTGCGGACAGATCATAAAGGGTGGTTTCATAGGTCATGGTGTTATGATGGGCCATATTATGGCACTTGCCTATATTTTCGTGGCGTCACTCGCCCAAAAGATCGCGAAGACGCTTTTCTTCGTCTTTGCTTAGGGCCGTCACAGGTTCCGCGCGTGGTCTTGTTATAAACTTCACCGCCAAGAAAAGTCCCAATAACAATAGGATTGGGCCAATAAGCCAAGGAATAAAATTGCCCAGACGAAATTGCGGTTTTAGTAAAACATACTCACCGTAACGATCCACGATATGCGCCACGACCTGATCATTTGTGTCACCCGTTACAAGCCGTTCGCGCACCAATACGCGCAAATCTTTGGCGATGCCGGCGTTTGAGCTGTCGATATTTTCGTTGCGACACACAAGGCAGCGCAGGCCCTTGGAAATAACACGGGCGCGTGCCTCCATAACGGGGTCAGCCAATATTTCATCGGGTTCCACCGCCCATACTGGGGTCGCAAGGACAATAAATATCAATAAGAATCGTATCATCGCCTTACTCCGCCGGGACTGCATCTGGATTTTTTCGCGCAGTCGCGGCAACACGGTAGCGGCGGTCCGTCAAACTAAGTACCCCACCCAGAGCCATAACAATGGCACCGATCCATAGCCAGTTGGCAAAGGGTTTGATGTAAGTGCGTACAGCGTAACCGCCATCATCTTGCTTGTCCCCCAAGGCAAGGTATAAATCCCGCGTCAGGCTTTGATCGATTGCAGCCTCTGTTGTGGGCATGTTCTGCACGGGGTAAAACCGTTTTTCAGGGCGTAATTCAGCCACTGCAATACCATCTTTGAATGCGGTAAAATGACCCCTATCAACGCTGTAATTTTTACCGTTTGACTGGGTAACACCATTGAATACAAATTCATACTCACCGACCGAAAACCGATCACCGAAATTGGCGACACGAATGTCTTCAACTTCCCAGGCGGTAATGGACGCAATGCCGAATATTGTCAGGCCCAACCCCGCATGTGCCACTGATTTCCCCCAGTCAGAACGTGGTAAGTTGCGCAAGCGACGCAAGGTTTCTGAGATATTTACCTTGCCCAATTTTGCGCGACTGCCAAGTTCTGCAAATGCGCCCAAGATCAACCAAGTCGCCAGTGCAATACCGACCGGGGCCAACATGCGGCCACCCGTTTGCATCATCCAAACCAAAGCACCCAAGGCAACTGACAAGGCCAATACCCCCCAAAGCGGTTGCATCGCGCGGCGCAAATTGGCACGTTTCCACGGCAAAATAGCCCCAATGGGCAGGACCATCGCAAGAGCAACCATAAACGGTGTGAACACCATATCAAAGAACGGTGCACCAATGGACAGTTTACGGCCAGTGGTTATTTCAGCAATCAGCGGCCATATGGTACCACAAAACACCACCGCAGCAGCCACGATCAACAGCAGGTTATTTAATACCAACCCGGATTCGCGGCTGACCACGCTAAAGGCAGATGTTGTGCGTAAAGCGCGGGCGCGGAATGCGAAAAGCGAAAGCGCACCACCAATAGCAACGGTCAGGATTGCAAGGATGAAGACGCCGCGTTCAGGGTCGTTGGCGAATGCATGAACGGATGTGATGACGCCAGAACGCACAATGAATGTGCCGATCAAAGAGAATGAAAATGCAAGGATAGCCAGCAGTATTGTCCAGCTTTTCAGCGTATCGCGTTTTTCCACAACGATAGAGGAATGCAACAGGGCCGCAGCCACCAGCCACGGCATAAAGCTGGCATTTTCAACCGGATCCCAAAACCACCAACCACCCCACCCAAGTTCATAATAGGCCCACCAAGAGCCTAATGCGATACCGATGGTCAGGTTGATCCATGCCAGCAATGTCCAAGGACGCACCCATCTGGCCCACGCGGCATCAACGCGGCCTTCGATCAGGGCGGCAATGGCGAAACTGAAGCTCATGGAAAGACCAACATAGCCCAAGTATAAAAACGGCGGATGGAACGCCAAGCCCGGATCCTGCAACAACGGATTCAGATCATTGCCATCAACGGGTGGGAATTCCATGCGTTCGAACGGGTTCGATGTGAAAATCATGAAGGCAAGGAACGCAACCGCGATCATCGCTTGCACCGATAAAACACGGGCTTTCAGGCGGTCAGGCAGGTTTTGTCCGAACCATGCCACAAGCGCACCGTAAAAGCTGAGGATCAGAATCCACAACAGCATTGATCCTTCGTGATTACCCCAAACACCGGAAACTTTGTACAGCATCGGCTTTAATGAATGCGAGTTAGCCGCTACCAAACGCACGGAAAAATCCGAAGTGACAAAAGCAACCGTGAGCATGGCAAAGGCAAAACCTACAAGTATGAATTGCGAAATTGCCATAGGAATAGCAGCCGCCATCCAACCGGCTTGATTACGCCCTGCCCCTACCAGCGGCACGACCGCCTGAAGAAGGGCTACGAAGAACGCCAGAAGCGTTGCGAAATGTCCAAGTTCTGCTGTCATACGCGCGACTATAGACGGCCCAGCGGTAGCGACAATTCAAATTTACATTATCGGACAGACTGCCGCGCTATGGGGCTATCTAGACAGGTTTTGCCATTCCGATAAAGCCGCATTATCTGTGTTTTGTGGTTGCGATGTCAGCCCCAAAGGCTGGGTTTGCATAAAGTTGGCCTTTTTTTCCGCACGCTTATAATGCAATTCGCGCGCCCCGAAATAAAACGATACAATTGCCCCCAAAAGCCACCACAGTTGATCAGGTACAGTATCCAGCCCCTGCATACGGGTAGAAAACCCGATAGGGTCAGCCATCGCATAGGTAAACAAACCAACGGTTCCCAACGCCAGTGTTGGGCGCGGCAAACGGTTCAATCCGGATACGAACCTGTCAAAATACCCCGTTGGGGCGCGTTTGAATTCTGCGGCCAACTGATCCAAAGATGCTTTCCCGCGCCGGTAATAATTTGCGTCCGACTTGGTGCGATTGGCCACAAAAATTTCTGCCACGCGTTCAACCGTACTACCGATTCCATCGGCAGATGAACCAATGCCCAGAATCTTTCCAATTAAACCCATTTACCCGTCCTTTCCATGTGTTGCGCTGCAGTCAGATGAAACCGCTTGGCGATAAATTCTTCAGCACGCACAATCCATCCGCCTTTGCCACCATCACGCTTGCGGGCATATTTGCGTGATGCGGGGCGATTATCTGCTAAACGATAATAATAATTGCGCCGCTCGATCCCGTAAGCATCCACCAGATGATCAGGGGCTTTTACCCAGACATTATGTGCTGCACGTACAGATTGTGGGCCCAATACACCGTCTGCAATGACATCTTCACCAAACTTGATCAAAAGCCTTTGCAGAACCTTGATAGCATTGCCGCCCGAATTGACCTGCATATCAAAAACACTGGCCTGCAACGGCTGCGGCAATTGATCTATTTTTGGACGGTAGAAGTAATGTTTCTTAAATATATCAAGTGCTTGATTTATCGTCAGGGCTTTGACATCCGCAACAGTGACTTTACCGTCCTCGGTTAAATCCAACCCCAGACGGCGCATGGTATGGATGGTCACACCAAATTTCGTGGCCCCACCCGGATCATCCGCATCATTCACAAACCCACCTTCACGGCGAATAATTTCAGTGGCTATTTCATCGATACTTTGCATGTGGCACCTCGTTTTGAAGACGAGTACCAGCCTTGAATAGAAATATTGATAATGGGTTTAGTCGGCGGACGGTTGGTAAACACCTTGTTCTTTCAACGCATCTGCGACCTCTTTGGGCATGTAATTTTCGTCATGTTTTGCCAGAATTTCACGCGCCTCAAAAGTGCCATTGACCAGTTTGCCTGTACCGATCATGCCGGTACCTTCGCTGAACAGATCGGGTAAAATACCCGTGAAAACAACCGGAACAGATGCACCGCCATCTGTAACCACAAAACGCGCGGTTGTGCCGTCTTTGACTATACTGCCTTCTTCAACCAATCCACCGATCCGAAAAACCTCTGTCGGGGGTGGTGTATTTTCAGTAACTTGGCTGGGGCTGCGGAAGAATTCGATCCCGTCTTTGGCACCATACCCAATTAAAGCAGTTGCGACCGCCATCAGGATAAAACCGATCACAATCAATTGAATACGGCGTTTTTTCTTTAGTCCAACAGCCATTATGGAAATACAGGGGCCATTTCCAACCCCATCCCTTCTGGTAGGCCCAACATCAGGTTGGCATTTTGAATTGCCTGACCTGAAGAGCCTTTGGTTAAGTTATCAAGCGCTGCAATCACAACGGCACGCCCTTCTATACGATCTGCGGCCACACCGATATGGCAAAAGTTCGAGCCGCGAATGTGCCGCGTACTTGGGGCCTGCCCAAAGGGCAGCATTTCGATGAACGGTTCATCCGCGTAAGCGGTTGCAAGTGTATCGTAAATCGTTTGCGCATCGCCCTTCACATAAACATTCGCAATGATCCCGCGATTGGCGGGGATCAGGGTGGGTGTAAATTGCACCTTTACTGGCCGGCCCGCGATCAAACTGAATTCCTGATCAAATTCCGCCAAATGCCGATGCGTACCACCAATGGCATAAGGGTGCGCCCCTTCGGACAGTTCCGCGTGTAACAGGTTTTCTTTTAACGCGCGCCCTGCCCCGCTAACGCCAGTTTTCAGGTCAATGATGATATCATCCAGATCAATGACCCCCGCCTTTATCAAAGGGGTCAGTGTATATTGGCCTGTCGCCGCATTACATCCGGTGCCAGCTACAAGGCGCGCATTTTTGATATCGTCACGGTAAAATTCGGTTAACCCATAAACTGCTTCCGCCTGACAATCCAACGCATCATGTTTGCCACCATACCACTTGGCGTATTCATCCGGATCGCGCAGCCTGAAATCAGCCGACAGATCAACGATCTTCAGGGTTTTGGGCAGTGCTGCTATCACTTTTTGGCTGGTCGCATGTGGAAGCGCACAAAAACATAAATCAACATCCGCAAAATCCACAGCGTCGATCTTAACCAATGTAGGCAAGTCCAAATGCCGTAAATGCGGAAACACTTCAGCCATAGGCAATCCCGCTTTTCGCTCTGCTGTTAGTCCCACAATACGCATCATCGGATGGGTTGCAATCAGACGCACCAATTCAGCCCCCGTATAACCGGAGGCCCCTAATATTGCGATATTTGTTGGTGCGGACATAAGCGTATTCCTTTGTATCAACTTGGATTTAAGCGATAATTGCAGGGTTTACAATCAGGCTGCTTCAAAATGCAGCGGTTTGGCTAAAAATCGCGTCGCGGCATCACTGACATCCTGCGGATTTCCCGTGGTCAGCAAGCGCCCTGGCCCATCTGTGCCAAGCATATCAGGATGACGTTTCAGGTAATCTTCCAATGACGCTGCAACCAGATTGGCCTGACTGAACACTTTCACATCATCCCCCAAAGCGATCTGAAAAATATGCTCTAAAATCGGATAATGCGTGCAGCCCAGTACAGCAGATTGTGGGTTCGGCATGCGGCGCAACAAAGCACCGACATGACTGCGAACCATGGCTTCGGCCAGTTCCAGATCATTGTCTTCCAACGCATCGACCAAGCCTGCACAGGGTTGTGCCTCTACATCCACACCAATGGCCCGAAACGCCAATTCGCGTTGAAATGCACGGCTGGCAACAGTTGCAGGAGTTGCAAACAAAGCGATCTGCTTCACCTCTACCTCTCGTGGCGGTGATGTATCACCCCAATCGCGTTCTGTTACCGCCTCTATCAACGGGACAAAAACACCTAATACACGTTTGTTGGCAGGTACCCAGTTTTCCTGCATACGGCGGCACGCCACCGCCGTGGCCGTGTTGCAGGCCAAAATCACCAAATCACAACCTTCGTCCCACAACCGTTCCACACCTTTACAGGTCAGATGGTAAATATCATCGGCATCGCGCACACCGTAAGGTGCGTTCGCATTGTCACCAAAATACGATAGTGTCAGATGCGGCATATGCTTTTGAATGGCACGGTAAACTGTCAAACCACCCAATCCACTGTCAAATACGCCTACAGGCATGTGATTAACTTTCTAACTGTTGAAACAAAAAGGGCCAGCGAAACGCCAGCCCTTTGAAAAAATATCGCAAGTAATCTAGCGTTTTGAGAACTGGAAGCTCTTACGCGCTTTGGCTTTACCGTATTTCTTACGCTCAACAACGCGGGCATCGCGTGTCAGGAAGCCTGCCGCTTTCAACGCACCGCGCAAGGATGGCTCATATAGTTGCAAAGCTTTGGAAATACCGTGCTTAACCGCACCGGCTTGGCCTGACAGACCGCCACCTTTTACAGTTGCCATTACGTCAAATTCACCTTCAACACCGGCAACGGTGAAAGGTTGCGCCAGAACCATTTGCAACACGGGACGTGCAAAGTATTTGTTCATCTCGCGACCGTTTACTGTCACTTTGCCGGAACCCGGTTTGATCCAAACACGGGCAACCGCATCTTTACGTTTGCCGGTCGCGTAAGAACGGCCCAGTTCGTCACGTTGTGGTTCACGTGTAATCGCAGCGGAAACCGCTTCTGCGGCTGATACATCAGCGGCAGGCAATTCGCCCACAGCTTCTTTTAGATCGTCCAAGGATTTGATTTCGTCGCTCATGACTGGCTCCGCGTGTTTTTAGGGTTCATGGCTTTAACGTCCAGAACTTCTGGGTTTTGGGCTTCATGCGGGTGGTCAACACCGGCATAAATACGCAGGTTGCGCATTTGTTCGCGTGATAAAGGACCGCCCGGCAACATACGCTGCACGGCTTTTTCCAATAAGCGTTCCGGGAATTTACCTTCCAGGATCTGACCGGCAGTACGCTGCTTGATCCCGCCCGGGTGGCCTGTATGCCAGTAGTGGATTTTATCTGTGCGTTTTTTACCCGTTAATTGGACTTTGTCCGCATTGATAACGATCACATTGTCGCCCATATCCATGGACGGTGTGAATGTTGGCTTGTGCTTGCCACGTAAGCGCATAGCGATAATTGATGCCAAACGACCCAACACGATGCCTTCGGCATCAATGATAAGCCATTTTTTATCAATATCAGCAGGAGTAGCTGAAAAAGTTTTCATGGGTTTCATACCTTTGGTGATGGCGCTGATGTCGCGCCGAAACTGATATGGGGGTTCTAAGGGTTTCACGCGTCAAGTCAATACAACAAAACTCTAAATATATCAATGTATTCAATGCGTTGTAAATTAGGTATAATAATACCCCATATAATTACAGTTTTGGCGGGATTGCATATGTCAAATTCGCCCGCGCCACAGGCGCATCCATACCTTCTGAATACAACAATACATCGCCCACGGATAATGTACGCCCCAATTTCAGCACGCGTGCCTTTGCAATCATATCAGTTGGGCCCGGTTTGCGCATGAAATCTATTGAACAGTTCGTGGTCACAGTCAGGGCCTCTGGCCCGATAAGCGCCAATGTCGCGATATAATAAGACACATCCGCAAGTGCGAACATAGAGGGGCCTGAAACAGTGCCGCCCGGACGCAAATGGCGGTCTTTTACATTCATGCGCACAACAACTTCATCCACAGACAATGATAGAACATCAAAATCTTTATCAATCTGCGGAAATACTTTTTCCAGAAACGCGGTAATTTCCGCGATTGTCATCTTCAGTTCCATATGTCACCCTTTTGTAAACACAACAGCTTTACTAAGGTTTCCCCCATGACCCAAGATATTTTACTGCGCGAAGACAAAAATGACGTAACGATCCTGACATTGAACACGCCAAAATCTCTGAATGCTCTGTCGGACGCGATGCTTGCAACACTTCACGCCGAACTTGATACCATTGCCGGAAACCCAAAAATCCGTGCGATTATCCTGCGCGGCACCGGCAAAGCTTTTTGTGCAGGCCATGATTTAAAAGAAATGACTGCGGCGCGGGCTGCTGATGATGCTGGGCAAACCTATTTCAATGATCTGTTTTCGCGTTGCGGTGCCCTGATGCAACGCATCCTGACCCTGCCCCAACCGGTGATCGCCCAAGTTCACGGCATAGCCACCGCCGCAGGCTGCCAGTTGGTTGCCACATGCGATATGGCCGTAGCGGCAGATACTACACGCTTTGGTGTGAACGGCGTCAACATCGGTCTGTTCTGTTCCACCCCTATGGTGGCCCTGTCGCGCAACATCCCACGCAAACGCGCGTTTGAAATGCTGACCACGGGGCGGTTTATGTCAGCACAAGAAGCCGAAGCTTATGGTCTGATAAACATGTCCGTTCACGAAGGCGCATTAGACGCTGAAACCTTACAACTTGCCCAGACAGTAGCGGGCAAACTCGGCAAAGCCGTAAAGATTGGAAAACAGGCATTTTATGAACAACTTCAAATGCCTATAAGTGAAGCTTACAATTATACAGGCGAAGTTATGGCCGCCAATATGATGTATAAAGACACTGCCGAAGGTGTGGCCGCTTTTCTGGAAAAACGCGAACCGACTTGGCAAAACCCCTAACGAGATGCGCAACGGGTTTGCAGTAATTTAAGGGTTACACAAAACCCGTGTAATTATATCGTAAAGCGGATATGTGCCAACAATGTTTGCCTGTTTGGTTTGAATAGTAAGTATTTACGTTAAAATTTACCCACATTGACAACATTCATGTTAAACCCGTAGCCACGGTTTTTTTCAACCATGAACCTGCAATAGAACTCAGTTAAATTTTCAACGGTTAAGCCATCCCCGACTTTTAGAATGTCGCCTGCAAAATTCCAATACCTGCCCAAAGCATCGGTAGAGTAGCGGGCTTCAATACCGCGATAATATTCGGCCCTTGTATCCCTGTTTCCATACGCGGGGTTTCCTTCAATATGGGGTAAGAAGCGTTGCATGACCGGGTTCGATGCAACAGATAAGCCTCCCGTTTCACTGGTCCTTAAAAAAGATGCTTTCATTTCTGTACCGAAATGCTCATCCCAAAAGAAAATGGTATATACGAAGTTACTGTAAAAATACTCTTCAGCTGGCGAAACACTGGTATAACCACAAAACCGAGTTTTACTGTTTTCGGCAGCCATTTTCAGATCAACCATTACAAATGCAATAAATGGCTCTTGGGCAACCTCGTTTTCGGCAGAATGGCATCCCCAGCTTCGGATAAGGCAACTGGTGCCACCCCGGCTTGAACAGGATTGGCTAGCAATTGATTTGGCTTCACCTTCACTGGCGGCCCGCCCCCAACCCCATACAGTTGAGCCTTCTGTCTGATCTGCGGCATAAGCGGCACAGCCGTTGGAAAACTCAAGGGCAATGTAACAACCCTCGCCGCATTCTTTCAGTGCGCGTTCATTTGCTTCGGATTGTTGAGGATAATCAATGGCCCACCCCCATTGATCGCCTTTCTTTTGATCAATGGCCAAAGCACCCCCTGCCAAAGACATGGCTGGATACACCAGTACAAAGATACCCATAATCATTTTTGCAAAGAAATTGTAATTCATGTTGGTTCCCCTAATTGGTAATAAATTTACGAAGTTGATCGTGCAATAACTGTTTTATTGATAACGTGCTTGCCAGAAATTTGAAACCCTATCGATGAAGAACAGAATATATGATACATAAGAATTTAAACAAGCAAGGCGCAGGCACACTGCACTTGGGAATATCAGCCCGGCAGTCTATGTAGCGTGATCGGTCTAAAAGGGATGGTCAACTTTTAAATCAAGTCCCCCCTAACGATACGAAATAGCCACCCGCGCCTGTTCTTCCAGCCAAGCAGCCATCTTGCGATATGGCACTGGCCCATAGCTAATCCGCGCCACACCACAATCCGCCAATGTCGCCGCATCCGGCACATGCGGCAATGCAATGATATTTACCGGTAGCGGGCATTCCGCACACAGGCGTTTAATCAGGGCAGTATCCGCAAGACCAGGCGCAAAAAAACCGTCCGCCCCCGCCTTCGCAAAAGCTTGCGCCCGTTCCAGGGCATCATCCAACATCGCATCTGTATGCGTATCAGGCTTTGCCTTCAGGAATATATCCGTGCGCGCATTGACATAGACACCTGATACAATCTGATCCGCCGCTTCGCGCGCAGCTAGAATACGGCTGCTTTGCAAATCAAGTGCATGCAGCCCTTCACCACCCACAATTTGATCCTCAAAGTTAAAGCCAACGGCACCTGCCTGCACAATTTCACGTACCGTCTTGGCGACTGCCGCAGGCGCCACCCCGTAACCGCCTTCAATGTCGGAACTCACAGGCAAATCAACCGCCCCCACGATACGCCGTAGATTTTCCGTGACCATCGACAGTGGAATATTCTCACCATCCGCATAGCCGAACGCCGCCGCAACAGGCCAACTGCCGGTAGCAATCGCTTTTGCCTCTGCGCTTGCGACAATCAACGCACTGCCCGGGTCCCACACATTGAACAGAACAATCGGATCGGATTTGATATGCAAGTCTTTAAATATTCTTGCGCGTTCACTTTGTTGCATGACGGATCTCCTGCTTTGTGGTTTTACAAACTATTCGCTTTATTTACTTGAATTGAAAGCGAAACATACCACTTTCAATCTTACTTAAAGCGATTGGGGCGATTATCCGCTGGCACCACCTACAGGGCTGGATTTTCAAGAATGGTTACCTGCCCCACACTTTGTAAGATGATAAGCAATAGAGGCATCGATGATACCCGCGCCTACGACAATGATATGCATATCAAGATGTTATCATTCGTTATAATTACAAACTTTGCGCCTTAGGGTATGTCGATACAAAACAGGCTCTTAACATCAGGATTATTACAAAAATGGCCCCTATTTGGTGCACGATAGCAATGTGCCATGGTGCTGCATAAAGAACGGTACCGATGCCCAATACTATTTGACCAAAGACCGCAACCAGAACCCAATCAAAGGCTTGCTTTACAGATCGTAACGCCGATGCACGGCTTTTGAACCAGACCCAAATGGAAACTAAAAAAACGATATACCCCAACATGCGATGATTGAACTGCACCAACGCGGGATTTTCAAAGAAATTCGTCCAAAATGGCGTATAATCAAAGCTTTCAGACGGTAGGAATTCCCCGTTCATCATCGGCCAATCGATATAGCCACGCCCCGCGTCAATGCCTGCAACCAAGGCTCCCAACAATACTTGGGCAATAGCCAGAACCAGCAGCACTTTTCCCAAACGTGAAAGCATGGTATCCGCCTGCCTGCGGGCCTGCAGCAATTCAGCCTCTTTACGGCGCAACAGCCATATCAACCACGCGATGGAACACAAAATAACAAAAGCCAATCCCAGATGTATGGCCAACCGGTAAGAGGCCACATCGACCATACGACCCGTCAAACCTGACGATACCATCCACCAGCCAATGGCCCCTTGCAAACCGCCCAAGAAACCGATGAATAGCAAACGCGGCGCCCAACCTTTTGGGATGCGTTTTGTCACCGCAAAGAATATGAACCCAACCGCCCAGACAAGCCCAACAAAGCGTCCCAATTGGCGGTGCCCCCACTCCCACCAAAATATATTCTTGAACTCTTCCAACATCATACCTGTATTTTGCAGGGTATACTCGGGTGAATTCTTATACTTATCGAACGCCATCGCCCATGCGTAGTCATTCGTTGGTGGAATAGCCCCTTTGACCAAGTCCCATTCCGTGATCGACAAACCACTGTCGGTCAAGCGGGTCAAACCGCCAACAACAATCATCACCGCAACCAGTGCAAACAAAATCAGTAGCCATATGGAAACGCCCAATCGTGCACCACTGCGCCCTTGATCGATCAATCCGCCTTTTGGGGTGTCTTGTTTTGGTGTATCGTTGGATACATCTTCGAAAATGCTGCGTTTCTTGCTCATGGGGGTGTTCTCCATTTTGCGCTAATTTAGGGGTAAACCTTTATGGCGGCAAGCCGTGCTAGTCATCCTCTGCTCTTTTTACCAATGCCCGAAACACACCGTGCAGCGTACGCACATCCGCCCCTGTCAGGGCCATACGCGAAAACAGGTTGCGCAGATTCAAACGCATACTTTCGGCTTTATCTTCAGGCCAAAAAAACCGCCTGTCACGCAAGCGTTTCTCTAAACGTTCCGACAATTTTTCCACTTCTATAACTGTCGCAAAATCCGTACCGGCCAATGCCATTGCTTCGGGTGGCAGGTCCGCATCCTTTCTGCACCATTCATAGGCTAACAACAGCACGCATTGTGCTAGGTTCAATGACGCAAAAGCCGGATTCACCGGCACGGAAATCAACGCGTTCGCGCGCACCACATCGTCATTTGCCAACCCTGCCCGTTCCGGACCGAATAAAACCCCGACTTTTTTCCCTTCGGCAATTAAAGCTCGTGCATGCATCATCGCACGTTCAGGTGTCATGACGGGTTTGGTCAAATCACGGCTACGCGCGGTTGTAGCAAAGACATAATGCAGATCATCGCATGCCTCTGCTGTCGTTTGCGTCAAGCGCACCTGATCCAACACCCGCGCAGCACCCGAAGCCATTGTAGTGGCTTTCTGATTGGGCCAACCATCACGCGGATTGACAATACGCATCCATTCCAGCCCGAAATTATACATTGCACGCGCCGCTGCACCGATATTTTCACCCATTTGCGGCTCCACAAGGATAAAACTTGGTTGTGGCCCGCTCCAATCAGTGGCCTGTGCATGATCTGTGCCCGACATAACTTATAAGACTCCAATTTGTATCCGATGCGTGATACGCTCGCCGCGAACTAAGTGCAAGCTGCGACATATATCACCAAGCTGTATACATTCGTATACCGCTCTTTCCATTTACGAAAAGATGCGTTAACAAGCCCCAAGTTCCAATTCTAAGTAAACAGAGGTTCCACATGACCAAGATCAAAGTAGATAACCCCGTCGTCGAATTAGATGGCGATGAAATGACACGCATTATCTGGCAATTCATCAAAGACAAACTGATATTGCCATATCTGGATATCGACCTGAAATACTATGACCTTGGCATGGAAACACGCGACGAAACCGATGACCAGATCACAATCGATGCCGCCGAAGCGATTAAAAAATACGGCGTCGGTGTAAAATGTGCAACCATCACCCCCGATGAAGCACGTGTAGAGGAATTTGGCCTGAAAAAGATGTGGCGCAGCCCGAACGGAACCATTCGCAACATTCTGGGCGGTGTTATTTTCCGCCAACCAATCATTTGCCGAAACGTACCGCGCTTGGTCCCGGGTTGGACAAAGCCCATCGTTGTCGGGCGTCATGCTTATGGTGATCAGTACAAAGCTACAGATTTTCGGTTCCCGGGTGCCGGCAAAATCACCATAAAGTTCGAAGGCGCAGACGGCACCGTGATTGAAAAAGAAGTATTTGATGCACCGGACTCTGGCGTGACCATGGCGATGTATAATCTGGACAAATCGATTTACGACTTTGCCCGCGCATCTTTGAACTATGGGTTAAACCTTGGGTGGCCCGTATATCTTTCCACCAAAAACACCATTCTTAAAGCCTATGACGGCCGCTTCAAAGACATCTTTCAAGAAGTTTATGAAGCAGAGTTCGAAGAACAGTTCAAAAAAGCGGGCATCTGGTACGAACATCGTCTGATTGACGATATGGTAGCAGCGGCAATGAAATGGTCCGGCGGTTATGTCTGGGCCTGTAAAAACTACGATGGTGACGTCCAGTCAGATACGGTTGCCCAAGGTTACGGGTCGCTTGGCTTGATGACATCACAGTTGATGACACCGGACGGAAAAATCGTAGAAGCCGAAGCCGCGCACGGCACAGTGACACGTCACTACCGTCAGCACCAGAAAGGCGAAGCAACTTCGACCAACTCTATCGCATCAATCTATGCTTGGACTGGTGGCCTGAAGCACCGCGCCAAACTGGACGACAATGCACAATTGATGCGTTTTGCCGAAACTTTGGAAAAAGTAATCGTCGACACCGTCGAAACCGGCAACATGACCAAAGACTTGGCGCTATTGGTTGGCCCGAACCAAAGCTGGCTGACCACAGAAGGGTTCCTGGAAAAAATTGACGAAAATCTGAACAAAGCGCTGGTGGGATAAAAAAAACCAGACTAGCATTTCAGGGCGGCCCTAACCAGGGTCGCCCTTTTTTGTTGGAGCCACCATATGCCCGTTCAATTTGTCTACCTGATTGTCGCTGTGATCTTTGAAACCTTTGGTACTGCCTGCCTGAAGGCCAGTAACGAATTCACGAAGCTTTGGCCCAGCCTAGGTGTCATTATTGGGTTTGCAGGCGCGTTTTATTTTCTGGCACTGACCCTGCGCTACATGCCTATCGGGGTGGTTTATGCAATCTGGTCCGGGTTAGGAATCGTCTTTATCACACTGATAGGACTGTTCTTTTTTAAACAAAGTCTTGATGCGGCGGCCTACATCGGTATCGGGTTTATTATCCTTGGCGTCATTGTGATCAATATGTTTTCAAGCAGCACACATTAACACTGGCTCTCAATTTCCTCGGTTATGAATTCTTGCGTAAAGCCTTTTAATAATTGTACTGGCAGTTTTTTCACAAGCGGCGGGAATGAACGCGTGTAGCAATGCTGCGAACGCCGCCACAAACAGGGTCATGGAAAAGCCCAAAGCGAATATAAAATGTTGACCGAAAGTTTCGTCAACTGAACGTGGATGGTCTAAGAATATTTTATTGATCATATCAGTACCCCTTTGTTTCGGGAAAACTACCAAAACGCGTACGAGCATACATCCCAAAGATATTCTTATTTTCTTCTTTATTGTGAAAAAATCCTAATATACAGTTAAATTATGGAAATTGATCACATAGACTGCCAAATATTGCAAAAATTGCAACAAGACGCTTCCCTTAGCCTAGAAGATTTGGGGGATGTCGTAGGGCTGTCACGCAACGCGTGTTGGCGCAGAGTTAAAAACCTGACAGACGCAGGTATCATCACCTCTCGCGTTGTTATACTGGATGCTGATAAGCTTGATCTGGGGCTAACCGTTTTCATCTCGGTACGAACCAATCAACATGATCCCGACTGGCTGAAAAAATTTGCCGATGCCACCCGCAGTATGCCAGAGATCCTGGGCGCGTACCGAATGAGCGGTGATCTGGATTATCTGATCCGCGCCCAAGTCACGGACATGCCCGCATATGACCGATTTTACCAACGCCTGATCAAACGTATAAAGCTGGCAGATGTGTCAGCCAGCTTCGTTATGGAACAGATCAAAGAAACGACAGCACTGCCGTTATAGACCTTCAACGATAGTATATTCGCGTGTCGAGACACCTTCAGCCAGGGCAAAACGCAATGCTTCTTGGTACTCCGGGCCATCATAAAATGTTTCCGCTGTTTCAATATCCTTGAAACGAATTATAACGTTACGCGCACGTTCCGGCCCTTCTTTGGATATGGCTTTACCGCCACGTGCCAGAAATTCACCACCGTATTTGGCCACGGCAGGTCCCGCCAAAGCCGCATATTTCGCGTATTCTTCGTCGTTATGCACATCGATATGCACCATGCAATAAGCTACCATTGTCTAATCTCCTAAAATATTTTTTGCAGCCTCAACCGCTTGTTCTGCACGTGTTGCATCCGCCCCACCCGCTTGTGCCATATCCGCGCGGCCTCCGCCGCCTTTACCGCCGAGTTCTGCGGCGGCCGCTTTTACAATATCCACCGCACTGACATTATCCGTCAGATCATCTGTCACCCCTGCGGCCACCGCCGCTTTGCCGCCCGCATCGGAAATAAGTAAAATCACAGCAGAGCCAAGGCGGGTTTTATGTTCATCGATCAACCCGCGTAAATCCTTGCCGGGCACGTCTTTCAGCACCTGCGCAAAGAATGGTACGCCGCCCACATCAACCGCATCCGCAGATTGGCCACTGCCGCCACTCATTGCAACCGCGCGGCGCAACTCAGCCACTTCGTTTTGCAAGGCTTTACGGTCATCAAGCAAGGCCTGCACGCGGGTCGCCACATCTTCCGGTTTGGCTTTCAATGTTCCCGCAATTCCCGCCAATGTAGCCGACTGGCTAGCCAAGTGGTTTAGCGCTTCTTGTCCTGTCAGGGCTTCAATCCGGCGCACACCCGATGCTGATGCGCTTTCGCCCAGCAAGGCAAACAATCCGATTTCACCTAACTGATTAACGTGTGTGCCGCCGCAAAGTTCCAGTGAGTATGTGTTTTTGTCCAAACCTTTATTTGAACCGTCCTGCATACCCATGGAAACCACGCGTACTTCGTCACCATATTTTTCACCAAACAACGCCTGTGCACCCAAATCACGCGCATCATCAGGCGTCATAATACGTGTTTCCACTTTGGAATTTTGGCGAATATATAGGTTTACCTCAGCCTCGACATTTGCAATTTCGTTTTCAGTCATCGCTTTGGAATGGCTAAAATCGAACCGCAAACGGTCGGCCGCATTCAGTGACCCACGCTGTGCCACATGATCACCCAATGCTTCACGCAAGGCTTCATTCAAAAGATGCGTAGCCGAGTGGCTGTTGCGAATGGCTGAACGCCGTGCATGATCGACCTGCAATTCAGCCGCAGCACCTTTTTTCAGTTCACCGGAAACCACTTCGCCGACATGCACGAATACGCCAGCCTTGTTCTTGACATCGGAAATATTCACAGTGGCCGTATCGGTTTTCAACACGCCCTTGTCACCGATCTGCCCGCCGCTTTCCGCGTAAAACGGTGTTTGGTTCAGCACAACTTGCACAGCCGTACCTTTGCCTGCGGCATCAACCAATGCCCCATCCGCAACAACAGCCATAATTTGCCCTTCGGCAATTTCAGTGTCATAACCCAAAAACTCGGTTACGCCCTGCTCTTCTGCCACATCATACCAGATGCTTTCATCCGCAGCATCGCCCGAGCCGGACCATGCGGCACGCGCTTTGGCCTTTTGTTCATCCATGGCTGCATTGAAACCGTCCGTGTCCACGGTAAGCCCTTTTTCACGCAACGCGTCTTGGGTTAAATCCAGTGGGAAACCGTAAGTATCATATAGTTTGAAAGCAGCCGCACCCGGTAATGAGCCACCCGTTTCAAGATCGGCAACTTCATCTTCCAATAGCTTCAAACCGCGATCCAACGTGGTTTTAAAACGGGTTTCTTCCAGCAATAATGTTTCCTCAATCATGGCCTGACCTTGGCTAAGCTCAGGATAGGCCTGCCCCATCTGCTTCACCAAAGCCGGTACAAGTCGGTGCATCACGGGGTCTTTTGCCCCCAAAAGATGCGCATGACGCATGGCACGGCGCATGATACGGCGCAGCACATAACCGCGCCCCTCATTTGATGGCAAAACACCGTCGGCAATCAGAAACGAAGTTGACCGCAGATGATCCGCAATTACGCGGTGGCTGACATTCATGTCACCATATGGTTCTACACCCGTGGCCTGCGCCGACGCTTCTATCAGGTCTTTGAACAGGTCGGTATCGTAATTGTCGTGGCTGCCTTGCAACAGGGCAGCAATCCGTTCCAGCCCCATGCCGGTATCGATCGATTGCATATCCAGCGGCACCATTGTGCCGTCGGCGAATTGTTCATTTTGCATGAAAACAAGGTTCCAAATCTCGATAAACCGATCACCATCTTCTTCCGGGCTTCCGGGCGGTCCACCCCAGATATGATCCCCATGGTCATAGAAAATCTCGGTACACGGACCACAAGGGCCCGTTGGCCCCATGCGCCAAAAATTGTCGTCCGTAGCAATGCGAATAATGCGATCATCAGGCAAGCCTGCGTATTTCTTCCAGATGCCTGCCGCTTCATCATCGGTATGATAAACCGTGACATAAAGACGATTTTTATCAATGCCAAAATCCTTGGTGATCAGATCCCACGCGTACATGATCGCCTGTTCCTTGAAATAATTACCAAAGGAAAAATTGCCCAGCATTTCGAAAAACGTATGGTGGCGTGCCGTGTAACCGACATTGTCCAAATCATTGTGCTTACCGCCGGCGCGCACACATTTTTGTGCCGATGTCGCGCGGACATAGTCGCGTTTTTCCTGACCCGTGAACAGGTTCTTGAATTGCACCATACCTGAATTCACAAACATCAAAGTCGGATCGTTGCGCGGCACAAGGGGCGAGCTGTCAACGATCTGATGGTCGTTCTTGTCAAAGAAGTTCAAAAAGGTTGAACGAATGTCGTTTACACTGGTCATCTGGCTATTCCGCTAAAGTAGTTTAATGCGTTTTAGCCAAGGGTTTGGAAGGTGTCCACAGGCTTAAGCCTTTTGGATCAAATCACCGGTTTTCACCCAGCCGTCACGCACAACTTCACATAGCGCCCCGCGCAAGCGATGGCGGATATTTTCCGGTATCACAACCCAGTCTTTGGCGTCCTTACCGTAGCGCACTTTCCACTTCACACAAGCATCATTGAATTTGTCGGTAACGCGCAAAGTGGCGCTACCGATATTCAGCAATGTTCCCGCCGGCATATTCGTTTCGGAAAAATCCATATCGGCCATAAAACTATCGCCGGGGTGCGGTGTATTCACCCTATCCCGCCAAACCAAATCCAACACCCGCGTTCCTAGAATGGAAACCTGAATACGCGGGTCGGCCTTGCCGTTGCCCAGCTTTAGCCACGGTGCATAATTCCAGCGCTCGCCGGGGATACCGAATTCACGGGTCAGTTGCATTTTATCGACGAAGTTGCGTTCGCCGAAATCAGGGCGCAAACACAACTGTTCAATCGGGGCGTTGTCTTTGGGGGCTGCCAAAACATCCGGCAGCGCGACTTGCAATTCTGCCAATGTAACTTGTTTCATATCATCGTGTATCATGCAGCCGCGCGTCTGAACATAACCGTAACGACACCCATTGCAATCAAGGCACAACCGCCAATGCGAGATAGGCCTGCGATAACCGAAGGGCGTGCAATGCGCGCGCGCAAACGATCTGCAAGTAATGCGTAAGCCAGTACGTTAAGGGTCGCAAGGCCAACAAAGGTTAAGATCAAAATAATGAATTGCGGCAATAACGGACTTTCGGTGCGGATGAATTGCGGAACAAATGCGATAAAGAACACGATGGATTTGGGATTAAGTGCCGTCACAGTGGCTGCGTGACCGAACACACCGCGCGCAGGCAAGGCAGACTTCGCAGTTAAATCCGCAAGGCTTGCCCCTGCCGCACTACGGTAAAGTTTTATGCCCAGATAAATCAGATACCCTGCCCCGATCCATTTCAAAATGATGAATAGCTCAGCCGAGGCCAGAACCAAAGCGCCAAGCCCCAGTAATGACGCGCTCATTGCGATAAAATCACCAAGGGCAACCCCGGCGGCCGTTGCCAAGGCAACTGTCCGGCCCTGACTTAAGGCGTAGCTTAACACCAACAGAATTGTCGGACCCGGAATGATCAGCAACACGATTGATGCGGCAACGAATGTCAGCCAAAGACTTATATCCATTATTTTCTCCTAAAATTACACAACCAAAGTGAAGCCATCATTTTTGTGCGCTGTAAAGCTTTTTGAAGATTTTTTACGAAACCGGTTCTCTGTCCGCGACATATATTGGCAGAATACTTAAAGCGCTGCCCGATAATCTTTATCAAGAAACGCTTATTATCGTAGGGGAATTTTATATGAATAACCTTAATGGTTTTTACTGGCTAAAAGGATCGCTAAGCGGCCTTAATACGGGTAAGATTGAGCTGCAAAAACAATAAGTTGATACAGATATTTTCAGGCCGTGATTTCATCATGACCTGAAAATATTCACACTTACAGTTCCACGACCGCGTCGTCGTCATCTTTTTTGGCCAGTTTAGCTTCCTCAACCGACATATCAAAATCCAGTCCGTGGGCTGCCCGAATTTTATCTTCTATATCGAGCGCCATGCGTGGATTTTCTTTCAGATAGGTCTTGGCATTCTCCCGCCCCTGCCCAATACGTTGATCGCCGTAGGAAAACCACGAACCGGACTTTTCAACCAAACCGGCCTTCACGCCCAGATCAATCAATTCACCGCGTTTGGAAATTCCCTGGCCGTACATGATGTCAAATTCGACCTGCTTAAAGGGCGGTGCCACTTTGTTTTTCACAATTTTAACACGAGTCTGGTTGCCGACAACTTCGTCACGGTCTTTGATCGCACCGATGCGGCGAATATCAAGGCGTACAGATGAATAGAACTTCAGCGCATTGCCACCGGACGTGGTTTCGGGCGAGCCGAACATTACGCCGATTTTCATACGGATCTGGTTAATAAAAATCACCATGCAGCCTGACTTTGAAATTGATCCCGTCAGTTTGCGCATGGCTTGCGACATTAGACGTGCTTGTGCGCCTACCTGATGATCGCCCATATCGCCCTCAAGCTCTGCCTTGGGGGTTAAGGCAGCCACCGAATCGACGACGACCATGGAAACGGCACCCGAACGCACCAATGTATCGGTAATTTCCAGGGCCTGTTCGCCCGCATCGGGTTGTGAGATCAGCAATTCATCCAGATCCACGCCCAGATTTTTGGCATAAACCGGGTCAAGCGCATGTTCCGCATCGACAAAGGCGCAAATACCACCCGTTTTTTGGGCTTCGGCAATCGCGTGCAATGCCAACGTGGTTTTACCGGAGCTTTCCGGCCCGTAAATTTCAATGATACGGCCCTTTGGCAGCCCACCTATGCCCAACGCAATATCCAATCCCAAAGATCCTGTTGAGGTGGCATCGATATCCAGTGCCGGATTATCCTGACCCAGTTTCATAACTGAACCTTTGCCGAACTGGCGTTCAATCTGGCCCAAAGCCGCTTCTAGTGCTTTTTGCTTATCCATTGTTTTTTTATCGTTCATATCTAGTAAAGTCGCGCCCATATTTTCACCCTTTATTTCATATCGTGGCCCTAGCGACAACGACTGGTTTGTTCTATTTATGTTCCTGCTAACCTTATGAGACCAAAAGGGGAACATATCAAGAGATTTTTTACACTTCTACTTTTCAACAAGGAATTCAGTGCTAAAACCACACCGGATTGCTTACTATAATTACTGTAAATATTTTTGGTTAAGAAGCTCTTAAGGCCATCATTGAATGCCAAGTTGTTTTAATTGGGCTTGCGCGGAAAAATCCCCCAATGCCGCGGCTTTTTTCAACCACATAATAGCGATCTCTTTTGATTGAGGCACGCCTTGGCCATAAAAAAACAAAAAGGCCAACGCATATTGTGCCTCTGGTATATTCTGATCTGCGGCAACACGAAATAATTCTGCGGCCTGCTGTTTTGACTTCGGAACACCGCGCCCTCTTTGATAAAGCACACCCAATGAATACTGGGCGTGGCCTAACCCTTGATCTGCGGCTTTGCGAAACAATGCGGCCGCCTTTTCATCAGATTGTGGAACCCCTTGCCCGTTAATATAAAGTACACCAAGACGGTATTGGGCCATAGCATGCCCCGCATCCGCCGCCTGACGATATAAAGCGGTAGCTTTTTCATAATCTCCAGTATCATATGCTTTCACCCCATCTTCAAACGGGCCGGCAAGAACTGCAACCGGGCAGATAGCGCATATTCCTGCAAACATGATTATCAGTGTAGCTTTGAAAAAAGATTTCATATTCTAAACCTTGTAATTCACGCAAATAATATATGGCAACCACACGTTTTGCAAAGCCAACAAGAGCCAAATATTTCGGATCAACAAGCTCTTATGCAATCAAACCGCTATTCAACACCAAACCGTTTCAATGCCTTTTTGGCTGGCCCGTAATCGGATTCAGCCGCTTTTTTCAACCAGATAACCGTTTTGTCATAGGATTTTTCAACCCCGTGCCCATGGTAATATTGCTGCGCCAACGCATATTGCGCGCCCACATTTCCCAAAACCGCAGCCTCGCGGAACCATTTCGCCGATTGTTCATAGGACTGTGTAACACCTTTGCCTGCCACATACAGATTGGCCAGACGGTACCTAGCCGTGGCTTGGCGCCCATCTGCACGTGCAACATCTTCAAATAATTCTGCGGCCTGTTTATAAGATTGCGCCACCCCAGTTCCATTCACATAAAGAACCCCCAGACGGTAATCGGCATCAGGAATATCCCAAATCTCTTTATAAAGCTCCGCCGCTTTTTCATAAGACTGCGCAACACCTTTGCCTGTCTCATAAAGAATACCCAAACGATACTGGCCCTTTTCCGAGCCACGATCAGCAGCTTTTTCATACCATTTTGCCGCTTTTTCATAAGATTGGGGAACCCTATCCCCTTCTTCAAATTGCAGCCCAAGGCGATATTTAAATGTGGAAATCATCCCATCTGCAAATTTTTCGTACCAATATGCCGCTTGCTCATAAGATTGCGCCACCCCTTTTCCTTCGGCATAGTAACCTGCAAGGCTGCTTTGGGCACCGGCATGCCCCAGATCCGCCCCTTTTTGGGCCCAGTATAACGCTTTTTCATCGGACTGCGGAATGCCACCTTCCCCGTGTTCATAGATCCTTATAATATCATACAATGCTGTAAGGTGGCCCTGCCCAGCGGCTTTTTCATACCAGTACATTGCCTGTTCAGAATCCTGCGCAATACCCTTCCCGCGCCAGTAAGCATCGCCAAGCGAAGATTGCGCATATACTAAACCCTGATCCGCCGCTTTTTGATACCAATGCACGGCCAGTTCACTGGATTGCGGCACGCCCTTCCCGCCATCATAAAGCCACCCCAGTTTCAACTGGGCACCTGCTATCCCCTGATCTGCGGCTTTTTCATACCAATAGGCGGCCAGTTCATCTGACTGTGCAACGCCATTACCATCTTCATATAAAAGCCCCAAAGCGTATTGAGACAATGAAAACCCCTGTGCCGCCGCTTTGCTGTACCAGCTTGCCGCCTGTTCGTAGGATTGCTCTACGCCAAACCCGTTTTCATAGAGGTGCCCCATATTATGCTGGGCTTTGATATGCCCTTCAGTCGCCGCTTTGCGGTACAGGGCTTCCGCCCCCGCATAATCCTTTGCGTTATACGCATTCACCCCATCCTCAAAAGGGCCAGTAAAGACCGCAAGGGGGGATAGGCCGATAAGGGCCGTTAACAGCAGGACTTTGGGGAACGGCGTCATAACTAATTCCTTTTCAATTTCAGCCATAGTACACAGAACCCCTGTTTTTATGCAAAACATTGTGAATTATATTTCACTGGGGCAAGCTATGGTTTATGACAGGCGAACACACAAAATAATAACTTTTCGCTATCAGGGTTTACCTCTTATGATCATTCGGCACGCATCGCCTGACGACGTCATTGAATTATGCAAATTGCTGAATGAAATCATTCGAGTTGGAGGCACCACGGCAATTGAAACGCCGCTTTCACATCAAGAGTTCAAGGGTTACTTTCTATCTGGGGCAGATCATATTTGCTGCTTTGTTGCAGAAAACGGTGTAGGAATGCTTATGGGATTCCAAGCATTGGAAAATCATGATGGGTTTCCCGAAAACTGTGCAGACATTACAACATTTGTAAAACATGGGTCAACAAAGTCAGGTGTTGGCAGCATCCTTTTCAACAGCACAATACGCCACGCGGCACAATTGGGCATAGACAGTATCAATGCCACTATCCGCCAAGACAACACTTCAGGCATCGCGTATTATTCAAAAATGGGATTTACAGACCATTCTATAACAAAAAACATCCCGCTTCTGGACGGCACACTGGTTGATCGCGTTTCCAAGCGATACACAGTTTAATAAACGTCAAAACAGAATTAAACCTTATGATGGATTTCCTCAACAAAGGTCTGATCACCCATCGGTGGGCGCACATACCCCTGTTGCGGCGGGCGATCTTCCAGCACAATCGGTTCGGGCGTTGTATCTTCATAGGGGATTTGGCCCAGCAAATGAGTGATGCAATTCAGCCGCGCATGTTTTTTCACGTCCGAGTTTACCACATACCAAGGTGCCTGTTTAATATCCGTATGGGCAAACATGATATCTTTGGCTTTGGAATATTCCACCCACAGCTTGCGCGACTCCAGATCCATCGGGCTTAATTTCCAACGTTTGGTCGGCGTGGTCAGGCGTTTTTGGAAACGACGTTCCTGTTCTTCATCACTGACCGAGAACCAGTATTTTATCAACATTATACCCGAACGCACCAACATGCGTTCAAATTCGGGGCAGCTGCGTAAGAAATCTTGATGTTCTTCATCCGTACAAAAACCCATAACCCGTTCAACCCCGCCACGATTATACCATGAGCGGTCCAGTATCACCATTTCACCGGCAGAAGGTAGGTGTGCCACATAACGTTGAAAATACCATTGGGTTTGTTCGCGTTCGGTTGGGGCAGGCAGTGCCACAACGCGGCAGGTACGTGAATTCAGCGGTTCGGTAATCCGCTTGATGGTACCACCCTTGCCGGCCGCATCACGACCTTCGAAGATGACCACGACTTTCAGACCTTTGATCTTGATCCATTCCTGCATCTTGACCAATTCAATCTGTAATCGGGCCAGTTCCGTTTCATAGCGGATATTCGCGATTTTCTTGTTTGGATCGCGGTTTATTTCTGTTTTATCAGTCATCTAGGGCCCCCATTCAAAAGTTTATAGCAGTTATCTTGCAACGTTAATATACAAATTGGCTAAAGTCGAATGTTACTATTCTTACAAATTGCAAGGCGCATATAGGCCTACTGACACAGATCATGGACGGTCCGGGTCAGCTTTGACAATGTGAACGGCTTGGATAAAAACTGCGCACCCGTGATTTCACCAAACTCCTTGGAAAAGGTCTCTTCGGCGTAACCGGAAACAAATATAACTTTCGCATCGGGCCGGTCTTTTAATGCCGCACGCACCCATGTCGGGCCATCTTGCCCCGGCATCACCACATCCGACACAATAACATCGACTTTAAAACCCGGATCTTTTAACAATGATAAAGCTTCTTCACCTGTGCCCGCTTCCAACACCTCAATATCCTGCATTGCCAGCGCACGCGCGACAAAATTGCGGACAGTCACCTCATCTTCAACCAGCAATACGGTTAAGCCCTGCAAAGATCTTGCCACAAGATTTGCCGCAACCGGATGAACTTCAACGGGTTCATCCGCATGATCTGTAATCGGTAAAAGCACACTAAAGCTGGTGCCTACCCCCACAGTGCTGTCGGCAAAAATAAACCCGCCTGTCTGTTTGACTATGCCGTATACCGTGGACAGGCCCAGCCCGGTGCCTTCCCCCACATCCTTGGTCGTGAAAAACGGATCAAAGATATGTGAAAGGTTTTTGGGATCAATACCACCACCGCTATCCCGCACTTTGATTTCCACATATCGTCCTTTGGGGATATGGGCCCGTTCAATGATAGCATCTTCATTGAAATACATCTCATCAGTGGAAATTTCCACTTGCCCGCCTGACGACATCGCATCGCGCGCATTGACGACAAGGTTCATGATAACTTGCTCCAACTGCCGTATATCCGCATAAACGCGCGGTAGATTTTCCGCATGGACCAGCGTCAGGTCAATCTTTGCACCCACAAGGCGGCTTAGTAAATGGGTCATACCGGCCAATGCTTCATCCACATCCAAAACTTTGGGTTGCAAAGTTTGCTTGCGTGAAAAAGCCAATAATTGACCAACAAGCGCTGCCGCCCTGTTCGCGTTCTGGCTGACTTGAACCAGATCGCTGTAATTCGGGTCCCCCTTGTCATGGCGCAACAATAGCAGATCACAATACCCCGATATTGCAGTCAAAAGATTGTTGAAATCATGTGCGATACCGCCCGCCAATTGGCCAATGGCCTGCATTTTCTGACTTTGCACGAACTGCGCCTCAAGCGTTTTCAATTCGGTAGCGTCGCTGATCACCGCAATCAAATCAGACCCGCCCCCGGGATCCATGCTGATCAGTGATACATCCAAAAACACTTCCGATTTTGGCCCCGTAACCTGAACCGATTTTGGCTTACCGACCGCCGTGTGCTGACTAAGTTCACCCAACCATTCGGGTACAGGGCGGCTAAGACCCGAAACGATCTCCGACAAGTTCGGTGTTGCACCTTCTTTAATGCCCAGAATATTGCGGGAAAACTGGTTAGTTTGTTTGATGGTACCGTCTTTGGCAAGTCGTAACAAAGCAATGGGCAGATTATCGAATAATTCTTGCACCGATATGGGCGATACTTTTGAAACTGTCGTCAGCTTTGGTGCCGTCAATGTGACGCGCTTTAAATCCATCTGACTATTCGTAGATGGCGCGACCATCCAATAAGTAAAAGCTGCCGTCGCAAAAACACTGAACGGGATTAGTAGTGCAACCATTCTTAATTCAGATGGCAAAAGCGGCACGGCAACAAAAAACACTAATATAAAACTTATAAGCAGCAGGGAAATTCGCCAATCCAATTGAAACAGTTTTATAGTTTTTGACACAGCCAGTTGCATTGGCGATCCCCCTATTAACCTGCAAGTTAAATGCAAGCGGGATCGCAATGCAATCTAAAGTTGTATTTTTTTAAATAACGTCAGAAAAAACCCATCCGTTTCGGCACCGCAATCAAACCGCTTGCTTTGGATTGTGCGCCATTCCTTATGGCCCGCCAGGAATGCTGCGACTTGCATTTCGTTTTCATCAGTTAATAAAGAGCACGTGACATAGGCCAGCAACCCACCGTTTGCGACCAATCTTTGTGCAGCCTCTAATATCATCGCCTGAACACCTAACAGATCTTGTAAATCTACATCCGTAAACCGCCATTTTCCATCCGGATTACGCCGCCATGCGCCCGTACCGGAACACGGCACATCCAACATCACAAGATCATATGTTTTATCTGTCAAAACCGGATCAACCTGCAAAGTCCGCACCGATACCCCTGCCCGTTTTGCCCGCGCAGGTAAATCATTCATCCGTGCTTTGTTTTGATCATAGGCATCAAATCTGGCATCCCCGCCCATACGCGCCGCCATTGCCAGCGTTTTACCGCCACCACCCGCGCAATAATCCAACACGGTTTTCACACCGTCCAAAGGCAGCTCTGCCACAACCGCTTGCGCACCTGCATCTTGGATTTCCACCAAGCCATCCCGATAAGCCGCGCTTAATGCCACGCGTCTGGGGTTGCGGGTCACACGCAATGCGTTTGGCGCAATCGCAAGTAAAATGGTTTCAATGTCGTCTTTTGCCAAAGCTACCTGCACTTCAGAAACATTCGCTTTCTTCCGGTTCACACGCAAATCCAGCGGCGCACGGTCCTGCAATGCACACAAGTTGGCCTTAAAAGCATCCCCAAGACTTTCACGCAGTTTTGGTTCGATCCAGTCGGGGACATCCAGACGCACCGCGTCGGATGGAGTTTCCTTTAGTTGATCCAGTCTGCTTTGCTCTGTCGCGCTAAGAACCTCTGAGGCAAAGCGTTCGCCCGTAAAAACATCCCCCACTGCCTGCCCTGCTGCCAGAATATGCCCTGCCACAAGCCCGCGCGCGCCATCGAAACCCGCATGATGCATCAGCGACCGTTTCCGGCGCAGGCAATCAAATACAATGTCCCGCACTGCTGCACGATCTTTCGATCCCGCATAACGGTTGGATCGTGCCCAATTGGTCAGGGTCTTTTCAGCAGGCTCATCCGTTAGAATACGTTCAAGTATTTCAACAGATGCCGCATAGCGCGCATTCGGGGTCATTTACCCGATCCGGTAATTCGGGCTTTCCCGCGTGATCTGTACATCATGCACATGGCTTTCTTTCAGCCCGGCACCCGAGATTTTCACGAAGTTGCAGTTCTGGCGCATCTCACCCACCGTCGCACAGCCCGTATAACCCATACTGGCCCGCAAACCGCCGATCATCTGATGCACAACGGATGTCACACTACCCTTATAGGGCACTTGGCCTTCAATCCCTTCGGGAACCAATTTGTCAGTGCTAGCTTCTTTTTGGAAATAGCGATCGGCAGAGCCACGCGCCATAGCGCCCACACTTCCCATACCGCGGAACGATTTGAAACTGCGGCCCTGATAAAGAATAATCTCGCCCGGCGCTTCATCCGTGCCGGCCAGCATAGATCCGACCATTGCGCAATGCGCACCTGCGGCAATCGCTTTGGAAAAATCGCCTGAAAATTTGATGCCGCCATCGGCAATAACAGGCGTGCCTGTGGCACTTGCTGCTGTGGCACAATCATCAATTGCGGTCAGTTGCGGCACACCGACCCCCGCAACAATGCGCGTAGTACAGATGGAACCCGGACCGATACCGACCTTAACCGCATCAGCCCCCGCCCCGATCAGGGCTTTGGTGGCTTCGCCTGTGGCCACGTTACCTGCTACAACCTGAACCGAATTGGATAATTTCTTGATCCGTTCAACGGCATGGGCCACGGAAATTGAATGCCCGTGTGCCGTATCAATCACCACCAGATCAACGCCTGCATCAATCAACTGTTCAGCGCGTGCAAAGCCCGCGTCACCCACGGTAGAAGCTGCCGCAACACGCAAACGCCCCATATCATCCTTACATGCCTGCGGGTTCAACACCGCCTGCTCCAAATCTTTCAACGTCAACAGGCCTGTCAGCTTATTTGCGCCATCGACCACCAGCAGCTTCTCGATACGTCGCGCCTGCATCAGGCTTTTGGCCTCATCCAGATCAGTCGGTTCTTTCACAATCGCCAGATCGTTTGATGTCATCATCACTGAAACAGGTGTGCTGTCATCAGTGGCAAAGCGCATATCGCGGTTGGTCATAATCCCAACGACACGGCCCATTTCATCAACCACTGGGAAACCTGTAATACGGTAGCGTTCTTGCAAAGCCTTTGCATCAGCCAGCGTTTGATTGACCGTCAATGTAATCGGTGAATAAACCGTACCGCTGACAAAACGCTTTACACGACGCACTTGGTCTGCCTGTTCTTCTTCGCTCAGATTTCGGTGCAAGACCCCAATACCACCTGCTTGTGCCATTGCTATGGCCATACGCGCTTCAGTCACTGTGTCCATCGCCGAGCTTAAAAGCGGGATGTTCATCGCGATAGATTTGGTTACATAAGTGGCAGTATTTGCGTCAGCCGGCAGCACACTGGACGCGCCGGGAACAAGTAGTACATCATCGAAGGTAAGGGCCTCACGAATTTCCATTGGGCATCTCCAAAAGTTATCGGTATTGACGCTGCCCTATCTCATGGATGGGGCGGAATGAAAAGGGGTAATTCACAACTTCATTAGCGGAAAACATAAATAGGGCTGGACCATGCCTGAAAGCCGTCTTCGGTGAAGACACAAATCCAGATCGGATTATCGCCATTTTCCTTAATCTTTATATTGCGCGTAAATGTCATTTCTTTCGCCAAACTGGCATCTGGCAAGCGCGAAACCTTAAGCTTTCGTTCCAAGCCACCCGCATCCAGCACTACATCTTCAAGACCGACATCCGCCAGATCAAGCGATAAGGCACCGTGGTTGGTTGTGACTGAAATATGCCCCGCTTTATCAGCTAGCCAAGCATCAAAGCCCATAAAATTACCTGTGGTCACAGTCTTCCAGATTACGGTGTCTGAGCCGCGCTGTTCAAACAGCTGATCCGGGTTCCACTGGTTAATCGTTTCAAATCGTTCAATCACTGTGTTGCTAAACTGCGTTCGCCCGTTCCACCTGGTGATCCTGTCACGCCCACGATATTCAGCACCGCTCCACAAAACCCGAATGCGGTTGCCCAGATCGTTTTCTGTGTAGGGTCGTAGGGTTTCCAGCACCTCGGCCCCGTTTCTAATCTCGATCCGCTCAATTCCTGCGTGGGCTTTCACGGACACTGCCAGTTCAACCTGATCCGCACTGGTTTGCACGATATCGCCCATCATAACGCTTTTTACATGATGCGTTTTCGTATCGGGCACCGCATCAGGGTTACGTTCGAACAATGAGCTGACTTCAGGCAGGGTTACCCGTAAATCCATATTCATCCGACACCCCGTGGTGCCATAATGATGCCGTCGGCGTTGGGCTTCAAAAATACTATCACGATCATTTTTGTCGGTCAGAAAACAAGTCAACCCGCCAAGTGACCCAAAAATGGAATCACCGGGATAACTTGCGCCCGGGCGGCCTTTGTGACCGTCACTATTGCACACAACCCCGACACGACGCCCGATAGGAAAACCATCGGTTAATATCCATTCAAACGTACCCCATGCGGAATGCACTTCAACTGCAGTTTCCAGCAATGGGTTATGATCATAGAAAATATCCGCATAACGCCCGCCGACATGGGCATAAAGCACCACATCGTCGCCTGATTTAACAAAAGCCTCATAAAGATCAGTCAGGGTATTTGCGTCCGTATTCATATCAGTTTGATCATCCAGCAATACATGCGAACATCTGCGAATTGTGCGCCCTTCTTCGCGGAAAAACACATTGTGATCACCGCCAACGGCGGTATTGCCCGACCATTCGTAGCCCGGAAATACTGTGAACCGCCCCGGTTCATCCCAAATGGCGGTTTGATCATTTAAATGCTGCCAGAAATCAGCGGTTAGTTGAAAATCATTGCCCTGATGGCTTGTGACATCCAGAAAAGCCTTGTTGCGGGCAAAATCAAAGTAGCTTTCAATGGTATTGGTACCAACGGTTTCGCCGGTTTGGCCGTGCAAATCACCCCAAAAACCTGCAACAGCACCATTCTTGATAACCAGCGGCCCTGCTTGGGCGACTTCATGATCATCGATAAAGACTTTGATCCAAAGTGTACCTTCCTGCGCGACCGTTAGCCCTTCCAACGTCATAGCACGATCTTTTGGCGCATATTTCAAAGTTTCGCACAGACCTTTCACCGGCAATGACGTTTCAAAGCGCAAGGTAGCCTTTACCTGTGCTGTCGGGTTGCCCCATTTATCTTCGGCCTTCACCCCCAGATGAAACACCTCGGATGGGCGACGCAATGTGGGAAGAACCGCGTGCCAGCTAACAGGCGGCCCCGCAACAACGGGAACAGCAAGCTGCGTGTCGGGTAGTTCAATGAATATACCTGTCGCCTGCACATCGGCCATTACCCGAAATTCGCGCCCACCCTCAACAAATGTCTGCGTCAACATGCCGGCCGAACCTTGTGAAGTGTCACCAAAGTTGATAGTTATTTCATCCCCTTCGCGCAAATACCCACCAACCTGCTCTAATGTCAGCACCTCGTTCCATGGGCGTATTCCGCCGTTATGATCATAGCGTAGGGCCAAACGCCCTTCCCCGTTGCTGGAAGCGGTAACATAATTATCGCCCATCGGGTCTGTCATTTGCGGGCGTCCCGCATCACTGATCGAACGCCATGCGATACGGATACCACCGGTATCATCTATGCCAAGTTTCCCAACGGTATACGTCAGCTGATAGGATTGAAAACTGCGCACTTCCACCGGATCAAGGGGGGTAAGCTTTGCCGAACCAAGAATAGCCGGGTCAGACCCAGGTTGCATAGATGGATTATTATCACCGACAAGGCTGCGTTTGACCGCTCCAAATGGGCTAAGCTGTTTCATGCAAACCTCCCAACCCAGAACCGCATCCAATATATCGGCTGGGTAACTTTCCGGCAATGAATTATGGGCAATAGTATTTGCTTAATAGACAATGGCAATATGTTTTTGATCCTTCCAAAGTTTCCTAAACCACTGCCGCCCCAGTGGCTTCTGCCAATTTTCCGATCATCCAGAACCGATAGGTTTTCCACACCACATACGGCACAACAAGCGTTGCAAGACCCAGCGACAGGACAGAACCAACCTCGGCCACAACCCCGAAACCCGATTGTACCCCCGTCAACATCACACCTGCAAAAGCCGATAGCGGAAAGGTGAATGCGCCCCATGCAGGTGTCCAGCCACCCGCGTAAAACCAGCGTAAAAACGGAGCCATACAGATGCCGCAAACCAAGGCGGTGGTCCAAAAAATCGTGTAACTTTCCGCAGGCCAGATATTAAATGCGCCAATGCCGTAAATCGATAAAGGTGCCAAAATGATAAAATAGCTGGAACGCAAGGATTTGTTCACGCCATATCGTTTCAAGTTTACCATCGACAAAACGATAATGAAAATACATCCGGGGATTGTCGCCATCAGAAAAAAACCCGAAAGCGTGCCGTAACCCAATGCAGGCCCACCGACAGCAGCCAGAATATAGCCCACATACGGCAGGATGATAGACGGGTTCACATCCGACAGTTGCGTATCGGATTTTGCCAATGCAAGTGTAACACACACCATATACCCCGCATGTTGCAATACGGCGGCCCACCAAAAAAGCTGTGCCAATTCAAATAAATAAGGGGTCATTGCAGCGGCATATAACATCAAACACATAGAGCCTGCCGAAACGGCCCCTCTTGCAGGCCCGACCTTCAAGTCCTCGAAAATAACCGACGGACGCAGGCTGAGTTTCATATGATAACTGGTACCGGTAGCCATAAACAACAGGCAGGATACAAGTAAAAATCCCTCACCGATCCAAGGCGAAACGGGCCATACCTCTGCCGCGCGGCGCCACGCAAGACCAAGACCGATGAAGCCCAATAAGCACGGGAAAAGTGCAGGCGGTGTACGGCGCCAAAATTCTGGTTCGATGATCATAGGTTTTTATTGAATATTTAGCCCTCATGACGCAACCTGAAATAAAGAATGGAGACATAATGACCAAACACGGATATGAAAGCGGGCGATTAAATCTGCCCTTCGTCGGCATCGCAACCTTTGCCAAAAAACCCTATGTGGAAAATTGGGATAATTTTTCGGCGGATGTCGCCGTTTTGGGCGCGCCTTTCGATTTCGGCACCCAATTCAGATCAGGCGCACGCTTCGGGCCGCGCGGTGTACGCGAAGCGTCTACCCTGTTTTCGTTTGGTCACGCAGGTGCCTATGACCATGAAGATGATGCAACATATCTGGGTGCGGACGTGACAATTGTCGATATGGGGGATGCCGACATCATCCACACGGATACGGTCAAATCCCATGCCAACATTGAATACGGTGTGCGCAAAGCACTGAAAGCGGGTGCTATCCCCGTCACGATCGGTGGCGACCACTCTGTCAATATCCCCTGCATCAATGCATTCGATGATCAGGGCGACATCCATATCCTGCAAATCGATGCGCATCTTGATTTCGTCGATGAACGTCACGGTGTACGCTATGGGCACGGCAACCCGATGCGCCGCGCGGCTGAAAAGCCTTACGTCACGGGCCTATCGCAATACGGTATCCGCAATGTCAGCTCTACCGCCAAGGATGGCTATGACGCAGCACGCGAAATGGGGTCGGATATCCAGTCGGTACGCCAAATTCGCAAAATGGGAATTGAAGCGGCAGCCGCACGCATCCCCGCATGCGCACGGGTCTATCTGACCCTTGATATCGACGGTTTCTGCCCCTCCATCGCCCCCGGCACGGGCACCCCCAGCCACGGCGGGTTCCTATATTACGAAGTACTGGAACTGTTGCAACTGGTTGCCCAAAACCACGAAGTCGTCGGCATGGATCTGGTCGAAGTCGCCCCTGATTACGATCAAACCGATTCAACATCGATCTTAGCGGCACAAATATTGCTGAATTTCCTTGGGTTTATCTTTCATGCCAAAAACTGACCTTTCAAACGGTGCTGCATGGATGGACGGCCGGATAATCCCGATCAAAGACGCCAAAATCAGCGTCACCGATTGGGGGCTGACCCGATCTGACATCACCTATGATGTGGTGCATGTCTGGGAAGGTAATTTTTTCCGCCTTGACGATTACCTTGATCGCTTCATGACCTCTATCGCCAAGCTGCGCCTTGAAATCCCGCAAAATCGCGATGACATCAAACAAATCTTGCATGATATGGTTGCGGCATCCGGTCTGACATCCGCCTATGTTTCCATGGTGGCATCGCGTGGCACGCCAACCATTCCCGGCACCCGAGACCCGCGCGCTTGCGACAATCATTTCTACGCATGGGTTGTGCCGTTTATTTGGGTCATCCCCACAGAGATCGCCAAGCGTGGTGCGCATATCCAACTGGCAGGAAGCACCACACGTATATCCCCGCAATCCATTGATCCCACAGTGAAAAACTACCATTGGGGGGATATGACACATGCGTTATTCGATGCCTTGGATGCAGGCTATGATACTTGCGTCTTGCTGGATGATCGCGGCTGTGTCACCGAAGGCCCGGGATTTAACATTTTCGCTGTTATCGACGGCACGGTCGTCACCCCGCAATCTGGCATGCTGCAGGGCATCACCCGCCAAACCGTGCTGGAAATTTGTGCAGAGCTTGGCCTACCGCATGCGGCACGTGATATTACCGCCGATGAATTCCTAAACGCTGACGAGATTTTTACGGCAACCACCGCAGGCGGCCCCGTACCCGTTACCCGTATCAACGGACGCATTCTGGGCAATGATGCCCCCGGCCCCATCGCGATGCAAATCACCGAAACCTATTGGGACTGGCACGAACGTGCTGACCTGATCAGCCCCATTACTTACGGAAAAAACCCATGACAGATGATAAGCGCATGCCGTTCCAAGGCAATCAACCACAGAACATGGCCCCCGATCTGGTGATCCCTGACATGATCCCGGGCGATGAAAGCCTGTGGGTACCCCAAGCCCCCGATGTCTGGTTCCGCCCCTTATGCCTGAATGTCAGTCAGGGGTATTACGTCAATCTGTTGCGGGTACGTAAATCGGGCGTTCTATCACGCCACAAACACGCAGGCCCCGTGCATGCCCATGTTTTGCGCGGGTCTTGGCACTATCTGGAACACGATTGGACAGCCACAACGGGTTCTTACGTGTTTGAACCGCCCGGTGAAACCCACACGCTTATGGTGCCTGACGATGTGGATGAAATGATCACACTGTTTCACGTCACGGGCGCACTAATTTATGTTGATCCGTGGGGCAAGGAAACCGGGCATGAGGATGTGTTTACCAAAATCGAATTGTGCCGCAAGTACTTTGAAAACACCCCACATGGTGCCGGTTATGTGGAACAATTCATCCGATGAACCCAAAAGAGATCATCAAATCGTTAAACCTTCAGCCCCATCCCGAAGGTGGCTGGTATGCCGAAACATGGCGCGATGACAGCAAACCGCGCGCTACGGGTACATCAATCTACTTTCTACTGGAAGCACACCAAACCAGCGATTGGCACCGTGTTGATGCGGTGGAAATCTGGCACTGGTATGCGGGCAGCCCGATGCATTTGCACATCCATACGGACGGCAAAATACAAGTACAGATACTTGGGCCTGATCTAAAATCAGATCAACGCCCCCAACGGATTGTACCAAAAGATGCATGGCAAAAATCCACCCCCCAAGACAGCTGGGTTTTGGTTGGCTGTACTGTTTCACCGGGATTTGAATTCAGCGGGTTCGAATTGGCGGAAAAAGGCTGGTCGCCCAAGGGATACGATGGATCATAAAGCGTTTCTAAGCTCTCTGTCATCCGAGCAACGCACCACTCTTACCCGCCGCAGTAATACACCTGCGTTACGGCACCTTATGTTGCACTGGGGTTTGATCTTTTTAGCCGGTCTTTATATCGGATTTCAACTGCCTTTGTGGGGTATATTAATACTGCCTCAAGGTGTACTATTATCATTTGTTTTCACTACATTACACGAAACTGTTCATGCAACACCGTTTAAATCAAACTGGTTGAACACATATGTTGGACGGGTATGTTCCATTATTATATTTTTACCGATGACATGGTTTCGATATTTCCACCTTGCCCATCACAAATATACCCATCAACCCGGAAAAGACCCGGAACTGAACACGCCAAAGCCCGAAACCGTGTTGCAATATCTCTGGTACGCATCGGCAATACCGCTATGGCGTGGCAACATCGGCAAAATCATCAAAAATGCAATCCGCGCCAACAACGATCCATATGTGCCGCAAAAGGCAAAACCAAAGCTGCGTTCAGAGGCCCGCATCATGCTGGCGATTTATGCATCTGCACTGCTTTTAGTGATGATGGGACAGGTTTGGCTGATCTGGTGTTGGCTATTGCCACTTGTTTTGGGCCAACCGTTTTTACGGCTTTATCTATTGGCAGAACACGGCCGCTGCCCGATGGTGGCCAATATGTTCGAAAACACCCGCACCACGTTTACAACCCGTATTGTGCGGTTTTTGGCGTGGAACATGCCTTATCACGCCGAACACCATACCTACCCTGCCGTGCCGTTTCACAAATTACCCGATCTGCACAGGCTGGCTGACGAACACCTGAAATCCACGTCCAACGGTTATATTGAATTCCACGAAGACTATTTGCAGAAGCTGAAGACCTGAAGCAACTTACAAATCTTTGCAAAGCCGCAATGCATCATAAATCGCCGCATGAATATTCCGGCAAGACACTGCATCACCTATGGAATATAGTTGGAAACTTTCCCCGTTGTCAGATTGCGGTTGATTGGCCTGAAGCAGGTCATAATCTATCACGCCATTGTTGGCGGAAAACGAACGCAAATCCGCATACACTTCATTCATCGGCAGCGTTCCGTGTTCCACAACCAGATAATCCACCAGACGTTCAATATCCGGCCCATTGAACTCATTACTAAAGGTGACCCGCAAGCGGTTGCCTTCTTTTGCAACAGAATGCAGCCGATGATCGGGCGTTACAGTGACCCCGTTTTGATAAAAATGCTCCATGAAAATCGGGAAGTTAAGCGTTCCCATATCCTGTGCCGCCATGCGATCCGGCGTGATCAACTCTACGCTTACATCCGCATTTCGGCTTAGGAAATCGGCACAGCTAGGACCTTGGAACTGGCCGTTGTCATCGTAAACAAGAACCGAGCCGCTGATGTCTTGGCCCGCCAGAACATCCCATGTGCTAATCGCGTGTTCTCCACCTGCCACATAATCCGTGTCGGGCAACCCGCCTGTTGCAACGACGACAACATCGGGTTGTTCGGCCTGAACCAGATCATCATCGGCAAATGTATTCCACCGAATATCCACCTCCAAACGTTCCACCTCTGCTCGTAACCAATCGACAATGCCGATCAGGTCTTTGCGCCAGCCCGCACGGGCCGCCAGATTGATTTGACCGCCCAAGGTGCCCGTTGCTTCAAACAAAACAACTTCATGGCCGCGTTCCGCACTGACCCTTGCCGCTTCCAGCCCCGCCGGGCCACCGCCAACGATCACGACCTTTTTACGTTTGCCCGTCGCAGGTTCAACCACATGGGGCATAGTGGCTTCACGCCCCGTGGCCGCATTATGCACGCATAAAGTACCACCGCCGCCATAAATTCTGTCCAGACAATAACCCGCACCCACACAGGGCCGAATACTGTCTTCTTTGCCGGCCGCAAGCTTGTTCACGATATTGGGGTCTGCAATATGCGCCCGTACCATGCCCACCATATCCAACGCTCCGCTTTCAATGGCGTGTCGCGCCGAAGACAGATCGGCGATCTTACAGGCATGAAACACCGGCACTTTGATTTGATCACGCACTTGGGCCAGTTGTGCCACCCAAGGGGCCAACGGAAAACGCATACCGGGGATATGATAGCTTAGCGCATGATCGGTATCTATTTTACCGAAATTGGCCGTCATATAATCGACCAAGCCGGTTTCCGAGATTATCCGAGCCGCTTCGGTGCCTTCTTGCAGGCTAAGACCGTTTGGATCATCTTCATTCAGGCCCTGCCGAATACCGATAATAAAATCAGGCCCGACCGCATCGCGCATTGCGCTCAGTATTTCCAACGTAAACCGCAAACGGTTTTCCAGTGAACCACCATAAGCATCGGTGCGAAAATTGGTCAGCGGTGATAAAAACTGTTCCGGCATATGCCCATGGTTTAACACCTCGCAACCATCCAAGCCGCCTTCTTTGCACCGCACCGCCGCATCCGCATAGGCTTGGCGTACCCGCGCGATATCTGCCATATCCATCTCTTTAGGAAAGGCGCGATGTGCGGGTTCACGCACGCGGCTGGGCGCGATAACGGGCAACCAATCGGCCATATCCCAAACCGTACGCCGACCCATATGGGACACTTGGCAAATAATGCCGCAGTCATGTTTGTGAATGCGGTCTGAAAATTCGCGAAAATAGGGAATTATGTCATCCGTGGCTAGATTAAGCTGCCCGAATACCGATGGGCTGTCGGCGGCTATACTGGCGGAACCGCCGAACATGGTCATCCCAATACCGCCCTTGGCTTTCGCTTCATGATACAGCTGATAACGTTCTTTGGGCATACCGTCTTCGGAATAGGCCGGTTCGTGCGGCGTTGATAAAATACGGTTTTTCAACGTCAGATGTTTCAGCTGAAAGGGTTGTAATAATATATCCTTTTTATGCGCCATCCCATTCTCCCAATGATGCACGGTCCGTTCGGGAAAACCGTAAAACGATTGGGGAATAAAGCTAGAGGGAAAATGACTTGCACGTGATTTTCTTTGACGCACCCACGGCTTTTACCCCGTCGCCGTTATCCGGTTGACGGGTTTTCATATTATATAGGGTGGTTATTATAAGAAAGGTAGGCCTGCCGTGTAGCTATAAGACCGAACAAAGGTTTTACCCTTTGCACCTATACTTAACCGTTAAGTCTGGTGGCTTTCGCATTTGGCGCTGTTACCTGCCCTTTAAAAACCCGTTAACTACTTTTGTCGACGGAGGTGTTATACACGCAAGGTGATTGCGAATGCGTAAAGGCTGCGTACGGTGGCGCATGAGGGGGAACTTCAACCCGCATCCAGCCAAGAATGACTTTACAAAGTGGCATTGGTTATACGAATAGATAATAAACAGATGATTTTGGTTACGGGGTTGATGCTGTTACACGTGGAGATCACCCACCCTACATTTGCTACCTCAGCATATGCATCGTCAGCAAGTTCAGCCAGTCCAGAAATATAAGTCATTTAATAACGTTTCCTTTTAATCTTTCCACCATATTTTATAGAATAAAGTACTTTTCCATATGGTAGTTCATGAAAATAATACTTTGATGACATAAATAGTCTTGATAAGGAAAATTTCGGGCGAGGACGAGTATAGTAATATAAAGCAACCCATTCACCTGTATTTTCCCTATTCGCATGTACATCAAAACATGTTTGGTATGTATAAATAAGAAATTCTTGGTTTTTCTTGCAGAGCTGTGCAGATAAGCCAGACCATTCCAAAGCGTCGTGGTCATAATTATCTTCAAAATCAGCGTTTCTTGCTAGAATGTTTTGATTTGCCCAATTTGATAGCCCACGATCTATTGCTATGAGTGCAACTATACAAAGCATAAGCTTTAAGAAATAATTCATTTCACCATTACCAGAAAATATCTGTAATATTCATATCAACTATTAGCCCAACCTACCCACGAAACCCCGTTGCCACCACAAATTTTTCAGAACTGTCCGCGCGGCTGCTGGGCGGTTTCATATTGGCGACTTTGGTGAACTTTTCTTTCAGCAGTTTTTGCAAATCACCCTCGGCCCCGCCTGCCAGTACTTTGGCCACGAATGTGCCGCCCTCATCCAGCACGTCAAAGGCGAAATAGGCCGCGGCTTCGCACAGGTTAATGATGCGCAAGTGATCGGTCTGTTTATGCCCCGAACTGGATGCCGCCATATCGGACATTACCACATCGGCCTTGCCGCCCAGCCATTCCTTGACCAGATCATCCGCCCCTTCATCCAGAAAATCCAGCAAACGAATGTCCGAACCCGGGATCGGATCAACCTCTTGCAGATCAATACCCAGAATTGTACCGATCTCTTTGCTTTTACGTGTGCCTAATGCGTTAATGCGCGGCACGGCCACTTGTATCCAGCCCCCCGGTGCACAGCCCAGATCAACCACCCGCGCGCCCGGCACCAGAAAGCGGAATTTATCGTCTAGTTCCATGATCTTATAGGCAGCCCGGCCGCGGTAACCGTCTTTCTTGGCGCGTTGTACATAAGGATCGTTCAGCTGACGGTCCAGCCACAAGGTAGATGATAACCGCCGCCCTTTGGCGGATTTCACCCGCGTGCGCAAATCGCGCAAGCCGCGCCCCGAGCTACCTTTTTCTTTTGCCATGATTTAACCGTTCTAAAATCCTGCAACAATATGGCAAGATATTTGTTTTACTTCATTGCCACGGACAATGGGTTGCATTTACTCTGCTTCGCAGACCAAACACAATCCACTTTAACTTAACTTAACCGTTTCTCGGCCATCTGCGAATAAAGCAGTCCTTCGCGCAAACCGCGATCTGCCACTGTCAGTTTATCCGTGGGCCAAACCCGCAATACACCTTGCAGAATGGCAGCGCCAGACATAATTAGCTCACACCGGTCATTGCCGATACACGCAGCTTTTCGCCGTCCGGACATACCAAGACGCAAATATTGTTGCGTCACCTGTTCAACCTCATCCGCCGACATCGACACCCCGTCGATCAAATCCCGTTCATAGCGTTTCAAACCTTTGAAAGAGGCTGCAACCGTCGTTACTGTTCCCGATGTGCCGATAATCTGAAAAGCGCCGCGCGCCACCGCATCGGAAAAATCGACCCTACGGCCAAATTCCGCCACCGCATCTTCAAAAGCGCAGGACATCAGGGCAAATCGCGCGGTATCGCAATCGACATCATTAAACTGGTCATTCAGCGTTGCCACGCCCAAGGGCACGGAAATCCAATCGACCATCTGCACCCCGCCGGGATGGCATTTGTTGGTTTTGGTACAGGCCATTTTCATGTTACGCAAAGCATTCGAACGCTCCTCAGGGCGTACACCCGTTAGATCAATCCAGGCCAATTCGGTTGAACCGCCGCCAATGTCTATGACCAACAGCTGTTCGGTTTCAGGCGCCACATGCGGCGCACAGCTGACAACGGCCAGACGCACTTCTTCCGCGGGTTGAATGATTTCCAGCTGAAGGCCGGTTTTGGCTTTGACCTGTTGAACGAACGTCTTACCGTTGCTGGCCCGACGACATGCTTCTGTCGCAACTAGGCGGGCGTTGGTAACACCGTGATTTTTCAGTTTTTTCTGGCATATATGCAAGGCTTGTATCGTGCGGTTGATCGCAGCACGCGACAGTGTGCCGTGCTCTTCCAAACCCTTGCCCAAATGAACCACTTTCGAAAACGCGTCAATGACAACAAATTCATCACCATCGGGGCGCGCAATCAGCATACGGCAAGAGTTCGTACCCAGGTCCAAAGCTGCAAACAGTTCACCCACACGGGTCTTCGTTTTCACGCCGACATGCCCGTTCGCGGAAAAATCCGATTTTTTCGCCCTTTCCGCCGGCATCCTATACTCCTAAGTAACAATATTATGACGTTACGCGCGGGTAAGATATATATCAAGTAACATCGCACTTGGTGTAAAGTATAAATCTGTCGCTTCTACGGGCATTGAAGTCGAAAAACGACGTAGGAATCGATGTAACACGCGCTAGGCGTGAAGCCAGAAAAGGAATTAACATGCCGGACGTAACAGTGGTTTATTGGCGCGACATCCCTGCTCAAGTGATTGTGGGCAAAGGACGGCGCGGTGCAAAAGTTCAATTGCCGGAACGGTTTGAACAGGCAATCGACCGTTGTGCGATGAAAATCGATGCCAAGGATTCGGACGCGTATCTGGCAGAATGGCGCAAAGCCACCCCTTACGCCGTCGAAGGCGAACAAGATACCGTTGCACACAGCGAAGCTGAAAAGCTGGATGCGGCATATGACAAAGACAAGATAAAACAGTTGATCGCAAACGACGGCTGGAAAAAGTGACAAGGGTTATTCCCTTTTATGAAAGGTTACGGCAGATGGCTCTGTTGAATTTTGCACGCAAAAAAGATGTTGATACGGTTAGCGCACATTTAGAGGCGTTCCTTCAAGGCTATTCCATCGAAGTGATGCCGCGCACGGCTGAAAAGATCGAAGATTTTCGCGATCTTTTGCCCAAAGGTACACGGATCTATGTCGCTCATATCGAAGGCACACCGATCGACGATATGGTAGCAACCGCCAAACGCATCAAGGACGAAGGTTACGCGGTCATGCCGCACTTCCCTGCTCGCATCATCAAGGATGAAGCAACGCTGGCAGACTGGATTGCGCGTTATCAGGGTGAAGCGGATGTAAAACAAGCACTGCTTCTTGCAGGCGGTGTTGAAAAACCGCATGGGGATTATCACTGTTCCATGCAATTGTTGGAAACCGGCCTCTTCGACAAAGCGGGCTTCACCAATCTGCATGTTGCAGGCCACCCGGAGGTTAACAAGGACATTGATCCCGATGGTAGTACGAAAAACGTGACTGCGGCGCTTTCCTGGAAACAGGAGTTTTCCAAACGCACCGACGCGAAAATGGCACTGGCGACACAGTTCTGTTTTGAAAGCGGCCCCGTGATCAAATGGGCTGACAATCTAGTCGCACAAGGTATTGATATTCCTGTGCATATCGGTATTGCCGGTCCTGCCAAATTGCAGACAATGATTAAATTCGCCATCGCTTGCGGCGTTGGGCCTTCATTACGCGTTTTGCAAAAACGCGCCAAGGACGTGACCAAACTGTTGCTGCCATTTGAGCCAAATTCAATATTATCCGAACTGGCCGACCATAAAGCCGCACATCCCGACTTTAACATTGCAAAAGTTCACTTCTTCCCGCTTGGTGGCATCAAAACCAATGCCACTTGGGCTATGACACACGGTGGCAGCTCTGCTGTCCCCGCTTCACACTCCTAAAGGACTACAACCATGACACGCACGATTGTCGAAAGTAAAACCCAAACCGCGATTATCGGTTTTGACCAACCATTTTGCGTGATCGGGGAACGGATCAATCCAACGGGCCGCAAAAAATTGGCCGCAGAGCTGGAAGCGGGCGACTTTTCCACAGTGGAAAAAGATGCGCTGGCGCAAGTGGCCGCCGGTGCCACTATGCTCGATATCAACGCAGGCGTAGTTTACAATTCCAACCCGAACCCCAATGAAACCGAGCCGCCCTTGATGACAAAAGTGCTGACCATGGTACAAAATCTAGTTGATATTCCCTTGTGCATCGACAGTTCGGTTCCTGCCGCGTTGGAAGCGGGCCTCGCCGCTTGCGAAGGCCGCCCGTTGCTGAATTCCGTGACAGGTGAAGAGGATCGTCTGGAAGCTATTTTACCTTTGGTAAAGAAATACAATGTGCCAGTTGTTGCCATTTCCAATGACGACAGCGGTATTTCCGAAGACCCTGAAGTCCGCTTTGCAGTCGCCAAGAAAATTGTCGAACGTGCCGCGGATTTCGGTATTCCGGCCCATGATATCGTGGTTGATCCGTTGGTTATGCCCATCGGGGCTATGGCCACAGCCGGTTTGCAAGTCTTTGAACTAGTGCGTAAATTACGCACTGAACTGGGCGTAAATACGACGTGTGGTGCATCGAATATTTCTTTTGGTTTGCCCAACCGTCACGGCATCAACAACGCGTTTTTACCAATGGCTATGGCTGCCGGCATGACATCCGCGATCATGAACCCGATCCAACTGCCCATCACCCAAAAGAAGATGGAAGAAAAACTGGAAGCATTGGCAGTCGCCGGCATTATCGTGCCCGCCGATATTGACCCGGAACTTCTGGCAAGCCTGACGGGAATGGGATCGTTTCAGTCCAAAGCAGGTTCTGAAATGACCGCCATTCGTGCGGCCAATTTCCTGACCAACAACGACCCGCACGGGGCCGCATGGATCAAGGCAAACCGTGCCCCGACTGCGTCCGGTGCTGAAGCGGGTGCGCGTGGGCGTCGTTCAGGCGGACGTCGCCGCGGCTAAAACCTCGCTCACGATCTGTTGTATAGGTGTTATAACACTATCTTTCCACACCCATTTGTGTCCTTTTATCCCGATGAAGGGCACAAGCACCACTCGCATTGATTCTGCTGCAATCATACGTTCTATTGCGCGGCTTGCTTTGATCGTTGTGGCCGTTTTTGTTGTCCACCAATTGATATCATGGATGATGGATAAGGCTGAAACGGCACAAAACGGCCCCTTACTGATGGGGCTGATGGGTATTGTCTTTTTGACTTATATCATACTGATTTCCATCCCCTTTGTACCGGGCATTGAAATCGCTTTATCCCTGATGATTTTACGCGGCCCCGATGTGGTCATCTGGGTCTACGGTGCAACTGTACTCGGCTTGTTTCTGGCGTTCTTGGCAGGGCAATATTTGTCCTACAGCTATTTGCATACCGTATTTCGTGATCTACGCATGAAACGCGCGTGCAATCTGCTGGGTGTGCTGCAACCCTTATCGCGCAAAGAACGGCTTGATCTGCTGAAAGATAAAATCCCACGTCTGTTGCGCCCCTTCCTGATCGAAGGTCGCTATGCACTTATCGGGGTTACACTTAATATTCCAGGCAACGCACTGATCGGTGGCGGTGGTGGCATCATGTTGGTGGCAGGCCTGTCGCGATTGTTTTCAACCTGTTGGATATTTGTGCTTTTGATGATCGCGGTTTCACCCGTCCCCATCGCGATACTTGTGTTTGGCATAGATCCGATGGCGTTTTTGCGCAGTGATTAAAGCCGTCCTGAAATCCGCAACACTGAATTACGCATGCCGTATCTTGTGTTCAACCACCGAATTGGTTTTTTTGGGTTGTACATTTTCAGGAGACCACAATGACACAACCATATAAAATTCCCGGCGGTACCACGATCGGGCACGTTCATTTAAAAGTTTCAAATATTGAGCGCGCATTGGACTTTTATCAGGGCCTATTGGGCTTTGAAGTGATCCAACGTCGGGGTGAAGATGCCGTGTTTATTTCCGCAGGCGGTTATCATCACCACATCGGCTTGAACACATGGCACAGCTTGGATATGCCGTCCGCGCCCAAAAATGCGGCAGGCCTGTTTCATATTGCCATTCTTTATCCGACCCGTAAGGATTTATCCGCCATTTTGCGCCGTCTGATAGATGCAGGCGTGAAAATTGAAGGGGCTTCCGATCATGGCGTATCCGAAGCGCTTTATTTAAGCGACCCTGACCAAAACGGTATCGAATTATATTGGGATAAACCGAAATCGGACTGGCCGAAAACCCAAGACGGTGATTTGGCAATGATTACCGAACGTCTGGATCTGGAAAACTTATTGGCGGAAACGGCTTAAGGTCGCTTTGCCCCACTTTTGAAAACTGCGCCTTATTTGCCGAATACTGACTTGAAAGAGGCGCAGATACCGCTTTTCTATTCAGTATATTGCTGCATATTGCTATCAAATACAGATGCAAAACAGTGAAGCAGACACATGACGAAATCCAACGACCCACTGGTGATTTTCACCCCGTCCGGCAAACGCGGAAATTTCCCCAAAGGCACCCCTATCCTGACCGCCGCACGCAAACTGGGCGTCGATCTGGACAGTGTCTGCGGCGGGCGCGGCATTTGTTCCAAATGTCAGGTCCAACCATCCTATGGCGAATTTGCCAAACACGGGGTGACTGTCGCCGATGATGCGCTGTCGGACTGGAACGCGGTAGAAGAACGCTACAAATCCAAACGCGGCATGTTGGATGGTCGCCGTCTGGGCTGTCAGGCCACTGTGCAAGGCGATGCTGTAATCGATGTACCACCTGAAAGTCAGGTACACAGACAAGTAGTGCGCAAACGCGCCGAAGCCCGCGACATCACCATGAACCCGTCGACGAAACTGTTTTATGTCGAAGTGCGCGAACCCGACATGCATGACCCGTCGGGTGATTTGGAACGGCTGGTAGCAGCTCTGCGTAACGATTGGGATTTACCCGAACTGGAAGTCGATTTTTCGGTTCTTGCCACGCTGCAACCCAAATTGCGCAAAGGCGAATGGAAAGTCACCTGTGCGGTGCATCTGGGCGATGATTATGTTTCCCCGCGCATCACCCATGTTTGGTCGGGCTATTATGAAGGGTCGATTTACGGCATGGCGGTCGATATCGGCTCGACCACGATTGCAGCACACCTGTGTGATTTGCAATCGGGCGAAGTGATTGAAAGCAACGGCATTATGAACCCGCAAATCCGCTTTGGCGAAGATTTGATGAGCCGTGTCAGTTATTCGATGATGAACGCAGGCGGTGCTGCTGAAATGACTACGGCCGTACGCACCGGTATTAAAGAACTTTTCACAGATATATCAAACACATCAGGTATTGATTTAAACCTTGTGATGGATGCAGTCTTCGTCTGCAATCCCGTCATGCACCACCTGTTTTTGGGCATCGATCCGTTCGAGTTGGGCCAGGCCCCCTTTGCGTTGGCCACGTCGGATGCCGTTTCAACGCGCGCAAAGAATCTGGATTTGAACATTCATCCCGCCGCGCGCATTTATCTACTTCCTTGCATCGCGGGGCATGTAGGTGCAGATGCCGCAGCCGTCACCCTGTCAGAAGCCCCCGATAAATCCGAAGACCTTGTTCTTTTGGTCGATGTCGGTACCAATGCCGAAATACAACTGGGCAATAAAGACAAGGTTTTAGCCTGCTCTTCACCTACTGGCCCCGCCTTTGAAGGCGCGCAAATCTCTTCAGGCCAGCGTGCCGCACCGGGTGCTATTGAACGCGCCGAAATTGATCCCACCACAAAAGAACCCCGCTTTCGCGTCATCGGCTCGGATCTGTGGTCGGATGAAGACGGCTTTGCGGACAGCATCTTGTCATCGGGCATCACCGGTATTTGCGGCTCTGGCATCATTGAAATGGTCGCCGAAATGCGCATTGCAGGCATTGTTGACGGCCCCGGCCTGATCGGCAGCCCCGAACAAGCCGGTACGGAACGTTGTTTTCTGGACGGGCGTACACACTCGTATTTAGTTTATGACGGCACGGCTGACGGCGGCCCCAAGATCACCGTCACCAACAGGGATATCCGTGAAATCCAAATGGCGAAAGCCGCACTTTATTCAGGTGCGCGTTTGTTGATGGACAAATTTGAGGTCGACACGGTTGACCGCATTGTACTGGCAGGCGCGTTTGGTGCGCACATTAGCCCGAAACACGCAATGGTTCTGGGCATGATCCCCGATTGCCCGCTGGATAAAGTGACCTCTGCGGGTAATGCCGCAGGTACGGGCGCCCGCATAGCACTTTTAAACACCGAAGCGCGCAGTGAGATCGAAGAAACCGTGCGCAAAATACACAAGGTTGAGACCGCCATAGAACCACGCTTTCAGGAACATTTCGTCAATGCATCCGCCATCCCCAACAGTGTCGAAAAATTCCCCATTCTGGAAACTGTCGTTACCTTGCCCGATGTGAACTTCAATACGGGCGGCGACACCGACGGCGGTGGTCGGCGCAGACGCAGACGGGGTTGAGGTTTGTTACAACTATCCCGAACAGCTTGCCCCGCCCAGTACGCAAAACTTGGCACAATGTTTGTGGTTTAATTTCACAGCACCTTCGGCTTCGGCCAAAGTTTCGCCCAACTCGAATTCGGGGCTGTAGGGCAGTAATGTACAGGCTAGAACAACGGGTTTTTCATCACCTTTACGTTTGACTACCATACGTGACGAGGAACACATTACATCGCTTTGTTTTTTGTTTAAGATATCCCAGCAAGCCGTTGTTATTTCAGGAACTTCAACAGCTTCATCCATTTCCGGAAACAGCACGGTTTCGCTGGCACTGTCCGTGTTAATATCAAAGCCATATTCAGCGAACAGGGCTTTGTAGCCTGCGCGGCTTTCGGCATCGCTGTCGCCCCAAACCGTACGACCGGCAACGGCCATATTAATACCGTTGTCGCGCAACCATTCCATGCCTTTGAGGGTGACGTTATATGACCCGTGACCGCGTTCTTTGTCATGGTATTCAGATTTGAAGTGATCCAGCGATACCCGCAAAGTCAGTTTATCGCCAAATTCGTCTTGCAATGCCACCAGCCCCGCCTTTACCGATTTTCGCATCATCGGCAGCATTGCATTGGTCAAGATTAGCACTTCATACCCGCGGGCAAGGCAAGCGCGCGTCATATCGATGATTTCGGGGTTCATAAAGGGCTCACCACCCGTAAAGCCGATCTCGGTCGTTGGCCATTTGCGCAGCTTTATCTGGTCAAGGTAATCCACCACCTCTGCCGTGGTGATATAGACCAATGCATCGTTTTGCGGTGAGCTTTCAATGTAGCAGTTCAGGCATTCGATATTGCATAACGTGCCGGTGTTGAACCATAGCGTGGTCGCGGCGATAAGCGGCACACTGGCGCGGGTTTCGCCCTTGGCGGTAATGTCGGGATGCTCAAACTTGCCGATCAGTTCGTATTGGTTTGTATCGAAAGATTGATCGTTCATGTCATAAGCCTGTCGGTCTGTTCTACATTCTGCTACACGTTTCGGCCCTTTGAGGAAAGGTTATTGGTTCCAGCCCCACAGTTTCGTGATTATTTGCAACGCAGGTGTGTTTTCCTTGCAGGCAGGTCAAGCAATTGCAATAGTTCGAAAAAAGAAAGAGGCTGGTTAGATGGCGACGCAAACTATTCCTGTAGAGGATTTTGATCTGGTGATCATTGGTGGCACAGGGGATCTTGCAACACGTAAAATTCTGCCGGGGCTTTATCGCCGTCTTTGCGCCGGTCAAATGCCGCCAAATGCCCGTATCATTGCAGCGGCAAGGTCGGATTATTCACAAACCGAATTTAAAGACTTCATCAAGAAAGCCCTTGAAAACTACGTGAAATCAATAAAACGCAATGAAAAGAATATCGCACTGTTTCTAGAACGTCTGATCTATATCAAACTGGACGCATTGGGCGACGAAGGCTGGAAAGAACTGGCCGAAAGCCTGCGTAAAGATGTCATTCACGCGTTTTATTTTTCGGTTGGCCCGTCGTTGTTTGCACCATTGGCCGAACGGTTGATGAAATATAAAATCACCGATGATAAAACCCGCATCGTTGTCGAAAAACCATTTGGCCGTGATTTGGCATCAGCACAGGTGTTGAACTCGGTTTTGGCGAAATGTTTTCGTGAAGATCAAATTTTCCGTATTGATCATTATCTGGGCAAGGAAACCGTTCAAAACCTGATGGCCTTGCGTTTTGCCAATGCCCTGTTTGAACCGTTGTGGAATTCCCAACATATCGATCATGTGCAAATCACCGTGGCTGAATCCCTAGGCGTAGAAGGGCGCGGGGCCTATTATGACAAATCGGGCGCGATGCGTGATATGGTGCAAAATCATCTGATGCAATTATTGTGTTTGACCGCGATGGAGCCACCTTCAACTTTTGATGCGGCATCGGTAAGGGACGAAAAACTAAAAGTTATCAAAGCATTGGAAACAATTGAATTGAATGATGTCGTGCGCGGGCAATACCGTGCTGATGGAAAGGCCGACAGTTACCAAGATGAAAGCGGCAATCCCGATAGTACAACGGAAAGCTTTATTGCATTGAAAGTGAACATTTCGAATTGGCGGTGGGTCGGTGCGCCGTTTTACTTGCGCACGGGTAAAAAGTTGCGCAACCGCGTATCGGAAATTGCCATCGTGTTCAAAGACCCGCCGCATTCGATTTTCACCGATAGCCCCGATTTAAAAGGCAATATTCTGACGATCCGATTGCAGCCCGACGAAGGCATCAATTTAAGCATGACGATCAAAGAGCCGGGGCCTGGGGGGATGCGCCTGACCGAAGTCCCGCTTGATATGACTTTTGCCGAACATTTGGACGACGACGATCTGGGAATGCCCGATGCCTATGAACGCCTGATCATGGATGTGATCCGTGGCAACCAAACCCTGTTCATGCGCGGTGATGAGGTGGAAGCCGCCTGGGGTTGGGTTGATCGGATCATCAAACAATGGGAAGAAAAGTCGCTGAAACCGGTTCTCTATGATGTTGGTGGTAATGGGCCGGATGACAGTTTAATGTTGTTGCACAGGGATGGCCGGCGCTGGCGAGAGGTTTCATAATGAGTGTACTGTTGGATTACCCCGATTTTGAGACCCTGATGATGGGGCTGGCTAAAATCGTGGCCAAACAATTGATTGAAACTTTGACCGATAAAGGACAGGCCACACTGGCGATTCCGGGCGGCACCACGCCTGCACCGTTTCTGGAGCGGCTCAGCCTGATAGAGATGGACTGGGAAAACGTGACTGTATTGCTGACGGATGAACGTTTGCAACCCAGTGATCCGTTTCGATCGAATTTTCGTATGGTCGAGCACTATCTTAGCCAGAACGCATCTGCGAAAGCGCAGCTTTTGCCGATGGCAGCGGTCGATCAGGCACCTGATGAGGCTTTGAAGGCCGGCACGGCCCTATACAAACCTTATTTCCCCATTGATGTGTTGGTTCTGGGCATGGGGGTGGATATGCACACCGCCAGCCTGTTTCCGGATGCCGATGAATTACAGGCGGCTTTATCACCGGATGCACCGCCTTTGATGATAATCAACAGTGACAGCCAGCCGGAAGCCCGTCTGACCCTGACGGCACCTATTTTGTCTGCGGCAAGCAACATTCATGTGTTGATTGCGGGGCCGGAAAAACTGGCGGCTTTCATAGAAGCGGAAGAAGGTGACGGTACGGCGATGGAAGCCCCGATCAGATGCGCCTTGCAGGGGAAAAGACTGGCAATGGTACACCATAGTCTGGGAAAATAGCGGATCTAGTCGCCCTGTATATCATCGCTTTTTATAACTTTATCTGGCGTCTGTCCTGCCGATGGGGTTGTGGTTGTGGTTGTGGTTGTGGTTGTGGTTGTGGCGCTTTTCGGTTCAGGATCAAGTTTGTCAATGAAATCCCTGATTGGGTCACTGCACGCGGATAGTGAAAGAAGCATGATAATAAGAACGGGTGATAAAATCGTTTTATTTAAGACAATCATTTTTACCTCTTATTTGTACCCATGAATATTACATAAAGGATTTGTTTTCAATGTTAATGAACCTTTGATTTGTATTGGATTATATCACAATAATGTTTGCCGTGCTTTTAAAGATGCCAAATTTATGTAAAGCTAAAGGCAGGATATCTATTATTACTGCATTTTACATATAGAAGAGTGGCATAATGAAAAAGATTATTACACTAGCTGCATTGATGCTGGCCATCGCAACCGGTTCATATGCCGGTAGTGCGGCACATACCCATATCGGGCATGTGATCAATAGTTGGAATGATACACCCTCGGAACGGGGGTTACTGCCAACGGCAATGAAAGAGGCATTGGTTGCAGCCGCACACGCTAACTATGCCGCAAAAGCCAAAAATGATCTGGGTGAAATGAAAATGCATGCAGGCCACGTGCGCCATGCGATCGACCCAACGCTGGAAGCGGGTGGTCCAGGCATGGGATATGGGCTGATCAAGGCGGCCGACGGGGCAATTGAACATATAACACTTGCAAGCAAAAGTGCGGACGCATCCGCCATGGTCAAAACCCATACGGTTCACGTGGTATCATCATTAAACAATGCAGTTGCTCGTAGTCGGTTGGCTTTGGTTGAGGCCCAGGCGATTTATGATGCAACATCAGCAAGCGAAGCCGCACCTCATGCCGTCGAAATGGCGAAACTGACCAAAGCGGGCCTTATGGGTATTGATGCAAATGGCGACGGCAAGATCAGTTGGCACAAAGGCGAAGGTGGCCTGAAAGTCGCGGATAAACATATGGGCTTTATGCTGGATGCAGAAGGATTGAAACGGTAAAGGTTTTAAGAAGCACGACGTGCCCTACCTTCATATAGCTGCAACTTTACTAATATTTGTTATGACTTTATGAATGCGGAGCCAAAGAGCGACTTTTCTTCAATTCGACATGTTTAACAATTGATTACTGCAAATACAGATAATCTTAAAATTGTCATACTTCAAACAAATTTCACCCCAAGGTTGTTTATATATAAGAAGCAATATGTGTTTAAACATAAGAAATGTCGAACGAAGCAGTCTTGAGGAATACAATGAAAATACTTGTCGTAGATGATGATGAGTTTACACTCTCCATACTTCAATTATATCTAGCAGAAGCTGGGTATAGTGATGTTACGATATGCTCATCATCAGAAGATGCACTTACACTTATTGAAAACGGGTATATCAAGTACGATTGTTTTTTCTTTGATATTATTATGCCCTTCATTCATGGCGTCGACTTATGCGAAAGGGTTCGTGCCATCAATAGCTACAATGAAACGCCAATCATAATGCTGACAGCGATTTCAAGTAAATCCGATATTGATGAGGCATTCGCGGCCGGGGCAACTGATTATGTCACCAAACCGTTCAATATGACAGAGATAGGTGCGCGGGTGCGTATCGCAGAACATTTGATTTCCAAAAGAAAAAAGCAATCCTACGACAATAATTCTGTATCGTTGCTTTCAAATGCCCGCCAAAATCAAACGCGGGACTCTGCACAGGACGGAAAAAACATGGGGCTTAGACCCGTTCCAGTCAGAAAACAGAGCTAGCAAGCAGGTTTTCAGCCGAAAGGCGTTGTCAAATCTGGTCCATCATCTTTCATGCCAAATGATTTAACGGGGTGGTGTTTAAAACCACCACCCTGCCCATAGCCACCGTCTTTACAACCCAACCAATCCTGTATTTGCTCAGTGGGCAATATCACGGGCATACGGTGGTGAATCTCTGAAATTTCCGGTGCGGCATCCTGTGTCACAATAGTCGTGGTTTGCGTGCCACCCCCAAGCGTTGAATATAGGCCCGCGAAAAAAAATACCGGAATATTCTGTTCAACGGTTATGTAATGCGGTTGTTTGCTACCCTTTGGTCCCGTCCATTCATAGTAACCGGTAGCCGGGATGATGCATCGGTTGTGCCGCCATGCAGTCCGAAACGTAGGTTTTTCATGGGCCGTTTCAATCTTTGCGTTAAATGTGGTTGCTTTCCAGCCTTTGACGACACCCCTGTGCCAATGCGGGACAAACCACCAACGGGCGGGCGCAGTCACCATTTCCCCATTATGTTTATAAGCCATGGCAATGTCTTGCGTGGGTTTGATATTATAACTTACGGGAATGTCGGGCGGTTCCAGATCGCCGAATAATTCAAAGTAACTGGGCCAGTCCAGTTTGGCTTGGGCAAATCTTCCACACATGAGGGTAATTTCGTGGGTTGTGGGGGAATGTCAATAACAGGAAACAGTGAGCGCCCCTAGTAATCACTTTCCATTTTAATTCTTTATGCGTGTATGTACCAGACCCAAAGCTGCATGAATATTGGAGCGGGTAACGGGAATTGAACCCGTAACTTAAGCTTGGGAAGCTCGCGTGATACCTTTTCACCATACCCGCGCTGATCGGTGTCCTATCGGTGGATGCGTATAGGGTCAACCTTGTTGCGACAGTTGTGTCGCAATAGGGCTAGAAACGCTGTCGGGAACAATCATAGTGGCCATATAAAAGGGATTCGCGCCTTGTGCGCAAAGGATAGAGGCAACAATGACCGACGCTATGTTTTCCGCAAAGGGCCGTTTTTATCGCGGTAACCTTCACACCCATTCCACCCTGTCAGACGGTATTTTGGAACCTGCGGAAGTGTGCCGCAGATATAAGGCGGAAGGTTATGATTTCATTGCCTTAACAGATCATTTTGTCGGTCTTTATGATTACCCGATTGCCGATACAACCGGCTATCGTGACGATACGTTCACAACAATTCTGGGCGCCGAACTGCATTCGGGCGCAATGGAAAACGGCAATCTATGGCATATTCTGGCGGTCGGGTTGCCCGCCGATTTTACCCGCTCGAACACGCCGCATTTTCAACCGGTCAAAGATCAGGAAACCGGGGCGGAAATTGCACGTCGCGCCCGTGATGCAGGTGCCTTTGTCGCCATAGCACACCCCGAATGGTCAGGTATGACGATAGAGGATGCCCGCAGTATTGAGGCCGCGCACGCAGTTGAGGTTTACAACCATGGCTGTCACGCCGGATGTGATCGCGGTTATGGCTTGCACACACTGGATTTGTTATTGTCCGAAGGGCGTGAATTAACGCTTTGCGCCACGGATGACGCGCATTTTTATGAACCGGATCACTTTGGTGGCTGGGTGATGGTCAAAGCTGCGGAAAACACCCCCGAAGCGTTGCTTGAGGGACTGAAAGCGGGGCATCACTATGCCAGTCAGGGACCGGAATTCAGAGACATTCGCTGGCTTGACGATGCGGTCGAGGTCGATTGCAGTTCCGTGGCAGCCATCATCATTTCGGGCAAAGCCACACCGACAGTAAATGTGCACGGCACATCCATGACCACCGCACGACTGCCGCTTGACAGGCTGAAAGGCTCAAACTGGCTGCGTGTGACACTTGTTGATCATGCGGGAAAACGGGCGTGGTCGAACCCGGCTTGGCGGGGGTAGGCCCGAATTCGAGCCGGGCGAAGCACTGTAACAGGCCAAAGGCGTGGGAAAATAAAACCATCCGCATTGCGCTAAATTCTATGTGCTGCGGGGTTACTGCAAAATACCACAAGGCTTTGCCCTTTTGGGTTAAATAATTGGGAAAGCGTTCATCTAACCAGATAACTGAATGTCTGCTTTGAGCCCTTCTACGACATTCGTGGTGAGCGCTGCATTCGACACTAAGGGCGGGAAGCAGAACTTCGCTGCGGTGAGCATGAGCGTCTGCACTGCGGACAAAGTGTGAATTCGATGCGCCGTCACCAATGGCAGCTTTCTGCGCGCTGTTCCGACTTCACATGGGATGGCAAGAACGACCGCTACATCTGTCCCGAGGGGAAGGAAATTCGGCACACGTCTTCACGGCCAACATCCTCAACTCGCTCCCTCAATCCTTTGAGGAAGCTTCTGAAGCGAAATATCAGAGGGGCCAATTTTGGACGCCGATTACCCCAATATGGGGTCAGTTTTGCATGCCGATTCACAGTCAGGACGCTTTATGCGCCCGATACTGATCAGATTCGCGGGCCGGAATATCCACGTCTCTCCTTCGTGCACCCGCATTTCTTGACAGGTTAATGAAACTATGAAACGTTTTGAAGATCAGCCATGCCGTCGCACACAATGGCCTGATGACATGACATAGCAGAGGCTCAACATGACCTGGCGTACGACTTTGGGATTTGCCATTTTTGCCTTGTCGTCAGTTGCCGCTTTCATAGTCAACGCAGCGACGGGAAACTGTCCGCTTCAATCCGTTGTCTTGCGGGGCGAAGCGCCGTTCATCTATGGCGGCGGGACATACATTGAAACGCTAACGCTAACGCGCAATTCGCTGTCTGATAATATGAACGGGCAGTGGCAACTTGCGCGTTTTACCTCTGATATCATCTACGATAAGGCCCTTCGCCCGCCGATAAACCTGCCGGTCAAGAAAACCCTAATGGGTTATGAAGACAGGTTCATGAACTGCGGAAGTGTCACCAATGGCAATATCCTGACGACCGATTGCACCGGTGGTAATTACACGCTTGATATCTGGGACAACCAGATCGGGCTGCTTGCCAACGGTAAAACCATTGGGAAAGTATCGGGGCGCAACTTCACCATGCGTTTCGGGCTTGAGGGGCAGCAGCAGATGAACCCGATCCTGACGGGCGTAGCGCGTGATGGTCCGGCGAACACGGTCAATCTGATGGTTCAGATCACCTCGGGCGAGGTGGGCGGCGATCATGTGTTCTCAACCGCTAGCCCCGGTGAACTGAAGCTAAGCGCCCTTGCCTTCACCACGCCGTCCTCTTTGGTCGATGGCGTGGTGTGGGACATACCCAGCATCCCTGGCAGCCAGCGCACGGTCACCCCGGCATCGGGTCAGGGGTCCGAGATCACGGTCACCTTCACCGGACTGCCCGCCAGTAATGCCGCGTTTGGCAAAAAACAGATTACGGCCTCGCTTGAGCAACAGGGCTGTCCGATCAAGGAAAGCGCCAAGCTTTCAGTCTTTTTCCCACGCGACGCCAAAAATCATCCTGAACCGAACCCTGCTTGGCCAAACTGGCTGTATTACTGGAAACAAACCAAGTGCGGCCGACCCCTTAATCAGGAAACAGGCGTGGTGTTTGAGGCAAGTTCCCCCGGCTGCGCAGCCGGAACGGCAGGCTATTATTCCTATGCACATGGCAAAACTTTGCATAGCTCGGTCTATATATGCGATCTGCCAGCGGTTCTGGGGCAAATTATGCGGACGGCAACCCCCAATCTGACCTACACCCCGAACGCCCCAACCAATGCGACGCGTTTTATCGATAATGGCGGAGCCATCGAATATGATGGCATCGACACATTTGGCTACACGATGCTGCATGAAAAACTGCACTACCTCAATTTCGCCCGCTGGTGGGAGGCCTACGGCCAATCCTACGAAAACACCCTTTGGCAAATATATGACAAGGATCAGGATGCTATCCCCGACACGCTTGAGGCCGATATGGGGTTCGACAAAGCAATGACACTAACCTACGCACCCACCGCCAACCTGCGCAATCACCTGAAATACGACGAACACTGGCTGGTCTATACGGATGCTCAGCGTCTCTATACCAAAGGACTATGTGATATGGATGACTGGGCGCTTCCGGGCCGGAACTCACAGAACTGACAACTGGCGTATAAGCGCTGTGCGTTTACGTTGAATCCGGGATTCCCCTGAGGGATTTTTTCCACCTATTGGAGATAAATCACCGGCATTCAGCTACTCATCATCTGCGCACACGCGATTTTACCACGGGTTCCCGCTGACCGGCAGGGTATTGCAAGGCAATATCTCGTAAGAGGTGTCGTGTGGGTGACAAAATATCGCTACATGGTTCTGCAAGGCCCGACGCGCGAGCATAACCGCCGTTCGTCCATTGCGCAGCATTGGTCAAAGTGGGCTCGAACCGGACCTTCGCGGCGCGACCGCCCAAGATCGGCTATGGGCTGAAAGCACCAGTTTGACGAAATACACCAGCAGCAGCTTTGTCCGCGTAGCTGCCATTCATCCCATTTTCCCGAACGTCTACTATCCTAAACAAAACCTTTTGGCACGTCATAGTACCAAAAAATTTCCTTCCAAATGGGCCAAATATCCAACCCGACATTTGTCATACGCATAGTGCACGCATTGTGCACGTCTATCATACTCGGATTTAGCGCGCGCTTAACGCATCTTCCAACACTGATTTGACCACATCCAGATCAACATCGCGGGTCACGAAACTATCACCGATCGAACGCGCCATAATAAACGCCAACGTACCGTTTTGCACTTTTTTATCCTGTGCCATCAGCGCCAACAACCCGTCCGCATCGGGTAAATCCCCTACAATATCGGACAGATCAACCTTCATTCCCATAGCACGCAGATGTGCGCGCACCCGACTTGGGGCCTCTTGGCTGCACAACCCCAAACGCATTGACGTTTCAAACGCCAAAGCACACCCGATCGCCACGCCTTCACCGTGCAACAAGCGGTCTGAATAGCCCGTGGCCGCCTCTAAAGCATGGCAAAACGTGTGTCCAAGGTTCAGCAAAGCACGATCCCCGTGCTCTTTTTCATCCCGCGCAACAATGTCCGCTTTCATCTGACAGGATCGCTTTACGGCCTGTATGCGTTTATCCATGTCGCCTGCCGCCATAGCCGGGCCATTATCTTCCAACCACTCGAAAAATGCGATGTCGCCCAGCATGCCATATTTAGCCACTTCACCGTAACCGGCCAGAAAATCACGCGGCTGCAACGTACCCAGAACAGCGACATCCGCCAATACAAGCTGTGGCTGATAAAACGCCCCGACCAGATTCTTGCCATGCGGTGAATTGATCCCGGTTTTTCCCCCAACCGAACTGTCAACTTGCGCCAATAATGACGTCGGAATTTGCGCAAATCGAACACCACGGCGCAAGATAGCCGCAGAAAAACCCGCCAGATCTCCGATAACCCCACCCCCGAACGCAATCACGATATCATCACGCTCGATCTTTTCGGACAGCAGCCATTCAACAGTCTTTTGTAGATTTTCCCATGATTTAGTTGCTTCACCAGGCAGCAGCTTCAGCGCAACAGAGGTTATACCCTCTGCGGCCAGCCCCGTTTCCAGCGTTGCCAGATGCAACCCCGCTACCGTTTCATCAGTGATGATCGCAACGTGATTTCGTTGCAAATGCGGTTTTATATAAGCCCCTGCATTAGGCAGTAAATCCGGCCCGATATGGATATCATAGGACCGTTCCCCTAAATCAACATGCACGGTTTCTTTTGTCATAATTTATTCCTTGGTTACGCCACTTATCGGGTTATTCAACAAATACTTAACAGTTTTTGTCGTCATTTGATCCAGCGATAAGTGCGGTTCTGCATCCACTACCAGTGCCGCCTTGGCATAAAACGGGGCACGTTCAGCCAGAAGTTCAGCCAGCTTTTCTTTTGGCTTGGGCACGTGCAACAATGGTCTGGTATCCTTGTGCCGCACGCGGTCCCACAGCAAACCCAAATCTGCCCGCAGCCACAAAGCCACACCTTTTTCGGCTATCAAAGCACGGTTTTCAGCCCCCATATAGGCCCCGCCGCCCGTTGACAGCACACAAGGTGTACCATCCAGCAAGCGATCCAGAACTTGGGTTTCCTTTCCCCGAAAGAACTCTTCACCGTCTCGTTCGAATATCTCGGCAATGGACATATTGGCAGCTTTTACAATCTCTTCATCCGAATCTACAAAATCAACACCCAATTCTTGCGCCACCAACCGCCCCACAGCGGTTTTTCCAGCCCCCATAAGCCCGACAAGGACAATTGTTTTGGTTAAATGGTAGCGCACATGGCCCCCTGATTTAATGCCTGTCACCCGAATTGGGCAAAGTTTTGCTTGAATGCATCCCGGATAGATGACTTTATCTGTAATCGTGATAACATCCCCTTCATACAAGACAAGGTGGAACACACCACCATAAGGCAGTTAGGGTAAATTGATGGGCCGTTTTTTAAAAATTTCACTTCTTTTAATCATTTTGGGCCTAATCGGGCTGATCGGATATTCTTATATAGGCGATATATCTTCGCCCAATATAGACATCATTCAGCCTGTGAAACCCAATGCGGATTAGTTTTTTTCTGCCGTTTTTTATGGCATTTACAGTATATCCAGCCATTGCAGACCCTTTATCGGCAGTGGATTGGCTATCCAAATCTTTGGAAACCCCACAAAACGTGGCCCCTGATGAACCTTTGGTCGGGGTTTCAATAGAGACAATTGAAACCACAAATCTGTCAAATGTTCAAAAAGACACGGTTGGATTACTGCCGTCCCAAATCTCGGGTATTCCGTCAATTTTTTGGGGGGATAGTTCAGTAAACAGGTTAGCTGCCTTTATTCGCAATGCACCGACCAATCAGATACCTGAAATCACCGCCCTGTGGCGACGCATAATATTGGCGGAGATTGATCCGCCCATCGGAATGACCAAAAAAAACACGCTGTTGTTAGCGCGATTGGACACGTTGTTAACAGCAGGTGACCTTGACCCGGCCGAAGCTTTGTTAAAAGCCGCTGACCCAAACAACCCGCAATTGTTTCGCCGCTGGTTTGATGTCAGCATTCTGACCCAAAGGGCAGATAATGCCTGTAAGCGCATGGTATCCACCCCTAATTTCGCCCCCACTTTGCAGGCACGGATCTTTTGTCTGGCCCGCGCAGGTGATTGGAGCACTGCTGCCGTCACACTGTATACAGGTAAAGCTTTAGGAACATTTTCGAATGATGAAGCCCTGTTATTGGGTATGTTTCTGGATCCCGAGATGTTTGAAGAAACAACCGAACCACCGATACCCGAAATTATCACACCTTTAACCTTTGTTATGCGCGAAGCTTTGGCCCTGCCCCGCCCCACCCAAAGCCTGCCATTGGCATTTTTACACATGGACTTGCAGAATAAAGCCGGCTGGAAACAACGGATCTCTTCGGCTGAAAGACTTGTACGTGAACGCGCTATTCCATCAGCGACCCTGTTGGATTTATATCTTGAAGGTAAACCATCAGCCTCAGGCGGGGTATGGGACCGCGTAGCGGCCGTACAAGCCTTGAATAAGGCACTGGACAGCGGCAATGATGAAAAACTGTCAGATGCTTTGATAAAAGCCCACCAATCACTTGCCCCTTTGGGATTGCTGGGTGCATTGTCCGACTGGTATGCTCCTGCCCTTGAAAACCGCACACTGACGGCACAGGGCAAAAGCATCGGCTTTAAACTGGCAGTCCTAAACCCCAATACAACTGATCTTGCCTTGAATTTGGCCTCTAGTAATCAAATAGACAGGTTTGTGGCGTCAATTCTAACGGAACGCTTTGATGCCCCCGCCAAAGGCAACCTGCAACAGGCTATTTTAAACGCGTTAACCGGTCTTTCGCCCAAAACTGTATTGCACCAGACCGTTGACGATGGGCGGTTGGGTGAAGCGGTTTTGTCCGCGTTAACATTATTACATGATGGCCCCACAACAGATGTCAGCGATGTCGAAGTGGCCCTGTCCGTTTTGGCTTACGGAGGCTTTAAGGCCGAAGCAAAAAGAATAGCAACCCAACTACTGCTGCTTGGAAAGTCAGTATGACAGGCCATTGGATTGAAACTTATTTAGAAGCAATACAAGCGGAACGGGACGCTTCGGATAATACGATTCTGGCCTATGCCCGCGATTTGCGCGAATTTGAAAGTTTTTTGGATAAATCAAAACAAACTTTCAAAACTGCATCACGGTCTGATGTGGAAACTTATATTGTCGCCCTGGAATATCGCGGCATGGCTGCATCCACGCGTGCACGGCGCCTGTCAGCTGTGCGCCAACTGTTTCGCTTTGCCTTTGAAGAAGGCTGGCGCACGGATGATCCATCTGCCCAAATCAAAGGTCCGCGCAAAAAACGACACTTGCCAAGCATACTAAGCGTAGACCAAGTTGACCGTATGCTGGAAGCAGCCCTGCAAACGGGCCGCCATAAATCCGACCGCTTGCGCAATACCTGTTTGATGCAGTTATTATATGCAACAGGCATGCGGGTCAGCGAATTGGTATCCCTGCCTGCAGCCGCAGTACGCGGCAATCCCGAGATGATATTCATCAAAGGCAAAGGCGGTAAGGAACGCATGGTTCCCTTATCTCCATCTGCAAAAATGGCCACGGCAGTTTACCTGCAAGATCGCGATAAACATGAAGAGCTGGCGCTGACTGCCGGTAAAACACAGTCAAAGTATTTATTTCCGTCCAATGGAAAGCTCGGCCATCTTACGCGGATCAGATTTTACACATTGGTCAAGGAAATCGCCGTGAATGCGGACGTACCCCCCAACACGGTCACGCCGCATACCCTGCGCCACGCCTTTGCCACCCATCTTTTGGCAGGCGGTGCCGATTTGCGTGTTATCCAGATGTTGCTGGGTCATGCCGATGTGGCCACAACCGAAATTTATACCCATGTTCTGGACGAAAAACTGAAATCTCTGGTGCTGGATCATCACCCGATGGCCCAGGATTAACGGCGCATTTCAAGCGGCAATGTATCTTCGCTGGGCCAATATCCCGACCTTAATGTTTCATGATAACCTTGGGTTAGACCGGCTGCTTTCATAGCCTTGATTGTTACATTAAAATCGTAAGGTAACTGTTTGATAATAAATTTATAATCGCTTAAATACCCAAATGACGTATCAGGGCTGCCGTTATGGCTTGGCATACCTATCGCACCTGCGTTCGTCCATGAAACACCGTCCACGATACGTTGCATCGGAATGCCGGAATGCCCTGCAATAACATGATCAATCTTACCAACCTGATCTGTAAGTGTCGTGATTTCCGTTGCTATTTCAGCGTCTTTGGTAACAGGCCATATAAAGTGTGAGATATCCGTCGCCCCGCCATGCAACACTGCAAACCGTTCACCCCGGCGCGTAAACACAATACGTTCCGGCAGTGTTCCCATCCAAACCTTGTTGTCCGCGCTGACCTGCCTTGTCGCATGGGCGTACCAACCACGTGATATAAGCGAGCAATCAGAACCTTCATCAAACCCGCAATTGCAATCAACCGCATTGGCGGCAAGCTGTACCTCACAATTCCCTGCCAGAACCGGGCAAGCAAATTGACGCAAGCGATTCGTGCTGGCCTCTGCATCCGCGCAATAGGCTACGATATCACCCATACAAATGCAGTTTTGCACAGGAATTGCATTTTCCTTTGCAAACAAAAGAAACGCCTCCAAAGCCGCAAGATTTGAGTAGATACCGCCAAACAGCAACATATCACCCTGAATTTCCCCCAAATCACAGATTTTCATCGCTTTACATCCCTTGATGTGACATTCGCTTGGCCCCATAACTGGAACAATCGTAGAATTAAGGAAAACCCGTTTAAATGGAACCCACAATGTTAATCATGGCTGATCTGGATGCCGCCTTTTGGATTACAATCATAAGCATCTTTGCGCTTTTGATTTTGTCCGCATTTTTCTCCGGCTCGGAAACCGCCCTTACGGCAGCAAGTCGCGGTAAATTACACGGGCTGGCCAAACAAGGTTCACGCGGGGCCAAACGTGCACTTGACTTGACGGATGACAATGAACGCCTGATCGGCGCGGTTTTGTTGGGCAATAATCTGGTGAATATCTTGGCCACGGCCCTTGCAACCAGCCTTTTTACCAGATTGTTCGGTGACAGCGGTGTCGCATTCGCCACGCTTGTTATGACCCTTTTAGTATTGATTTTTGCAGAGGTATTGCCAAAAACCTATGCGATTACCAATGCGGAAGTGTCTGCCACTGCTGTTTCAGCCCCAATTCGCATACTGGTCATCTTCTTGTCACCCATCGTTGCCGCTGTACGTTTGTTTGTGCGCACTATTTTGCGCATCTTTGGTGTGAAAATGGCTGGCCAAGACAACACGGACGCCGCGCAGGAAGAAATTGCAGGGGCCATTTCACTGGGCCATGATGAAGGTAGTTTTCAGAAAGATGACCGTGACCGCTTATTGGGTGCGCTTGACCTGAAAGACCGAGAAGTTGAAGAAATCATGCTGCACCGCTCTGACATAGAGATGATCAATGCAGATGATGATCCGCAAGACATTGTACGCCAATGTCTGGACTCGGCCTATACCCGCATGCCTTTGTTTAAAGGGGACGCAGAAAACATCGTTGGCGTTGTCCATTCCAAAGATCTGTTGCGTGCTGTTGAAAAACTGCTGCGAAATGCGGATAATCGGCAAAAAGCCATGTCAAAGTTAAAGATCATGGATGTGGCCATGAAGCCCTATTTTGTGCCCGAAACCACGACATTAAACGACCAGATGCACCAGTTTCTACGCCGCCATACGCATTTTGCATTGGTGGTAGATGAATACGGTGCCTTGCAGGGCTTGATCACGCTGGAAGATATTCTGGAAGAGATTGTCGGTGAAATAACCGATGAGCATGATCAGGATGATGAGCTAGAGCAAAACAAAGACACCAAGGGCAATTACGATGTTGACGGAACTGCAACCATTCGCGATTTGAACCGGTCATATGACTGGAGCTTGCCCGATGAAGAAGCGAATACGATCGCGGGCCTTGTGATCCACGAAGCCCAGATGATCCCAAGCGAAGGTCAGGTTTTCAGTTTTCATGGTTACCGTTTTCAGATCGTGAAGCGGGAACAAAACCGCATCACAAAATTGAAAGTGCGCCCGCTTTAACGCCCTTTGAACAGGCTGCCCAGAATTCCGCGAACAAGCGTTTGCCCTGCCTTTGTTCCCAGTTGCCGCGCAAGCGACTTGGCAAAGGTTGTGCCGACGCTATCACCACGCGATGTTCTTTTACGTGTAGTCTGCTTTCCGTCATAGCGACGCGCCAGTTTGCGGGTTTTTTCCTCTTCTTCCAATCTTGCCTCTTCGGCTTCGGCGCGTTCGGCCTCTATCGCTGCGTCTTCCGCGCGTTTGGATAATATCTCAAACGCGGAAACACGATCAAGGGCTGCCTCATATACGCCTGCCACATGCGATCCTTTGATCACTGCATCGCGTTCTGTCTTGGTTATCGGCCCCAGTTGCGATGATGGTGGGCGGATCAAAGTTTGTTCAACCACAGACGGCATACCCTTTTTTTCCAGTGTCGAAACCAGTGCCTCGCCCGTTCCCAGTGCGGTGATGGTATCTGCGGTATTGAAACGTGGATTGGTACGGAATGTATCTGCTGCCAGCAGTAGTGCTTTACGGTCACGCGGCGTAAAGGCACGCAATGCATGCTGCACGCGGTTTCCCAATTGCCCCAGAATATCATTGGGTACATCCGTTGGGCTTTGGGTCACAAAATAAACGCCTACCCCTTTGGAACGGATAAGCCGGGCCACCTGCTCCACCTTATCAATCAAGGCTTTGGGCGCGTCATCGAATAGTAAATGAGCTTCATCAAAGAAAAAGACAAACTTCGGTTTATCCGGGTCACCTATTTCGGGCAAGTCTTCAAACAATTCAGACAACATCCAAAGCAAGAAAGTTGCATATAGACGTGGCGATTGCATCAACTTGTCGGCTGCCAGAATATTGATACGTCCCTGCCCGTTGGCTGTTGTGGAAATCATGTCATTCAGGTTCAGGGCAGGTTCACCAAAGAAATTCGTAGCCCCCTGATTTTCCAGAACCAACAGGCTGCGTTGTATCGCCCCGATGGAAGATGTCGAAACATTACCGTAACGCAATGAAATTTCATCTGAATTTTCGCCAAGTGAAACCAACATCGCGCGCAAATCCTTGAGATCCATCAACAACAAACCTTGTTCATCCGCGACCCGGAACGCAATATTCAAAACGCCTTCCTGAACATCGCTCAATTCCAGTAATCGCGACAATAAAAGCGGCCCCATTTCGGTAATGGTTGTGCGTACAGGATGGCCTTGTTCGCCGAATAAATCCCAAAATGTCACAGGGAAATCTTCATATCCGTAATCATCGAATTTAATCTTTTCAGCGCGACTGACGAATGCATCGTGATATTTGAAATCCGGGCTGCCCGCTTTGGCCATGCCCGACAAATCACCTTTTACATCCGACAAAAATACCGGCACACCCGCTTTGGAAAAGCTTTCTGCCAGTATTTGCAACGTAACGGTTTTCCCTGTACCCGTAGCCCCGGAAATCAGCCCGTGTCTATTGGCATACTTCAAGATCAGGTTTTGCGCTTCGGTATAATCTTCGCCGCCGCCGCCAACAAATATACGATCTATCTGTGTCATCTTGACAATCCCCATGCTCTTAAACTTCATAGATAACTATATGGCGTGGAAAGCGTTAAGACTCAATGCTCTTGGCAACCATAAATTAGCCTGTTGACGGATCACCCGACAGGCCATAAGCTGCTTTTATATTTCGGCCAGTCCGATGGGGAGAATGCCAAAAAGGCACAAAAAGACGCATCATCGGATGTGTCTTTTTTCTTTGTTAATCCCGCCGGTTTCCGCCCATCCGACATGTTGTGATCTTTTTTTACCTGACAAAGGTGGATTTCATCCGTATTAAGCACTGAAATGAATCAACTGGATGAGTTATTAAATGCAAAAAACATTCCTAAATACGCTGATCGCTCTAGGCTTAAGTATAAGCACTACAGGCTTTGCGCAAACTACGACAACCACAGAGACGACAGAACAGATCGCAACGGAAACTGAGGCTGCAACAGAAGATACGGCTGCCGGAACAACGCCATCGGAAGACCAAACTTTTCCAGTTGCACAAGATCCCGATAGCAAGATCGGTACGGACATTATCAAAGAAGAAAATGGTGACTGGAAAATCGTTTGTACAATCATTGCTGAAGGCAAAACTTCAAATTGCCGCATGTTCCAGATTCTGAAAGATGAAACTGGCGGGGCCGTTGCCGAATTGTCTATTCTTGCTTTAAGCGAAGCCGCACAAGCCGTTGCCGGCGTGAACTTCGTCACACCACTTGGCACTTTGCTGACGGCACAGGTCGGCATGCGTGTTGATGCAGGTCAAGCTAAACGCTATCCGTTCAGTTGGTGTACAGCAACTGGCTGTATCACACGATTTGGTCTAACAGATGCCGAATTGAACAACCTTAAAAAAGGCAACGAAGCGGTTATGACCATTACGGCTGCTGCCGCACCTGAGAAACCCCTTGCACTGAATGTATCACTGACAGGTTTCACCGCAACCTGGACAACCTTGGCTGCAGATAAGAAAGCGGAAGAAGCCAAAAAAGCAGAATAAATGCGTTTACATCACTTGTTCAAAGCCCCGCCTTGAGTGGGGTTTTTATGGTTTTTTCAGGGCCAAAACCGCATTCAGACCGCCAAATGCAAAAGCATTGCTGATCGCCACTTTAACCTTAGCCTGACGGGCCGTATTCGGTACCACATCAAGATCACAATCAGGGTCATGCGTTCTGTGGTTGATCGTGGGGGCAATCATACCGTCCTTTATTGCCGCGATCACGGCCAGCAATTCCACCCCGCCTGTGCCGCCGATCAAATGCCCGTGCATTGCCTTTGTTGAAGACACCATTACCTTGTCGGCCGCCGCACCCAAAGCTACACGAATAGCCGCACATTCAGTTCTGTCATTTACGGTTGTCGCTGTACCATGGGCATTTATATAGCCCACATCATCTGCACTCACATCCGCATCCCGCAAGGCGCGACTGATTGCACTGGCTGCGCCGCGTTTATTTGGCGTTACAATATCATCAGCGTCAGAGGTCATGGCGAAACCGATCACTTCAGCCAGAATATTGGCACCACGCGTCTTTGCATGACTATATTCCTCGAACACAAATACTGCCGCCCCTTCCCCCTGAACCATGCCATTGCGTGTTCCGCAAAACGGACGACAACCGTCAGGGGACATGACCCGCAGCCCTTCCCATGCTTTGATCCCACCAAAGCACAACATGCTTTCACTACCCCCTGTCACCATCACCTGAGTCATGCCGGAACGGATCATGTGATAGGCTTGACCCATCGCGTGATTTGACGATGCACAGGCACTGGCAACCGTAAACCCCGGCCCACGAAGCCCGTGGATCATCGAGATATGACTGGCGGCGGCATTGTTCATCAGGCGCGGTACAACAAACGGATGAACCCGGTTTTTGCCCGCCTCATAAACTGCACGATAGTTCTGATCCTGCGTTTGCAACCCGCCACCTGCTGTACCTAAAACCACACCGGTACTGTCGGCCAATTTTTCTTCAGAAAAATTCAACCCGCTTTGGGTGATGGCTTCTTGTGCTGCAATGACGGCGAATTGGGTAAAGGGGTCATAAAGGCTAATTTCAGAGCGGTTAAAATGATCCTGCGCCGCATAGCCTTTGATCTGCCCACCGATTTTAATATTTAAACGATCCACATTATCGAATTCCAGCGGGCCAATGCCGCAAGTGCCATTTGACATTGCATCCAATGTCTCTGCCACATTCATTCCCAAAGCATTGATCGTGCCCTGGCCTGTGATGACGACACGGTTCATAAAATCATCATGTCTTTTGCGCGGCAATTAAACCTTCAACCGCTAGCACAATGGTTTGAATGGTGGATATGTCAAATTGCTGTGTATCAGGGTCATTGGCATTAAACGGTACTTGCACATCGAAAGTTTCTTCAATGGCAAAAATGCACTCGACCAGCGCCATCGAGTCTATGCCCAATTCCTCTAACGTTGCTGCAGGCTTTACATCCTTTGGCTCCAGAAAAGCCTGTTCAGCAACGATTGCGATGATTTTGTCTGTTACAGACATAAGCCACATTTCCCCATATGACATTCAGGATAATTTATTTCTTATTATCATCCTTGAGAATTACATTTTTCATAGCCTCTTCCAAAGCGGCTACTTTAGCGACAAGACGTGGCAATCGTCTGACGGCTTTATAAGATGCAATATTGGTTTCCATCTTGACCGCCGGGTTGCCCATCATCAGACGTTTTGGCGGCACATTCGATGAAACACCTGTTTTACCGGCGATAATTACATCAGAACCCACTGTAATATGATCAGAAATCGCAGATTGCCCGCCGATAACGACACGATCGCCAATAACGCTACTGCCGGCAACACCTGCCTGCCCACACAACAGGCAATGATCGCCTACAGTAACATTATGCCCCAAGTGTACCATGTTATCCAATTTTGTACCGTTGCCGATACTTGTGTTGGAAATAGTACCACGATCAATCGTTACATTCGCACCCAATTCAACATCATCACCGATCACAACAGAACCCAAAGAATTTATACGCGCAAATCCGGTTGTGGCGCGCGCATTCGATATAGTACCTGATTTCTTGGCCTCTTCAATCGCACCGGCCTGTGGCGTGACAAAAGAAAACCCATCGGCACCTATCACCGCATTTGGTTGGCAAATAAAGCTTGCGCCAATTTGCACCCGCGCGCCAACACGCACACCTTGGTACAGTAACGCATCCTTGCCGATGTGTGCGCCTTTCGCAATGGTACAGTGCGATGCAATCCGTGCATTGTCACCAATGACAACATCCGCACTGATCAAAACAAACGGACCAATGGCAGGGTTGGCACCGATCTGCGCGGATGGATCAACAACGGCGGTTGGGTGAATGCCTTTTTCAATATCTATCTCATGCTCAAAGAGCTTGGTAACACCAGATAAAACATAGCGTGATCTAGGGGCGAAAATAGCCGCTTTCAAACCCAAGGCTTGCCAATCAGCACCTTGCCATAAGATAGCCGCCTGTGCAGCACTTTCCTGCAAGGCTTCCGAGTAGCTTTCTTCCATCGCCAAGGCCAATTCATCGGCATTGGCCGATTTGGGTTCACTCATCGCAATGACCTCAAGCGATAAATCCCCTGCAGCTTCAGTGCCCAAGGCATCGGCGATTTCTTTGATAGTGTAGCGTGTCATATATGTGCCTTACATGAAAACGGGCAGCTGTTTTACCAGCCGCCCGTATAAAGTCTAACCAGTTATTGGCGTTTTAGCTTTGAACCGCCCGTAAGGAAACCCCAGCTTTCGACAGTGCGTTAAATATCTTTTTATCGCGCCCATAGATATCCGGAAAAAATGATGGTTTTTTAGCATCGCCAAAGTACACGGTACGATACGTCAGATAAACCGGAACAGGTTTGTCGAGGTTAACATATTGCTCTTTACCGGTTTTCAGCCATGTATTGAAAGCCCCTTTGGGGTTTGATGTTTGCTTTTCCAATAATTTATAAGCAAAATCAAATGGCTTTTGAATGCGCACACAACCATGACTGAACGCGCGCGTGTCACGGTTGAACAGGTTCTTGCTTGGGGTATCGTGCAAATAAATGTTGAACTTGTTCGGGAACATAAACTTCACACGGCCCAAAGCGTTGCCGGCACTGGGACGCTGTTTGATGCTGAAGGGGAAATTTTTCGGGGTATATTCCGTATAGTCGACATTCGCCGGATTAACCTTTTTTCCGCTGGAAGAAACCATCACCATATTGCGGCGCGCTAAAAAACCCGGATCCTCACGAATGATCGGCAGATACTCTTTGCCCGTGATGGAACTTGGTACATGCCAAGTTGGATTAACCACCATATGGGTCATCTCATCATAAAACTCCGGGGTTCGCCTGTCTTTTGCCCGCGTTCCGATAACGGCGCGCGTTTGAAATGATACACGGCCATTGTCGATCATATAAACCGTATAGGCGGCCTGATTAACAAAAATATTGCGCTTACCGCGCGGGAAGTTCATCCAGCGTTCACGTTCCAGATTTACCAAAACTTTCACAAGTTTCTGCTTTGGCCCCTGATTTAATCGCCCAATGGTTCCCGGTCCGGCAACCCCATCTATATTCAGACCATTATCTTTTTGAAATTTCGCGACACTGGCTTTCAATTCATCGTCAAACTGTGGTGCTTTGCCCAATCGCCCATAATCCAAAGCCGTTAAGCGTTGGCGCAACAAAATAACCGAATTTCCGGACGAGCCTTTTTTCAAGGTACGTGATGGAATGGCTTGCGCCCCGCCTGTCGCACCTATCGCACGTTCCAGTTTCTTCTTTTCGGCCAAAAGCAGTTGATATTCTTTTGATTTTGGCACCAAGGCACTTAGAACCCCAGCAGGCGAACCTTTTGTCATTGCCATCAACAAACTTTTATCGCTACGGCGCGGTCGATCAATCGACAGGTCTTTATCAATTCTTTTCGGGTTGACAATACCTGAGCTTACATCATGGGCATATTGTAGGTATGTCTTCGTCGCCAACAGCTCTGCAGCACCAATATCGGTCGTATTGCGCGATGCTTTCAATGCGGCATTCAGCGCAGCTGTTTTATATCGGGTTGTGGGTAGTCCCTGACTGCCGGATGACTTCAATACAGCTATCAAAGCTTTGCGGCGGGCATTATTTTTCTTCCCGGTCCAAATTGGTTCATAGTTGGTTGCGGCATAAAAATCCTGAATGCCCTTTGCTTTCTTACCGGTGCGTATAACAACGTCATATACGGCTTGATTTGAGACAATCGTTTGTGCGGATAGCACTGAAGGTGCCAACGGTAAAAGCAGCGCAAAAATAAGTAAAATAAAAGCCCTGATGGCTGTGTTGCTTAATAAATACATAGTGTCCCCTAAAAAACACACTCGAAGGTTGGAATTATATAGTACCAGTTTCATCCATTCCAGCGAACAGTCCAATCACTTTTTCGGCAATTATTCGCTCAATACGGTTCATATATGCACCATTCCCTAAGAACAAAGAGAGATCAAACAAATTTTTGACAAATTCTCGCCTAACCCACGATGATCGTTACATAATTTATCCTGCTGTAAACTTAACACTTGGAAAACGAATCACTTTATGGCATAAAAAATAAACCTGATTTGGAGGGATGTTTCAGGGAATAGCTCAGGAAATGAGCAGTGAACGAAAAGATGGACAGGCTATTTATGACCGAAAAAACTAAAACTGCGCTCTCGCGCCGCAAACTTCTTGGTGCTTTTGCAGGTGTCTCTATGATCTCCGCGGCTCCGGTTTTTGCCGGCACTCCAAGCTACCTAAAAGGTGCAGGTAATATTCGCCGTGTTTCCCTGCGCTCAGGCAGAACCGGTGAAAGTGTAGACACGATTTACTGGATTGAAGGTAAGTATATAAAGCAGGCTTTGAATGAAATTAACTATTTTATGCGTGATTGGCGTGAAGGCTCAGTGAAAAATATCGATCGGCGCCAAATTGATATCATTGCGGCCTCGCATCACCTATTGGATACGAACGAGCCTTATCAAATGTTGTCTGGCTATCGTTCCGAGCATACAAACGCGATGCTGCGCAGCCGCAGCCGCCGTGTTGCGAAAGACAGCTATCACATCAAGGGCATGGCAACCGATTTACGTCTTAGTTCGCGCTCTGTTAGTCAGATGGCACGTGCCGGTGTTGCTTGTCACGGTGGCGGTGTTGGACGTTATTCCCGGTCTAACTTCGTTCATATGGATTGTGGCCCACTACGCACTTGGGGGCGTTAAGTTCTGAAATGTTAAAACAACCCGCCCTATTCCAAGGCGGGTTTTATTTTGGGATAATTACGCCCTTATAGTACCATCACCCACAACAATATACTTGAAACTGGTTAACTGTTCCGCCCCAACTGGACCACGCGCATGCATTTTGCCCGTGGCTATACCAATTTCTGCACCCATACCAAACTCACCACCATCAGCAAATTGCGTCGAAGCATTGCGCATCAAGATAGCGCTGTCGACCCGCTGGAAAAACCGATCCGCTGCAACATCATCCTCAGTCATGATACAATCAGTATGATTAGAGCCATATTCAGCGATATGCGCAATGGCACCGTCCACCCCGTCAACGATCTTGGCGGCAATGATCATATCCAGAAATTCTTGCCCCCAATCACTTGAAGTTGCAGGTGTAACATATTGAATTGTTGATATTATACTATCCCCACGTACTTCCACATCTGCATCCAGCAAATCCTGAATAAACGGCGCGCCATACGCGTCATAAAAGCCGCGATCTATCAACAGACACTCGACAGAGCCACAAATACCCGTGCGTCGGGTTTTGGCGTTCAGGATTACATTACGGGTCTTTTCCATGTCAGCGGCAGCATCGACATAGATATGGCAAATTCCTTCCAGATGAGCAAAAACAGGGACGCGGGCATCAGCCTGCACACGCCCCACCAGCCCCTTACCGCCACGCGGCACGATCACATCAATGTAATCTGTCATCGTCAACATCTCACCCACGGCGGTACGATCACGCGTTGGTACCAGTTGAATTGCATCCATCGGCAAACCGGCTGCTTTTAATCCGTTGACCAGACATTCGTGAATAGCAACGGACGAATGGAAACTTTCCGAGCCGCCGCGCAAAATCACTGCATTACCCGCTTTCAGGCACAAAGCCCCCGCATCTGCCGTGACATTCGGGCGGCTTTCATAGATCACCCCGATCACCCCCAAAGGCGTGCGCACCCGCTTAATATGCAACCCTGTCGGGCGATCCCATTCCGATAGAACAGTGCCAATTGGATCGTCTTGTCCCGCTACTGCGCGCAAACTGTCAACAATACCTTGTATGCGGGCCTCATCCAGCATCAAACGATCCATCATCGCGTCCGTCAGGCCTTTTGCGCGGCCAAAATCCATATCCTGTTGGTTTGCCGCTATAATTTCACTTCGCCGCTCCCAAACACTATCGGCCGCTGCCATCAATGCCTGTTGTTTTGCATCCGATGTTGCAAAGGCCAGATCGGCACTGGCGGTTTTCGCTTTGCGGCCAATGTCAGCCATAGTTGCATGAATATCCATAATTCCTCACATCACCAGATTATCGCGGTGCACAAGGCTTGCACGGCCAGGATAACCTAAAATATCTTTGATTTCTGATGTTTGACGCCCTGCGATTGCATTGGCTTCGGCCGCATCATAATTTACCAAACCCTTTGCCAACTCACTACCGTTTGCATCACAAATTGAAACCATATCGCCGCGCATGAATACGCCTTGGCCACCAACGACACCCGCTGGCAACAGGGATTTTCCTTGTGACAGTGCACGCACAGCCCCTGCATCTATAATCAATGTCCCTTTGGGTTTCATCGCCGCGATCCACTGTTTTCGCGCAGTCTGCGGGTCATTTTTCGCCTGAAACCAACTACAACTTGCTCCCTCGGCCAAAGCCGCTAAAGGTTGGTCCGTATCGCCCAACACAATTGCCATGGCACATCCGGACTGCATTGCAACTTTTGCAGCCATCACTTTGGTTTTCATACCACCCTTGGCTGTCGACGAGCCGGCCTCACCCGCCATCGCCTCTAGTTCTGGTGTAATATTTTCGATTAATTCAATACGTTTTGCATCCGCATCTGTTTTAGGATTTCCCGTATAGAAACCATCAACATCAGACAGTAAAACCAAGACATCGGCCCCGGCCATTGATGCCACTTGGGCGGCCAACCGGTCATTGTCACCAAAGCGTATTTCATCCGTGGCAACCGTATCGTTTTCATTGATGATAGGCACAACACCAAAGCCCAGCAATGTGGTCAGGGTTGCGCGTGAATTCAGATAACGGCGCCGATCAGTGCTGTCTTCCAAAGTCAGTAAAACCTGTGCCGTTTTAATGCCAAACGGCGCCAAAACCTCTTCATAGGCCCGCGCCAAACGGATTTGCCCAACTGCCGCCGCGGCCTGACTTTGCTCCAATGTCAGTACACCGTCAGGTAAACCCAACACTTTGCGCCCCAACGCGATTGAACCTGACGACACCAGCAAAACATCCCTGCCCGCCTGTTTTTGCGCATCCACATCGCGTGCAAGACCTTTCAGCCAATCCAAACGCAATTCACCTGTTTTCACATCCACCAAAAGAGCAGAACCGATTTTAACAACAATGCGTTTTGCCGTGTCTAAGGACGCCATCCTGTATCCTCTTCCTCTGGTGCGTTTTCTACCTTATTACGGATGTCAATCGTGGCACGGACTGCGCGCAAAACATCCGTCAGACCATGCTGTGCCACACCCGATATTTGATGTACATTTGCCCCGACAGCCTGTTCCAGCTCATTGTGTAATTGCGCCTGTTCCACATCACCCATCGCATCGCATTTATTCAACGCAGTCACACGTGGGCGGCTTGCAAGTTCACCACCATACATATCCAACTCATTGATAATGGTGTGATAATCCTCAATCACAGTTTCAGACGTTCCGTCTACAAGGTGTAATAATACCGCACAACGTTCCACATGGCCCAAAAAGCGGTCGCCAATACCCTTACCTTCATGTGCGCCTGCAATCAGCCCTGGGATATCGGCCATCACAAATTCTGTATTATCGACACCGACTACCCCAAGGTTGGGCGTCAGCGTGGTAAACGGATAATCAGCAATTTTAGGTCGCGCGTTAGAGGTTGCAGCCAAAAATGTCGATTTACCAGCATTCGGCAGGCCCAACAGCCCTGCATCGGCAATCAATTTTAGACGCAGCCACACCGTACGCTCGACCTCCGGCTGTCCGGGGTTTGCGCGGCGCGGGCTTTGATTGCGCGAAGATTTAAAATGCAGATTACCAAAGCCGCCGTTACCGCCTTCGGCCAGTAAAAACCGCTGGCCCACTTCTGTTAAATCGGCAATCAGTGTTGTTTCATCTTCTTCCAGAATTTCAGTGCCCACGGGTACTTTCAGAATAATATCCTCACCGGTTTTACCTGAGCGTTGTTTGCCCATTCCGGGCCGCCCGTTCTGGGCAAAAAAGTGTTGCTGGTAGCGAAAATCGATCAAAGTATTCAGACCGTCCACTGCCTCTGCATACACGTTTCCGCCGCCACCGCCGTTGCCGCCATCAGGCCCGCCATATTCCACATGGGCTTCACGGCGAAATGAAACGCAACCGTTGCCACCGGCGCCGGAACGCACATGGACTTTTGCCAGATCGAGGAATTTCATTTTATGTCCATCACTTTGTTTTTTGTTCGATACCGAATGCCCGTCATATTCACAAGCATTTCAGCCAAAAGAAAAGGGCCGGCGTTTCGGCCGACCCTTGTCAAAACTAATGTTTCACTCAAATCAGCTTATTCCGCAGCCTCGGCTGCCGGCAAAACGGATACGAATGTACGGCCCTTGAAACCCTTGTGGAATTTCACGTTGCCTTCAACTGTTGCAAATAATGTGTGGTCTTTACCTTGACCCACGTTTTCACCCGGCCACCATTTGTTACCACGCTGGCGCGCAATAATGTTACCAGGGATGACAGCTTCGCCACCGTATTTTTTAACGCCTAAACGACGTCCTGCGCTATCGCGACCGTTACGGGATGAACCGCCTGCTTTTTTATGTGCCATATCGCTTGTCCTTACTTATCTGCAGTTTTTTTAGCAGGCGCTTTTTTCTTTGGCGCTGCTTTTTTAGCTGCTGGTTTTGCTTCAGCTTTGGCTTCTTTTTTAGGAGCCGCTTTTTTTGCTGCTGGTTTTTCAGCCGCTGCAGCTTTTTTAGGAGCCGCTTTTTTCTTTGCTGCCGGCTTCTTAACAGGTTCTGCGCTTGTGTCAAAGCCAGCGCCATTCAGGGCTGCTGCAACACCGGATTTATCGCCACCTTTTGCTAGGATGTCAGTCACACGCAAAACGGTGATTTGTTGACGATGGCCTTTTTTACGTTGTGACGAATGCTTACGACGACGCTTGACGTAGTTGATAACCTTTGGGCCTTTGCCCTGCTCAAGGATTTCGGCCTGTACAGCCGCACCGGCAACCGCAGGCGCACCAATTACTGGCTTATCGCCACCAACCATCAGAATTTCATTGAATTGAACCGTGTCACCGGCTTGGCCTGTGACTTTTTCAATGCGAAGAATGTCTCCGCTGGCAACTTTATACTGCTTACCACCAGTTTTAATAACCGCAAACATATGCGTTTCCTTTGATTTCCGCGTTCTGTGGCCCGACGAAATCCTACAAGGATTTCATATGTTTAGCGGTTTAACCGCGCCTCGAACAGCGCGCACCTTTTAGTGCGATATGAACATGTGCCCGAACAAAAGAGTCGCTCAGATGGCGGCTTATCGTCAAAACCCCCTTTAAAGTCAAGCGGTTTACCCTGTTTTTACACCTTAATTTCATATTGGCACGCCCCATTCTTCGTGACAGATTACATCAAGACGTCAAAGGATAAAACCATGCCAAAAAACCTGCCCCTCACCGATTATGAAGCTCTGGAAGGCAACATAATAGGTCGTTCTGATTGGATAACTGTAGATCAGTCAATGATCGACAGGTTTTGCGATGTGACCGGCGACTATCAATTCATTCACAATGATCCTGAAAGAGCCAAAGGCGACACACCGTTTGGCGGCACTATTGCACACGGATTTCTGACCTTATCATTAATCACCCAGATGTACAAAAATCACGTGCCGCAACTTGCGGATCATGAATTGATCATCAATTACGGGCTGGAACGTGTGCGATTTTTAACCCCTGTACCAAGTGGCGCCGATATTCGCGGCGTTTTCACACTGAAAAGTCTAACCAAGCGGCAAGAAGGGCAGTATCTGGCCGAAAACGCGGTTCAGGTTGACATTAAAGGCCACAAAAAACCGGCCATGATCTGCACGTGGCTGACTTTGCTGGTTTCGGGCGATTTGTGATTATGCTCACAACCCATGCAACTTACGACGGGCAGCCATCGTTGCCTCGACAAAAGCCAACACGGCGACCAGCGTAGCAACGGTTGTTATCATCAGCATAAAGCCGACATCTTTTTCATTTGCCCCGAAGCCTGCGAAAAGTTTTGGCAGCATAAAGGTCAAACCATAAGCTCCTGCTTGCAGAAAGACCGCCAAAAAGAACAGGGAAAATACAATAAAACGCGACATTCGGCTTTCCAAAATCAAACATATTCCCGTTTATTGGTAGATTTGTTATGCAATCTTGCAAGTCCATTTATCTGATCTTGAAAACAAGAAATATCGTTCGTTTTAACCGAACAGCGTTCTGATAAGGGAAAAAGTGGGAAAGTGGCGCGGTTGACGGGGCTCGAACCCGCGACCTCCGGCGTGACAGGCCGGCACTCTAACCAGCTGAGCTACAACCGCGCATTTCCTACACCAAACATGACGCTTGGCGTGAGGTGGCTTTTAGGGGCTATCATTGGGTGCGTCAAGCGGGTTCGCATGACAAAAACCACTTTTTCCGAAAATACTATTTCACGATTTTCCAACCGGCAAAACCGCCGTTTGAATATCTGTATGGACATCGTTTGCAATGCCTGCTTAGGGTTCAATCGAACTATCATCAGGTGTATTTTGTCCAAGACCAACGCATCCCTGTTAATCCTACTTGGTGGCACCTGCATGAGCTTTGTCGGCCTGTTGATGCGCCTGCTTGACAATTCAGACGGTTTTCAAATCCTTGCTTATCGCTCTATCACAATATCGTTGATGGTCGTCTTGGTTGTTTGCCTGAAACGCAAAATCGGTGTTGGGGCATTCATACGCAGCCTTGACGGTAATGATCTGAAAATGGGCACCGCACTTGCCATTGCGTTTTCTTTTTACATTTTCGCAATGCTCTATACCTCAATCGCATCCACGTTGATGATTTTAACGACCGTGCCGTTTTTTACCGCAATTCTTGCCTGGTTTTTTCTGGGCGAGATTCCTGCGCGCCTGACGTGGCTTTGCATGATCGGTGCTGTTCTGGGGGTTGGATTGATGGTCAGTGACGGGGTTCAACTGGGTCGGAGCCTAGGCAATTTTTTTGCGCTTCTGTCCGGGCTTTGTTTCGCCGTCATGCTGGTATTCGCCCGCAAATCGAAACAACCAGATCCGCTGGGTGGCACATTTCTAGCTGGTGTTATCTCTGTTATGATCGGGCTTGGGTTTTCTGCCACCCTTGGAAACGGCCTGATCCTGTCTGGGCATGATTTCAGTCTGATTTTATTCATGGGGGCTTTTACCATCGGTCTGGGCATTGCATTGGTAACATGGGGCACAGGCTTTGTCCCCGCCGCAGAGGCCAGCCTGCTATTGCTGATCGAAAGCTTGCTTGGGCCAATCTGGGTCTGGGTGTTTCTGGGGGAAGCCATGACCCGGAAAGAGGTCACTGGGGCTGCTTTGGTGTTGCTTTGCGTGGCAGCCTTTGCCCTTTCCCAAAAAGAAAAACCAATTCGCGCTTGATCATTTGATCATTCGGTAAAATAATGCGCCTGAACTAGAAAGAACCAGATATGCCCCAACACCTGACAGTCGTGAACCACCCGCTAATCCAGCACAAACTGACCATCATGCGTGACAAGAACACGCCGTCCAATCAGTTTCGTCAGCTTTTACGTGAAATCAGCCACTTGTTGGCATATGAGGTTACGCGCGATCTGCCGATAACCACCAAAACTATCGAAACACCAATGGCCACGATTGAAGCACCCAAACTGGCCGGCAAAAAACTGGCACTGGTCTCGATCTTGCGCGCAGGCAACGGATTGCTGGACGGAATGCTGGATCTAATCCCGTCGGCCCGCGTTGGATTTGTCGGTCTTTACCGCGATGAAGAGACCCTGAAACCAGTGGAATACTACTTCAAAGTGCCATCAGAGATGGACAAACGCTTTGTTATCGCGGTTGACCCGATGTTGGCCACAGGCAACTCATCGGCTACTGCTATTGATATGCTGAAAGAAGCCGGTGCCAAAAACATCGTATTCTTGTGCCTGCTTGCCGCCCCCGAAGGGGTCGCTCGAATGAAAGAAGCCCATCCCGATGTGCCAATCATCACCGCATCGCTGGACGAAAAGCTGAATGAGGTTGGCTACATTGTACCCGGCCTAGGTGACGCGGGCGACCGGATTTACGGCACGCAATAAATCAGCAATTCAGCGTGTAATAGTCTGTTCCTTGCCCTCAATCAGGGCAAAGACGCAGCCTTGGGTATACGGTAGCATTTTAATCGCATCATAATCCAAACCGCAGACCAGTCCACGCAATACCATACTGGTAATGCCGTGGCTAATAACCACTGTCGGGCCGGAAACACTTACCAGAAAATCCTGACAACGGGCTTTTAAAGCCGCATATCCTTCGCCCTCTACCGCATTCAGCGACGCTTCAAAGATCGTTATTTCGTCGTTGAACAGCGCAGGCCATTTTACGGCGATTTGATCGTGTGGCATGCCTGTCCAGACACCGGCGGCCAGCTCGGACACCCGGGAATCAAAACGGATACAAACATCGTGTTTCGCCAGTGCAATTCTCGCCGTTTCACGCGCACGGCCCTGCGGGCTGCATACAACCTGCGCATTCGGATGCTCGGCAAACACATTTTTCAATAACACACCTTGATCAGCGGCCTGCACCCGCCCCAAAGCGGTCAGATCAGAGTTCATCTGCCCCTGACAGCGGCGTTGCAGGTTCCATTCGGTCTGCCCGTGACGCAGGATGTAAATCGGTGGAAACTCTGACATGGGGTTACACAAAATCAATGTGTTTGATCAGGGGCAATTCACGTATACGTTTGCCCGTCGCGGCAAAAATCGCATTGGCCAACGCAGGTGCCGCCGGCGGCACGGGTGGCTCGCCTATGCCGCGAATTTGATCACTATTTTCCAAACCGCGCACAATTATTTCAGGCGTTTGATACATGCGCATCACTTCATATGTGTCATAGTTATCTTGCTCAGGCATCCCGTCGTCAAAGGTTAGCGCGCCATAAATTGCATGACTTAATCCCCAAATCAGGCCGCCTTGAACCTGATTATCAAAGTTGACAGGGTCCATCACGCGACCCACTTCCGCCGCGACATAAGCTTTGTCTATCCTGATCCCATCGGCAGTGTTCGTAACCTCGATCACTTCCGCAACGGGCACCCCGAACGACAAGGTAAAGGCCACACCGCGTCCGCGATTTGGCCCCATTTTACTGCCCCAGTTTGACATCTCGCCCACCGCTTCCAGCACTTTGCGCGAAGGTTCGTGCCAGCACAGGCGAATGCGTTCCTCCAACGGATCTGCCCCTGCCACATGTATCAACTCGTCTAGAAAACAATCATGCAAAAAACCGTTACCCGAAGCCCCAACTGACCGCCACGAACTGACCGGTACCATTTCAGGCACGCGAAACCCCGTGACACGGTAGTTTGGAATGGAAAACGGTTGATCCCAAGCACCTGCCACAATCATCATGTCAGGCCCCGCGACAGGCAAACCCACTCGGCCGATCTGTGAAGCCGTCACGGATTGTGCGGCAATGCCCAGATCTAACGCATCGACTTGCCCGTCTTTCACCGCCCCGCGCGCCCGCGACATTTGCATCGGCCGCGGGAAATCATGGGTCATATCCTGTTCACGTTGCCATGTCATCTTGACAGGGGTGCCCTTGATGGTTTGTGCAATTTCAACCGCTTGCAGTACATAATCATCTTCCAGACGCCGCCCGAAACTGCCACCGGACATCAGCACATGGATATGCACATCATCAACATCCAACCCTGTTAGTTTGGCCGCATTTGCCTGCATGAAACGCGGGATTTGCGTAGCCGTCCAAATATCCAGTCGGATATCTGTCAGCAATACCGTGGCCGTCATCGGCTCTAGCGGTGCATGGGCCAGATAGGGAATACGGTATTCTGCTTCCAGTACATCCGCCACTGCCAAAGCTTCATCTACATCACCATCATCCGTGAACTGACTATCCTGTAATTTCTTGGTAAAACTGTCGCCGACAACCGCCCACATATCATCCGTGGTCTTAGGATAAGGGGCAGGCCCCCAATTAAACTCAACCGCATGCGCAGCTTGAAACGCCCGCCATGTGTTATCAGCAATAACCCCGATACCACCCGTAATCGGCACGATATTATTCACCCCGCGCATGTTTTTTGCAGCAGTGTCATCATAACTGATCATATCGCCCCTGCGCGGATTGGTGCGCACGGTGGCAAAAACCATCCCATCCATCACCACATCGATACCATAGCTTTGGGTGCCGGTGGATTTAGATACGATATCAAGACGTTGCATATCTTTACCCAAATAGCGCCATTCACTTTCTGGTTTCAGAGATATCTCTGTCACAGGCTCAATTGTTGCCGCAACCGGCGCCAGTTCAAGATAGCTTATTGTAGAGCCATCAGGAAATAAAACCGCACCGTCGCGGGTTTTCAAATCGGTAACATCTATATAGGTTTTTTGTGCTGCCGCAGCCAGCAAAGTTGCGCGTGCCACAGCCCCCGCCATGCGCAGCTTTTCATATGCATCAGAAACCGTAGAGGAACCACCAGTCAGTTGCAAACCCAGCAATTTACCTGCAACATCCCCCATAACCCGCCCCTTTTGTGCAATATAACTGCTGTCGGTCGCAGCCAGCGGGAACCCTTCAAAAGCGACTTTACCGTTGTAATAAGCCGTACTTGGTTTGCCGGGGTCGATGTTAACCTGATCCAGCCTGACATCCAGCTCTTCTGCGATCAAAGCCGCCTGAACCGAATAAGCCCCTTGCCCCACATCGGTGCGCGGGGTGATCAGTGTAATACCATTTTGGTCAATCAACACATAAGGCGTGATCGCCGCTGCCCCATCCGCCAAATCGTCCAGCAACGGGTTCGCAATCGGTTTCTTATACGCATAATAACCAAACGCCACCCCGCCAACGATAGCGGCAGAGCCAATCAGGAATGTACGCCGCGCAATGCTTTTGATACGCCCCATGATCAAGCCCCCCTTAATGTTGCTGCCGCCGATTTTATCGCCACACGTATACGCGGGTATGTCCCGCACCGGCACAGATTGGCTGACATCGCGTCATCAATATCTGTGTCTGTTGGGTTGATGTTTGTCGCAAGAAACGCTGCTGCTTCCATAATCTGCCCTGATTGGCAATAACCGCATTGCGCCACCTGATGCGTAATCCACGCCTGTTGCACCGCATGCAATGCATCAGGTGTTCCCAAACCTTCAATCGTAGTGATTTCACCATCAACATCACCCACGGCATAGGAACAAGATCGTACGGATTCGCCATCGATATGCACGGTACAAGCCCCGCATTGGGCAATGCCACAACCGTATTTGGGTCCGTGTATGCCCAACTCATCGCGCAACACCCATAACAACGGCATGTCATCTTCGACATCTACATCATATGAATTACCATTCACCGAAAGCTGCATATCGCGATCTCCTAACAACAGAATCGCAGCTTAGGGCGTTTTGACTTCGGTCAAAAGCGTTTCTTGACCTTCCCTGATCACATAAATACTACCTTGCTGATTGTCCAATTGTGTCAGTTCTTCATATGACAGGCCGCATGCGATTTTACGTAAAAAACGGATAGTCACGCCATGCGAAAAGACAACGCTTGGCCCTGTCAAATGACTTAAGAACCGATGGCAGCGTTCATACATATCATCGTAGGTTTCACCTTTTGGTGCTGACAGGAACATATCCAGTGACGTCTGGCTTTCATTGTAAATAACGGGCCAGCCAGCTTCTATATCAAGTTTAGTACAACCCTCCCAATCGCCTACCGAAATCTCTTTCAAATCGTCATTGAATATGGGTTCACGCCCATGATTAGCCAAGGCAATCTGCACGGTTTCTTGTACCCGCCCCAGCGGGCTGCCAAAAATATCAATATCGGGAAATTGTTCAAAGATCGGTCCCAACAATCGCCCTTGCGCCGCTGCGTGGCCTTGCCCTACTTCTGTTAAATCAGAATTCATCTGTCCTTGAAAACGCCCGGCTGCATTCCATTCGGTTTGTCCGTGGCGCAATAGATATAATAATGGCAGTTTCATAACAAATACGTCTATAAAAGGTGTAAGTGGTGGGTGATGAGAGGCTCGAACTCCCGACATCTTCGGTGTAAACGAAGCGCTCTACCAACTGAGCTAATCACCCACTGACGCGGCTTTTAGACAGAGTTGCCAGCCGCATCAAGGGGTAGTTTCACATCAGGCAGACTTTTTTTCAGGATCGTTTGGCTTCTTAAGCATCAGCTTGTAATGTGTCTTGGCATTTTCACCCGAACCACGTTCAATTGACTTGATTTTTCCCAGTGGCGGCATTTGAACAGTTTTACCGTCTTCAAGACATTTATGCAGATATTCCAAAAGACTATCCACTGCTTCGCGCACATCACGTTTGCGCAAACCTGTTGAAACGGATACATGATCATAAATTTCTTTTTTCTTTATCAGATTTGGATCAGAAGGCGTTTCATTTGCTTCCACGCTTACGTCTTCATCAAGTACAACTTCATCAGTGCTTGATACAGTCTTTAAAGGTGTCTTTTTATGTGTAGTTTTTTTGGGTGTTGTTTTTTTTGGTGTAGTCATTTTTGCTCAACCTTTATTGTTTTAGATAAAATATAAGATAAAAAAGTTCGAAAAGCTACCGACTTTGTCAACCGGTAGCATTATTATTGATTAAATGTCTACATTTAGGGCTCAACAGGCAACCGTAGGTATATTCCACATAAGTTACCTACATTTAGAGATTAGTGAGCAACCGCAGGTTTATCACCACCTTTGCTTGCAGACAATGCCGCCGCTGCCGCTTCTTCGGCTTCTTCATCCCAAATTACAGGTTCAGGTTTTGATACCAGTGCATGCTCCAGAACCTCTGACACACGGCTGACAGGAATAATCTTTAGTCCCGCCTTTACGTTATCGGGGATTTCGGGCAAGTCTTTTTCATTGTCTTTCGGGATCAATACGGTTTTCACTCCGCCGCGCAAGGCCGCTAAAAGCTTTTCTTTCAACCCGCCAATGGGCAGTACATGACCGCGCAAGGTAACCTCGCCCGTCATCGCAATATCTTTGCGCACCGCAATACCCGTCAGAACCGATACAATAGATGTCACCATCCCGACACCCGCCGATGGCCCGTCTTTTGGCGTGGCCCCTTCAGGCACGTGAACGTGAATATCGATTTTCTCGAACATGGGCGGCTTGATACCGATTTCAGGGCTGATCGAACGCACATATGAAGATGCCGCGTCAATGCTTTCCTTCATCACATCGCCCAGTTTACCCGTCGTCTTCATCCGACCTTTGCCGGGCAATTTCAACGCCTCGATTGACAGCAATTCACCACCAACGGATGTATAGGCAAGCCCCGTGACAACGCCGATCTGGTCTTTTTCTTCGGCCAAGCCATATTTGAAGCGTTTCACACCCAAATACTCTTCCAGATTATCGGAGCTGATTTCCACAATTTTCTGCGCACCTTTTACAATCCGGGTCACAGCCTTACGACACAGCTTCGCCAGTTCGCGTTCAAGGTTCCGCACACCTGCTTCACGGGTGTATAGACGAACAATGTCCAATAAGGCATTGTCATTCAATGAGAATTCGCCTTTGCGCAACCCATGGTTCTTCAGCTGCTTGTCCAACAAATGACGTTTGGCAATCTCTTGCTTTTCATCTTCTGTGTAACCGGACAACGCAATCACTTCCATCCGGTCCAACAAAGGTCCGGGGATATTATATGAATTTGAAGTGGTTACGAACATCACGTTGGAAAGGTCATATTCAACCTCCATATAGTGATCGACAAAAGTACCGTTTTGTTCAGGATCAAGCACTTCCAACAAAGCACTAGCAGGGTCACCGCGCATATCTGTACCCATTTTGTCGATCTCATCCAACAAAATCAGCGGATTGGTGGTTTTGGCTTTTTTCATCGACTGGATAATTTTACCGGGCATTGATCCGATATAAGTCCGACGATGCCCGCGAATTTCACTTTCGTCGCGAACGCCACCAAGTGAAATGCGGATAAATTCACGCCCTGTAGCGCGTGCAACAGACTTGCCCAAGCTGGTTTTACCCACACCCGGGGGGCCAACAAGGCACAAGATTGGCCCTTTCAGTTTGGCTGATCGTTTTTGCACCGCCAAATATTCCACGATGCGTTCTTTGACCTTTTCCAAACCGTAATGATCCGCATCAAGAATTTCCTCGGCACGGTTCAGGTCTTTTTTCACACGGGATTTTTTGCCCCATGGGATCGACAACATCCAATCCAGATAATTGCGTACAACAGTTGCCTCCGCAGACATCGGTGACATCTGGCGCAGTTTTTTCAGCTCGCCTTCGGCTTTTTCCTTAGCCTCTTTGGAAAGCTTGGTGTTTGCAATCTGGTTTTCCAGCTCGGACACTTCATCACCACCGCCCTGCTCACCATCGCCCAGCTCTTGCTGAATAGCTTTCATCTGTTCGTTCAGATAATATTCGCGCTGTGTGCGTTCCATTTGGTTTTTAACGCGGCTTTTGATCCTTTTCTCAACCTTCAGCACAGACATTTCGCCCTGCATCAGTCCGTAGATTTTCTCCAAACGCTCGGACAGATCCAGCGTTTCCAGCAATTCCTGCTTTTGGTCCACACGAATTGACAGATGGCCGGCAACCGTATCGGCCAGCTTTTCAGCACCGTCGGATTTTGCAACGGCAGATAAAGCCTCTTCCGGTATGGACTTATTCAACTTGGCATAGCGTTCAAATTCCTTTGAAACCGAACGGCTTAAAGCCTCTATTGCGTTAGGATCATTTTCGGTTTCCACCAAAAATTCGGACGTCGCTTCAAAATAATTAGGGTTGTCTAGGTATTCAGTGATCCGAACACGGCGCAAACCCTCGACAAGAACTTTCACCGTACCATCAGGCAGCTTTAACAGCTGCAAAACACTGGCCAATACACCGGTTGGGTAAATGGTTTCTTCGGTCGGCTCGTCCTCGGACGGGTCTATTTGTGATGATAACAGGATTTCTTTGTTATCATCCATTACCGCTTCCAACGCGCGAACCGATTTTTCACGGCCCACGAATAGAGGTACAATCATATGTGGGAACACCACGATATCACGTAATGGAAGCACTGGATAAGATACGCTGCTCGCGTCTGACATGTTTATTCCTTTATTTTAGCAAGAAACTTTGCGCCCCGGTTTTCCCAGCAACGCGGCATTTCTCCAATTATATACCTTTATAAGTGTGCTTAAAGCTTAAAGTGTCAAGCACACAACAGGCATATTTCGTTATAATATAGTTTGGCCGTATCCATACAGGGTATCAAGGGAAAGTATTATGTTGTTTTCAGGGTATTTTTCGTAAATTTACCTTGCCTTTACACACGCTTAGGTTGAAATTGCCTTATTTTGACCAAAATCCTTTGCAAAACATTAACAAACATCAGCAAAAATATACGACATAGGGCAGACAAAATGTACGTAATACGGTTCATACTTGACCTGGTTTTTTTTAAGAACCCTGTGATAGTTTTAGTTTTATCATTTATTACCTTGTATTTAGCGGTTTTCTTGAATGGTCAAATCAACGCAGGAAAACAAGAGGCTATGATTGCGGTAAAGAATGGCCCACCTCCCCTTATCCGCGTAGAAGATTCTGTGGAAAAACAGCAAAAAGACGATTTGGGTGAAATGAATCTTTTGGCGGAAATAGACCTGTCTGATAAATTCAAGTTCACAATCGTTGCAGACGGTGTGGAAAATACCAAGTTTATCGTACCACTTTATACAGCAACAGAAGCTTTATCTGAAAATACTGCAACAAATGCTTCGGCCAGAGCTTTAGAACATACGAATGTAAATAAACGCTATGACTTTAACAAAAGTGTCGAAAAAAGGCTTATTGGCGCGATCGTGTCTGAAAATGAAACCATCTTCAAGAAAGCCCAAACACTTTCTGACAGTTATGGGCAAATAGGGCCGATTGTAAAAGTGAACGGTCAACTGGCTTTATTTGAGCCCGAACATGAAAAACTGGCCCAAGAAACCCTTGCAAAACTGGGTATCGAATACGGCAAATACGGTGTTAACCCAATTTATATCAAGGCCTTCTTTGGCAATCGCAATGCTGTTTTACAAAAACAGATCGATGACAACGCCTTTAGCAACCCGATCTATCCCATTGCCTATCTGCTTCTTGCAATAGCGTATATTCGCAGCTTGTGGCATATAATTTCTGTCGCCAAAGGCACTAACGATCCATCCATAGTCAACGCAATTATCAATAAATTCAGCAGAAAAATCAGAAACACCGAAACGCCAGTTTCCGAACAGGCAGCCGAAAAAACCGAAACATCCAATTCCAAGCGGGTAACGAAACAAGCGGAAATACCGGAATCCGACCACAAAGAAATATCCGAAACTGAACAGGCAGAAATACTTGGGACAGCGGATCCGAAAGTGACACAACTTAAACCCAACCCGTTTGATCGCCTAGAGCCTAAGCCAACATCGGCACCCAGACCAATATCAACACGCACTAGACCAATGTCTACGCCGGTATCTGAAGTAAAGCCGGATACACAACCGCCTGTTGAAACGATCCGCAAAGTATCCAGCCCGGTATTTGTGCGTCAGTTTCGCAAAACATGACTTATAGGGGTGGAATATCGCCTTCTGCCCTTTTTGCATGAAACGCCGCGACAAACATATCTAATGCGTTTTGTGCAATCGCTGTGCGCAACCCAGCCATAAGCTCTTGATAATAATGTAAGTTATGCCAAGTTAGCAGCATGGAACCAATTATTTCATTGCATTTAATCGTATGGTGCAGATAGGCCCGCGAATATTTCCGGCAAGCAGGACAAGAACACATCTCATCCAATGGACGCGGGTCATCCTTATGGCGTGCATTGCGTAGGTTTACAGCCCCCATACGGGTCAACCCCTGCCCTGTGCGCCCAGAGCGCGATGGTAACACGCAATCGAACATATCAATACCGCGTTGGACTGCCCCCACTATATCGTCAGGCTTGCCAACCCCCATTAAATAACGCGGTTTGTCACTGGGTAATTGTTGCGGCGCATAATCCAATACTTCAAACATCATGTCCTGACCTTCACCCACAGCCAATCCACCCACAGCGTATCCGTCAAATCCGATTTTTTGTAGGGCTTGCGCACTTTCTTCACGCATATCTTTGAATGTACTGCCCTGTTGAATACCAAACAGCGCATATCCGGGCCTATCGCCAAAAGCATCCCGTGACCGCGCGGCCCAACGCATCGACAACTCCATACTGGCGCGCGCCTGATCAGCGGTCGCGGGGTACGGCGTACATTCATCAAAGCTCATCACAATGTCCGCACCTAACAGCCTTTGTATTTCCATCGACCGTTCCGGTGTCAGGTTATGTTCAGAACCATCAATATGACTGCGAAATTTCACGCCCTCTTCCGTCAGTTTGCGCAATTCAGTCAAGCTCATCACCTGATAACCACCGGAATCGGTTAAAATCGGCTTGTCCCAGTTCATGAACTTGTGCAGTCCGCCCAAATTGGCCACCCGTTCGGCGCCCGGACGCAACATCAGATGATAGGTATTGCCCAGCAAAATCTCGGCACCCGTCGCCGCGACACTCTCCGGCATCATCGCTTTTACTGTGGCTGCAGTCCCCACTGGCATGAACGCAGGCGTCTGAATATCACCGCGCGGTGTTTGCACAATTCCGCGACGCGCGTACCCATTAGTGTTAAGCAATTCAAATTTATAGCGTTTCGTCATAATTTATCCTACTGGACGTTTCCCAAATCATTCCATATATATTTAGTCAGGAATTCCAAGAGAGAACACACCATGACCCCAGAAACAGCCCCTATGGAAGGCATGCCGCTGATCAAGCCATCAACCACGGATCATCCGTTGTATGATACCATATGCGAAGCTATCCGCACGGTACATGATCCCGAAATACCCGTAAACATCTTCGATCTGGGCCTGATCTATACTATCGAAATCGATAAGAACGGCGTGGTAAGCATACTAATGAGCCTAACCGCGCCGGGCTGCCCCGTCGCGGGCGAAATGCCTGGATGGGTGGAAGATGCCGTAGCACCCCTGCCCGGCGTTCAGTCGGTCACTGTCGACCTTATCTGGGAACCGCAATGGGGTATGGATATGATGTCCGATGAGGCGCGTTTGGAACTGGGGTTCATGTGATGTTTGGTATCCCCGGAAAAGCAGCCGTTTCAATGACGGACAAAGCCGCCCAACAGATCGTAAAACTAATGGGCGAAGGCCACAAGAAGGGCTTGCGCATCGGCGTAAAAAAAGGCGGTTGTGCGGGGATGGAATATACCATGGACTATGTCGATAAGGTTGACCCAAACGATGAAGTTGTGGAACAAAACGGTGCAGTGGTGATGATTGCGCCTATGGCGCAAATGTTTTTGTTCGGCACCGAGATCGACTATGAAGTGTCATTGCTGGAAGCGGGATTTAAGTTCAACAACCCCAACGTGAGCGAGGCTTGCGGATGTGGCGAATCCATTAAATTCGAAGGCATGTAAAACCGATGCGCAAAAAACTGGCCGCCGGCAATTGGAAGATGAATGGTTTGCAGGAAAACCTGCATGAAATCAAATTATTATCAAAATATGCTAATACAGCAACATGTGAAGTTTTGATCTGCCCACCTGCAACATTACTTCAATCCATGAACGCGATTTCCAGCCGTATCGCTGTCGGCGGGCAAACTTGCCACACAGAAACATCAGGCGCACATACCGGCGACATTTCAGCACAAATGCTGGCCGATAGTGGGGCCACTTACGTTATCTTGGGCCATTCGGAACGCCGATCAGATTGCAACGAAACCGATGCCGTTGTGCGCACGAAAACCAAAGCGGCATGGGCCGCAGGTCTGACTGCAATTGTATGCATCGGTGAAAGTTTGTCAGAACGTGAAGCATCCAACACCATCGATATCATCGGCGGACAATTGGCGGCATCCGTTCCCGACAAAGCCACGGGTGAAAACCTGGTAATCGCGTATGAACCAATATGGGCCATTGGCACAGGATTAACCCCTAGTTTGGATCAAATCGGTGAAGTCCACGACTTTATCCGCGCCCGCCTTGAACGCCGTTTCGGTGCAGGTGTCGGCCGTTCCGTACGTATTCTTTACGGTGGCTCCATGAACCCTAAAAACGCTACTGACATTGCGCAAGTATCCAATGTAGACGGCGGACTTGTGGGTGGTGCCAGTCTAAAAGCGGCAGATTTTTCCTATATTATCAAAGCATTGGGTTAACCAATCCTATCAGATACTCCACCGTAGGCTTCTTGATAATGTAACCGCAGCCGTTGTAATGCGATACGCAATACTATTTTACCGGATCGTGCCGACCAACCCATGCGCTTTTCCGCCGCTTCCAATCCTTCCAGAAAACAACAGCATCGCAACGCTATATCACCTAATCCCGGCCCAAGGGCCGTCAAGGCATGGCGCAAGCGGTTTTGGGCCGATGATGATCCGCCACTTTCGCCCGACCCGAAGTTACCACGATCGGAGCCAACCAGAAAACGATCCCAGTTTTGCGCCACGCGCGGCCCAAGTTGCGCCAATTCAAAATCTTCGCGAAACCGTTCACCCGCCTGCAGCAATTCATTGGCCAGAAACGGTTGGCCATCCTTACCCTTTTTGCGCCCTAATGTATTGATCGGGCTTTCACGCAAATTCACCCGAATGCGCTTGGGTCGCTCACCGTTGGTCGCAGAAACTGTGCGCTCACCCCATTCACGGTGCTGTTCCTGAAACGGGCTTGGGGTTTCTGCAAAACCGTTGCTCTTATGGGTTTTCGCCATCTCTGCGACCATACGTTTAAAACCGGCCCGTCCTGCATTTGTAATTTCATAGCGGTTCAATTTGCCACCACCCGTGCGTTCAACCCAGTCCTTTATCAACAATTTTTGGCCCAACTCACGTGCCAATATTGCAGAACGCACCTGAGCCTTACCGCGCCCACGCATTACCACCGCTTTAGGCAAATCCACCGACATCACCATAAAAGCGGTTTGCTCGCATAAACGGCGCAATACACGCAGCATGTCCTTGTCATATTTTATTTCGCCCTCTAGTGGTAGATTTTGTTTCCTAGGGTTCATACAGGCCTCTTTTTCACAATTGTTGTGTTGGGTTTGTTCACCGATGCGTGTCAAAATATCGTCTAACAGCGGGTCATCACGTCGCGTTTCTATTTTTCGGATACGACGCAAAACGGTGGATGGATGAACGCCATCTCTTTTGGCTATTTTTCGCAGTGAAATTCCATTTTCCACATGATCGATATATTCACGCATATTCGGTATGTTTTTTACAAGTTTCACAAACGTATGCGCGTTTGGTTTTACTGTAACTTTCGACTGCAAAACATTCTGCACTATACTCTCCTGTTCATCTTTGATTAACTATTCTTAAAATTGATTTATTGAAAAATTCATTAAGGTTAACATTGCCGGATAATCATTACGATTGAAGGATAAGCAAAAGAAAACAGCCCGAACGCCGTGCAATAAAATACGCAACACGCAGTTCATATGATCAATACTTCGTAAAAATCAGGAGATTGATCATGCAACTTGAAGATGTTCTATACGGCATGAAAAGACCAAAAATTCTGCTACAGGCAGCAAAGATCGGTCTTAAGACATATTCACGAAACAGGGTATTGAAACACCTGTTCAAGGCGCAGAAAATACCGCAACCAATGCAGGTAATCAAACAATTAATGATAAATGAAATGACACTGGAAAAGGCCCGTAAATCAGGCAGCGCAGCCTATGACATGAAAATACATATTCAGATCATGACTGCGTTGCTGCAAGAGATATGCCTTTTGCCTAAAAAACCTTAGCCAAAAGCATCCGGTTCGCTTTCTTTGCGTTTGGCAATATAGGCTTGCAAAGCCTCATCAACAGAAGGATCAATTTTTGGTTGCTGATAATCGTTCAGCAACTTTTTGACCCGTTCATTGGCCAAGGTCATGGTGTCTTTTTCACCGTCTTCTGCCCAAGTTTCATAAGGTTTGTAATCCAAAACTTGCGTGCGCCAGAAAGCGTCTTTAAAATTAGCCTGTGTATGCTCACATCCCAGATAATGCCCGCCCGGGCCAACTTCACGAATGGCCCCCATCGCTTGTCCGTTTTCGGAAACGTCAATGCCTTGGGCAACAGAATGCAAAATACCCAATTGATCCGCATCCATCACGAATTTTTCAAACGAGGATACCAAACCGCCTTCAAGCCAACCCGCAGCATGAAGACAAAAATTGACCCCGCCCAAAAGGGCCGCATTCAATGTATTCGCAGTTTCATAAGCGGCCTGCGCATCAGGTAATTTAGAACCACATAACGAGCCGCCAGAACGGAACGGCAATCCCAGACGGCGGGCCAACTGTCCCGCCCCGTATAGAATTTTACTGGCTTCAGGCGTGCCAAAGGTCGGGGCGCCCGAATTCATGTCGATCGAACTTACAAAAGCCCCGAAAATCACAGGTGCACCGGGGTTACATAGCTGATTATATGCCACACCGGCCAGACCCTCTGCCAGAACCTGGGTCAATGTGCCGGCCACGGATACAGGTGCCATTGCACCGCCCACGATAAACGGCGACACAATACAGGCCTGATTGTTTTTGGCATAAACTTCCATCGCACCCATCATAATGTCGTCAAATGTCATGGGCGAGTTAATGTTGATCAATGACGTCATAACGGTTTTGTCGGCCACGCTTTGACCAAACAGAATTTCCGACATGTTGACTGAATCTTGCGCACGTTCAGGTGCCGTGACTGACCCCATATAGGGCTTGTCGCTAAGTGTCATATGCGCATACAGCATATCCAGATGGCGTTTATTAACTGCAATATCAGTCGGTTCGCAGACTGTACCACCTGAATGGTGCAACCATTTCGACATGTATGTCAGTTTTACAAATTTTTGGAAATCGGCCATTGTCGCATAGCGACGACCACCATCCATATCACGCACAAACGGCGGGCCATAGACCGGGGCCAACACCATGGTATTGCCACCAATACGCACATTGCGTTCGGGATTGCGGGCATGTTGGATATATTCACCGGGTGCCGTTGCAATCAATTTGCGAGCCAGACCTTTGGGAATGCGCACACGTTCACCGTCCACATCCGCACCCGCCTCACGCCAACGATCAAGGGCGGCAGGGTTGTCTAGAAAGTTAACGCCAACCTCTTCCAGAATGGTTTCCGCATTGGCTTCAATAACCTGCAATGCCTCTTCGTTCAAAATCTCAAAGTTCGGAATATTACGCTCGATATACTTTGCCGCTTCAATAACAACGGCGGTACGTTCGGCGCGACGTGCCGCACCCCCGCCACCGCGCGCGCGCCGACGACCGGAATTTTCGGATATGGCTGTTTCTGACATTTAGGAATCCCCAGATTGAGTTTCCTCTAAATTAAATCTGAATAACCAAACCCCACCCAGCAAATTCGCCTAAATCGGGCTGCAAACGACATCCTATGTCGGAAAAGCCAATGCACTGGACCCAAAGCCCCTTGCGCTTACATCATTTGCTAAATAAACCCCGCACATGAGCACACAAACACATGACCGCCTTCTTATCATCGACTTTGGCAGCCAGGTTACGCAGCTTATCGCGCGTCGCCTGCGTGAATTGCACGTCTATTGCGAAATACACCCGTTTCAGAACGTGGATGAGGCCTTTATCAGGGATTTTGCGCCAAAGGCCGTGATCCTGTCGGGTGGCCCTGCAAGCGTATTCGACGAAAACGCCCCACGCGCACCACAAGCTCTGTTTGATATGGGCCTGCCGATCTTGGGTATTTGCTATGGTCAACAGGTGATGATGCACCAGCTTGGCGGCAAAGTTGAGCGCGGTCACGGCACTGCCGAATTTGGCCGTGCTTTTGTGACGCCGGCAGACGAAAATCTGTCCATCCTTGACGGCTGGTTTTCCGAAGGCATAGAGCAGGTCTGGATGAGCCATGGCGACCACGTTTCCAAACTCGCAGACGGCTTCAAGGTTTACGGCACATCCCCCAACGCACCTTTCGCCATTACCGCCGATCTTTCACGCAATTTCTTTGCGGTGCAGTTCCACCCCGAAGTGCATCACACACCGAATGGCGCACAACTTTATGAAAATTTCGTAAAGCTTGCGGGTTTTACCGGTGATTGGACAATGGGCGCCTACCGTGAACAGGCCATTGCCGACATTCGCGCCCAAGTGGGCGATGCTAAAGTCATTTGCGGCCTGTCGGGCGGTGTTGACAGCTCAGTTGCCGCCGTCTTGATACATGAGGCTATCGGCGATCAGTTAACGTGCGTTTTCGTAGATCACGGCTTGTTGCGCCAAGGTGAGGCCGAAGAGGTCGTCACTATGTTCCGCGACCATTATAACATGCCGCTGATCCATGCCGAAGAACAGGAACTTTTCCTGGGCGAACTTGACGGGCAATCAGACCCTGAAACCAAACGTAAAATTATCGGGCGCCTGTTCATCGACGTCTTCGACAAACACGCCAAATCCGTGGGAGGGGCCAAGTTTCTGGCCCAAGGCACACTTTACCCCGATGTCATCGAAAGCGTCAGCTTTTCAGGTGGCCCGTCCGTCACGATCAAATCACATCACAACGTTGGCGGCCTGCCCGAAAAAATGGGTTTGAAGCTGGTTGAGCCGTTGCGCGAATTGTTCAAAGACGAAGTCCGCGCCTTGGGCCGTGAATTGGGCCTGCCTGCCAGTTTTGTCGGTCGCCACCCTTTCCCCGGCCCCGGCCTTGCCATCCGTTGCCCAGGTGAAATTACCCGCGAAAAGCTAGGGATTTTGCGCAAAGCGGATGCGGTCTATATCGACCAAATCCGTAAACACGGGCTTTATGATAAAATTTGGCAGGCCTTTGTTGCGATCCTGCCCGTACGCACTGTTGGCGTAATGGGTGATGGGCGCACATATGATTTCGCCTGTGCCTTACGTGCAGTGAATTCGGTCGATGGCATGACGGCGGATTATTATCCGTTTTCACATGAATTTCTGGGCGAGACGGCTACACGTATCATCAACGAAGTCGAAGGCATCAACCGCGTCACCTATGACATCACATCAAAACCCCCCGGCACGATTGAATGGGAATAATCACACCAAAGGATTAACTGACGAACCACATGGATGTACCCCTGACCGTATGGATACGGTCTTATCCGCCGCTATTGATCATATTGCCCTGACCCGTGTCGAAGAGGGATGCCTTTAGTTTGAAGTCACCCCTGCCCTGATGTTCAGTCGGACAAATTGGGTATCACCAAATTCGAGCGGGAAAAATAAAAATTCCCAGCGAAGCGCTTACTATAGTGCTCGCCTTTGAGCAGAAGTAATTCATCCACTTCTATTTTCCGAAAAACTTCGCCTATAAGCCATGCCTGGTAACCATTCGCAAACATTATTTCAAACGTTTTAAAATAGTCTTTGTTTTCCACAGGGTTTCCGTTTTTTGGCGTCCAAAATGAAAAAATTTCTATAATCCAATCCGTAGCTTCACTTTGTGACAATAGTGACTGGGCCCCAAGCAAGGCTTCATGCTCAAATCCCTCTACATCCATCAATACAAGAGTTTTCTTATTTATTCCCTGTGTTACCGCGTCAATTGGGACTACTGGTATCGTTTGAGATAATGACTCATCATTTCCACTATTTTCTAACATTGTTGCTGTAGAAAATACGCCACTGATTTGGCTTATCGTCGGCTTTTTGCCTGCCGCAGCATTTATAAGGATACAATTTTCTTCGAAGTTATTTACCTTAAGGTTATCTAACAACATTTTAAAGTTCACAACTAAGGGCTCAAACGCAATTAATTTTAAACCTACCTGCCGAGCCATACAACAATAGTACCCATAATGGGCACCAACGTTTAAAAACAATTCATAGTTTGCAAATATTTTTTTTAGAAACTCTCGCTCAAACCGTTCCCAGTTTTCTGATTTTTGAGTGCCAGGACCTTTGTAAAGAAACCCTTCGGGGGTTTTTATAGGCTTTTTACGTAACCGGTAGCGCTCTATTCTTCTCAAATTGAATGCTTTTACCTTACTTACAAGAGACTTCAGAAAAATCATTGATTGGACACTTTCAATTTAGTACGTAAAGTACAGTTGTTTGGAGGCAGAACTCGCGAAGTCGTGGAAGCAAAAACGCCGCTCAACAACTGTCAGGCAACGCTCATAGTATAATGCGCGCATTTATCAGGTTTCAAGTCAATTGTGAAGTAGGCTATAGGCTAAAGCGATGAGTAAATGGTAAGGTACGAAAAAGAAACCAAACACTAATTTGAGTAAAACAATTGGAAAAATCACATCGCGGATACGTTACGAAACTGAGCAAACCGTTTAGCCAAATTTAGGGATATGCTTGATACGCATAGATGGTAAAAAAAACGTACATAATCGTCGACTGGCAACGTGAGGAACAGTTTTATGACCAATGGCACCCATAAGAAAATCCGTCTTTCTGGCCACATGGATGTACCACCTGACCGTATGGATGCGGTCTTATCCGCCGTAATTGATCATATCAACCTGACGCGCGCCGAAGAGGGATGTCTTTCCTTTGAAGTCACACCCTGCCCTGATGTTCAGGGGCGATTTCTAGTGGCCGAAACATTCAAAAACCGCGCCGCGTTTGATCATCACCAAACCCGTACAAGCACATCACCATGGGCCAAGATCACTACAGGATTGCCACGTGACTATAAGATCACCGAAGTATCTTAGGCTGATCCACATCAAAGCTCTATTTCGAAAAACATGGTAGAATGTTTGGGTTAACAACCGAAAGGATATGACCCATGTTTAAGAATCCATCTATTATCATGCGCATCACTTACGGAAAAATACTCGGGCTTTTATTCGCAGGTGCAGGCATCCTGATCTTCCCGTATTTCTACCCCGATGTCGGCTGGATCACCCAACTGGCCTTTGTTTTATACTATATAACAATCGGTGCGGTTGTCGGTTTAATGGGGGTACTGAACTACCACCCCATCATCAAAATGTCCCTGCCCTGGTGGTTTCGCGGACCATGGGTAGGCGGCTGGATGAACATGATCCTGATGATGTTCATCTATGATGATTTATCCACTATGCAGATACAGGCTTTTGGCGCAGGGTCGTTTTTATCTTCGCCTTGGTGGTTTGTGGCTGAAGGAGCCCTGTTCGGATTATTTGCTGATTTCATCTGCACCAAATATGCAGGCGAAGGCGTAGAATGTGTAACCAATGCAGATCTGGATAATCCGTAAAATAACTGATTTTCATTTGCTGACATAACGGCTAGCGTCTGATTTTACACATAAGGTCAGGCGCATGGCGGTTCCACTTTCAAACACACTAAAAGCCGCCCTTTGGATGATGGGTGCCGTTGTGTCGTTTTCCGCCATGGCAGTGGCCGGGCGTGAAATGAGCTTTCAGCTCGATACCTTTGAAATCATGATGTACCGCTCGTTAATCGGTGTTGTGATCGTTGTCGGGGTCGGTTTGGTGACGGGTGGAATATTCGAAGTAAGTTGTGATCAATTCGGCCTGCATTTCTTTCGTAACCTGTTCCATTTCACAGGGCAGAATCTGTGGTTTTTCGCTGTCACCGCGATTCCTTTGGCACATCTCTTTGCATTTGAGTTTTCCGTACCGATCTGGGTCACGATTGCCGCGCCTTTCCTGCTGTCCGAAAAGCTGACTAAGTTGCGTGTAGCGGCTGTTTTTATCGGGTTTGCAGGTATCTTGATGGTCACACGCCCTTGGATGGCCGGCTTGTCTTTCGGGGTAATAGCGGCTGCCCTATGTGCAATTTGCTTTGCGGGAACCAGCATCATCACAAAGCGACTGACCCGCAGACAATCCACCATCAGCATTTTATTCTGGATGACCGTCCTGCAATTAATCTTCGGACTGATCTGCGCAGGTTACGACAGTGATATAGCCACGCCCACATTGGAAACATTGCCTTGGGTCATCACCGTGGGCTTGGGCGGGTTATTGGCACATTTTTGCATAACAACAGCCCTGCACTTGGCCCCTGCAACAGTGGTTCTACCCGTTGATTTCACTCGCTTGCCGATTATCGCTACCATCGGGATGCTGTTTTATAATGAACCGCTGGATATTTGGGTCATATTGGGCGCTGTCATCATCTTCGGGTCAAACTATATCAACATATGGGCCGAAACTCGCAAGAAACGGATTGATTTCGCTTAATCGTGTAATGTGGGCATTTCGACGTTAAACAATTGAACTTCGTACGATTTTTTGCTTTAGGATAGGTTCAAAGCGTAAAAGAGGCCGTAATGCTGTATAAATCTGCAAAAGACTGGCGTGATGCCAAAGCCAAAAAGGTCATGTTGTTTGGCATGTCAGGGCTTGGCAAAACCTATATCAGTGAAATTTTGCGCGATCACGGCGACTGGTTTCACTACAGCGTCGATTATCGCATCGGCACCCGTTATATGGGTGAACATATTGCGGATAATTTCAAACGCGAAGCCATGCGCAATCCATTCCTTGCAGATTTACTGCGTGCAGATGCAATCTATATCGCTTCAAACCTGAAATTTTCCGACCTTTCGCCCCTTTCCACTTATTTGGGCAAACCGGGCGACCCTGCCAAAGGCGGCATTGCGTTTGACGAATACCTGCGCCGCCAACGGCTGCACCGTAATGCAGAGATTAACGCGATGAAAGATACCGTGCATTTCATTCAAAGGGCCAAAGACCTTTATGATTACGACAATTTCATCTGCGACACATCCGGTTCGGTGGTCGAAGTGGTTAACGCAGATGATGATAATGACCCGGTTATGTCACTGATTTCACAACACCTTTTACCGGTCTGGATCGAAGGTAATGATAATCATATCGACGCGCTTGTTGAACGGTTCAACAAAGCCCCGAAACCGATGTATTACCCTGAAGATTTCCTGATAAAATGCTGGGATAAGTACCTTGTGGAAAAATCCGTTGCCGCAGACAAGGTCGATCCGGATGATTTCATCCGTTTTGGTTACAAGCATCTACTGAACAACCGCCTGCCACGCTACAAAGCGATTGCGCAAAAATGGGGAATTATCGTGCAAGCAGATGATATTCACCGCGTACGAACCACCGCTGATTTCGACAATGTGATCGCAAAGGCCCTTGAGGCACAGGATTAAACCCCCTATCTGAAAGCCAATAGGTGAAAGAAAATCAATGCCAATAAGAATACCCAGTAAACTACCCGCCCATGACATTCTGAAAGACGAAGGTGTGATGGTAATGTCGCGGGGGGATGCCAACAAACAGGACATCCGCCCGTTGCAAATCGGTTTGCTGAACCTGATGCCGCAGAAAATCCAGACGGAAACCCAATTTGCGCGCCTGATCGGGGCCACACCATTACAGATTGATCTGACTTTGATCCGCATGACCGAACATAAGTCCAAAACAACTTCGCACGATCATATGGAATCGTTTTACAACAGTTTTCAAGAGATCAAGCACCGCAAATTTGACGGGCTGATCATCACAGGTGCACCGATTGAACACTTGCCGTTCCAAGACGTGACTTACTGGGACGAGCTTCAGGAAGTTATGGACTGGACGCAAACCAATGTACATTCTACCTTTGGTGTGTGTTGGGGTGGTATGGCAATGTTGTATTACTTCCACGGTGTTAATAAACACATCCTAAACGCCAAATCTTTCGGTTGTTTCCGCCATCAGGTGTTAGACCATTCGTCGCCATACTTGCGCGGATTTTCCGATGATCTGGTGATCCCCGTCAGCCGTTGGACGGAAAACAAGCAGGATGAAATAGAAGCAGCACGTGGATTGGAAGTTCTGATCGGCAGTGCAGAAACAGGCCCCTGTCTGGTTGAGGACCCTACCCACCGTGCTTTGTATATCTTCAACCATTTCGAGTATGATCGCGGCACCCTGAAAGAAGAATATGACCGCGATGTAGCCAAGGGCGCGCCGATCAATGTGCCGTGCAATTACTACCCTAACGATGATCCCTCACAGCCGCCTTTGAACCGTTGGCGCGGGCATGGGCATTTGCTTTATGGCAACTGGATCAACCAAATATACCAAAGCACCAACTATGATCTGTCAAAAATAGGATCGTAAAAATGTTCTGGGCCTTGCTCGCCATATTATTGGGTGCATTTGCAATGCTAACTGCGTTTCGCGCCCGAAAATTCACAAAAAAAGCAGAACTGGATACACCGCCCGTTGGCAAGTTTATCGATGTGGACGGTGTGCCGGTGCATTACATCAAACAAGGTTCCGGCCCGGCTTTGATACTGATCCACGGCGCGGGCGGGCACGTGAAAGATTTCACATATGAGCACGTGGCACGCTTTTCCAAGAATTTCACCGTCATTGCATTTGATCGCCCGGGTCACGGCTACACCCCCGTTTTGAAAAACACCTCCGCGACATTGGCCCAACAGGCACAGCTGATCACAAAAGCCGCCGAACAGCTTGGCGTTACGCGTGCATATGTTCTGGGTTTTTCCTACGGCGGGGCTTTGGCTCTGCATTTGGCTACTTACGACAAGGCATTTGTCAAAGGTCTGGTATTGGTTTCTGCCGTTGCAATGCCTTGGCCGGGAAGCATCCATCTGAACTACCGCTTGATGTCAAAGCCGTTTATCGGCCCTGCAATGATGGCCTTTGCAACGGCATATTTTGGTGACGCTTATTTTCGCGCAACTTACGCCACGGTTTTCGCACCACATGCCACACCGAAGGGTTATCTGGATCATGTCGGGGTCAACATGTCGGTACGCTTTCGTTCATTTGTGGAAAACTCCCGTCAACTGAACAGCCTCTACCCGCAGGTTCTTGCACAATTCGACCGCTATAAAGATTTAACTATACCGATAGAGCTGATCCACGGCACCGCAGACCCGTCCGTGCCCGACATCATTCACGCCAAAGAGTTTATCAAACTGGTGCCACACGCGCATTTGGCTCAGGTTCACGGTATGGGGCATGGCACCCATCAATTGGCCATTCCCCAGATTGAAGCGGCTGTTTATGCGATTGCAGCGGATACCGCCGTGCGCACCCCTAACAAATCCTCAACCTTCTCAAGTGTATAACACCCCTGCTAGCAAAGTAGTTCACGGGTTTTCAAAGGGCGGGTAACAGCGCCAAATGCGAAAGCCACCAGACTTAACGGTTAAGAACAGGTGCAAAGGGTAAAATCCTTTGTTCGGCCATATAGCTACAAACGGCAGGCCTGCCTACTTATAACCTACAGATCCTAACGATACATATAACCCCGCCACTCAGATCACGGCAACGGGGCCATAACTGTTGCCATCTTATACCCCAGCCTTCATATTGCCCAAAAACAAGGAGGCATCATGGGCAAAGCAAAATACCCCAAACCGTTCGATGGCGCGATTTCAAAATTCTATAAGGAAGACGCACCCATTGATATTCGCAAAGCCATTAAAGCGGCGGACAAAAACGCGATACTGGATACCTCTTATCCTTATAAAACCCGCAAAGACCGCGATGAATATGAAGAACTGTTGGAAGACCTTCAAATCGAATTGGTCAAAATGCAATCATGGGCCAAAGAAACCGGTGCCCGTATCGCAGTCATTTTCGAAGGGCGTGATGCGGCAGGCAAAGGTGGCACAATCAAGCGGTTTCGTGAAAATATGAACCCGCGTGTCGCACAGGTTGTCGCCCTGTCTAAACCCACCGAAACCGAACAGTCTGAATGGTACTTCCAACGTTACATCAAGCATATGCCCAGTGCTGGGCAAATCGTTTTTTTCGACCGCTCATGGTATAATCGCGGCGTGGTCGAACATGTGTTCGGCTTTTGTGACGCGGATCAACGCAAGCATTTCTTTGCACAAGTGAACGATTTTGAAAAAATGCTGGATGATGATGGCATTATCCTTGTGAAACTGTGGTTAAACATCGGGCGCGCCGAACAATTACGCCGCTTTCTTGATCGCGAAAGCGATCGTTTAAAGCAGTGGAAACTGTCAGGCATTGACGTTAAAGGTTTGTATAAATGGGATGAATATACATCTGCTATTTCCGAAACCTTATCCAAATCCCATTCCCCCCATGCGCCATGGCACATCATTCGCACCGATGATAAACGCCGCGCAAGGATTGCCGCCATACGCACGGTTTTATCCAAAATACCATATGATATGAAAGATACAGATGTCGCCTGTCTTGCGGATGGCAAAATCTGCGGGGGTCCGGAAATATTGAATGACTAGAAAAGGGTATCATCACGGCAATCTAAAACAGGCATTGATTGAGGCCACGATCAAACTGATCGAGGAAAAGGGACCGACAGGGTTTACCATTCTGCAAGCTGCCAAACAGGCAGGTGTTTCGGCTGCCGCCCCCTATCGCCACTTTAAAGGCCGTGAAGATCTGATCACAGAAGTTGCAAAACAGGGGTTTGCCATGTTTGCGGACCTGCTGGAATATGCTTACACAAAAGGCGGCGGGTCACCTGTAGCATCATTAGAGGCCACGGGCCGGGCCTATCTGGCTTTTGCTCGCAAACACCCCGGTCACTATATTGCCATGTTCGAAAGCGGTGTGTCGATCAATGCCGACCCCGACCTTGCCGCAGTGGCAAATCGGGCGATCAATGTGTTGGTCAAGGCCGCTGACAACTTGTCTTCAAACTTGCCAACAAAAAAAAGACCGCCATCAACGATGGTCAGTCAACATATTTGGGCGATGAGCCACGGAATTGTAGAATTATATGCGCGCGGTGAGCCGGGTGGTCGATCACCGTTCACCCCCGAAGATTTGCTGGAAACCGGGCTTGGTATTTATTTGCGTGGCTTGGGGGTTTTACCTAAAGACAATTAAGTCTTAAAGGGAAATAACGGAGACTGCCGTATTAACCTTAGAAGTTAATGCTGTCGCTGCCGCAATAGCGATCAAAACAACCCCGCCTGTTAATACTACGAAGTCAACAGTAACAGCACCCTCTTGATTTGCTGCGAATGTCGCCAGTTGTTCTTTGGTTTTCATATAATATGCCATACTTTTCACTACTAATTGTTACATTACGCAAATACTATCGCAATTGAACGTGGCCAAACTTTGTTGACAATAAGAAAAAAAATAAATAATTTTATGACCCTTGAATTCCGTATTTATTGGCTTATGTATGTTAATGTAATTTACATTTACATAATGCAAATAGAAAGGAATATAAATGTCTTCCCTATCGTCTTGGTTTTCCAACGCGGTTGCATGGTTGGATGAGCGTGGCAAACCTGCCTGGCTTGCCGCTGTGATCCTTGGTTTTATCTTTGTCTGGCCACTTGGTCTGGCTATCCTGTTTTACATGATCTGGAGTAATCGCATGTCTCGTTCTTTTTTTGGCAGTTGCCATTCCCGCAAATCCCAGTCCCATAGCGCAACCGGCAATACTGCTTTTGATGCCTATAAACAGGACACCTTGAAGCGGCTTGAAGATGAACAATCCGCATTTCAAGGTTTTTTGCAACGTCTGCGCGACGCCAAAGACAAAACCGAGTTTGACGATTTCATGGATGATCGCGCAAAATCCCTGAAAACCCAAAAAGCACAGGCTTAATCTTCCCTTCCCCTCTTGAGCCTGTGCCGCTTCGCCCACATACTGGGCGAAGCAAAACAAATGGAAACACAATGTTAAGTACAACCCATGACTTAAGTGGTTTGCCCGACCCGAATATTGATCGACAATTTTATCAAGGCGTCCCCTTCAAACGTCTAATCGCGTGGTTTGTAGACTTCATCATCATCATGCTTCTTGCAACCGCTTTGGTACTTGTCAGTTTTGGTGTTGGGGCCTTTATCTTTCCGTTGTTATTGTTCATCACGAACATCGCTTACCGCATTTTCACCCTGTCACGAAACTCTGCCACACTGGGCATGATTGTCGTTGGTATCGAGATCAGGAATAATCACGGTAACAAACTAACCCCGGTCGAAGCCGCGTGGCACACAGGGCTTTATACGGCCGTAGCCCTTCTGTTTTTTGCCCTTATAATATCCATGATAATGATGCTGGTTAATGAACGTGGGCAGGGATTACATGACTATTTTCTGGGAACAACGGCGATTAATAGGCCCAATTTGCCTTAATATTGCCGACTTGCCCTATTAGGATTCTGCTTGTACGCTTTTTATAATGAGTAATATGGTAGTGTAATGCGACATTCCTTGCCTTTGGCAACACAGTTCTATGTAACAGCTTCCCAGCCTTGCCCCTATTTAGAGGGTCAAATGGAACGCAAACTCTTTGCGGGGCTTCAGGGCGATCATGCGGATATGCTGAACAATGCCTTATCCAAACAGGGATTCCGGCGGTCACAGAATGTTTTGTATCGTCCGTCTTGCTCTGACTGCAATGCCTGTATGTCCGCACGTATTCGCGTCGCCGATTTTACACCGACGCGATCCCAAAAGCGGATTATACGCAAAAATGCACATCTTTTACGCGACGCATCCGCCCCATGGGCGACCGAACATCAGTTTGAGCTGTTCACACGCTATCTGAATACACGTCACGCGGACGGCGGCATGGCGGATATGGATATGTTCGAGTTTTCCGCGATGGTCGAAGAAACCCCCGTGCGTAGCCGCATTGTAGAATATTCCACCGCACACGCAGTTCATGAACGCACTGAACTGACAGCCGTATGCCTGACCGACCTTTTGGATGACGGTCTGTCACTGGTCTATTCATTCTTTGACCCCGACCTGCACAAAAACAGTCTTGGTATCTATATGATCCTGGATCACATCCAAATAGCCAAAGACGCAGGGCTTCCTTATGTCTATCTTGGCTATTGGGTGCCGGGCAGTCCCAAAATGGGGTACAAATCAGGATTTAGTGCCTTGGAAGTATTCCACAAAGGGTCATGGATGAAACTTGATAACCCTTCAGAATTCAAGCTTGACCGGCATCCAATGGGATCAGATCCAATTTCAGAACAAGTTGCGGCTATCAGCCTTCCCGATGTGTTAAGTTCGAGCAACTCATAACTTTATTATTTTATAATTTCGCTTGTAGGTAATTTAATTACAATATTTCATTTTAATTGTATTTTAATTACCACATCTTATTGTTTTTCGGAATAATAAATCCTTAATGTATCTTGACCTTCCGATATTCCCCGATAATCTGCCCGCATGATAAATGCAGTTCATATTGTGGTCCTTGTGGCACCGCGCACGGCGCGAAAACGGTAATTACATCCCGTATTCGTTTCGTGCACCCCCACATTTCGGGGGTTTTTTTATGACTGAACCTATGGAGAAAGACTATGAATCGCCAAATGACCGGTGCAGATATTGTTGTACAAGCCTTAAAAGATCAGGGCGTAGATACCGTATTCGGTTATCCGGGCGGTGCTGTACTTCCGATTTACGACGCGATTTTCCAGCAAAATGACATCCGTCACATTCTGGTGCGTCACGAACAGGGGGCAACGCACGCCGCCGAAGGTTATGCACGCTCTACTGGTAAACCGGGTGTTGTACTAGTAACTTCCGGCCCCGGTGCCACCAATGCGGTCACCGGCATGACAGATGCCTTGATGGACAGCATTCCAATGATAGTACTGACTGGCCAGGTTCCAAGCTTCATGATCGGGTCGGATGCGTTTCAAGAGGCCGATACGGTTGGTATCACACGGCCCTGCACCAAACATAACTGGCTGGTGAAAGACACCGACAAATTGGCGGGCACCATTCATGAGGCGTTTCATGTCGCCACCAGCGGTCGCCCTGGTCCAGTTTTAGTTGACATCCCCAAGGACGTACAGTTTGCCAACGGTAAATACGTTGCCCCTGCAAAAGCTGATCTGGGGCATTACAAACCGCAGGTAAAAGGCGACAAGGACGCAATTACGGCACTTGTCGATTTGATGGAAAAAGCTGAAAAACCAGTATTTTACACAGGCGGTGGTGTGATCAATTCCGGCAAAGGTGCCAGCCTTTTGTTGCGCGAACTGGTCAAATCCACTAATTTTCCAATCACATCGACCCTAATGGGGTTGGGTTCTTACCCTGCATCCGGCAACAACTGGTTGGGTATGTTGGGAATGCACGGTACTTATGAAGCAAATCTGGCTATGCATGATTGCGATCTGATGATCTGTGTAGGCGCCCGTTTCGACGATCGTATCACCGGGCGGATTGACGCGTTCAGCCCGAAATCGAAGAAGGCCCATATCGATATTGATCCTTCATCGATCAACAAAGTGATCCATGTAGATGTACCGATTATCGGTGACATCGGCCATGTTTTGGAAGACTTGCTGAAAATCTGGAAATCTCGCGGACGCAAAACCAAAGCCGCCGAGATAAAAAAATGGCACGCACAAATCGATGAATGGCGTGCGGTTGATTGTCTGGCTTTCAAAAACTCTGACAAGATCATAAAACCGCAATATGCGCTACAACGTCTGGAGGCCCTGACCAAGGATATGGATCGTTATATCACCACAGAAGTGGGCCAGCACCAAATGTGGGCAGCGCAATATCTGGGCTTTGAAGACCCTAACCGCTGGATGACATCGGGGGGATTGGGCACGATGGGCTATGGGTTGCCTGCTTCGGTCGGCACCCAAATCGCCCACCCAGACAGTCTGGTGATTAACATCGCAGGTGACGCCAGCTGGCTGATGAACATGCAGGAAATGGGCACAGCCGTGCAATACCGTGCGCCCGTCAAACAGTTTATCCTGAATAATGAACGTCTGGGCATGGTGCGCCAGTGGCAGGAATTGCTGCACGGCGAGCGTTATTCCCACACTTGGTCAGAAGCCCTGCCCGATTTCGTAAAATTAGCCGAAGCTTTCGGCGGCAAGGGCATTCGCTGTTCTGATCCTGCGGATCTGGATGATGCTATCATGGAGATGGTCAATTACGACGGGCCGGTGATTTTTGACTGTCTGATTGAAAAGCATGAAAACTGCTTCCCGATGATCCCGTCAGGCAAAGCCCATAACGAAATGCTGATGGGTGAAGCTGACACAAAAAATGCGATTGATGATAGCGGTGCTGTTCTGGTTTAGAACGCCCTTATCCCTTAGAAAAAGGAATATCAAATGAATGCTGTAAAACTAAAAAAAGGCGCATCAAGCCACAGCGCTTATGACCTGAAAAGCTTTATAGGCGACACTGAGGAAACCCACACCTTGGCGGTTCTGGTTGATAATGAGGCGGGTGTTTTGGCCCGCGTTATAGGCCTGTTTTCGGGCCGAGGTTACAATATCGAAAGCCTGACAGTGGCGGAAGTCGACCATGAAGGCAATCGGTCGCGCATCACGATTGTCACCACAGGAACACCCTCTGTTATCGAACAGATCAAAGCACAACTGGATCGCATGGTGCCGGTTTACGAAGTGCATGATTTAACTGTCGAAGGTCCGTCCGTTGAACGCGAACTGGCCTTGTTCAAAGTGCATGGTAAGGGCGAAAAACGGGTTGAAGCCCTGCGTACAGCCCAGATTTTCCGTGCCAACGTGGTCGACAGCACCTTGGAAAGTTTCGTGTTTGAACTGACGGGTACACCTGAAAAGATCGATGCCTTCGCCGATATGATGCGCCCGCTGGGCTTGAGCGATGTGGCCCGCACAGGTGTGGCGGCAATAGCACGCGGGACATAAATTAATCGGCTAAATGCTCAATAAATGCGCGCAATACGGCGCGCATATTTTTCTTTTCGGGAAACACAACCTGAATATCTGATATAATCTGATCATAATTTCCCAAAACCTGCACCAATTCACCATTTTCCAGGGCACCATGCGCAATAAAATCTGGTAGATAAACAATACCATGCCCATTCAAAGCCAAAGCCTTTTGGTGTGTTCCGTTATTCGCACTGAACCGTCCGTGTACTCTTTTGCGTATCTCGATCCCATACTTATTGAATACCCATTCGCTGCCCGTGGCCGAATTCGAATAAAGCAAACATTGATGGTTCGCCAAATCGTCAACATCTTTTGGTGTGCCGTTTTCTGCCAAATAGTCAGGCGAGGCACAGCAAATAAGCTTCATCTCACCTATTTTTCGTGTGTAAAGCGTTGAATCTGCAAGCTTTCCAATTCGAACAACCGCATCAAACCCACCGGACACCAGATCAACGAAACTATCGGACAGATCAAGGGTCAATTGCGTATCAGGATAGGTTTTGACAAAACTTTCCAGTTTCGGCTGTAAAACACACTGACAATAATCGATTGGTAAAGACAGTTTCAGACGACCGGCCACAACGCTGGCATCACTTTTTGCCGCCTGATTTGCATCTTCCAATTGGCCTAAAATATCCAGGCAACTTTGATAGTAATCAAGGCCCGACTGCGTTGGTACGACCGAACGCGTCGTGCGGTTTACCAAAAGCGCCGACAGGTCGGTTTCCAGTTCCGACACACGCCGAGAACAGACCGATTTAGCCACACCCAAACGGACGGCAGCGGCGGTAAAGCTTTTTTCTTCCACCACTGCGACAAAGGTTTTGAGGTGAACAATATCCATGTTGGATTCCCGTCTTTTTCATCAACATAAAGTGAGACAGCCAACAGGTACAATATCGAAGTTGCCTTTCTTGCCTTTTCTCTTTTTAACTTACGCAAATCGAAAAAAGGATACCCCCATGTCAGAATACCAACTTTATTGTTTCGCCGAATCCGGTAACGCCTATAAAGCCGCCCTTGCCCTTGAATTGGCCGGTTGCGATTGGGAGCCGGTTTTCGTCGACTTTTTCAAAGGTGAAGCCCGAACGGATGCCTATAAGGAAATCAATGAGATGGGCGAAGTGCCAGTTTTGATCCACGGTGATGTTAAAATCAGTCAATCAGGCGTGATACAGGACTATATCACACAGCAAACAGGCAAATTTGGCGGTGCAACGGACGCGGAGCGGCGCGAGGTTATGCGCTGGATATTATGGGATAATCATAAACTGTCATCGCAAGCAGGTATGTTGCGTTTCTTGAAGCACTTTTTGCCGGAAGACAAACGCCCCACAATGGTATTTCCCTTTATAGAAGGCCGTTTAAAAGCGGCTTATACAGTGTTGGACACCCACCTTAAAGATCGCAACTGGGTCGCCGCTGATCACCCAACAATGGCGGATATTTCCTGTTGCGGGTATCTGTACTACCCCGAGCCATACGGCTTTGATCGCGCGGACTGGCCGAATATCGACGCTTGGTTAGAGCGCATTTCTGGGCTTGAGGGCTGGAAACACCCATATGATTTGATGCAACGCGGATTTAACCCCGAATAGCCGCAATCATTTGGCTTACATTATCCGGAGATGCATCAGGTGTGATGCCATGCCCCAGATTGAAAATATGTGGGCCATTTTTAAAAGCGGAAACCACACGTTTGGTTTCCGCGATCAGCTTTTCACCACCCGTGACCAATAAAGATTGATCCAGATTACCTTGCACACACATCTTGGGCTGTAGATTTTCTGCCGCCCAATTTGAACTGACAGCAGTATCAACAGCCACACAATCCACAGCGACCTGATCGACATAATCAATATATTTTTGATCTGCCCCACGTGGAAAGCCGATAATTTTCACTTCGGGGAATTGGGTTTTTAGCGCCGTGACAATCTTGATATGCGGTGCGGTGCAATAACGATCAAAGGCATCAGCGCCCAATGACCCTGCCCAACTGTCAAAAAGTTTTACCACTTCGGCACCCGCTTTAATCTGTTCCGCTAAATACAGGATTGTCGCATCGGTGATGCGATCCATCAGTGCGTCAAATACGGGTTGGTTTTCGCGCATTAACGCATGTGCCGGCCCCTGATCAGGCGTACCGCGCCCAGCAATCATATAGGTCGCAACTGTCCAAGGCGCGCCGGCAAACCCTATTAAAGTCGTCTCTTTGGGTAAGGCGGCCGACAGGTTGCGCACCGTTTGATAAATTGGGGCAAGAGTTTCGTGGATATCATCCGCCGGGCCAAGCTTGCCCAGATCATCAGCCGAAGTAATTGTGGATAGGCGCGGCCCCTCACCCGTCACAAACCACAGATCAGCCCCCAAAGCTTGCGGCACCAGCAAGATGTCGGCGAACAGGATGGCAGCATCAAACCCGTAGCGGCGGATCGGTTGCAAAGTCACTTCTGCCGCCAGATCGGGATTGTAACAAAGCGACAGAAAATCCCCGGCTTGCGCCCGTGTGGCTTTATACTCAGGCAAATACCGCCCCGCTTGGCGCATCATCCATACGGGTGGGGTTGGTAAGGTCTCGCCGTTCAGGGCGCGCAGTATCGTTTTGGTGCTTTGTGTCACAGTATCTATCCTTCATTCGCACTCGCATTACCAAGTTTCGGATGATATGTGGAGATGAAATCAATACTTTCACGTAAAAGAGAAACTATGACGCAACCTATCATCAAAATCGGCACACGCGGCTCGCCTTTAGCCCTAGCGCAAGCCTATGAAACCCGCAATCGTTTGATGGCGGCACATGGGTTGGATGAAGCCCGTTTTGAAGTCGTTGTGATTAAAACCACAGGCGACCGTGTACAGGACCGCCCGTTGGGTGAAATTGGCGGTAAAGGGTTGTTTACAAAGGAAATCGAAGATGCATTGCTGGCAGGCCATATTGATCTGGCAGTACATTCGATGAAGGATATGCCGGTCGAACAACCGGATGGTTTGGTGTTGGATTGCTACCTGCCGCGCGAAGATGTGCGCGATGCTTTTGTATCACTGAAATACACATCCATTAGCGATCTGCCGAAGGGCGCTAAACTTGGCTCCAGCAGCCTGCGGCGGCGGGCGCAAATCCTGCACATGCGGCCAGACATTGAAGTGGTGGAATTTCGCGGCAATGTACAAACACGCCTGCGCAAACTGGATGAAGGTGTGGCAGATGCCACGTTTTTGGCAATGGCCGGCCTGAACCGTTTGGGCAATGCGAATATAGCCCAATCGGCCGTTGCTGTGGATGAGATTTTGCCCGCCGTGGCCCAAGGGGCAATCGGAATTGAACGGCGCGCGGATAACGCAGAAATACACGCCATGCTGTCCGCTATTGCGGATACGGACACCGCCACACGGTTAGCTGCGGAACGGGCATTTCTGAAGGCGTTGGATGGCTCTTGCCAAACACCGATTGCAGGGCTGGCAACGTTGGACAAAAACAATCTAACGCTTCGCGGTCAAATCCTGCGTACAGACGGCTCTGAACAAGTCAGTGGTGAAATCAGCGGCCCTGCAACGGACGGCCCCGCCCTAGGGCAAAAACTAGCTGCCACGTTGTTGGAAAAATCGGGTGGGAATTTTTTCTAATTTGCCGCCGTTTTTTGTGCATTCGGGAAGAACAATTGCTGCCCCTGCACTTTAAATTCAGCGATCAGTTGCTGACCATGCGGGCTAAGAAGCCAGTCGATAAAGACTTGCGCACCGGAGCTGTTCACATGCGGGTGTTTGACAGGGCTCACTGCAATAACACCATATTGATTGAACAGCTCTGTCTGGCCGCTTAGTAATACGCGGTGGTCTTCTTTGGCGTTGAACGCAATCCATGTGGCGCGGTCGGTTAATGTGTACCCGCCCATCTCAACCGCCATGCGAATGGTGGCCCCCATGCCTGATCCGGTTTCCAGATACCATTGTCCCGCAGGTTGCAGATTGGCCGCCTTCCACAAGCGTAATTCCTTTTTATGCGTACCGCTATCGTCACCGCGTGAAATAAACCGTTGTTTGGTATCTTGCAGTGCACTTAGGGCTTCATTCACGGTTTTTATTTGTGCGATCTTAGCCGGATCATCTTTCGGGCCTATCAGGACGAAATCGTTGTACATCACGTCAAACCGTTCTATCCCGTACCCTTGATCAACAAACTTCAACTCTGACTGCATAGCATGAACCAGCAACACATCCGCATCCCCGTTCATCGCATTCTTGATCGCCTGCCCCGTACCCACGGCAACGACAGCAACTTGTTGGCCGGTTTCCGCTTCAAACTGCGGTAGCAGGTAATCATAAAGGCCGGAATTTTGGGTTGAGGTTGTCGATTGCACCAATATACGTTGCTCGCCTGCATATCCTACAGTACCAAATAGCAGGGGCGCTAATAGGCAGGCCAGCAGTAAAATACGTTTGTTCATTATTCAACAATCCTATTCCGCAGGTGTCGCACTTGCTTTTTGCTTGACTTCATCCACCCATAACCCGTGGTGTTCTTTGGCCCATTGCTCTTCTACTTCACCCGATTTCATCGCATCTATTGCACCTTCCATACCAACAGAGCCAATGTAGATATGTGCAAATATGACGGCTATGAAACCAAAGGCGACAATGGCGTGCCAAGTTTGTGCAAGTTGCATTTCTTCATGCGGTGCCAGTGCTGTCGTCAATTCGCCCAAGCCCAGTATACCTGAAATTCCTGTCGCATTCAGAAACTCGAAAGTTGGTGCGAACAATGTAATTTGGAACGGAAATAACAAGGACAAACCGGAGACCGAGATAGTAACCCCAAACAAGATAACAATCCAAAATATCAGCTTTTGGCCTGCATTGAACTTTGTCGATGGTGGATGCACACCTTCACTGAACAGCCCACCTGCCTGTGCGATCCATTTCAGATCGTGTCTTTTGGGGATATTATCAATAACCCACATGACAAAGACCAGAACAAGCCCAACCATAAAGGCCCAGCTTGTCCAGTTGTGAACAAAGATGCCAATGCCAGCGATTGCAGCATATGCGCTTTTGCCGATAATCGGGATCAGGCCGAAACGGCCGAACAGTGAAATAAGCCCCGTGAGTGCTAGGATTATAAATGAGCCTGCCATCAGCCAATGACCGAAGCGTTCAATCAGTTTGAAACGCAAGATTTTGACGCCAGTTTTCTCACCTTCAATCATTATCCTGCCTCTGTAGACATAGAATAATGCCAGAAATATAATTGTTCCCAGCAGCAGATAGCCACCAATGTTTTTCAACGGTCCATTGCGGAATTTTAACCAGCGCATGCCGCCGTCCTGAATAATCACTGTTGCGGCAGGGCCTTTTGACGAGACCTTCACATCGGCCGTACCATAACGCAATGCACGGAAAACCTCGGCGTCTGAAGTGCCGCCCAATGTACCCAGTTGTGATGCGATTGCAGCGGCAGTGTTGCCTTCGCCTGTAGCGAATTCGCGAAATTCACTGTCAATTTTCTGACCTTGTTGGCGTGCCAGAATATCCTCAAGCGTTTGCGCACCACCCGTTGCGGCCCGAACATCTGTTGAACTGTCTTGCGCAAATGTTGATGTCATGCACATGAAAGTAGCGATAAAAACTGAAATGAATATCCGTCTAATCATCTGTTCGCACCCGTAAAATATGTGTTATGTGGGGCGACGATTAATCACCGCCCCACTAGTAGGGCATGGGCCCATGGAAGACCCACAGCCTGTATCTAATCAGCCACCGTTTTTGGTGCCATATGCTGTACCCCAACCCCAAGCACCTGAACCGAAGCCGCGTGAAACCACACGTTCACGGTAGATGTTGGATACGGTATTGCCGTCACCGGCCAGAAGTGCCTTGGTTGAACACATTTCCGCACAGATCGGCAGTTTGCCTTCTGCAATACGGTTGCGCCCATACTTCTGGAACTCGGCTTGTGAACCGGTTTCTTCCGGTCCGCCTGCGCAGAATGTACATTTGTCCATTTTGCCCCGACTGCCGAAGTTGCCGGCTTGTGGATACTGCGGTGCACCAAACGGGCATGCGTAGAAGCAATATCCGCAACCGATACACAAATCCTTGGAGTGCAACACAATCCCGTCTTCGGATTGATAGAAGCAGTCCACAGGACATACAGCCATACAAGGTGCATCCGAGCAATGCATACAGGCGATCGAGATCGACCGTTCGCCCGGTTTGCCGTCGTTTATTGTAACAACTTTGCGCCGGTTGATGCCCCAAGGCACCTCGTGTTCATTCTTACACGCCGTCACACAGGCATTACATTCAATGCAACGTTCAGCATCACATAGAAACTTAACTCTTGCCATTTTTCAGCCCTCCTTAAGCTACTGAGATTTTGCAAAGAGATACTTTGCTCTCTTGCATTTGCGTTACACTGTCATAACCATAGGTCATTGCAGTATTTGCGGCTTCGCCCAAGACATAGGGGGCTGCGCCATCGGGGTAGTTTTCCCCCATGTCCCGGCCTTCCATATGCCCACCGAAGTGGAACGGTAAGAATGCCACACCGGCACCGACACGTTCCGTGACCATAGCCATGACTTTGATCTTGGACCCTTCGGCACCTTCAACCCAGACCTGTTCGCCATCACGTACACCTAAATTATTGGCATCGCGTATGTTGATCTCGACAAACATGTCTTGTTGCAATTCTGCCAGCCAAGGGTTTGAACGACTTTCGTCACCACCACCTTCATATTCAACCAGCCGTCCTGTAGTCAGGATCATCGGATAGTCTTTCGAGAAGTCCTGCTTCTGGATAGAGGCATATAATGTCGGCAGGCGGTAAGCCTGTTTATCATCATATGTTGGATAATCTGCAACCAGATCGCGACGGTTGGTATATAGTGGCTCACGGTGAACAGGAACCGGATCAGGGAACGTCCAAACAACCGCACGGGCCTTGGCATTGCCAAATGGCGCACATTCGTGACTGATCGCAACCCGCTGGATACCACCTGAAAGGTCGGTTTTCCAGTTGGTCTTGTCACCTGCAACGGCGTCTATTGCAGCACGTTCGTCTGCCGTCAGATCACCATCCCAACCAAGCTCTTTGAGCATGGCCATGGTAAACTCAGGATAACCGTCCTGAATTTCAGATCCTTTGGAATAAACACCTTCTGCCAGTAGATTGGTTCCTTCACGTTCCACACCGAAACGGGCGCGGAAAGTCAACCCGCCTTCAGACACTTTCTTGGACATGTCATAAAGGTTTGGTGTTCCGGGGTGCCCCATCTCTGCGGTACCCCAACAAGGCCACGGCAGTCCGTAGTATTCCCCGTCATTCGGGCCACCAACGGCCTGCAATGTGGTTTTGTCGAACGTATGCTGATTGGCCATATGCGATTTGATCCGCTCCGGCGAACAGCCCGTGTAACCGATTGTCCACATGCCACCATTGAATTCACGTGTAATGCTTTCAACGTTTGGTGTGTCGGCATCTTCCATCTCGATATTCCGGAAGAAACGGTCAGCCCAACCAAATTTGTTGGCGAACTTGCCCATGATAGTATGGTCCGGTAGTGATTCAAACAATGGATCAACCACCTGATCACGCCATTGGAACGACCGGTTTGAAGCTGTGACAGAGCCACGGGTTTCATATTGGGTTGACGCAGGCAACAGATAAACACCATCGGTGCGGTCATGCATTACGGCAGATACTGTTGGGTATGGATCAATCACGACAAGCATGTCGAGTTTTTCCATTGCCGTTTTCATTTCCTTACCACGGGTTTGACTATTCGGAGCATGGCCCCAAAGAACCATCGCACGCACGTTGTTTGGCTGATCAATGTTGTCTTTGTCTTCCAACACACCGTCAATCCAACGCGATACCGGAATACCCTTCAAATTCATCAATGGTTTGTCTTTGCCATCTTTGTCTTTGATGCTGTCAAAGCGGCTTTTCATCCATTCAAGGTCTTCACCCCAAACACGTGACCAATGCGCCCATGCACCACCTGACAGGCCATAATAGCCGGGCAGAGAGTGGGATAAAATGCACATGTCAGTGGCACCTTGCACGTTATCGTGACCACGGAAAATGTTGGTACCGCCACCTGATGTACCCATGTTGCCAAGGGCAAGTTGCAAAATACAATAGGCACGCGTGTTGTTGTTACCAGTTGTATGTTGCGTACCACCCATGCACCAAATCACAGTGCCGGGACGATTGTTTGCCAATGTGTGCGCAACGCGCTTCAATTGGGCCCCGGGAACGCCAGTTACACGTTCAACTTCTTCAGGGTTCCATTTTTTCACTTCGTTCTGGATTTCATCCATACCGTAAACACGTGTACGGATAAACTCGGTATCTTCCCAACCATTTTCGAATATATGATACAGGATACCCCAGATCAAAGCCACGTCAGTGCCCGGACGCATACGTACATATTCGTCGGCATGTGCCGCGGTACGTGTAAAGCGTGGGTCACAAACGATCAATGGTGCATTATTTTCCTCTTTGGCTTTCAGGATATGCACCAAAGACACTGGATGTGCTTCGGCTGGATTACCACCAATAACAAAAATCGCTTTTGAATTGTGAATGTCGTTGTAGCTATTGGTCATGGCGCCATAGCCCCATGTGTTTGCTACACCTGCAACGGTTGTAGAGTGACAGATGCGCGCCTGATGGTCCACGTTGTTCGTGCCCCAATAGGCCGCAAACTTGCGGAACAGATAAGACTGTTCATTGTTGAACTTGGCTGAACCCAACCAGTATACACTGTCCGGGCCGCTTTCTTTTCGGATGTCCATCATGCCATCGCCGATCTCGTTGATCGCCTGCTCCCAGCTGATGCGTTTCCATTCACCACCCTCTTTTTTCATCGGGTATTTCAGACGGCGTTCACCGTGGGCTGCTTCGCGTGCGGATGCCCCTTTGGCGCAATGCGCACCTAAGTTGAACGGGCTGTCAAAGCCGGGTTCCTGCCCCGTCCAAACGCCGTTGTCCACTTCTGCCATGACGGTACAACCGACAGAACAGTTGGTACAAACGGATTTGACCGTGCTTACGGCGCCATTTACGGCTGATTGTGCTGATGCCTTCGTCACAGAGCCTGCTGTTGCACCGATCGCCGCCAAGCCACCGATGGCCAGGCCTGATCCCCTAAGGAACGAACGACGGTCAACAGATTTCTCTGTTACCTTTGACAGGAGGCTTGTCCGTTGGGGGCGTCGCGCAACCCCGTTGGTCTTTTTCCTGAGCATTGTATATCTCCAATGTTGGTATGGCAGGATTGCCAAAATCTTATATTTTTGTCTTCACGATAGTCTGGGCGTTTCGCAACCTCTCACCGCTTGGTGTAAAATGTCCGCCTAGAAGCGGGCAGTTTCAAAATATGCCCGTGTATGGGCGGTATCTTGCAGACCTTCGCCTGCATGTTGATCAAGCGTGTCAGCTACGGCTGCTTCACCTGTCACGGCAACGGCAACAGCGGGTGCTGCAACGGATGCCATTTTTAGGAAATCACGTCGGCTGTTTGTTTCAGCCTCGTTCTTTTTCGTCATTCGACTTCTCCTATGTTATGGTCGGTTTGCACCGACCGGTTAAAGTGACCGTTATTTGGCCACCATGCGAAATGCTTCCTGTTCTATACCTATGAACACACGACCGATTGCGCCGACGGGTGCATAAAGAACTGAATTTTTGGCCCCTTCCAAATCCGAAAAGAAATGCTCGGCCCAGGGGCCAATATGTCGGTTGAAGAACTCTTTTTGTTGGTCAAGGCCGGCAGGCTCATTAAACCGCCCGGTGATCATGCCCGCCATCATTTCAAACAGGCTGGCGATGTTGTCTTCGGGTTCAAACACGTTTGGGGCACGCGAAATACGCAGGCCCACCATATCTTTGCGCAATGCGGCAAGTGGTTTTTCATTCAAGAAACCCGTCAGATAGAAACTGGCATAGGGCAACAATTCACCACGCCCAATTCCAATGAACAACGCGTTGAATTCACTGCTTGCAGATTTTTCATTTTGCGCAGACGCTACACGTGACAAGGCTTTGAAACCTGCGCCCAGATCACTGTCGTCACCTTTGAGTGTAATGGTTTTCTTCAGCAATGCCTTGGACGGCGGCCCGGCAAGAAGTGCCGCTAAATAATCGTATAGATCTGCACGCAGCTGATCTTCTTCCGTTATCTTTATATTTGATGCAGTTGCCAGCACCTTATCCTCCCAGTTTACCTGACTGATAATCAGGTTTTAAATTTCCGCTCCGATCACAAATCGCATACGTTTTTTCGAAGCGAACACGACCTCTGTTTCAAAACTTTCGTCACGTGTTACCACCACACTATCGTCTTCAATTTCAACATCCATGCCAGCGTCGTCGTCTTCAACAAACGCAAGTTCTTCTATCGAAGTTTGTTCTTCTAATTCTTCTGTAACGTGCGGCATTTCATCCGCATCTTGGCTTTGAAGCTTAACCTCATCTTGGCGTGCCATTTCCTGCACGTGGGCCAATAACCCTTTGCCAACCTGATAAGTTGTTTGGACCACTTCTACTGCGTCCGCACTGGTTGTAAAATCTTCGCCATAATCCACCAAAGCATCCAAATTTGCCAAGGCAGGATTGCTTAACCATAATTTACGCAACGCCCGGTTGCGCAGGCGGGTTGGAACGGCTTTGGCCATAAAGGCAGAAAAATCATCACCCGCTTCCATCGTTTCTGGGTCTTGCAGACCCAATTCTTCCAAAACTTCTGCGTCGGTTTGCGCTTCTATCGCCTCAACCGATTGCTTTTCTTCAACAGCAACCTGTTTGGCAACTTCGACCTCGGCTTCGGCTTCGACCGCTTGTTTGCGGCGGCTCCAGAAATCCTGACGCGCCTTCATTGCACAAACTCCGTTTTGTGACGGGGGGCACGGTAAACATCGGTGGCCTGCTTGATCCGCTTGTCCCCAACGCCATCTTCGGCAGGGTCGCTGAATTTTTTGCCGCGTTTGCGTTTGATGAACACCTCGTGTTCATGATGTAATTCCACAAAATCCGCGATCCAGGCAATTATAGACACAGGCATCGGAACCGGCTCAACGGTATCTTCACCACTATCGGCATAATCTTGCGACTCGTAGGGTGACGCGGTGATCAGATGTAATTCAATATCGCCTAGTTCGTCATTGGTTCCGGCATTTTGCATGACCACGTATAAAACAGGCGTTTTGGATGAAAGGCCTGTCAGATAGGCTTCGGTATCGGTGCGGTAAAGTTCCAATGTCAAAGTGCCTGCGTGATATTCCACGGCATCGCCCTCACGGCGCAATTCCGACCAGTCGGCAGGCCCTGCACCCGGCAAAACCCCCACGACTTTCCAATTCCATTTTGCCCACTTGGTCACGCCCGGCGTTTTGCGAACGACGATCCCAACAGGCATAGAAATTGATCTTGAGTTCATCCTCAACTGTCCTCCCAAACAGTTACAACATTGGCTTTGTTAAGCTGTTGATTAAAGTTAGGGTGCCAAAACCGGGTTTTCCAAGTATAAATTGATGAAAACCGCCGACAATCGACAGTAAATCGGGATGATGGACAGAATGTCTATTTTTCCATGGCCAATTTTCTATGAGATGGACAAAATGTCCACATCGCGAAAAATTAAATACTAAGTAATAAAAAATGTTCAAAGCACATTCCGAGAATCAATTTTATCAACCTCAAAAAATCTGCATTTCACCCCCAAAATCAATTCGTAAAATTTACTTTTCTTCGATTGGCAATACGTTTGGAATAAACATCCCCACACACATTTTCTGCCTTTACCAATAGTTTTTTTCGTGCCTATGCTAGGTTTGTTGCAAACAGAACTCCGTTTTTTCAAACCAGAAAACCAGAAAGAAATACATGCCTAAGACATTGATTTTATGCGATTGTTCTAAATCGCAAACGCTAAACACTTCGTCTTTTGATGCGCTGGAAGATATACAGTGTTCGCGCATTCATTCAGGACTTTGCACAACACAGACCCAAGATGCGGCAAAATATATTCAGGACGGGGATGCGATTTTTGCCTGTTTGCAGGAACGTGCGTTGTTTGAAGAACTGGCCGATGAACTGGATGTAGAGCCACCAGAATTTGTCGATATTCGCGACCGTGCCGGATGGTCCGAGGATGGTGCCAATGCAGGGCCTAAAATGGCCGCTTTGGTCAGCGACATGCAGCTGGAAGCACCCGCCGGAAAAGCAGTCGATGTTATATCCGAAGGCATGTGTCTGATCATCGGTGCGCCTGAAACGGCCCTAGCGGCGGCTGAAAAGTTAAGCGAAATTCTAAGCGTGACTGTCTTGCTTCCCGCCCCCGATGAAGCCCCGTTGAACCGTGGTTTCGATGTTGTTTCAGGCGCACTAAAATCCACCTCCGGTACCTTGGGGGGTTTCACTGTTCGCATTGACGGGTTTCAAGAAATCAATCCCGCAGGCCGCGGTGAGCGCGGATTTACAGACCCACAGAACGGGGCTGTTTCACAATGCGACATCATTCTAGATCTGACAGGCGGTACGCCACTATTTCCTGCCCCCGAAAAACGCGATGGATATTTACGGGCCGATCCCGGTGATCCACTGGCCGTTGCATCAGTTGTATTTGATGCGTCACACATGGTTGGTACTTTTGAAAAGCCGCTTTACCTAACTTATGACGCAAATATATGCGCCCATTCCCGTGCAGAACAAATTGGGTGTAGCAAGTGTCTTGATATTTGCCCGACAAGCGCACTGACACCTAACGGTGATAGTATATTAATCGATGCAATGGCTTGTGCGGGTTGCGGTGCCTGTTCGGCAATTTGCCCATCGGGAGCGATTTCATATGACGCGCCGCCAGTTTCGTTTATTTTTCGCCGTATACAAAATCTGGCTGAAGCTTTCAAAGCGGCGGGCGGAACTGTTCCACAACTTTTGGTGCATGATACCGAATTCGGTGCTGAGATGATTTCGCTGGCCGCCCGTTTCGGGCGTGGCCTGCCTGCCGAGGTCATTCCAATCGAAGTTGAGACCATCACTGGCTTTGGCCACGCCGAAATGTTGGCCGCTTTGGCCACAGGCTTTGCCAATGTGCATGTGTTGCTGTCACCAAAAACCGAAAATACGGTTGTCAGTGGTGAAGCGGAAATGGCCAATGCCATTGCGGGGGGTGCACAAGTAACATTGATCGACGTCAACGACCCCGATGCTTTCTGTGACACGCTTTATACGACCGAAAGTTTTAGCCCTGTTGCCGATCCTATTTTACCCATAGGCGGTCGCCGTGATGTGACCCGTTTAAGTGCTAAAGCTTTGCAACCAGATGTGAACGTTCCGATTGTGCTGCCTGAAAGTGCGCCATATGGGGCTGTTGTGGTCGATACCGACGCTTGTACCCTATGCTTGTCTTGTGCCTCGCTTTGTCCATCGGGGGCCTTGGGCGACAATCCTGATATGCCACAACTGCGTTTTCAGGAAACAGCCTGTTTACAATGCGGGCTGTGCGAAACAGTTTGCCCCGAAAACGCCATTACACTGAAGCCGCAAATGAACTTGGATGATAGTGCCTTTAATCAAGAGGTTCTACATGAAGAAGAACCGTTTGCCTGTATTGAATGTGGGTCATTGTTTGGGGTGAAATCAACTATAGAACGGATTGTGGCGCAACTAGAAGGCAAACATCCGATGTTTGCCGAAAGCGATTCAGGCAAGCTGATCAGGATGTGCGATAATTGCCGTATCAACGTTCAATATCAAAACACGGACAACCCATTTCAGGCCGGAGACCGCCCGAAAACCCGCACCACAGATGACTACTTTTCCAAACGAAAAGATCACTAATAGACAGAAAATATAGGATTATATAATGAGCGACGAGAATTTTAACATGACAATGCGCAAGTTCCCGAAACAGGTCGGCGTAACCTCACAGCAAGCTATAGAGGAAGCGATGCGCAAAGCGGGTTCTGATGTGACCGCGGGTAAATCGTTTAGTGCAAAGATGGTTTTGACTGTTGACGGACTGGACATCGAACATGTTGTAACAGGTCAGATAGCAGGCCAAGCCTGAGATGCCGCTGACTCGTGAAACCGTACTGGATGTTTTGGGTAAAATCATTGATCCGATCAGCCAAAAAGACATCGTAACGGCGGGTTTGGTGCGTGCCTTGACCGTCAACGACGGGGCGGTGCGCTTTGTGCTGGAAATTGACCCTGCACGGGCCAAAATGATGGAAGCTGTACAAACACAAGCCACTGCTGAACTGGAAGCATTGGATGGTGTTGCAAACGTATCGGTGGTGATGACCGCCCATAGCGCCACCCCTGCCCCACCCGATTTGGGCGGCGGTAAAAAAGCAGAACCTACAGGGCCACAAAAAATTCCGGGCATTGACCGGATTATCGCCGTGGCTTCGGGCAAAGGTGGCGTCGGGAAATCGACTGTTTCGGCAAACCTGGCGGTGGCACTGGCCGCAGAAGGGCGCAAAGTTGGCTTGTTGGATGCGGATGTTTATGGACCATCGCAACCGCGTATGTTGGGCATTTCGGGGCGACCCTCGTCACCTGACGGTACTACCATCATGCCACTGCGCAACCACGGTGTTACATTGATGTCTATCGGTCTGATGACACGCGAAGATGAAGCCGTGGTGTGGCGCGGCCCGATGTTGATGGGTGCGTTGCAACAAATGATGACGCAAGTCCAATGGGGCAAGCTGGACGTTTTGATCGTTGATCTGCCCCCAGGTACGGGTGATGTGCAAATGACTTTGGCGCAAAAGGCCGAAGTGACAGGGGCAATAATCGTCTCAACTCCACAAGATGTTGCTTTAATAGATGCGCGTAAAGCGTTGGATATGTTTGATAAACTCGGAACACCTATCTTAGGTATGATTGAAAACATGTCGACCCACATTTGTTCTGAATGCGGTCACGAAGAACATGTGTTTGGCCATGGTGGTGTTGCTGCGGAAGCTGCAAAATTGAACACGGCGCTGTTGGGCGAAATCCCGTTACATATCGATATTCGCCTTGCCAGCGACGGCGGCGCACCTATTGTAGTGTCGAAACCAAACTCACCACACGCGCAGGCGTTTCGTACCATTGCGCGTAAAATGATCAAAGATGGGCAGGCATGACCACAGAGCCGACTTTTCCACCACTTCTGACAGGATTTGCCGTAACAGGGCAAATTGACCCGTTTGAAAAGGCCATTTCGCTGGCGACACTGGGCTGTGATGCAGGGACAATTGTGCATAATATCAGTAATGATTACCTGCGCGCCGCATTCGTATTCGCCCCCGAAGTCACACTGGAAAAAGCCTGCGCCATGATGATCGCCTGTGGCTTGGGTTTTTCCAATGCACTGGGGGCCTTGGCCCCGCCCGAGATTGCCGTGCATCTGGAATGGCACGGAGGAATATTGGTGAATGCAGCCGGTTGTGGCGATTTGAAAATAGCCGCGTCACACAATGACCCCACTGCCGTCCCGGACTGGCTGGTTGTGGGGCTGACAGTTCCGCTGTTTCCCGCCAACGATGAAGGCGGTTATACCCCAAACCAGACAACCCTGTTTCAAGAAGGCTGCGTCGAGGTCGAACCTTTGCGCCTGTTGGAAAGCTGGTCACGCCACACGTTGGTCTGGATCAATTGCTGGTCTGACGAGGGGGCCGCACCCCTGCATGCAGAATGGCGCAGCAAAGCACACGGCATTGGCGAAGACATCAACATAACATTGCAAAGCTCTGATATAAAAGGTATATTCATGGGAGTTGACGAAGATTTCGGTATGTTGATCCGCACCAATGATGCGACAAGAATAAAACCGTTAAGTGCCTTGTTGCAAAACGGAGATGCGTCATGAAACTGGCCCGTGCAATTCACTTTGACGAAAGTGACCGCAATGTTTTCCATAATTCTGCACGCACAGGCGAATGGGCAATCAGCGGCGGATTTGAGTTTTCCGACTGGACCGCGGCCGATCTGAAAGGCAAGAACCGTCAGGCATTCAGCAATGGCTGGCTGGGGTTGGAAACCTTTGGGCGTGTAACATTCGTTGCAGTCACCCAGATAGAACCGGCCGAAATGGAAACGTTAACCGACCGTCTGGCACAGCATTTTGTTGATATCTACGGCGCACCGTCACTGGATGCCGCCCGCCCTGTGGCCGTGCGTGAACTGGAACATGCGCAAGATTTGTGCGAAGATCACGGCCCTAACACACTGATTGCGGTCAGCCGTGAATTGACCGATGCAGGTGTGAATGAACAGTTTCGTACCATTGAAACCGAAGATGCCGATATCAGCCAATTTGCCATTCATGGGTCATTGGACGATTAAGCCTCGCTCAGTGGCAACCATAGTGAAAATTTGGTACCGACCCCTTCGGTACTTTCAACCGAAATAGTTCCACTATAACGGTTGATAATGGTTTGGCTGATCGACAGGCCAAGACCAGTGCCTTCGCGTCGTTTGGTGGTGAAAAATGGGTCGAATATTTTATCGATAACATCCTTGGGCATACCCTTACCAGTGTCCTGAACACAAACAGATACCCCCGGAATACCATCAATCGTCGTGTTGCGGGTGCGCAAGCCAAGTGTACCGCCATCGGGCATGGCCTGAATTGCATTTACGATCAGATTTATCAGAACCTGTTGTAATTCAGTACGGTTCATCAAAATGCCACCTTGTGCATTCAGGCCTTGTTCTACATCAATCCTGACCTTGTTCATCAGATGCTGAACCAGCACCATACAATCAGATAAAACCTCATTCGGATTTTGGATTTCAACCGATCCGGAATATTCATCGGGCCGCGCGAATTGCAGTAATTTACTGACCAGAACACTTACGCTGTGAACCTGTTCATCAATCAGACGCAGCTCTGTTTCCACGTCTTTGGTTGCCGCACCAAGTTCCTGACGCACAACATCAATATTACCCTGGATGACCGCCATGGGATTATTGATCTCATGGGCAACACCTGCAGTAATTTCACCGATTGCCGCCAGTTTTTCCGATACAACCAATTGTTTTGTCGTGGCTTCCAGCCGCTTGTTGGCATCACTTAACTCGCTGGTGCGTTCATCGACACGGTCATTCAGTTCTGCTGCCCAATCGCGCAAACGGCTGTCGCGTTCTTGTATCTGCCCCAATAAATCATCCAGATGCAAAGCCACTTGCCCAATCTCGTCATCAGTGCGCGTCAAACCTGTACGTGCGCCCAATTCACCGCCCTCGACCTTGGCGATGGTTTTCAACATCCCCTCAAGCGGGCGGAAAATCCCCCGCGCCCAGCGCAAGAATATAGGAACCGACAGGAAAACAGCGGCCAATAACGCGGCAATTGTCGTCCACAAAGTCCGTGTCTTGGCGGTCCTAAAAGGCGTATCAAGAAATCCCACATAAAGCATACCGATGCGGGCCCCATGGCTGTCTATGATCGGTTCATAAGCCGAAATATACCAATCATTCACAACAAAAGCGCGATCCAGCCAAACCTTGCCTTCGTCCAATACGGTTGATCGTACAATAGCAGACACCCGCGTTCCCAAAGCCCGGACATTTTCAAATAGGCGTACGTTCGTACTGATCCGTACATCTTCCAGAAACAAGGTCGCCGTGCCGATGCTGCCATCGGTCAGGCTGGCAGCGGGATAGACCAGATCATTGATTGTATCGATGAAATCCAGATTGCGGTTCAGCAATATGCCTGCCACCAATGCACCGCGCTGCCCGTTCACTTCGAACGGGGCAGCCGCATGTACGACCATGCCACGGCTTTCCACGATTTTATCGGTTGGCACAGCCGCTTGCGTTGGCACCAAATCAATCCGCGCACGGGTTGCAAGAGCTTGTGAAAATAGTGCCAAATCTTCACTTGAAAACAAATCTATTGCCGTGTGCGCACGGCCATCCAATGCAGATTTCACCACAGGCCAATTTGCAAAATGGTTATAATATATGTTTTCTGATGGCGCCAAATACCCACCCGATGCGTCAACCAAATATAGAAAATCAACCCCCATCTCATGGCGTTGCATTTCTAAGAATGCAACAATATTTTCCTCATTCAGGTTCGCAATAACATTGGCAAAAATCGCCGAGTTACCCAAGGCTTTGACTTTGTCTTCACTGGTTTCCAATATATTGGCAAAATATTGATGTGCAATCGTCAGTTCGCCATTCACTTTTGCAATCAACAGGTTATCGAATTTTGTTGACCATTGCGTGAACGTTCCCCCCAGCAGCATGGGCATGACCACCAACATAGGCAGGATCGCAATAACCAAAAGCCGAAACCGGACAGAGTGACGCCAGCCTGAACGCGCAGTTATGCGGGTTTCACCCATTCCACATCGCGCATTTTCGGTCGACTGTTTTACGCGAAACCCCAAGCCTGCGAGCCGCTTCCGCGCGGTTGCCACCACATTCACCCAGAACACGCAAAATGTGCTGCCGTTCAACAGACTGCAATGTATCATCCAGCGCAAAAGAGCTGTCTTCATCAGCCCCTTCAAAATCAGGTGGAAACTCGCCCAGAATTAAAGAGCGTTCGATCAAATTACGCAGCTCACGTACATTACCGGGCCAATCATAACGTAGAAAACCGCGCCGAATAGCGTTGGATATTTTAAACGGAGGCACCCCCAGTTCAAATGAGATTTCCTGCATGAATTTATCGGCCAATTCTTGCACATCTTCTATGCGGTCGCGCAAAGGGGGCATTTCAATTTGCAACGTATTGATACGATAATATAAATCCGCCCGAAACCGCCCATCTTCCACTGCAGCCAATAAATCAGTGTTTGCTGCAAACACAAAACGGACATCTATCGGCACTTCACGTTCCGAATTGACGGGTCGGATCTTTTTATCCTCAATCACCCGCAACAAAGCCCCTTGGATGTCCAATGGCAAGTCAGCAACCTCATCCAAGAACAACGTACCGCCGCTGGCGTGCAAAAACAGGCCCTCGCCGCGTTCTTCATCTTCCTTATCTGTTCCTTTGACATGGCCAAAAAGTTCGCTTTCCAAAATGCCGACAGGAATGGTGGCACAATTGACTGCGACAAACGCCTTATCAGAACGATCCGAAAGTGAATGCAAGGTACGTGCGGCAACTTCTTTGCCCGTACCACTTTCGCCCATAATCAGAACCGTACTGGGTAGCGGAGCGACGCGGTGCAGGGTTTCGCGTACAGATGTTATATTCTTGGAATGCCCCAGTAGACGGTTTCGGCGCCTGTTTTCCTTGGCATTGCTTTCCAATTCATGGCGCAGCAAAAAGTTTTCGCGGCGCAGACGCATCCGATCAATGCAGCGTGCAACAGCGTTTAGGATTTGGTTGGACCTAAACGGCTTTAGAACAAAGTCCACAGCGCCCGCTTGCAGCGCACGAATGGCGGTTTCCAAATCGGCAAAAGCCGTGATTAGAATTGCATCTGCAAAAAAACCGACTTTACGTTGCTCGCGCAACCAATCAACGCCGTTTTTGCCAGGCATGATATTGTCCAGAATAACCACATCGAAATGCCCCGCATCCAACATTTTGGACGCCTCTTCGGTATTCGCGGCCTCGGCAACATTCCGGCAGCGCGGTTTCAAGATTTTAACCAAAAAGTTCCGCATCCCCGGCTCATCATCGATCACCAAAATAGAGGCCTGCGACAACCAAGGCCCAAACGCAGGTTCATTTGTCAGATCATTTCTTGCAAATGCGGTCTGTGCCATTGAATTTCCTAAGTCATGGATGTTTTTCGGGTTCCGGCAGCTAAGCATAATTTAACACGGTTTCCAAATGCAAATATTTGGGTGTGTCATCACTTTGAAGCAGAGCCAAACAGTCTTATTGCGTTTAAACGGAACCGAACGCCTAGGTTTGTTCTTTTAAGCTACGTTATTGTGCTGTCCAGCCTCCGTCGATCGGTATTGAAGTCCCAGTAATGTTATGCGCAATCGGGCTGGCCAGCCAAAGTGCCAGCTGTCCGATTTCTGCGGGATCAGAAGTTCGTAATGATGGTTGTTTTTCTGCAAGCAAACTTGCTGTTCCTGCCACGCGATCACCGCCAAGCTCAACGGCACGTGCAGCAATCTGGGGTTCTATAATCGCGGTTTCAGTCCAGCCGGGACAAATGCAGTTAACGGTAATGCCACCCGCTTTTTTCGTACCTTTACTAGCGTATTCAAGGGCTGCAACCTTTGATAGGCCAACCATGCCGAATTTTGACGCCACATAAGGCGCTTTATTCGCTGATGCCACAAGCCCATGCACGGACGCTATATTGATCACACGGCCATAACCATTTTCAGCCATTATCGGCAATGCACGGCGCATTGTGTGAAATGCCCCGGACAGGTTCACCGATAAAACCGCGTCCCATATGTCGCGCGTCGCGTCCGCAAGGCTGGTGGTTTTCTGTATACCTGCGTTATTCACCAGAATATCCGCACCACCCCATGCAGCCATATCATCCATCATGGCGTCTATCGCATCGGGATCACGCATATCGGCATCGAAAAAACGTACCTCCGGGGCACCGGCCGCTAATAGTTCGGCCTTTACTGCCTCTGCCTGCTTGGTATTTGCAAGCCCGTGTGCGGCAACCCTGGCACCCTCTTGTGCAAAAGCTTTGGCTATGGCCAGACCAATGCCCTGAACCGATCCTGTGACAAGTGCTGTTTTATCCAATAGTTGCATATTATGGGTCCTCTTTTTCCAGACGAACCCGTAGGTCTGTCTTCAATACTTTGCCGTAATTATTTTTCGGTAGTTCCGGTACTATCCGATAGTCTTTGGGCCGTTTGAAACGAGCAATTTCAGTCAGACAGTGCGCATTCAGTTCTTTTAGTTCCACATGGCACCCACCAACGGGCACAACAAAGGCAATCACATCTTCACCCCATTCAGGATGCGCGCGACCAACCACTGCAACCTCGTGAACTTTTGGGTGCATCAACAACACTTCTTCCACCTCACGCGGGTAGATGTTTGTACCACCAGAAATAATCACGTCTTTCGATCTGTCATGCAGGGTCAAAAAACCGTCTGTATCCAGCGCCCCCATATCTCCTGTCCATAGCCAGCCATCGCGTATGGTTTTAGCTGTGGCCTCTGCGTTCCCCCAATATCCCTGCATAATTGGCGTACCCTTCACGACAATCTCACCAACGTCGCCCACAGGCAAATCACAACCGTCTTCGTCCACCACGCGCAGATAAGTGCAGGCCTGCGCTATCCCGACAGAAGCCAAACGCGCACGCCAGTTCGGATGTGTTCTGTCGGCAACCAATGACCGAGACAGAGCTGAAATAGCCATCGGGCATTCGCCTTGTCCATAAATCTGGACAAACCGTGGCCCCATCACCTCGACTGCTTCTATGATGTCGGCAAGATACATCGGACCACCACCGTAAACGACGGTTTTGATACCCGTTCCATCAAAGCCGTTCGCCTTGGCACAATCCACCAAACGGCGCACCATCGTTGGTGCTGCAAACATTGAAATATTATCGATGGTTTTTGCCAGTGAAAAAATTTCCTCAGGAACGAAACTTCCGGAATCAGGCACAACATGGCGGCCAGCACGCAAGACGTGCATAAAGTTGTATATGCCTGCGCCATGCGACATGGGGGCGGCATATAAAATAGCGTCTTCATGCCTGACATCATCAACATCTATGAAATATGCAGTCGTCATAGCCAAAAGGTTACCCGCAGTTAACATCACCCCCTTTGGTTTACCGGTCGTGCCAGACGTATAGAAAAGCCAAATCATATCATCCGATATGACAGGTACAGGAAGTGGCATTGCAGTGGCCTGATAGAACTTGGCAAATTCAGCCCCGTCAGCCACAATCACATCACGCACAACATCGGGTTTGATCGCCTTGAACGCCATACCGATATCTTTGGTGACAAAGACAATTTCCGCAGCGGCATCTTCAACAATCCATGCTGCTTCTTTTGCGTGTAATTTTGCATTGATCGGTACAACCACGGCACCTGCGAACCACACACCGTAAAGCACTTCCAAATACTCTGTTCGGTTTTTCATGAATATCGCCACACGATCCCCGGCTTTAACGCCATACTGATCCCGAAGTGCACCGGCAATTGATGCCGAACGCGCAGCAAATATCGCGTAATCCGCCACGACGTTTTCGCCCCGCAACAATGCAGGTGCATCAGGATAAAGGTGCGCTGATCTGACCAACCATTCTGCGGGGTTCATGAGCGGCCTCTTTCGTTTTGCGCCCGTTTTGCCAACGGCGTATGACCCCAACCTACAATACGTGCATCCATAATTTTCTTTCCCGTCTCGTTGGACTTTGCTCTACTGGCAACAACACTGCAACGTAAAATGATCCGGAACTTCGATTGCAATGCAATTCTGTTTTTTGCCTCTTTCAAAACACCAACGGCAAGAACATCATTTCCGAACATCACGATTGTTGGCTATTCCGGCAGGTTCATTCGCGGCCAATGCCCTCGCCCCAAAGTTGGCGAATATTCCAACCGTTGGACAACCGATAAAACCCGCAGCTGTGTTCTCTCGTTTACCTTTTCAAGGGCATTCAGACATTTCCATACCGCCGCAGTTGAAACTTTGGCAGCCTGCGTAACATCTTCAAGGGCGGGAACCTGATCGTTTGTTACGGCTATTTCCGTCTGCGTGTTTCGTAAAAGCTTCAGCTTGGTAATTTTCGAAAATCTAAATATCCAATTTAGAAAATCCAAATGAAGATACGGCTATAACATCTTGAATATAAAGACTTGTATTGATTTATGTAAGCGCTTATATTTACAAGCACACCTCACCGACGGTGCGACCTGCGAACCCAATATAGGAATAACCGTAATGCCCCGCGTATATCTGAAAAAAGCAACCCTCACCGCAAAATCCGATGCCTCGGACGTTCATGCTACCGTACAGACGATTCTGAATGACATCGAAACTGGTGGGGACGCTGCCGCTTTGGGCTATGCCGCCAAATTTGATAAATACGAAGGCCCGGTTCTGTTGACACCTGAAGATATCGCTGCTGCCGCCGCCAAAGTGCCCCAGAAACTGAAAGACGACATCGCGTTTGCCCATGACAACGTGCGTCGATTTGCGGAAACCCAAAAAAGCACAATGCAAGATGTCGAGCTTGAAATTGTCCCTGGCCTGATCGCCGGACAAAAAACCATCCCCTGTCAGGCTGCCGGATGTTATGTCCCGGGCGGCCGCTACAGTCACGTCGCCAGCGCCATCATGACGGTCACCACTGCCAAAGTTGCCGGCTGCAAGCACATCACCGCCTGCTCACCTCCGCGCGCGGACGAAGGTGTTGCCCCCGCCATTATTTATGCTGCCAACATATGCGGCGCCGACGAAATCCTTTCCATGGGCGGTGTTCAGGGTGTGGCCGCCATGACTTTTGGTCTGTTTGGCTTACCCAAAGCAGATATTCTTGTTGGTCCCGGCAACCAATTCGTAGCCGAAGCCAAGCGCATCCTCTTTGGCCGTGTCGGTATCGACATGATCGCCGGCCCCACCGATAGTCTAATTCTGGCCGACGCCACAGCAGACCCCTTTATCGTTGCCACAGACCTTGTGGGTCAGGCGGAACATGGCTACAACTCTCCCGTTTGGTTGGTCACTGATGATCGAACTCTAGCAGAAAAAGTTATACAGATTGTCCCCAGCCTGATCGATGATCTGCCCGAAATGAACCGCAACAACGCTGCGGTTGCATGGCGGGACTATGCCGAGGTCATTCTGTGTGACAATCGCGAGGAAATGGCGGCAACCTCGGATGAATACGCCCCCGAACACTTGACCGTTCAAGCACAGGATTTGTCTTGGTGGCTAGATCGGTTGCAATGTTACGGCTCTCTTTTCCTGGGGGAAGAAACCACCGTGGCCTTTGGTGATAAGGCCTCCGGTACGAACCATGTCCTGCCCACATCCCAATCGGCCAAATACACAGGCGGTTTGTCGGTCCATAAGTATATGAAGATCGTCACGTGGCAGCGCGCGACCCGCGAAGGTGCCAAACCCGTCGCCGAGGTCACCGCGCGCATCGCACGGCTTGAAGGTATGGAAGGCCATGCCCGCTCAGCGGATGTACGGCTTCACAAATATTTCCCTGAAGAGATATTCGATTTAACCGGAACCGGATAATGTAAACGGCAGACCTTTTACATCAACGGCAAAGTCGCTTGTGTCTAAGATACCATCGGCGGGATCACACCCGTTATGAAGCTAAAAGACCGCGTAATTCTGCAACTTGAACCCATTAAATAGGGCAATACCCCGTGTTTATCGACTAAATGGCGATGAATATGTCTTTCAGTGAGGTCAGAAGAAAACACTACAGATTTTCTATTTGCTCTAAAACTGGAGTATTATTATGAAAATAAGGGAATTTGTTGGTGGCATAGTTCTTTTATCTTGAAATTAATCACGCATTGCCGAGCTTTATATTCGTCTTAGCCTAATATGGTGTTATTATTCATAAAGAACTCTAAAATATAAGATGCAATCTAGGGGAACAATGATGCGATCAGGTAACAACTATACTGTCATGAGTATTCCACCTTTTCGTATTTTCTGCGGTTTGGCTGCAATAATTTTTCTTCTAATTATTACTCACTCAGGTGTCCAAATCTGTTGGAAAACGCAGGCTTGCGGCATTCTGACGTCGCCAATCAACTACCACGGTTATCTGTTTGATCTCAGTAAAGAGTCCAATATCCCGACTTGGTTCTCGGTGGTGCAGATATTCATGGTGGCCGTTGTTCTTGCAATAGCGGCCTACACTGAGCATACGCGATTTGAATCTTCCACCGCATGGTGGGGATTATGTGCAATTTTTACTTATATGTCGCTCGATGAGGCCACGGATATGCATGGGCTTTGGCGAGCCGGAATGATAGACTATGTTATACCGGGTACAAACAGTGCCCATTTCGCGTGGATTATTCCAGGAATTATAATTGTCCTTGTTATTGCCATCGTCTATTTACGGTGGATCCTTTCACTGCCGACCCGTACGAGAGTGCTTTTTATCATAGCTGGTGTCGTATTCATATCCGGCGGTTTGGGTCTAGAAGTTGTTGGCGCTTACATGGCTGACGAAAGCTATATGAATACGTCATATCTAATAGTGGCAACGGCCGAGGAAGCCTTGGAAATGTTAGGTATCTTGATAATGCTATACGCCGTACTTCTCCACCTTGAAGGCAAAGGCGTAAAGCTTGCCCTTTTCGCACAGGCTGGTTCACATTCATCCACATCTGGGTAGTTTAAATAAATTTTCTCAAACATAGTTCGGGGCTATTCAGACGTCTACTTCGGGCGCGGTAAGAACATCATCAGAGAAAGGGAAAAGATCAAACGGAAAACCATCAACTTCTCGATGATTGCTACGCATTCATCTGTCAGTCAATGATCAACGATGCTTGCAACACTTTAGAAAAGTGGCATAATCAAAGCAGCAAACAGAACCAGAGCCTCCGTTAAATTGCAAGCTCAAGTGTCCCAATTTATCTGACGACGGACATATAGAAAAACCAAGTTATTTCATTTACACGAGAAAGGGCGAAATATGTTAAGCGCTTGCCGATAAGTGCGTGAAAGGAAAAAGGAAACGATAAAGGCGTTCATTCGTAAAACTGGATGCAATAGTATACAAGTAAACACTAAGACTACCAAGATTACATGTTGATAAGGTTAAAGAAGGTTATGAAGACTCAATACAAACTATTGTGGGAAGATCTATCTCTATCCAAAAAATACCTTTTTGCCGGGGGTATAGTGATGTTATTGGCCATGCTCTTTATAGGAAGCTGGGTATCCAAACGAATTGAAGATGCTGTGGTACATAATTCAGCTGCGACTGTTGCACTGTATATGGAAAGTTTCATCGCCCCCCTTAGTCAGGAGTTAGCTTCTTCAGACAAGCTTACCGATGATGTACGTATGGAACTTTCAAAAATCTTCAACGGAACCTCTGTGGGTGAACGTGTTGTATCCGTGAAGATTTGGAAGAAAAATGGCCAAGTTATTTATGCATCTAACGAAGACATAGAGGGCAAAACTTTCACGCCTTCTGAAAACCTGATTAACGCTTGGGAAGGGAATATTTCAGCGTCTTTCGAAAGCTTAACTGGGGAGGAAAATCAACACGAGGCCTCACTTGGGTTTCCACTTTTGGAAGTGTACAGCCCAATAACAGAGTTTTGGACGGGCCAAATTATAGCTGTTGTAGAATTTTATGAACGTGCAGATGAACTTGAGGTTGCGCTTGTACGGGCAAGATGGTCCAGCTGGATGGTTGTCGGTCTCTCTTTTTCAATCAGTGGCATATTATTGTTTAAAATAGTTCATGCTGGCGATAGCACAATCCAACAACAAAAAAAAATGCTGGTAAAGCAACTTAAATCAAGCCAAATAATTGCTAAACAAAACGAATTCCTAAAACAACGCGTAATCGATGCATCCAGCCGTGCAACGGCCCAATCTGATCGAGCGTTAAGACAAATTGGCTCCGAGTTACATGATGGCCCTGCCCAGTATATCTCACTTGCGGCCCTACGTCTGGAAACGGTCCTTCCAAAATCTAAGGAAGGAACGGCGGATGCGGAGGATATAAAACATGCATTAAACACGGCTTTGACTGAAATACGCACCATATCGCGCGGTTTGGCAGTGCCGGATCTGGACAATCTTGATGTTTTTTCCATCATCAAAAGAGCGATCAGCGATCATAATAAACACAACCATCAGTCTACTAATATACCCAAAAAGATACTCAAACAGAAACATTGCGGGCTAGGATACTCAGCTAAATTGTGTGTATACCGTTTCATTCAAGAAGGCTTATCGAATGCTTTGAAACACGCGCCTTCTTCGGAAGCTAAAGTAAATTACCAAATTGTAAATGACAGTTTTGTAGTTACCATTTCTGATAACGGTCCGGGATTTAATGTAAAGGAGGCTCTCACGTTAAGAGAGGATGGAGGGCAAGGCCTTATCGGACTAAAAGATCGGGCGGAAAGTATTGCTGGCAATGTCGATATTCAGAACTCAAATGGCACGGGAACGAGACTGACGCTCACATTACCCTTTCAGAAAGGTTAGTATCTATGACGTATAAAGTTGTATTGGCAGATGATCATCCCATTTTCAGGGAAGGCCTAATCCGTAGTCTTGAAGAAACCGGAGAGTTCAAAGTTGTAGGTTCAGGGGGAACTGCCCAAGAAGCAATTGACCTTGTGGATAAACATAAACCAGATTTGGCCTTACTAGATATCTCGATGCCAGATGGCGGGCTTTATGCAGTGCGTGAAATTAAGAAGCTGGAAAATGCGCCCTATATTGCAATGCTAACCGTATCTGAGGACGATCATGACGTCACCACGGCCCTACAGGAAGGGGCTTTGGGGTATGTTCTTAAAGGCACTTCTGCTGCTCATTTACGCACAGCCCTTACCCAAGTTGTTGAAGGAAATCCGTATATTTCGCCTGCTTTAGCCGTAAATGTTTTATCAGCAACACATCAGACAAAAGGTTTTGCGCTGGAGAACCAACAATTCAGCAAATTGACATCTCGCGAAGAAACCGTTTTGCGCTACATTTCAAAGGGATTAAGCAACAAGGAGGTTTCCGAAAAGTTGCATCTACAAGAAAGAACCGTAAAACACTATATGACATCAATCATGAAAAAATTGGGCGTGAAAAACCGAGTCGAAGCAGCACTTATCGCGACTAAAGTATGGGGCCGAGAATAACTTGATCATTTTTTTACATCCATAACGAAGCAGATATTTGTATCCCCAATAAATATCAATGCCATCAAAGCAAATAGGATTGTTATTTTACATATAAGGCTTAAACTTTATGCAAATTGACAACTGATTCACTCCAATATCCAATTAAACGACAGGAAACACTAGCTTATCCACAAACAAGCTGATATTTTTGCTCATCTGCTAGTTTCAACGCCATCAAATCACGAAAGTTCGTAATTTAAGATTTAGGCCCTCATTTTGAGCAAGCGTTATGAGTGAAAGGAAATTAAGGTGCCACGTGATACCGCCGTTGACAAATTTTTAAATGATACCCAATTTTACGGGGAAGCAACGCAACCCTCTAAAGCTTTTTTGTGTTTCAAACGTTCGCTTGATATCGTCACCTCATTGATGATATTACCTATTGTTGTTGCTGTTTGTATAATAGCGTTTATTTTGAACCCATTTTTAAACTCAGGGAAACTATTTTACACACAAGAACGCGTTGGAAAAAACGGTATCATTTTTCGTATTTACAAGCTTCGAACAATGCAAGGTGGATGTGATGATGCAAAGTTTGCAACCGAAGAATGTTCCCGTATCACACCATTAGGTAAATTCATGCGTGATATCCATATAGATGAGCTTCCCCAGATCATAAATGTTTTGATGGGAAATATGAGCTTAATCGGGCCACGCCCTGAACAGCTCGAATTTTTCAAAAATTACGCACAAAACATTCAAAGTTACTCATTACGTCAAACCGTACGCCCGGGAGTTTCAGGATTGGCGCAAATCCGCTATGGATACACTGATTGCGATGTGGGTGTGCGGCTTAAACTGAAATGGGATTTGGAGTATGTTCGGAATCAAAATTTCTCCCTTGAAGGCCGAATTTACCTGCAAACCTTCGCTTATGTTTTTCCCCGTGTAGGGAAACGTCTGTTTGGCCTGTTAAACCGTTATAGAAATGGTTGACCTCCACTAATTACTCAATATTGTGTGCCGTGCTCGCATATGAAACTTTCAGGTTTCAAAATCATACTAGGGGAAATATCGCATGCCAAGGCAGCTACTGTCACTGCTCAGTGTTTTTATAATTTTGTTCACATTCACAGCGTGCAGCCTACCGCGCGGTGCAGCATTGCAATACGAAATTCTTAAGAAATCCAAAACCCCCAATACAGAACTTGCAGTCTACCAAGTCACTAAATCCTTTTTGCCGATTGTCTCGAGCTGGCCCAAAACCGGCGCGTTGGGATCAGGTCGTTGGTTGGATCATAAACACGTTGGCGAAGTATCGACGATTGAATCAGGCGATATCGTCAATCTTGTCATTTGGGAAAGTGAAGAAAACTCACTACTGACCTCTTCGGAACAAAATGCTATCGAGATCAATAACGTTTCCGTATCACCAGAGGGAACAATCTTTGTCCCCTATGTGGAACAGATTAAAATTACAGGGCTCAGCGAAGAAGCCGCCCGCCGTAAAGTTCAAAGCAAGATGGAAGCGATTATTCCTTCGGCACAGGTTCAACTGTCTACCATAGCGGGTATGAAACGTTCCGTCAGCCTTGTCGGAGGTGTTGCCAACCCAGGAAACTACCCAATTGTAGAACCACATTTCACCGTTCTTAATCTGATCAGTCAGGGCGGCGGCGCTTCACCCAGCCTGCGCAACCCACATGTCCGGATTATCAGGGCAGGACGCACATACACATCTTCACTTGAACGGATCTATAAGAACCCTGCCCTAGACAGCATTCTAAAAGGCGGCGACAAGGTTATAGTGGAAAATGATGAACGTTTTTTCAGATCTCTGGGGGCTGTTTCAAAAGAACAATTAGTCTATTTTGAAAATGACAATATTTCTGCCCTTGATGCTATGTCATTGGTCGGTGGCATCAGTGACAATCGCGCCGACCCGAAAGGTATATTGGTATTACGTGAATATTCGACTAATGCCATTCGAAGCAACGGATCTGGCCCAAGCAATTCACGTTCGGTTTTCGTGATTGATCTGACATCGTCCGATGGGCTGTTCAGCGCTGGACGCTTTGCAATCAATTCAAGTGACACCGTATTGGTCACCGAGTCGCCACTTACTTCAGTGAACACGATCTTTGGAATTCTGGGGTCGATATTCGGTATCGCGACCAGATCAGGTGCAGTAGAGTAGCTAGCTATTTTAACGGTACATTTCGCTGAACTCAAACACTTAAATATATCTCAAAGATCGCCCTAGTTAGGGCGATCTTACGCAATAAAATCCCAAACATCCAACCAACTTACTTTTTAGTAACACCTAGATTTTTTTCCAAACCCTGCTGGAGAACATGTATAGGAAGTTTCTCCAAACTGTTGGTTAAAGTTATTGCTGACGACCAAAATATTTTGAGATCTAAGCCTTGTGGTTTCTGCTTTTGACTGCGGGTTTGAAAATGCCGGTGCTGCGACTAAAATTGCCAACATAACCGATACTTTTACACTATTGGTTATTTTATGATTAGTTCGTACCAGCTGTTGCTGGATATTCTTCTTGTTTATGTACATTTTTTGCCCTTGCCTCTTGTAACCATTTTTTTGTTACTTTTGTGCTTATCATACTTAATAAGTAACTTGGACTTTTTTGTGACAGATCACAATTTGCGCGCGAATCTGCGCACACAAATCTAATTAAACAAAAAATTGGGTAAAATAACCTTCATTTATGCAATATTTTTGAAACAATACATCTTTCACCATTAAGCACAATCAAGTGCTTAATGGTGAAAAAACTCAAATTCAGGGTCGTACTTAACAAACAGCTTCTGAATTACAATTCGCGTAAATCGCAAATTTTTGATTCACGATCCTTAATACGAAGCTAAATTAAAATATCATGGACACATACTTTGGTTTTATTCGACGACACGCTTAGAGATGCGCCAGTCAGGTTTACCAAAATTTCCAGGCCAAGGATGAACCTCTTTCTGATTAAAATAAACAATGCCCTTTAGGTATTGATATTCAGCATAGTTTTGGCCGACAGAATTTTGCCAATTCTGAACGTAGCTTGCGTCCCCTACAAACCCAAGCTCTGCTACAATAATTGGTTTACAAAACTTTTCCACGTTCGCATATCTTTGGCCAAAGATATCCTGAAAGCTTTGCTCTTTTCCCGTAGTAAATTCATCATAAGCTTGAAGTCCAAAAACAGACAAACCAATGGTGTCAACGTAGTCATCACCTGGGTAATAATTCTCTGCGTCCGCATTTCCCAATGGCGACCACATCACTTTTATATCCGGCGCTTCACTACGACAAACATCAATTACTCTTTTATATGCATTAATGTAGACAGTCGGTTCCCAATTAGACCAGATAAACTGCCCTTTTTTCTCTTCCATCTCCTGCGCCCACCGAACGGTAATTGGGCTCTTAAGATCATTCAATATAGTGCAAATAGACCGCATATTTTTATCATAAGCGCCCGTTTGGATACCATTGATAAGAAATTCAGGTGTATTGCGGGCATCCCTTGTCCATGTCCAGGGCTCGATAGTGACCAACAGCGATCGGCCACGATCTGATGCATATTCATCCGCGTCGTAAAGGCTATCCAACGCTACATCTTCCCATGGTAAGAACAGATGCTCGATCTGAACTTGGCTGTCATCTATAAATTCACCACCCGGATCATAAACACCAAAAGGGGTGCTTCCCGGTGGTGTCGCAAAGGAAGTTTGTCCCAACAATACAAACCCCGTGATTGTTAAGCCCATTGCCAAACGGCGAGCAGATTTAGCTAAATTAACTTCGGTCATATTGGTCTCCTATTATTTAAATAGTTTTCATTATTTCATTTAAAGGTGTACTCGATTGAGAGCGCATATTCACTTTCAGCCCTACGCGCGGCAATTGCCCCCCTGAGACCGGAACCAATGCACATTGGCTTGAACCCTGCGTTAGCAATAGTCTTACAGGTGTGGTTACCAATAAATCCAGCACCGCCCGTAACAAGTATTGAAGCCCCATAATCATGGCAGTGTTAATGCATCTTTTTGCAACTGATTGCTAATTTCAGAAGCAAAATACGGAATGGTTTTTTTCAAACCTTGCTGCAAAGAGACTTCTGGCGACCAACCCAACAAGCTTTTTGCTAATGAGATATCTGGTTTACGTTGTTTTGGATCATCCACGGGCAGATCCATATGAATGATCTTCGATCTTGAACCGGTCTCAATTAACACCTTTTGGGCAAGTTCGCGCATTGTAAACTCAACAGGGTTGCCTATGTTCACTGGTGATGGGTTAGCTTCGGATAAAGCCATCAATGCCTCAATACCGTTTAATAAATCATCAACATAACAAAAGGATCTGGTTTGATTGCCATTCCCGTAGATTGTGATGTCATTATTTTGTAGCGCTTGTACGATAAAATTTGAAACAACGCGCCCGTCTTCGGGATCCATATTCGGGCCGTAAGTATTGAAAATACGCGCGACCCTAATATCAACGCCATAAGCATTGTGATAATCATGGAATAGGGTTTCTGCCGCACGTTTACCTTCATCATAACAAGAACGGGGCCCATGCGTATTAACGTTACCGTTGTAATCTTCGGATTGCGGGCTGATCAATGGATCACCATAAATTTCAGATGTAGAAGCCTGAAAAATACGTGCACCCTTTTTACGTGCCAATTCCAAGGCGTTCATCGCGCCCATGACATTTGTTTTTAATGTGTGAATTGGGTATTTTTGATATTTAGGCGGCGAAGCTGCACAAGCCATATTGTAAATTTCATCAACAGGCCCATCGAAACTATAAGGCTCAATCACATCATGTTTGACAAACTTGAAGCTTTTATTCCCGAGGAATTCAGCAATGTTAGACATACGCCCAGACAAAAGGCTGTCCAGGCAAATTACATTATAGCCTTTTTTGAGCTTTCTTTCACATAATTGAGATCCCAGAAAGCCGGCGCCCCCTGTAATCAAGACAGTCTTGTTGGATTTTTTCTTATGTACTGAAAGTTTTAAAACTTTACTGGTACTGACTTTACTCACTATCATTCGTACGCCTCCAGAACGGGGCATCAAAAACCAACTACCTTACATGCACTTTATTTTATTGGTGGACATATTTTAGTCCAACTAGTGCCTTTATAAGTATTACCTTCCAATTGGGATATTTGCCCTTGAAACGTAAATAATCGTTCGATGCCATATATTTACACCGCTCTCCTCAAGTATACTTAGGAACATATTAATACCTTAGTGTCAATTTTATTGCACACTTTAGACACATTTATCAATCATGCTGATGCATATTTACCATATTTACCTATCCACAATTGCTTCGTGGAAAGCTGTTCAAAAACAAAAAAAATAATAACGATAGGAAAAAATTGCGCGTGCAAAAGCGCTTACTCCGCATACTAATTTCTTGATAGCGGAAGAAATGCATTACATCGGCAAGTAAAACTACAAAAGAGTATGCTCTATTAAAGCTTTATTACTTTTTACAATACCAAGCCCGCGCAACCAGACGTTTTTGCCTGTCATGCCAATAGCCATATTCAGATGCGCTGTGATCCTCTGGCGATCTCACGATAGCATCCGCAATTTTCAGTTCAGAAGGGACTAGCCTACAACCTAAATACTCTGGCGGCGTTCTTGGTTCCGGTTTTTCTTTCGGTTCAAACTCCTCGCAACCAGCAAGTAATATAACAGCCGCAACCGCCATAAAAATGTTATCTTTTCCCAATTTATTCAGACCCTCTTGAACTTTTAAATAATAACACAATGCTAAGGAACTAGCTCGCTGATTGTCAACCAATCACTGCAATTATGTTTTTGATTTATTTTCAATGGTTTATATTTTTAAACCTTATATCCGAAAGACATGGCATACCCGCCGCCAAGCTGAATTGGTAATCTTCGAATGTATCAGTGGGTCTTACAATCCACGCCGCGAACATGCCGCGTTAGTATGGAAAAGTCGTTTGAATGAGCGCCCGGAGAGGCACAAATAATAAGGCGTGAACCTATCAAAACAAGGTTCACGCCACTTTTTAAAAGTAGTTTACTCTGACAGTGTACTAGCGTCACATATCAAAAATAAACTCCTGTGAATCCATCAGATTGATATCAACGTCCAACAAGGTGATCGAACCGCTGCCACCCAAGGCGCTTAGATCAATCACAACGTCTTGCCCGACCTACGACATAGCCAAGTTCACATCAGTTATGTCAATGCTTGGGCCAAACGAAGTTAAATCGACCCTGTCTATATACCCATCCGGGGCACCCCCAATGGCCGTTTCAAAACCATTTATGATGTCATTACCATCATCTGTGGCATTGAAAATAAACACATCTTGCCCCTCACCACCGGCGATGGTGTCTGATCCTCCATTCCCAAACAATTGGTCATCACCAACACCACCATTGATGGTGTCATCACCATCCTGACCGAATATATTATTATCCCCAGCATCACCGGTCAGATTATCGTTAAACTGCGAGCCGGATAAATGCTCGAAATTCAAAACGTATCGCCCGTGGCATCCCCGCCATTTGCAAAGCCAAATTAGAAATCATCTTTTCGAAATGCCCATGCGCCATTGGAATGCATATACAAAATTTAGACAGAAGAAGCAGTATAATAATCAGATGAAAAAGCGCTCTGACTACTGCCAGAGTTTTACCCTAATGGATGAAGAAAAGAATATATTGTGTCCCGGTTATTTGGGGCGAATGGCCTCGTAGGTGTCCGTCGTCAGTATAATATGGACACATGAGCACAACGTTATTTTTGATTGATACCTACAAACCAGTACCAACGTGCTATCTGATTACAAAGCATGGTTTCATATTGGTTTTCTACGAAATACATTTAGCCCAAATTATCAATAAGAGCTCAAGTTATTAAAGCGTATTTATACGTGGGGTAATGTGCTCTGGTATATCACTCAAGCTTATGAAAACGTGTAGCAAATTTCTTGTATTTTATTTTACTCTCGGCCCATATCAAACATTCAAACTTTCACTAATTAACCTTTGGATATTACTCAATGCAGACATTGAAGTTAAGACACGTCGTCCAAACAGGTCGCAAATCCGTGTCGACTGGTTCGATTATGGTTGAATAGCCCCTAGTTTTCTAGACGCCTTGCTTGTTCATTTTTTGCGGCCTTATGTATCTGGGCACTTTGGAGCGGACACCGCAAGGAACACGAGCTTTACGACGACTACAAGTAAGTATGACACATACAAAGATCAGGGCCGCCCATTTGAGCGGCCCTTTTTGCTTGGGGTAGATCAACGACGCCGAGCATGGCGGTCCTGATGATCCACGCGGGTGCGATACCAGATGTCGGCGGCTTTCAGGAAATGTGGATGTGATGTCGGATGCAACCAGCTGGTTTTGAACCCTGTATCTGAATACGCGGTTTCACCACCTGGCGCCCCAGCTGCGCGCAACCCCGCCTTAGCGCCAAGATAGGGCGCCATAACTGTGCCGCTGCCGCTGAAACCCATGGCATAGTGCAAACCGTCCTGCTCACCAACCCGGGGCATACCGGAAAAGCTGTAGCCGGTATTGCCGGTCCAGCTGTGAGTGATACGCACGTCTGAAAGGTCGGGCCAAATTTCAAGCATGGTTTGGCGCAGCCGCTTTGCGGCGGTCACCGGATCGATATTAAGCATGGAAGAACGGCCGCCAAAGAGTATCCGCGAGCCATCTGGCGAGATGCGGAAATACGAATGCCGTGCGCGTGTTTCAACCATCATGCGACGCCCCGGCGCCAAATGATCGATCAGCTTAGGATCCAGCGGCTCGGTTGCGATGATATAACTTGGCAACGGAAAGACGCGCCGTTGGAACCATCGAAATATGTCCGGCGTGTAACCGTTGGTAGCCAGAATTACTTTTTCACAGCTTATGATACCCTTTGGCGTGGTCGCCCTGTAGCCACCTGGTATGTAAACAAGTTTGGTAACCGGGCAATGTGCGGCGACCAGGATATCGCGTGCCAGCGCAGCCGCCAGCAAGCCGTTGTGGAACTTTCGTGGATGAATGCCGCAATGCTCAGGAAACACGATCCCACCGAAATAGGTTTCGGTGTTGATTTCTCGTTCCAAATCAGCGCGCTCAACTATGTGCACCTGAACATCACTTTTTGCGGCCACCTGTACAGCAAGTTGCTTTTGGGCATCAAACTGCGCGGCAGTATATGCCAATTGAATGCGTCCTGTCTGATATAAATTGCATTGTATTTTCTCTTTTTTAATCAGCTCTTTGGCGAATTGCATTGCCGGGGTCGCTTCGGCAAAAACCGCATCTGCCATGACCTCGCCATAGGTATCAGCCAGCACTTTCCAGCCAAGCCGGGGATGCGCACCAAACATGCCACCATTGCGCGTTGAGGCGCCATTGCCCGGCAAAGCCGCATCGACAACAGCAACATCCGCGCCCGCGTCATGGGCAGCAATCGCAGCAGACAGGCCAGTATACCCGGCACCGATAACCAAAATGTCTGTACGAAGTGGTGCAGTATCCGGAAAGCCCGGCATGTCCGCGCCATCCCACCAATACGGATGGCCCGGTTTTATATCTCCGAACCATGTGAGCATCAGTAATTGCCTTTGACCCGTTCCTTGGTCGGATCGAAATGCGGGAATGTGGTCACCTTGGCCTTCAGGCGTTTCTGCTCACCATCCAGCTGCCCGATTTCGATATCAGTGCCGGGTTCGCAATAAGCGATATCAACACGGGCCAGTGCAATTGTCTTACCCAGATATGGCGACTTCATCGCGGAGGTCACGACGCCCACCTTCGCTTTGCCGATGCGCAGGCAATCGCCATGCAATGGAACAATGCCACCTTCGACATCCAGCCCAATCAATTTGCGATGTGGGTGCGCTTTGCGTTCTTCAATTGATTTGCGACCGATAAAATCATCTTCCTGCGTTTTAAGCGGCACAGTAAAACCGATACCGGCCTCAAAAGGATCGGTTTCATCAGAAAACTCGTAACCTGCAAAGACGAGGCCAGCCTCGATCCTCAGCATATCCAGTGCCGCCAGTCCAAGTGGCACCATACCTTTGGGTTCTCCTGCTGCCCAGATCGCGTTGAATACTTCTTCCGCATCTTTGGGATGACAAAACACTTCATAGCCAAGTTCGCCTGAATAGCCAGTGCGGCTAAGCACGATCGGTGTGCCCTGTATGTCGCCAAGACGGGCAGTGGTGAACCGGAACCAACCAAGATCCTCAACAGTGGAATGCGTAGGTGGCGTCCACAAAACTTCGGCAAGAATTTCCCGGCTAAGCGGCCCCTGAACGGCAATATTATGGTGGTGGTCGGTTGAGGATTTCACCCAGGCGTTCAGATCATGTTTTATCGCCTGATCCCGCAACCATTTTCCGGAACTGTCGCAGCCACCGATCCAGCGAAAGTTGTTATCGCCCAACCGGAACACGGTACCGTCGTCAATCATGCCGCCGTGTTCATAGCACATGGCAGTGTAGACCACACCACCAACGCTGAGTTTTTTTATATTACGGGTGACGCATAGCTGCATCAACGCCGCGGCGTCTGGGCCGGTCACCTCATACTTGCGCAGTGGACTTAAGTCCATTACCACAGCTTTTTCACGGGCGGCCCAATATTCGGCAATCGCCCCGTGGTTGCTCATTTGATTGGCCAGCCAATAGCCGTTATACTCTACAAATTCACGTGTATGCTTGGCAAAGCACTTGTGAAATCCGGTTTCTTTTGTAGGTTCCACGTCCGCCTCCGGTGTTTTGCGCCAACCAATGGAGCGCTTAAAATCTTCATTTTCCTTGTACACCCGCACCTGAATATCGGTGGGGTTCCAAGCGTTAGTCGGGTCGATGTCACAAGGACATGCAGTTGAAACTGCGACAAGATCAGTCATTGCGCGCAGCAACACAAAATCGCCAGGCCGTGACCAAGGATCGTCAATACTGAGAACATGATGATCATCGATCATCGTATTGAAAAAGTAGTTGATCGACGGCCAACCGACGCGGGGTTTAATATCCCACGCCGCCAATTCAGCGTTGATATTGTCTGAGCAATTTATGTGCCCAGGATAACCAGCGTCATCATAGTAGCGAGGATAACAAGACAGCCCATAGGCATCATGACGTCCACAAGTATCTTGCACGACCTCGAATAGCGGTTCTTGGTCAACGCTCCAGTATTTCGACATAATACCGGGCATTGGATAGATACAGCCGGTCAGCGACCGTGTGGTTGTCATGTTGATATCGCGTTCAATACCGCGATCCAGTTCGGCCATCGAAAAGCACTGAAAATCTGTGCATTCACGCCCCTGCACATCCATGATCTGAATAAACTGGCCGCTTCGCACTTCGTATGCTTTCGCGTTGCCGGGCTGAATATTATAGTCTTGTAAAGCATCAGCCAATGGGTCAGCCGGTTTACGCCCGCCTTTACCCTGAGAGGGATTTGCGCGGCGCACATAGAGAATAACCTCGGTCGGCGCGTTTTGTTCCCACGCGTTCATGGGGCTACCTACGGCGCATATAATTAACAAACCATCGGTGGATGAATAAAACCCTGCGGTATCACCCGCCTTGGAGGATTCGGAAAACAAGCTCACGCCATCGGCGCGACCGATGTCAAAACCGGATTTTTTAAGCGCGGCCAAAATCAGTTTTCCTGAAGGATCGCCGTTCGATAGTGCGGCCTGTAGGCCGACAGGTGTATGCCCGCCATTCGCACCTATCTTTGATGCATCCGAGGATCCATCTGGTGCAAAGAACACCAGTTCGACGGGCTGCAAACCCTCACGATCAACAATCGAGATTTCATCGCCAACTTCGATAGGCAAAGCGTGCGAACCGCCACCTTTTATGATATAGCGTTCCACCCCATGCGGCAGTATCGGCAAGCCGGGGTTGCTGATACCATTACGCTCAAAAGGCGTTTCAAAAACAGTTTTGATATTCACTAGCCAAGTCCTAAAGAAATTTTGCGCTGAGCAGCCCATGTATTGATCAAATGATCAACTGCAAGGCCTATGAACGCGACGCACAAGCCCAGCATCAGCCCGTTCCCTATGCCTTGCTTGTCAGACAGCGCTTTTAAGATGTACTGACCTAGGTCGTCAGTGCCAATCATTGCACCGATGATCACCATGAAAAGTGCGAATATTACAGTTTGATTGACCCCTAACATGATGTGAGGAAATGCCAGCGGTATATCAATTTTTACCCACCTTTGAAATGCCGTGGCGCCCGACATCATTCCAGCTTCTTTAAGCGAAGGCGGTACATTGCGGATACCTTCAACCGTGTAGCGAACCGCTGGAATGGTAGCATAGATAATGACCGCAATCAGCACCGAGGTATCTGTAACGCCAAACAACATGATCACCGGGATCAGATAGATGAACGACGGAAATGTCTGAAACGTATCGCATGCAAGCAGTGCTACCCTGGAAGCAAACGAGTTTTGCGCACAACCTGAGCCGATGATCAGGCCGATAGTCACGGATATGATGACCGAAAATGAAGCCATATACATAGTGATCAACGCACGGTCCCACCATTCTGTCAATGCAATGAACAACAGGAACCCACCAACAATAAGAGCCGATCTTATCCCGCCAACGATATAGCCGGTGCCCATCACTAGCAGGAACGTCGCGCTGACTGGCATCGCCAGATAAGCGTTTTTCATTGGTTGTAACACGTTGGTGATCAAGCCACGGTTAAAGCCTTGCAGGCCTGCATACCAGTTATCAACCATCCAATCGACGCCGCTCTGCCAGAATAGTTCGGTTGTAATACCTTTATTGTGCGGGATCAGGTAAAAATAATTGATCCCGTCCTTAAATATGAGCCGACCTAACAATGCCAACGCAATACAGGCGAGGAAAAAAACCGCAAAGATCAACGTATTTTTGTGGCGCTCGACAAAGCTTAAGTCGGCAAAATAATCGGTTTGTTTATTGGCAAAGGCCAGTGAAAGTTTATCCAAGACCACAGCGATCAGCACAATACAGATGCCCAACTCTAGCGCCTGACCGATGCGCAGCTGGTTTAGAGCAAGCAATAGGTTGAACCCTAGTCCCTTGGCGCCGATAAACGACGCGATCACGGCCATGGCGAGGCATTGCATGATCACTTGGTTCACCCCGATCAAAATATCACGGCGGGCCGTTGGCACCAGCACCTGAAACAAGATCTGCCTGTCATTGCTGCCGCTCATAAGACCGGCTTCGACAACCTCTACAGGGACTTTCTTTAACCCCAAAAGCGTTAAACGGATCATCGGTGGCGTGGCGAAAACGATGGTTGCTATTGCACCGGCATGATCACCAACGCCGAAAAAAACCGTAATCGGGACCAGATAGGAAAAATGCGGCATAGTTTGTGCAATATTCAAAAGTGGTGCCAACATCACTTCAACGGCATGGCTTTTGTAAGACAGAATGCCAAAAAGCAAACCCAACAAAATGGATATTGGGGCGGCGATAAGAACAAACGACAGTGTTTCCATCGCAGGATGCCACTGGCCGAACACTGAAATGTAAACAGTGGCCACACCGGCCAAAAGGGCAAGGTTCCGTCCATTTAGCGCATAGCCCAGAATAACCGCGCCTCCCGCGACAACTGTCCAGGGCAACGCGGGCCAAACCACCCACGGGTTTTCCCGAATAAACTCCCAGCTGGTGAAAGCAACAATCGTTTTGACACCGCCAACCAGAATTTCCCGAATGAATTCGATCATGAACAATACCACGCGAGAGAACCCTCTTGTCACTTCACGTAACAGCGCCACCTCTTCGTATTCTTCGATATGAGGATCATAAACCTCAATTGGAAACCAGTTGAACATCAGGTTCTCGGCTAAATCATTGATAATTCCGGGAAGTGATGCCAGCAATGAGGGCAAACGCCACAAAATATTTGTGTCGCTTGGAGTCACCAGAATAACCAAGGCAAAAAACGCGATCAGCAATATCACGAATTGGCTAAGCTTACGGTGCTTTGTGAAAAAGCTTGTGTCCATATCAGACATCCGCCTGAGCATTATCATCTTTGCCAAACAAGATATGAATCATCTTATCGCAATGAACCGATCCAATAATGTTGTTGTTTTTATCCATGACACGAACCGGTTTAGTTTGGGCAAGCACTGCCTCCGCCACGGTTTCAATAATAGCATCGCCTGAAATTGTCAGATCACTGAAATCAGTCTCGCCATTGATCGGATCCATAACAGATTTGATTTTCAGCACCTTTTCACGGGGTACTTCCTCAGTAAACTTGCTGACATATTCGGTGGCTGGATGCAAAACGATATTGGCCGGGGTATCGATTTGTTCGATCACACCATCCTTCATGATGGCGATCCTATCGGCAAGACGCAACGCTTCGGCGAAGTCGTGTGTCACAAACAGGATGGTCTTATTCAGCACGCCCTGAAGTCGCAGAAATTCATCTTGCATCTCCTTGCGGATCAATGGATCAAGCGCGGAGAATGGTTCATCAAGAAACCAGATGTCGGGCTCTACCGCCAGCGAGCGTGCAATACCAACCCGTTGTTGCTGACCACCAGATAGTTGTCTTGGAAAATAGTTTTGGCGACCTTCCAGACTGACCAATTCGACCATATCCATCGCACGCTTCATCGCGTCCCGCGTGCTTATGCCCTTGATCTGCAAGGGAAACGCAATGTTTTCCAAAACTGTCTTGTGTGGTAATAACGCGAAACTTTGGAATACCATGCCCATCTTGTTTCTGCGCAATTCGATGAGTTGCTTGCTGCTCATTGCTAACAGATCATCGCCATCAATATGAATATCGCCAGCGGTTGTTTCGGTTAGTCGAGATATGCAACGCAACAATGTCGACTTACCAGATCCGGACAGCCCCATCACAACAAGCATTTCGCCTTTGTAAACCTCGAACGACGCGTTGTTTACCCCAACAACACACCCAGCTTCCTGAAACTTACTAGCGTCAACATTACCATTTGCTGCCCGCAGCATTTTTTTTGCGTTTTCGCCGAATATTTTGTAGACCGCTTCACACTTGATAACCGGTTCATTTGACGTCGATTCACTTGGAGTTGGCATATAAATTATTCCGTGCAAGTTTTGCTGCGTAATCGCGCGTTCCTAATTTGCGCTCAGGTTTATCCTAAACTCAAAGTGTTCCATATGGCTATGCAATTAGTGCAATCTCAGAAATCCCCCCGCACGCTACAGCATGCAGGGAGAATTGTTTGGTGTTTATTCTACAAACGGTTTCCATACGTCTTCATGATCAGCCAGCCATTTTGTAGCGGCGTCCTGATGGCCCATGCCGTCGATGTCCACCAAAGCAGCCATTTGACCGATGTCCGTCGACGAGAAGTCGATCTTGGAAAAGGCCGAATACGCAGCAGGGTGGGTTTTTGGGAACTTGTAATTGGCCGCTTTTTTCAGCCAGCCCTTGGGTGATCCACAGGCTCCATCACCACCGTCAGCAACGCGGCATCCATCCGTATAAGCAGGGAATTCGATGAATGCAAAGCCTTCCGCGTCGGTAAAGTTCGGTGTCCAATTAAAGGTAATGATGCCTCGGCCTTCTTTCTTAGCTGACGCCAATTCTGCCCAGATTGCATCGGCACCGCCGGCAAATTTCACAGTGTAGAGATCACCAAGGCCAAGTGCTTTGAGGCGTGTCGGCATCAGGTCACCGTGCCAGCTTTGTGGGCCTTCCAGCCAACGGCCTTTGCCGCCTGAATCGGCAGTGGCAAATACCTCGGGACAATTTTTTAGTGCTTCCCAGTTAGGCAAACCAGGGCATAGATTGTCGTCGATCACATACTGAGGAACGCCCATTTCTTCAAGTGTTGCGGCAGAATGTGTTCCGGCATCAATAATACCACCTTTGGCCATGGCATTGTAGAAAGATGCACCAAAAGTTGACTGCCAGACTTCGTGAGAAATTGTGACATCGCCGATACGGATAGCTTCGTAGACAGCTTGGGAATCTGCCGGAACATATTCAACATTGTCTCCTAGGCTTTCAAAAATGCCACCAATCACATAGGCCATAACGACCTGACTGGACCAGTTATGCGTTGGAATGACTATCGGCTCTGCCGAGTCCGCTGCCATTGCCTGGCTCCCAATCGATGCTAGGCCGATTGCGGCAGCTGAAAGTGTATTTCTAAGTTTCATGATATCTCCCGTTGATTTTCTGTATTGGTTGCTCGAAAGCTACATCCCAAAAGCCCATCGGAACCCGACAATCGAAGTGGTAACATAATGTCAGGAGTCGCTGATTCCTCTGCATATAATTTTGATAGGCAAAGCCCTTGTATTTTGATGGCAAAATTGATTAAATAAGGGTTAATCAATATGTTAAGCACTGGTGCTATTTCGGGCTGCAAAAGAATTGACACGAATATATGCGCTGACGATGTGTTGAGTCACGCCTGCAACTGCGGAAGGGAACATGGTTACAAATTACAAATCTCTTCCGCCACTTGATCACTTGCTTGCATTTGAGGCAGCGGCGCATTTTGAAAGTTTTGCCGCGGCATCCAAAATTCTGAATATCAGTGAAAGTGCGATCAGCCGGAAAACGCGCTTGGTAGAGTTGCATTTTGGTGTACCGCTATTTTTGCGCGGCCACAAATCCATTTCGCTGACGCCCCAAGGGCGACATCTTTTGGATCGCATTTCACCTGCCATGCAAAGCCTACGGGATGCATCTAACGATCTCATATCACGGCAAAATCGAAATGAAGTTTCACTGGCGGCGACGAATTCCGTTGCTACATTGTGGTTGATGCCCCGGCTTCGCAAGTTCAACACTCGGAACAAACAACTGAAAATAATGCTATTCGCGTCCGATAGCGATGCAGAATGCCTGAGCGAGAGTAATGATCTTGCTATTCTACGCGGTGAAGGTAACTGGCCTGGTTACAAGGCAAAATTATTGTTCGGCGAAAGCATCTTCCCAATCTGCTCTCCAGCCTTTTTGAGCCGCCAACCGAAGACCAGCGACATGGCCGAACTGCCACTGCTTCCACTCATTGAAGTTTCCAGTGATCACACTGAATGGATGAACTGGGAAACTTGGTTTTCCGAACAAGGTGTTCAGGCTGATCAACCTGGTGGTGTGGCAACATTCAATACCTATCCACTGGCAGTGCAAGCTGCGGTGGATGGGCTTGGAATTGCACTGGGTTGGGGCCATCTGGTTGATCATCTGTTGGAAACTGGGGAATTGATACGGCCATTAAAATCGTACCAGACACGGACAACCAGCGGCTATTACCTGTTGCGCCCAAAAAAACGGCGCACGTTCCCCGAACGCCGCGCAGTCGAGGACTGGCTACTAAAAGAAAGTGCTGCGCGCAAACGATATGGCTGATCTGGTCTATTTTTTGAGGTAAGCGGCCAGACTATCATCCAGTGCGTCCACCCATGACGTATGATGCGCGGGGGCTTGGGTTTTGGTCATTGGCGAAACATACCCATGATCACGGAATGTCATAATGCCCTTTTTCTTATGTTTTTTCCACGCGTAAAACGCCTGATTGGCTGCCTCGACGTCAAAACTGGGGTAGTCAGTCTCCTCAATCAATTCGGCTACATAGGCGCCCTGATATGCAATGCAGGCATAATCATCCGGCAATGCATCTTCGGTGGCTTCACGCGCTTTAGGGTCTGCCTTCATCACCGCCAGATCAGGCAAACCAATCAGTCCCAAAATTACATCGCGCACCCACCAGGCTTGGGCATCAAACATATTGAAGGTGAACCACTGGTCCTGCATGCCAAGATAAAACAGATTGGGATTGCCCGTGTAGACAACGCCTTTGTAAAGGTCAGCGGTCGCCAGCCGGTTTGCCGTTTTCAAACGCAAATCATCGGGTAGAAATGGGAAATGATGTTTGTATCCGGTGCACAGGATGATCGCGTCAACTTCTTTTGACGTCCCATCAATGAAATAAGCGGTGCGTCCCTCAACACGTTCAAGACAAGGTACTTCCTGCCAGTTGTCTGGCCAATCCCAACCCATAGGTGCCGTGCGATGTGATACTGTCACTGATTTACATCCATATTTCCAACATTGAGAACCAATGTCTTCGGCGGAATAGCTAGTGCCGAGAATCAAGATTTCCTTGTCGATAAATTCACGCGCATCGCGGAAATCATGGGCATGCAGGATGCGACCATTGAAGGATTCAAAGCCAGGATAGTATGGTACGTTTGGCGACGAAAAATGCCCAGAGGCAACGATAACGTGATCGAAATCTTCAACCGTTTCCGTGTCCGTTTCGCTGTTGCGTGACGTCACTGTGAACATCCCATCCGCATACCGCACATCGCGCACGTTCGTGTTGAATCGGATCTTATCCCGAACACCTGCTTTATCCACACGGCCCTTGATGTAATCCCACAAAACCTCGCGTGGTGGATAGCTGGCAATCGGTCGACCAAAATGTTCTTCAAATGTATAATCAGCGAATTCCAAACCCTCTTTTGGGCCGTTCGACCACAGGTAACGATACATTGAACCGTGACAAAGATTGCCCGCCTCATCTACACCAGTGCGCCATGTGTAATTCCATAACCCACCCCAGTCAGACTGTTTTTCAAGACAGACTATCTGGGGGATATCCGCACCTTTGTCGGCGGCAGATTGAAATGCGCGTAACTGAGCCAGACCAGACGGTCCTGCCCCTATGATGCAAATTCGTTTTTTCATCGTGTTTCTTCCATAATTATTTGTGCGCTCTTAGATGTCTGCATTGGCAACACCTCACGTCAGCGCAGGTATTCAAATGGTACCGATCATGGGCACTTGGAAATTTGATTGCCACAATATACTCGCCTGGCACTTAGCTCTTCGTCCTTGTCGCCCCTTTATCAATTTTCTTGCTTAAAACTTGACGCCGACCAATCTGGCTCAAACCCCAATACCACACTTTCATTTGGAAGCGCCGGGTTGAATAACCGGTTATGCGTCATCGTTGCCTCAAAAAGTGGATTGTGGTCGGCTAATTGCCAGACCTTGCAATCCAGTTGCCAGCTTTGCCCATATGCATCAAATATCAAACTGCATCTCTCAGCTGCGCGAATTTGTGCCGCCCCTTGCGATGCCGGTGGAAATGTTGATGTCAGAATGTCAGAAAATTCTGCCGCCCTCTGGTAATACGTCGCAGATAAAAATTGCAACGCAGCGTTCCGTATTTGCGCCGGGTCGTTAGTCTTGCGCATCATGTGCTGCATTTCAGGAACCAATGAGTATCCATGTGCCTTATTCAAAATCGTGATAATGTGGCCCATGGATTCCGACGTCTCGGCAAGAACCACCGACGGCATGATTGATACGTCCGGTCGGCCTTGGTTATCGCGCATCATGATTTGTCGGGTCAAACATTGCCACTTCAGAAATGATTTCTTTAGCGGGTGATCAACGAGGCTCTGACCCATTGTGGCAGCGATTGAGCTCATGCGCTTATCCTTGTGTTGTTATTTTGTAATGAGAATGGGCGGTCGTGTTCAAGGCTCGGGATGCGCGCCCGTGCTTCAGCTACCTTGTCTAAATCCAGTATCGCATGAACCACGCCTGGTTGTTCGCCGCCATCGGCCAAAACCGTTCCCCAGGGATCAACCACCAAAGAATGCCCATAAACCGGGCCGCCGCCCGGGACGTTTCCAGTGGCACAAGGCGATACCACGAACGCTCCGTTTTCTATGGCCCGCGCACGGTTTAGAACGTGCCAATGTGCTTCACCTGTTGGTTTGGTGAACGCCGCTGGCACGCATAGTATATCGGCCCCAGCCTGTGCCAAAGCGCGGTAAAGCTGGGGAAATCGTAAGTCGTAACAAATCGAGTGGCCAATCCTGCCAAATGGTGTGTTGTAAACAACTGCCTGATTACTTGGCCGCACTGTAGCACTTTCACGAAAAACTGTGTCGTCATCAAGTTGAATATCGAACAGATGAATTTTGTCATATGCGCCGTTGATGGCCCCTTGGTCATCGATCAAATAACCTCGGTTAGCAAATTCCCCCTGATCCACATCAATGGCCAGCGATCCGATCAATACCCAAACCTTATTGGCGCGTGCAAACTCCTTAAACGCTTTCAAAAACGGATGCGCGACTTTGGTTGCCAGTGGGGGTGTCAGGCGTGGGCCATCTGCGGCCATGCCACCGCAATATTCCGGCAGAAACAGAAATGACGCGCCAGTTTTTACCGCCTGCTCTGCCATCGGCAGCGCTTCCGCAAGCGCTGCCTTGAAATCCGGCATCGGCCGGGTTTGCAGACAAGCAATGTTTAATTGGCGCGTCATAGGTTAAAACTTCATATAAGCTTTCCGAAGCAGAACCAACGGATGTCGGTCTGACATCTGGAATTTTAACAATAATTCACGCGCGATCATGTCTCGGTCCTGCTGATTGTCCGGTAATTCAATGGTATCCGGGATCGACACCCAACCATTGTTGTTTCGGTCAAACACCGCCGGGGCACCGTCTTCGTACCCCATGTGGATATCTTCCAGCCAATTCAGATCATCCCAACCCATCACTTCCATATATTTTGTCAGAAACTGGGTGATCCGGCCATAGTCCGGCACAAGGTTAACGTCATAACGATACCCAATGTGCTGACCTATTTCCTTTTCACGCTCTGATGCCAGCCCTGCCGCATCGTTGACGAACTGATCGACGTCTGTAATTTCAGAACCTCTGTACTGTGTTCCAGCCATCTCGCTTCTCCTTACAGGTTGTGATAGTCGGCAACGCCAACTGTGTGATTGGTGCCTGCCAGCGGAACTGCTGCCATAGCCGATGCTTCCATTGTCAAAGCGGCCAAATCTTCCGGCTCAAGGCTATGAATATTGGTTTTACCACAAGCGCGGGCAAACAGCTGTGCTTCGATGGTCAGCGTATGCAGGAAGTTGTAGACACGCTCAGCAGCTTCATCGGGGTCAAGCCGCGCACGTAGTACCGGATCTTGCGTTGCAACACCAACCGGGCAACGGCCCGTGTGGCAGTTGTAACAATGCCCTGGGGCTTGGCCAACTTCTTCTTCGTAGTTGGCCTCGGGGATATCCTTATTACAGTTCAGCGCCATCATGACCGAATGGCCGATAGCGATGGCATCTGCACCAAGGGCAATGGCCTTTGCAACATCTGCACCGTTACGGATACCACCTGCATAAACCAGACTGATTTCACCACGTTTGCCCAGATCATCAATCGCTTTGCGCGCCTGACGGATCGCGGCTATGCCCGGAATACCGGTATCTTCGGTGGCAAGGTGTGGGCCAGCGCCTGTCGAGCCTTCCATACCGTCAATATATATCGAGTCTGGATCACATTTCACGGCCATACGAACATCGTCATAGACGCGCGCAGCACCAAGTTTCAGCTGGATTGGGATCTGCCAATCAGTCGCTTCGCGGATTTCCTGAATTTTCAAAGCCAGATCGTCCGGGCCCAACCAGTCTGGGTGACGGGCAGGCGAACGCTGATCAATACCAGCAGGAAGAGAGCGCATCTCGGCAACCTGGTCGGTCACTTTCTGACCCATCAAGTGGCCCCCAAGGCCAACTTTACAGCCCTGACCGATGAAAAACTCGACCCCATCTGCCAAAACCAGATGGTTCGGGTTAAAGCCATAACGCGATTGGATACACTGGTAGAACCATTTCGAGCTATAGCGGCGCTCATCCGGGATCATACCGCCTTCTCCAGAACAGGTAGCCGTGCCAGCCATGGTTGCCCCACGGGCCAGCGCGGTTTTTGCTTCATATGACAAAGCACCAAAGCTCATACCGGTCACGTAGATCGGGATATCCAGCTCAAGTGGGCGTTTGGCACGCGGGCCAATCACTGTTTTGGTCAGGCATTTTTCGCGATAACCTTCGATCACGAAACGCGTCAGCGTGCCGGGCATAAATGTCAGATCATCCCAGTGCGGGATTTTCTTGAACAAAGACATGCCACGCATACGATAGCGCCCAAGTTCCGATTTGATGTGAATGTCGTCAATGACGCGCGGCGGGAATATAAAACTATCCCCCATCCGGGTTGTGTCACGATCGAGCGGTTTCTTCGTTTTGATGTCACCATCAGCCATTTTTCTATTCCTTTCCGCCCTTTAAAGAACGATCTTCTTTTCAGAAGGTTCAAGATTATCGTAATTCCACAGCTGCCGACCTGCGACAACTTTGGTGAAATGATCAACGCCATTTTCCGGCATCAGACCATATTGGACCAGCTTACGTGTCAACCATGCTTTGTCGAGGTCGGTTAGCTCGCCTTCAACTGCATCCACGCCGAAAGACTTTATATTACCACCGACATAGATCGTGCCATCGTACATCGAATCGCCCAGATTTTTGCCCGCATTACCGCAGATGACCATGCGGCCACGTTGCATCATGAACCCTGTCAATGCGCCGGTGTCACCACCGACGATGATCGTACCGCCCTTCTGGTCGATCCCAGTTCGCGAGCCAACAGAACCTTTGGAAACCAAATCGCCGCCACGGATCGCCGCGCCGAATGTCGATCCGGCATTTTTTTCGACGACAACCGTTCCAGCCAGCATGTTTTCACCGCAGGACCAGCCAACACGACCATTGATCGTCACGTTCGGGCCATCAAGAAGGCCGACACCGAAATAGCCAAGCGAGCCTTCAAATATCAGCCGCAGACGTGTCAAGATGCCCACACCAAGCGAATGCTTGCCACGTGGGTTTTTGATCACGATAGTACCATATCCTTCCTGCATCAGCGCACGGATTTTCTGATTGGCTTCGGTCGAAGTCATTTCGTCCACGTCCAACTCGGTACGCTTATTAAAATCAACATCCGGCGCCCATGGGTATTCAAACCGTTCCTCTTCGTCCGGATTGAATTCAATCCGCATAGCCCTGCCCGTCAGCTGGTCAGTGCGCATTCCAAGCGCTGTCACTCGCTCTTCTTGGGTCATTTTCTTTAGTTCAGCATTACTCAGGCCTGCCATACCCGAACCTCCTCGTCATAGGGATCAGTGGTGTCAATTTCGTGTGGCAGGATCGCGCGAATGGCGACCTCTTCAGATGCCATCGCGATTAGATCGTCGCTTTCATATAGAACCAGCGGTTTAGCGGCCATCGTATCTTTGGCCATACCCAGTTGATCCTTGGTGGCTACAAGATAAGTGAAAACGCCGTCAATTTCATCAATCGAACGCTTCAGACTTTCCTCTAGCGACACGCCATTGGCCAGATTGTCGGCTGTGTAAACCGCCAGCAATTCACTGTCACAGCTGGATTGGAATCGATGCCCTTTACGTTCCATTTCACGACGCATGAGCCAGTAATTGGTGATCTGGCCATTATGAACCACTGAAACATCGTTGTATGGGAATGCCCAATATGGATGTGCCGAGCGGATATCCACGTCTGATTCCGTCGCCATCCGTGTATGACCAATGCCATGGCTGCCTTGAAAATTCTCGAGTCCATACTGTTCAGACACGACGGCGGCATCGCCTAGGTCTTTGATCAGCTCAAGACCGTTGCCCATAGACATAATCTCGACGCCTTCAATATCTTCGATGTGGCGTGCCATTTTTTCGGTGTCGCCCTCGTGGCTAATGATGAAGCGATGCGCATAATCAGTGGCTTGATCGCGGCTTTTCACCTTGGCACCGTGTAACTTTAACCGTGTTTCAACTTCTTTCAAGCGCCCAGCGACAACCTCGTGCATATCAAAGCTTTTTGTCATGTCTTCTTGTTCAGCCAATACAAAGCGCATAACATAATCGCCATCCTTACCTTCGCCATAAACCGCATAACCGGTGCTGTCTGGGCCGCGGTGTTTGAGTGCCTGCAACATGGCAGTCATCTCTCCCCCGACGTTAGAGCTTTTGCCCTTGTGAATTAGTCCTGCAATTCCACACATTTAGATGCGCTCCTTCTCATGTTCGCAGAAATAGAACGGCGGGACGAACCCGCCGCAGTTAAGTGGAAGCTTCCTTAAGGAAGGCATTCCATGTATGTGTCTTTATCCCATTCGGTCACGCTCGCCATGAAGCGAGCATATTCGTCTGACTTGTACTCGTGGTACAGGCGATACATTTCGCCCGGTAAGCCACGTTTCACAACTTCACTTTTCTCCAGATGTTCCAGCGCTTCGCCCAAGGACATCGGCAGTTTCTTGACCTGCTTGCCAGCTTTGATGGCGTCATAAATGTTTCGCTCTTCAGGCTCACCCGGATCCAGTTCGTTAGTGATGCCGTCATCCATGGCAGCCAACAACGTCGAGCCCATCAAATATGGGTTCACCATCGAGTCAACCGAACGGTATTCAAACCGACCGGGGGCAGAAACCCGCAAACCCGTGGTACGGTTTTGGAAACCCCAATCCGCAAACACTGGTGCCCAAAAGCCTGTGTCCCAAAGACGACGGTACGAGTTCACAGTCGACGAACCGATTGCCGTTAGGGCTTGTAGGTGATGAACAACCCCGCCAATGGCATCCAATCCTTCCTTGCCCGGCATCTGCGGGTCATCGTTGTCTGGCATAAAGGTATTTTGACCACCTTTGACATACATGTAATTGTCGGCCATGCCCGGCAGGTTGTTGACATCATTGCCGCATCGCACCAACTCATCCTCACCACCGCGCCACAAGCTCATGTTGTGGTGGCACCCCGATGCGGAAACGCCTTCGAACGGTTTGGTCATGAAACAGGCGAAAATGCCATTTTCACGGGCGACTTGTGCGCAGATCTGACGGTAGGTTGTCAAACGGTCAGCGTTACGCAGGACATCATCAAACATCCAGTTCAGTTCCAACTGACCCGGCGCGTCCTCGTGGTCACCCTGGATCATATCCAGACCCATTTTACGCGAATAACGAATGGCCTGCATAGATACGGGGCGCAAAGATTCAAATTGGTCGATATGATAGCAATACGGCTTTGAATAGCCATCATTCGGCTTGCCGTTTTCATCATATTTCAGCCACATCATTTCCGGCTCGGTGCCGATGCGCAGACTGCGGCCGTGCTTTTTCTTGAACTCTTCATGCATACGGCGCAGATTGCCGCGACCGTCTGACGTCAAGTAGCCACCCGGATTTACTTTTTCCTCACGATTGCGAAACAGCGTGGAATACATCCTGCCAATTTCTGGGGCCCAAGGAAGTTGCATAAAGGTTTCCGGCTCTGGAATACCAACCAGTTCAGCGGCTTCTGGGCCATAACCCAAATAATTACCGGCACGGTCGGTGAACAGATTCATCGTTGCACCGTAAACCAGTTGGAACCCTTTTTTTGCTACGGTTTCCCAGTGATCGGCAGGAATACCTTTGCCCATGATTTTACCGGTAATCGAGACGAATTGAAGATAGAGATATTCGATCCCCATTGCGTCGATCATCTTGCGGACTTCTTTGATTTTTTCGTCACGCCCAGGCGCATCTACAAATCTTTCAAGGTCTGTTTCAGCCATTTTTTACTCCCTGATTGGTTTCAATAACAGGGTTTCTCACCCCTTGGTTTAATTTCGTTAGCTCCACGGATATGGTGAATTGGACACTGGGTGCAGTTCACCTTTTTCAAAGCGATCGAACCGGAAAGGTTCCAATAATTTCTGGGTTTCACCCAGAACTTCGTCGGCAATCAAGTGACCAACACCCAGCATTTTCCAGCCATGGTTGCTGTCGGCAATTACGGTTGCGTTTTCATGGAAATGGTCAAAAACAGGGAAGCTGTCGGCAGTGAAACAGCCGATGCCACCCGATGCTTCACGATGGTATTTTCCCATCTGCCCTTCATAGCGTTTCTGGCAATGCGCCAACGCGGAAACCCACATATGGGCAAATTCATCGGATGCCACAAATTCCGGGCTGGACGGGCCGTAGGGGTCTATCTGAACTTTGTCCCATGGCGTTTCTACCTTATAAGGTGATGCGCCACCCTGAATGCCGCCAAAATGCCAATCCGGCTTGTAGTAGATGCCCCACATTTCATCCGTGACCAATGAACCATCGACGGTCGAATATAAAGGAGCATCCGTATCAACATGGATCACAGGCGGCAGTGTGCCGTCATCGGCGCGCCCAAGGCCAGGGTCCATTTGAAGAACACCTTCTTCAAGTTGCCAGAACCGCCACATGTCAACATCATTATGGACCACGCCGTCCAGCCCTTTGACCGTGATTTGGCCCGGCAGATCCAACATCGTCCAAAAATCACGCGCCCACGGTCCGGCTGCAATTACAACTCTTTCACAAGTAATTGCGCCCTTATCGGTTTCCACCGATTGAATACTTGCCGATCCGTTTTCGGTATTAAATCCTTTTACGGTAACACCTGAAATGATGCGCACACCCAGCTTTTCGACCTTGTCAGCCAGCGCATACATTGTTTTCGTTTGGTTGGAAAATCCGCCACGCTTTTCGTGCAAAACACTGGTGATATTTTGCGCTTGCCAATCGCCAAATATGCCACGCATGTACGACATCGAAGCATCTGCACCTTCGATAAACACGCTCTCATAGCCGATGGCCTGTTGTTGCGCGTAGATAGAGCCAACATCATCTCGCATAGAATCGCTGGAAATCTGCATGTAGCCGACTGGATGGTATGCAAGCCCGTCAGGATCACTCTCCCAAACATCAACAGAATGAGCCATAAGGCGACGCATGGCCGGCTGAAAATAGTTATTGCGGACCACACCGCATGCAATTCCCGACGCACCAGCTGCAATCCCAGTTTTGTCAATTACGACCACTCTGCCGGCAACAGTTTCGCCCTTTTCGGTAAGACGTTGCGCCAGCTTCCAAGCAGTTGACAAGCCATGAATCCCTGCACCAATAACAAGGTACTCGACATGGGTTGGCATAGCCATATTGATTTTCTCCACAAATGCGTAGGGGTTTTGACAATTCCAATGCACACCCCCACAATGATCCTAAATACAGAAACCACCGTAAATCAACCATTTTTGAACCAATCTGGCAAAAAAAGTGGAATTACACATAATTGGACTAATTTTGGTATAATAAATGAGCGATATAAGTAAAAAACTCCCCAGTAAACGTCAAGGCGCCGCCGAAATATCATTGCATTTGAGAAACGAAATTCAGAAAGGGAATCTGCAAATTCACGACAAACTACCCTCTGAGCGGAATATGGCGGAATTCTACGGTGTTGCGCGTGGAACCGTGCGCGAAGCATTAATGAGGCTAGAGGAAGAAAAATTTGTCGAAACTCGGCCTGGAAGCGGTACTTATATTGTGCACAAGATTGTTGATACCATCTCATCACCCATTAATGATGCTAACCCGCTGGAATTGATTGACGCGAGATTCGCACTTGAACCACATATTTGTCGTCTGGCAGTTTTACATGGGCGGCAACAGGACTTCGACCGTTTGAACGCGCTGTGCGACCGCATGGATGCATGTCGAAATGACCCAACTTCTTTTGCTGAATTTGACACCGAATTTCATAAAGTCCTGTCCAAAACCACAGGCAACAAACTGCTTATCTGGATGATTTCCCAGATCACAGCAATACGCGGTCAGAGTGATTGGCAGCGTATGCGGCAATTGACCTTGGATTTCAAAATCATCACAGAGTACAACAAGCAACACCGACAGATCGTTGAGGCTATCCGGTCTCGTGAACCTGAAACAGCCGCAAATCTGATGAAGGATCACTTGGAAACGGCGCGACTGTCTTTGACCAGAGCAGCAGAGACATGATCAGGTTTTCGCCGATGTCTGAAGCCAATTGATATAGACCCTTTCAGCCATTTCGTTAAACGTGTTCATCTGCCGTTCACAATCAAGGGCGAGCTTACTCACCCCATCTGGCCCCATCTCATTCAGTAACGCATCAGAGTATTCGGGGATACCTGCCCAGTTTGTTATGGTGTCAGGTTCAACTTCCAAATGAAATTGTAATGAATACGCGCGCGTATTCCAACGCAACGCTTGAAATTTACAGGCAGGTGAGGTTGCAAGACATTGGGCGCCAGGGGGCATATCTGTAACCTCGGCGCTGTGCCATTGTAGCGTCTTGAAACGCTCGGGCAGTCCGTCAAACAGAATTCCGCTGGCACCTGTTTCAGTCAACTGGACATCCATGACCCCGATTTCAGGTGTTTCAGCTTTGCCAACCTTACCACCCAAAGCTTCCGCCAGAAGTTGATGCCCCAGGCACAGGCCTAAATAGGGCACACCGTCTTCCGCTACAGCTTTGTGAATAAAAATTTTTTCTGCTTCTAGCCAAGGGTATTTGTCCACTTGCCAAACGTCCATTGGCCCACCCATAACCCAAAGCGCATCATAGCCAGAAATTTCTGGCAAAGGCTCCCCCAAATTCAAATTCACAGCATCCCAACTATGACCGTCTTCCGCAAGAAACTGGCGGAACACTCCAGGGTGTTCAACGACGGCATGTTGTAAAACTAAGATATGCATGGCGGGGTCCTCTCGTTGGCATTGTCAGATAAAACGAAGGTATGTGCTCTAATCCCCCAACCTTATTACAGATTGGTGAAGTTTGTTGTATTGCTTGGCAAATAGCCAAACACTTTTTTCAAAACAGACCAAATCCACATTCCAACATAGCAAATCAGTTTAATCTGACAATACCCTCAAAGGCAATAAATGTTGATTTCCCAGAATAATAATGAGTACCCCTTATTACTACACCACATAAGTTGACTTCAGACAGGAACGACATTCGATACGACCTCAACAGCGTAGCACTGCTGCTACTCAACCGCCTCTAAAAGCTATTAAGAAATATAAACCGTTATCGAAAGTAAATAGGTACGATGCCCGTGAGATAAGAGATACACTGCTGGCTAGTGGTGTATCAGTTGGCACTGTTAAGAGGGAATTTAACGGCATTTTATTCCGTTGTGTCCTTACATGTGCAACGATTCTGTTTAATTGGTGCTGACGCCAGAAAGTAAACCGATTTAATACCAATTCTCCGTTGTGACAGTTTCTGTGAGTGGCCAAATTGAATTACAAAAACCCTTGCGCATTCTAAATTGCAACTAGCTGCTATCTTTTTAAATAGCTGTTTTAATCGCTGTTTTTTAATGATTATTTTTCGTAAAGACCCAATGATAACCCAAGTGAATAGTGGCTGCTTTCAAGATAATTTGCAAGAAATTATTGATTTTTGGAGCAGTTTCTGGATAAGCTGGTAACATAGTCAATTAATTGGTATACTATTGGTCTAGACAAAATCGAACTATTATTAGCTCAGGAAGCAGAAAAGCCCTGAGCGCCGCAACTGGACTTAAAGAATCCGACAAGGGAGAATAATGATGACTACCGAAACAGACACTGAAAAAACCACAATGCAGAACGGTATTAGCCGACGCGGTTTCTTTAAATATACTTCGGCTTCGATTGCCGCCGCCGCCGCAGTATCCGCCGGGGCAGTTTTTGAAGTACCAAGCCTTATCGGCCCGGCTGCTGCAGCGACCGAACCCACCGGAGATCCGATCAACATCGGTTTCCTTGGAGCACTGTCCGGTCCTGACGCCGGGTGGGGTCTGCCGGGTCTGACCGGAAACCAGCTGTATATTGACGCCGTGAATGCCGAAGGCGGATTGTTGGTGGGTGGTGAGCGCCGCCCGCTGAAGATGTATGCCTTTGACGACGAGGCAACAGGTTCCAAAGCGCTGCAAGGCGCGAAACAGCTGGTGTTGGAAAAAGACGTCAAGTTCATCAGCGCCATTGGCGGAAACCCGGCGGATGCCACGCACCCATTCCTGACTAAAAAGAAAGTGGTCTATGCCAGCCTTATCTCCACGGATATCAAACCCGACCGTCCCTACCTGATCGCAGGTGGCGATGTGACGCCGCGTATCGACATGCTGCGCCCGTTCTATCACCGGTTCATCAACCCGCATCTAAAACGCTGGGCGGTGATTTCACAAGATGATACCATTGGTCTGACCTCTCAGGCATGGGAAGTTGGCTCGGCCTTGTCCGATGGCTGGGAAGTGGTTTATGACGTAAACTATGCTATTGAGACCACGGACTTTGCACCGGTTGTTTCGGCCATGCTGGCAACCAATCCGGAAGTTGTTTCGCTGAATCTCAGCTATCCGACCTTCGTTGTGCAGATCGTCGAACAGTTATACTTGCAAGGCTTCAAAGGTCTGATTTCGGCGAACTATCTGGACACGGAATCAATTCTGCAGAAAGTTCCGAAGGAATACCTTGAAGGCGCAACAGACAGCTTCCCGCTGTTTGACGACCCGTGGTGGGGCTCGCCATCCTGGCAGGAAAACTTCATGACCGAGTGGAATGCTCGTTACGGACCAGGCGGGCCGGAAGATGTACATCGTGAAATCACCGGTATCGACTGGGATCACGTGATCACGTTCAAGGTTTGGGCTGAAGGCGTCAAGCTTGCCGGAACCGTTGACCCTGATGTCGTGCTAGATACTCTGCGTGGTCAGGATTCAATCCCGACCATTCTTGGGCCAGGTAAAATGGGTGGTAAGGAAATGTGGGGTATCGACAACATGGTATCACCTCCGATTCCGATCAACGAGGTGCGCGACGGTGTCAAGCGGGTGCAGGCCGTGGTTCGGTTCGAACAGTGGTTTGACAACCGCAAGGACGAAATCATCAAGGTTGTCCGCGATAAGGGCCAGATGTTCGATCAACGCTGATTTGGCCACCGATTTAACTGTCGGATACTATAAGACTTGCGGGCGCTTTGTTGCGTCCGCATTATCCACAAACACTCTTGATGATGGGACACAGGCTCGTGGATCTTGCTTTACTGATACAGACAATTGCCAACTCGATCGTTGCCGGATCAATTTACGCGGTGATCGCGGTTGGTCTCGCGATGGCTTTCGGCGTTATGAAAATGGCGAACTTTGCCCACGGCGAATTTTTTATGGCCGGCGCTTATGTGGTTTATGTTTTTTATGCGCTTTTAGGGTGGCCATTCCCGATTGCGGTGCTTATGGCCGTGCCGATCGTCGGCGCAATGGGGATCATCACTGAGCGGCTGATATTCAGGCCCACACGTTCAAATGTTCTGGCTGGCTTTATGGCGACCGCAGGGCTTGCGTTCATATTACAGGTTCTGGTGGGCCAAGCCTGGGGGGTCGGGTTGATGCGCTCGGTTCCCACACCTTACATGGGTGCGGCTGATATTCTGGGTGCCAAAATCGGCTGGCAACGGGTTCTGGTAGTCCCGGTTGCGATCGTCATGCTGTCCTGCCTGTGGTATTTCCTTTTTAAAGTCAAGTATGGCAAGGCATTGCGTGCTTGTGCGCAAGATCCAGATACAGCCCGCCTGCAGGGGATAGGCATTAACAAAATGACAATGCTGGCGATGGGGATATCCGGTGCCTCGGCGGGGCTTGCTGGCGCGTTGATGGCGCCCATCCATCCTGTGACCCCATATATGGGGCACGGAGTTATTCTGACAGCATTCATCGTTGTGGTGATGGGCGGCATGGAAAGCATCGCAGGTGCGGTTCTGGCCGCGGTCCTGCTTGGCTTCATCCATACGTTTGTGACCACACTGTCTGACGCTGTGACGGCCCAGATGGTCGGCGTTGCCTGCATGGCAATTATTCTTATCGTGCGACCCGAGGGCCTGTTGGGGCGGGTGAAAGCATGAGCATACCAAACTGGAAACCGCTGTTTTTACTTGCAGTCGTCATCGCAGTCGGCTGTGCAATACCGTTCATGGTGCGCGCTTACACAATCGAGATTTTCATTCTGTTCATGATCAACCTGATCCTAGTTTGCAGCTATCGTATTCCGGCCACTACGGGCGACTGGTCGCTTTCACATGTCGTCTTGATGGGGGTTGGCGCCTACACAACGGCGCTGTTGTCAAAGTGGTTTGATCTAACCATTTTCCTGACAGTACCGCTTTCGGCGGTCGTTGCCGGTATCGTTGGCTTCATCATGGTCACGCCCCTGATCAGAACCCGCGGCTTTGGCTTCTTCATCGCCTCATTTGCGTTGGGAGAGCTCATTCGCCTGATCTGGATCAAGTTCCGCTACCCATTTGGCGGTCCACGCGGCATGATCGGCATCCCAAACGGTGAGCTTGGATCGATCGATTTCTTCGAGCCGATGCCCTACTATTATTTCGTGATGGCCGTGGCCTTGATCTGCCTGATCATCATGTACCGGATCGACCAGTCACGTATCGGCAAGACGTTCACAGCACTCTATACAGACGAAGGTCTGGCGGAAAGCGTCGGCATTGACGTCCCGCGCTACCGCGCGCTTGCCTTTGGACTGGGTGCGTTTTTTGCGGGCATCGCCGGTGCGCTGCTGGCCCATCGGCTGGGTGCGGTGGACCCGAAAAACTTTGACGTGACCACAATGGTCTACCTCATCATCTGGATCGTGGTCGGAGGCACCACCACGTTCTGGGGCCCGATCATGGGCCTGATCCTGATGACCTTCATCTTTGAATGGTCACGACCGCTTCTGGAATGGCGACCCTTATTGTTCGGTGGCACATTAATTTTTTTCCTGGTGTTCCTGCCCGGCGGGCTGGATGATCTTTTCTTTAAGATCAGGAATAAGATCATGGCTAGGAAATCTGGTGCAGGAGTATCCGATGTCGCTTCTTGAGATAAAGGATCTTGTAAAACGTTTTGGTGGATTGGCGGCAGTCAATGGCGTCAACCTTAGCATCTCTGATAGTGAAATCCGCGGTGTTATCGGCCCTAATGGTGCTGGTAAAACTACGCTTTTCAACCTGATCAGTGGTGCATTATCTGTAACATCGGGAACGATCACCTTTAACGGTCAGGTGGTCAGCGGCAAACGGCCCAGTCATATCGCTCTAGCAGGCTTGGTGCGCACATTTCAACGCAACGCTATGTTTCCGACCTACAGCGTTCTAGAAAACGTGGTTCTGGCACGACACAGCCAAGTCAAAAATAACGTCTTCCAGACGATTTTCGGACGAAATCAGGAAGAGGAAGAACACCGTGAGCGCGCCAAGGAAATCATCCACTTCATGGAGTTATCTGACCACCAAGATGAATTGGCGGAAAACCTCAGCCACGGCCATCAACGCATCCTCGGCATTGCCAATGCGCTGGCGGTTGAACCGAAACTGATCATGCTTGATGAGCCGGTCGCAGGACTTAACCCGACCGAGACCAAAATGGTCACCGATCATTTCCGGCGTCTTCGGGATGAGTGGAAGATCACGGTTGTGCTGGTTGAACATGACATGCGCACTGTTATGGAAACCTGCGAATACATCTCGGTCATCAATTTTGGCAAGTTACTTATGGAAGGCAACCCCGAAGAGGTTGCCAACGACAAGCGAGTCATCGAGGCCTATCTTGGGTCGGACGATTATGATCTTTAGACAAAAAGAACGGGGCTACGAGCCATGCTGAAACTGGATAATATGGTTGCCCATTATGGCACTGTTGCTGCGGTGAAAGGCATCACCATCGAAATCGAAGAAAACGAAATTGTCACACTGATCGGTTCAAACGGTGCAGGCAAGACTACAACGCTCAGGGCCATTTCCGGGCTGCATCATCCCACTTCAGGAAGAATAGATTTCGAAGGTGAACAAATTGATCAACTGATGCCCGAGGAAATCAACGCCCGCGGCATCGCCATGGTGCCCGAAGGACGGAGGGTATTTCCGCAGATGACGGTCCTGGAAAATCTGGAAATGGGGGCCTATCTGCGTAAGGATACGGCCAAGATGAAAGCCGATCTTGACGAGATTTACGAACATTTTCCCATCCTGCTTGAACGCCGCAAACAACTCGCCGGGACCATGAGCGGTGGTCAGCAACAAATGGTCGCTATGGCGCGCGCCCTAATGTCCGGGCCAAAACTGCTGCTACTGGACGAGCCCTCGTTGGGATTGTCACCGATTATGACGCAGGAAATTGCCAAGATTATCAAGGAACTGCACGCTAAGGGTCGCACCATCATGCTGGTTGAACAAAACGCCCGCATGGCGCTGCGTCTGGCCAAGCACGCCTATGTAATGGAAATCGGAAAAGTCGCTTTCAGCGGTCTGGCCGAGGATCTGCGGCATGACACAAAGATCCAGGAAACCTATCTCGGGGCATGATATTTATTATTCGTTGCCACCAAAGCTTGACCACCGCATTCTTTGGTTTCGCAGCACTTACACAAGTGAAAGCAGGGCGCGCTAAGCTGAAAGTTGGGTCCATTGGCCAAACACGGCTGCCTAATCCCTGATGTCGCAACATGGTCCTCTCCTGCCTCACCCAAAAAGCAGTCCATATTACCAAAAGTGCTATCGCAGGCGCTTGATTCAGTGGAAGTTATCATATGCGCCGCTTTAACGGCAACCTTCACTTCCTCAATGGCTGGTTCCGCCGAAGTTATCGGCCCTCTGAGGACATCCAATGTCGTAAATCTGTGGTGGTTTCAACAGATGGACATAACACTTTAGCCTTTGAGCAAAACTGCCTCCTCCATGTGAACATATTATCTGTCCCTGATCATACACATCCTCACTTTCTCCCACATAACCGCATGATCACTCAACATTTCCATAATCGCAGAGACATCAGGCAACAGCCACACCTCTGCGGCCGTTCGTGCCTGAAATCCCGTATCATACACCGCCACAGGCGGGCAGACCTTTTTATAACTGGGTCAGAGTTGCCCGTCTCGGGCAGGCGCTCTGTAAGTTCGTCACGACTGTTAGGGCGGCGAGTGTGGCCTTATGCATTCGGCGATGAATTTCATTTGCTTTCTCCATGTTTTCGAACCGTTCCGCAAGCCGTCCAGCGCGCTCGCCGGAACGTCGCAGGGATAAAGTCTACAAAGCTAGCGATAGAAGCTGCTATTGAACACTGTGGCAAAGCAAGCAAGTGCACAGTGGATAATGCGTCCAGAGCATGGAAAGATATCTAAAGCCACATCATTTCAAATGCCAAATTGTATACTCCAGGTAATAATATAGCCAAAGGCAGCACTGGGCCCAATACGGGCGATTAATACAATCGCTACTCGCACCCCCTTAAAAACTTCACGCGTAAAAATCTGATTACCAACGCCTGTTGTCATATTCCATTTCTCCGAACTTTGGGACACCCCCCTACCAAACCAAAACACGTTAAGCTCTTGTCAATTGTAGACGCAGATTCGCCGAGTGAGATTAATCTGAGCAACAGATTGAAAGCAGAGCGCGCGCAACCAATTAATCTATCATTGGCCACAACGGCCCGTGTAAAGCGATGTACGATAGAACTTATATGCGCATTCGCCATCTCATCTCGATTGGGCTTTTTTCTCCAGTTTAGCGCGTGCGTAAAGAACGCTTAGCCACGCGGTCGCCGGCGTTGCCCACCCAGAAAATAACCTACCCCCCCTCCCACATCATCAGTTGCTTTGCACCCATCCACAGGAAGATGTGTTAGTGCCCATTGTGTGGATTGCCCCTTCCCTTCTGGTCCAAGGCAATGCCCGCGTGTTTTCAGGATAAAACCCGCTTGCTCCAATCCTTTTTCAGCTACCGCTTGCTTAATCAATTCCTTGCACAGTTCTTTTTGTATTGCAGGTTTGGCTTTGGTGGCGCTACCCCCAGATGAACTACGTATTTCCTGCTCTTTTTCTGCCGCTTCCCCCTTTTCCACAAGGGGCTGGATTTCATAGCGAATGAAATACTCGCTTATCAAACGGCCACTCAAGAATCCCAAATCATATACAAAACTCAAAAAGTTTGAAAAATCTTCTGCGCTCTCAAAATAATTTCCAAACGGTTTAGCAACATCAATATTATCATACGCATCATGCATTTCTCTTTGATCATGAAGTAAATCTAAAAGGACAAAAAGAGCATGCGGTTTCCAGACATCACTTTCGCAATCGTCACTAAATTGAATTTTTCTGGAAGCTCGTCACGCTGGATTATTTCGTGATACAAATCCATTGGTGCAAAGCCTAAATGTTCTTGAATTTGCCCTTCAATTTGCTGTCTTTCCTGGGAAGAAGAAAAATATGCCAACGGTTGTTCAATGAAGTCAGTGTAAAACCCGTTAAGGCTTTTGGCCTTGAGTAAGGCCTCCTTATCAATTTGTGTTGTTAGTGTCGTGTGGCCAACAGAATGTGTGACTTCGATTATGTCAGCTGTGCATGATTTTAACAGGTATTTACATGGGTAGATGTCTATATGCACATAGCTATCATGTTCGCTATTCCCGACTCTTAAGGGACCCGCCTTTTCGATCTCACGTTAGGCTGCATAATCGATTTCGTGATTTATATTTAGCTTTGATCTTCGAGTACTATAATCTTTATTTAGTCTTCTCATCACCTACCCTCACCACTTGCCCAACATCACCAGCCGCAAACGCCGACCAACGTTCCATCAATACTCTTCGCTTATCCAGCAAGTCAGACCGCGCATAGGCCCGCTCAACGTCCGACCCGACTTTATGGGCCAAACTCATCTCAGCAACCTCACGCGGCACGTTAGCAACTTCTGAGGCCCAATCACGGAACGTAGACCTAAACCCATGTACGGTGACGCCCTCGATCTTCATACGGCGCAACAACATTAACATCGACATGTTGGAAAGCGGTCTGTGCCGCTTCTGGCCTTCAAAGACATATTCGGACGCCATTGCTTGTAAAGGTTCTATGATCGCCAGCATTTCATCTGTGAGAGGAACACGGTGTACTTCGCCGGTCTTCATGCGTTCAGCTGGACACGTCCACAAACGTGCCTCTAAATCAATCTCATCCCAACGTATCCCTAACACCTCGGATGTGCGTGATCCCGTCAGGCAGGTAAACATCAAAGCGCGCGCTGCCATTGCATTGCGGTTTTTCAATTCAGCATAGAAGGCAGGTACATCCTGCCACTTCATCGCCTTGTGATGTTTAGGCTTTGCCGTGACCTTTGGGAGAACCTTTGCGTCTTTGATTTCGGTGATGGGGTTTTCACCCGAACGAAAGCCTTTTGACTTTGCCACATCCAAAACCGTCTTGATACATTGAGCTAGTCGTCTGGCCGTTTCGTGCTTTTCCGTCCAAATCGGAGACAGACACATCAAGGCTTCCGGCTGACCGATACTATCCACTGGCATACGACCAATTTTGGGTAAAACATAATCCCTAAGCGTATTAATCCATTGCTGCCCGTGCTTGGCATTTTTTCAGGTTGGCAAGCGGTCTATATGCACCTGTTGGGCAACTTCTTCAAAGGTGTGGGGTTCTTGTTTTGCATTAAAGCGCGGGTTCAAACCCTGCTTTGCCATACGGCGGTATTCCAAGGCTCTATCACGTGCTTGATTTAAAGTAACAACATCTGCGCCACCCAAGCCAAAGTCTGTTCTAAGCGGCGCACCCTTCTTATTCTTCTGACCTTTAACCACAACACGCACAACCCAACGCCGCGCCCCTGACGGATCAAAGCCCGTTACCATCACCATGCCGTCCTGCGCCAAGGTTCTCAACCAACTTCTTTGTAAGCTTTCCTGATAAGTAAGTCATTTCATTCATACCACATTCCATACCGCAGAATGAAAATATATAAGCATAGTCGAAAGAAAGGCAAAAGAAAGATAAAGAGACTATATAGCCAATAAAATATGGTTAAAAAGCCACTCAAAGCAATTCAACGGTATTGTGTAATAAGGTATTGTGGCGGACAGACAGGGATTCGAACCCTGGAGACGGTCACCCGCCTACACACTTTCCAGGCGTGCGCCTTCGACCACTCGGCCACCTGTCCAATAACGGCTCGTTTACACAATGGAAATTGGGCAAGCAAGCGGAAAAGCAGGTTATATTTCTGCGAAGTGAATATTCACACGGCGGTTCTGTTTGCCCTTATTTTGTATTTTACCCAGCCGCATCTTTCCAATTTCGGATGTGCGTTTGACATGGGTGCCGCCACAAGGTTGCAAATCGATCTGTGTGCCTTCCGTTCCAATGCGGATCAGGCGTACATGCCCCGCGCCCATCGGCGGCTTTACCGACATGGTTTTTACCAGATTTGGGTTGGCGGCAAGTTCAGCGTCTGTAATCCAGCTTTCTGAAATCTCCAAATCTTGTGCTATCAGGTCATTTAACACGGCTTCCACCGCCGCTTTATCTTCAATGACTTCAGGCATCATAAAATCCAAACGGCCCTTATCGGCAGAGATTTGACCACCTGTGACCGGTAATGGAATAACCACGGATAAAAGGTGCAGCGCAGTATGAATGCGCATGTGATTGTATCTTTGATCCCAGTCCAGATGTTGTTCAACCATTTGGCCGGAGCCTGGTAATATCGCGCCTTCGGCAGGCACCAGAACCACTTGATCGGCACCGTTTTTTACGGTTGTGACAATCGGAATATGGCGGCCATCACAGATTAAATGACCGCAATCGCCGGGTTGCCCACCGCCTGTGGGATAAAACAGGGATTGATCAAGTATTATCCCGCCAAGATCGTTGATTGTCACAATCTGCGCATTATCGGTTTTTGTATAAGCATCATCACGAAACAAAAGTCGGGTCATGTTTTGGCCTTGGGGGGTGATTTCCTTACAGGTTTCTTCGTTTGGGGTAAAAAGTCCTGTGCATTTTTGATGGTCACTTCACGTTGTGCGAACGGAATGACGATATTGTTTTCTTCAAAGCGTTTCACGATTTCAAAGTTCATATCAGACGCGGTGCCTAAAACGTAGTTTACATCACGTAAAATGCCGCGCAGCTGGAAATCCATCGAATCCGCACCAAAGCCCATGAACACCACTTTGGGGGCAGGAAGTTTCAATACCATTGGATGATCATCGGCGATTGACAATAAGACCTGCTTAACCAACTCGGGATCCGTACCATAAGCCACGCCCACCGGCACTTTGACCCGCCCGCGCATGTTGCCATGCGTCCAGTTTGTCACCGTACCCGCAATTAAATCAGCGTTTGGGATAATAACTGTGGCCCCGTCAAAAGTTTCAACGCTTGTAGATCGTACGGAAACATTGCGAACCGATCCCGAATAAGCCCCGATTTCAACCCAGTCACCGATTTTGACTGGACGTTCAATCAACAGGATAATTCCGGATACAAAGTTCGACACAATCGCCTGCAGGCCAAACCCTATACCGACCGACAAGGCGCCCGCAACAATTGCAAGGCTGGATAAATCCAACCCCGTAGTGGTTATCGCAACAAGGGCGGCCAGAAATATACCGATATAACCAAAACCCGTGACAAGGGCGTTTTGCGCACCGCTTTCAATGCGCGTATTTGGCAAGACAGTTGTGCGCAGGGCCGATTGCAGCAGCTTGGTAACCGTGTAACCAATAAAGAATATCAGGATAAAAATCAGAAAATCAGATATTGAAATCCGTGTATCCCCAAGGGCCACACCTTCGTTCAAAGTGAACCATAAACCGCTAATGTCAGCGACACGTGCGCCCCAGATAAGTGCATAAACAGGGATCGCTAGGCAGATCAAAGTAAAGGCAAGTGCCACTTTCATCAGACCACCCGATGGGCGTCCCGTTGTTTGATCTACTTCCAACGTAACCGGCGAGCTGACAAAGCGTACAAACAGGCAGTAGATAAGGTAAACCGCAACAGATAATGCCAAAGTCAGAGACATTGAAAAAACCAGCATTTCGCCTGCATTTGTATAACCGAACGCCGCAAGTAGCGGCCCACCTAGTCCCGTTAAATAACAGGCCCATGTGAAAATCGTCGCAATACGTTCAGGTATACTTACGATATCAACATCAACGTGCAATAATGTGCGATAGACACTGATCAACCGCCCGACCTGAAACAAACAATAGCCCAGCAATACAATCAAAGGGAAAAGGATCGTAGATATTATGTCAACTGACCAGTTTGCCCCGTCTTTCAAACCATAGATCAAATACCCAACCGCAATAATTGTTCCCATAGCCCAAATCAGGCGTCGCGCCTTAAAGGCCAATTTAGCTATCTCATCTGCATTATCACCATTGATCGCCTTACCTCGCGGCAAATTACGTGCCAGCCAATTTGCACCAAACAACGATAAGCCTGCCGAAGGGATTGCATTCATGAACATATCACCACGAAGCGCGAAAATATCTGCGATATAAACCGCGGCAAAAATCAAAAGAAGACCTGTCATTGGTAAGACAAATACGGCAATTGATGCCAGAAGACGTTTGACATTACCCAGTTGTGTTTGCGTTTTATCGCGCTCGTCTTTCAGACGGTTCCCGGCCCAACGGGTCACAGGCCACGTTAATATCAACCCGACGATAATAAGCATCAGCAAAACCGGTCCGTTTTGCTTTCGCACCCGCTTTGACAGATCACTTGCCCATTCGGTGCGTATCTCATTGCCAATAGCCTGAATTTGTTTGATCAGCGCAGAAGCAGCTTCCGTCAAAAGTGCCGGATTAAGGGGGGATCTGTTCAATTCCAGCAATGCCATTCTGTTGCGGTCCCGGATAATCTTGTCAATCTCTGTGATTAAACCGCTGGCCCGCCCAAAGGCTTCTTGTGCCACGATCAGGGGTGCGCGGGCCTCGGCCAATTGCCCGTTTAATTCAGCACGCCTGTCTGCGACCAAATCTACTTCCTGGGCATCATTGTCCGGTGCCACGCCAAGGGCAGCAATCTGTTCTTGCACCGTGGTTACGCGTCGCGCACGCGCTTCTTGTGCACCCAGGGCTTGCGAGCGGTATTTAACCAGATCAGAACGCAGTATTTCCAAGGCATCAGTAGATGCCTGCCCGCTAGAGACAACACCTTCGGCGCGTGTTGCCAGTTCGCGGAATTTTTCGATATTAAAATCAGTGGCAGAAGTTTGCGCAAACGCACCAAAGTTGAGCAGCAATACTAGCCCTATTGCAGCCAAAAAACTCTTTAGAATCAGTTTCATATGAATCTCTATTCAAAAACCGATGGAATATCGGGCCCTGCACCGTCCAGCCATTCCGGTACGGGTAGGTTCATCGCCTTCAGGAATTTTGGATTGAATATTTTAGATTGATAACGATTACCGTAATCAGCCAAAATAGTTACGATGGTGTGCCCCGGCCCCATGTCTTTGGCCATGCGAATGGCGCCCGCAATGTTAATACCGGTGGAACCGCCCATGCAAATGCCTTCATCGCGTAAAAGATCGAAAATGATCGGCAGAGCTTCGGCATCCGGAATATTGTATGGCATATCAACAGTCATGCCTTCCAGATTGGCGGTAATACGACCCTGCCCTATCCCCTCTGTAATGCTGTCACCGGACGATTTCAGCTCACCATTGGCGTAGTAATTATACAAAGCTGCTCCGTCAGGGTCGGCCAGTCCGATTTTAATGTCCTTGGATTTTTCACGTAAGCCCAACGCAACACCCGCCAACGTTCCACCTGTTCCCACAGCGCTGACGAAGCCGTCTATTTTACCACCTGTCTGTTTCCAAATCTCTGGTGCCGTGCTGATCACATGCACATCACGGTTGGCGACATTGTCAAACTGGTTTGCCCAGATAGCCCCGTTCGGTTCGGTTTGGGCCAACTTGGCCGCCAAACGTTCTGAATATTTGATGTAGTTGTTAATATCCTTATAAGGTTTTGCTGGCACCTCGACCAGTTCCGCGCCTGCAAGGCGGATCATGTCCTTTTTTTCCTGACTTTGCGTTTCAGGAATAACAATAACTGTTTTAAACCCCATAGAGGCCCCGACAAGCGCCAGACCAATGCCGGTATTTCCCGCCGTACCTTCCACAATTGTTCCGCCCGGCTGAAGACGCCCTGACTTTATTGCGTCCTGAATAATACCAAGGGCCGCACGGTCCTTAACCGACTGACCGGGATTCATGAATTCCGCTTTACCGTAAATATCGCAACCCGTAATTTCAGAGGCTTTGCGCAAACGGATAAGGGGGGTGTGGCCAACAGCGTTGGGAAGGTCAGGGTAAACGTTCATAATAAGTCCAATTCATAAGGTTTATTACTGATACGCCGCATATCTTGCAGCTTCAACACCGAAAACTGTTACCATAGAGTTAGACAATCACATTTATGTCCAATAGCGATTTGCAAGCCCTGCCCCGATACCGCTAAGGCACCCGCCTATAAGCAGTACCAAAAGTATATTAGGGTCCGATATCAAGCTAAAATAGCCTAATGTCGCATCATACCATTGCACCAGTACATCACCGAATTCCCGGATAAAAAATTTCTCGAGCTTAATGGCAACGGTCCAAGCACCGAAAGTAATAGCCGATATAAACACCAATAGAACACAAGCGCGTATACCTGATACGATAGACCACATTCCCCCAAAGCCCGGATCAAATCCGATTGACCGCCACCCGACCAGAAAACCTAGCATCGTATTCATGTAATAGATTTCATCGCGCAGATATGGCGTGGTATTTGCACTTATAAACAAATGCGTTGAATAAAGAGCCGTCAAAGCAAGTATTAAAGCGCCGATAAGTTTGGCTGCGGTTAACATGAAATCAATTCCTTCGCATTGTAACTTGCGCGACATTAGTCGTGCCATATTCAAATCCTGACGCACAGGATGTTAGGTAATAGTTCCACATATTCCGGAACCGATCATCAAAACCGATATCTGTAACTTCACCCCAGGTTTCATTGAAACCGTCATACCATCGACGTAATGTCAGTGAATAGCTTTTCCCAATTTCCATTGATCCGCAATACTCCAGGCCTGATTTTTCAATTTGTTCCTGCAAAACACTCGGACTGGGCAGCATGCCGCCGGGGAAAATGTGTTTTTGAATAAAATCAATGGTTTTACGATAATTATCAAACAAATGATCCGCCATTGTAATGACTTGAATCGTGGCACGACTACCTGAATTTAGGCAGTCATGTACGGTCTTAAAATAGGATGGCCAGTATTTTTCACCAACTGCTTCGAACATTTCGATTGATGCAATACCGTCATAGCGGTTTGTTTCATCGCGGTAGTCCTGCATGACAATATCAACCTTATCCGCAAGCCCCGCTTTGAACATACGTTCCTTTGCATAGTCATGTTGTTCTTTGGAAATCGTCAGACACTTCAATGTCGCACCGCGCTGACCGGCGGCATATTCCGCAAACCCGCCCCAACCACAACCTATTTCAAGTAAATGATCACCGTCTTTCATCCCCATCAAATCACAAATAGATGCGTATTTTTGCGTTTGCGCTTTTTCCAGACTTTCCTGTCCGGTGATAAACAATGCAGAAGAGTAGGTCATCGTATCATCCAGCCATCTGGCATAGAAATCATTACCCAAATCATAATGATACGAAATGTTTTTCTTGGCTTGTTCTTTGGTATTGCGGTTCATCCAATGGCGCAACCGTTCATACATGCGCAATATGCCTACGCCCGGATACTGCCGGGAAATCTCGGAGAAGTTATCAAAAATCACATCCATAAAGGATTGCAAATCGGGTGTTATCCATTGCCCTTCAAGATAGCCGTCAGAAAATCCCATATCACCTTCACGGATAAGACGCGCCCAAACGGCATCATCTTTGGAAACCACCTGCGCATGCTTGCCCGCATCCGAACCTTTCACCCGAAACACACGTCCATCCGAAAGGACAAGATCTAAAGTCCCGCGCTGCAAAGCCTTTAACGAAGTAAAGACCATAGCAAAGTATCGCGGCAAATTCATTTGGCCCTGTGTCGTGGTGAAAACAGCCATCCCCATCTCCTTATCAGGCAAATCTTAGCGCGATTCTTTGCTTTCTGCCAAGCCTTGTCTGAATTCAGGATTATTTGGATAGCACGAAACCGCCTATGAAGCGTGGCATATTACAAAACCTGATCCAATGCCGAAATCAATTTATCAACCTCTTGTTTTTTGGTGTAATGCACAAAACTTACCCGCAAGACCCCATGATCGGGGTCTATGCCCTGGGCTTGCAGACAGCGCACACCGTAAAAGTCACCGCCGCCCGCCATGATACCAAGCTTTGCAAGCTTCTCGGCAGCATCACTCCCTTTTTGTTGTAGGCCAACCGCTACAGTCGGCGCTTTTTTAGTAGCATCACGCGGGCCAAGCAGGCGGACGGAGTTTTTATCACCAAGATAATCCAGTAAGGGTTGTAATAGTTTAACCTCGTGCGCACGCATTAAATCATGCACATAAGCACCGCGCCCGTTCGTATCCGCCGCACCGTTTGCGTGGTGGGCATAAAGCGCGTCGATATAATCAGCCATACCGGCGGATGCCGCAATTTGCGCATGATCCGGCCCTGCGGGGGTAAAACGTTTGTAAAGGCAATCCGCATTGAAATAATGCCCCTGATTGGGCAGTTTTTCCCCCAATGCCCGTTTGATCGTCATAATACCCTGATGCGGCCCATAAGTTTTATAGGCTGAAAACAAATAAATGTCGGCCCCAAGTGCACCAACATCAGGAATACCGTGCGGCGCATAACTAACACCATCCACACAGGTAACGGCACCTGCAGCGTGCGCAATTTTGCAAATCGCGGCCACATCATTTATTTCGCCCACAACGTTGGAACAATGCGGAAAACAAACCAGCTTGACCTTATCATCCAGCAAAGTCTTCAGGTTTGCAGCGTCAAGATGGCCCGTATCAGGGTCTATTTGCCATTCACGCACCTCAATACCGCGATCTTTCAGGTGCCGCCAAGGGCCGCTGTTGGCCTCATGATCCTGGTTGGTTACGATGATCGCATCGCCTGTTTGCAGATAATCACCAAAGGCCTGCGCCAGAACGTAAGTGTTTTGCGTTGTCGACGGGCCGAAACTTAGTTCATCGGTGTCCACGCCCATGATTGCAGCCAAACGCACGCGGGCCTCATCCATTTCCTCACCAGCCAAACGGCTGGCATCATAAGGGCCATAGGGTTGAACTTTGCGTTCGGTATAATAGCGCGTCAGACGGTCGATAACCTGTTTGCAGGTATAAGACCCACCTGCATTTTCAAAGAAAGCTTGCCCATCCAGCGCAGGGCTGGAAAAAGCCGGAAACTGTGCGCGGACAAAATCAATATCTAACGTCATAAATAAACCCCGAAATGTAAAACACCCAATCTTGTATTGGACGGCTTACCTTTGTTCCGTTATCGATTTAACGCAAGCTGAAAAGTGAGTTAAAATCCATTCGTGGCTATTGAAGACAATTCAGAAACGGGGTCAGATCCGGCACTTGATCTATACGGATTTCATAATCTACAGTACCACTGGATTTCAGGTTATCTGAATTGGAAAAAGCAATATTCCAATTATAATATCGGCGGTATTCATCACTGGTTAATATATCTAGAAAATTTATCGGCTTGCCGGTGTTCGGGTCAATACCCTGAAACCTATTGGGCACCACTGTCGTGAATAGTTTTCCATCCATTTCCTGATAATAAACACCAATGCCATCTTTTTTGTATGAATTTTCCCAAACTGGGGTACGGAAAAGATTTGCCTTTCCGGCAAGTATCTCTTCTATAATAAGGTCATCTGGCTCTTGGAAAACCGCAATATATCCATCAGGTTTGCCTTTGGAAGAAGCCCACATTGTCTCTTCCGGGTTCATAAAGGTAAAAAACAACTGCCCGGGGTCGGCTTTCTTTACGTTGATGATCATAATGGTTCCGTCGATACGCGGCGATTGCACCGCACATCGCCCCTGATCAGCATAACGCATAACGCGCCACTGCCCTGAGCTGCTATCAAGCGTTGTCACAACTTCAGCCCCAGCATACGCTTGTGACGTGAAAGCGATTGTGATTAGGTTAAAGACAAATAAAAAATTCTTCAAAGTATTCCCCTATTTACAAGATGTATTCAAAGGCTATTTGCAAGAATTTCACTTGTCTAGTTTTTAGTTATAGCCCCCGCGCAATTACCCGCATGGCTTCAATGTTCGCAGCACCCACACCTTCGTTCTTGAAACCGCGATCTGCCGCGTTACTAACAATCACCACACCCAAGGGGCGGTTGATATAAATGTATTGACCATAAACCCCGTGGGCAAAGAACTCGCCTTCCGTGGTACCTGTCGCGGGTATCCACCACTGATAGCCGTATTTCCGATCACCGGGTTTGGTATTGGCACTGACCTTCGTTGAGCTGCGCAACCACGCCTTTGGTACAATCTGCTGGCCACCATATTGGCCGTCTTGTGACACCATCAAACCAAACCGCGCATAATCGCGCGCGGTCACATTCAAACCGCCCAGAACAAAGGCAACGCCGTCACCATCGGTGACATAATAAGGTTGTTTTTCAAACCCAAGCGGTGTGACGATTTTTTCGGAAATCAAATCCGTCACCGAACGCCCTGTGGCCCCGCGCGCCACCATGCCGATGACATGGGTATCGATAGAGACATATTGCATCTGGGTCCCCGGTTGCACAAAACTGCCCTTCAGGCTGGCGGCGAAATCATCCAACGAACCGCCAAGTGCTATTTCGCGCCCCATACGGTTGATGTCGGAACTCTTGTCCAGATAATCCTCGTCAAAAGTCACACCACTGGACATTTGCATCACATTGCGCAAACTGGCCCCCTCGTAAGCGCTACCTTTCAGAGACGGAGCATATTTGATGATCGGATCGTCAATAGAGGCTATGGCACCTTCTTCCAGCAAAATACCAACTAAAGCAGACAGAAAACTTTTGGCAACCGACCACGATATACGCAGGTCATCAGCACCCGTACCCAAATAGTAATCCTCATAAACCATTTGCCCGTCTTTCAGCACAACAAGCGAGGTCACATGGCGTTCCTTGATCCAGTCGTTGACTGCCGAAGACAGCTCAATCGGCGTGCCTTTTGCCAATTCACTGACCCCACCCTGCCCGCGAGATATAGGTGTATTTAGAAAAGCTTCATCCATATGGCTGAAATTATGAATAATCTTTTCGGCGTTAAACAGACTGTTCACCGCTAGCAAACGGGTGATTTCTTCACGTTTCCACAGGGCCATGGCGCCTAGTACCACGGAAATAACAAGAAAGGTGCGCACGGTATTTTTTAGTAATCGGGGCATGAAAATAGTTCCTGTTATAAATTCTGACAACTTCCATTTGCCTATCAGTTCCACGTCGAAGAATCATCATTTCACTTGCAAGACCTTACGTCACTAACCCCAAAGAAAACCTATGCATCATAGGAAAAGGGCCGCGGGGGCACGTTCAAGTGTCGCAAACTGCTAACCTGTAGTACCCTTAACTCTTATGATTACACTATTGCCTCGGGGGGGGAATGCGAAATACTCTGGGGTCTTTTTTGTGAGGCCACGAATTTTAAAATACAAACTGCCACACACACGCTCAATTTTCGCGATACATATGGGGAGACATATATGTCAGTTAAACCACCATTTACGGAGCTTGACATAAGAAAAGCACCGTCAGGGTTCTACGAAGGCTATAGCCTTCCGATTGCCTTGCTAAGTAAATCAATCATGGTAGCACTTGTGCTTTGGGCATTGATTTGGCCATTAGGCGCAAACGGTGCCTTATCGGAATTAAACGGCTTTTTACTTAAAGGTTTCAACACGTTTTACATCACCGCAGTCGGTGTATTTTTCTTCTTTCTGGCCGTAATAGCTTCTATACCATCAACAGGAAAACGTTTGATGGGCAGACAAGGCGAAAAACCTGAATTTTCCAATTTCTCATGGTTTTCCATGATGTTTGGTGCGGGTCTGGGTGTTGGTCTGATGGTTTATGCCACGGCCGAGCCTTTGGGTCTTTGGGGCTCAAACCCCGTTATCGTTGCCGGGCAAGTCGAAGGCAACACCAAAGAGGCCCTGACGTCTGCCTACCGTTACACATTCCTGCACTACGGATTTCACGCCTGGGCAATCTATGTGATCACCGGTCTGTCTTTGGCCTATTACGCGTATACGCGCGATATGCCTTTGACAATCCGATCCGCTTTAACGCCCTTATTCGGTAAATTTGTAAATGGCCCCTTTGGCCATGTTGTCGATGTACTGGGTGTTGTGGCGACCATTTTGGGCGTTTCTGTGACTATTGGTTTTGGTATCAGCCAATTTGTTGACGGGATCTATGCAATTACGGGTATGGAATGGTTGATGAATGGCGCGGAAAAACCTGCACCAAGTACAGTTGGCTTGATTTCAGCATTGGTGGTTATCATGACCATGTCAATTATATCTGCCGTATCCGGTGTTGGTAGAGGGGTTAAATACCTGTCAAACCTGAATTTGGTTTTGTCACTGATCCTGCTTTTGGTCTTTATCTTTTTTGGATCATTCTTATTTGCGATGACGACATATGCCACTGCAATGGCAGATTATATCATGCATATCGTACAAATGTCTTTTCAGGCGCATGGTTCACAATCTGCAGACGCATTTGCCGCAGGCCTGCCTGAAGCAGCCAAACCATTGGCTGCAGATTTATCAGGCGCACAAAACGCATGGGGGTCTTACGCCGGTTTCAAAAGCGGGCTGGAAGGGGCTGCTGCGGAACTTCCCGAAGATGTGCTGGCCGCAACTTATGAAGTTGGTACCCAAGGTCGTTTGTTTGGCTGGCAATCAGGCTGGACAACCTTCTACTGGGCATGGTGGATTGCATTCTCACCTTTCGTGGGTCTGTTTCTGGCACGCATTTCCAAGGGCCGCACCGTACGCGAATTCATCTTAGGCTGCGTCTTTGCACCGGCTTTGGTGTGTTTCGCATGGATGACTATCCTTGGGGCCACAGCGATTGATCTGGAACTGTCGGGTGTTGCCAATGGTGCAATCACCGGGGCATCAACAACCGCAAAACTGTTCGTGACACTGCAAAATATGATATCCGGCGGTTTCCTTTCCGGTATTACGATCATGTGTGTGGTTCTGATCATGACTTTCCTTGTGACATCTGCGGACAGTGGCATATTGGTGATGAACACCATCATGTCAGGCGGCGAACAGGAAACCGGCATCAAGCACCGTATCATCTGGGGTGTCATCCTGACACTTGTGATCGGTACGCTTCTGGTGGCCGGTGGCGGCGGTCTGGATGCGCTGAAAAACGCGATGATCATCGGGGCCTTGCCATTTACCATGGTGATGGTGCTAATGATGATCTCGCTTGGAAAAGCGCTGTACCGTGACGGATTGCGTGACAAACACAGTGCAACACAAGCATCACCTGCTGAATAAGCAGTGTGCTCACAAACAAAGGCGGCGTTGGGAAAACCCAGCGCCGCTTTTTTAGTTCAAGCGTTCACATCGACCACAACACGGCCCTTAACCTGACCCTTTAGAATATTCGCACCCAATTGGGGTAAGTCTTCAAGTGTCGCAGGTACAATCATATCCTCCAGCTTATCCATCGGCAGATCTGTTGCTACGCGTTTCCAGACAGCTAGACGTTTTTCAGTCGGGCAATGCACGCTATCAATACCCAGCAAGTTCACACCGCGCAACAGGAACGGAATAACCGTGGCGGGCAAGCCCGCGCCCCCTGCCAAACCAACTGCTGCGGCCGAACCGCCATACTTCAATTGACCTAGAATGCGCGCCAGCATGTCGCCACCGACCGCATCAATGCAACCGGCCCATGTTTCCGCTTCCAGCGGGCGCTTGACGGTCTCGTTGATATCTTCCCGCGCAACGATTTGGGTCGCACCCAGGGATTTCAGATAGTCAGCCGCTTCTGGTCGGCCTGTCACAGCTGCAACTTCATACCCCAGATGAGCCAGTATCGCGGTTGCAACGGAACCTACACCACCTGCCGCTCCCGTGACCAGCACCGGCCCGCCTTCGGGTTTCAACCCATGATCTTCCAGTGCCATCACAGACAGCATCGCGGTAAACCCTGCGGTTCCAACCGCCATAGCCTGCTTCGTGGTCAGGCCTTCTGGTAATGGCACCAGCCAATCAGCGTTCACCCGGGTCTTTTGCGCATATCCGCCCCAATGGGCTTCACCGTAACGCCAACCTGTCAGAACAACCTTGTCGCCCGCTTTATACCGATTGTCAGATGATTGTTCGACGGTTCCGGCCATATCAATGCCCGGCACATGCGGATAAGTACGTACCAAACCACCGCCCGGCCCAATGCACAGACCGTCTTTATAGTTCACAGTGGAATAATCCACTGCCACGGTCACATTGCCCTCGGGCAGTTGATCCGTCGTTAACTGTTGGACAGAAACTTTGGTTTTACCTGCTTCGTCTTTTTCAACGAGCAATGCATTAAATGTCATGTTTTTTCCTTATTATCATATCGAAACCATGTTTCTCTCTCTGAGAAGCGCACCAATTCCATCGGCCGGAACAGTTTTATTCCCTATGCTTGCGGGAATCCTTGTGTAGTATATAAATGACATAAAGTTAAATGTCTGACAATTAAAATATTTGAGGCTATGATGAAGTACACATTGAACCAAGGCCGCGAATTATCCAGCCAGATCGCCGAAGCCATTCGCGAAGCGATCATGAACGGTAGCCTTTTGGTAGACGAACGCCTGCCGTCGGAAGGCGAGCTTTGCGATCGCTTTGAAGTTTCACGCTCAACAGTTCGAGAGGCTTTAAAACGTCTGGCCGCCCAAAACCTGATCCGCACCCAAAGGGGCGCGACAGGCGGGGCATTTGTCAATCGGATCAGTTTCGAAGACGCCTACCCACAACAAATCACCACCTCCACCCTGCTGCTTTCGATGAATGAAGTGTCCTTTGAAACCGCCTGTGAAGCCCGCTTTGCAGTGGAACGCGCCTGTGTGCCGTTATCCGCTGCACGCTGCCAGCCGGATCATATGGCGACTATGCGCGCCGAAATTCATCGCCAAGAACAAATCGGTTTAAGTGATGAAAGCTTTTGCGCGTCCGACGTTGCATTTCACAAAGCACTGGTCGAGGGTGCCGGAAACCCGGTTCTGACATATCAACTGGCCAGCGCCATCGAGTCGATGCAACCCCTCATGAACATGATTACATTTTCAAAACGCGATCGTGCGAAAATCGTCGATTTGCACCGCAAAATCGCAGATGGGATTGCAAGCGGCAATGCAGACATTGTCGATAAAGGTCTGTCCGAGCTGGCAGATTATTCTGTAACCTTGGCGGATCAGGTTCGCCTACAACGTGCAGCCAAAAAACAAGAAACCGCCAAAGCATAATACGCAAAACCAGCATTCCCTTATTGAAAAATAAATATTTATACCGTGCCATATCATTGGTATTTATCTGCACACCCGATTATAAGGCACTTGTTTGAAACGATGAAAGAACACCAGATGCGGTTATCTGTTCAACAAACACTGTTAAGTGCGCGAAAATACGCTAAAAATGGCCAACTTGAAGCGGCAAAACAGCAATATCTGTCCATTCTGGCAAAGTTCCCGAACAACAAACCTGCACAAAAAGGGTTGGCGGCTTTGGGCGGTGCGCAATCGCCACAAACCATTGATCCCCCGCAAGACCGGATCAATACTGTGATCGCACTCTATAATCAGGGCCGCATGCGCGAGGTTCATGAACATACAAATGCGCTGCTCAGGCAATATCCCGATACCCTTTTACTTCATATATTCTCAGGTGTTGCATCTATTAATCTGGGTTATATTGATGCTGCAATCGAACGGTTTAACAGCGCGTTGCGGATCGATCCGAACAATGTGCAGGCCCATAACAATCTTGGCGGTGCGCTAAAGCAGAAAGGCAATTTAAGCTCTGCAATTGCATGCTATCAAAAAGCCTTGCAAATCGAACCCGATAATGCCGATCTGCACAATAACCTTGGTATTGCTTTGGCTGAAAGCGGGGATGTGACAGCCGCGCAAAAAAGTTATCAACGGGCATTGGATATAAACCCCGACAATTTCAAATTTATCACCAGCCTATGCGATCTTTACGAAAAAACGAATGACCTGACAGGCTTGTCCGATATTCTGTCAAAATCGAAAAATTCAACCGCTGCCGACAATGCGAACGTGCTTTATTACGCGGCATTACTGGCCTTTCGGGAAAAAGCGTATGAGCGTGCAAAAGCTACCCTAGATCGGATAGACCCCATTTCTTTAATCAAAAAACGTGTCATTGCGTTTTACGAATTGAAAGGAAAGCTTTTCGATAAAATCGGATTATACGATGATGCATTTTCGGCATTTTCGGATATGAACGCACAAGCGATTAAAAGCCCTGCATTCAAGCAAAACGACCCCGATGATTATTTCGCGCGAATTTCGTCTTTCTTAGCAGAATTGAAAGCCGCACCCAAGCTTTTGCCGAATGATGGTGCGAACAGCCCTGCATCCAATGCGCCTTGTTTTCTGGTTGGGTTTCCACGCTCCGGCACTACCTTGCTGGATACTATTTTGCGCAGCCATTCGCAGATTGTCGTTGCAGAAGAAAAACCGATGGTTGCTGCCGTTCGACATGAAATGGATACCCCGTATCAGCTAAGTGATCTGGAAAACCTTGACCCTGATAAACGTTCTTTTTTGCAATCACAGTTTTTCGCAGAACTGGATAAACACATAGATAACAGGGATATAAATCAGATATGCATCGACAAATTACCCCTAAATGCACTTGATGCACCGTTGATTGAAGCTACGTTTCCAAAGGCAAAGTTCATTCTGGCAATTCGGCACCCCTATGACTGTATTTTAAGCTGCTATATGCAGTATTTTAAACTAAATCCACAGATGGCAAATATGGTCGACTTAAAAAGGATCGTTGATTTTTATTGCATTGTGATGGAAACATGGTGGCTGTCGCAAAAGCGGTATGGATTGGATTTTCACATGATCAGATACGAAGACCTGGTTGTGGATATGCCTACGGAAATCGAAAAGCTACTGCAATTTCTGGGGCTGGAATGGGAAACAAGCCTAACTGATTACCAAAAAACCGCCCTGAAACGCGGCAAGATCAACACCCCAAGTTACAGCCAAGTCGTGCAACCGCTTTATAAAGATGCCTCATATCGATGGAAAAATTACCAATCACATTTCGAGGCCTATAACGATCAAATCCACCCGTGGATTAAACGGTTTGGCTATGCGTAGTTAATGCTGCAACAAGCAACCTCGGATAAGCTCACATAACGGGTCATGTTTTTCCGCGCTTTTCCCAAGCAATACGATGTTCCGGTCTGCAAGCGGTGGCGTAGGTGTGGTGAATGAAAGTTTGTCTTTACTGTTCAGCAATTCCGGCCAACTGGGCAACAAAGCTATTCCCAAACCATTTTCAACCATCGCGGCAATCGTGCGCAACCCGTCCAGATCGCACATGATATTCTTGGGGTTTGCATGTTCCGTTATCCACTTCCATGCAGGCACCCCACCCCATGATTTCCGATCATAAAGGATAATCGGTTCATTCATCAGGTAATCTTTGGTCACAGGGCCATTAGCGATATTCTGGATCAATACATAGGGTTGCGATGTTAGCATACCCAGACAAAAGACCTTGGGGATAGCAAAGGGCGGCATAACCATAACCGCCAGATCAATCTGGTCATTTTCCAGCATCTCATAAAGTTGCATTGATGTGCCCGGTTTTATCGACAGCTGACAGTCAGGTGCATCTTGCGCAATCGTTTTAACCACAGACGGGATCAGCTCGGACAAGGTTGTTTCGATGGCCCCGATACGAAACGGGCCGGATAATGCGTTCTTGCCAAAGTCACGTTTCAGCATGGCCGCTTCAAAAATCAGATCACGGGCGCGTGGCAGCAGGTTCAGGCAGGCTTTTGTGGGTTGGGCCGTATGCCCTGAACGGATCAGAAGGTCGGCACCGAATGTAGCTTCCAAGGTACGGATACGTTGACTGATCGCGGCCGCCGTCAGGCCCTGCCCCCGTGCTGCCGCAGAAATAGACCCACCTTCAACCACTGCGATCAGGCTTTCCAGAAAGCGAATATCCAAAACATTTCCTTTTGGTTGATATAACAATTACACCTTAAATCATTTGAACTTTTAGTGGTATAACTTTCTTCAAACGACACTGAAGGAACACATAATGCTTACCACTGTTGAAAATCTTATGGATGAAGTCCGCGACAGGTTCTGTCTGGTCGATAGTTGCCCCGATCAGGGCACGCGTATTTTCTTTGAAAATGCAGGTGGTGCTTTGACATTGAAATCCGTGGTGGAGACATCCGCCCAATATGCCGCAATCCCCGACAATCAGGGCCGCGACAATCCCGCATCATTTGAAGCCGGACGCATGATTGAGACATCCAAGGACAACATCCGCACCTTTTTAAATGCCAAAGGCGGTCAGGTTTTTGTCGGTGAAAGTGGTACCGAGTTATTGTTTCGTCTGATCAGTGCCGCCTGCCTAGGCACGCCCAAGGGCGGCGTAGTTCTGGGCAGTTCACTGGAACATCCCGCTTCACGCAGTGCCTGTGTCAGATGGGCTGAAATTGCCGGAAAATCCTACGTTTCCGCCACCCATAACGATGCAACAGGCACTGTGACCGTTTCAGATTACCTACCCCATATTACGGCGGGTACCCGTGTGGCGACAATCCTGCATACTTCGCCCGTCACAGGCATGTCGGTTGATGTGGGTGCAATTGCAAAAGCCATCCGCAATGTGGCACCTGATTGCATCATCATCGTAGACGGTATTCAGCATGCAGCCCATGGCGGCCTTGATATTGATGCATACGGTATCGATGGTTATGTGATCTCACCTTACAAAGTATTTTCACGACATGGGTACGGTGTTGCCTGGATTTCCGACCGCTTGGCTGCCATGCCGCATGACACGCTGATCGGCGCCCCCAATGCACCATGGGAACTCGGCACCCGCGATGCAGGGTCTTATGCAACATTCACGGATGTGGTGGGGTACTTCGAATGGCTGGGCGGACGGGTGTCAAACGCCACCACCCCACGTGACAAGATCGTGGCAGCGGGTCACGCCATAGCCGCGCAGGAAAATGCCCTTGTTGATGCAATGTTGTATGGGGTTGGTGGGGAAAAAGGGCTTGCCGATATGCCCGAAATTACCGTAATCGGCGGGCTGGATAACCCACACCGTGAAGGGCTTGTTGCCATTGTTGTACAGGGTCACGCATCGGGCGACATCGTTACGAAACTGTCCGAACACGGTATCCGCGTTCACATTCGTCGCGCCGATCATTATTCAGGCAATATCCTGACACCGTTAGGGCTTGATAGTTGTATCCGCGTTTCAATGTGCCACTACAACACCAAGGATGAAGTGCGGGCATTTCTGAAAGCGATGCGTATTATCTTGGCCTAACCACACTTTATTCTTCTAATTTCACCCTTTCTCGGTAAAGCGGCATAAATTTCTCGTCTATGATGTCAGCCGCCTGAAGGAAATCCTGTTTCTTTTCATTCAAGAGTTCGATTTGCCATTCAAGATCTTTATTGCTCTGAATAGCAAGGCGGTCATTTGACAGTTTCAGTAAATCTGTAAGATGATTATGTAAATAATCGACATTGCTTTGTAATACGGCCAAACCCAAAGCCGTCAACGTATAGGCTGAATTGCAAATTTCCAGCTGCGACAGCTTAACAAAGGGGTCTTTTACTTTGATATAACAGTCTTGTGCCGAGATCGGTATCGGCTCCCATTCATAAATCTGGCGGGCAATTTTCTTACCCCACTCACTATACAGCAATGGCATTGCCTTGATTGCAGCCGTATGCCCCTTTTCATCGGCATAATGCAATGCTGCATCTGACGCCTTAAAATCCCGGGGTTTCGGGCCATAAATAATCGCCATGGCTTTTATATATGTCAGGCTTGTTTTTTCCGTTTCATTTGGATTGCTTTTCAAACCGTTTTCAACGGCAGCACTGGCGGCAACAGCATGATCCACACTAAAATCAAATCGATTTAACAGCCATTCACTGACATATAGGGCGGATCTGACCCAGCCTGCGGCGGCTGCATCCAACATCAACAGATCGGCTTTGTATTCCAGATCTTCCCAATCCTCTGCACCCGCTTCTTTTGCAATTCTACCTTGCCCATACAGGCATAAAGCATAACCGTGCATCGACGGCGGGTAACCTAGGGCAGAAGCTTGTGCATAATAATCGCATGATGCGTCATAATCCACTGCCCCATCGGCAAACCCGTATTGGTTCAACCAGCCAAGATTATGCAGGGCTGCGGCCTGTCCGCCTTTCACCATTTCCTGTAATTGCACCAGAGCGGCTTCATCACCCGCCTTCGCCGCATCACCCAAAGAATTTGCTTGTTCTCTGGATACTGCCCATTTTGGATCAAGTTTATTGGCATAGGCCATATGCGTCATCAAGGCTGTAGCCGTTATAAAAACCATAAAGCGAAACATAAACATATTGTCCCCAAATCAATTTTCCACCACCATATTAGAACACACATGACAAAAGTGTGATCACAATTAGTTCAGTTGTTCTTGGATAAAAAGACTGCCAAGTTTCTTTATATTGGGAAGCTATTGCGCAAGCCAAAGTCGCAATAAGCAAAACTGGGGTAAGACATGATGTTATTTTGGGGTGTATTTACACTACTTATGATCTGCGGGTTGGTTTATTCATTGCGAAAGCAAAAGAAAATAAAGGCGCAGCTCAAAAGTGAAGCCAAAGATGCAACACCCCAAAACGATGATTAAAGTTCTCACCACCCTGTCGCTGGCTTTCGTCATGGCATTTGCTATGTCGGCCAATGCCACAAACGATGAAACCAACCGGGCATTGGCTGCAAAAGCCATAGAAAACGGTGTAAGTTTTTACAATAACGGGCAATATGATCAGGCGATAACCGCATTTACCAAAGCAACGGTGCTGGATCCGGGTGATGTGGTCACTTATGTCGATCTTGCAACCAGTTATATGGCGAACGGGCAACAAGGCCATGCACTTGCCAGTCTGGATCAGGCGATTGCACGTGACCCAGAATACAGCAAGGCCCGTATCATGCGGGCAAATATTCATGTTTCGATAGGGGATTACACACCCGCATTTGCAGATTATGAGCGTATCCTTAGCTATGACCCCGCCCATGAAAATGCCAATAATTACTTGGCTCTGGCACTGTCATACAAAGGTAATACCGCTTTGGAATACGGACAGTATGACAATGCGATAGCGGATTTCACAAGGGCAATAAGCCACAATAGCCAGTCCGACACCCTTTATAAAAGCCGTGGACAGGCCTATTTGCGCAAACAGGATTTCAATCTAGCGCGCGATGATTTTCATCAGGCGGTCATACTGAATCCCGATGACCCTTTGCTATATTATATGCGCGGCAACGCTTATCTGGGCCTACAGCAGTTTGACGCCGCGATTGCGGATTATAAAACCGCTTCTGGCCTTAGCCCCGAAAATGAAACCTTTGCCAATGCAATCAGTTTTGCGACTGGGGAAAAACAGAATGCCAACAGTATTCAAACGACTGTCGCGGCAAACGAATGGAAAACTTATCAAAACGGGCGATTTGGCTTTACCGTGTCATATCCGGCCCATCTGTTTACCATGCAGCCCCCGCCCGAAAACAATGACGGCAGACGGTTCAATGCCGATGATGATGCATATTTTATCACTTATGGCCGTTTCAACACCGACTTTTGGACATCGATAAAACCGTTTCAGGCAGACAAGCTTAAATCAGACGGCTATGAAAAAGTGACTTATAAAAAAGCGGGTAAGGACTGGCTGGTTCTGTCAGGCTATCGTGGGAACGATATTTTCTATGAAAAATACATTTTTAGTTGCAAGTTTACCGTTATCAACGTGCTTTATATCGTTTATGATAAAACGCTCAACTCAAAATACTCGCCCCTGATTTCCCGCCTGAACAAGGGGTTCAAGCCGGGGGTTGGCTATGACATAGACACTGGTGATTGCAGTTAGTCATCATAGAAAGATTGCCTTATGCGTGTAAAACCACCCAATTTCAAACTAACCACAACCCAGCAGATGCATGATGCCATTGATCGCATCCTTACGGGGCGGCTAAAGCAGGCTTACAACAGCCAATACGATGTCGGCGTTTGTGTCAGATCGGTCGAGGCAGGGCGAGAAGCTTTTGAAGAAACCGCCGTAAAAGGAACCGCACTTGAATATGGCCGCAGCGCGAAAAAGGCTTTGAGTAAAGTCCACAAAACATTCTACGACAGCAGTGGTGAATATACATCCAGAGGTATGATCGGGGATGTATGCAGTGATGTTTATCAACTGTTGGAAGATCAACAATCAGATGATCTTAAAGCGATCGACATGAAAGAAGCTCACGATGTTCTTATACATGAAATACAAGAACTGATCGCATTGACACCACAACCTTTGGGCGATGCGGCCTGCGCTAACATCAAACTTAAAACCATTGGCACAAGTGGCACTAAATATTATATCGCTATGCAGTATGAGCAAAAATCAGACAATGAATTTGATGTTTTGGGCAGGATTTACAATAATAGCAAATATCAAGTTCCACTATTGTATGATCGATTGGGTTTGACTGATAACGATTAAAGCCCGCGTTTTACCAACCAAAGGCTTGTCTCATAAGCCCCTTCGAACAGCGGCAAAAGGCTTAGTTTGCTTGCCGCAATCTGATCACGCATGCGACTAGCTACATAGGCACTGGCAAAGACCAAATCATAAGCCCCGCAGACAATCATCGGGCCTAGTGCGTTTTGTTCATTATAACCCCGCCACAACCACATTGCAGGATATGGGTCAGGCAATAGAATATCATGGATGTGGATCAAAACCCCCGGTTTCAATACTGGCAGGATACGGTTGAAAATCATATCCACATCCGTGCCAGGCATCAGGATATGGCTTGAGTCAAAGAACGCAATGTCGCCCGCTTCAAGACCAGCAAACAGCGCAATATGCTTCTGCCCCAACAGCTCTGCCCGCCAATCCAGTGGCAGGCTTTGAATCGCCGCTCGTGGTTGTGGGTCTATTGCAATTTGGCGGCAATCCAACGCGCCGTCCCGTATCGCTTGCGCCATAAAACGCGTGGAATGGCCGGAACCGACTTCAATTATGGTTTTGGGCGCATGCTTGCGCACAATCCCATAAGCGGCAGCCCCGTCAAGGCGCGAAAACCAGCCCTGTTGCCAACGCGGTTCAGGGGCCGCCCCGAAGCGTGTGAAATCATCGGCAAAAGCATCAAGAGACGCACAAAAAGCTGCAAATTCCGTACGTTTGGAAGCAAAGCAACGTTCCAACTCTGCATAAACGGGCTGATTTTCAGGTACGGTTGCCGCATAACGGTAAGGGATGAAAAACCCCCGTTTGGACAAACCCAAAACAGTGCGTAACCCAAACTGAAAACGTCGCCATGCGACACGGGAAAACATAAAGACGCTCCTAAATATATGGCTAATTCATAGCATTAGATAGGATCAGAGAATACCGTTTTTTTGCAGTTCTCACTTAAATGATCGCATTTGAGCAATGCCAGTCAACTCGTTCCACAGAAGCCAGTCGGGCAAGTCTGCCTAACTCTGCATCTAATTTACGCGCCCGCGCAGCCGTCCATTTTATCCGTGGCTCGGCCCATATCCGCGTCACGTTCAACACACCCTTGGCACGATCCGCTTTTGCTTCAATCCGCCCGACAAAACGATCCCCCTCTAACAAAGGGTACACATAATAACCCCACTTGCGTTTCGCGGCAGGTACAAAAATTTCAATCCGGTAATCAAACCCGAAAAGACGACTTAGGCGGTTACGGTCGCGCACCACAGGGTCAAACGGGTTCAGAATACGCAGGCGCGAAGTGGGTGCCGCCAACCCCGCCAAACGCTGCTTTATATCCGCAGGTGCATAGGCATTTACCCACGTCCCGTCAGCCGCTTGCAGTGACACGGGAACCAGTGATGCCCCAGCAGCCCACGTTTTAACCTCATGCGCATTCGTTGCTTCCCAGAATTTCTGTATTTCACCCAATGTCCCGAACCCCATACGGTCAAGGGCGGCATGACACAGCCAATCTATCTGTGCCTGATCACTGTGCTTTTCGGCGCGTATTCCTTCGGGGATCACCCGATGCGCCAAATCATAAAACTTCGTGAAATTCTGCCGATGTGCCGTCGCCAATTCGCCCGCATACCACATATAATCCAGTGCCAACTTATGAGGCGGACGCACCCACATGCCTTTGGCGGCAACTTTGGTATCAAAAGCATGGGTCGATAACGGACCTTCTTCCGAAATACGTGCTTTGATCGCATCGCGCCCTGCGGCATCAAGCATCGTGTTATAATAGTTTGACCGATCTATGCCTTCTTTTTTACGGCGAAATTGCCGCTGCCACATTGGATAAAACGCCATCGGCAGAACAGATGCATCATGGGTATAATGCTCGAACACCCCGCGATTATCCGCCATTAAGCGGTTTAGCATCGGTTCGCGGTAATGTTGGTTGCGCGACCAGATAATATGGTGGTGCGCACGCGCAATCACCTGAATTGTATCAAGCTGCACAAAGCCAAGTTCATGGATAATCGCCAAGACATCCAAAGGGCCTGTCGGCGGGTTGCCCAGACCTTGCGCTGTCAGCCACAGCCTGCGTGCATCGCGGTTATTGATTTTCAAAGGCAAAACGGTTCCTGTTTTGTACCGCGTTTACCACAACATTCCCCGAAACCTCAACCTTTCTATCGGCACTGTAAGCGAATAGGCAATAGGCGGAGATTTGCCATGGTGCGCTTGCCAATAAGTGCAATCCTATTTAGGATTTCACGCAACAACAAAAGGAAATACCATGAGCCAGAAATTAACCCGCATCGTTGCTATCATCGCCCTAACAGCGCTTGGCGCATGTTCAACAATGGAAGGCTTGGGCAAAGATTTATCCAAAGCCGGGCAGTCTATTACCAAAAAGGCAAGTTAGGGCTACCTAATCCGCATAGATCATCTTTGTAATGATCCATGTAATCGGGATGCCCGCTAAAAATCCCACACCGGCCGCGATCAGAATCGGAACCATTGTCGTGTATCCGGCCACTAGGGTTGCAATCACGGCACTGCCGGCCAAAGTGGAACCGATTACGGCGAAAAGCATTGCTGCTAGGCGAAACATCCTGCGTACTCCTGTTTGTTCAGGGGCAAATTGGCACAAAATATATGCACATTCTTTGATGTGAATCAAAATAACGGAAGCTTACTTTTTCTTCACGAATTCTGTTAGAATAACAATGCGTTGGCCTTCGACACGGCCCTCGATATGGGCAGGATTGTCGGCGACCAATGAGATGCCCCGCACAGCTGTGCCGCGCTTGGCAGTAAAGCCGCCCCCCTTGACGGGCAGATCTTTGATCAACACCACGTTGTCACCCGCGGCCAGTGCTGCACCATTGCTGTCTTTGTGCAGACTTTCACGGATTGCACCCGCTTTGGCCCACGCCAGTGTTTCATCGTCCAGATAAAGCATATCCGTCAGGTCACGCACCCAAGCCTGATCCGAAAGGCGATCCAGCATCCGCCACGCCAGCACCTGCACGGGTGCGTGTTCCGACCACATCGATGTTGACAGACACCGCCAATGATTGACATCCATGTCACCGCCTATTTGTGCCGTACATGTCGGGCAAAGCAACGCCGCCGTCATCGCTGTTCCGTCAGGCGTTGGGCCAACGGGGAATGCGGCAAGGTCTGCGGTGGCCGCACAAAGTTCGCAGGCGTTGTCAGCACGGGTTTGCAGGGTGGTAAGCGGCATGGGTGGTGGGCTTTCGGTTGGTTGAAAGTGCATACTTCTCAAAGAAGCCTGATGCAAGGTTGCAAAACACGATACCTAACACCTGCCCCCATTGGCCGCTAAATCTATAACTGAAACGCGACATTCCCCCTTTCCCTACCCATCATCCTCGCTTATCCTGCGCTTAGGGTTGGCCCAGCCAGCCTCGGGGCTTAAGAACCTCACACAAGTCGGCTGACATCAGCCGCAATGATGTCTCCTCGAATATTGGTCGGGGAGGCAGTAGCGCATGTCCAGGGCCTCGGCCTAAAGGCTATTGCGGTCGTACTTGTGCGATTTCTTAACTCCCCGGCTGTCGGTGTTCCCGACAGTCGCTTTTATTTAAAAAAAGGGAGTGGCATTCGTGTCTGACATTTATACAAAAGATATTCGGTTAACCTATAATCAACGCACATGGATCATGGCCTATTTACAGATCGGCGCACCGCACGATCCCGATGATCTGTTCTGTCATTTGCTGGTCGATCTGCTGGCGCAACCCATGGCACATGAACCGTCACTGGGGCCAACATTGCATCTACAGCCTAAGGACGGTGACGGGCGCAAGAAAGGTTAACAAACCCTTAAACTTCACGAAATCGCCACAAAGTTTCCCAAAAAATGATACAACAGCACGTAAATTAGAACCTAAGAAAGTAATATGTAACCCAAAAATATAGCGAGTTAATTATGAATATGCAGACACCCGATATGGCCCCAAGCCGTACAGACAATCAAGCGCCAAATCCCCGCTTCGTCAATATTTTCAAACGCCATTCCGCAGCACGCACGTTGCACCCTGTATCTGTAGCGGCAAAGTGCAAAAAAACGGCATCATTCGAGTGTATCAGCCCGAACCTGCTGGGTCGTTTGATGAATACGTTAGATCATTTGGAGCATGAAAAGGCTTAATCGTCCATTTTCAAGGCAGAGATAAACGCCTGTTGCGGTATCTCGACCTTGCCGAACTGGCGCATCTTTTTCTTACCCTTTTTCTGCTTGTCCAGCAGTTTTTTCTTACGGCTAATGTCTCCGCCGTAACATTTTGCCGTCACATCTTTGCGCATTGCAGCCAAGGTTTCACGCGCAATGATACGCCCGCCGATCGCCGCCTGAATAGGGATTTTAAACATGTGGCGCGGGATCAGGTCCTTCAGCTTTTCCACCATAGCACGCCCGCGGGCCTCTGCCCTGTCGCGATGCACCATTGTTGAAAGCGCGTCCACCGGCTCGTCATTGACCAGAATTTGCATCTTGACCAGAAAATCCTCACGGTAATCGTCCATTTGATAATCAAACGACGCATATCCCTTGGTCACGGATTTCAGGCGATCATAAAAATCGAACACCACCTCATTCAGCGGTAGATCGTAAACCACCATTGCGCGCGTGCCCGCATAAGTCAGGTCAAGCTGGATACCGCGACGGTCCTGACAAAGTTTCAGCACGTCGCCCAGATATTCGTCCGGCACAAGAATGGTGGCCTTGATGCGCGGCTCTTCAATGTGATCCACATGGGTCATATCGGGCATATCGGCGGGGTTGTGCAAATCGATCATCGTCCCGTCACGCATATGGACGTGGTAAATCACGCTTGGGGCCGTAGTGATCAGGTCAATGTCATACTCGCGTTCCAGACGGTCGCGGATCACTTCCAGATGCAACAACCCCAGAAAACCGCAACGAAAGCCAAAGCCAAGGGCCGCACTGGTTTCCATCTCATGGGAAAAACTGGCGTCATTCAGGCTCAGTTTGCTGATCGCTTCGCGCAGGTCTTCAAATTCGGCATTGTCCACCGGAAACAACCCGCAGAACACAACGGGCTGGCTGGGCGCAAAACCCGGCAAAGCTTCGGCACAGCGCGGCTTGTCGTGGGTGATAGTGTCACCCACCGCCGTATCTCGCACTTGCTTGATGCTGGCTGTCAGATATCCCATTTCACCCGGGCCAAGTTCATCAATCGGCTCCATCTGCGGGCGAAACACGCCAACGCGGTCAACAGGGTACGTAGCACCCGTGTTCATCATATGGATCTTGTCGCCCTTTTTCAGAACGCCGTCGATGATACGCACCAACACGACCACGCCCAGATAGGCATCATACCAGCTGTCTACCAGCATGGCTTTCAGCGGTGCATTCCGGTCGCCTATGGGTGCAGGCAGACGGGTAACGATGGCTTCCAGAACATCGGGGATACCAAGGCCGGTTTTGGCCGAAATCATCACCGCGTCGGTCGCGTCAATTCCGATCACGTCTTCGATCTGTTCGGCCACCTGTTCAGGTTCCGCCGCAGGCAAATCGACCTTGTTCAGCACTGGCACAATCTCATGATCTGCGTCCAGCGCATGATAGACGTTTGCCAGCGTTTGCGCTTCAACGCCCTGACTTGCATCCACCACCAATAACGAGCCTTCAACCGCGCGCATGGAACGCGATACCTCATAGGCGAAATCGACGTGGCCCGGCGTGTCAATCAGGTTCAAGATGTAGGTTTCACCGTCATTGGCCTTATATTCAATCCGAACAGAGTTGGCTTTGATGGTAATACCGCGTTCTTTTTCGATATCCATCGTATCCAGCATCTGCGCTTCCATATCACGTTCCGCCACAGTACCGGTCGACTGGATTAAACGATCCGCCAGCGTGGATTTACCGTGGTCGATGTGGGCAACAATAGAAAAGTTGCGGATTTTGGATATATCGGTCATGGATGGGGATATGATATGGATTTGAGGTGTGGTCAATGGGTGCTGAAGAAACCTTTGCCTCTATTTGAAACAATTAATATTGGATGATGAACTAAAAGCGTTATCGAACACGCAACCAACTGGTACAACCTTTTACCATAATCCTATAATTATATTCCAAAACAAAACCATACAGTGCAAACTAAAACCTAGCACCTGACCCGAGGGTGGGCGAGAAGCGCCCGCCCGTGGTGGTCGTGGGATTTGCGCAGCAATTCCCACACGTCAGGCGCTGCCCGTGCATGCACGGGCCGGTATGCGTCAATCACCTTCCCCTGCCCCCAATCCACGTTATAAAACCTAAAAGTTATTACAAGCAGGCAGATGCGCAGGGAACTTCCCAGAACGGTCATTACGCGAAAAGAAGCATATTGACGCGGATCAGCTGCGTTATCTGATTGAGCGCGTGACCGTGTTGCGCGATGTCACCGATCGCGTGTGTCAGGATTATATTGTGGGGCTTGCCCCCGATTGATGTAAAATAGCGCCGATTTTTGCGGCAATGTTTGTCATACGCCCTGTGCACAGGTTGTGTACGTAAATCATACCCGCCTTTTGTTGTTTGCGGCCCTTGCCTATCGCCCCCATTCATGGTGACATTTGCCCCATGACAAATCTACCCGAACGCACCGCCATCTACAGTGGCCCGATCACCGACAGCACACGCTGGGACGGGCTCGATATACGCGCCGATGACGTGTTCATTTGCACGCCCCCAAAATGCGGCACAACCTGGAGCCAAAGCATTACTTGCATGATGATCCACGGCAGACCGGATTTTGATGACGGCCTGTGGAAAATATCACCTTGGCTCGAGTCTCAGACCCACCCTATTGAAGTTGTGAACGAAAATCTAAGCGTACAACCCCACCGTCGTTGCATCAAATCGCACACGCCGATGGACGGGATCACCTATGATCCGCGCGCCACGTACATCGCTGTTTATCGCCACCCGCTGGACGTGCATTTTTCCATGCGCAAGCATGTCGCCAATATGACCGGCGATGTACTGGATCACCTGTTTCCGGGTGATCCGCGGCATGACGCACTGATGTTCATCAACGATACGGCCCCTGCAGGTGATTGCGATTACCTAACGCTTGATACATTAACCCAGCACTACAAGTCTTTCAAAAAATGGGAAGATTTACCAAATGTGCATCTGTTTCACTATGCCGATATGCGCGCTGATCTACCCGCAGCCATGGCCCGTTTCGCCGATATATTGGGCTATACATTCGACGATGCAACGATGGCGGCCCTGATCAAAGGTGCCGGATTTGACGAGATGCGCAAAAATTCGGATCGCTTCACACCTTCAGCAGGGATGGGAATATTCAAGAATGACGCGGGGTTCTTCAATTCCGCCACCGCAGGCAAATGGCTGAAATACCTGACGGATGCTGATATGGCGCAATATGCGGAGCGCATGGATCAACTGCTGGGCGCGAAAGACCGTCATTGGTTGGAATTTGGCTCTACCTGAATAAGTATCTTGCCAGATCAGGGGGTTTTGTGGCAAATTCACCCCAATGACGGAAAAATCCGCAACAAGAGGCAGATATGAAAACGATTTTAATGATTAGTACCGCTGTATTTATTGCAAACCCGCTTTATGCAGGCTCAATTGAACACGCCTGCAATAAATCCCCGCGCAATGCTACACGCACAACCTGTTCTTGCATCCAGAAAGTGGCGGACGTAAAACTTTCGAACGGCGATCAAAAACAGGCAGCAAAGTTCTTTTCCGATCCGCAACTGGCCCAAGATACACGCCAGTCTGACAACCCGTCCAAAGAACGTTTCTGGTTACGCTACAAAGCGTTCGGGCAGCTTGCAGCCCAGCATTGCAGCGCGTCTTAAAATTATTCACGATCAACTTGCATATAAGACCTTATAGGCAGCGTTCACGGCCTCTTCCGGGGGGGTCTGTTTGATTGTACCAAGCACTTTTTTCAATTTTACATCCGAAAGGCTGTGCGACCTGTTCCACAAATAGGACATTTCACTGATACCACGCCACGAAGGGACAAACAGTTTTCCGATTTTGATCATTCTCCACGGAAGGCTTGTCGCGCGTAATGGCTTGCCCGCCGCATTTTCCAAATATGTGCACATTTGGTTTCCGGTAAATGAATGCCCGCTAAACGTGAAAACTTCAAACATATTCAAATCTTGCGATTGCCCTGCAATTCCGACAAAGGTTTCCGCCAGATCGGGCAAATAAGCCCACGCATGCATTACATCCATCGGGCCGGGATAGGTAAAGATGCCTCTGTCGATTTTACGGCACAGCCCCATATCAAACCATGAACCGGGTTTAGCAGCACCGTAAAAATCCCCAGCCCGTATAATAATGGTTTTAACATCGTCCTGTTTTGCGGATGCCTCAAAAAACGCTTCCATCTTTAAACGAATGTTTCCCAGCGGTGTCGGTTTGGTCGGTTTCGTGTTTTCATCACAAAGTGCAGGGATACCTTTGCCGTAATTATATACATTGCCCGGAAACAAGTGCACGGCATTATGGGCTTTGGCAGCAGCTATAACGTTTTGGGCAATTGTAAATGCTTGCGCATGCCATTTTTCATAAGGTAAATTCAGGGCATTCAGTATAAAATCCGCCCCTGCACAGGATTTTATCACTGCATCGCGATCCATTGCGTCGGCCGCCCTATATTCAATTTTTGATGAAGCAGGGGCCACACCGGTTTTGGTCACGGCAATGACCTTGTAACCCGCTTCAAAGAAAGCTTGTACGACAGATGCCCCAAGACGGCCATTCGCACCAAGTACTGCAATAACACTCATGTTGTTTCCAATTCATTTTCAAAAGATATTACTAATCAAAACAGAATTGTATATAAGAAGGTATGGATATTAAGAATTCAAAAATGAATAGATATAATTGGAATTATATAAAGGCTTTTCTAGCCGTCGTGGATACAGGCAGCCTTTCGGCTGCAGCGGCCCTGACAGGTATAAGTCAACCAACACTTGGCCGCATGATCAGCGCACTTGAAACCTCTTTAAATGTAACGCTCTTTTCTCGTGGCAGAATGGGAATGTCACCTAGCAAAGCGGGACTGACATTAGTGAACGATGCCCGCCTGCTATCCGAACAGGCAGACCAATTGGCGATCAAGGCACATAGCCGCTCAAGCAGTGCAAAAGGTACTGTCAGGATAACCGCAAGCATCATTACATCCGCCTATATATTACCGCCTGTCTTAAAGGCTTTCAAAGCGCATGAACCTGATATCGATATCGAATTGGTGGCATCGGATAAAAACCAGAACTTGTTATCGCGTGATGCGGATATTGCAATACGCATGGTCCCATTACACCAAAACAGCCTGATCGGCCGAAAGGTCAACGAAATGGGCATAGGCACTTATGTTCACCAAGATTATATTGATAAAAATGGCCAACCAGAAACCATAGATAAGCTTTTTGAACACACATTGCTTGGGCTGGACAGAGAAGGGTATATCCTTCAACACATGGCCAGTTTGGGCATAAAAGGTGATCGAAATATGTTCGCTTTTCGCACTGATGATCAAATTGCTTACTGGAAATTGCTCAGTGCGGGTGCGGGCATCGGTTTTTGTGCACATTTTCTGGCGCGCAAGAATACGAACCTTGTGCCTATCTTACCGGAACTTAAAATCCCTTCCCTTCCGATGTGGATCGCTTCACATCAAGAATTGAAAACAAGCCTGAAAATCAGATTGGCAATGGATTTTCTGTTTGAAGCGATCAAAACCATGCCTCTAAACTAGCCGCAAGACAATAAATCAACGTAGCTGTAATCAGGCTTTAGGATAATTCTGCAATTAGTCCGCGACTGGCGTCTTCGATCAGGTCAAAAACTGCTTCAAAATTATGTTCGTAATAAGGATCCGGCACTTCACGCAGGGATTGGTTCGGCGCATAGTCCAAAAACAGTTTCACTTTAGCGTTGCCGCCCTTTGGACGGATCGCTTCAGTTTTAGTTATATTACTGTTATCCATACATAAAATAAGATCGAACTCATGAAAATCTTGCGGCTTTAGCTGACTGGATCGTTGCGCGGACAGATCATAGCCCCGTGCATTGGCTTCAGCCATTGCACGGGTATCGGGTAAATCGCCGTTGTGCCAGCCACTGGTGCCGGAACTGTCAATGAACACATCCAACTCCGACTGCGCCGCCAATCCCCGAAATACGCCTTCGGCAGTAGGCGAGCGACAGATATTGCCAAGGCAGACAAACATAATTTTAATAGTCATTTGCGCAATCTATCTGTTCAGGTCGACAGGAACTTCCATGACAACTTCACCGGCTTTTTCAAACGTCAAAGTCAGTGTCACGACATCACCTTGGTTCAATGATCGGTTCAGCCCCATCATCATCACATGGTTTCCGCCACGTTTCAGTTCAACCAGACTATGCGCAGGCACTGCCAGCCCACCTTCTATCGGGCCCATTTTCATCACGCCGTTTGCATCCATCGTGTGTGTGTGCAGCTCTGTCTTTTTTGACACATTCGATGTCGCACCGATCAGGCGGTCATCATCGTCCGTGAAATTCTTGATAACCATAAACGCAGCACCCGCTTTGGCAGAGGCTCCGTTGGCCCGCGCGTAGCTATGCGCGATGGCAATGCCTTCGCCCGCTTCGTGCATTTCGGTGTGACCCTTACCATGCTGATCATGACCCATTCCGTGGTGTTTTGCATGATCCATCCCATAGTGACCATGGTACTTGTGTTTCAAAACACAGCCTAAAAAGATCAACGATGCGATCACCACAAGTGACGCAAGGATAATACCGATAATGCCTGATTTAGATTTTTGTGCCATTCCATCATTCCATATACAAAAGTTTAACTGTCTAAGATGCGCTTAAGCTTCTTATCAAAAAAACACCACACGACAAAAAGAAGCGGCCCCGAAGAAATCTTCAGGGCCGCAAAAAATCTTTAGAACGTTAGCTTAAGCCGTTGCTTCAGCTTGTGCTTTGGCGATATCTTTTTTGACTTTCAAAGCATTCGCTGACAGATCACTGTCTTTGGCTTTTGCCAAAAAGGCGTCAAAACCACCGCGGTGGTCTATTGTGCGCAAAGCAGCCGCTGAAATGCGGAACTTGAAAGAGCGACCCAGCGTTTCACTGGCCAAAGTCACATCATTCAGGTTCGGCAAAAACCGACGCTTGGTTCTGTTATTGGCGTGGCTGACATTATTGCCGCTCATTGGGCCTTTACCGGTTAATTCGCAAACACGTGACATGTCTAGCTTCCTTACTTTTTGTTCAAAGCGCATTACGCTCTTTGGAACTTGAATTTCGAGCCGCCTCTTTAGGCCCGATATCAAAGGGCGTCAAGGGATTCTGTTATGGCTTGAGTATTTTATCCACACCCAGAGCTTGATGACGCAATGGCAGAGCATCCGCCGAATTGCAAGACGCCACTCAAGTTTGACAATTCGGGTAAAAGAATGCCATTATGTCGCAGGGATGAAAACATCAGCCAATGCACTTTTGCTGATACTTATAACAAACCACATCTGATCGAGGCATATTTTACAGGCTGAAACCGTTTCATGACGGGGAAAGTACTCGTCTCATATTATTATAGGGGAAAAAATATGACTGATTGGAGTATTCAAGGCGAAGAAATGGCCAATTGTAACTGCAATTTCGGTTGCCCGTGCCAGTTTGGTGTTTTGCCAACAGACAACATCTGTGAAGCGGCCGTGGTTTATGACATTAAAAAAGGCCATTACGGTGATGTAAAGCTTGATGGCTTGCGTGCAGCTGGTGTTTACAAATGGCCTGGCCCAATTCACGAAGGCAATGGCCAAATGCAATTGATCATCGACGAAAATGCAGATGATGACCAGCGTGCTGCCCTACAGGCTATTCTGACAGGACAGGACACTGATGAAATGGCAACCATGTGGTATGTTTTTTCAGCTATGGCACCAAACCGGCACGAGACGCTGTATAAAGACATTTCCTTGGATCTTAACCAGTCAGATAGGGTTGGGTCAGCAAAAGTCGCCGATGTATTTGAAATCAATGCGAAACCGATCCCGAACATCGTTAGCGGTGATCCTCACCGCGTTGGCATCAATCTTCCGAATGGTTTTGAGTTTGGTCATGCTGAAATGGCATCAGGCAGAACGAAAACAACCGGTGGTGATATTTCTTTGGATAAGAACAGCGACACCCATGCCCATTTTGCCAGCTTGCATCTGACCGGTGCCGGGGTTGTGCGCTAAACTGCACAATGTCCTTTACAGACCAAAATAATGGCAAAGGTGCAGTGGAACGCCTTGTCAGTAAAGACCGTATGATTGTTATGCTAGCAGTCGCTGCCATAGTTGTTTTGGCGGGCATTTACACTGTCACAGGGGTGGGCATGAATATGTCCGCCCTCCAGATGACTAAAATGGGCAAACCCATTGGCGCGCCGATGCACATGGGCAATAGCCCTGACTGGTCACCCAGCTATTTCACGCTGGTCATTTTGATGTGGTGGATGATGATGATCGCGATGATGACACCCAGTGCCGCCCCAACGTTATTGTTGTTCACCGCATTGAAACGCCAAGGAAGGGACAAGCGGAATGCAACGTTTCATAGTGGTCTGCTGCTTGCGGGATATTTGATGGTTTGGGCCGCTTTCAGTGTCATGGCAGCCCTTTTACAGTGGGGTTTGGAAGTAACCGGATTAATCTCGGCCAGCATGATGACTATCAACTCTAAACTGTTTGCAGGTACGATCTTTTTATGCACTGGTTTCTATCAGTTTTCAGACCTGAAAAATGCCTGCCTGAAACAATGCAGGTCACCTGCTTATTTTCTTTCGGAAAACCGTCGCCCCGGCCCGATTGGTGCATTTAGAATTGGTGCACATCACGGAGTTTACTGTTTGGGTTGCTGCTGGGCCCTAATGGCTCTTTTATTTGTTGGTGGCGTTATGAACCTCTATTGGATTGTTGGTCTGGCACTTTATGTACTTATTGAAAAAACACTTCCATACGGTAAGACAATCTCGAATATAACAGGTGTAATACTAATTATTACAGGGTGTTATACACTACTCAGTGCGCTGCACTAGAGCTGTCACAAGACCAAAATCCCATATTAAATACGGAACGTTTCAGTTTTGTCAGATTGCGTGAACTTGCCACCCTTATATTTGCGACCACGCCATCATAGATTTACAATAACACGCAATGCATTGGAGCAAGCGCATGAAATCGCTGTTACATACACTTACCCTAGCCAGCTGTATCGCCATGCCTTTTTCAGCACAGGCTGAAGTTATCACCCTGAAGCTTTATGCGATTGGCATTAAAGCAGGCACAATTACCATCAACGCCACCGAAAAAGGTAATTCTTACGCCGTAAACGGGCGGGTCACACCGTCTGCTTTGCTGAAACTAATCAAGGAAATCGGTTTTACGGGCAACGCGTCCGGCAAAGTTAAAAACGGGGCTTATCAATCAAAAAAATATGCAGGCCATCTGAATACGGGGAACCGCCAATCGATCGTTAAAATGCACTGGAAAGGTCGCTCGCCTGTTGTCGACAGCTATCAACCGTCACGCGAAAAGCGCCCCTATGACATTGCGCCGTCAAAGCAGGTTGGTACGAAGGATTTGCTAACTGCCGGTTATGCCACCTTCAAATCACGCTCTATCGATAAACTATGCAATACCACACACAATATGTTTGACGGGCGCAGACGATCAAAGATCACCTTGGGCAAGCCCGTGATCAAAGGCAGCATTGCCACTTGTGTAGGCAGTTACAAACGTATTGCGGGATTTTCGCCGCATGATATGCAAAAGAGGGTCAACTTTCCTTTCACAATACACTATGTGCAACAGAATGATGGAACATACCGTTTTAACGATTTCAGCGCTGACGCCACATTCGGCAATATTCGGGCAATCCGAAAGTAACTACAAATGAGTGGTGCGCTTCCCATTGAAGCTGCATTGCCCGCGCTTTTGTCTGCGCTGACATCAGCTAATCAGGCAGTATTGCAAGCACCGCCGGGTGCCGGAAAAACCACCCGTGTGCCGCTGTTCCTGCTTGAAAAGGGTCTGTATCAACGCAAAATCCTGATGTTGGAACCCAGACGTTTAGCCGCGCGTGCTGCCGCAGAACGGATGGCCGAGACTTTGGGTGAACCCGTCGGGGAAACAGTGGGCTACCGCATGCGCGGGGAAAGCAAAGTCAGTGCCAACACCCGTATTGAGGTCGTGACCGAAGGTATTTTAACCCGCATGATCCAAAGCAACCCTGATTTGCCAGACATTTCGTGCATTATCTTTGACGAATTTCATGAACGCAGCTTACAGGCGGATTTAGGGCTGGCATTAGCATTGGAAATTCGTGCTGCCCTACGCGATGATCTAAGCCTGATCGTAATGTCTGCCACGTTGGATGCAGCGCCTGTAGCCGCTTTGATGGGGGATGCACCGATTGTGACTTCAATGGGCAAGTCTTACCCTGTTAAACAAAAATTCCTGCCCCGCCCGTGGGCACAGGCGGGCCGCAAGGGGCCGCGCTTTGAAGATGCGGTGGCATCTTTGATCACGACGGCTGTTTCCGAAACCGCAGGTGGTGTTTTGGTGTTCTTGCCGGGTGCGGGTGAAATTAACCGCACACAACAGATATTGGGGCAATCCCTTGGCCCTGACGTTGCCATCCGTCCGCTCTACGGTGCGATGCCGTTCAAAGACCAACGCGAAGCACTTTCATCTGTAAAAACGGGTCGCAAGGTAGTTCTGGCAACCTCAATCGCGGAAACTTCGCTGACCATCCCCGACATCCGCGTCGTCGTCGACGCAGGTCGCGCCAGGCGCGCGCGTTTTGACGGCAATTCCGGCATGTCACGGCTGGTCACCGAACGCGTGACCAAAGCCGAGGCCACCCAACGCGAAGGCCGTGCCGGACGGGTTGCGGCAGGCGACTGTTACAAAATGTGGGCCAAGGGCGAAAACGGCGGCATGGCCCCTTTCCCCGAACCTGAAATCCGCTCAACCGATTTAACCGGTTTGGTGTTGGAACTGGCGGTCTGGGGCGTAAGCAACCCCGATGAGATGCCGTTTTTAAGCCAGCCACGCACAGCGGATTATACCGCCGCCCAAGACCTGCTTTGCATGTTGGGGGCTTTGAACCCAGAGAAGCGTATCACCGATTATGGCCGTAAACTGGCCAAGTTGCCAACACATGTACGTCTGGCGCATGTTTTGCTACAAGCTGGGCAAGGTGCGGGATTACTGGCCGCCCTGTTAGAGGCCCGAGACCCGTTGCTTCGTGAAGGCCGCAATCTGCCTGCCGATCTAACCTTAAGATGGGAAGCCCTGCACGATCTGGGTAAGTTTCATAACACCCGCCCCTACCGCGCCAATCGCGCGGTTGTTGACAGTATCAAACAAGACGCCAAACGCCTGCGCCCGCAAGGCCGCGAAACCCTGTCTTTGGGGGCTATGGCCGCCCTTGCCTATCCTGACCGCATCGGTTTGCACCGTACAGGTGATGCGCCGCGTTACCTGCTATCGGGCGGTAAAGGTGCCTATCTGGAGGATGGTGATACGTTGGGGGCCAACCGTCTGATTGTCGCCACTGATCTGGATGGTGACACCAAAGACGCGCGCATCCGCATGGGTGTTGCCCTGTCCGAGACTGAGTTGACAGCACATTATGGCGACCAGATCAAAGAGGTTACCGTCTGCCTGTGGAATAAACGCGAACGGCGGGTGGATGCGCGATTGCAAAAACGCTTTCAGGCTTTGGTATTAAGTGACCAGATCTGGAAAGACTGCCCGCGTGATGCGCTGGCAACGGGCATGGTTGCAGGGGTGCGTGATTTGGGGCTGAACATCTTGCCATGGTCAAAAGCCGCCGATCTTTACCGCGCAAGGGTGATCTGGTTGCGCGAAAAAGGTGGCGACATGCCTGACCTGTCGGATGAGGCCCTGCTAAAGGGTTTGGAAAGCTGGCTGCAACCGCATCTTTCAGGCATGAAAAAGCCCGATGATCTGAAGCGGCTGGATATGGCGGCAATCTTACGCGGGTGCCTGAACTGGGAAGCCCAGCAATCACTTGACAAACTTGCCCCCGCCAGCATCAAAGCCCCCACAGGCACCACATTACCCGTGGATTACAGTGGCGATCAACCCAGTGTCTCTGTGCGCTTGCAGGAACTGTTTGGGCTGACCAAACATCCCTGCGTCGGCCCAAATCATATACCCTTGTTGATCGAACTGTTGTCACCTGCACGCCGTCCCGTGCAAACCACTGCCGATTTACCCAACTTCTGGCTAACCTCATATGCAGATGTGCGTAAAGACATGCGCGGCCGCTACCCGCGTCACCCATGGCCGGAAGACCCGACAGTGGCTGAGGCAACACGACGGGTGAAGCCACGGAAATAAAATTAAGACCCGGATTTGTTGCGCAATTTCAGCCCTGCCAGCATAACAATCCCCGCAATCAATCCCCAGAACGGGGCAGAGACACCTAACAGGTTGATACCCGATGCGGTAATCAAAAACGTCAGACCCGCAGCTTCACGTTCGCCTGCATCGTTAACAGCCCCCTTCAAGGCACCGACAAAGGCCCCGATCAGGGCAAGGCCGGCAACGGCTTTGATAAGGGCAACAGGCGCAAGGGCGACAAAGGCAATGGCAGCACCAACTACTGTGGCCAACATAAGGTAGAACACCCCTGAAATAACAGAGGCCCAATAGCGTTTTTGGGGGTCATGCCCTGCTTCATCACTGGCGCACATCGCCGCCGTAATCGCCGCCAGATTGATACCGTGCCCGCCAAAGGGGGCCGCAAAAAGCGATCCAAAACCAGTGACCCAAAACAACTCGCCTGCTTTTGGCGCATATCCGTAAGCGCGCAACACGCCATAACCGGTAATATTTTGCGATGCCATTGTGACCACGAACAGCGGCAAGGCGATACCAACAGTGGCCTGCCAGTTCCAGACCGGGCGGACAAACTCAGGCAGAATAAATGCGGCATCTCCCACCGATTGCCATTGTGCATCCGTAACACCAATCCCCCAAAACAAGATAACCGCAAAAACTGTCAAAGCCGCAGGCACCGCCCATAGTTTGCTTAACTGCCCGACGATCAACCACGCGAACAGGATCAACAGACCGTAAAGTGGGAAATCCGTGATTGCGGTGAACGGGGCAAGGCACAAAGGCAGCAACACCCCTGCCAGCATTGCATTGGCCAGAGATAGCGGAATACCCGCGACAAGCCTTTCCAATGGCTTCCACAAGCCCGCAAGAATGATCAAACCCGCCGTGATTGCAAAAGCCCCCACAGCAGCAGGAAACCCGCCCGCTATCACGCCCGTCGACGCCAATAATGCCGCCCCCGGTGTCGACCATGCAATCGTGATCGGCATCTTGAGCTTTAATGACAAATAGATTTCGCAAATACCCTTGAACAGGCACAGCATCATTAAACCGGAAATCACCTGCGCATCCGTTGCCCCTACAGCATACAACCCTTGCATCACCACAGCGAACGATGCGGCAAAGCCCACGAATGTCGTCAAAAAACCCGTAAAAGCAGCTTTGGCGGTAACATCTTTCAATATCATAACAAGGTTCCCATAATACGAAGACATTAAAAAAGGCGCCCCCGAAGGTGCGCCTATTTAATTGGAGGGTGTTCTAATTCTTAAGCGGCTTCTTTTGCCGCCGCTTGGCGTTCGCTTTCTTCGCGTGACAAGGCCACAGAGGTGCGCACACCGCGTGATACGAATTCCATCATACCTTTAACGCAACGTTCGGTCGGTTCGATGCCGGCACACATCAACACTTCGCGCCCATCACGTGAACGGGCCCAGCGGGCGATGGTTTCAACACCGTTACCATATTTCTTATCATCAGCAATGGCGTCATCGAGCGCGGCCAGAACGACAGCGGCAAACAACTTGGCAGAGCGTTTACCTTGGTCATTGATGAATGCAGAGTTATCTATTGTATCAAACATATTCGACTTGATCTTTTCTTCATTTTATCGGTTCGGGCCAATATGGCGATTTTATGGCGATTCGGTATTGCCTATATGGAATGGCAGCCATGCGCTAAATGCATATCTACCCGACAGCTCCGAACCGACCCCACATCGGCTTGCTTATAGCAGGAAGCCACTCTATACACCCTTTGAATAATTTTTCCACCTTTTTAATCGAAAAGAGCGAAACCATGCCAAAGATCAATGGGAACGAAATCCGCCCCGGTAATATTCTGGAACATAATGACGGTCTGTGGATCGCGGTAAAAGTCGACCATGTAAAGCCCGGCAAGGGTGGCGCTTTTGCGCAAGTGGAACTGAAAAACTTGCGTACAAACTCAAAACTGAACGAACGCTTTCGCTCTGCCGACAAAGTGGAAAAAGTCCGTCTTGACCAAAAAGACCAACAATTCCTGTATGAAAACGACGGTATGCTGGTGTTCATGGATATGGAAACTTACGACCAGATCGAATTGCCTGCAGATATTCTAGGCGACCGCCGTCCGTTTTTGCAAGATGGCATGACCATTAAAATTGAATACCACGAAGCGGAAGCCTTAAGTGCAGAAGTACCGCAAAAAGTTGTGTGTAAAGTGGCTGAAACAGAGCCTGCCGTCAAAGGCCAAACCGCCGCCAACAGCTTCAAACCCGCAACATTGGACAATGGCGTGCGCTTAATGATTCCCCCGTTTGTGGGCCCGGATGAGTCGATTGTAGTGAACACTGAAAACATGGAATATGTTGAACGCGCCTGACGCCCGTTGAAAAACACCAAAGCGTTCTTACCTGTCCCCTATCTATAACAGTCAGGGGAAATCATGTTTAATTCCATCAACAGTGTCAGCGGTTGGTTTGCCGCCAATATCGTCAATCTGGGGTATGCCGCCGCGATCATATTCATCGCCATCTGGGCATCCGGTTATGCCAAAAAACTAATTATCGGCATGGGCGAACGTTATGAACAGCTAGATGAAACCCTGTTTCATTTTCTGGGATCAATCGCGCGTTACGCGGTTCTGGCATTCGCTGCCATCGCCATTCTGGGGCGCTTCGGGATTGAAACCACATCATTGATCGCATTGATCGGTGCGGCGGGTCTGGCCGTGGGGCTAGCCTTGCAGGGCACATTATCCAATCTGGCCGCTGGTGTTATGCTGTTGATGTTTCGCCCCTATAAAGTCGGTGATTTTATTGAGGCAGATGGCAGCTTTGGGAAAGTAGACACCATCACGCTATTTACCACCGATATGATCACTTTCGACAATCAACATATCATCGTACCGAACGCCACGATTTGGGGCGCAAAGATCACCAATCATTCGCATCATAATGTGCGCGGTGTTGATATGGTGGCGTCAGTTGCCTATGGCACCGACATTAAACGTGCCAAAGCCAGCATTGCCAAGGTTCTGAAAGCCAACAAAAACGTATTGTCCGACCCTGCCCCGTTTGTGGAAGTCGAAACGCTGGCAGCCAGTTCGGTTGATTTGCTGATACGCCCGTTTTGCGAAGGCACGCATTACTTCGATGTGAAATACTCCCTGCCACAGGCTATTTACGAACAGTTCAAGAAAGACGGCATCGAAATACCGTTTCAGCAAATCGTCATACATAACGCAAAGTAAATGCAATCAAAGAAAGCCCCGCTACTTGGCGGGGTTCTATCTTTATATGTTACAATGAATAGCAATATGGTTATCGGCCTGAAATTTACTGGCACCAAAAATATTATACCCGTAGGACATTAGCATCAAACGGATGATGGAGGCTAACATGTCTGTGATTAAAAAAATTCTACCGTATTTGCTGGCAATTTTTATTGCATATGTATTTTTAAAATACCTGCCCTACAAATTTGCGAAAGGCAGTCATCTGTTTCAGGTACTTGAAGATTGGAGCGGTATCGCATCTTTTGAACCATACGGTCGATACCTGACAGGCGGTGCAGAGTTGTTGGCCTGTATCTTGCTTTTTATGCCCCGGCTGCAAGCTTTGGGCGGCCTGTTGTCGCTGGGCTTAATGTCAGGTGCCATATTTTTTCATGTCTTCACACCGCTTGGGATTGATCCGTATAATGATGGTGGAAAATTGTTCAAGCAAGCCGTCGCAGTATGGTTTTCCGGCCTTATTATCATCTACATACGCAGGACAGAATATATCCCGCTTTTAAAGTACCTGATAACGGACCCGAAAATGAGTTACCGTAATTAACGAACGGCCCGCCGAAAGGCGGGTTTTTTATTTCAATGCTTTTAAGTCACCTTATGCAGCAACGTCTTTTCTGGCGGCACCCAAAACAGGTCTGTTTCTTTATCTTTCATAAACTGGACAGGACTAACACTAAATACACGCCGCCTTATTCTTGCCTTATTTTAAACACTATTAAGTCGTACTTGCGGCAAGGTTGCCTTTTTTAGGCATCTGTTTATCGATGTATTGACGTTTATGTCAAAAATTAACGAGTATCAGGAGTATGAAATGACGAATAGCACTCAAGCATTGCAACGCGCCCTGGACAGGGTAAAAGACTGGTCGGGAAATCCGGTGCCGTCGAAGAAAATCTATCTACTTGAAGGAACAGGAAAACCTGCTGAGCAAGACAGCGGCAATCAGAAGTGATCATTTTGCGCAGGGTATGTGTACAACACATACCCTGCGCACGGCAGTATAACAAAACCGTAATCTTTAACAGTGTATAACACCCTTGCTAGCAAAGTAGTTCACGGGTTTTCAAAGGGCGGGTAACAGCGCCAAATGCGAAAGCCACCAGACTTAACGGTTAAGTATAGGTGCAAGGGGTCCACAAACCCTTGTTCGGTTATATAGCTACAACGGCAGGCCTGCCTACTTATAACCTACAGATCCTAAATAAATGATGAACCCCGCCAGTCATACATGACAGACGGGATAAAAGGCTTGTGTTTAAGCCACCTTATGCAGCGCAGGTGCAATCAGCTTGCGTCCCAAAGCGCGGCAGACATCTTGGGCCAAAGTCGCATCGTTCAACGTGTAGAAATGCAGATCTTCCACACCTTCGCACAATAGGTCATCGCAAATTTCGGTGCAAAGTGCCGTTGACAGTAAGCGTGCTTCATCGTCTGTTTGGGTATTACGGTATGCTTTGTCCATCCATTCCGGCGTAGGTGTACCACAGCGCGCGGCAAACCTCTTGGTCTTATCCCAGTTTTCAATCGGCAAAATTCCGGGCGTTATTTTATTGGTGATCCCCGCCTTGTCGCAACGGTCGCGAAAGCGCAGGAAATCTTCGGATTCAAAGAAAAACTGGGTTATGGCACTGTCTGCACCTGCATCGAACTTACGCTTCAGATATTCGATATCGGCCAGATCATCAGCCGCTTCAGGGTGTTTATGCGGATAAGCCCCGACACGGATTTTGAATTCATTCATCTCAGCCAAAGCCTCAATCAGCTCAATGCTGCTGGCAAAACCCTCAGGATGGGCTGAAAAACTGTCCACCCCTTTGGGTGCATCCCCGCGCAAGGCAACAATTTCTTTTGCACCGCTTTCAATATAACCGCGCGCCACGTCCAAAACTTCCGTACGAGATGCGTTAACACATGTCAGATGACCAGCCACTTCCAATCCATAATTTTGACGGATCACCGCGACCGCTGATTTTGTTAGCTCCCGCGTTGATCCGCCTGCGCCATAAGTCACAGAGATAAACTCTGGCGCAAAACCTGCCAATGTATCTATTGCATTCCACAGCTTGAAGCTTGCCTCTAAAGAGTTTGGCGGGAAAAACTCGAATGAAAGACCGAAAGATTCGCGGATGATAGACATGGCATATTTCCTTTTGTTAAGGCGGTTCTCACATAAGTTCCCCATTGAATCAAATTCATATTTCTAATATAAAATATGAATTACACTCACATAGGTCTTTTTATGTACATAGAATTTCGTCACCTGCGCACCATCAAAGCTATTCACGACCAAGGCGGGTTGGCGCGTGCCGCGGATGTTTTGAACATCACCCAATCGGCCCTATCGCATCAGGTAAAAGCCCTGGAGGATCAGGTCGGTATGGAACTGTTCCTGCGCCGTTCAAAACCTTTGAAATTATCCAAAGCCGGTCATAAATTATTGAAACTGGCCGAAGAAATATTACCCCGCGTGGAAGCCGTTGAAATGGATTTTTCGGAAACCATTGACGGCAAGGCGGGCCGTTTACACATCGCCATTGAATGCCACGCCTGTTTCGACTGGCTGTTTCCCGTATTGGAACAATTCCGTAAAAGCTGGGGGCAGGTTGATGTCGATATCCGCCCCAGTCTTGCGTTTGATGCGTTGCCTGCATTGCAGCGCGAAGAGGTGGACGTTGCTATTTCTGACGATCCCGAGGCGATCGCCGGTATTTCTTTCATACCGCTTTTCGATTATGAACCGACTTTTATCTGCGCCACCGATCACCCTTTGGCACAAAAGGATTATATCGTCGCCGAAGATTTGCGCGACCAAATCCTGATCACTTACCCCGAGGATAAAACCCGTCTGGATGTTTACACCGAATTATTGACCCCTGCCAAAATTGAACCAAAGGCCCTGCGCCAAATTGAATTGACCGCCGTGATCATGCTGCTGGTTGCGTCCAATCGCGGCGTATCTGTTCTGCCCGACTGGGTTGTGGCCAATGAACAATACGGCCATGATTTTGTCACCAAAAGGATTACAAAGAACGGAGTGTCCCGCCGCCTTTTTGCAGCCGTGCGTGATGCGGATATTGAACTGGGTTATATTCAGGACTTCGTTAAATACACCAAAGATCAGGCGATCAGGTAGGGCCTCTGTTGACCTTCCCTTAAAACTAAGCCAAAGGGTGCCAACCCGAACAAAAGGACGATACCCCATGTCGCAATGGTCCGCCAATATCAATGTGATGATCAAAGCCGCCCGCAAAGCTAGCCGCTCGTTGATGCGCGATTTCAAAGAAGTTGAAAACCTGCAGGTATCTGCCAAAGGCCCGGGTGATTTTGTTAGCCGCGCTGATTTGAAAGCCGAAGAAATCTTGCAAGAAGAGCTGATGGAAGCACGCCCCAACTACGGATTTTGCGGTGAAGAAAGTGCCGAAATAATGGGGGCCGATCCAACGCGGCGCTGGATAGTTGACCCGTTGGACGGCACCACCAACTTCCTGCACGGTCTACCCCACTGGGCGATATCCATCGCATTGGAACACAAGGGCGAAATTGTTGCCGCTGTGGTGTTCAACCCGGTTGGCGAAGAAATGTTCATCGCCGAAAAAGGTGGTGGTGCGTGGCTGAACGACAAACGCATTCGGGCATCGGGCCGCACAAAAATGATCGAAATGATCTTCGCAACAGGCCTGCCCTTTGGCGGACGCGCCGATTTGCCCGAAACACTACAAGATCTGGCGCGCATTTTGCCGGCCTGCGCAGGTGTGCGTCGCTGGGGGGCTGCATCGCTTGATTTGGCCTATACTGCTGCCGGTCGTTATGACGGTTATTGGGAACGCCACTTGAACGCATGGGATATTGCCGCTGGCCTGTTACTGGTCAAAGAAGCAGGCGGTTTGACCTGTTCGGTCTTTGAAGGTGGCGACAGCATGATTGACGGTAGCGTAATTGCGTCAAATGAACCTATTTTCAACCAGTTTGTAAAAGTGGTACGCAACGACTAAAATCCCATTTCTTTTTCGTATAAATACCCCCGCGCGGAGCGCATTTGGCGTAACGTTGTATCAACCACTGTTAGGATATGATTGATGCCTACATTCAATTTAAAAGATAAAACCGTTCTTGTCACAGGCGGTGGGCGCGGAATTGGCCGTGAAATAGTTCGCCAACTGGCTGGGCTTGGGGCGCAAATTATTATCGTTGGCCGCAATCAGAAAGACTTGGATCAGGTGGCCCTTGATCACCCGAACCAAATCACGGGGATACAGGCAGACCTGTCCAAACACGCCGAAGTCGACCGCATCATTGCCGAGATCGGCAAAGATCACCCTGATCTGTCGGTTCTGATCAACAACGCAGGCATTCAATTCGGGGCAGATTTGCTGTCGGATAATGTAAAAAGACATATCAAAGGTGCGCGCACCGAGATTGCATTGAATGTGGACGCGGTTATTTCACTGAGCATCGGTTTGTTGCCAGTGTTAAAAGCTCAATCCCGGGCTGTCGTGGTCAACATCAGTTCGGGCCTTGCCATCGGCCCAAAGGAAAACGCACCGGTTTATTGCGCCACCAAAGCCGCGATCAGAAGTTTTTCAATCGGACTGCGTTATCAGTGCCAAACATCGGCCCCGCATGTTCAGGTGACCGAAGCAATAATGGATTTGGTTAACACCGATATGACAAAAGGATATGGTGATGACGGCATGCCCCCCCAAGACGCGGCCACCGCCGTTGTGAATGGTGTTCAAGCGGGTAAATCCGAGGTTTGGGTCGGGCGCACCAAGTTTCTGCGCATCATCAACCTGATCTGCCCGCCGCTGGCGCGCAAGATTTTACGCACTTAAGCGAACACTGGCATCACCTGCGCGCAAATCACCCTTGGCGCGGTTAAACCGCAGATACGCAATCGCTATGCCACCCGCTTGGGTATAAAGTACCCCCGCAGGTTTGCCGTTTGATGTGATCGGGGTGCCAACAGGCGCAGTGCCTTCAACTTCAACCGAAGCCAGACCTTTGCGCAGCTCGGTTTTGTGTTTCATCCGCGCGGAAATTTCCTGCCCGACATAGCAACCTTTTTTGAAATCCACCCCGTTCAGCCGTTCAAATCCCGCTTCCAGAATGTAGGTCTCATCCGGTATCAGTTCGATGCCTGTTTCGGGAATACAATGTTCAACACGTATAGCGTCCCAGTCAATATCGGCCGCAATCCCGGCGTCGGTTCCATAAAGCCGCCAACCAAGGTCCGCATGGCGTGGATCGACAACAGCCCCGACAGGTGCCGCGCCCAAACCGCGCTGCACCGACAATCCGCTGTCTTCAATAATAACATCGGCCCGCAAACGGTACATGGTCAGGCGCCCAGTCAGGGCCGCCGCGCGATCAGACTTCACATCCAGCAGCCAGTGATTATCCTGTTCAAGCAGAAAAAAGTCGAAAAGATATTTGCCTTGCGGTGTCAAAAGAGCTGCATAAATCAATCCTTGATTATCCAGATTATTCGTCACCAGATCCTGCAAGAATTTTCGCGCATCCCCGCCCGAAATCTTTAAGACTGTTCGATCACTTGCATGTTCACCATTCATAGCACAGTCCTATATCGCTTTCCTTTTGCTTATGCTTTAAACAGGCACAAGACAATCCACTTTAGGCCACATATGCCCGCACCTATCTCTGTTGTGATCCCAACGTTGAACACAGCCCATAGCATCGGGCCTACTTTGGCATGCCTGTATGAGGGTATGGAAAAATCATTAATTTGCGAGGTGATTTTTGCCGATGGAGGCTCAACAGACGATATTGCAAGTGTTGCGAATGATACAGGCGCCGTTCTGATCAAAACCGCCAAAGGGCGCGGCCAGCAATTACAGGCAGGTGCCAAAGCGGCAAAAGGCCGCTGGATACTGTTCATCCATACCGATACCATTCTATCGAATAACTGGGTGGCTGTGATGGAGGCACATGTAAACACCAACCCCAAAGCGGCTTATTGCAGGTTGGCCTTCGATCAAGGCGGGTTTGCACCACGCCTGATTGCCCTATTCGCCAATCTGCGTTCAAAATTGTTTGGCCTGCCCTACGGCGATCAAAGTCTGCTTATTTCCAGTCAATTGTACACCCAAACAGGCGGTTATCAGAATATACCGCTGATGGAAGACGTCGCTTTAGTATGCAAGTTACGCGGACAATTAACCGCCCTTCCGATTACCGCAACAACATGTTCCGACAGGTACACAAAAGACGGTTGGTTCACACGGGCACGTAAAAACGTTGGCACGTTGGCCTTGTATTTTTTAGGTGTTTCGCCAGAAAAATTAGCTGAACGATACCACCGCTAAAGTTCCACCAGCTAAAATCCCAGCATACGAAAGATACGCTCAACCGGCCCAACTGCTGGTTTCCGGGTCTTATGCCCCCGATGAACCGGACCTGCCTCTTTCGATGGGCTCATGTCAAACTGCAGGTTGAACAAGTCGGCATAAAGTCCGCCTTGTTCCAACAGTTCATCATGGGTGCCTTGCGCCACGATCTGACCTGCATCCATCACCACGATTTGATCCGCATGCAGAATCGTCGATAAACGGTGCGCAATCACCAGCGTGGTACGCCCTTTGGATAGCGCATCAAGAGCGGCCTTGATAGACGCTTCAGACTCCGCATCAAGTGCAGATGTCGGTTCATCCAGCAACAAAATCGGTGCATCACGCACAATGGCCCGGGCAATTGACAAGCGTTGCCGTTCACCACCTGAAAATGTAGCTTTTGACGGCTCGACCATCGTGTCGTAACCTTTTGACAGTTTAGTGATAAATCCATGTGCCGCTGCCGCTTTCGCAGCTTTGATACAGGCCTTTTCATCTGCCCCTTCACGGCCAAATCCGATATTTTGGGTCACACTTCCGGACAGAAGAATACTATCCTGACTGACCAGCGATATTTGATCGCGCAAAGATTTCAAAGTCAGGGATTTGATATCTTTTCCGTCCAGTTGGATGACGCCGTTTGAAGTATCAAACAAGCGTGGTAGCAAGTTGAAAACAGTCGTTTTCCCGGCTCCGGAACGGCCAACGAATGCATAAGTTTTACCCGCTTCAATCGTAAGGTTTATATCCTTCAGCGCCTGATAACCATCAGGATAAATGAAATCCACTTTATCAAAGATAATTTCACCCTGCGCCCGCCCGTCCTTAACGATATTTGGTCCATCGATAACTGTATTTTTCGTGTCGAAAAAGCTGTAAACCCGTTCCAGTGCGGAAATACCCTGCGCCCCAACGGCAAAGGCCTGTGTCAATTTACGCCCCGGATTTGTCAAAACGCCCAACGCCGTGATCAACCCGATCATACCGGCAATATCAATTGCACCCGTTTGGATACGCAAGCCCACAAAAAACAGGGTAACACCCACGGCAACCCCTGCCAAAGCTTCGACAATCGGGGATAAGGCCGCCTGCCATTTCACGATCGCGATGCGCAAATCAAACAAACGTTCAAAGCTTTTGTTCGAAGTCGTCTTGAGCGTATTTTCCAACTGATAGGTACGCACCATACGAATACCTGACAGACCTTCGTTGATCGCACTGGTCATTTGTCCGATCTCTTGCTGGATTTCTTTTGATGAGCTGCGGATACGCGCCCCCGCAAAACCGACAGGTATAAAAACCAGCGCAAAGATAGAGACCAAGGCCAATGTCATCACCCAATCTATCGACAACATGACAGCAATTGTTGCAATCAGCGTTAAAACATCGCGTAAAGACCCAAAGACCGCAACTGTAGCCCCGCGCACCAATTCGATATCCGCCGAAAACCGGGCAGCAATGGCTGCAGGTGCTTCGGAAAGAAGTTGAGCCAAATCCATATCCACCAAAGTGTCGTACATTTCGCGCTGCATATCGGCCTGAACACGGCTAAGAATACGATTTTGCAAAATAACATTCGTATAGTGGCAAATACTGCGCGTTAAGGTCAGACCGATAATACCAACCGGAGCCCAGAATATAACATCAGTATCACGTGCTTCTAATCCGCCAATGGAAAATTCCATAAATTTTGCGTAACCCGCTGTTGCCAAAGCAATTATCACCATCAAACCGACTGACAACAGCAATGAGGCCCAATGTTTTTTGACCCAACCATGCCACAATCGTCCATAAGCTTCACGCGCGGTCAACTGTCTTGTTACTATTTTATTCATCCGCGTTTGGCACCCTTCGCCCATTCCGACCCTGTGTTTATCACCTTCTGTAGCAGTGTCCAACGAACTGTTTGATTGACGGATTTTATGCTTTGTCTTACCACTTTGAAAACACATAGTAGGAATTCAAACATGTCACTTAATTATGGTCGCCATCTTATGGCCATTCCCGGCCCATCTGTTATTCCTGATCGGGTTTTGAACGCTATGCACCAACCATCACCCAACATCTATGAAGGTGCTTTGGTTGATCTGACACACTCACTATACCCAGACTTGCAAACCGTAGCCCGAACCAAAGCCGAAGTGGCAATCTATATCGCCAACGGCCACGGTGCTTGGGAAGCTGCAATCACCAACACACTTAGCCGTGGCGATAAGGTTCTGGTACTGGGCACAGGCCGTTTTGCCATTGGCTGGGGCGAATGGGGTCGTACCACCGGGATTGAACCCACGGTCATCAATTTCGGCATGTCCGACCCCGCTGATCCTGCGAAATTGGAAGCGGCTTTGCAGGCAGATACTGCCCATGAATATAAGGCGGTTTTTGTCACCCAAACAGATACCGCATCATCGGTAAAAAACGATATTCCCGCCCTGCGCAAAGCCATAGACGCAAGCGGCCATCCTGCTCTTTTCATGGTCGATTGCATTGCCAGTCTGGGCTGTGAACGCTTCGAGATGGATGAATGGGGTGTTGATTTGATGGTTTCAGGTTGCCAAAAAGGCCTGATGACCCCCCCGGGTCTGTCTTTTATCTTTGCCAATGAGCGGGCGTTAGAGGCACGCAAATCAGCGGATTTAGCGACAAGTTACTGGGATTGGGTGCCACGATTTAATCCTGAAGGAATTTATCAGAATTTCGCAGGTACCTCACCCACGCACCACCTCTTTGGCCTGCGCGAAGCCCTGAATATGCTGGTGTATGAAGAAGGTGTCGAAGCGGCCTGGGCGCGCCAAAAACTATTCGCGCGTGCAATCTGGGCAGCCATTGAAGCATGGGGCGCAAACGGTGGGGATCTAAAATTGAATGTAAGCGATCCTGCAAACCGTTCACGTGCCGTAACCTGTATACTGACCAGCAACGGCAATGGCACACGAATTCGCAATTGGTGTGAAGAGGTTGCAGGGCTGACCCTAGGTATCGGACTTGGTGCCGCAGTTAAGGGATCACCCGAATGGCACAATAATTTCAGGATCGGGCATATGGGGCATTTGAACGTGCCGATGGTGATGGGGATATTGGGAACCATTGATAGTGCTTTGAAAGCACTTGATATTTCGCATGGCGATGGTGCCCTGAATGCTGCCAGTCAGATTATTTCAGAAGTTTAAGACGCGTTTTTCAGGGCAGTTGGCAAAGCCGCTTCAAATAGGTCCAGGTCCTGTGCGCGCCCCGCTGATATCCGAATACAACGGGTCTGCGGGTCGACAAAAGGTCTACGGATAAAAATACCGCGGGCGCATAAATCGTCGACGATAGCTTCGGCAAAAGCCGCATCACGACCGCAATCAATGGTGACGAAATTTGTCGCTGATGCAATCGGTTGTAACCCGTTCGCAACTGCAATCGCAGCAATCCGATCCCGTGCAGCCGCAACCTGTGCCACTGTTTGTGCCAGATAAGCCTGATCCTGAAACGCTGCCAATGCACCGATCTGGCCGGACCGGCTTAGACCGAAATGATTGCGGATTTTGTCAAAGCTTTTGATCAAGCCCAGATGCCCGATGGCATAACCAACCCGCACGCCTGCCAACCCATAAGCCTTGGAAAAGGTGCGCATTCGGATCACACGCGGATCATTGGTGTCAAAAACGGGGGCTGCGCCTTTGGGGGCAAATTCCACATACGCCTCATCCAAAACCAACACGGACCCGTTTGGCACCATCTCAATTGCAGCTTGAATAGTTGCCCCGTCATGCACCGTGCCCATCGGATTGTCGGGATTGGACAGATAAATCAGTTTAGCCCCGACTTCTGTCGCTTTTGCCATCAAGGCCACGGGATTTTCGTAATTCCCATCAAAAGGAACCGTCACAACATCCCCGCCATATCCCGCGACATGATAGTTAAACGTCGGATACGCACCATATGAGGTCACAACTTTGTCACCCGGACCTACAAGCAAACGCACCAGATAGCCCAGCAACCCATCAATACCTTCGCCCACAACGATATTGTCAAAACCGATATCATAATGTGCGGCCAGTGCACATTTCAGGTCGTAACTATCAGTCGTGCCATACATCCACGTTTCGCCATCCGCCGCCTGCATTGCAGCCACCGCTTTGGGCGACGGGCCGAAAACGTTTTCGTTGGCCCCCAAACGGGCAGAAAACAAATGCCCCTGCCCCCGTTCCTGGGTTTCGGGATCAACGAAAGGGGCCGCGTCCGACAGGCCGGCAACGATGTCGGTATAGCGCGGGCCTTTTGGGTTTACTCTGTCCATCAATCAAATCCATTGTTATCGTTGGTTGAATTAACACAAAAAAACGCCCCGATGTAAATCAATACATCAAGGCGCCTTTCAAATGGACGGTCATCGGCGCGCCCGCTTGTACCGTGCATTTCAGTTGACTAACCTAAGGCTGCAACCCGATCATAAGCCGCTTGCAGGGTTTTCAGCTCTTCGCCGCCCACATCCACACGGGCGCGGTTTTCGGCGACTACAGCTTCGGGGGCATTGGCGATGAACTTTTCGTTCGACAGTTTGCCTTTAATCCCACCCAACTCTTTTTCCAGTTTTTCGATGGTTTTGGTCAGGCGGGCTTTTTCCGCTTCCACGTCTATGACATCGGCCAGAGGCAGGCAGAACGTGCCACCTTCCACTGCCAGCGTAACCGAACCTTTCGGAGCTTCAGCCGCCGCAGTGATTTCAGTAATCCGCGCAAGGCGCATAATCATTGGCAGGTTGCGTTGAAGCGCCCCCTTGCCCAGATCATCAAGGTCCAGCTGCATCATCGGGATTTTGGCGCCTGCATTGACGTGCATTTCAGACCGTACCGAACGGATTTGTTCGATAAGGGCCACAACCCAGTTCATTTCACGTGCGGCATCAGCATCCACCAGATCGGTGGCAGTATATTCAGGCCAATCTTGATGCACCAACATATTGTCACGGGCTGCAATATCACCCCACAGCTGTTCGGTGATGTAAGGCATAATCGGGTGCATCAGGATCAGGCATTGATCCAGAACCCATGCCAATGTCGCCTGCGTTTCGGCCTTTACATCTGCATCATCGCCTTGAAACAGTGGCTTGGACAGTTCCACATACCAGTCACACACTTTGCCCCAGACAAAGGCATATAGCCCGTTTGCAGCGTCGTTGAAACGGTATTGCTTCAACGCACTGTCCACAGCTTCACGCACCACCGCAGTTTCGCCGATGATCCATTTGTTCAGGGTTTGATTGACGGATTTCGGATCGAAATTCGCCTGCGGGCTAGCTTCGTTGAATTCGGCAAAGCGGGCAGCATTCCACAGTTTGGTGCCGAAATTGCGGTAACCGACAATGCGGTCTTCCGACAGTTTCAAATCACGCCCCATCGCGGCCATGGCGGTCAGGGTAAAGCGCACCGCATCGGTGCCGTATTTGTCCATCAAGTCCAGCGGGTCGATAACGTTGCCGGTGGATTTGGACATTTTTTTGCCCTTTTCATCGCGCACCAGCGGATGCACATAAACCGTTTCAAACGGCACTTTATCCATTGTTTCAATGCCCATCATCATCATCCGGGCAACCCAGAAGAATATAATGTCAAAGCCGGTGATCAGCACGCGGTCGACGTTGTCGGATTTGTAGAAGCGTTCCAGTTCGGATGTGTCTTCAGGCCAGCCAAGTGTACCGAATGGCCAAAGGCCAGAGGAGAACCATGTGTCTAGGACATCGGGGTCACGTGCAATATCGATATGTAAATTACGTGGAATTTTTTGATCATCGTCTGTTACCCAACCACTCTCAGATGTTGTGGCCCAAGGTTGAAGCCGACCTGTTGCGTCGAGATAACTTGAATATGCAGAATCTTCGACTTTCACGTTTATTTTCATATCAGGGTAAGCTTTTTCATAAAAAATTTGGGCTTTACTGATAGCTTCTTTATCACTTGATGCGCAAAATTCGTTGCCTTCCATATCATACCAAACCGGCACCTGATGCCCCCACCACAACTGCCGCGAGATACACCAAGGTTCGATATTTTCCAGCCAGTGGAAATACACCTTTTTGTCACCTTCGGGCAGGATTTTTACCGTACCATCGCGCACCGCATCAATCGCAGGCTGCACGATCTGTTTGGTGTCGACAAACCATTGATCGGTCAGCATTGGTTCAATCACCACTTTGGAACGATCCCCAAAGGGCTGCATGATTTTTTTGCTTTCGACGTAAGGGATTACGCTGCCTTCTTCATCCTCAATCATCACGGCCAAACCTTCAGCGGTGATGTCGGCAACAACGGCTTTACGTGCTTCAAACCGATCCATACCGCGGTACTCATCTGGCACAAGGTTCATCGCGGCGATCATGCCTTCATCAAATTCCTGCGTGCCATTTGCAATCGCTTGGGCCACGGCGGCCTCTTCTGCATAGGGCTTGCCATCGCTGCGCATAGCACCTTTGGTGTCCATCAGATTATACATCGGGATGTTGCCGCGCTTGGCAACCTGATAGTCATTGAAATCATGCGCGCCGGTGATTTTCACCGCACCAGAGCCGAAATCAGGATCGGGGTATTCATCCGTGATGATCGGGATCAGGCGGCGGAATTCTTTTGGCCCTACGGGAATTTCGCAAAGCTTGCCGACAAGCGGTGCATAGCGTTCATCCGTTGTAAATACGGCCACAGCACCGTCGCCCAGCATGGTTTCAGGGCGTGTAGTGGCGATAGAGATGTAGTCACGTTCTTCCGTAAGCGTGACATTACCGTCTTCGTCTTTTTCAACGTAAGTATAAGTTTCGCCCCCCGCCAGCGGGTATTTGAAGTGCCACATGTGGCCATCAACCTCAATATTTTCAACCTCAAGGTCGGAAATCGCGGTTTCAAAATGCGGGTCCCAATTTACAAGGCGTTTGCCTTTGTAAATCTTGCCCTCATTGTACATCTTCACGAAAACTTTCAGCACCGCATCATGAAAACCTTCGTCCATGGTGAAACGGTTGCGGTCCCAGTCACAGGATGCGCCCAAGCGTTTCAGCTGGTTGATAATGGTATTGCCGGATTGCTCTTTCCATTCCCAAACTTTTTCCAGAAAAGCCTCGCGCCCCATTTCCGCGCGCGATGGTTGTTGGGTTTCAGCCAATTTACGTTCCACAACCATTTGGGTGGCGATACCCGCATGATCCTGTCCCGGCTGCCAAAGCGTGTCGAACCCGCGCATCCGATGCCAGCGCACAAGGATGTCTTGCAATGTGTTGTTAAACGCATGGCCCATGTGCAAGGAACCCGTCACGTTCGGCGGTGGGATCATGATGCAAAAACTGCCCATGCCGTCTTTGGCATTCGCACCCGCTTTGAACGCGCCCGAAGTTTCCCATTGTTCAAACAATGCAGCTTCATTTGCCGTTGCATCAAAGTTCTTTTCCATTGCCATTGGTCTTGCCCTAAATCAGTGTTTGGGGCTTTCTACATGGGGTTTTCCCAAAGGGGAAGCCCTGTCGAAGGGGCAAAGCGCATGTTAAATCAGTTGCATTTATTTATGCCGCACGCGTTTTTGCCACATCCGGATTAACCAGTGCTTGATCAGGTGCGTTCATCACGGATGGATCATTGGCCGGGCGGGCAAAAACCTGTTCAACCATTGGCCTGAAAAACTCCAACGGCAGGCTATCATAATCGGGATCAAAGCTGGTTTGATCCCAGCGTTTGCAGAATGTTTCGCAATCGTCATAATATTTATGCCCTGCATACATATCACGCTTATTGGGGTCTGCCCCCACATGTGCACCGTAGTAAGCCAATTGAAAATCGCCGTGTTTTTCCACCACCCAGCGGCATTGTTCACGCACAAAAGGTTTCAGGATTGTTGCGGCATATTCATCATGATTATAAGGCGCATATATGTCGCCGATATCATGCAACAACGCTGACACAACCCAGTCTATATCCGCCCCGTCACGCCATGCGCGGGTGGCCGATTGCACTGAATGGCCGAGGCGGGTGATTTGGTAACCTGACAGGCTTTCGTCCAGATCAACAAGGGCTGTCAGCAAGCGATCTGCTGTACCTTTGGTATATTCAATCTCGTGCTTTGTCAGAAAGTCGTAATCTTCCTTATCGCCGTCGATCATTTGGGTGAATTTGACCTGTTCCATCATGTTTCCTTTGCATAGATACCATCGTTCAATTTGGCCCCTGCCATCATTACGGCTGCTTGAATATCTCTGATTTTATCATAAAACTCAAGCGTATCAGGGGCAAAATTACGCGTTGGTGCAGCATATGTTTTAAAGTTTCCACCCGCACAATCCCCACGTGCAGCGATCGCGTAATCCAGTCCACCAGCCTGTTTTGTTATGTGCGGTGACAGATAACGGATCGCCACACCTATACGCCGGTCATTACCTGTGTTCGGGCCAGAACCGTGGATAGTCAGCCCGTGGTGCAAGCTTAATTGCCCGGGGGCAAGTTCTACCGCAACCTTATCTTCATCAGCCACATCAACCACAATTTCCTGCCCGCGCGATAACAGGTTGTTTTCGTCAAAACTGTCTTCATGCGGTAAAATCGGGTTTTTGTGGCTACCTTTAACAAAATCCATACAACCCGTTTGTGTCGTAACATCGGACAATGCCAGCCATGCAGTGACCAATCCGTCAATTTCACCCATACCCCAGTAGGTCAGGTCCTGATGCATTGACACAACATGGGTTGTGTGGGGCTCTTTGATAAAAAACTCGGTCGAATAAAGCATGATGTCGGGGCCTAATACGCCTTCGACAGCATCCAGAATTGCAGGGTGCAGGCCGATGTCACAGGCCAATGGCATCACACATTGTGCATTGACCCGTTTATAGGTGTTTAGCGGCAGTGGCAGGCCGTTATCCAGCCATTTTGCTTCTAACGCTTCCAGTTCAGCACGCCAGCTATTTGCCTGTGCAGGTGATACCACCTGCATCGGAAACAAATAACCGTCATCCCAATATCGATTCTGTTGCGTTTCTGTCAGCCTGCCGTTGTTAAGTGCCATACAATCCAGCATATCAGTCCCCTTTGCCATCATTATGGTCACGTTAACTGCAAAAATAATTTTCTCAGAACGAAATCTCTTGCCAGTCAGGGTAAGTTTTACTTATCCTGCTAGTATGTCTGTCACCTTACCTACATTAAACTGGCTACGGGTTTTCGAAGCGGCCGCCCGAAACGAAAACTTCGCGCAGGCAGCGCAAGAATTAAACATGTCAGCACCAGCTGTCAGCCAACAAATTAAAGCCCTGGAAACCCAGCTTGGCACAGATTTATTCAAGCGATTTGCACATTCTGTGACCCTTACGGATGTAGGGCGTGCATATTTACCCGCAGTTCAAAATGCTTTGATCGGGCTAGAGGGGGCTACATCAGGCCTGTTTTCCAAATCAAAGGAAGAACAGTTATTTGTGCAAAGCGTTTTTATTTTTGCATTCGGCCTACTGGTATCCAAATTAGCAGAATTTGAAGCCCTACACCCCGAAATTAAGCTGCATGTGACAACTGGAAATGTCACAGCAGATTTCGAACAAGGGTTTTCAGATTTGATGATTATTTTCGGTGCTCCATCATCTTATGGTGTAGAAAGTGACAAACTGCTAGGCGAAAAGCTATATCCCGTTGCGCGGCCGGAAATTGCTCGGCAGATCGAAACACCACAAGATTTACTACAATTCCCAATGATTGAAGTTACTGAACATCGCGCTGGATGGATACAGTTTTTCGAAGCCTGTAATATCCGCCCCACAGGCGCCCGATTCGTTTATTCTGACAACTCCATTATGGCATTAGGATTGGCTGAACACGGTGCAAAAATTGCTCTGGCACGCGCACCAGCCACTGATCTGGCTGTGAAAGCTGCAGGACTGCTGCCTTGCTTGCCTAATTTCACAATAGACGGCATACAATCTTATCACATTGTGTATCAGGATAGGGCCAACCTGCGCCCGGCCGCGCAAAAATTCCGGCACTGGCTTATGGATAATTTTACATAAGGCCCAGATTGCCCTGCACACGACATAGCATTTGCGTGAACGGGGTTGTTTTCCTGCTGATCCCTTGCAAAAGTTCCCGTATGAACAAGCTGACACCCCGTAATCATATCGTCGTCATTGACGGCACTCAAAGCCGCATGGAAAAGGGCCATGAAACCAATGCGGGGCTGTTGTACAAGTTGCTGGACGAGGTCAACAACCCGAAAACAGACACGCTTTGGTATCACCCCGGGATTCAGGGGCACGGACTATGGAACTGGGTCACGATCGCCAGTGGCTGGGGCATCAACCAAACCATCCGCGACGCCTATGCGCATCTTAGCAGTCGCTATCGGCCTGGTGATAAAATATATCTGTTTGGCTATTCCCGTGGGGCTTATGCAGTACGCTCGCTTGCCGGTATGATCAATATTCTAGGTTTGTTGCGCCAGGAAGAAGCCATGGAGCGGCATGTCAGGCAAGCATTCAATATGTATGAATGCGAAGACGATATGCCAAAGATGAAAGCATTTTGTGATGCGTATTGTCATTTGAAAGTCGATATAGAGCTGATCGGCGTTTGGGATACGGTCAAAGCATTGGGCATAGAGTACCCGCTGCTTAGTCGCCTTGCCCCTATGGCCACGGAATTTCACAATGACCGCATCGGTTCGCCGGTGCGCTATGCGTTCCAAGCCCTTGCCTTGGGTGAAACCCGCACGGCCTTTTGCCCAGTTTTATGGCATAAGGATGCCAACTGGGACGGGCATATGGAACAGGTCTGGTTTCGCGGTGCACACTCGGATATCGGTGGCCATGTTTGGAGCTTTCCCAAGGCCCGCCCCTTATCGAACATACCATTGATATGGATGTTGGAACGGGCTGAAATGTGCGGCCTAACCCTGCCGAACAACTGGCAACCCCGTTTTCCCTGCGACCCAATGGCCCCGAAACTGGGAAATAAACGCGGTCTGGCAAAGTTCTTTTTATTTCGGGACGAGCGTAAAATCGGACGTTATCCGTCAGAATTTCTGCATTCCAGCGTTTTGGATTATGATGAAGACATTGATTTTGGCATTCCCGTTCAAAAAAGCGAGTAATTTGCGAAATCCACGCGGCAGCTTGGTTGCCCAGCTTGATGAACTGTGGCAGAAGCAATCAACTGCGATAATAATTTAGGATAAGGTAGAGCAATGACCGATTATAAAACGGCACGCACGGCAATGGTTGATTGCCAAATCCGCCCCTCTGACGTGACCAAATACCCGATTATTGAAGCGTTTTTGACTACCCCGCGTGAAGCATATGTGCCACTGGGCAATCGCCCTGTAGCTTATGCCGGTGAACATATTGCGCTGAACAATGGCCGTGTCCTGCTGGATGCCCGTACTTTCGCCAAAATGTTGGATGCCGTAAATGTGCAACGCAACGAATTGGTTTTGGATTTGGGCTGTGGCCTAGGTTACTCCACTGCAATTCTGGCTACCATGGCAGAGGCTGTTGTCGCGGTTGAAAGCGATACGGATATGGCCGCGGAAGCATCCACAACCCTGACCGATCAATCCGTTGACAATGCTTTTGTTACAAGTGGCGATCTGACCAAGGGTAATGCCAAAAACGGCCCTTATGATGTTATTATCCTACAAGGCGCTGTTGAAGAAATCCCCAGTACACTTATTGATCAATTGAAAGACGGCGGACGGATTTGCGCCATTTTCCGCGACGGAAATTATGGCGAGTGCCGTATTGGATATAAATCACACCAAAAATTATCTTGGCGGGCGGTCTTCAACGCATCTGCGCCAATGATTAACGGCTTCGAAGCCAAACCAGAATTCAAGTTTGCCTAAAGCATAATATATAAACCAAGGGATTTTCATTTCCATGAAACTTGCAACAATTTTAAAAGCGACAACATTGGGCGTTTGTATCTCTGTTGCATCCCCTGTTTTTGCTACAACACTTACGGATGCTTTGATACAAGCCTATCAGACCAACCCGTCTTTGCGTATCGGGCGGTCCAGCTTGCGGGCAACGGATGAAGGCGTGCGTCAGGCTAAAGCAGCATTGTTACCAACGGTTTCCGCGAATTTATCCGTAGACCGTAACGAAACTCCTAACCCAAGTATTGATACTACACCCAGTACCAACGCGTCGGTCATAGCATCGCTTTCTCTTTTTGCCGGTGGCACAGCACTGAATGGTATTGAACAAGCGCGTTACAATGTTTTGGGTGGGCGACAATCGCTAAAGTCTACAGAACAAAGGATACTGTTAGATGCAGTCACGGCTTTTATGGATGTTAGACGCGATCAGCGAAATGTTCAATTGGCCAAGAACAGTGTTAAGGTTTTGAACGAAGAAGTGCGTGCCGCACGTGAGCGTTTCGAAGTTGGCGAAGTAACCCGCACGGATGTAGCGCAAGCCGAATCGCGCCTTGCAGCCTCTGAAAGCGGGTTGGAAATAAACCGCGCGGCACTGAAGCGGTCCATTGATTTCTATATTGCTACGGTCGGATCACAACCCAAAGATTTGCGAACCCCGCCCCCTGCCCCCAAATTACCGTCTTCTGCAAATGCGGCCGAAGCGATTGCCGTTGCAAGGCACCCTGCGGTTTTACAACAACAGTTTGCAGTAAAAGCCGCCGAAAAAGCTGTCGCAATTGCCAAAGGCAACAAAGCGCCCGTTATATCAGTGAACGCATTGGCTGGCCGTAGTAATAATAACAGCACAACTTTCGGCGGCGGCAAAGACAAACAAACCCAAGGCAGGATCGGGCTGGATATTGACCAGACAATTTATCAAGGCGGCCGTCTGAACAGTGAGCAACGCCAAGCATTGGCCCTGTTGGAACAGGAAAATGCAAACCTGCAACTGGCAGGTGTTCAGGTGCGTCAAAATGTACACAGCACATATGCAACATGGGTGGCTTCAAAGGCCAGTATTCAAGCACGGCAAAAACAGGTGCGTGCGGCACAAATTGCCTTTGATGGCGCCAGTGAAGAAGCTAAATTAGGAGCGCGCACCACACTTGATGTGCTGAACTCGGAACAGGATTTATTACAGTCGCAATCGGATTTGGTTACAGCTATCCGCGATGAGTACGTCAATTCTTATGGCGTCTTGTCGGCAATGGGCCTTCTTACGGTAGAACATTTGAATTTGGGTATCCAAAGCTATGATCCAGACGTAAACTACAAAAAAGTCAGTGGTAGCAATAAATTCGGTGTAAAGCGGCAAAAATTACTGGATAAACTAAAGAAACTCAGTGGTAATTAAGGTCTGTTTTTTATAATTAGTGATGCTTAATTACATCGCCTTTGGATTTCACCATTCGATATTCAACAAACAGCAACCGGATTGCAACAACACAGTTGTTTGAAAATGCAATTTTGGGTAATGTTGCGAAAATAATAATAAAATATCGAGGGACCTATGTCCGAAGCAGAAAAATCAACCGAAATTGAAGACGTACTGTCATCTATTCGTCGTTTGGTGGCAGACAGACCGCATGTTGTATCTGATCACCTGAGCCCGACAGACAACGTAAACAAAACCCCGAAAGATAATATACAGGCCCAAAAACCAGAAAAAGATACTGGACCAACAGGCTTTGTGGAGACGATGAACGCTTCAATTGCCGAAATAACACAAGATTCCCAAACAGCAAAAACAGCCGTCGCGGACGCGGAAGCCCAAGCTGCCCAGCTGGATGCATTTTTTAAAAATGAAGCGGAAAAACAGGCCCATAATGCCACACCTGTCGAGGTTGTTCTTGAAAAACCGGAACCTTTTGTTCTTCGCCCAGAAATGAATGCGAAAACTGGGCCAAAGAAGACCGAAGCTACAGAAGACGACATTGTGGAAGAAGCGGAAAAGGTTTCACACACAGAAGATATTACACAAACTGAAAGTACTGTAGCTTTTCAGGATGTTTCACCGGACGTTGTTGAAGAAATTATCATTCCCAAAGATGTCGAAGACGATGAAATCGCTCTTGAAAATGAACATGACACACAAAGCGATCAAACTGCGGATCAATTTGTAGATGAAGAAGCATTACGTGAAATTGTCAGCGAAATGGTGCGTGCAGAATTGCAGGGCGATTTGGGTGATCGTATTACCCGTAATGTGCGCAAGCTTGTACGTCGTGAAATTCACCACGCGCTTGCAACCCGCGATTTCGAATAAATCATCTGGCCATTAAGAACAGCTGGTCAAGATCCATATAGGTCTCTATATGGGCCGCTAGCGCATCTAAAACCTGATCAATTTCATCATCATAATTGAACATCGTTGATGTCGCGCCAAGTGTTGTAAGATAGGCTGCCCGGAATGTATCTGCCGAAAACAATCCATGAATATAACAACCCTGTATGCGCCCATTGCGCGATGCTGCCCCTTCAGCCCTGCCCCCGATTTCCAGCCATGCACGGGTGCAATCCGGACCTTCGGTATGGCCAATGTGAATTTCATATCCTGTGATTTTGTCGCCCGTTACGGTGTAAGTTCCCGTGACTTCCGCAAGTCGTTTCTCAGAATGCATGGTCGTGGTAACGTCAAGCAGCCCAAGTCCTGCATAACTGCCCGCCGGCCCTTCAATCCCATCTGGATCATGCAATTCTTTACCCAACATCTGATAACCGCCACAGATGCCCAAAACATGCCCGCCACGGCGTACGTGTGCTGCCAGATCAATATCCCATCCTTGCGTCCTGAAAAACGCCAGATCCCCAATCGTGGATTTGGAGCCGGGGATCAAAATCAGGTCAGCATCCAGTGGCAGTGGTTGGCCCGCAGGTATCATATGAACCGAGACATTCGGATCTAGCCCCAGCGGGTCAAGATCGTCAAAATTCGCAATCCGCGATAATTGTGGTACCGCGATTTTAAACCCCGTTGTCTTTGGTGTACCAGTAATGTCCGCGGCATCTTCCGCAGGTAACTTCATCGCTTGCGCAAACCACGGAACAACCCCAAGGCTGGCCCAACCAGTTCGGGTTTCAATCTCGGATAACCCATCATCGAATAGGTTAATATCACCTCTGAACTTATTGATTACAAATCCTTTAATAAAATCTAGGTCAGTTTTAGATAAGATCGTATGCGTTCCCACAATCTGTGCAATCACCCCGCCACGATCGATGTCACCAAGCAAGATAACGGGTACGTCTGCTGCTTCGGCAAAGCCCATATTGGCAATATCGCCTTTGCGCAAATTCACCTCAGCGGGGCTACCGGCCCCTTCGACCACGATCAGATCAACGCCTTGACCCAAGCGTGCAAAACTGTCCAAAACAGATGCCATAAGCGTTGGCTTCAACTGGGCATAATCCCGTGCTTTCACGGTTGTTAACCGCTGGCCCTGCACGATCACCTGCGCCCCTATATCGGTTTCAGGTTTCAGCAAAACCGGGTTCATATCGGTAATAGCGGGCACTTTACAGGCCAATGCCTGCAAGGCTTGTGCACGACCGATTTCGCCCCCATCAGCAGTGACGGCCGCATTATTGGACATATTTTGCGGCTTGAACGGGCGCACAGACAGGCCCCGGTTCACAGCCGCGCGACATATCCCTGCCACCACTATTGATTTGCCTACATTTGACCCCGCCCCCTGGATCATTATGGACTTCGCCATGTGCTACCCTATAATCTATTTACATCAGTGAAAGAAGCCAATGAACACCCCTGCCCACCTGTTACTTGCCGCTGGTGTCTTTGCAAAACCAGATTGCCCCAAAATAACCACCGCCGCAATCATTGGTGGGCTTTTGCCTGATCTTTCTTTGTATGTGATGGCAGCTTTCAGCCTTTTCGTTCTAGGCAACACACCTAATCATGTATTTGACGTGCAATATTTCTCAACCACCTGGCAACAGGTCTTTGCTATCGACAATTCATTCATCCTATGGGGTCTTATTGCAGGCTTTGCCTTATGGTTGGGCAAATCTTGGTTAATCGTATTGGCAGGCAGTGCGATATTGCACTTGTGCTTTGATTTCCCACTACATCATGATGACGCACGCATGCACTTTTGGCCTGCCAGCAACTGGGTTTTTGAAAGCCCCATTAGTTATTGGGATAACAGGCATTACGGCTCGATCATTTCCAACATGGAGCTGATGATGGTTGTCGGCGTTCTTATTCTGCTTTGGCAGCGTTTTAAGTCAGCCAAGATGCGGGTGTTCTATGCCTTGCTTGCCGGGTTGGAGGTTGCGCCGATTATCATATTCGGCTTGATGTTCTAATCTGAATGGCTTTCACCCTTGCACGGGCCATATCCTGTTGTTATAGCCTGCAAACACCAAGGCGGCGAGTTGGCGGAGTGGTGACGCAGCGGATTGCAAATCCGTGTACACCGGTTCGATTCCGGTACTCGCCTCCACACTAAATCACTGTTATATTATATTTTTTCTGAGTTTTTTACAAACGGCACAAGCCGTATACGGAAATTTTGTGCAATATTTTGTGCATTTCGACATAGTGAAAAAAATGAAAAGGCGTAACTTAATTACAGCAATAACCATTGCACCCGTTGCAATATCCTTACCACTACACGCAAAAACACACGATCCGTTGCCGGGTTTGGTAAAAATTGGATCAAAGCGGATAATGACTGGATAGAGGGTAGTTGTTTTCCAGATGGAGGCAACTTTGACAATAAGGTTTGCCTTGGATCACGAAGCACTAACTTCGCGTGAACTGGCGGTAAAATACTCGTCACTTTTGCTCCTCCGTTCCGTTTTGCAACCAAATCGTCGGGCGTGATATTCTCGGCTCCTTGAACCAATCACCAACCGCGTGGGCAACCGACGCAGTTGGCAACGGCGGAGCGGCCTACGATCAAATTGCCGGCATCAGCCAACTCTCGGGAAAAATGTTTTGCAACACCTTAGGGTCACTCTGTAAATAGCGCGTGATCCGATCCTGAAACCAGCTGGGCGCCCGCTGAACCTACACAAGTAACTGTTTTTAAGTAATTATTACAAGTCACAGCGTTCCAATCTATATATCGTGCTGATCCACCGAGCCGACTAAAAGCTCTGTCTCTGGGGTTTTTGCTGAAATTTCATCTTTCACGGAAAAAAACCTCCGAATGGCTGTATATGTGGGTCTGCGGGCAAACGCATTTTAGCGATCTAACCCACCCCTCCCGGGGGTGGGCGCCAGGCTGCGGCTTCTAACCTTTGTTTTTCGCTGTCGTGGTAGGCCTTGCACACCGACTGCAAGTTTTCCCAATCCCAAAACAAGGCCAGGTTTTCCTCGGATTTTTATGTGGTCAGCTATCGCGCTATCGGGCTGGTTGTGTTTCTCTTTCAATTGGTGCGAAACTTTGCACCCTCGGCATAGCCACATATCGCGCCTAATATCTCGGGCCGCCTCTCAACGCGCCAGTGCTTGGTGCTGTATAACTTGCGCAAGTTAAGGGCGTGAACATCCATGTGTTTATAAAGCGGTTTGCGCTGCAGCCAACGGCAGCTTCCGGCCCAAACCTGCCGTTAAGTACTTGAAATTTTAGATATCCAAATCTCCGAAAGCGGACATTGCTTGAAATTAGTTTGTGATTGAAGGTTTACATTCCGCCAAGGCAGGCAAAGTGTGAATTCGCGGCGCTTGCCCAAATGTCCGCTTTTTGGGGCTTCGCGTTTGTAGCGAACAGCACTGAATTCAACACTGTGCAGAAAACGAGCTTTGCAAAATCTTGCTCGCAGGCCGGAAGCGGCAAAAATCAGCATCTCATCTAAGAACTCTGCCGACCTCAAGATGGCCCATCCGGAAACTGTTTGGTGACACGCCTGTTTTGGATTTGAAAAACCGGGTAAAATGACCTTGCGCGGAAAAGCCCAGTAATTCAGAGATTTCTGCGATCGGTAGCTCTGGATCACTGAGCAGACTGGCGGCCCGCTCGCAGCACAATGTGTCAATGTATGTTCTCGGGCTAAGTCCGGTACACAGTCGAAATCGTGAATAGAATTGCGAGCGGGACAGTCCAACGTCTTTGGCAACCCGATTCAGGTCTATTTCTTTTGAAGGCTCCTCTCGAAAGACTCGTATTGCTCTGCGGATACGTGGATCGCTGGCGAACGCCCGCTGTGAAGTTACATCTGAAATTGCATCTGTTTTCGAACACTGAAGAACTGAAAAGAACAATTCGCGCAACAATGAGTCAAAATGATCATCTTCCGTATGAAAATCGGCCATTTGATCCGCCAAATTTTGAGCCTGGTAATGAAGTGCGGAACTGACTGCGGCTGTCGCTTGATGAAAGGGCAACTTGTGAAAGCCCGTCAGGATGTTATTGCCTTGCTCCCCAAACCACAGCATATCTATATAGAGCGCAAGCAAGATTGTGGGCTCAATTCCAGTTTCTCTTTTATTAGAGTGCACGACCCAAGGATTGACCAGTATCATTTGACGATCTGTCAGTTGGTCGATTTTTCCATCCACTCGGAAACTCAAATCTGGCCCGGATATTTTGATCAGGGCATGCACTTGAGAATGAGCATGATCCAAAACTGGTTCCGTTGCCGACAAAAGAGCAACCCGCCCAAATGCACCTACAGCGATTCCTAATGCTTCAGCCAATTAGCCTCCAAAAGCTGTGTCAAAAAAATAATCGGACAAAAAGGTAAATAGCACTCGGGGGAGGCAAAGACAACCCCACGCATAATAGTTAACGTCAAGTCAATGGAAGCGTGATGCGAAACGCAATAATTAAAGGAATTGATTGTGGTGAAATTGCCAGAGTTTTTAAAAACAGACTGCTATGTCGGAGGCAAATGGATTGCTGCATCCTCTGGGAAGCGCATGGATGTGACGGATCCTGCCACGGGCGTGCATTTGGCATCAGTTCCGCGAATGGGTACGGCTGAAACTGATGATGCAATCGGGGCAGCGCAAGCAGCGTTTCCTGAATGGAGCCGCCGCACGGCTGCTGAGCGCGCGTTGGTCCTTCAGAAATGGGCAGCACTCGTTCGCGTGCACGCCGAAGATCTGGCACGTCTCATGACGCAGGAACAGGGCAAGCCGTTTGCAGAATCCGTTGGGGAAATTGAGTATGCCGCAAGTTTCTTGAGCTGGTTCGCCGAAGAAGGCCGTAGGCTATATGGCGATATCATCCCTCCACATCGCAATGACACCCGCATATTGGTTACGCGCAATCCTCTAGGTGTTGTCGGTGGCATCACGCCTTGGAATTTTCCCGTGGCCATGGTCACGCGAAAAGCAGCACCTGCGCTGGCCGCTGGTAATTGTATGGTTCTGAAACCAGCAGAAGCAACGCCGCTCTGCGCCCTTGCGGTTGCAGCATTGGGCGAAATGGCTGGACTGCCAGCGGGTGTCTTTAATGTGGTGACAGGTGCCCGCGAAGATGCTCCAGCAATCGGAAAGGCATTGGTTAATAGTCCGCTGGTACGCAAGATTGGATTCACCGGCTCCACCACGGTTGGCAAGCAACTCATGCGTGACTGCGCTGGTGATTTGACAAGAATCAGTCTGGAACTTGGCGGAAATGCCGCCTTCATCGTATTTGACGACGCAGATATTGAAGCCGCATTGGACGGCATTCAGATCTGCAAATTCCGGAACTCGGGGCAGACATGCATCGCCGCAAACCGCATTCTCGTGCAGGAAAGCATTCACGACAAGTTCGTAGCTGCCCTAAGTGCGCGCGCCAGGCAAATCCAAGTAGGTCACGGACTTGAGAAAGCAACAGAAATGGGGCCGTTGATCGACGAGCGAGGTATAGAAAAAGTTGAACGCCTCGTCGCTGATGCAATCGGTAAAGGGGCAAAGATACACGTGGGTGGTAACCGCCATGAAGCCGGTGGTACGTATTATCAACCTACTGTGATGACAGATGTTTCGACGAATATGGATCTGGCCCATGAGGAGTTGTTTGGCCCAGTCGCTGCGATCTCGACATTTCGCGATGAACAGGACGCCATTTCGGTGGCAAATGATACGCCGTATGGCCTAGCTGGTTATTTCTATAGCCGAGATGTTGGTCGGATCTTCCGGGTCGCTGACGCACTTGAGGTAGGTATTGTCGGCGTAAACACCGGTCTCATTTCAACCGAAGTCGCGCCCTTTGGTGGGGTCAAGGAATCCGGGATCGGCCGTGAGGGTTCAAAATACGGCATCGAT
>JAJFHZ010000033.1 GCA_021775355.1 Amylibacter sp. | reverse complement strand
TCCTTCCCATTTTCGATTCGGGCAATTATAAGTAAACATAAAGCCAAACAAGCCATGCACCATGATTACGGTGGAACCATGTGTTGCGTAGCCTCCAGCGTCGGTAGTGCTCCTGGCCGTTCTGGCAACCATAAGACCATCCTTGTTCACTCCAGTCTTTAATTCCAGCGTAATAGGGTTGCGGTTTCCGGTTACAAATTCGTCTGCACGTGAATTTACTATTCTGACAGGTCTTCCGGATTTCTTGCTCAGCAACGTTGCGATGGGTTCAAGATGTCCAAGATCCAGTTTACCGCCAAATCCGCCTCCGATATATCGGGGTTTAATGATCCGTACGCGACTGACGGGTATCTGTAAGGCATAGGCAAGTTTCTCACGTAACCCAAATAAATGTTGCATCGAACTGTAAACCGTCACATAGCCATCCTGATCATAGTCACAAACGCATACCCTGGGTTCCAGTGCACAGGTATTTACCCGTTGGGTTTGATAGCTATGCTCAAAGATATGGTCGGCTTTTTCCAGTGCCTCCGATACCTCACCCGTTTCAAAAATGGGATTTTTTGCCAGGTTGCCATCGGTATATTCGTGGATTTTTTGCGCACCTTCTTCAAGTGCTTTATCAATTGAATAGACGGCAGGAAGTTCTTCATACTCAACATCTATAAGTTCTGCGGCCTGTTCGGCAATTTCCGAAGACGTTGCTGCAATGGCAGCGACGGGTTGGCCAACATATCGTACTGTATCGCCTAACACTTCAAAGTCACGGTTTGCCCCGAGTGCTTCTGATGGCATAAAGTAAATAGGATTAAACTGTATTGAGGGAATATCTGCACTTGTAACAACAGATTTTACACCGGGTAACTTCAACGCCGCATTAGTATCCACATTAAGAATTTTTGCATGGCCATAGGGACTGCGTACAAGTTTCCCGTGTAACATCCCTGGTAATTTAGCATTAACAGGAAAGTGCCTCCCTCCTGTCACTTTATCCAGGGCATCTTTATTTTTAACTCTGGTTCCTATTGTATTCATTTTGGACATTATTATTTTCCTGAATATCTATTTGTTCTTAGCAAGCTTCATATTATTAGTCCGATGCAAGCTTGACTGCTTCGACAATCTTTTTATAGCCTGTGCAACGACACAGATTGCCAGCAATGCCCTTACGGATTTCTTTTTCAGTGGGAGAACTGTTTTGAGTAAGTAAATTTTTTGCCGACATTATCATGCCACAAGTGCAATAACCGCACTGCACAGCGCCGGTATCAATAAAAGCTTTTTGAATTGGATCAAGTTCGTTCCCAGAGCCAAGTCCCTCTACAGTGGTAATATCATTATCCCTGACAGAAAGTGTGTAAGTCATACATGAATAACGTGATTTTCCATCAACCAATACTGTGCAACAGCCACAACCACCGGTATCACAGGCTTTTTTAACAGCAACTAATTCAAGACGGTCCCGGAGTGTGTCAAACAAGGTTTCATAGGGTTCAACTTCAACCTGAACAGGCTCCCCGTTTAAATTTAATGTTATTTTTTCTGACATAAGTTAGACCTCAACCCCTAATCGCTCAATGGATTTTAACAAACTGCGCTTTACGAACACCCTGGTCATCGTTTTCCGATAGTCGGCGGAAGCACGATGATCTGATAAAGGGTCAATATTATCCATGGCTACCTGGGAGGCTTGATCAACTATACCCATAGATAACATTTCTCCTTCAAGCACCTTTTCTGCCTGATTGCATCTGACGGGTGTTTCACCAACACCTCCACCTACAAATATGCGCGGATTTAGTATCTTATTATCATTAAGGGTAAGTCGACTGGCAGAATTAAGAATCGCCAGGTCATTAGCATTTGTTTCAAGTTTAAGGAATGAGCTGGCTGTGTTGGCGGGCTGTTCAGGAACACGGATTTCAGTAATAAATTCACCAGGTTTTAGACTGCAGCTAAAAAGAGATACGAATAGATCTTCGATATTTATTTCTCGGCTAAACCTTCGGCCTGCGACCACTACGATAGCATCAAGCGCAAGTAATGCGATGGGTGAGTCCAGAAATGGGCAGGCCGATCCGAGACAGCCTCCCATGGTTGCAGCATTTTTAACCTGCGGGGGAGGGTAGGTCATAGCATCACCTATTGCCGCATGCAGTTTATTGTCTACAATACTGTCGTGAGACTCAATATCGGTAAATCTGGCTGTCGCGCCAATGCTTAAATACTTCTTTTCCTGAACAATATCGTTTATAGGCAGCTTTGTTAGATCAATCAGGTAGTCAATATCGGTTATCAAGCCTCTTGCAACCAGGCCATGAATAAATGTCCCGCCCCCCACCAGCATTGCGGAATCCTGAAATTGAAATAAAAGTTTTGAAGCCTCTCTGGTCGATTCAGGTTGGTAAAAGCCCTTTAATTTAGTCAGCGCCACACAACTCTCCCATGCAGGCTTCTATTGCTCAGTCGAAACCTTATTTAATTGGTTCATTAGTTAAAGGGATACTATAACTAATATAGTGTTACTTATTTTTATTGAAATTCAGTATACGATATATCCCTGCGACATTATTAGCCCGATAGTCATCATATTCTACCCAGTCCTTGTATTCGTCCATTGTGATCGTGTTTTGTAGTTCTTTCACACTCTTACCATCTTCTATTCCTTTTGATACTGCCGCAATTAATTTCTCCATATATATCCTGTGATCTATAACATCCTGTTTATTGCCCATTTTACCGTGGGCTGCG
>JAJFHZ010000032.1 GCA_021775355.1 Amylibacter sp. | reverse complement strand
TCCGTACCATTTGTTCATACCTTCAATTTGGATTGCAACTTCGTCGGAAACAACCAACTTCTTATTAGTATTAGCCATGAGCTTAACTCCTTAGTGGCCTGTCTGAAGCTTGCGCTCCAGATACATTGAGTAACGAGACATTGAGAAACAGAAAAGCCAGAACACTAGGGCGATAAAGCCATATAGTTCCCAGATAACACCGTTCCATTCCATGTTCGCACGAATATTTGTGGACAATCCGATCGGATCCAAAAGACCGATGATCGACACAAGAGTTGTATCCTTGAACAACCCGATAAATGACGACACGATATTAGGGATCGAGATCTTCAGGGCCTGCGGCATGATAACCAACCTTGTAGACTGCCAGAAATCCAGTCCCAGACTGTCAGCACCTTCATATTGGCCTTTTGGCAAAGCTGCCAAACCACCCCTGATAACTTCCGCCATATAGGCCGATGCAAACAGGGTTACCATGATGATAACGCGCAAGATCAGATCAAAGTTTGTTCCCGGCGGCATAAAGTAGTTCAACAGGGTGGACGCCACGAACAACAAAGTGATCAAAGGCACACCGCGAATGAACTCGATAAAACCGACACAAATAACTTTGACAATCATCAGGTCAGACTGCCGTCCAAGCGCCAGAACAATACCGATAGGCAATGACAGGGAAATACCGATCACACCAATGGTTATCGACAACATAAAGCCGCCGAATTTGTCCGATGCAACCGACTCGATTGACAGAGGGATTATGGATTGCAGCATAGTTGCAACATCCCCTGATAAGAACAGCCACCATAAAATAGGCACCAGAACAGCTGCGATCATCCCCACCAGTGAGCTTGCCATTTTGCTGACAACACCAAAGGCCAGATAACCCAGGACAAAGCCGGCAATGATCATCAGGGGAAACCATAAGGATCCACCCCACAGCAACCAGAATGCCAAGAACGGATAAACCATTGTAAACCGGAGCATCTTTTTGGGAAGGCCGTCAAATAATACCGGGGCAATTGCCACAAACATCAGAACAAAGATTAAAACAGGACGCCAGTACAATTCTTTCGGATAGAACCCGAAGATTAACTGTAAGAACCGGTCATGAATAACCGACCAACAGGCACCAGATGCACCTTCGCCGTATGCTGCCGCAATAGCACTGCGACACTCACCCAACGAATTAGCATTCCATGAAGATTTGAAAGCCCAGGGCAAAACATCGCTTAGGACATAGTAAATTGCCCAAAGTGCTACGATTGACAGAATGCTATTCGGAATATTCGAAAACATATTCTCACGCAGCCATTTGATAATACCTGCTTGTGATACCGGCGGCGCTTTTTCTTGCAGCATTTCCGTGCGGACGTATGAAACATCAGTCATATCAACGCTCCCTCAGCTTAACACGTTCATTATATACATTCATGACCGTTGAAATGGTTAAAGATATGGTTAGATAGATCGCCATCAGTATCATCAAGCTTTCCATTTCACGACCCGTCTGGTTCAACGTAACGCCGCCCAAAGTACCCGTGATATCCATATACCCCACCGCAATCGCCAGTGACGAGTTTTTGGTCAGGTTCATATATTGCGAAATCATTGGTGGAATGATCACCCGCAAAGCTTGTGGTAAAACTACCAGACTTGTGATCCTACCGGGGCGAAGTCCCAAGGCTGCCGCTGCTTCCGTTTGACCTTTGGAAACCGCTTGAATACCGGAACGAACAGTTTCCGCAATAAAGGCCGCCGTATAAAGCGATAAAGCAAACCAAAGTGCAATCAGTGAGTTCCGCATGTGGAACCCGCCCTTGAAGTTAAAGCCTTTCAACTCAGGATATTCCAAACTGATGGGCTGACCCATAACGTAAAATACGATGATAGAAGGAATAAAGAAAATGCCCAGTTTGATCCAGAAAGTCGGTAGAATTTGCCCCGTTTCATCTTGGCGTTTATGGGCCCAGCGTCCAAAGACGAATATGCCTACAATTGATAAGATAAAGACAGCTATAACTGCCATCGAACCGCTACCAAAAACCGGTGACGGAATGAAAATCCCGCGATTTGTAACAGCAACACTTTCAAACAATTTCATGGACGCAACCGCATCCGCCCCTCGAAAGTCACTCGGCTTCGGGAAAACTTCAATAAAGATCGCCATTGTCATGATGATCCAAAGAAGTACAGGAACGTTCCTGAAAGTTTCAATGTAAACCGTCATTATTTTGGAAATAATCCAGTTCTTAGACAAGCGCATAATGCCAACCAGGACACCAATAACCGTCGCTGTAATACAACCCAAAACCGCAACAAGCAGTGTGTTCAACAGTCCTACAACTGCTGCGCGCCCGTGGGTCATCTGTGAGTTATATTCAATCAAACGCTGATTTATATCGTAGCCTGCTGTATCACCTAAGAAACTAAAGTTAAGCGGTTTACCTAAAGCGGCAAGGTTCTGTGCGGCGTTTCCGAACAACCATCCAATTGCCAGTAGAAACCCTATCAGGGCAATTACTTGGATTGTCATTGAACGATACCGGGTATCGTACAGCAACATGCTAATTCGGAAGCCGCCCTGTACTGGATCGGTTATGGTAGACATATGCCTACACCCCCTTTTTGTTGGTTGGGCGGCAATTTCTACACTGACATGATGAACACGTTCAGACGATTGCGCCTCAGGTTATATTTTTATTTTATTAGATATGAAAAGGGCGCGATCTATGTCGCGCCCTTGACTTTAAACTATTAACGGAAAGGTGGAGAGTAGATCAGACCACCGTTTGTCCACTGTGCGTTCAGACCACGCGCAAGACCAACAGGTGTAGCTTCACCAATGTTTTTCTCGAAGATCTCACCGTAGTTACCGGCTACACCAATCGCACGATGTGCCCACGATTTGTCCAGACCAAGCATAGCGCCCAGGTCACCTTCTGTGCCCAGCATACGGTTAACTTCGGGGTTATTACCGGCAGCTGATGCCAATTTATCAACATTTGCTGATGTGATGCCCAGCTCTTCAGCTGAAATCAAAGCATTCAATGTCCAACGAACAACGTCGCCCCATTGATTGTCGCCGTGGCGAACAAGTGGGCCCAAAGGCTCTTTTGAAATGATTTCCGGTAGAACTACGTGATCATTTGGATTTTCAAATGTTGCACGTGTAGCAGCTAGGCCAGATGCGTCAGTTGTGAACACGTCACATGCACCAGCCAGATATTGTGCTTGTGCTTCAGAGTTTGTTTCAATCGGCACTGGCTCATAAGAGATGTTGTTTGCACGGAAGAAATCCGCCAAGTTCAGCTCTGTAGTTGTACCAGTTTGGATACAAACAGTTGCACCGTCCAGATCTTTTGCACTTGCAACACCCAATGCTTTAGGTGCCATGAAGCCTTGGCCGTCATAGTAGTTCACGCCAATAAAATCAAACTTCAGATCAATGTCGCGTGAGTATGTCCAAGTTGTGTTACGTGCCAGCATGTCAACTTCGCCGGATGCAAGTGCTGTGAAGCGTGTTTTGCCGGTTGTTGGAACAAACTTAATTTTGTTCGCATCGCCCAGAACAGCAGCTGCAACAGCACGACATACTGCTACGTCGAACCCGCCCCAAACACCGTTTGCATCGGCGGCCGCAAAGCCAACAACGCCTGTGGACACGCCACATTTCAGTTCACCGGCAGCTTTGACGTCGTCAAGCGTACCAGCGGCAGCCAAGCTTGCTGTCACAGATGCAGCAGCCAGCGTACCAATAAATACAGATTTTTTCATGTTTACCTCTTCCTGATGGTCTGCCCCTTATGGAGCATTCTCCCAGCCATTTTGGCCAGTATATAGAAATCGGGGGAATCCCCGTTTTTCTAGTATCACATTTGTTCAGGACTTTGGTTTAAGGTCAAGGGATGACTTCATATTTCGTAAAGGAAACCCATTATTTTGTGTTTTATTTTGGATTTTTTACTATTTGTTATTCGTTATTCGAGCAATCCAAGGACAAAAGCAGCACGTTCAAACGCTTTTTCACGTGTCGCGGCCAGTATTGAAGCGTCTTCATCTGCGCCCCATTCGGAAATTTGCCAGTCCTCATCTATCCTTGAGGCCAGCCAAGCCTCTGAAACTGTAATTTTTTTATCTGCTGTCGCAATTCCGATAACAAACGATCCGGTAAGTGTGATCAGATCGTAAATCGCTGCCAACTCAAATTCCGAGTATCTATTCAACAACGCAGTACATGATGTCAAAACCTGTGTCGGTTGCCGGATAGGCATAACACCGCTGCCAACTTCAAGTTGAACATTATGTGTATCCTCAAACCAATCCAATAGCGGTTGCCATATTTGTTCTTGACGGTCGGCAAGACCTTTGGGCGAAGTGGCGCGGTAACACAAAAGATCGGTTGTCGCATATTCTGCCAGCATACCGATAATTGGCTCTGATTGGACGGCGACTTTGTCAATTGCCGCATTTGCAAGCTTTGTCAGCGGTAGCTTCCCGGGGTCGACCTTATCTTTCAGCGA
>JAJFHZ010000031.1 GCA_021775355.1 Amylibacter sp. | reverse complement strand
TGGTGTCGTTGTCTACACCATCGCATTCAGTGCGCCGTCGGATGCTCAGACACTATTACAGAATTGTGCGACATCAATTAACAACTATTACGATGTTGACTCGGCAGATATTGCAACAGCGTTTGCATCTATTGCGGTGTCTATTCAGAAGCTTAAATTAACACAGTGAGGAATTTGATCATAATGAATTGGGTACGTCCACAATTAAGTTTGTAGTATTGTTGCAGGTAGTTCAAAGTTAAAGCCGTTCGCAGGAACGGCGGCTTTGGGGGAGCCACACCACCGCAACTGTAACGAGACTAATCAAAGACAGCTATCCGACGCCTAGATTATAGCCTAGGGTACCCTGTAGCGTCTCTCTGCTGGGGAATTGATGTCGTCCCTTAGATGAAATAAGCACGAACGGCAGCTTTGTCCGCATAGCTGCCATATAACCAACAATTGTGCAGCGTAAACTTGATAATTTTTGTCAGATGACCGCTTTGAGCCCTTAGTTGCCGGATTTCGCAGAGCAGCGAACGACCGCTTCTGCACAATTTGGATGACCAGCTTTGTTGAGCGATGCTCCACCCGGGTAGCCGTGCACGGGCGAAGCGTTCAAAACAGAAAACCGTTTTTGGTGCTAATTCAGGGATTCTCGCAGATTTACTCGAGGGTTTCATTTCCTGACGCAATATCGCAGTATTTGCCGGAAGTTATTTTAAAATGGGGGTTTATGATGACACTTGAAGTGATTGGCGCGGGCTGGGGTCGAACAGCTACAAATTCGTTGAAACTTGCGCTTGAGCAATTGGGATACGGTACCTGTCATCATATGTGGGAGGTAGCGCACGATCAGGATCGGTTGGTGCCATTGTGGAACGCAGCTATAGATGGAGTACCGAATTGGCCAGCACTGTTTGAAGGCAACCGTTCGGCAGTTGATTGGCCCACAGCAGGTTACTGGCGCGAACTTGCGGCATTCTATTCGGATGCAAAAATCGTTATGACCACGCGCAGTGCCGAAAGCTGGTGTAATAGTATCTCTGAAACAATTCTGAAAGTGATTGACGACCCCGATGCAATGCCAGAAGCTGCGCGACCGGTGACACGAATGGCCCGTCGCATCGTTACTCAAAGCATGGGCGAAGATTGGTCCCGCGAAGCATTGATGGCACGATTTCGCGCCCATGAAACCGCCGTGCAGGAACATCTGTCCGCTGACCGATTGCTGGTTTTCTCACCCACAGACGGATGGGGTCCGCTATGTGAATTCCTCAGCCAGCCGGTGCCAGATGCGCCCTTTCCACGCAGCAATGCGCGGGACGAATTTTTTGCTAACTTGGACAACATTGAGTAGGGGCCGGTGGCAACCTGCACCGATTTGTGACGTTGTGATCCGTTCTGGTGCAAAGTGAACGACAATAAACACTCGGATAAAAGCGTCCAAACCTATTATCGGAAATCCCGAAAGCCGACCTCTGGTTCTGTGTTTTTAACGGCAGCTTTGCCCGCACAACCGCCATTGGCTGACTTACCGCGCACGCACTTAATGCGAATGTCCGCTTTGTGGAAATCGACTTAGACATTAGCACTCACAGCGAATGACCGCTTCCCGCCCTTAGTAGACGTTGAAAATTTCGATAAATAGTTTTTTAGATTCTATCTAATGCGGACATTAAGATAGAAATACGCCACTCACACAAATTGAACAAATAATTCGCTGCATGATGCTATCAAATAAAGGAAATGTTTATCAGTTATTGATAACGCTATCATCTTTCTGTGCAATATTTTTCGATTTTTGGATGAATGATGTTTCGGGGATGATCGCCAATTACCGCTATAAGTATGTTGCATCGCCTAAGCAGAATTATTGTTTTAACATTTCAAATATTTTATCCCGATCTGATAATGCCAAAAGCAGGGCTAAATCACCTGGTTGCAACAGCTCAAGTATCTGTGTGACGCCGTTCGAAGGCGAGGCCGCCATTAAGATATGATCAGCATCAATACCATGCTCTTGGCAGGTTTGTTGGATCAACGATGGAATTTCACCCGGCTCACGACCGCGCAAGTAGTCAGGCAGCTCTGTCGCCACTACATAGTCAGGGCTAAATGACAGTGCCATATTGGTTACGTCGCGGATATCCTTATCAGAGCGATCACCTGCATGGCTTAGCATTACAAATCGGCGCTTTGCTGGAATAGCTGCCATGGTCTGGGCAACTGCAGATATGGAATGTGGGTTATGGGCAAAATCCACAAACACCCGTGCACCGTTTACTTCAAACTCATTACACCTTCCGGGATTATCACTTGGGTTGCTTTGAAAGCCCGATAAACCCGATCGAATGACGCTGTAATCAAGTTCCATCGCCCGTGAGACACAGATCGCGGCAAGCGCGTTCAGAATGTTATACTGCGCCGCACCACCCATACTGATAGGGATTTCAACCACGGTATTTAAGTGAACTTTCTTCGTTCCGTCAAAGAATACCAAAACATCACCCTCAAGCCATGCACAGGGTAAGCCCGTCTTGCAAGACGCAATGATCTGAGGGGCTTTTTGGTCCAAGGAAAACCACCAAATCGTTGAAGGTGTCCGAGAAGCTTCCGCAACAACAAATGGATCGTCGGCGTTAAGCACCAAAACACCGTCATCTGCCAGTGTTCGATGAACTGCAAACTTGGCCTTCGAAAGTTCGGGGACAGTGTTTACCCCATATTGGCCCAGATGGTCTGAGGCGACATTCGTGACAACGGCGACGCGGGCGCGACGCACGGGTAAGCCGCGGCGTAAAATACCTCCACGCGCCACTTCAAGGCATGCAATCTCCAGGCGTGGATCGCGCAACAACATACGGGCACCACCCGGCCCAGAATAATCCCCGTGGTCCAAGATATCGTCGCCCACTTGCACAAAATCGGTTGATGTCAAACCCGCCGTTTTACCCGAAGCCTTTGCGATAGCTGAACACAAACGCGTGGTAGTAGTCTTACCATTGGTCCCTGTTATAAGGGCGACCGGAATATTATATAGCTTATCCCAATCTACATCTTTTGGGTCGGGTAATTCGGTAACAGGCCAAGTCTGGGAACCCATACCGTGGCCTAAAGATACATCATCGTCGTCGCAAAGGACATCAACCCGGCGTTTATTGGCTTCATCCATCAACGCTATCAGACGAGGATTTGCTTCACGTTGCATCACCGACTTCAAATCATTGATCATCGACATAAAATCGCTTGGCTCTTCACCAAGTAATTCGGCTGCACTGAAATGCCATGCGATTTGGGCAACAAATATCGCAGAGTACAATTGATCCATCGGTGCTGATATGGCCAAATTGGCACCCCTGTCAAACTGCCGCTCTATGTGTGATTGGTCCAACCACCCCACAGCATCCAATACGTGCCTAACATTTTTCTGCCACACCGGAATAAGTGCATCTGGTGCAATACCATCGAAAAACACGTCAAGCACAGCACCGGGATGCTCCCACAGCAAACCGGGACCCGTTAAGCGCCGTGTATCGTCCAGCACCAGATGCTCCGAAGATGGGATCGGAATGGACAGCGCGTCTTCAATGTTTTCTATTGAATCAACCATACGCAAGCTCCTAGTCAGCGTCTTCACTGACATTTTTTGCCAGCCGAACGCCCCGTTCGTCCCGGATCAGCGTATCGCCTTCCCCAACAATATCCTTCAATCCAAGAACCTCGGTTTCATCATTTGCAATTGTGGCTTTTGGCTCTGGTCGGTCTTCATCGTGAAAATAGATAATCTGCTTCCAACACCGTGCACTATCGTCACCAAACACCATCAGCAAATCACCTTCGGAAGCCATATTCAGCCCGTGTTCCAACGCTTCTATTTCTGAAGGAACAATCGAGATTGCATCCGCAGGTATGTCGCGCTGCAAAAGGCCTTGCTCCAGCATTTTCGGTATTTCATCATGCCCGCGCTTTCGCCGATTATCGTCAGCTTTAAGAATATAGTGATCAAAATGCCCTGCCAATATTCCGGAAGCTTCAAACACATCTTCATCGCGTCGATCACCGGGCACCGATGCAACCACGATGCGTTTGCCCGAAACTTCCAACCGGTCAACCAAATCAACCATCGCACTGAAAGCCGCAGGATTATGGGCATAATCAAGGATTACTTTGAATGTGTGTTCGTCAAAGACATTCGCGCGTCCGGGGGCTTGGAAAAAGCTTGTGTCAAAAGTGCGTAGCCCGTGTCGTATATTGTCAAGATCAACACCAAAACTGAATGCCATCCCAGCTGCAAACATGGCATTTTGCACGTTGAACATTGCCTTGCCTTCCATCGTGGCAGGGATCAAATGTGACCAAAGAACGGGCATATGAGTGCCGTTATCATAGATCGTGATCATGTCGCCGTTCATCGCCTTTTCAAGGACAACGGCCCGGCCACCGGCGCGGATGTGTTGTTTTACCAGCGCGTGTTCGGAATTCATCGTCACATAACAAATATTGTCGGCATTGGAGAAATCAGCCATCCGCAAACAGTGCAGATCATCGGCATTTAGCACGACTGTATCGGTCGCGGACTCGACAACGACCCGTTTCACTACCGCCAATTCATCAACAGTATTGACCCCGCCCAACCCAAGGTGGTCAGCGGTTACATTCAAACAGGCCGCCACATCAGATCGTTGATAACCCAACCCTGAACGTAGTAATCCACCGCGTGCAGTTTCCATAACGGCAAAATCCACCGAAGGATCACGCAACACAATCTGGGCAGAAGTCGGGCCGGTCATATCACCCTTCACGCTCAGCTTACCGTCCACATAGACTCCATCGGTTGAAGTCATCCCAACGGTTTTTCCGCTAGTTTTCATGATATGGCCCAACATGCGCGACGTGGTTGTCTTACCGTTGGTTCCGGTAATGGCGCCAATTGGTATGCGGGTGTTCGATCCCACAGGAAACAGCATATCAATCACCTTGCCCGACACATCACGCCCGGTGCCTTCACTGGGGGCTACGTGCATCCGAAACCCGGGTGCCGCGTTGACTTCAACAATAGCGCCCCCGATTTCCTTGTAGGATTTTGTGATATCATCGATCAGGAAATCAACCCCGCCAACATCAAGCCCAACGGCTTTGATCGCACGTTCTGCCATATCGCGGTTATCGGGATGCACCACATCTGTCATATCTATTGCAGTGCCACCCGTGGACAAATTGGCCGTTGAACGCAAATACAAAATCTCACCATCCGGCAACACCGTATTCTCTGTCACGCCCGCCTCTTCCATCAGACGGTTGGCTTGGTTGTCCAGTTCCAGATTGGTCAGCACTTTTTCATGGCCGATGCCCCGACGTGGATCGCTGTTTACGATCTCAATCAACGCGGCAATTGTGCTTTTGCCGTCACCGATAACATGGCCGGGAACACGTTTGGCCACGGCCACCAACTCGTTGTTGACCACCAACATGCGGTGATCAAACCCTGTCACGAAGCTTTCGACCAGAATAGCGTTGCCACTGCTGTGTTGTTTCGCTTCGGTAAAGGCGGTTTCAACCTGATTGTCTTCGGTTAGATTGATGGACACGCCACGCCCGTGATTGGCGTTAAGCGGTTTAACAACAACAGGAAACCCGATGTGACGCGCCGCGCGTATCGCTGCCCTGGGGTTATAAATCATGCGCTGCTTGGGCACGGGCAATCCCAGATCATTCAGCAAGTTATGCGTATCTTCTTTATCGCAGGAAATTTCCACGGCGATATGGCGGGTTTCAGATGTAATTGTCGCCTGAATACGTTGCTGATATTTTCCGTGGCCAAACTGAACAAGTGAATATTGATTAAGACGCAACCACGGAATATCGCGCTCTTCGGCAGCTTTGACCAACGAACCTGTAGATGGCCCAAACTCACGTCTTTGCGCACTCAAAACGAAGTCTTTTAGCTCTTCTTCCCACTCAAATTCCGCGTCATAACTGTAATCTGTAAGTTCACGCACATTTTCCGGCAAAAGATGCATCAACAACCGTAGCGCCAGTTTGCAAGCATCCAATCCAACGTCACGCTGACGATATGCAAACACCATATTGTAATGTCCAACTTCGCCGGTGCCGCGCGTACGGCCAAAAGTTACATCTGTACCTGCAACACCTTGAATTTCAAGGGAACAATGTTCCAATATGTGTCCAAGCCATGTCCCTTCATCCTCGTGCAGGCGCCGAATGAAGCCGCCCGGTTCGCGGTAGGAACACCCATGTTCCGCCAACCCCGGCAAAGCCTCCACCAACGCATCAATAAACCCAGTTCCAAGCTTGGCCGATGGCCAGCCTTCTAACACCCCAAGATCGACAACATGGCAAATTACCGGAAATCCGGCCCAGACATTTGGGCCGACGTAGACATTTGTTGAAACTATTTTCATTTAGATACCTCTGGATTTATTCCCTATGCATTCTGTTTGGCAGTATTGCTTTGGGCGTACGCTTCATCATTTACAGCTGGAAGACTACAAAAAGCTGTGTGTTCTTCCGGCGGGTAGGCATGATGGTTGGTTAGATCATAACGACAACCCTCACCCATCACGTGGATTTTCAAACCCAACAGGCTAAGGGCCTCACCTCGGCCAGCTTGCCACATCGAAGAATAGGTCAGCGCACTGGCGTCAACCACAGTAACGGTGCCGCTACCAACAACTTCCAAGACATTGTCGGCACTGATAAACGCCGCCGTATCTTCATCAACCCCCAACCCGGTCAGAAATGGGTTATAGGACGAAGCTGCCAACAATCGACCCAGACGATTGCGCTGCGTAAAATGTTGATCAATGATCACCGCGTTTGTTAGGCCCATACCGGGTGCCAAGTTAACGCTATCTTCGGCAGGTGCTGCATTGCTGGCTCCGCCTGCTATCATATGTTCCGACATAATCGATGCACCAGCCGAGGTGCCGGCAACAGGCACACCTGCCGCATTCTGACGACGGATTTTTTGGGCAACAAGCGTACCGCCAAGGATCGTGGAAAGGCGTAATTGATTGCCACCCGTCATAAATATTCCCGTGGCTCGGTCCAGCATTTTAGCAAAATCAGGATTGTCACAGTCAGCGCGATTGGTAATTGGAAGGAATTCCACCTTGCCTGCACCCAATTCGCGAAAGATATCATTATAGTCCGGACCTGTGCTTTCCAACTGAGAAGCCGTTGGGATTACTACAATATCCGCATCTGTCCCGCCGGAAAGTTCAACAAACTTGCGGTGAATTTGCATTTCTTTTACGCGATCTTCACCGCCGCCAATGGGAATGATAAACCCCCTGGGTTCTGCATTGCTTACAGGTGCTGGGCACATCTTTATAGTCAACTTTCTTAGTATTTACGGATATCTATTGGGCGATATCCGATTATCCGTTTTCGTAGGTTCCAAGCACCTTAGCCTGCCCATCCCGAACATGCCAGCGGCCATGGGCCATAACGTCTTGCACACCACCTAGATCGATAGTTTCAGTGTTCAGTCGCGGCTGTTTCTGGAAGCACACTTCATGGGCCGTTGCAAGAAATCTCCCTAAGCCGCCATCATATCGCGTCGTTTTTCTAACTGATCGGATCGATCGAATGCCTGTTGAACCTTACTTCCCAATTTATGCGTAAGCGCAATTCGGCCATATCTCCATCAAACTGAGTTTGTTCAGCCACCCAAGTACGAAACGTGGTGCGAAACCTGTAAAGCACGACCGGACGAACGATCTGCGCATCTGTAAACCCCGCCCCTCCCCTTCGGATATCCGCGGCATGTATTTTCACATGACTGCGGCAAGCGACGCGTCTGAGAACGGCCCTCCACGCGGCGCCCAAAATAAAATTGGCTAACCTTTTGACGAGGCAACGCTGCAAGGATTTCAATCGATTGGATTGATTTGCAAAGCGCAGCGGCAAGAATTATGTGACAAAAGCAGAATTTGAGCGATATAAGATTGGGAATAATGTATCCACTAATAATATATTAAAATACTAATATCTTGCTTTTAAACAATTGTATCAACACTTTGGTGCGGCTGAGAAGACTCGAACTTCCACGGGTGTTACCCCACAGCGACCTCAACGCTGCGCGTCTACCATTCCGCCACAGCCGCACGTTTGAAGTATCGCGCGTATAGCGAAGGTCAGGGGATTTGTGAAGCGATTTTCCTGATCCATTGTGGGGAATATGCAGTCTATACAGCCATACCCCCCTGTACAGAATCGAAAAACCCCGCAAATATGGCCGCATAAAACAGGAGCACGGCATGCCTACAATCAGCATTGGCCATAATAATGGTCCCTCAATGAAAATCGGACTTGGCTGGCAACGGCATTGTTGGGCAAAGGCCCGTAAAGACCTGTTGGGCAAAGCCATTCCTGTTGAAGTTGTGCGTATGCGGATCAAACGCGCCCGCGAACTGGGGCTGGCTTATCCACAATACGCCTCTATTATGCTGGGCAGTGGGCGCGATATCGTCGGCTTTTTGTTTACCGTTGATGGGTTGCAGCTGCGCTTGCGCAAGCGACTGGAAATGCCCGATACCGTGCAAGACAAACTGCAATCCTTGCGTAAATGCAATCTGATGGCCTTTGCCCCTTCCGGTGAAACCCCTGATGTGTTCCGCAAAGAATTGCAACAGGTTGCTGGCGTACCCTTTTCATCTGCATCCCCGGAGCCGGAAGGCGAAATTAACTGGTCTGCCGCACGCCGTGCAATACGCACAGCCCTTGATCCATTGAAACTACCCAGTGATGCGGTTGTTATGATCGGAACCCGTGAGGCGGAAAAGCAATGGGCCGCAGCCGGAAAAATCGCACATTTCATCCCTGCATCCGACTATTATGGGACAGCATCGAATTAGCCGCTGGACGTGCTGTTGGTTTTTTGAGAAACACAGGGCCATGCTTGAATGGAAAACCAGCGAAGGCTTGACGCCTTATAACGATGCAATCGCGCATATGGATAGCCATGTTGCGGGCATGATCGCGGGGACGGCATCCGAACAAATCTGGCTGCTGGAACATCCACCCCTTTATACTGCCGGTACCAGTGCCGATATTGCCGATCTGGTCGATCCTGACCGTTTTCCCGTTTACACCAGCCAACGCGGTGGCCAGTACACTTATCACGGCCCCGGACAGCGCATTGCATATGCGATGCTTGACTTGAATACGCGCGGCAAAGACGTGCGCAAATTCGTACAAAATTTGGAAGATTGGGTGATCCTGACTTTAGCCGAGTTTGGCGTTCAGGGCGAACGCCGCAAGGGTCGTGTGGGTGTGTGGGTAGTGCGTAAAGACAAACCGCTAACCGCCCTAGGCAGCCATCCGGAAGATAAAATCGCCGCCATCGGCGTGCGCTTGCGCAAATGGGTCAGCTTTCATGGCATCAGTATCAATGTGGAACCAGATCTGGAACATTACGCAGGTATTATCCCTTGCGGGATACAGGAACACGGCGTCACCAGTTTGGTTGATCTGGGCCTGCCCGTGTCGATGACAGACGTGGATATGGCCCTGAAGCAGTGTTTTGATCGGGTATTCGGAGCGTAATAACATCACATGATGTATTTTCCAGGCGTCACGCCCGTTGTCAGCCGGAAAGCATGGATAAATGCGCTTGGCGTCTCGAACCCGACATCCAAGGCCACATTGGTCACGGATTGTCCATCGGACAGTTTTTCTATTGCTGTAACAATACGTATTTGCCTTCTGAGTTCCCGAAAAGACATGCCCGTTCCGGCGCGGATATAACGGATCAGGTTACGGTGGGAAAACCCAAGACGTTTTGCCCACCCCCCAAGCGGTGTCTGATCGGTGGGCTGCTCAAGCATTGCGGCAACAAGACGGGCAATACGAGCATCTTTGGGGATCGGCAGTCGCAAGCATTCCACATCCATTGCAGCCATTTCAATCAACAACAATGCAACAAGATGCGCGGTTTGCCGTTCATCGCATCCTTCTGACAGCCGTACCAGCATTTCGCGCATTAACGGCGACACGTTAATCACCGCAACATTAGCACGCACAGATGGAAGATCGCCGTTTAGATAAACGGTTCGCATTTCCACATTGCCCGTACATTGAATGCTATGAAGCATGTTCGCAGGCACCCATAATGCACGCCCCGGCGGGACAATCCATGTCGCGTCACTGACCTTTACCCGCATGGCGCCGCTGATCGCATGAACAATTTGGTGCGTATCGTGCGAATGCTCAGATATATACGTCCCTGCCTTGTAGTGGGATGCAAGACCTTCAATCAAAACCGTATTTGGCACTTTACCGATATTATTTGTCATTATACCGACAGATAGTAAGTGCGGTTTTGATAATACTCAAGGCACCTTATGCAAACTGGATCCGAATTATGTCGCGCAATGAATCCCTTCACTTCATCAACATAGCCCATTTCTTTGATCATTTCTTTTTGCTGATATTCCCCACCGCGGCACTGGCCATAGCACCTGCATGGAACATGACCTATGCGCAAGTCTTGCTGTTCGGTACCCCACTTTATGTCACCTTTGCCGTAGGAACCCTGCCTTCGGGTTGGTTAGGTGACCGGATTGACCGTCTGAAACTGATCATGGTGTTTTTCCTTGGGTGTGGCCTATCAAGCCTGCTGATCGCTATATCTGACGGGCCCACAGGGCTTATGTTCGGGCTTGGATTGTTAGGCCTGTTTACATCAATGTACCACCCCATTGGTTTGGCCCATGTCACCGACATAGGCAAACGTACGGGGCGGGCTTTGGCAATCAACGGGGTTTTCGGTAACATGGGGCTGGCGGGGGCCGCAATCACCACGGGCATTCTGGCCAAGACCCTTGGCTGGCAAACCGCATTCGCACTGCCCGGCGTAATATCAATCGTCATTGCTATTTGCATGTATTGGCGCAATTTACGGCACAGTAAAAAGGTTACCATCCAGCCCTCGTTAAAGCAGGATAACCTTATCATCACCCAGCGCCGGGTTCAGTTCGTAGTGTTTGGCGTGATCTGTATCGCGGCCCTGTTTGGCGGTGTGGTCTTTAATGCCATAACAATCTCGCTACCGAAGTTTTTTGATGAACGGTTGATCAATGTCGCCGGTGATCTTAGTTGGATCGGTGCCTCTACCGGTGCAGTCTTTGCCATCGCCGCCTTTGCACAACTCCCGGTCGGAGAGCTGTTGGACAAATACGGCGCACGGCCCATTTTGATTACCCTCTTAGCCGGACAAATCATCCTTCTGTTATGCCTGTCACAAGCAACGGGTACATTGGCACTGGGATTAGCACTTTTGCTTGTCGTGATGATGTTTGCCGAAATCCCGATCACCAGCTGGTTGCTAAGCCGTTATGTCAAATCCAACCTGCGGGCACGTGCCGTTTCAGTGGAATATACCCTGTCACTTGGCATGGGGTCGGCCACAGTACCGTTGATCGCGACCATGCACAAAGCAGGATACGGATTTGAAGTTCAGTTCGTGGCCCTTGCCATATCAGCAGCCGTGGTTCTTGTGGCAACATTCTTTTTGCCACAAGAGGATCATATCACCCAATCATAACCACAACGTCTTAGAAGCTCATAAGCCGCGCATCGTCGGCCAGCAACCGACCTGCCATTTCAGCAGGGTTTGCAGTGGTGATGCTGTTGAGCAGCGCAACTGGTTATTCCAGCGTCTGGAATTTGGTTGAGGGTTTTAGGGCGACAAAAAAACGGTGCGCGAACAGTCAACGGCTGGCGTAACGCAGGCCTGCCTTGGCCATATAAAGTACCGGCTGAAGCCACATGCGTACCTGCTGTCAAATAGGACAGTTCAAGTTTTCAACGCATAGCGCGCCAATCGCTGTTCAAGTGTGCCGCTGTGCAGCTCGAACAAATGATTGTCGTAGTCATAAAAATAAAGTGAACGGCCTTCGGTCATTGACTTTGGTTCACCCGCCAAGCCCATGCTTGCTCAGCAGACGGTAAAGCGTTGCGCGGCTGACACCTAAATCCTTAGCTGCCGCAGACATATTGCCTTTGGTTCGGGCAATCGCGCGGCGTATTTCGGCCCGTTCGGCAGCTATCAGGCCGGAAACCACTTCCAATGTGGCCAGCAGATCACTGCGCGGAATAGGCGTAGCAAACGTTTCACCCTGCAAAGACAACATGCGCCGTGCCGCGCGGTTTGCCCCGATCACCAGATCATCGCGGTCGGATGCCAGAAGCGGTGTACCGCTGGGGCAATAACCGTCTGCAACCACAATTTGTGCACCGGTAAATGAGGCGCGAAAAAACTCTGCCTCTATACGGCTGGCGATATCCGCAACAAAAGACGCTATAACCTGGGCAAAGTCACGATCCAAATCATTGCGCGCACTTGAAACGTCCAGTACAGCCATAATTTTTCCGTTCGTATCGAAAATCGGCGCGCCCATGCAGGTCATGCCGATATTCTTATATCTGAAATGTTGATCTTTGTGAATCAGCACTGGGCGTTCTTCTATCGCGCAAGTGCCGATACCGTTGGTGCCCTGTCTAGCCTCGCTCCAGACAGCGCCGGACCTCAGGCCCCACTCATCAAAAGACGTGTCATCTGCTGTGTTAATCAGGCGATGCAGGATAACGCCGTTCATATCGGTTAGGACAACGCAACAGCCAGACCGCCCGACGGATTGAAACAATTGTTCCATAATCGGTTGGGCCACGCGCAGCAACATGTCCAACCCCTGTTTAACATCGCGCAACTCGGACGCGCTTAACTGGCGTGCAGTGTTGCGTTGGTTGGGCGTTAACCCATAATGCAACATTGAGCGACGCCAAGATGCGGTGATCGCCGAATAGGCAGACGCACTGCCACCGATCCCATCACTTACCTTTTCTGCATGGCGTTTTTCCGCCTTAGCAATCTGATACATCGAAATCTCCCAAACGTAATGCTAGCATAGGATTGTTGATCGGTAAAATCACATTAATAATCACAGCAACATTCCACCACACGCGGCCCTATCCACCAGTATAGTTGTTGGTGACGAGACTAATGCTGCATTCACAATGCGATCACATAAAAGTCAGGCATTACCTGCATCCTTGTATGAAACGTCACTTCTTGTCACTGTCATATTATATAAAGACTGTGGGAACACTCTATGATACACTTAATTCTCAGCCTGATATTGGCTTTTTCCGCTATAGGCAGTGCCTTTGCCCAAGAACAGGACATAACGGAACCCCCGATGACCCTGGACCGTCTGGGCGAGATTATCATTGCACTGGATGAAGCCGCGCAGTCGAACGGCCCGCATTTCCAAATGACAATTCAGGATATACCGGTCGTAATCCTGACCGATGTCAGTGCAAACCGTATGCGCACACTTGTACCTATACGCGCTGTTGAAGATATGACACCGGATGAAATTTTGCGCGTTATGCAGGCCAATTTCGATACCGCCCTTGATGCCCGCTATGCCATTGCACATGGTAAATTATGGGGAACATATATCCATCCCTTGTCATCGTTGGAAAAAGATGAATTTATTTCGGGGCTGGGCCAGACCGTCAATATCGCCAAAACATATGGTACGCTGTTTTCAGGCGGATCATTGTCCTTTGGCGGTGGTGACAGTGTTCCCCTGCAACGCCAGCTTATTGATGATCTGTTGAAAAAAGGCGACGCGATTTAAGCGGCAATCGCCATCATATGTACCGCCCATAAAACCCTGTTTGCTCTTCTTTCGTGAAAACAACATCGGGGCGATCAAAAAAAGAGTAAACCGCTATCATCCGATCCCTGTCCCCTTCAATCGGGGTTACGCGGTGGGGTGTGTTTATACCGCTAAAAACGTTCAATGTACCGGGGGTGGCATTGATCCTTTGAACCTTGGGGTCAAGCCCGTTCAAAAGTCGGGCAACACCGTCATAATTCGGGTCGTCCGCACTGCGCAAATCCGTGCGATATTCAAACTCACCACCACCCAACGGGGCTTGCATTAATAGCGTTGTGGTAAATTCGGCGCGATCGAAATGCCAGTTCAACGCAGCGCCTTTCGGGTAAGCCATCACATTAACCCGCGCAAGCGGGTCTTTCATCGGGTAAAGCCCTGCCTTGTTCATGGCCTTTGCCAAAAACACGGCCAAAGGTGCCCATTCATATATCTGCGTTACCGTATTATCGGTCAATTGATCCGCGCAAAGCACACGATTGATTGTATCGAATTTCTTCAAAGCCGGATGGTCATCGGCAATATCCGGAACCGATTTCTTGAAATAGACATTGTGGCTACGCTTGTGAACAAAAGCCTCCCGTACCATCACGGGCTTTAGAGTATCCGCAGCGGCCTGTGCCAGATCCGGCAACAAAAAACCTTCCAGATTAAACATGCCGTCACGGGCCAGATCAGCACGGCATTTTGCAACAAGAGCCGCATACTCAGGGCTGTTGGGCCGATCCAGCGGATAACGCTCTAAATCCAAGATATCTTTCATCGGTTACTCCTGTTCCAAAAACAGCAAAGCATGGGATTTACCCCATTGCAACAAAAGCCATTATTATGGATCATTTGTGCCAAAGAACAGTTAAGGGATACCCAAACAACCACCTTCTGGTCTGACAAGATAGGAACCTGACAATGTCATGGATTGAAACAATCGAGTATAGCAATGCCACCGGCAAACTGAAGAAATTGTATGACAGGGTCAAAGGCCCCGATAATAACGTAGACAATGTCATGATGATCCATTCCCTGCGTCCCCACAGTATGGAAGGGCATATGACACTTTATAAAAACGTGCTGCATCACACGGGCAATACTATCCCGAAATGGTTTTTGGAAACGCTAGGGGTCTGGGTCAGCTCATTGAATGACTGCCATTATTGTGTAGACCATCACTTTAGCGGTCTGAAACGTTTGATTGGTGACGAGAGTAAATCAAATGCGATCAAGGCGGCAATTGATGCGCGCAATTTTACGGCAGCCCCATTGGATGACAAACAATTAACTGCACTGGAATACGCCCGCCAACTAACCCAAAATCCCGGGGCTTTGCGTGAAGACAGTGTCATGAGTATGCGCAATGCAGGCTATACTGATGGTGAAATATTGGAAATCAATCAGGTTTCCGCCTATTTCAACTATGCCAACCGCACTGTTTTAGGATTGGGGTGCGTAATCGAAGGCGATATTCTGGGCTTATCACCGAACAAATCGGATGACCCCAACGACTGGGGCCACACATAGCATTAAGATCGCAATGTGATAAGGCCGGCCAAAACCTGTTTGATTTGCTCTTGTGCAGGATTATCCCGTGAATAGACGGCATAACACGACAATGAAACCTTTGGTGCATCTGTGACTTCATATAAAGTTCTTGATAGCACCGCATTTTCCACCATTTTCAAGGGGAAATACCCGACACCACCCCGCTTCGTTAAGTATCGCAATCCCATGATGGCACTTCCAAGAAAGATATGTTGCTGGCTACGTTCCGGCAAGATGTCCTGCAATTGCATCTGGTATTGTAAACCAAGCTCAAGATTGACCAGTAACGGCAGTGGCCCTTCATTAAACTTCAATGGATTGTCGGATACCAAAACCATCTTTTCCGCAGGCAGTTTCACAACACCATAACCCGCACCGATCGGTGCTTCATTGGTCAGGGCAATATCGACAAGCTGCTGGCGGACGGCCTCATGCATGTTCATCGTATGATCGTAGTTCAACGTGAAGGGCAGTTTGCCCAGTTCCGACTCTATCCAGATCGCGACATCGACCAAAAGCGGGTCCCATATACTAAGCTGTGTACCAAGCCGTAAAGACAACCTATTTACATATTGGCCGGACAAATCCGCAGTGACATTTTTCCATGTCCTAAGCATTTGCTCGGCATAGGGGCGAAACTGCCGGCCCGATGCACTTAAACTGGTACCGCCCGGCCCGCGGTTAAACAGCTCAGTGCCAAGGTTTTTTTCCAAAGACTTGATCCGCGCACTCACTGTGGTTTGGGTGATATTCAACTGCTGCGCGGCGCTGTGAAAACCACCACAATCGGCAACTGCAAGGAATGTTTCAAATGTGTTTATCTGCATAACTAAGCAATATTATTCATCGGATTGATTAAATCAATTCATTTTTTCTATCAATTTATTTCGCCTATAAGTTTTTTTGAATCTCAAATAACTCATCAAGGAACTAACCAATGTTAGATAAAAGCCACAAACCAACATGGACCAGTTTTCTAAATGCAACCAAGCAGGATTTTCTGGCCGTTATGGATTATGAAGATGAATTCAATGCCGCTTTAGTCGACCGGCTTCTGGAAGCTATTCGGTCACTTGACGAGGACTGGACCCCCTACCCGATCAATCGCTATCAGCACTGCCTGCAATCCGCGACCCGTGCTTTGGAAGATGGTGCTGATGAAGAGATTATCATCGCGGCTCTAATTCATGATGTCGGGGACATCCTGTCACCCTATAACCACGGAGAGTTGGCAGCGGCGATTCTGAAGCCTTATGTATCCGAGAAAACCCACTGGATTATACAACATCACTGCGTGTTTCAGGGCTATTACTATAACCACTATCTGGGCGGTGACAGAAACGCGCGCGATAAATATAAGGACAGCCTGTATTACAAAGACTGCGAATATTTCTGCCATACATATGACCAGTGTTCTTTCGATCCGGATTACCCGACCAAACCACTGGAATTTTTTATCCCAATGCTGCGTCGTGTTTTTTCCAAAGGTGACGGACATATGGAACTGAACGAAACCTTGGAAGATAAAGTATCATAAATACCTGCACCCGATTAGCATTACGCACTCTGTCCAAAAAAACGTCCATGCCCTGCCGCCTTTACAAAGCGGCAGGCAAATCCTGTCTTAAATAACCCAAATATCCCCGACCGTAGACATCACATTCCCCGTAACAAATCATCCACTTGCCAAATACAGCACAGAACGGTTGTTTCGTGGCCTTCAACACGCTATCACGCCTTAGGGAAATTGCGCGCCCCATGCGGGGATTCGCAACAATAATAAGTGTTAAGGAGAGACACGATGGCAGACGCAGCCGCTCACGATCATGCAAGGCCGGGCTTTTTCACACGTTGGTTCATGTCAACCAACCACAAGGATATCGGTATCCTTTACCTATTCACCGCCGGTGCTTTAGGCTTCATCTCGGTTCTGTTCACCGTATATATGCGGCTTGAATTAATGGATCCCGGCGTTCAGTACATGTGTATGGAAGGCGCCAGCATCACAGCGGCTGCCGTTGAAAACTGCACACCCAACGGGCACCTTTGGAATGTTCTGATCACGGGCCACGGCATTTTGATGATGTTCTTCGTGGTTATTCCCGCCCTCTTCGGCGGTTTTGGCAACTACTTTATGCCACTGATGATCGGCGCGCCCGACATGGCGTTCCCGCGGATGAACAACCTGTCTTACTGGATGTACGTAGCTGGCTCTTCACTGGCTGTCTGTTCTTTGCTGGCCCCCGGCGGCAATGATCAGCTGGGCTCAGGCGTTGGCTGGGTGCTATATGCACCGCTTTCCACCGGTGAAGGCGGTTATTCCATGGACTTCGCGATCTTTGCGGTTCACTTGTCCGGTGCCTCTTCCATTCTGGGTGCGATCAACATGATCACCACCTTCCTGAATATGCGTGCCCCCGGCATGACATTACACAAGACGCCTTTGTTCGCATGGTCGATCTTCGTCACCGCATTCCTGATCCTTTTGTCCCTGCCCGTTCTGGCCGGCGCGATCACAATGTTGCTGACAGACCGCAATTTCGGCACTACCTTCTTTGATCCCGCCGGTGGTGGCGACCCGATCCTATATCAACACTTGCTGTGGTTCTTCGGACACCCTGAAGTGTACATGATCATCGTTCCGGGTTTCGGCATTGTCAGCCACGTGATTTCAACCTTCTCGAAAAAACCGATCTTCGGCTACCTGCCAATGGTTTACGCGATGGTTGCCATCGGTGCTTTGGGCTTCGTTGTTTGGGCACACCACATGTACACAGTTGGTATGTCACTGACACAGCAAAGCTACTTTATGCTGGCCACGATGGTGATCGCGGTGCCGACAGGTATCAAGATCTTTTCATGGATCGCCACGATGTGGGGCGGCTCTATCAGCTTTAAAACACCGATGTTGTTTGCAATGGGCTTCTTGTTCCTATTCACCATCGGCGGTGTAACGGGTGTGGTTCTGTCACAAGCGGGCGTTGACCGCGCATATCACGATACATACTACGTGGTTGCTCACTTCCACTATGTGATGTCTTTGGGCGCCGTGTTCTGTATCTTTGCAGGCATCTACTACTGGATCGGCAAAATGTCCGGACGTCAGTACCCGGAATGGGCGGGGCAACTGCACTTTTGGATGATGTTCATCGGTGCTAATGTCACCTTCTTCCCGCAACACTTCTTGGGTCGCCAAGGCATGCCACGTCGCTATATCGACTATCCGGATCAGTTTGCTTACTGGAACGAAATCAGCTCTTATGGCGCATTCCTGTCGTTTGCTTCCTTCGTTTTCTTCTTCGGCGTATTGTTCTACACGATCAAATTCGGCAAGAAAATCGAAGACAATGCTTACTGGGGTGAACATGCGGAAACGCTGGAATGGACACTTCCAAACCCACCGCCAGAGCATACGTTTGAGACCCTGCCGACACAGGATATGTGGGATAAATCCTCTCACTAGATCGAATGACTGAAACGACACAAACAGATCAGGCCGAAGCAACCGCTTCGGCCTTTTTCATCGCTACGGATCGTGACGATCCGCCTCTGTTTGAACGCCATATACGCCCTATAAAGTCCCTGCCCAACACCGGCTTTGTCTGGATCATCTGTGTAAGTGCCATAGGCTTCACCCTGCCCTTATTGGCGCTGTTGGGCACTATGGCGCTTTGGGTGCTCTTACCACACCTTCTGCTGGCCTTGGGTCTGTTATGGTACTTCATCCGCAGAAATGACCATGACCGCGATATCACAGAGCACATCCGTATCTGGCCTGATCTGATCGCCGTACATCGCCATAACCCACGCAAGCCGGATCAGTATTGGCAAGCCAACCCCTATTGGGCAAAACTGAAACTGCGCGATACCCGCACCCTTAAAAATTACCTGATCATGACAGGTGGCGAACGCGAAATAGAACTGGGCGCATTTCTTAGCCCGAAAGAGCGGATGGATTTAAAACATGAAATTGAAAACGCCCTGAAACATTTAAAATAGCAGTCTATGTTTTGCGGTTGCAGGTGGGGAATTGCGCGGCATAATGGACATGAAAAATCAGGGAAAAGCGATTTGAAACACGCATTGGTAACAGGTGCCGCACGCGGCATTGGCTTGGCGACAACAAAGAAGTTTCTGGGCCTTGGATGGCGCGTTGCCATGATCGATATTGATGGTGAAGAACTTGATCGCGCTGCAGCGTTGCTTGACGGGGTTCTGCCGATCACAGCCGATGTATCTGACCCGGATCAGGTTGACGCCTTGACGACAGAAGTCAAACACGATTTCGGCCAGCTTGATGCGCTTGTAAACAATGCAGGCGTCGCCGATTTCGGCCCGATTGCACTGACAAGCTTTGAACGCTGGCGCAGGGTCATGGCCACCAATCTGGATGGCGCGTTTCTGATGACGCAATCCTGCACGAACCTGCTGACCAATGCCAAGGGTGCGGTTGTCAACATCACATCCATTTCCGGCCTGCGCGCCAGCACACTGCGGGTGGCTTACGGCACCTCAAAGGCTGCATTGGCGCATCTAACCTTGCAACAGGCTGCTGAGCTGGGTGAGTTCGGTATCCGTGTCAACGCAGTGGCCCCCGGCCCCGTGAACACCAAACTGGCTTTGGCCGTACATTCCCCCGAAATCCGCGCCGCTTATCACGATGCCATTCCGATGAACCGTTATGGCCACGAAGATGAGATTGCCAACCTGATTGTGTTTTTATGCAGCAATGAAGCCAGCTATATCACAGGTCAGGAAATAGCCGCAGACGGCGGGTTTGCCGCGATAGGTATCGGGCTACCGGCATTGCGTGAAACACGATCACCCGATTAAATCGAGTGGTAACGTTGTAAATCTTCTTTACCGTCCCAACATCCAAAGTCCGGCTTTTGTCATACGCACAGTGCATGCCTTGTGCACGCCGGTCATACGGGGTGTTTCAGCCCTATCCCAGTAGCTCTTTAACCGCGCCACCAGCCTTACCGAAGTCCATTTTGCCAGCATATTGCGCCTTTAATGCACCCATGACTTTGCCCATATCGCGCACGCATGTCGCCCCGACAGCCGTAATGACTTCCTGCACCGCGGCACGGGTTTCATCTTCGGATAATTGCTTGGGCAGAAACTCTTCGATCACCTTGATCTCACTGCGTTCCTGTTCAGCCAGCTCCAACCGTCCGGCCTGTTCATAGGTACTGGCACTATCGACGCGTTGCTTGACCATTTTGGTCATAATGCCCAGAATATCATCGTCCGATACCCCGTCCATATTACCGTCAGCGCGCACCGCGATATCACGGTCTTTGATCGCGGCATTTATAAGCCGTATCGTACCTAGACGGTTCTTTTCTTTATCCAACATCGCCTGCTTCATCGCAGCATTTAGTCTGTCTCGCATAAGATCAGGGTCTCCCGTCCCAGTTTCTCGTATTCCAGACTTGCCACTTTATCCACTTAACCGCGAATAGACAATGAAAACCTGTATAGGTTCAGCGCATTCTAAACACATGCCGTTTCTATGGTGTTAATCATTACAATAGAAACATGGAATCCGGCCCAACGTTTTATTTTAAAACATTACCATTACTACACATCTGATAAATAATTGTTTTCAAACATAAAACAAATGCAATCATTCAATATATTTCAGCACCGGCAGCGCATTCAAGTCCAATTCGGCAGGCTGCCACCCGGCAAAGCCATGCGGATATGCTGGAGTGCATCATAAGGTAAGGCATAATCATCACAAAAAGTTTTGATCCAGTCGTCGTCCATCAGGATAAAATCCATCACGGACGCAAGAAACTCCGCTTCACCTGCACGTTCTTTCACATCATCCAGACCCGAACCTGTCGCCCCCAGAAAGGTCATCATCAAATCATCTTGTGCCGACAGCCAACCAAGGGCCTGAATGGCAACCAGTTCAGCTTGATCTTTGGTGTAACGCATTATGGCTTTTGCTTTCTGGGGTGATCTTTGCGCCATTGGCGGCGTTGTTCTTTCATCGTGTTTACATAGACCGTACGCTGCACATCTGTCATCCGCGAAATGATGGCGACAAAAGCTTTTTGGGCATCTTGTGTTGATGTTGTAATATGAACGCGCTGGGCCGCAAAGGCCGCGTGCAACGCATCAGGGTTAAAGGGGCGCGCAATTATTGCCACATGTATGGTCTGCATCGCTTCACGCATTGCGTCACCATTGGCGTGTACTTGCGTGCGATGAACGCGGAAATATCTGCGTACTTCACGGCGGTGATCGTCGGGCAAAGCATGCATGAACATACGTAGGCCAGTAGCCCCTGCAAAATGCGCCCGCCTGTCGCCATGCCCTGACAGTTTTGCACCGATAACCAGCCCCACAACTGCCAAATTCAGCCCCAGCGACACGACCAACAGGGCTTTCATCCATGACCTTTTGGAATTTGTCTTTTTCTCTGTCATATCAACCCTCTTGGAATAATGTTTCTATGTCTGAAGCAACCGAAAAGCTATCGTCATTTAACGTTTCGGCGGCTTGTTCAGTATTGCTGAAATAATCCAGACTATTTGGTGCGGTATATCCTGCAAAGATACCGATACAGGCGCAAGCAGTCATGGCCGCAACCGATTGCCAACCACCGATATTGCGCAACAATCGAACCAATGGGTAGCCCGAAACCTGCGGCTTGCGGTCTGTCTTTATACGGTCTTCAGTCTGCCCGAGTGCATCCGCAGCCACAGCTTCCAGAAAATCTGTATCCAGTGCAGGGGGCGTGTCTTTGGCAGCATCAAAAAATGCAGCCAGTTCCATATCCAAATTTGTTTCAGGTTTGTTTTCCATCATTCCAACCCCAGTTTTTCTTTCTGGCCCAATAACAGGCCCACCAATGTGCGTTTTCCCCTTGCGGTCAGGCTTTCAACCGCTTCAATACTGATCTCCATGATCTCTGCAATCTGCGGATTATTCAGCTCTTCTATATGACGCAATGTTACCGCCAGCCTTTGCCGCACCGGCAATTGTGCCATAGCCGCCTGCAGGGCCGTTGCCCGATCTTTTGTCAACATCCAGGCTTCAACCGATGGCTTATCATCCGCAGGTTCCGGTATATCATCCAGATTTGTGCCCTTTTTCTTGCGCAACCGGTCAATGCAAAGATTACTGGCAACCCTGTAAAGCCAAGTCGAAACCTTTGCTTCACCTTGTCGCCACTTCGGTGCAATTTTCCATAAGCGCAGCATTGCATCTTGTGCCACATCTTCGGCTTCAGCCCTGTCCGCCAACAATCGTCTAGACAAGGCTAAAACCCGTGGGGCATGACGATAAGTTAAAGAACGCGCGGCATCCTGATCTCCGTTTGCATAGAGCACCATCAAAGCGTCATCGCCGACATCGTTCATTGCATCATATGCCATCATACCCCTATTTTAACGGCCCGCTTACCCAAGGGCAATGCAGTACAGGCCAGCCTATGCTGGCCCGTAAAGGCAGTTAGCCTGCGTGTTTTCTGTGATTACGCATCTTTTCTGCTTCGTCTTTGGATATTTTACCGTCGCCATCCGTGTCGATCATTCCGAACATCCGCCCGCCTTTGTGGCTCATCTCGGACTGAGTAATCTTACCGTCGTTGTCTTTATCTTTCTTTCCAAACACACGGTCTAAACGTTTTTCCATACGTGCGATCATAGTTGCTCGCATCTCATCTTTTGATAAACCGCCGTCATTGTCCGTATCTTTTTCTGCAAATTTTGCAGCGTGGTGTGCAGTCATTTCGTCTTGGGTCACAAACCCGTCCGCATTGGCATCGATCTGGTCAAAGTGATTGTAAAAGCCGCCACCATGGCCGTGTTTACCTTGGCCTGCGAACGCGACACCGGCGACACCAATAGTCAAAGCACCGATTATGGCTGATTTCGTAAATTTATTCATAGGTCTGCTCCTGGTCAGTTTTCCGGCAGGCATATCCTGCTTTCAGATATAAATACGCAGCCAGGCCGGCTTTCCGTCGCGGATTTTCGATTTTATTTGCGACAACACGCCGCGAGGCAGCTTGTCCTAGTTTATTTTCGTGTGGATTGGTCTATCACCTAACAAATGAACAAACCAACCACACATAACGACACAGATTTCGAACGCCCCGTTAAGCCGGCGCTTTTCCGCGGTTGGCGACGTATCTGCCCCAATTGCGGCGCAGGCCCGATGTTCAAGGGTTATTTAACCGTGCGGAATACCTGTTCAGTATGTTCCGAAGAATTACACCACCACCGCGCCGACGATGGCCCTGCCTATGTCACGATTCTTGTTTGCGGTCACTTGTTGGCACCGTTGATGTTGATGGCATTTGAAATGTTTCGCCCCGATCCGATTGTATTAAGTTTGGCTTTTATCCTGTTTTTTGTGGCGCTGGCCCTGTTCCTATTACCCCGTATAAAAGGCGCTTTTGTCGGATTGCAGTGGGCCAAACGAATGCATGGATTCGGTAAAGGGATTACGGCAACAGCTGCTGAATAAACAGTTCCAAAAATATAAAATGTATTACAATAAATCAGAAAGTTACATATTTTTAATAAATATCAATATGTTATAGATAGTAATTTTTCAAAAATTACCCCACAACTTTCTTCCGCAAAAAATTACACTAGGTAGATAACCTTTCATCTGAAAAGATTTGTGAAGTTAGAATCGGCGTAGTGTGATATATACTCAAGCACCGGTTTTTTCTAAAAACGTCAAAAAGACGACACATCAGGGAGACTAAGGAATTACAATGAAACTTACAAAAACACTTACTGCAATAGCTGTAGCACTTGCGTCAACAACTACGGCCGCGTCCGCGTTGGACGAATTAACGGTTGCATACTTCTTGGAATGGCCGACCCCAAACCAATTTGCACAAACCGAAAAGATGTATACCGAAGCATTGGGTATACCGGTGAAATGGGTATCTTTTGATGCAGGTACAGCAATGTCGGCCGCAATGGCATCCGGCGACGTACATGTTTCTTTCTCACAGGGCGTGACACCTTTCTTGGTGGCAACAGCTGCCGGTCAAGATCTACAAGTTGTGGATATTGCCGTGTCCTACTCTGACAACGACAACTGCGTAGTACGTTCAGAACTGGAAATCGATGCGTCAAATGCCGCGGCCGAACTGCCGGGCAAAAAAGTTGCCGTACCTTTGGGGACTGCCGCTCACTCTGGCTTTTTGGCACAAATGAAGCACTTCGGTATTGATGAAGCCTCTTTGAACATCGTCGATATGTCACCTTCTGACAGTGCGGCTGCTTTTGGTCAGCCTGACACAGACCTTGCTATGGTTTGTGGCTGGGGTGGTTCACTTCGCGCGATGAAAGAACATGGCAACACATTGTTGTCCGGTGCTGAAAAAGAAGCCATTGTCGGCAAAGTATTCGATGTTACGTCTATCCCGACTGCCTTTGGCGAAGAAAACCCGGAAATTCTGGCAAAATTTCTGAAAGTCACTGCGGATATGAATGCGAAATATCAATCTGATAGCGCATCCATGATGGGAAGCATTTCTAAAGCTGCAGGCATGGATGTAGAAGGCACAACCGCAGTTATCGGAACATTCGTTTTCCCATCAGTTGCAGAACAGCTTTCTGATGAATGGATGGGTGGATTTGTTGCCCAGTACCTAACCGATAGCGCCAAAAAACTTGAAGATGGCGGTAAAATCAAAGCTTTGGGTGACTACGGTGCCCTTGTGAATACAAGCTTCCTTGAAGCTGCTTCTAAAATGTAAGCTTCCTATTCGGGAATAAAAATGAGCGTGGCCTAAACCTAGGCCACGCTAATTATCATTAAAAAATGGGGGCTTTATGTCGGGACTAGTCATAGATGATGTATCCATGACCTTTGAATTGCCGAATGGCAGCAAAGTAGAGGCATTGAAAAACATCAATCTGGAAATCAAAGAAGGCGAACTGATGTCGGTTCTGGGCCCTTCTGGCTGTGGGAAAACCACATTTCTAAATATTCTTGCAGGTTTCTTGGCACAAACGGCCGGAAACATGAACATCAACGGCCATGAAATTACTGGCCCACATCCCGAACGCGGGATGGTTTTCCAGCATGGTGCATTGTTTGAATGGATGAATGTTTCCAAAAACATCGGTTTTGGCCCCAAAATGAAGGGCACCCCACAAGCTGAAATAGACGCCAAGGTTAAAGAGTTGCTGGACATCGTTGGTTTGCAGGATTTCGGCGAAAAAATGATTTACGAAATGTCTGGCGGCATGCAGCAACGTGTGGCTTTGGCCCGCTGCTTGGCCAATGAACCTGACGTAATTTTGATGGATGAACCACTTGGCGCGCTTGACGCACTGACCCGCGAAAAGATGCAAAGTCTGGTATTGGACATCTGGAAAAAAACCGGCAAAACTATCATTTTGATCACACACTCGGTGGAAGAGGCCCTGCTATTGGGCGAACGTCTGTTGGTTATGGCACCGCGCCCCGGCCGTATTCATAAAGAGTACAGACTGCCGTTTGCAGAATTGGGCGTTGGTGCAGATTTGCGCGAAGTGAAACGCCACAAAGATTTCGGGCCGACACGCGATGAAATCCTGAACATGATTTGGGACATGGAAGAAGAAATTATGGGCCGGACGGAGGACGCATAATGGGACAGGAAATTATTGCCGTAATCGGCACAACTTTATGGATGATCGTGGGTATCATCGGCATTTTCGTAATTTACCTAGCGGTCAGTGGCCTGTGCTATTTTGCCCATAATCTGTACAGCCGCAGAAAGGAAAGCATCAAAGGTTATACCAGTCTGAAAACGGTCACGTTTGGTGATGAAAGTTCTGTCACGGCAAACCGTGTAGCGTCTATTGCGGCTGTTGTTACACTATTCCTGCTGTGGGGTATTGCGACAGGGTCTAAACTATTGCCGCCAATTCTACCCGGCCCTTTCGTTGGTGATACATCCTTTGAATATACAGCGACGAATGCAACAGGCGACACTGCTAATGCAACCGTATTCGTGCGCGTCCATGCCGCTGCAAATAAAAAGGCCGAAAAACCGACAATCACCGGTGACGGTGGTGCGGGGTTTGCCAAGGCAGATACAGTTATCGTACCGGAACGCCGCACAAAGATCATCAAGGCTCAAAACAACGATGACGGCGGCAAGGAAGCTGGTTTCAAAGTAACGGCCATCAACGGTCAGGCAATCGCACCAAAGCAAACGGTGCCATTCAAGGATGGCGAAGTCTATATGACAGCCAAAGGCAGTCTTTCAGTACGCCCTGCAACAGGTGTGACCATGGAAGCACTTTATTTGCCACCCCCGGAGTTGGTATGGACGCGTTTTGTGAATGTCTTTCAAAACGGTTACTTGGGTGTTGGATTGTTTGAAAACGTCTTCTGGTCCTTGATCCGTGTTGTCATCGGTTTCACATTGGGCTGTCTGTTCGGTATCCCCTTGGGTTTTGCCATGGGGTTGAATTCCTGGCTTCGCGGCTGGTTTGAACCGATCGTGGAATTTATGCGACCGGTGCCACCCCTTGCTCTGATCCCGTTGATCATCATCTGGTTCGGCATCGGTGAACAAGGCAAAATCAGCCTGTTGTTCCTTGCAGCACTCTGGATCATGACGATTGCGGCGCGTGCGGGTGTGTCGGGTGTGAATATCGCGAAAGTCCATGCCGCCTATAGTCTGGGTGCATCTAAGCGGCAAATTCTGTCGAAAGTGATCCTGCCAAACTCTTTGCCCGAGATTTTCACAGGTGCGCGTGTTGCGATGGGAGTTTGTTGGGGCACGGTTGTGGCCGCTGAATTGGTTGCAGCTGAAAAAGGCGCTGGTAAAATGATTATCGCTGCGTCTAAGTTCCAACTGACAGACATCGTAATCATCGGTATTATCATCATTGGTATTATCGGCTACGGCATCGACGTATTGATGCGGATCGCCGAAAACCGCTTGGTTCCCTGGAAAGGCAAAGGCTAACAAATGGCATCACCATTTCTAACAAAACAAAAGGCCGTTCTTCCGAGCGGCCTTTTAACGTTGGCCCAATCGGCCAGAACCCCGCGTGTGGCGATTGCGCGTGCAGGGGCAGAACTGCCAATGCAGGCGGCTTATGAGGCCACGGCTGCGGGCATTATGGAGCCACTTTTCACCGGTGAAACGGATGTAATCAGGGCCGAGGCGGACAAGCTGGGTTGGGATATTTCAGGGTTTGAGATCATCGATACAGTGGGCGAAGAACAGGCTGGCCATGCCGCAGCCCTTGCCTGCGGTGAAGGCCGCGCAGATGTGCTGATGAAGGGGCATTTGCACACCGATGTATTCATGAAATCTGCCCTGTCACGCGATAATGGTCTGCGCACGGGCGCGCGATTGGTGCATGTGTTCCACATCTCGCACCCAACGGGGGGCAAACCGATATTGCTGTCGGATGCCGCCGTAAACGTGGCCCCCGACATGGACACCCGCAAAGCCGCGATTACCTACTGCGTTGATTCATTACGCAAACTGGGTGTCGATAAGCCAAAGGTCGCAATGCTGTCGGCCACTGAAAGTGTGCTGCCCGCAGTGCCATCATCGGGTGAGGCCCGCGAATTGCGCGACTGGGCACGTACGGAAATCCCGAACGCGCATTTTTCCGGCCCCTTGGCACTTGATTTGATCCTATCGCCCGAAAGTGTGGCGATCAAGGGTATGAGCGACGATCCCGTTGCAGGCAACGCGGATGCGATCATCGCACCCGACATCGTCAGCGGCAACACTTTGTTCAAATCACTGGTCTACCTATCGGGAGCTTGCGCCGCAGGTGTTGTGATGGGTGCCAAAGTCCCGATCCTGCTAACAAGCCGCGCAGACCCTGCGGTGGCAAGGATAGCATCAGTTGCATTGGCGGCAATTTTGAGTGATGCCCCGTAAGCGAATGACCACCCTAAGCACCCGTAACCTTTCCTAAAACCCGAACCTAGTTTCAGTCTAACAAAAACCCGAACCATATTCCTTTTTCCACTGGCTCTTAGAACAAATTTACCCATAATCCGCGCAAAGGGGAAAGCAGCCTTATGAATCACCATCAGCCTGATCTGGATACGTCGCCAGAGGTATCCGACGAAATCCGCAAAACCACCTGTTATATGTGCGCGTGTCGGTGTGGCATCAATGTGCATTTGAAAGACGGCAAGGTTAAGTATATCGAGGGCAACCGCGATCACCCGATCAACAAGGGGGTGTTGTGTGCCAAAGGTTCTGCCGGGATCATGCAGCATTACTCACCTGCCCGCCTACGTGCGCCGATGAAGCGTGTCGGCGAACGCGGCGAAGGCAAGTTTGAAGAAATCAGCTGGGATGAAGCCTTTGATATTGCTGCGAAACATCTGGCACCAATTCGCGAAAAGGCCCCGCATAAGCTGGCGTTTTTCACTGGCCGCGATCAGTCGCAATCGCTGACAAGCTTTTGGGCGCAGCAGTTCGGCACCCCGAATTATGCTGCGCACGGTGGGTTTTGCTCGGTCAATATGGCCGCCGCCGGCATTTACACCATGGGTGGCGCATTTTGGGAATTCGGCGTGCCCGATTGGGATCGTACCAAGATGTTCATGATTTTCGGGGTTGCCGAAGACCATGACAGTAATCCGATCAAAATGGGGCTGTCTAAACTAAAAGCACGTGGTGCCAAAATCGTCGGCGTGAACCCTGTGCGAACGGGCTATAATGCAATTGCTGATGAGTGGGTTGGCATCACACCCGGCACAGACGGATTGTTTGTGTTGGCGATGATCCATGTTTTGCTGAAAGCCGGCAAGGTCGATCTGGAATACCTGATGCGCTACACCAACGCGCCGATGCTGGTGAATATGGATGAAGCCTCGGATGAACACGGGTTATTGCTACGTGATGTGCAAGGGCAATTTATGGTGCAGGACCGTGTTACGGGTAAGCCTGCGGCCTTTGACAAAAAGGGTGTGAAGCCTGTCTTTACGGGCGAGATCACTTATCAGGGCACGAAATACACGCCTGTATTCCAGTTGATGACCGAAAAATATCTGTCGGATGACTATGCCCCCGAAGCAGTAGCAGAACGTTGCGGGATATCAGCGGACCGCATCCGCCGATTGGCCGCAGAACTGGCGCATGTGGCATTTGAACAAGAAATCACCATTGATCAGCCGTGGACCGACTGGAAGGGTGAAAAACACGGAACCATGACAGGGCGGCCTGTGTCATTCCACGCTATGCGCGGGATTTCGGCCCATTCCAACGGCTTTCAAACCTGCCGCGCCATTCACCTGCTGCAAATCCTGTTGGGCAGTGTCGAGGTGCCGGGTGGCTACCGTTTCAAACCGCCCTACCCTAAACCTGTGGGCATTCATCCAACACCGCACAGTTACGCCACACCCGGTGGACCATTGAACGGGCCGCATTTGGGTTTTCCAACAGGCCCTGAAGATTTAGCACTGAACGCTAGCGGCACACCTATCCGTATTGATAAAGCGTTTACATGGGAAAACCCGCTATCGGCGCATGGTATGATGCATATGGTGATTTCGAACGCACATGCGGGCGATCCCTATAAGATCGACACTTTGTTCATGTATATGGCGAATATGTCATGGAATTCTTCAATGAATTCGCGCGGTGTCATGGATATGCTGACCGATAAGGATGAGGATGGCAATTATGTGATCCCGAATATCATCTATTCCGATGCTTATTCGTCTGAAATGGTAGCCTTTGCCGATCTGATCCTGCCTGACACAACCTATCTGGAACGCCACGACTGTATCAGCCTGCTGGACAGGCCCATATCCGAGGCGGACGCGGTATGTGACAGTATCCGCTGGCCCGTGGTGGAGCCCGACCGCGATGTGCGCGGGTTTCAGTCTGCCCTGATCCAATTGGGTTCGAAACTGGGCTTACCGGGGTTTGTGAATGAGGATGGCACAGCCAAATACGCGGATTACGCGGATTATATCGTTAACCACGAACGTCGCCCCGGTGTGGGGCCTTTGGCCGGGTTCCGTGGTGAGGATGGCAAGGGCAAAGGGCGCGGTGCGCCAAACCCTGAACAGATCAATAAATACATTGAAAACGGTGGGTTCTGGCAAGACCATATTCCCGATGAAGCCCTGTTCTACAAACCGTGGAACAAGGCCTATCAGGACTGGGCGGTAGAGCGCGGAATATTCGATAAACCCGCCCCCTACCTTTTCAATATCTATGTCGAACCGATGCAAAAATTCCGACTCGCAGCAGAAGGTAAGGGTGAGCTGCAACCGCCAGACCATTTGCGTGCCCAATTGATTGAGGCAATGGATCCCCTGCCCGTTTGGTGGCCTCCATACGAGGAACAAGGCGTGGATTGCGATGAATATCCGCTGCACGCTTTAACCCAACGCCCCGCCGCGATGTACCATTCATGGGGATCACAAAACGCATGGTTACGCCAAATTCACGGCACCAACCCGCTTTATGTTTCGGGTGAAGTTTGGCGCAAACACAGATTTAAAGAAGGTGACTGGGCGTATCTGACCTCGCATCATGGCAAAATAAAAGTACCGGTTGTGCGCATGGACGCGCTGAACCCGCATACGGTCTGGACGTGGAACGCCATTGGCAAACGCAAAGGTGCGTGGGCATTAGATGAAAATGCACCGGAGACCACAAAAGGCTTTTTGCTGAACCATTTGATCCACGAACTTCTGCCAAGCAAAGGCGACGGATTGCGCTGGTCGAACTCTGACCCGATCACAGGACAAGCGGCGTGGTATGACTTGCGCGTGAAGATCGAAAAAGCCCCTACAGAGGATGGTGTCAGCCAGCCGGAAACACCTGCGCAAACCTCACCCGTGGGGCAAGGCCCCAAAGATATAGCTTACGGGGAGGAGTTTTAGGATGACCGATCTTCCAACCTCCACCACTAAGAAACTTGGTCTTGTGATCGACCTTGACATTTGCGTTGGCTGTCATGCCTGCGTGATCAACTGCAAGGAATGGAATACCTCGAATTATGGCGCGCCATTGTCGGATATAGACGCCTATGGTAGCAATCCTGTTGGTACATTTCTAAACAGAATTCACACTTATGAGGTGAAATCAGACGATAAACTTGCACAAACCGTACATTTTCCCAAATCCTGCCTACATTGCGAAGATGCACCCTGTGTAACCGTCTGCCCCACAGGTGCAAGCTACAAACGCAGTGAAGACGGCATTGTTCTGGTCAACGAAAGTGATTGTATCGGCTGCGGTTTATGCGCATGGGCCTGCCCGTATGGCGCGCGGGAATTGGATGCGGCGGAAGGTGTTATGAAGAAATGCACACTTTGTGTTGATCGCATTTATAATGAGAACTTGCCGGAAATTGACCGTGAACCTGCCTGCGTACGCACATGCCCTGCCAATGCGCGTCATTTCGGCGATTTTGCAGATCCTGAAAGTGACGTGTCACGCATGTCAGCAGCGCGTGGCGGCATGCAACTGATGCCGCAACAGGATACGAAACCCGTGAACCGTTACCTGCCACCCCGACCCAAGGCCGATATTCAGACAGACGGCGACATAGACATTTTGGCCCCGTTCCTTGAACCCGTGGCTGAAACACCAAAGGGCCTGCTTGGTTGGCTCGATAAAGCATTGGAGGCACTTTGATATGCACCCAGCCGCATCCGTTATAATTTTCACATCTCTTTCCGGTCTTGGCTTCGGTCTGATGTTCTTTCTGGGACTCGGCAAACCTGATGTTTCCGGGGGATCAGCTTTTGTGTTCTTCTGCATCGCCTACGCATTGGCCGTAGGCGGATTGCTGGCATCAACCTTTCACCTTGGCAACCCGCAGCGCGCCATGAAAGCTTTCAGCCAATGGCGCACATCATGGTTAAGCCGTGAAGGTGTGGTTGCTGTCGCCGCATTATTGGCTATGGGGGTATATGCAGCCCTGCTGATTTTTGTGGGCATCCGTGTCGCCCCCCTAGGCTGGCTGGGTAGTGCTTTGAGCATTACCGCCGTTTATTGTACTTCAATGATATACGGGCAACTGAAAACAGTGCCGCGCTGGAACATGACCACAACACCCATCCTGTTCTTGCTTTATGCATTGTCAGGCGGGGCTTTGTTGGCAGCCCAGTTGCCTTTTGCACTTCTTTTATTGGCAATCCTGACACTTGTGCAAATCCTGTCATGGATGCTTGGCGATCTAAGCTTTGCACTGGCAGGCCACAACATTGAAACCGCCACAGGGCTGGGCCATCTGGGCAAGGTGCGTCTATTGGAATCACCGCATTCGGGCGAAAACTATCTGACCCGTGAAATGGTGCATGTCATTGGGCGCAAACACAGTTTTAAACTGCGCGTCATCGCGGCCCTTTGTTTGGGTGTCATCCCCGTGGTTTTGTTGGGACTGTTTCAGATCAATCACTTAAGCGCGTTGTTGATCATCGCCTTGCATGTAATCGGGTTGTTCACATCACGCTGGCTGTTCTTTGCAGAAGCCGAGCATGTTGTGGGGTTGTATTACGACAAGCGTTAACTGATCACCAATATCAGCAACAAAATACTGACTACAACCAACCCGATACCGAAAATTTCACGCCAAGTGCTGCGCTCTTTGAAAATCAGGTAAGAGGCGGCAAATGTGAAGACCAGCTCAATTTGGCCCAGCGCTTTGACATAAGCTGCATTTTGCAAAGTGAAGGCCATGAACCAACCTAATGAGCCTAACACTCCGGTCAATCCGACAAGGAACGTAACCCGCCATGACTGTAAGACGCGGGTCATTTCACCCGGCTCGCGCAAGCGCAACCATATGCTCATCGCGATGGTTTGAAACGTCGTGACACAAGCCAAAGTAAAGACAGCACGGATAATAAAATCACCTGAATTCAAGGATAAAGATGCGCCGCGATAACTTGTGGCGGAGACGGCGAATAAGGCACCAGAACCGATACCGTAGGCAGACGCGCGATTAAAAACACGCTTATACCAATTGCTGCTGCCCGCCAACTTGGGCGGATCGGACAACAAGATCACACCTAGAATACCAACCATAATGGCGATACCGGCCCATAGCGATAAACCTTCACCCAACACGATAAACCCGACGATGGCCGTCAATATGGTTTCGGTTTTTTTCAAGGTAATACCAACGGCAAAATTGCGCTCGGCGAAAAGTGCCACAACCAGCATTGTCGCCAAGATTTGTGCAGTGCCGCCCGTTATCACAAAGACCCATGTGCGGTTTGAACCTTGCGGGACATCCCAACCCAGATTGGCCATAGTCACAATCATCAGCACCGCCATTGGCGCAGCGAACAGAAAGCGCGCGAATGTGGCGCCCCCTGTCGTAAGTTGCGTAGCTTTCAGGTGCTTTTGCAGCATAAAGCGCAAGTTTTGCGCAAAAGCCGCGGCAATTGTTATGGGTATCCAAATTGGCATATCAATACGGCATCGGGTGGGATTTATGGGCTGCCGTTATTTCAGCCAAAACGGCATCGCTTAACACCACTTCCGTCGATTTCAACGCGACTTCCAACTGATCCATTTTAGTCGCCCCAAAGATCGCAGAGGCCATAAAGGGCCGGGTACGGCACCATGCGAGGGCCATTTGCGCCATGTTCAGCCCGTGTTTATCGGCAATCGCCTGATAGGCCGCAATCGCAGGCCAGACCTGGGGGGTAATACGGCCACCTAATTCAGGTGACAACGTCATACGCGACCCGTCCGGAATAGCAGTACCGCCGTGATACTTGCCGGTTAACAAACCAGTGGCCAACGGTGAAAACGCCAGTAAGCCCACCTGTTCATTATGGCAAAGTTCGGAAAGGTCGGTATCGAACATACGGCATAACAGGCTATATTCGTTTTGGATGGATTGCACCCTTGGCAAGCCACGCTCTTGGGATATACGCAACCATTGTGCCGTACCCCACGCACTGTCATTCGACAAGCCGAAATGGCGAATTTTACCTGCATTGACAAGCTCTTGCATTGTTTCCAGTACGGAAACAATGTGGTCCAAAGTCTGTTGTTTGTTTTGATTAGAAGGGTCAAAATTCCAGTTTTGACGGAACATATACGACCCGCGGTTGGGCCAATGCAGTTGGTAAAGATCAATGTAATCGGTTTGCAGTGATTTCAACGAAGCCGCTACCGCCTGTTGAATAGTCTCGGGCGATATCGGTGCACCGTCACGCACATTCATATAGCCCGCACCCGACGCCTTGGTCGCAATCAGCACATCGCCACGTTTTCCCGATTTGGCCACCCATTCACCTATAACCCGCTCGGTATCCCCTTGGGTCTCTTTGGTCAGCGGGTTCACCGGATACATTTCGGCCGTGTCGATAATATTTACCCCGTAGTCCAACGCCATATCAATTTGTGCATGGCCTTCAGCGGTGGTATTTTGTGTTCCCCAAGTCATTGAGCCAAGACAAAGTTCGCTGACCTTCAGATCTGTAGTTCCTAAAGTATTATACTTCATAGTCATTCTCCAATTTGCGCGTATTTGGACGTGATCGTTTAAGGAAGTCAACGCGAAAGGCTGACGGTATGATGATCCTATATTTGATCGTCGACATGATCTGGTGTTGATACAAAAACTGCTGTAAATTAAATAAATAACACAGGTTCAAAGGTTTCCCCCATGTCAGTTTGGCTTCGAATTTCAGATGCAATATCCGCCATTACAACCGGTGAAGGTTTAACTAATGTCCTAGAAAAACTGAAAGCACGCCCTGAAAAAAGTGTGGCCTTTACCATCGCAGTTATTGCGCTTGGGGCGAAAATGGCCAAAGCGGATGGATTGGTGACAAAAGATGAGGTCGCCGCCTTTCGGCAAATTTTTTATATTCCCGAACGCGATGCTTCCAAAGCCGCCAAAGTTTTCAACCTGGCCCGTCAAGATGTGGCGGGTTATGATATCTACGCGCGTAAAGTCGCCAGAATGTTCAAGACAGAAACTGCCGTGCTGGAAGATCTGATCGAAGGTCTGTTTTACATCGCAATGGCCGATGGGCATTACCACCCTAATGAGGATGACTATGTCCACCGCGTTGCCAATATTTTTGGTATTGATGAGATCGCATATCGCAGCTTTCGCACCCGTTTCGTGCCCGATGCCCCGCCTGATGCATACGATGTTTTGGGTGTGACACCCGACAACACGCTTGATCAAATCCATAAAGAATGGCGTCAGAAAGTTCGTGAAACACATCCCGATCAAATGATGGCGCGCGGCCTGCCTGAAGAAGCCATTACAATGGCAACCAAGCGATTGATCGCAATCAACAAAGCGTGGGAAGAGATCAATGAAACCCATAAAGATGCCTGATGCGCCTAGCAACTTATAATGTTGAATGGTTTTCCAAGCTGTTTGATCAGAATGATCAGTTACTTGAAAATAACAGCTGGTCCGGAAAATGGAATGTCACTAAATCGATGCAAATCAATGCATTGGGATATGTCTTTCAGGCAATAAATGCTGACGGAATTATGGTTATTGAAGCACCTGATAATGGCAGTGATCAATCTTCGGTCAGCGCACTGGAAAATTTCGCAAAGCACTTTAACTTGCGGCAGAACAAGGCGATCATCGGTTTTTCCAATCACACCCAACAGGAAATAACGTTTCTTTTCGACCCGACAAAAATGGATGTCATACATGATCCACAAGGATTTTCCCCACCCCATAACGGTGCACGGGACACCCCTAGATTTGATGGGGTTTTTCATCTTGACGTAGACGTTGATGCAAAACCCGAAAAGATCTCGTTTTCCAAACCCCCACTGGAATTGTTGGTCATTCCCACGGGCGGCAATCCAATGCGGCTGATCGGGGTTCATGCAAAATCCAAAGCCCCACACGGCGCCAGAAACCAACAACAGCAAGTGCGGATCGCGATTGATAACAGGCGTAAGCAACTGGCGCAGTGTATCTGGCTGCGACAAAGAGTTGATGAACATTTAGCACTGGGCGACGATCTGATCGTGATGGGTGATTTCAATGACGGCCCGGGGCTGGATGAATATGAAAAACTGTTCGGCCAGTCTGGGGTGGAAATTGTTATCGGGGTATCAAAGCCAGAGAGCGAGATCTTGCGCGAACCACATGCTGAGACTGCCATGTCTGCTCGTGCGGGCGGATTTCCCACTACATCGCGATTTTATATCCATGAAAGCAAAACCTATCTGAATGCGCTTTTGGATTACATAATGATATCACCCGACATTGCAAATACCACATCACCAGTCTGGAAAATATGGCACCCATTCAATGATCCCGACTGCTTTTCACAAAAAGACTTATGTGATGCGTTGCTGACCGCTTCGGATCATTTTCCTGTAACGATTGATCTGGATTTGTCGTTGCAGGGGTGAAAATCATGGAATATACCTTATATTAGGAACATGAAACACTTCTTGTATATCGCCCTTATTCCCTTCCTGATGGCCACCCCGGCAGAATCCGACCCAAAAAATTGGGAAGATTTGCGCAAAGGCTTGGAAGAGTTATCCGAAGACACACAAAAGTTTTTTGAAAACTGGGTCGATGAACTTGGGCCACTCTTGAATTCCCTTCGTGACAAGATCGACGATCTGGGTGAATACGAACCGCCCGAAGTGTTACCCAATGGTGATATTATCATTCGACGCAAGCCAAAGCCGAAAGTACCGATGGAACAAAAGGCCCCTATAGAAATTTAGCTTTCCCTTCTGCGTTATAAGCCCTACATCTTCTGTCAAATATTTCAGGAGCCACCCGCATGTTCAACCCGTTTTCCCCCGCCCAACCCGACCTGCCCCGCGATATGCGTGATGCAGCCGCCACAAATGAATTCGGGGATTTGCCGGAGTGGAATTTGGATGATCTATATCCAAGCACCGATGGGCCTGAAATTACCAAAGATATGGATTGGTTGAGTATGGAGTGCCCTGCCTTTGCCGCTGAATACGAAAGTAAACTGGCGGACTTGGATGCGGCCGGATTGCTGGCATGTATCCTGCGCTTCGAGAAAATCCAGAACATCATGGGGCGTGTGATGTCGTTTGCAGGGCTGCGCTATTACCAAAACACCACTGACCCTAATCGCGCCAAGTTTATGGCCGATATGCAGGGGGCCATTACCGATATGTCAACACCAATGGTGTTTTTTTCACTGGAACTGAATCGCGTTGATGATGCGCAACTGGATGCAATGGTGGCGTCAGACACAGGGCTGGCCCGTTTCAAACCTATCTTGGATCAGATGCGGGCGATGAAACCTTATCAGCTGTCCGATGAATTGGAGAAATTCCTGCACGATCAATCCGTTGTCGGTTCAACCGCATGGAACCGCCTGTTTGATGAAACCATGGCAGGGCTTGTCTTTGATGTGGACGGCAAAGACATGAACCTTGAAGCAACGCTGAACCTTTTGTCGGATGCAGATCGCGCGCAGCGTGAAAAAGGCGCAAAAGCCTTGATAACAGTGTTTCAGAATAACATTTCACTGTTCGCGCGGATCACCAATACGCTGGCCAAGGAAAAAGAGATCGAAGATCGTTGGCGCGGTTTGCCAACCCCGCAAGCCGGTCGCCATTTGGCCAATCATGTGGAACCTGAAGTGGTTGAAGCATTGCGTAACGCTGTTGTTGCCGCTTACCCGAAGCTATCGCACCGCTATTACGCGTTGAAAGCTAAATGGATGGGGCTGGAAACATTGGAAATGTGGGATCGCAATGCACCCCTACCAGATGAAGACAGTACTGCAATAGCTTGGGCAGATGCGCGCACAATGGTGATGGAAGCCTACGCAGATTTTGACCCCGAAATGGCGCGTATTGCCGAACCTTTCTTTGACAAGGGCTGGATTGATGCAGGTGTGAAACCAGGCAAGGCACCGGGGGCTTTTGCACACCCAACCGTAACAAATGTACATCCCTATGTCATGTTGAATTACCTTGGAAAACAACGTGATGTGATGACATTGGCACATGAATTGGGCCACGGTGTACATCAGGTCTTGGCAGCAGATCAAGGTGAGTTGCTTAGCTCTACCCCGCTGACATTGGCCGAAACCGCATCCGTTTTCGGTGAAATGCTGACCTTTCGCAAACTGCTAGATGCCGCACCCGATCAGGCTGCACGCAAGCGTCTGTTAGCAGGTAAGGTTGAGGACATGATCAATACCGTTGTGCGCCAAATCGCGTTTTATGATTTTGAGTGCAAATTGCACGCCGCACGCGCTGACGGTGAGTTGACGCCCGATCAGATCAATGAAATCTGGATGTCCGTGCAGGGCGAAAGCCTAGGCCCAGTATTCAATTTCATGGACGGTTATGAAACCTTCTGGGCCTATATCCCGCACTTCATCCATTCACCTTTTTACGTCTACGCCTATGCCTTTGGTGATGGCCTTGTAAATGCGCTTTATGCTGTTTACGCGGAAGGCAATACTGATTTTCAGGCAAAATATTTTGATATGTTGAAAGCCGGCGGATCAAAACACCATAAAGAATTACTGGCCCCGTTCGGTTTGGATGCCAGTGATCCGAAGTTCTGGGATAAAGGGTTAAACCTGATCAGTTCGATGATAGATGAACTGGAAGCGATGGAAGATTAAAACGCATGAGCGCACAAACGGGGACAGATGATACCGCCTGTAAAACAGGAAACCAAAGGCTGAAAATAGCCTATTTGTGTGATCAAGACCCTAAAGACCCACATACCTATTCAGGTGGAAATGCACGGCTTTACAACACGCTTCAGGAACATGTCGGCGATGTTCATATCCTGAACCAAAGCTGGTACTGGGCGGAACCCATACGTTGGCTGGTCAAACGTATGCCACTAGCAATAGTTATGCGCGCGCAATGGCGATTGCATCTGGCTTTTGCGCCCATCATTGCACGCGGCGTTCGTAAAGAGCTGGCAAAGGGTGATTTTGATGTGGTCTTTGGCGCCTACAGCTTTCATTCCTTGTATAAGTTGCACCCACCTAAAAATATTTTGACGCTTTACACATCAGACGCCACGCCGACGGCCTATAAAAACTCTATGATCGGCGAAAACTTCGGGTCTTTCTGGTCGGTTTCCCGACGGTTGGATCCACTGATCCTGAATGCCGAAAAAGATGTGTTTCAAAACACCGACCTTATGCTCTGGCCTTCGCAATGGCTAAAAGATGAAGCAGATATGCTTTATGGGTTATCCGACGGCAATTCTTTGCATATTTCATGGGGGGCAAACATTGTTTCACCTGATGCGGAAGCGACCCCTTTAACATTAACCACAGATAAACCGATAGAACTGTTGATGATCGGGCGTAACTGGCATGCCAAAGGTGGGCAAATCAGTTATGAGACCATGCAAATTCTGCGCGAAAAGGGCCTGAATGCGCGGTTGACCGTTATTGGTTGTACCCCCCCAGAGGAATGCTGTTCAGATCATATGACTGTCCATCCAAATCTGGATAAATCCATTCCCGAACAGTTGGCGATTTTCACAAATGCACTTCGATCCGCGCATTTTTTCGTCATGCCATCGTTTGAATCTTTCGGCTTTGCATTTTGTGAAGCTTCCGCCTATGGCCTGCCGTCACTGTGCTACCGCATCGGCGGCGTACCTGTGCGCGACGGTATCAATGGTCATGTGTTTCCAGTGGGATCAGATGTTGTTTGTTTTGCTGCGAAAATTTTGCATTATCTGGATCATCCGAATGATTATGTCGCATTACGGCAGAACTGCAGAAAAGAATTCGAAGACCATTTGAACTGGCGCGTTTGGGGGCAAAAAGTGCTGCACCATATTAAGCAGGCCCTGAAGGGAAGATAATGAACCGTTATGTAAAACGCACTTTGCAAACCGTTGTTGGACTGGCCGTAATCGGCGCAGCAGGTTTCTTGACCTTTGGGCCCGGCATTGTAGAGAAAGGTAAAAATGTGGTCTTGGCCCATGAACCCTATCCTGTATCGGATCAGGCGACCGCCCTGCATAAAACCCTTGTGATTGGCGACTGGCATGCGGACAGTCTGTTGTGGAAACGTGGTTTGACCAAACGTGCCACACGCGGGCAGGTTGATATACCGCGCCTGCAACAGGGTAATGTGGCCATTCAGATGTTCACAGCCGTCACCAAAAGCCCGAAGGGTTTGAATTACCAGAAAAATTCTGCGGATGCAGCAGATGACATAACCCTGCTGGCTGTGGCCCAACTTTGGCCGATGCGCACATGGGACAGTATTCTGGAACGCGCCCTATATCAGGCTGAAAAACTGCATGGGTTTGAGGCCGCCAGCCCCGACAATCTGAAAATCATCCGCACTCGTGCGGATTTGGACGCTGTTCTGGAACGACACGAAAATGGCGAAAATATTGTTGGCGGGCTGTTGGGCATTGAAGGTAGCCACCCGCTGGAAAGTAATCTTGGCAATCTGGATCGTCTTGTAGACGCAGGTTACAGGCTGATTGCCCTGCAACATTTCTTTGACAATGCACTGGGTGGCTCACTGCACGGTGAAGGCAATCACGGGCTGACGGATTTTGGCCGTGAAGTTGTGGCAGAGGTGGCCACACGCAACCTGATCCTAGATCTGGCCCATTCCAGCCCGCAAACTGCCCGTGATGTGCTGGCGATGACCGATATTCCGCTGGTGGTCAGTCACACCGGCACCTACGGCCATTGTGCGACAAAACGCAATTTCCCCGATGACCTGATGCGCGACATCGCCGCGCGCGATGGGGTGATCGGCATTGGTTATTGGTCTGAAGTCACCTGTGACGCCAGCCCCAAAGGGGTCGCATCCGCAATCAAAGCAGCGATTGATCTGGTGGGCGAAGATCATGTATCTTTGGGGTCGGATTATGACGGAACAATAGAAGTGGAATTCGATACGTCCGAACTGGCCGCCCTGACTCATGAATTGTTGGAACATGGCCTAAGCGACGATCAGATACGGAAAGTTATGGGAACGAATATGCTGCGGGTTTTGCGGGCAAGGCTGCCAGATTAACCCTTCATCATCCCCTTTTCCACCGCCAATTCCCGCATCTTTTCCTGCAATTTTTCGAACGCGCGAACTTCGATTTGGCGGATACGTTCGCGGCTGACGTTGTATTCACCTGACAGATCTTCCAATGTCACAGGTTTATCCAGCAATTTGCGCTTGGTCAGTATGTCTTTTTCACGATCATTCAATACATCCATTGCTTGCGTCATCAATTCACGGCGGGCCTCCAACTCATCGCGTTCTGCATAATCCGCGACCTGATCGGCATCTTCGTCTTCCAGCCAATCCTGAAATTCAGCTGCGCCTTCCCCGTCATCACCACCCACGCGTACGTTCAGCGACGCATCACCCCCCGACATGCGGCGGTTCATAGACGTCACTTCTTTTTCGGTTACATTCAGATCATGTGCGATTTGTTTGACATGTTCCGGGCGCATATCGCCGTCTTCCATCACGCCGATTTTATTTTTCGCCTTGCGCAGGTTAAAGAACAGTTTCTTTTGCGCCGAAGTTGTACCCATTTTAACCAATGACCAACTACGCAGAACAAATTCCTGAATGCTGGCGCGGATCCACCACATGGCATAGGTCGACAAACGAAAACCTTTTTCCGGGTCAAAACGTTTGACCGCCTGCATCAGGCCAACGTTGGCCTCGGACACCACTTCAGCGATCGGCAAACCATAGCCACGATAGCCCATGGCCATTTTAGCAGCCAAACGCAAATGTGACGTGACAAGTTTATGGGCCGCTTCGGCATCTTCACGTTCCACCCATGCTTTGGCCAGCATATATTCCTCTTCCGGTTCCAACATAGGGAACTTGCGGATTTCCTGCATGTAGCTGTTCAAGCCTTGTTCCGGCGATGGTGCCGGCAGATTTGTGTAGCTCATGGATTAACCCCCGAGGTTAGTAACATGTTAAATAAATGGGGTCTTAAAGAAATACTTCAAGATATACTGCGCAATAAACATTAAATACTAAAATATTACTGATAAACCACTCACACCTTTAATATATCAATATTATTTAATGCATTCAATATCTTACCCTAAAAGAACCCGTTGTAGATTTTGCAAATCTTTGGGCAATTCCGAACTAAATCGCAATAGTTTTTTTGAGACCGGATGAATAAAGCCGATTGTTGCCGCATGTAGGGCCTGACGGTTAAACCCTTCAAGGAACGCTTTGTCTTCGTCCTGAAACGCGTTAATCGGCAGGCTTTTGCGTTTACCGTAGATCGGATCACCTATCAAACCGTGCCCGAAATGGTTGGCATGAACACGAATTTGGTGGGTACGGCCCGTTTCCAGCCAACATTCTATTTTGGCGGCATATGGGCGTTCAATCGGGCCGTAACTTTCAAGCAAAGACATACGCGTAATTGCATGACGCCCCGCGTCATTCACAACTGCCATGCGTTTACGGTCGGTTTTGTGGCGCGCGATATTCGTGGCCACACGAATGACGCCACCATCTTCGAACGCAACCCCCTGTAATCCTGCGATACGCGGATCGGATCGGCTGGGGGCACCATGGGTAAATGCGATATAGCGCCGCTCAATGGTGTGTGCAGCAAATTGCGCGGCCAAGCCTTGATGCGCAGCATCCGATTTGGCGACTATCAACAAACCGGATGTATCCTTATCGATGCGGTGCACGATGCCGGGCCGTTTCATACCACCAACACCCGACAGGCTGTCACCGCAGTGATGCAACAACGCATTGACCAGCGTGCCAGTTTCAGAGCCGGGTGCGGGATGCACCACCATGCCTGCCGCTTTGTTTACCACAATCAGATCGTCGTCTTCATAAATGACCTCAATCGGGATATCTTCAGGCTCCGCTTCCAATGCAGCGGGTTTAGGTAGGATCACCTGCCATTCTTCGCCCGCTTTGCCTTTGGTTTTCAGAACCGTGACAGGCGTACCGTCAGCGCGTGAAACCGCACCGCTTTCAATCAATTTCGTCAACATGGAACGGCTAAGCGTCACACCCTCTGGCACAACAGCGGCCAAAGCTTTATCAAGACGGGGCGGTGGCGCTTCATTAAGCGTCAAAATCAGCAGCTGATCACCGGGGTTAGAAGTAGGGTCTGACATGAATGAACTTTCGAACGATATTCCAGAGCCGAGCAACCTGCGCCTGTTGCGCCGACTGGTCACAGCCCTGATGGTGGTGATGATTGTGGGCTTTCTAACTCTGATTGCGATGCTTGTCATGCGATTAGCACCATCTACGCCCGAATTACCATTACCAAGCAGCATAACCCTGCCCGACGGCAGCAAAGCTGCGACCTTTACCCAAGGGCCGGACTGGTTTGCCGTAGTGACAACGGACAATCGTATTTTGATTTATGATCGGAAGATGGGGGAGTTGCGGCAGACGATGGAGATTGAAAAATAAACCAGTGCTGACTTGCATCCCCCCTTCATTCCCTTGATATTCACCCCATGAGTCTGCCACCCGGTTTTATTGATGAACTCCGTGACCGCACTTCGATCGCACAGGTCGTTGGGCGCAAACTGTCGTGGGATGCGCGAAAATCCAACCCCGGCAAGGGCGATTACTGGTCACCCTGCCCGTTTCATGCGGAAAAAACCGCGTCTTTTCATGTCGATGACCAAAAGGGGTTCTTTTATTGCTTTGGCTGCCACGCCAAGGGCAATGTCTATAGCTTCATTCAAGAAACCGAAAACGTGAATTTCATGGAAGCGGTGGAAATTCTGGCGCGAGAGGCAGGCATGCCAATGCCCGCCCAGGACCCGCGTGCACAGGAAAAGGCCGATCAGCGCACGGTTCTGGTCGATATCATGGAACGGGCTGTGCAGTTTTACCGTCTGCAACTGCGTACCAATGCAGCATCAGCCGCCCGCGATTATCTGGAAAAACGCGGATTGCCTGAAACGACATTGGAACAATTTCAAATCGGTTACGCTGACAATAACCGAAATGGCTTATTTCAGCACCTGACGGGCAAAGGCGTTTCGTCTGACGATATTGTCGAAGCCGGCCTTGCGATCAAGCCTGACGATGGCGGCAACCCATTTGACCGGTTTCGCAACCGCATCATGTTCCCGATCCGTGATGCCCGTGGGCGGTGTACGGCCTTTGGCGGTCGCGCAATGGATGCCAATCAGCCCGCCAAGTATCTGAATTCCCCCGAAACACCGCTGTTCGACAAGGGCCGGTCACTTTACAATCACCAACCCGCGCGTGAAGCGGCAGGTAAAGTGCAAAGCCTGATCGTGGCTGAGGGTTATATGGATGTGATCGCCCTGTCACAGGCAGGTTTCAAGCATGCCGTGGCCCCTTTGGGTACTGCAATAACTGCCGATCAGTTGCAACTGATGTGGCGCATTACACCCGAACCGATCATTGCCCTTGATGGTGACAAGGCGGGCTTGCGTGCAGCTATGCGATTGATCGACATCGCACTACCATTGTTGGAAGCGGGAAAATCCCTGCGGTTTTGCATCCTTCCCGAAGGCCAAGACCCAGATGATTTGATCAAGGCATCGGGTGCCAAAGCAATGACCGCCCTGCTGGACACCGCCCAACCTATGGTCAAACTGCTGTGGCAGCGTGAAACCGAAGGCCACGTATTTGACAGCCCCGAACGACGGGCTGCACTGGATGCCAGCCTGCGCACGGCCCTGAACTCGATCCAAGATCGTTCAATTAAAACCCACTACGGACAAATTATCAAAGACTACCGCTTTGAATTATTTACCCAAAAACGCCCACAACAGGCATGGGGCAACAAAAACTGGCGCAATAAAGCGCCGGAAAAAGCCACCGAAGGATTGAAATCATCACTTCTGGCACAAAGTGTGCAGGGTGATGTATTGTTGCGCGAAGCCGTGATTTTACTGGCGGCAATTCTGCACCCTAAAGCTGCATTGGCAAACGAAACCGCATTGGAAAAATGTCACATCAACACACATGATTTCAAAGAAATTCAAAACGCACTCTTGGCAAATCTGCATGAAGACCTATCTGACGATAACGCACCCGATGATTTAGCGAAAAAAATGGCCGATCAGTTGGGCTACAACCCTGTTGACCGTCTGACAGAATTGAAAGCGGTGCGCAGCCACCCGTATTTGCGCATTGATGCAGATATGACGCAGGTCAGGCGTACACTTGATGAGGAGTTAACCAAACACGCCGCTATACTGGGCGCACGGCGCGAAATGCAGGAAGCCGAAGAAGAATTAAGCGGAATGGCCGACGAATCAACGACTTGGCGCATTCAACAGGCCACAGAGGCCCGCAACAAGGCAACCAGAACTGACTATGGCAATGAAGACAGCAGCGGTGATAATAGTGAAAATCTGTCACAGGGACTGCAAAAAATGCTCGATGATCAGATTTGGGTGAAGAAAAAACCATAATGTCATTGCGAATCAGTGGTTCGCAGTGTTGATTCGCCCCTGAACGCGGGTGATTCGTTTAACCCTTACCAGGAGTAAGAAATGGCAGCTAAAGATACCGAAATGGGTAAGAACGAACAGGCCGAAGGCGCTGTGTCTGTCTCTGATAACAGCCAGGCAGATATCAAGAAAATGATTTCAGTTGCGCGCGCACGTGGCTACATCACTTACGACGAATTGAACGAAGTTCTGCCCCCCGACCAGGTATCATCCGAACAAATCGAAGATGTGATGTCGATGTTGTCCGAAATGGGTATCAACATTATCGAAGGCGACGATGTCGAAGAAGACAGTCCGCGCGATCTGACCGTCGTTGAAACCGACAAAAAAGAACTGGCCCTAGCGGTTACCGGCGAAGCCAAGCTGGACCGCACAGACGATCCTGTGCGCATGTACTTGCGTGAAATGGGTTCTGTTGAACTACTGTCCCGCGAAGGCGAAATTGCGATTGCCAAACGCATCGAAGCCGGGCGCAACACGATGATTGCAGGGCTTTGCGAAAGCCCGCTGACATTTCAGGCGATTACCATCTGGCGCGAAGAGCTTTTAGACGAAGAGATCCTGTTACGCGATGTCATTGATCTGGAAACCACTTTTGGCAACACGATGGAAGACGGCGATGATGAACCGGTCGCCAGCACCTTGGGGTCAACGCCTGCGAATATGAAAGTGGCCCCGGTCAAAAAAGAACCGGAACCCGAAGTCGATGCCGACGGAAACCCGCTAGGCGGTGATGACGAAGATGAAGATGAAGATGAAGCTGCAAACCTGTCGCTTGCCGCGATGGAAGAAGCGCTAAAACCGCAAGTTCTGGATACATTGGCAAAAATCGCCAAAAGCTACACCAGACTTTCTGAAATGCAGGATGTACGGATTTCAGCGACACTGAACGAAGATTCGTCCTTTTCCACAAAAGAAGAAAAAGCCTATCAGAAACTGCGCACCAAACTGGTAGAACAGGTCAACGCCCTGCACTTCCACAACAACCGTATTGAAGCCCTGATTGACCAGCTATACGGCATCAACCGTAAAATCATGTCACTGGATAGCGGCATGGTGAAGCTGGCTGATCAGTCACGCATCAACCGTCGTGAATTCATCGACGCCTATCGTGGCCGCGAGTTGGATCCGATGTGGATGGACGATATTGCGGCGCGCGCAGGCCGCGGTTGGGCGACGTTTATTGAAAAGCACCGCGAAAAAGCCGAAGCGATCCGCGAAGAAATGGCGCAAGTGGGCCAGTACGTCGGTGTCGATATTCCAGAATACCGCCGTGTTGTGAATCAGGTACAAAAGGGTGAAAAAGAAGCCCGCGCCGCGAAAAAAGAAATGGTTGAGGCCAACCTGCGTCTGGTGATTTCCATTGCCAAAAAATACACGAACCGTGGCTTGCAATTCCTTGATTTAATTCAAGAAGGTAACATCGGACTGATGAAAGCGGTGGATAAATTCGAATACCGCCGCGGCTATAAATTCAGCACTTACGCCACATGGTGGATCCGTCAGGCAATCACGCGTTCCATCGCAGACCAAGCCCGCACCATCCGTATTCCGGTGCACATGATCGAAACCATCAACAAACTGGTACGCACCGGCCGCCAAATGCTGCATGAAATCGGGCGTGAACCAACACCGGAAGAACTGGCAGCCAAACTGCAAATGCCGCTGGAAAAAGTCCGCAAGGTGATGAAAATCGCCAAAGAACCGATTTCACTGGAAACCCCGATTGGTGACGAAGAAGATTCACAACTGGGTGATTTCATCGAAGATAAAAATGCCATTCTGCCGCTGGACAGTGCCATTCAGGGCAACCTGAAAGAAACTACAACCCGCGTACTGGCGTCACTGACCCCACGCGAAGAACGGGTGCTACGCATGCGCTTCGGCATCGGCATGAACACCGATCACACGCTAGAAGAGGTCGGCCAACAGTTCAGCGTGACACGGGAACGGATCAGGCAGATTGAGGCGAAAGCGTTAAGGAAATTGAAGCATCCTAGCCGTTCGCGGAAGTTGCGGAGTTTCTTGGATCAGTAATTTAAAGGCACCTTCGGGTGTCTTTATTGTTGTCGCAAGGCTACCTTATCGGTTCGGCTGCTATTTAAAATCCTTACAATTTTCACCACGTCGTTCAAGTTCGGAATAAATAGCTTTTTGTTCAGAAGGTAACGAGATATATTCTTTCGAATTTAAAATACGGCAAAGATACCCTGTAGGCATGTCTTTCGTGGTATCTTCATTTACAGGGCCTGTGCAATTTGCCACCAATAAAACTACGGAGCTAAACAAAGCTAGCACTTTGATATTATCATTATATTTCAATTCACTTCTCCAAAATATTTTTTTTGCACTTGGACATATAATATACGTTTCCAAACATTTGTGGCAATCCGTAATTCCTGCAAATACCATGCATCACGCCAATCTCACAATAAGCGATACGATTAAGGCACACACCCTACCCCCGCGCACCCATCACCGCGCGAAATCTTACCATCGACGCCGCTGGCCAAGCCTCGGAACGGCGGTAGTATCTTTCATACATTGGCCGCCCATCGTTGACATTCACCCACGGCTGTTTGCTTTCGGTGTAAATATGCACATCGGGCGGGCATTTATCAGGTTCATCCAATGTGCCAACTTTCACAAAAGAAAAATCGGTACCCAGCCCCAGATAATTGGCCCAAATCGCCACTTTGCAAGCAGGGCAACGATGCACCCTTTGCCCACCGCCGCTTTCGCTGGGTATATCAACAACCTCAACCTTGCCAGCGGTTAGCTTCACATGTTTTGCCTCAATAAACGCATTCACCGCAAAGGCCGATCCGCTTTCGCGCTGGCACCAGCGGCAATGGCAGCAATGAACGATCAACGGTTTGTCCGACATTTCATAGTGAACCGCACCGCAAGTACAACATCCTTTCATCACACTCTCCTTTTTCAGCTAAACCACATCGACAGCAATATGGCCCATCGCCAAGACATAAACCATCCGTTATCGTGCCCCATGAGCCAGCAAACCAAATTCAGCATAAAAACAGACGGGCAAGGCTTATACGCGTTCACCCGCACTGTCAGACAATGGATCAAAACACAGGGCCAGACAAACGCCCTTTTGACCCTGTTCGTGCAGCACACATCATGTTCGCTGTTAATTCAGGAAAATGCTGATCCGGAAGTGCAAACAGATATGACCGGCTTTTTCAAACGGTTGGTGCCTGACAGCAATCATCCTTCGATGTCTTACCTGACCCATACATATGAAGGCCCCGATGATATGCCTGCGCATATCAAAGCTGCATTAACCCCGGTTTCTTTGTCTATTCCCATAACAGACGGCAAGCTGGCCTTGGGAACATGGCAGGGTATTTACCTGTTTGAACATCGCGATCACCCCCATACACGCCATATTGTAGGGCATCTTAGTTATTAATTTCCGCCAAATATTTAGGGAATACTACAAGATTTAGAGAGAATCACTTTTCTCTACCCAAATGCTTGCGTTCTTTGTATAGTTATCCACAATAATAAAAATAAAATCGAGGTAGAGGCCCATGAGATGTCCGTTTTGCGGAAACACTGACACACAAGTCAAAGATTCACGCCCGGCTGAAGATCACGCAGCGATCAGACGCCGCCGTCTATGCCCCGCCTGCGCGGGTCGTTTCACCACTTATGAACGCGTACAACTGCGTGATCTGGTGATTGTCAAAAAGAACGGTAAGCGCGAAGATTTCGACCGCAACAAACTGGCCCGTTCCATTCACATTGCAATGCAAAAACGCCCTGTGGAACCTGATCGCGTTGAACAGATGATCTCGGGCATTGTACGCCGTCTGGAAAGCATGGGCGACAGTGACATCGACAGCGATAAAATCGGTGAAATCGTCATGGACAGTCTGGCACGTATCGATACCGTGGCCTATGTGCGGTTTGCGTCCGTTTACAAAAACTTTCAAGCGGCTGATGATTTTGAAGATTTTGTGCATGAACTTCGCCCCCCTGAACCAAAAGACGATTAGCCATGAAATCGCATTCGGCAGATGACCGCTGGATGCGCTTAGCCCTTGCACTGGGCGCGCGCGGATTGGGTACAACTTGGCCCAACCCCGCCGTTGGTTGTGTCATTGTCAAAGACGGCCGCGTTCTGGGTCGTGGCTGGACACAGGCAGGCGGGCGCCCACATGCGGAACCCATGGCCTTGGCACAAGCGGGTGCGGCGGCCAAAGGTGCGACCGCTTATGTTACGTTGGAGCCCTGCGCCCATACTGGCAAAACGCCGCCCTGTGCGGATGCTTTGGTAAACGCAGGCATTGCCCGCGTCGTGATTGCTACAGGCGACCCTGATCCACGTGTGGCCGGCAAAGGGTTGGACAAGCTACGTGCGGCGGGTATCGAATTGCGTACCAGTGTTTTGGAAACCGAAGCACAACAAGCCAACATCGGCTTTCTAACCCGTGTTACGAAAAACAGACCTGCGGTGACGTTAAAACTGGCCAGCAGTCTAGACGGGAAAATTGCAACCAATACAGGTGAAAGCCAATGGATTACGGGGGGCGCATCACGCGCATATGTCCATCTATTACGGGCAAGTCACGATGCCGTAATGGTCGGCAGTGGCACCAGCGTAGCCGATGACCCAAGCCTGACAGTGCGCTTGGGCGGGCTAGAACACCGCGTGCCCGTGCGGATCATTTTAGATAGTAATCTGTCCACGCCAGCCGACAGTCAATTGGGCAGAACAAGTAAAGACACGGCTGTCTGGATGTGCCACGGACCGGAAGCGGATACGCGGGGTTGGGCCGGAACAGGTGCCGAACTGATCACGTGTTCGGTGGATAATGGCGGCCTGTCGTTAAACGGCACACTTGCCAAGATCGCAGAAAAGGGCATCACACGTGTATTTTGCGAAGGTGGCGGTAAATTGGCCGCCGCTTTGATCCGTGAAGGTTATGTTGATCGCCTGATCACCATGACCGCAGGCATCGCAATCGGTGCAGACGGTATTCCAAACTTGGACACAATGGGTGTTAATACCCTGAATAAAGCACCGCGATTTGAGCTGGTATCACACCGACGCATCGGTGATGATCTGATGGCCGAATGGCACCCCGTTTAACGCCACAAACGCGCGCGACTGGCGAAAATACCCTGTAATTTGGCCAAAATACGTACCATAGCCCCCGTTTTTACCCGCATCTGCCCGTGCTCGAACCGTTCTAAAACAACTTCGACAGGGCAAGGTGTGCCGCTCACGGGATCCCAGTACCGCGGATATTCAATCAGGCAGGCATGTACCAAAGCATCCAAACCGGGGCGGGCTTTGCGACGCGTGATCTTATCCGCTTTGTCATCCGTCAGCCCCCAACCGCTATAGAATGGATTGCCGTAACAGGTCACGGGCTTGCCGCGCAACAAACCTTCGAACCCTGCAAGGGACGTTATGGTTGCAACACGATCAACCTGTTCCAGAAGGGTCGCCATATTGCTGTTTTCCGCAACAATATCCGCATAGTCATTTGTTGCAATTTCGCCCACGCGCAAACCCGCCTCTACATCGGGGTGCGGTTTATAAATGATATATGCATCGGGAAAATCCGCGCGTACGGATTGCAAAAGGTCAAGATTGGTCTTGATCCGCCCCGCACCCTTTTGAATGGAAGCATCATCTTCAACCTGCCCCGGCACCAAAATAACCTCTTGGTCTTTTCCGGCAGCAATCTTCACAGTTACTGTCGACACATTATACTTGGTTATTTTCAACGCGACAATGCGTTCACGTACAACACGGGCGCGGTTAATATCAATATCTGATAGCGCGTCACTTGCATTGATAATATGTTCCAATTGGCTGGCACGTGTTGGATCATAGTAGATACCTGTATCATCAAAGGCCAATGAAACAGGGGCAACCAGTTGCGCCCCAAGCCCGACAGAGCGCAGAAATCCATCTTCGACACGTATCAAAGGGACTTCTCTGTGTGCACAGGCCGTTATCATTTCTTCGGTTTCACGCCCGGCCCAAATCAGAACCCGACCTTCTTCTATACTGGCGGCTTCAACCGCTTCCATTGCATCGGCATAGAATATTGGTGCATCACGCCCGCAAGATAAAAACCTGCGTAAAAAACCACGTTTCCACAAGCGCATTCCCACGCATACGGCAGGCATTTGGTTGTCCTGATATTGACGTGCCTGTGCATGCAAAATTCCCGTCACGGTCAGAAAATCCGCAGAGCGATCAAAAAAGGGATCATACCATTTTGAATAACGCAGATGCGTGGCCCAAAACACCTGTTCAGGTCGCAATTCCAACCCTCTGCCCCACGGCGCCCCACGATCATCCGACAACCCCAACCCAGAATAGAAAGGGCGGCCGAAGACAATCGGGCGGTAACCTGCAAATATTGCTTCTAACCCCATTTGCGATGTCACGCAGTAGATTTTCGCAGCCTTTTCGAACAGCCCAACAGGGCATAAATGCCCAGTGATAAGGGCAGTTTGGTCATCACAGTCAGTTTCGGAAAAATACCCTTTCCGCAAACCTGCCATCGTTTCGGGGTGGGTTTTTATCAACACTTTTTTATCGGGGTTTTCAGCCTTTGCGCAAGCCAGCATTTCAGTGAAACTTGCTGCATTCGCCGCGCCCAATGTAATTGCCGCATCATCAACAGTTTGGTCTATTACCAACACAAAATCGTCCGGCAAATCTGACACAGGGTGCAAAAAGTCATTATATTTCGACAATTTCAACCTTGTCATATGGGCCATCTTATCTGCGGCCTGTTGTAATTTCACTTCCGACAACCCGATACTTTCCCTGAACAAAACATCCAGATCACTTGGTAATGAAGTGTCGAAATAGATGCCGGTTCTATCCACCACCAGACCCAAAGGCTGATCGCCCTGACGTCCTGTCAAAACCGAACGCAAGAACGCGTCCTCAACGGTTACAAGTGGTTTCTTGTAATATCGCGCAACTGCCATGCCGCGCTTTGCAACGGGTTTGCGCCCCCAAATGGCAACAGCGGCGGATTTACCAACCGGTAATCCAAACCTGATATTCTGCCCATGTGCCTTTAGGATTTTACGCAAACGTCGTTGGAATACAAACCCAAGGTTATATGCATACAGGCGCGTCTGTATGGTTTTGCCGGGCGCGCCTACGGTTTTCGTCATGCCAGAAACATTTTCAGTTAACTGCCACCAATACTTGTAAGTGATGCCGCCGCACCAACTGACCCCGTTAAAACAGCCAGAGTTTTCGTCCATGCCACATAAGGGGCTTCAGTTACATAAATCGTATCGCCATCGCGGATGTCGAAATCGCGGCCCAAAAAAATGCCCGTGGGGTCCGTCAGGTTCAGCACATAGGCAAAGCGTTTTGGCGATACAAAGTCGTCACGCCCCAATACACGGTTCGCATATTCCGCACTTTCATCGCGAAAAATGAAGATGCCTGTTGGGTCAGCTAAATTACTGTTAAGCCCGCCCATAAAAGCAATGGCTTCAATCGCGGAAACCTCTGGTGCGGGAAACTCGACCAACGATTGCGCGCCTGTCGCCCCTAGGGCAGTAAAACGGCGCTTATCTTGTTTAATCAAAATGCGGTCACCAGGGCGCAGGGCAATATCCTGTTCATTGCTGGCGTAAAGATCTTCCAACCAGACAGTGCCTTTGTGTGACCCGCGAATAACCGTGACTCGTGTATTTTCGGGTTCAGTTGGCACACCACCGGCTTTTGCAATCATTGAAGACAATGTCGATGTCGAAGCCTCGATCGGATAAACCCCCTGTGCAGTTGACCCCACTATAGAAACAGTCGACCCATCGCCCGGCAATCTGCGAACAATCACTTGCGGATCGGGTGTTTGGCTTTCCAGTTTGCGCGTAATAACACCGCGCAACGCTTCAGGCGTATTACCCGATGCTCTGATACGGCCCGCGTAGGGAACAAAAATAAACCCAGCCTGATCAACCTGAAGTTCGGTCAATGTAGATGGCACACCCGCAACACCCAAAAGTCCTTCATCAACATTTTCATAAATCGTCAGGGCCAATATATCGCCTGCACGAATGGTGTCGGCACCGACACGGCCTGCACGCTGAAAACTGGCATCAAAGCCAACACTTGGGGCCTGTTTAGTCGCTTGCACTACCCTGTCATTTACCGAAACAATATAAGCATTGCCTTCGCGTTGGACACTGCCCGCGTAAATTTCATTTTTCTTCGGTCCAGACCGTGGCAAACCACAAGCTGCAATCGAAAATACCATAGTGAATAGGGCCGCCTTGCGGACCCAAGATGTACTGCGACGTGACATGTAACCTGCCCTTCTCGTCTAAATTGCCTCAAATTTTTCTTTGAATCTAATCAATTATAATGATATTTACTAGTATTTGTTTGCGTTAGCCGTTTCGCAGCATCGACTGTTGCACAGGCGCCGCGCTTGTTTTGGTCAATATTTTGTATGTATCTTGTGATTTCAACACCAAATCTACAATCTGTTGTAGTAAAAGCCGCCGATTGGCCCGTGAATAAAACCCGCCCGGAACTTGTGATGTAGCCAAAAGGTACTGTCGATAATCACGATATGCCGATAAATCAGGCCTTTTGGGATTGGCAAAAAACGGCCCTAAATCCTGATTGGACGTAAATTCCGGCTTATCATAAACACTTGTACCCATCGCCTTTAGCGGCAAACCGCGCCATAGAGCCTGCTGCGCCGCCGTCGAATTAATCGTCACGACACTCGCGGCATAATCCAGTATATAGGCCAGCTTTCCGCCACGAATATAATGGATACGCCCCACTACATTGAATTCTTTGGCCAATTCTTCCGCAACCCGTGCCAAAGGCTTGCGTTCATCTTCCAGCGGATGGGCTTTAAAAACCAGATGATGGTGTTTAGGCGCGTGTTTGGCAAAATTTTCCACGCATTCGCGCATAAACACATCCATACCCGTGTATTTGCTATAACGTCTGATTGATGCATCATGGCCAAGTTGCAATACCCCCAGATGATATGTCACCCCGCTGGCGATTAGCCGCCTTGTACTGATCACGCGCTGGATGATATGCGGGATACGGTTTAGAAGTTTCATGAAATGCAGGCGAAATTCACTACGCACCGAATTATCCCGATGTGATACATAATTTGAAAACCTCCTGTTCCTAAACATCACATGCCAATGATAAATTGCACCCAATAGAATATGTTGGCGCATATCCCCCCAGCGCACAGGTGCGGACGCTTGTTGCATTTCGACACCCATAATATCCTTTCGCATCTGTTCAATGGATGTTTTAACCAAACGAGAGTCACCGTTTACTCCGCCGCGCTCATAAGTTGCCCAATATGGTCGTAAATAGCCCTCTTCCAGGTAATGCACTGTAATGCCCAATGCCGCGGCATGCTTTGCAGCCGCGATATGAATTGGGCGATTATCGCCATAAACCACAAGATCAGTGTAGCCTTGCTTTAGCGTTTCCAGTGCAAAATCCGGCCATTCATCATACGTACCGATAAAATCGGACCGCGTTTTGCGATCTCGCCAGAAAAAACTGTCGCCTGCATTGAAACATATCTTGTGAACCTGAATCCCACGCTTCAAAAGCCTCTTTGAAAAGTAATATTGAAACGGCCCGTGTGGCCCTTGCAAAAACAGGAACTTCCGATCAGAATTGTCTTCTTTCGTCATATTCTTCCAGTCGGCACGTTGCATTAAATACACAGAGACTCACCCATAGCTTGTTTTTATCTGAATGGTAAGTGAAACAGACCCTTTTACGCCTTGATCCTGTTTGACTCCACTTCACCTTGCCGTTATCGCAATGACAGGCTAAATCCACTTATCGCGAGCTAAAGGATAAGGTATGTTCACTGGGATTATCACAGATATTGGCACCGTTTCCAAATTGGAACAGCACGGTGATCTGCGGGCGCGGATCAACACGCATTACGACCACAACAGCATTGATCTTGGTGCTTCTATCGCGTGCAGCGGGGTTTGTCTGACCGTTATAGAAAAAGGTGCGACTGACGTGCAGAACTGGTTCGACGTGGAAATTTCTGCAGAAACCACATCAAAAACCAATATCGGCGCGAAATGGCAAGTCGGCGCAAAGATCAACCTGGAACGCGCTTTGAAAGTCGGTGACGAGTTGGGCGGCCATATCGTTTCAGGCCACGTGGACGGGGTGGCGCATGTCACATCAATTACCGATGAAGGCGGCAGTACCCGTGTCATCTTTGAAGCCCCTGCCGAGTTGGCAAAATTCATCGCCCCCAAAGGCTCGGTTGCCCTGAACGGCACGTCGCTGACCGTCAACGGGGTTGATGATGCCCATTTTGGCGTGAATTTCATTCCCCATACCAAATCCGAAACCACTTGGGGTGATTTGGCCATTGGCGACCCGATCAATCTGGAAATAGACACATTGGCCCGTTATGTGGCACGTCTGAATGAGATGCAGGACAATTAAATGACGACAATTATTTCCCCAATTGAAGACATAATCGAGGATGCCCGCAACGGGCGGATGTTCATCCTTGTAGACCACGAAGACCGTGAAAACGAAGGCGATCTGGTAATTCCCGCACAAATGGCCACACCCGAAGCGGTGAATTTCATGGCCACGCATGGGCGCGGGCTGATTTGTCTGACCCTTACGGGCGAACAAATCGACCGCCTTGGCGTGCCGATGATGGCAAGCTCCAATTCATCACGCCACGAAACACCGTTTACCGTGTCGATTGAAGCGCGTGAGGGCGTCACCACCGGCATTTCCGCCCATGACCGTGCCCGTACCGTGTCTGTGGCTATTAATCCGCAGGTGCGCACGGACGACATTGCCACACCGGGCCATGTTTTTCCGTTGCGCGCCCGCGAAGGTGGCGTTCTGGTGCGTGCCGGCCATACCGAGGCCGCAGTGGATGTTGCCCGTCTTGCAGGATTGAACCCATCGGGTGTGATCTGCGAAATCATGAACGAAGACGGCACCATGGCCCGCCTGCCCGATCTGATTGAGTTTGCCAAAAAACACGCGCTGAAAATCGGCACGATTTCCGATCTGATCGCGTACCGCTTACGCTATGACAATCTGGTGCGCGAAACCGACAGCCATATGGTCACATCGCAATATGGCGGTGACTGGCAATTACGGGTGTTCACCGACCAGACAGAAGGTACCGAACATGTGGTATTGACCAAGGGTGATATTACCACACCCGAACCGGTCTTGGTGCGCACACATGCGCAAAACCTGTACGAAGATACGCTTGGCCTTGGCCCGGGTTCCGCCGACAAACTGTCCTGCGCCATGCAGCATATCACCAAAGAAGGGCGCGGCGTGGTTGTATTGTTTCGCGATCTAGATGCAGCCCTGCCCCAGACGGATGAAAACCAACCCCGCACTTTGCGACACACGGGCCTAGGTGCACAGATCATGTCCACGCTGGGGCTGACCAAGATTATCCTTTTGACCGACACGCCCTTACCCAAATTCATCGGGTTGGATGCCTATCATCTGGAAATCGTCGGCACCCAACCTATACTGAAGGATTAGATCATGGCCCAAGCTGAAAGCCACCACAGCCTTCCTGCCCCTAAATTTGACGATGATGCACCACATTTGTTGATCGTGATCTCGCCGTATTACAAAGATATCGCCGATAACCTGCTGGCAGGCGCAAAAGCCGCAATCACCGGATCAGGTGCCACATACGATGTCGCAGAGGTGCCGGGTGCATTGGAAGTACCCATCGCCATCCGTCTGGCCTGCAACAATAATAAATATCAGGGCTATGTCGCCTTGGGCTGTATCATTCGCGGCGAAACCACGCATTATGATACGGTCTGCAATGACAGTTCACGCGGTTTATCGGAACTGGGGTTGCAGGGGCTTTGTATCGGCAACGGCATTTTGACCGTTGAAAATCGTGATCAGGCCGATGTGCGTGCGGATTATCAGGGGCAAAACAAGGGTGGCGGGGCTGCAGAGGCCGCTTTGCACTTGATTGCGCTGAACAATCGCTTCAATAAGCCCACAAAAGGGATCGGTTTCAAACCCGCTTCCGAAAATATCATCATTGCAGATAAAATAGACGGTAAGACAACGGCATGACCAAGCCCGACAGTAGACAAATGAAATCAGCCGCACGGCTTTATGCAGTGCAAGCCTTGTTCCAGATGGAAGCAGGTGACACCACGCTGGACGAAGTGCACGAACAGTTTCTGGATCACCGTTTCGGGGCCGAGGTCGAAGAAGGTGCATTTGTGCGCGGCAATGTAAACCTGTTTGAAACCCTAATCTTTGAAGCCGTAAACAATCAGGCAAAAATCGACCAGATGACGGATCGCGCGTTAGTGGCCAAATGGCCGATCGAACGTATTGATTCGACCCTACGGGCACTGTTTCGTGCAGCAGGTGCCGAACTTGTTGTCGGAAAAACCCCACCCAAAGTTGCAATCAGTGAGTTTGTTGACATTGCCAAAGCGTTTTTTCCTGACGGACGTGAAGCAGGATTTGTTAACGCTGTACTGGATCATATGGCGCACGAAACACAGCCAGAAGCTTTTGCAGAATAAATTGCAGATAACACAGTTCCGACATGGCAGGTCGAAAACAGATCAGTAAACAGTTTGTAAATCGGCAAACCTGAATTTAAACCACAGCAGAAAATATATGCGCCTACTCATATCCTTCGCCGCCCTGATGTTTTCCGTCATCCTGTTACAGCTCAGTACCGGGGCAATTTCACCGCTTGATGCTTTGACAGGATTGCAAGAAGGTTTTTCAAAAACCCAGATCGGTTTACTTGGCTCATCCCATTTTTTCGGATTTTTCATCGGCTGCTGGTGGGCCCCACGCCTGATCGGTACTGTTGGCCACTCACGCACATTTGCCGTGTTCGCAGCGATGGGCACCATCGGGGCCATCGCCCATCCGATGTGGATTGATATAACGTTTTGGGTTTTTCTGCGTATCCTCTCGGGCTTGTGTGTTGCAGGGTGTTACACAGTGATCGAAGCTTGGTTTCAAGCTAAATTAACCAATGATAACAGAGGCAAAGTCATGGGCGTTTACCGCGTTGTAGACATTGGTGCTTCTTCGCTTGCCCAAATGATGATTGGTTTTTTGGAACCCGGCGCCTATATATCCTACAACCTATTGGCCATCATGGCCTGCGCCTGTATCTTACCTTTGACCCTGACCACATCAAAACAACCCGAGGCCCCTTCACGCCCGCGCCTGCATCCCATCCGCACCGCCATTACATCGCCCTTGGGTGTGGCAGGCGTAGTTGTTGCAGGTGTTTCTTCATCCTCATTCCGTATGGCAGGGCCAATTTACGGGCAGGATGTGGGCTTGACCCCCATTCAAATCGGGCAATTTCTGGCCGCCGTGTTGATCGGTGGTGCAATAACCCAAGTTCCGGTTGGCTGGCTTGCCGATAAGTATGACCGTCGTTGGGTGCTGCTTTGGCTGTCGGTGGCAAGCGCTGCAATTTGTTTCACGATGGGTTGGGTCAATTCCAGCGACCCTGCAACAATTTATCTAATGGCTTTTCTATTTGGCTTGCTCACTTACCCGATCTTTTCGGTTTCAGTCGCCCACGCAAACGATTTCTCCACTCCGGAAGGGCGCGTGGAATTAAACGCTTCACTGCTATTTTGCTATGGCATAGGGGCTATTTTCAGCCCGCTCATTGCGTCCGCATTGATCCAGAACTACGGCCCTGCTGCCCTGTTCAACTTTATCATGATTGCCCATATAGGGTTGTTGGTCTTTGGTCTGATACGGATGCGTGCACGTCCGACATCCACAGAAAAAACCGGCTATCGCTATATGCCCAGAACCACGTTCACCATCGGTAAATTGCTGCGACGTAAAAATCTCGACTAGCCCTTTGGCAAAGCTTGGGGTACATCAGGGCTGAAACCACATTTCGGCTTATCTATGAAACGTATCTTAATCACTTCCGCCCTGCCCTATATCAATGGCATCAAACACTTAGGCAATCTGGTCGGCAGCCAGTTGCCGTCCGATGTTTATGCCCGCTTTAACCGTGCATTGGGCCGTGAAGTGATGTTTATCTGCGCCACAGACGAACACGGCACGCCTGCGGAATTGGCCGCTGCCAAAACAGGGCAAGACGTGGCTGAATACTGCGCAGAAATGCACGAGGTTCAGGCAAATCTGGCTAAAGGTTTCGGTCTGTCGTTCGATTATTTTGGTCGCTCGTCCAGTGCGCAAAACCACGCGCTGAGCCAACACTTGGCAGGCAAGCTGGCTGAAAACGGTTTGATCGAAGAGATCAGTGAAAAGCAGGTCTATTCCAATACAGATGGCCGCTACCTGCCTGACCGCTATATCGAGGGCGAATGCCCGAACTGCGGGTACGATAGTGCGCGCGGCGATCAGTGTGAAAATTGCACCAAGCAGCTGAACCCTACTGATCTGATCAATCCACGCTCGGCTATTTCCGGCTCAACTGATCTTGAAGTACGCGAAACCAAGCATCTGTATCTGAAACAATCGGCCATGCGCGATAAGCTGGACGCATGGATCGACAGTAAAAAAGACTGGCCGATCCTGACCACGTCTATCGCCAAAAAATGGCTGCATGATGGCGACGGATTACGTGATCGCGGTATCACCCGCGATCTGGACTGGGGCATTCCTGTGAAACGCGGTACTGAAAACTGGGACGGTATGGAAGGCAAGGTTTTCTATGTCTGGTTTGATGCCCCCATAGAATATATTGCCGCCACTGCCGAATGGGCCGAAGCCAATGGGTTGGATGCAAACGCATGGGAACGCTGGTGGCGTACAGACAAAGGTGCTGATAACGTGAAATACGTCCAGTTCATGGGCAAGGACAATGTGCCCTTTCACACTTTGTCGTTTCCCGCCACGATCATGGGGTCAAATGAACCGTGGAAGCTGGTCGATTACATCAAATCCTTCAACTACCTGAATTACGACGGTGGGCAATTTTCCACGTCCAAAGGGCGCGGTGTGTTCATGGATCAGGCGCTTGATATTTTACCCAGCGATTATTGGCGTTGGTGGTTGTTAACCCATGTTCCCGAAAGTTCCGACAGTGAATTCACTTGGGAAAATTTCCAAACCACCGTGAACAAAGATCTAGCCGACGTGCTGGGCAATTTCGTATCGCGCATTACCAAGTTTTGCCGCGCCAAGTTTGGCGAAGAAGTGCCTGCGGGCGGTGAATATGGTGCCGCCGAAGATGCCGTGATTGCGGAAATAACCAAACGCCTTACCGCTTATCAGGCCCATATGGAAGCGATGGAAATTCGCAAATCCGCTGCCGATTTACGCGCCATCTGGGTTGTTGGAAATGAATATCTGCAAACTGCAGCCCCTTGGGCCATGTTCAAAACCGACCCGGAAACGGCAGCTGCGACCGTACGTTTTGCCCTTAACCTAATCCCGTTATATGCAGTGCTTTCAGAACCCTTCATCCCTGATGCCGCCGCTTCAATGCTGGAGGCTATGAACACAAAAGCCACATGGCCCACTGATGTAGCCAAAGCACTGGACAGTTTGCCAGCGGGTCATGCGTTCACAGTGCCAGAGGTGATGTTTGCCAAGATCAGCGATGATGCGCGTGATGAAATGCAAGCACAATTTTCAGGTCAAAACACTTAACTGCCGTCCCTTACGGGGCAGCTAAAAGACGTGATAGGGCAATCTGCCCGATCTCAACTTATTCGGCCCATTCCCATGGGCGAATAAAGCTGCCCAGAACCTTCGTCACGGTCTTATCCGAGATCCGTTCATCCACTTTCGTAAGTTGTGCCACAAGACCGCGTTTCTTACTTTCAACAACACTGACGACACTGACATTCAAGCCGGCATCCTTTAGCGCTGCATTGTAAATACGGGTAATTGCAGATTTACGCAGGTCAGGCTTGAAAATTTTCCCGACAGCCGTTTTCGGCAGTTCGCTCATGATTTCCAGATACTTCGGAACCGCTGCACGTTCATGCACATGCTCTTTGGCAAAAGCCAACAACTCTTCCTTGGTTACTGTTGCCCCTGCAATTAGTTCCACATAGACACAAGGCAACTCGCCCGCTTTGGCATCCGGTTGACCAATTGCACCTGCAAAAGCAACCTGTTCGTGCCCTGCCAGAGCCTCTTCAATCATTGCCGGATCAATGTTGTGACCACCACGAATAATCAGGTCTTTAGCGCGTCCTGTGATCCACAGATACCCGTCCTTGTCAATCCGGCCCAAATCACCTGTGCGCAGATATTTACCCTTGGCATATAAGCCTTCATTCTTGCGGGCCTCGGTGTAAGTTCGATTAACAACGATACCTTTGTTCGAGATGCATATCTCCCCCACCTCGTCGGATTTCATTTCTTTAATGACTTTACCAGCATCATCGCATTCAAATATTTTTACATCCGTATAAGGGAAAGGAATGCCGACAGACCCGACTTTACGTAAACCGCTTACCGGGTTGCATGATACTAGGCATGTAGCTTCTGACATACCGTAACCTTCTATAATTTCAACACCGGTAACAGTTTGAAATCTTTTGAACAATTCCACAGGCAAAGGTGCCGAGCCGCAAAAAACCGCGTTCAGCGTGGAAATATCGGCATCAACGGGACGTTGCAGTAAAGCTGAGGCCGCTGTCGGTACGGTCACAAAAAATGTTGCATCCCAGCGTTCAATCAATTTCCAGAAATTGTCAAAAACACCTTCGCCTCGATAACCCGCAGGCGTTGGCATAATCATATGCGCCCCAGAACTCAGGCACCCTGCCCAAATCGGATAGGCAGCAAACACATGAAACAGCGGCAGCGGGCACATAACATTGTCTTCTGGTTTATAAAGCAACGTCGAACCGATCCAGCCATTATACAAAATACCTGAATGTTTATGCTGCACAATCTTTGGCATCCCCGTGGTGCCGCCCGTATGGAAATGCGCGCAGAATCGATCGCCGGTTTCGGCAAATTCCAACGTATCTTCACGCTGGCTTGCAAGGGCTTCATTAAAGTCGATGACTTTCGCTTTGTGGGTCACGGGGAATTTAGGACGGATAAACGGTACTATCCAGCTTAGTGGTGGCGACAAATGCGGCAGTAAATCAACCTCGATCACGGTTTCAACCGATGGGGTCAAGGCTACAGCCTCTGCGGCCAATTGTGCGATTTCGACTTTCGGAAAAGCCTTCAACGTTACCAGAACCTTGGCGTTGGCTTCGCGCAACAATGCCGCGATTTGTTCAGGCTCAAGCGTTGGGTTGATCGGGGCTACAATCCCTGCGGTCATCCCGCCCATCAAAGTAATCAATGTCTCATGGCTAGTGGGTAGCAAATAGGCAACCACATCGTTTTTCCCGACACCCAGCGAGCGAAACAGATTGGCGCATTGTGTGACTTTTTGGGTCAACTCTGTCCAGCTAAGTGTGACAGCCTTGTCTTTAGGCCCAGACTTCAACTGAAAACTTACCGCTGGTTTATGTGGATTGGCGTCACGGGTTTCGCAAAGCTGTTCATAAACAGTTTCCGCCGTCCAACGCTCTTCAACGGGCATTTCTTTTTCAATCGTTTTAATATCGGCAATTGTTGCAAATTTATACATCATTATTTCCTCCCAAGTGCCACCGCTCCCAGATAGCAACACGCGGCAAGAGTGCATTTAATTGCCTTACAGTGCAAGAATTACGATACGTCTAAACGCAAAAAGGGCAGGAAAACCCGCCCTTTTACAAATCAACTTTCCGTAACTTAGCTCGGAATGCGCAAAACCTGACCCGGATATATCTTATCCGGATGCGTCAACATCGGTTTATTTGCCTCAAAAATATCTGGGTAGCGATTGGCACTGCCCAGTGTTTTCTTTGCAATCGCAGACAACGTATCACCGCGCACAACGGTGTGGAAAGTACCGCCACCACCGGCATTGTCTTCAACGCCGGCAACACCTTCAACATTACCAACAGCCAAAATGATCTTTTCTTTCATTTCCTGACTAACCGCGTTGCCGTCAACGGAAACGGTATCGCCGTCAACGCTGATATCCAGACCACTGGCATCAAGACCTAGCTTGTCAATTTCAGCCTTCAAGGCACCTGCATCCGGTTCTGCAGCTTCCGCCGCCCCGAATAAAGATTTCCCCGCATTTTTCACAAAACTTAATAGACCCATCAGCCCCTCCTGTTTGGTTATCGCCGACAGTTACTGCCGCTCAAACCAATTTGGGTGTTGCTCGATAGATTTACAAGTAATCGATGAAAATCACTTCATTCTGTGAATTGCAACTTCGCAAGCCGCGCATAAAGCCCACCTTGTTTGACCAGTTGCGCGTGCGTACCCGTGGCAACCACATGCCCATCATCCATCACAATGATACGATCTGCCTTCTTCACGGTCGCCAATCGGTGCGCAACAATCAATGTTGTGCGGTCTTTTGACAGGGTTTCCACGGCTTGTTGCACGGCCAACTCGCTTTCCGCATCCAGCGCCGAGGTCGCTTCATCCAACAACAACACGGGCGCATCGCGCAAAATCGCACGCGCAATCGCAATACGTTGCTTTTGCCCACCAGACATCATCACACCGCGCTCACCGACGAAACTGTCATAACCATCAGGCAGTTTGGCCAAAAAATCATCTGCCGCCGCCGCTTTTGCAGCCGCGACAACCTCTTCATCTGTGGCATCGGGCCGCCCGAAACGGATATTTTCCATAGCAGATGTTGCGAATATTACCGGGTCTTGCGGAACATATGCCATTTCTTTTCGAAATTTCTGGCGGTCGATCTTTTTAATGTCCACGCCATCAAACAGAACCGCACCGGCAGTGGGATCAAAAAAACGTAAAACCATCTGAAACACGGTTGACTTTCCCGCCCCCGACGGGCCGACCAAAGCAACGGTTTCACCCGCTCTAATTGTCAGGTTCATATCGACCAGAGCGGGCATATTCGGCCGCGAAGGGTAATTGAAACTGACCTGATCAAAGCTTATCTTTCCACGCACAGGCTGTTCCAATACCTTTGTCACAACCGGGTCTTTTATGTTATCTTCGGCATTAATCAATTCTACCAAACGTTCGGTCGCCCCTGCGGCACGTTGCAATTCACCCCAGATTTCGGACAGTGCCGCAACTGCACCCGCCACTAGAACCGCGTAGATCACAAATTGCACCAAAGCACCCGGAGACATCATGTCATTGCGCACATCGCGCGCACCCATCCACAGAACGCCCAAGACACCTGTGAATACCAGAAAAATCACAATCACGGTCATCATCGCACGCACCCCGATGCGTTTACGCGCCGCATCATACGCCTGTTCCGTCAGTTCACTAAAACGCATGCGGCTTGGATTTTCATGGGTAAATGCCTGTACGGTTTGCGCTGCCAACAAAGTTTCCGACGCATTACCGGAGCTTTGTGCAATACGGTCCTGATTGACACGGCTTAAAGCCCGCACGCGACGCCCCAACACCATAATCGGTACGATCACCGCAGGCACGATCAACAAAACCAGACTGGTCAATTTCACCGACGTCAACAACATCAACGCCATGCCGCCTATAAAGATCAGTATATTGCGCAAAGCTATGGAAACAGAACTACCGATAACCGATAGGATCAGCGTGGTATCGGTCGTGATCCGCGACAGAACCTCACCCGTCATAACCCGTTCAAAGAATTGTGGACTCATCCCTATCATCTTGTTATAAATACTAATTCTGATGTCCGTTACAACACGCTCCCCTAGGCGTGTAACGAAATAATATCGACACCCCGTACCGATTGCTAAAAGTGCTGCAATACCGATAGCGGCACCGAAATACTGGTCCATTTGAGCCGCCTGATCTGCCGAAAAGCCATCCACCACACGGCGCACGGCAAGGGGTAATATCAGCGACAAACCAGAGGTTGTAATAAGCGCAAGCCCCGCAAAAATCATCAATAAACGATAGGGCAGCAAGAACGGTGCAAGCCCACGCAACGGCCCAACGGTTTTGGATATTTCGCGCTCTTCCAAATTGCTTACAGCGTTACCTGATCTTCTCATAACCTGATTTCCCAATACACCACCGCATCGATAACAGGCATGTAGAAATGTGCAAGAGACGTTGGAGTGGGTAGCGGGAATCAAACTCGCGCCTTAAGCTTGGAAGACTACGCTGGTAATTGTGTATTATAAAATAATATCAATATGTTAACTTGGTAGTTATATAGTTTTTATAGGTGATTTGTCGGAAGTGAAACTCTGGAGCGGGTAGCGGGAATCGAACCCGCGCCTTAAGCTTGGAAGGCTCTTATGATACCATTTCACCATACCCGCTCAGAGAATTCACGTCCTATTTCAATAGCTGAAGGTCGTCAAGAAGGTAGTTTCAATCCAAGTAGACTTATAAAAGATCTTATCGATTCAAAGGCGCTTCTATTTCTAGTTTCGAATGTCGCAATCAATCCCAATGGCAGTTCACGGCCCAAAGCCGACATTGGTTGGGCCGAATTGCTTGCGGATATCTCAATGTCCGGTTTATAGCGCTTTGCAGAAGGAGTTGCGACTTTTGCGACCACTATTTGCACCAGCTAACACTTGAATTCGTTGCACAGCGATGTCCATTGCAAGAAGGATGGTTTTTTCAACAGTTTGCTAACGCATATGCTGACGTCAGACATTTAACACTGAGTAAATGAAACCAATATTACCGTAGCAATGAAACAATCACGGCTCCCGGCAATGATTTAATTAAACAATAGTACAGATCAGAGTTCCTGGTTAATCTAACACTCACGTGTTCCACTTCATTTGGAAACGGATAACATAGACATACAGAAGGCTTTTACATAGCATGTCAGGAACGGGCACCCCTAATGCCTTTGAAAACCGAAAGCAGGTGTTCGCAATGGAACTTAAGTGGTTAGAAGATTTTCTGACGTTATGCTCAACAGGAAATTTTCGGTTAGCAGCTGAGCAACGTTGTGTTTCGCAACCCGCTTTCAGCCGCCGTATTCAGGCCCTTGAAGCTTGGGTTGAAGCTCCACTGATCGACCGGACCCAACAACCCTCACAACTAACTGAAGCTGGCCGACTATTTCAGCCTGTAGCGCAGGAAATTGTTGATCTTGCCAAAGTCGGCAAAAAGGATATTCAAACGCGGGTTTTGGAAGGCAAAGAAAGAATGCGGTTTTCTACGCTGGGTACTCTTGCGCAGATATTCATCCCGGGCTGGTTAAAATCCCTTCAACCATTTATTGATGCCAACCAGTTTAGTGTCAAAACAGAATATGGCACAATTGCAGACTATTTTGCAGCACTAGCAGATAATTCTGTCGATCTGTTTGTCAGTTACGCTATTCCAGCGGATGGACTGCAGCTCGATACAGCATTGTTTACTTCGTTGAAACTTGCCGAGGAAACGCTTGTTCCAGTAGCCACCCCGAATGATGATGGAACGCCAAGATGGTGGTTGCCGGATAACCCCGCAGGGCCAATACCCTGCCTTCACACCCTTTCCGATTCTTCTCCGTGGCCGATCAAAAATCATATGGAAGGCCTATATAACAACCTTACTTTCAAATCGGTTTACGAGTCGTCAATCGGTACAACTTTGAAGGCAATGGCAGTAGAAGGTTTTGGCTTGGCTTGGATGCCACGCACGCTTGTTGCCAATGAACTGGCAAGTGGACAGCTTGTTCGGGCAGCCAAGAAAGCAGATGATATTCGTGTTGAAATCCGGATTTACCGATGTTCCAAATATAATGAACCACGGGTGGAAAAATTCTGGGAAGCCTTGCTGCAACAAGAAAAACGCCTGGTTGCCAGCGATTAAAGCCTGATCCGTTAGATAACAACTATGTATGACGCAACGCACCTCATGCAATTATTGCATGAACTATGCTGATAATAGCATTGGACGCGCAATCCACCCCCCTCTTATGCTTCGACTCGAACCAAACTGTTCAGGGAGAATAAATAATGAAATTAACTTCAATTCTAACGTCACTTACAGCGGCTGCTGTGATGGCGACAACAGGAGCAACCGTTGCTTCTGCTGAAAGCACGCTCGATATTGTTAAAAAACGCGGACATCTACGCTGCCAAGTTGGCCCGCCATCACCCGGCTATTACAATCTGGATTCAGAAGGCAATTGGTATGGCTTAGACGTGTCTGTGTGCCAAGCCGTAGCTGCTGCAATTTTCGGCGATAAAGCCAATCTTGAAATTCAGTCCGTTAGTTCTCAAGCGCGTTTTACCGCACTTGCAAACGGCGAAAGCGATATGTTGTCACGGACTGCTACTTGGACAATGACACGTGACACGCAGCTTGGCATCGATTTTCTAGCGACAAACTTTTATGATGGTCAAGGTTTTACCGTTCGTAAAGACAGCGGCATTACAAGTGCAATGGAACTGAAAGGTGCCAAGGTTTGCGTGACCACAGGTACAACAACAGAGCTGAACCTGACAGACTTTAGCCGTCAGAATGATCTGGGCATCAGCAACGTAACATTCGAAGATTACAACGTGCGTGATGATACATATCTGAACGGTGGGTGTGATGCGGTAACCGGTGATAAATCATCAATGGCCGGCAACATTTCATCCTTCCCGGTTCCCGGTGATCACATGATCCTGCCGACAACACTGTCGAAAGAGCCTCTGGCATCCGCCGTGCGCCATGGTGACAGCCAATGGTCCGACATAGTGCGTTGGTCTATCTTCGCTTTGATCAATGCAGAAGAACTGGGTATTACCCAAGCCAATGTTGACGACATGAAAGCCACCTCGAAAGATCCGAACGTGCTGCGTATGCTTGGTGCTGAAGGCAACCTGAGTGACGGTCTGGGCCTTGAAAATGACTGGGCTTACAACATCATCAAAGCTGTTGGTAACTACGGCGAGATTTACGAAGCCTACATGGGTCATGGCCCACAAGGTATCGGCATTGATCGTGCGGGTTCGCTGAACGCACTTTGGACAGATGGCGGTCTGATGTATTCGCCTCCAATGCGCTAAATAATCAATTTGTGGTGCCGGGCCTTTGGTTCGGCACCATTGTTTTAAGCTGGCGTTCAAGTCTGGCAGAAACGCCAACAACGGGGTATTGATGTGACGGATGGAACCGACCAAAAGGCCGAGGTACGTGTGCGGCCAAAAGAAGAATTCAATTTTTTCCAAGATCAAAGAGTGCGCTCTGCATTCTACCAGATTTTAACCGCAGGCCTTGTGGGTTGGATGGTCTGGTATCTTATCACGAACACTGCCCATAACCTTGAAGTGCGCGGTATGAACACGGGCTTTAGCTTTATCAATGCAAGTGCCGGATTTGACACTGATTTCAAACTGATCGAATATAAACCGGGCATTGGCACTTACGGCGACATCTTCATAATAGGTGCGTTGAACACACTGCTGATCTCGTTTCTGTCAATCATCGCCAGTACCGTACTAGGCTTTATCATTGGTGTTTTGCGGCTGTCATCAAACTGGTTGGTGTCCAAGGTGGCACTGGCATATGTCGAAATTTTCCGCAATATCCCGTTGCTGATCCAAATCGTATTCTGGTATATCGGGGTTTTCAGCCTGCTGCCGGTGGTTAAGAAATCACTTGATTTATCCTTCGGGGCTGAGCGGGTGATCTTGAACAACCGTGGTCTTTACTTCGCAACACCTATCCCCGGTGATCTGTTCTGGATGACCCTTGTCACGTTGGCTGCGGCTGTTATCGGCGCAATTATATACCGCCGCCGCGCCCATAAACGCCAAGATGCGACCGGTGAGCAAACCAACACCTTGCTGCCTTCTCTTGCTGCCATTATTTTCTTACCCCTTATCGTATTTTTTGCCACTGGCATGCCGCTGGAATGGGATATTCCAACCTTGCAAGGCTTCAACTTTGCCGGGGGCACCAGTGTGCCACCCGCTTTCCTTGCTCTGCTTGTGGCCCTTAGCATCTATCACGCTGCACATATTGCGGAATCAGTACGTGCCGGTATCTTGTCGGTCAATCGCGGACAAAATGATGCGGCAATGGCCATTGGCCTGAAACCGGGCAAAGTCATGGGGCTGGTTATCATCCCGCAAGCCATGCCTGCGATTGTGCCGCCTTTGATTAGTAACTGGATGAACACGGTGAAGAACTCGTCACTGGCCATTGCCATTGGCTATTCCGACATTGTGTCACTATTTATGCAAACCGCGCTGAACCAAGCGGGTTATGCGGTGGAAATGGTTGGGATGACCATGGCGTTCTATATGTTCATTAGTCTGACAATCTCGTTCTTCCTGAACATCTACAATAAACGTGTACAACTGGTGGAGCGGTAAGATGGCTATAGTCAAAGCAACAAAAACGCCTGCACGCTCCGCACCTATATCGGAATCATCCATATTAGGCTGGTTGCAGAAGAACCTGTTCAGTTCGGCCTTCAATTCGGTGCTGACAGTTTTCACGACCTATATCATCTATCTGACGGTCAATGGTGTTTACATCTGGGGTTTTGCGGATGCAACATTCGTAGCTGAAACGCGGCGTGAATGTTACGGCAATAGCCTGACAGGCGCATGCTGGGCTGGCGTTATTGATTGGCTAGATAACATTTTCTACGGTCGTTACCCGCGGGAAGAAATCTGGCGGATTAATTTTGGTGGCATCTTATTGGCTTTTTGGATGGCACCGCTTTGGATCGCGCGTGCTAAAGGCAAAGTCCTTGTCGGTGCGAGCGTGGTGGTATTCTACCCGTTCCTAGCTGGCTACCTCTTCTCAGGCGGCGACAAGGGCTTGTTCATGCAGGTTATGATTTCAGGTGCAATCGTTGCATTCGCAATCAACATGGCAAATGCTATCGCAGGCCTGCTGAAACAGCAAAGCATTGTACGGCTTGTTATCGGCAGCCTTGGGCAAACCAATGCGGCTGATAAAACTCAACGCAATCTTCTGATAGCACTTGTGGCCGTCGGTTTTGGTGCCGCATACCTATGGCAGTCAAGCTGGACTGTAGAGTTCGTGACATGGACTAAATGGGGCGGATTGTTTCTGACGCTGGTAATTTCCGGCATCGGCATCGCCTCGGCCCTGCCGGGTGGTATCATTCTGGCACTGGGGCGGCGTTCCAAACTGCCGGTACTGCGTGTGCTTTCAACCGGCTTTATCGAAGTTTTCCGCTCAGTTCCGCTGATCACCGTGCTATTCATGGCCACAACCATGTTCCCGCTGTTTATGCCAGAAGGTTTCGTACTCAACAAACTAGTGCAAGTGATCATCGCCGTGGTGCTGTTCAACGCCTGTTATATGGCCGAAACAGTGCGCGCCGGCCTGCAAGCTATTCCAAAGGGTCAGTTTGAAGGGGCGCACACCATCGGCCTTGGCTACTGGGGTACGATGGGGCTGATCATTATGCCGCAAGCCCTAAAACACATGATCCCCAATATCGTCGGCAGCTTCATCGGCTTGCTGAAAGATACCACGCTGGTGTCGATCATCGGTCTGTTTGATATTCTGGGGATGCTACGCTCAATCAGCAAAGACGTACCTTGGCTTGGCCTGCACAAAGAACCGCTGATCTTTGGCGCAATCCTGTTCTTTATTATCTGCTTTGCAATGTCCAAATACAGCCGGCATCTTGAAGTGAAACTATCGGCTGGCAACAACCATTGACCCGCATTGAAGGAGAAATACTATGAGTAACGCACAAATACAGGGTCAGCTAGCTTCCGCTATTTCAAGCGAAGTGATGATTGAAGTAAACAAAATGAACAAATGGTATGGCTCGTTCCATGTACTGAAAGACATCGATCTGACTGTTCACAAAGGCGAACGCATTGTAGTTTGCGGGCCATCAGGTTCCGGCAAGTCCACCCTGATCCGCTGCATCAACGCGCTGGAGGAACATCAAGAAGGCGACATTATTGTTGACGGTATCAAGCTGGGTAAGAATCTGAAAAATCTGGATCATATCCGCACCGAGGTCGGTATGGTGTTCCAGAATTTCAATCTGTTCCCGCACCTGACCATTCTGGAAAACCTGACCCTTGGCCCGGTCTGGGTACGCAAGATGGCTAAGGCAGACGCCATTGAAACCGCAATGATGTATCTTGAGCGGGTCAAGATCCCCGAACAGGCAGATAAATACCCCGGTCAGATGTCCGGAGGCCAGCAGCAACGAGTGGCGATTGCGCGCTCTCTTTGCATGAGCCCCAAAATCATGCTGTTTGATGAACCGACATCAGCCCTCGACCCTGAAATGATCAAAGAGGTGTTGGATACTATGGTTGATTTGGCGGAGACCGGTATGACGATGATCGTGGTGACACATGAAATGGGTTTTGCCAAGACCATCGCGGATGAGGTGATTTTTATGGATGAAGGCGACATTGTTGAGCGCAACAAACCCGAAGAATTCTTTGGCAATCCAGAGCATGAACGTACACAAAAGTTCCTGAGTCAAATACTCTAAACGCTAACTCCTGTAGTTTTTAATCCGAGGTTTTTGCAATATGATCAAAGTCACTGAACGCGAAAATCCCGTTGATATGGTAACATTCGTCGAAACGGATCGGTTGTTTCTAAACCCTTTGGAAACAACCGATTGGCGTATCCGGCGGGTTATCCATGATAAGGTTATGGCTTGTTCTGAAGCGTTGCCGGATGGCCTGTGCCTGATGATATTTGACGCCTTTCGCCCCCGAGAGCGCCAATGGGAGCTTTGGCACCCTGTCGTTGCCAAAATCACTCAGAACAATCCAGATTGGACTAAAGCCCAAGTTTACACCGAAGCTTCGCGTTGGGTTGCCCCGCCAGACGGACTTGGCAGCGGCCATCAGGCAGGTGCGGCCGTTGACGTAAAACTGGCCCGTCCGGATCGCACGGAACTGGATTTCGGCGGGGCGATGAAAGGGCTTACAGGAATCGCACCAACGGATTGGCCCGTCTCCCCCGAAATACGTAAAAATCGCGATATGCTGGTTGCAGCAATGCACGCCGTTGGCATGATAAATTACCCTGATGAATGGTGGCATTTTTCCTACGGGGATCGCCTATGGGCGGAAGTGACTAATCAAAATGAGGCGTTTTTTGCACCGATTGACTAACCTAACCACACATGAGCGAATTGAAAGCCTACAATATGCCTACCAAATTTTTTACCACTATCGGTAAATTCCATCGCGGTAATTTGCATACTCATTCCACCAACTCAGATGGGGTGCTATCGCCCGAAGAAGTCTGCCGCCGCTATCAGGCAGAGGGTTATGATTTCATTGCCCTGACCGATCATTTTGTCGGGCTGTTCGATTATCCAATTACGGATACAACCACATTTCACAATAACCGTTTCACGACTATTCTAGGTGCCGAATTGCATACGGGGACAATGGAAAACAAGCATTTGTGGCACCTTGTAGCCGTAGGTCTGCCACAGGGTTTCATCCCGCCTGATGCCCCGCATTTCCGACCGGTTAAAGGCTCGGAAACCGCCGCAAGCATTGCCCAGCGTGCACGCGACGCAGGCGCATTTGTGGCTATTGCCCACCCGCATTGGTCCGGATTGTCTGAAGCAGACGCCCGCAGCATTACCGCCGCCCATGCGGTGGAGATTTACAACCACGGTTGCGTTGTCGACAATGACCGTGGTGAGGGCTTCGTCACACTGGAACATCTATTAAACAGGGGGCGAAAATTAAACCTGATCGCCACCGATGACGCCCATTTCAACACACCCGATTTTTTCGGCGGTTGGGTGATGGTCAAGGCGACAGAAAACAAACCGGAAGCCTTGCTTAATGCCTTAAAGGCAGGTGAATTTTATTCCAGCACAGGCCCGGAAATCAACGACATCCGCTTCACGAAAGAAGGCATTGAGGTCGATTGCTCCTCCGCTGCAACCATCATCGTCCAAGGTCAGGGCACATCAATGGCAACCCTACACGGCAAAACAATGACGACCGGACAGCTATCACTGGATCGCTTATCAAACTCACCATGGATTCGTGTGACAATTATAGATCGTGCGGGTAAACGCGCCTGGTCAAACCCGATTTGGCTTGATGTCTGATGACGTATCAGATGACAAGCATTGATTGTAATCAAACTGGGTTGCTTTCAGATAAGCTGATAGGATTTCCGGATGTTAAATACCCAATTATGTCCCATAGGTGCTGACGTTAGACAAGGTATTTGTTATCATGACCAACGTCTGGCTGTTACTTTGATGCTGCGCTGCGGCTTCCGCATAGCAGGCATTAGTTGTACTACAGCTAATCCTTGAGTGACAATGGCAACAATCGGACTTAGCTACCCTTAAATCTGGGTCAGCTTTGGAACCATGTCAATAAAGCTCTTTCTTGTTAAAACTGAGCAACTGATCACGCTGGCGCGATAAGGTGTACCATATGGGATTAAATTATAATCTGATCACCCTCTTTGATATACTGGGCGCAAATTCAACGGTCTGGTCATGTTGTTGTGTTACCAGATAATAGCTATTCGCCGTTTTGACTGTCAAACGAGGTGATTCCAATAGCCAACCGTTTGAGAGATAGAGCTCAATAAAATTTTTCCATACTAAAGCTACTCCTCTGCTGTCTGACCGGCTTACGGCAAAGCCGAAAACGGTTGCCTGACACGAGCTTTGTGATGCGGGCGTAGACTGGTTCCATATTTTTTGAGGAATGCTTTGCGCAGACCAGAAGTCGAGGCGAAACCGCAACGCAAAGCAATTTCTTCCACTCTTAACGCTGAATGCGTTGCCAAGTCGCGGGCACGCGCCAATCTCAAAGTTTGATAGTAGCGTCCCGGTGAAACGCCAAGCTCATTCATAAACAAACGTGAGAGGCTTCTCTCTGACATATTGGCCGAACTGGCAAGATCGGTCAAAGACAGGGGGTTTTCAAGTGTATCGGTCATCAGGGTAAGCAGTTTTTGCACGCGCTTTGAGCCGCTGAGAGAGCGCAAGATAACTGCTTGGTTATCCTCGGGCGCGGTATCGTGAGCGAACATGGCAGAGGCATCAAGCGCGACCGCAGGTCCGAAATGTTCACCTATGAATAGCAAAAGTAATTCCAGCGCCGTGGCGGCTGTGCCGCAGGTCCAGAAACGCCCATCTCTTACAAAACGCTCGCTGGTTGTGTGAACATTCGGAAAAGACTCGGCAAATTCCGAGTGTAGGTGCCAGTGTATTGTGGCGCGGCGCTCCTCCAGTAAACCCGCGGCTGCCATCAACCATGCACCGGTATCGGCCCCTATGATTACGCCAGAGCGGAGTGCTGTTCGCAGGCTATACCAGATCGCGCCCTTAGCAACATTTTCGCGAAATCGATCCCCACCCACCACCAAAACCAGGTCGCTCGCGCAAGCATCGCGCTGTAATGCATTCGGCTCGACCCGTATCCCGCTAGAACTGGTTACCGGCGCATCATCATGTGTGAGGATTGACCATGAGATATCAGCATTAAGATTGTCACGAACCACTCGCAGGGGTTCGAGCAAGCAGGCAAACACAATATTCGAGAAGGCTTCTGATAGTAGTATGGTGACTTTGAGAGATGACATTTGGCAATATAGGCCTGATTTTTGACCAGATTGGCACGCTCCAGTCGTAAATGCAACTCTAGCATTGGATGCTAGCGCAGTTCATATGCGACCCAAAACATCAGGAGAATAAACCCATGACCACCCGCCCGCTTGAGCACATTCGCATTCTTGACTTCGGTCAGTATCTCGCCGGCCCGCTTGTGGGTATGATGCTGGCGGATCTCGGCGCGGAAGTGATCCGGATTGACAGACCAGGCGGGCCTCGGTTGAAAGAGCCTGCCACTGACATGCTCTCGCGCGGGAAATCCGCACTGACGCTTGACCTGAAATCTGACGAGGGGCTGGCCACGGCCCACACACTGGTGGCCCGCGCAGATGTGGTGATCGAAAATTTCCGACCCGGCGTCATGGCGCGGCTTGGCCTTGGCCCCGAGGATCTGAGGCGGATCAATCCACGGATCATCTCACTGTCACTGCCGGGCTTTGCCTCTAACGATCCGGCACTGGCCGATCTGCCCGCATGGGAGGCCGTGATCGCAGCACGCACGGGCCAGTTTACCGATATGGGGTTGAACCGTCAGTTGATGGGGATCAATCCGTCTTTCACTCCACTCACGCTAGCATCTGCCTATGGCGCGGCCTTCGGTGCAATGGCGGTGCAGTTTGCCCTGCGCGCACGCGATCGAAATGGCGGCGATCACATCGAGGTGCCTTTGGCCTCGGCACTGCTCGAAGGGTTGGTTTATAATTGCGAACAAATTGAGGGTTACCCCGAACGCTACAAATCTCCACGCGAGGTGGAGTTGGACCGCCGCGCGTCCGATGGCCTGCCAATGGATTTGAGCTTCGACGACCTGTCTGAATTCCTCGACCCCTTCTACCGCACCTACATCTGTGCCGACGGGCGGGGTTTCTACGTTGTGGCGGGTAGTATCGTGAGCCATCCACGCCGGGTACTAGAAACGTTGGGATTAAAAGAGCTAGTCGACGAATTGCCTGATTTCGATGCCTATCTTGATCAGGTGGACTGGCCCGATGAATGGTCTTTGCGCAATTATCCGGTAGGAAAAAGAGATCGTGCTCGCATCTCGGACGCCATGAAAGCAGCCTTCCTGAAAAAGCCCGCGCATGAATGGGAAAAGCTTTTCGGGGCTGCCAAGGCTCCGGCAACAGCACAACGCACCAGCAGGGAATGGATGCGCGATCCGCACGCACTGGCCTCTGGCCTGATCCTCGAAGTTGACGATCCAAGACATGGTGCCATGAAGCAGATGGGGAACGTCGCATGGCTGGTAGGGGACGAGGCTGCGTTGACCAAACAGCCTGGGCCAGAATTAGACAGCGCACCATTAGCTGATATTCTGGCCGAAACCCCTCGGTCAGGTGTCAATGGTGATGACTCAATTGGGTGGCTCGACGGGCTTAAGGTGCTGGATCTGACCAACGTGATCGCAGGACCAACCATAGGTTCGACCATCGCGCGGTATGGCGCCGAGGTGACGCTGGTGCAGCCGGTCTCGCCATCAGTGGACCCGTGGAACGCTGTGGTCTTTGGCCTGCATGCCCATCGCGGCAAGGAAAGCGTGCTGTTGAATCTGCGCAGCGCGGATGGGCGAGAGGCGCTACAGAAGCTGATCGCCAGATCTGATGTCATCACCATGAACGGGACGGACGCGCAGCGCGACGAGCTTGAGTTAACCGAAGAAAAGCTGGCCAAGATAAATCCACGCCTGATTCTTGTACAGCTAGATGCCTTCGGCGGGCCGGCACGTGGGCCTAAATCAGATCATTTAGGTTATGACGACCTGGCTCAGGCGGCAACTGGTGTGATGGTACGTTTCGGCGGCGGCATGAATACGCCCGAAGAGCACGCACATTTCGGGACGATCGACGTGCTAACAGGTTATTGTGCCTGCGCGGCATTAGGGGCGGCCCTGCTGCGGCTGGAGGAAACCGGCAAAGGTGGCATTGCCCGGGCCGCACTTGCCGGGGCCGGAAACATGATCCAGGCGCAACTGATGTATGACTTCGAAACCCGCGTACCGTTCGATGAACCCTCAGGGCGCGAGGCGCTCGGCTGGGGACCATTCTATCATTGTTACCGCGCGGCGGATGACTGGATGTTCTTTGCTGCACCGACAGAACGGCGTGATGCGTTGCGCGCGGCACCGGAGTTGGCAGACTTGGCCGATATACCCGATGACACCTTGGTGGCAGCGCTGGCCAAACGATTTGTCACCCAACCCGCATCACATTGGGCGGCAACATTCGCGGGGGGTTCCAGCACTGTGATGCCACTTGGTTCATTGCATGAGACACGCGACGCGGTTCAGCAACTGGAAAGCGCAGGCGTAGTTGACCTTACCCGAGGCACCTTCAGCGTTGTCCGCCACGACCAACACCCCATGCATCGTTGGTGTGATCTGGTAGCGCCTAACGCGGTGCGCCCCGCCAAGGCCCCGATCCACATTCCTGGGCCGATGCCGAAATACGGTGCACAAACGCGAAAGGTGCTGGGGCAAATTGGCTTTTCCGAAGATCGGATTGATGCAATGATAGAAAATGGTGCCGCCGGTGAAGGCTGGGCGGAGAAGTATTTGCCGATTTGATAACGGAAGTAGGCACAGTATGAAGGTTTCAGAAACGGCCGCACCGGCCACAACCCCGCGCACCCGCGCCAAGGCGCGACATATTCTGGACAATTATTATATTGGCCCGGCTCAGGACAAAACTGTGCTGGAAATCTGGGGTTACAGCGAGCGCATGACCTATGCGCCGGGTGATCGGGTGGCTCTGTGTGTATCGACAACCGCTGAACGTTGGGATCTGGAAATTGGCCGCGATGGGGCCTCGTATCGACCTCTCTTACAGGAAACTGACTTGCCTGGAACGTATCAGGAAACACCGCTGGATCAAATCAAGCGCTTGGCGGCATGAACTTCGCGGCGCGGTACTTGTAGAACCAGGTGAGACCAAAGAGGAATGCCGCCGGCCGCGCCACTGAATCGTCGGCGATGAGGCGCTCGGCCATC
>JAJFHZ010000004.1 GCA_021775355.1 Amylibacter sp. | reverse complement strand
CGGCCCAAACCTGCCTTTCGTGTCAAGTATGATGCAACCAAGTAGCATCTTAAAAGCAGACATTCCTTCACAATGGTCTCGATCAGGTGTTTAATAGTGCTATATCGCACCCTGGGCGTGCTCAACTCAAAAGAAGAGGTTAAGGTGATCTACCCTACTTGCTTAATACAGCTCGAATGTTAGTGCATAATTGGCTTAAAGCACACTCCCTACATGTGCCCACTCTGGGTTAATAACCATTCTTGTCCATGTGGAAGTTTGGGCTATTCAAACACCACTTAGAAAGCAGACAATCCTTCAAGCAAAAACGTGCAACTACTCTCGCAGAGTGGTTCAATACCTGTACCGCATGATGTCGAAGTTGATCTGACTTTTTAAGGTGTTCTCAAGTTTGTCTGAAAATGCCAATTAATGTAGCAAAACCTGCCCGAGAAATTTCTTAAGCCTTCCCGATTTCGGATTGTTAAAGAAAGTTTCAGGGTCAGCTTGTTCAACAATTTCGCCTGAATCCATAAAAACAACCCGATCAGCCACTTGTTTCGCAAAGCCCATTTCATGGGTCACGCAAATCATTGTCATTCCTGACTGCGCTAAGTCGATCATCACATCAAGAACTTCTGAGATCATTTCTGGATCCAATGCTGAAGTTGGCTCATCAAACAGCATCATCTTAGGATTCATACAAAGACTGCGCGCTATCGCAACCCTTTGTTGTTGACCTCCTGAGAGCTGGCTTGGGTACTTATCTGCTTGCTCTGGAATATGTACTTTTTCCAAAAATTTCATGGCTGTTTCTTCGGCATCTTGTTTATTTTCGTTACGCACCATCATCGGGGCAAGCGTGCAATTACCCAAAACTGTTAGATGTGGAAACAGATTGAATTGTTGAAAGACCATACCAACCTCTTGTTGGATAACGTCTGGGTTCTTCATATCCGATGTTAATGCATTACCATCGACGGTAATAAGCCCATCCTGATATTGTTCAAGAAGATTGATACAGCGAATTAATGTGGATTTCCCAGATCCAGATGGGCCGCAAATAACAATACGTTCCTGTGGCTTAACTGTTAAGTTGATATTTTTTAATACCTGAAAACTACCATACCATTTGTTGACATTTTCCATGATGACAGCCGCTTGTTTTTCATCACCTATCATATCGTTTTTAGTTTCTTGGTTCATATTGATACCCTATCGTGTGGTTTCAACAGCGGGCGTTTTATGGCTCCGACTGTTTGGATCTAAATGCCGACAACTATGCCGCTCCCATTTAAGGGCCATCATTGCGATAATTGAGTTTAGCCCCCAATATATCAGCGCGATTACAGTGAAACCCTCAACTGGTGCGAACGCATCGCTAATCATAATTTGGGCCATATATGTCAGCTCTGGCACAGTAATAATGGATAGAAGAGCGGTCTCTTTGATGAGAGAAATAGTTAAATTTGTTGTCGTTGGGATAAGATAGCCCAGCATTTGTGGGAAAATAACTTTGCGTTGAACCTGCCAGTATTTAAGGCCCAAAGCTCTTGCTGCCTCGGATTGTCCACGTGGTATTGCCAATATGGCACCGCGAATATTTTCCGCAAAATAGGCACCTCCATATACTGAAAGACAAAGAATACCAGACGCGGTTGCGTCAACGCGAAGTCCAAATACGGGAAGAACGAAATAAACAATATAGACTTGAATTAAAAAAGGTGTGTTTCTGATCAGCTCAATATAAGAAACAGCTAACCATCCTAGATAACGCCATTCACTCAGTCTCATAAGTGCGATAAAGAGGCCGATGAAAAACGCCATTGTAATAGATATCAAAGAGATAAAAACCGTGAGGGAAATACCCTTTGCAAACAGCGGCCAGCTGTCCAAAACCAATTGAAAATCGAAATTCATATCCGGTATGCCTCCGTCCATTTTTCCAGTTTATGCGTCACTCTGCTCAACGTAAAAAGGAGAACAAAGTAAAACAGGGCGGCGACCAAAAAGGCTTCAACTGGCCGGTAGGTATCGTTCATCGTATGCTGAGCCGCGCGCGTCAGTTCGACAACAGTTATGACTGAAAGCATTGGCGTTGCCTTCACCACCATGGTGAACTCATTGGTAAGCGGTGGCAGGATTTTAAAGAAAAGCTGAGGTAAAATAACGTATCGCCACATTTTTAGAGGCGGCAAGCCAACAGATTTTGCTGCATCCCATTGCCCTTTTGGAATACCATTAAGACCAGCACGCAGAATTTCAGTTACAAAGGCACCACTATTGAGTGAGAGAGCTAAAACACCTGCGAAGAATGCATCTAAATTAAACCCCAATAACCCTGGCAAAGCGTAAAAAACAAAGAATATTTGCACCAATAATGGGGTGCCACGGATAAAACTGATATAGAGAGAGGACAACCATCGAATTGGTGCAAAAGCTGTGCGTTGTCCCATCGTCAATATGAGGCCAATAATTATGCCGCAAAGAGCGCCGGGGATAGAGACCCCAATCGTTACCAGCGCCCCCCGAAAATATTGAGGAAGATGCGGCACAATACCTGCAAAATCAAAGTCCATATCTACCTCTAAAGCCAATTATGTTTTGAGAGATCATAACGAGGGCTCCTATTCCCAATGTCAACACATTGGCATTTAGCTAGCCAGTTATTGTTGCGATGTTTTGTAAAAAGTGTGCATCCAACTCTAACCACGTATTCAGGGGCCAGAATTGGATGTGTCTGGTATGTCAAAGCAATTTATTGCGCACCTTCAGGTAGGTAATTTTCACTTGGCATATCCATTTCAAAGCCAAACCATTGCATCTGCCATTCGGCGATCTTACCGCTCTCAACTAATTCACCAATTTTTACATTGATATAGTCACGGAGATCTTTGTTCTCAGGTCGTACCGCCCAAGACATAAATTTGGGTTCTCCAATATTATCAACGATCTTGAATGTGCCAGGACGCTTTCCCATAACATCCCCTGCCTGAACAGAACCAACCATCACTGCGTCTACTTGTGACGAAGCCAATGCAACAAAGGTTTCTGGTATTGCAGGAAATAACTTTAAGCCAGCATACCCATCTTGGCCAGCAGCCTTAAGCTCAGCACTGTGTTCCTCAGCAACCGGTACAAACGATGAGCCAAGCTGAGTTGCAACAACCTTGCCAGCCAGGTCACCAAGTGAGCTTATGTCTTCTTCACTATCGCGAACAAGGATGACAGTTTGGTTGGTACCTATGGGGCGCGTAAACGCATAATTTTTTGCGCGTTTCTCGTTAACTGACACTGATGTTGCAACAAAATCATATTTTTTAGCTAGAAGGCCAGGCAGGATACCCTGAAACGGAAGATCCAGCTGATCTAACTCGACACCCAGATCCTCAACGATATAATCTAGGATATGTTTACTGTAACCAGTGATTTCACCATCTTTTATGAATTCAAACGGCGGATACGCCGCTTCAGTTGCTACGGAAAGTTTGCCCTCAGACTTAATTCTATCAAGAATCTCATCGCTATGCCCTATGGTTGGAGTTACGCTGACAAGACCGCACATTGCTACGGTCATCATTGTGCGAAAGGTCGCTTTTACTTTGAAGTTTTTCAACATTAACAATAGCCTTTATCTGTAGTTTACAATTGAGCAAAAATTTCTGTTGGCCATTTTGGCAAGACAGAAAGATTTAGTCTTGTGACTGTCAGTGAAAAGAACATTTGAGTAAATGGTAATTATATCAATGATACTTGCGTAAATTGTAAAGTGACTGACAATGTTTCCTGATATTCATGCGTGTAGTTATCTTGAAAAAAACAGAGGATCACCCTATCATGCGTCCAAAACCTCAGCCTGTGGATAATGCAATAGGGAGATGTTTTGAGCATATCAAAAAGTATGAGCCGCAGGTTCGCGCCTTTGTAGAAGGCACATTTAATGAGGAACAGGCTTTAGATGGATATACTCAATCCATCTTAAATGAGCATTTACCTCTTCGCGGGAAATTATTGGGTGTAAAGGATATTATTAATGTAGATGGTCACAACACGCGTTGTGGATCAGCTCTTCCGCAGACATTATTCTCTGGTGCAGAGGCAAGCTGTGTATCGAAGTTATGCGAAGCTGGCGCCACTGTTGTAGGCAAAACAGTAACAACTGAGTTCGCTATATCAAATCCTGGGCCAACACGAAATCCACGCAATCTAGCTTATACACCAGGTGGGTCTTCAAGTGGATCAGCGGCGGCTGTTGCGGCGGGTTTCTGTGATATTGCAATTGGAACGCAAACAACAGGATCGATTATACGGCCAGCAGGTTATTGTGGTGTGATTGGGTATAAACCCAGTTTTGGTCGGATTGCGCGTGACGGAGTTCTTCTTTTTTCCAAATCAATGGATCATATTGGATTATTTGCATCAAACATGACAACCCTAGAAGAAGCCACGACTGTTCTTGTGGACGATTGGAATATGCCAGATCCCAGCAACCTAATTGAGGTCAATATTGGCATTCCACAAGGGTCGTATATGGATTTTATGAATGACCAGGTGGCTAAGCAATTTTCAGACACATGCACCAAATTAGAAGGGGCGTTCTATAACATTAAACGACTCATACTGGTCAATGACATTGTCGCCCACAACGCGGCAATAGATCGCTTAACTTACGGTGAACTTTATCGCGTACATGATGAATGGTATGAAAAATATCGGGATATTTATAGCCCATCTTCTCGGGAAAGTCTTGAGCTTGGAAAGACAATATCAGATCAGGAATTGCAACAATTATTGGCACAAGCGCGTGAGGTGCAACTTTGGATGCAGTCTTTCATGGTGCGCAGTGATGTTGATGTATGGGTTGCACCAGTTGCACCTGATGTGGCCCCAAAGGGCCTTGCGTCTACAGGGGACTACAGAATGAACGCAATATGGAGCTATACGGGATTGCCCATTGTGACCATCCCAACTGGGGTGACAGAAGAAAATCTACCATATGCGATACAAATTGTTGGACGTTATGGGAAAGACGAGCAGTTACTACAAGTCGCCAAACGTATTCAAGATGTTATTAGCATAAGCCCAATACAAAATGAATGGGAGTTGCCCGATTTATAGATCAATAATCTATCAGGTATGCGCGTCGGTTTTTTTGAGCTCGTCTAGAAATAAACGTACAATGTTTAGCCGACGCGTGCCTTTCCTACGATAAAAATAAAGCGGCACATCACACTCTGATTGAGGGATTGGTATTGCGTGAATATCTCGCTCAGTTGGCAAAGCCGCAACGTGGTGTGTTGGTAAATAGCCTAAATATAACCCCGATTCTATAAGCACAGTTATAGCCTCTATGTCATTGGCAACTGTTCCGCACACCATACCCATTTTCTCGGCTTTTATATCGGTGAGTGTTGCGTGTTCGCGGGCAACATATTTCTCTCCCATAAGGCTATCGATATTGAATTTTCCGGGGGCCTGTTCAAATAAAGAGTGACCGCGTCCACAATAAATTTTGTGACGTTCAGTATGCACTGTCTTACGTTGCAAGTCGGGATGTGACTGGTCGTGGGCGGTGAAACCAAAATGAATACGACCATCCAACACCGCACGGCATATTTCAGACGATGTCATCACATTATAACTGACATTAAGATCAGGCGCTTTACTGTAGATACGGCGTATAATCACATCAAATCGGATATCCGGGTTTGTTAAAACATGATTTACAGCACCGATACGTAATTGACTCGCAGAGCGTTGTCGTACTTGTCCAATGCTATCTTCTGTCTCTTCGAGCGACTGGAGCAATTTATTGACTATCTCGTAAATTGCTTCTCCTTCTTCCGTAAGTGAAAAGCCACTCCGTCCCCGATTGCACAAGCGCATGCCCATTCGGATTTCAAGATCTTTAAGCCTCCGACTGATAGTTGAGATATCTAAAGATATTTTTTCTGCCGCCGAGGATAATCCACCGCACTCAACAACGGCCTTGAAAAACTTCAAGCTTTGAATGTCTGCATTTTGTAACTGCTGTCGACCAATTTTTCCGGGGCTTTCAATCATACTTGCATTATTAGTCAACTTAACTTTGCTTGTCTACAGTGCAAACCTGTTTGAAACTTCTATAAAAAGCTCATAAGTGAACGCACTTTTATACGAAATATAATCGCTAGTATTTGCGGAAAAATTTGAGTTAAATCGCTTAGTTTATACGCAATCGGCATATTGGACTGAAAGAAAAATATGACATCATCTCTCATGGCACCACCAAAACGGGAGTTTCAAAGTTTTCATGATTTCCCAATCGTAACAAACCTTGACGCGCTTGAGGCAGATATCGCCATTTTAGGTATTCCCTTTGGCGATCCTTATTCCATGGGGGAGGCAAGCAATGATCAATCGAATGCGCCCACCCATATAAGACGACATTGTGAACGCGCGCTTCGTGGACTTGACCGCTACGACTTTGATATTGGAGGCACGCTTCTTGACGGGCGCGATATAAAAGTTGTTGATTGTGGCGATGTTATTGGGAACGCCAAAGACGTTGCAGGCAATCATGACCGCTCAGAGCTGGCAGTGCGTAAAATTCTGGCAGCAGGCGCTTTACCAATTATTTTGGGCGGTGATCATGCCGTGCCAATTCCGGTGTTTAGAGCCTTTGAAGGGCGCGACCCAATCACTCTGGTTCAGGTAGATGCCCATGTTGATTGGCGTGATGTGTTTCATAATGTTACCTATGGTTTGTCTAGCGTTATTCGCCGAGCTTCTGAGATGGATCACATAGAAGACATATACCAAATTGGATTACGTTCAGCTGGCAGCGGAAGACCTGAAGAGGTTGAGGCGGCGCTTGCATATGGTTCTCACCTTATTCCAGATGTCGAGCTTCAGGAAATCGGCATGAAAGCCATTCTGGACCGCATACCAGATGGTGGTGATTATTATCTTACAATTGATGCTGATGGTGTTGACCCAACGATTATGCCAGCTGTTGCCGGGCCTGCGCCAGGCGGCGTTAATTATGCGCAAATGCGAACGCTGATCCAGGGATTGGTCAAAAAAGGGAATGTGGTAGGTATGGATATTGTGGAAATAACACCTGACCGAGATGTAAATGGCATCACCGCTATCACCGCTGGCAGGTTTATTTGCAATCTCATAGGAACGGCCGTGAGAGCAGGATATTTTGATAAGAAATAATGTACTTTCGCGAGAGGACTTAAGAAACTACAATTTGAAATTACCACGAAAATGGACTTGCGATGACGTCAAAACATACAGTTGTACAACGGCTTGCGCATGGTGTGTCGGGGCTAAGCCTTGATACAGTTCCTAATGACGTCATAGATATCGCAAAACGCTGTCTTATTGATGTTTGCGGGGTAACCCTTGCTGGTGCATCTACTAAGTCTGCAAAAATGTTTTATGATATGGCCATGGAAAGCTATGCTCATGGTCCGTGTAGTATTGTGGGTCATACAAACTCTTCAAACGCTGCAGGAGCGGCCTTTGCTAATGGGACGGCAGCGCACGCTCTTGATTTTGACGATAATTGTTACGCTGGTATTGTTCATGGTTCAGCAGTCGTTTTTCCTGCTGTGTTGGCGATGGCGCAACAAAGAGAGGCAACTGGCGCAGACATCTTGCGTGGTTTTATAGCAGGTCTCGAGGTTGAATTTGCGGTTGGCAAAGCTCTGTCCAATACCATTTACGACAAAGGGTGGTGGACCACATCAGTACTTGGCGCCATTGGGAGTGCCGCGGGAGCGGCAAGCGTTGCAAACCTTAACCCAGAGATAACTGCTCATGCACTGGCGCTGGCCGCAGCTGGCGCAGGCGCAACCAGAGCCGTCCGTGGAACTGCGGCGAAACACTATTACTGTGGCCGCGCTGCTGAAAGCGGTGTGGTAGCTGTGCTCTTGGCAATGAAAGGAGCCACAGGTCCTCTTGATGTATTTGAAGACCAAAACGGGATTGTTTCTGTTCTCAATGATATGATTTTTGATGAAACAGCGATTAATAATCTTGGAAAAAACTTTAACCTATTGCATCCTGGAATAGATATAAAGAAATACCCAGTTTGTTACGCGAGTCATTCAGCAGCTGATGCAACGAAACAGATAATGATTTCAAACAATCTGCATGCAAAAAATGTCGCGTCTATTATATGCACAGTCCCATCAGTCGTCGCCTCAAATCTTACCTATAATCGCCCAAAAACAAGTGTAGAAGCTCAGTTCAGTCTCGAATTTGCAATAGCGACAATCCTTCAATATGGAGATATCACCTTGGAACATTTGAGCCATGACGTAATAATGAATGTTGATATTCAAGCGCTCCTTGGGAAGATAGAAATGCGTGTGGGCGCCATTCCTGAAAGTCATAATGAGAAGGAGATAATTTGTCCGGAATGGGCAAGTGTTGAACTGGTGACACGGGATGGAGAGCATCATTCTGGTTTTGTTGGTGCACCAGTCGGTGCTGCTTCAAAACCCATGTCGGAAAAAATGTTGCGCGATAAATTTATGTCTTGTGTTCATTATGCAGATACGATTGCAGACCCAGTAGATTTATATAACAATTTGCAAAATATAGAAAATTTGAAAAACACCCAAGGGTTATTTATGTGAGAATTTCTCATGTATTAAGGTGTACGACATGGGTCTATATCACTTGGCATGTATCCAGTTTTCTTTTGCAACGGGGGACTGAGCGCGACTGACACTTGTTATTGCGTAACTATTTTTCAGAACTGCCGCTTCGTAAATTTTATGTTGTTTGGTTGTTAAGCTTGCCTAAATCCAGTGAACGACTGCTTCGGGTTAGGCTTGCAGTATACCTCGGAATTGCAGCAAACGTCCGCTTCCCGCCCATAGTTACCAAGTCTGCTTACGGCCCTTTGCCGACATTGGCTAGCAAAGGATGTTCTATGGAAAACCAATTTCAGCAATGCCGACGAAGCAGTCATTCATACATTGTCCAGCTTAATGCTCTTTTTATCCATTGATGAATTCCAGGGACCCAAGCTCAGCTTTTTAATAATTAAGCACGTAAATTGGTGTGTTAATAAACAGGGGCTATATTTATTTCTATGCACAGAATGTAGCAGTTGATAAATTACTACTCAGAAAGTAACAGTAAAGTCCGTCAAAAACTTCGGAAAATCCGTAAGAAAGCAACGCCTGAAAAGGCGTCTCAGATGGAGCTGAAATTATAACCCATGCACAAGTTAATGTGTTCGATCATACCATTTATTTCTATGGCTTTGTTTGCCATACCAACTCAGGCAGGAGACGATGCTTTAATGAAAAATCTTAATCTAAATTGGGAATATGTCGCAGATCAGGTGATGGGTGGCGTTTCAAACGGGGACATTGACCAAGCGACCATAGATGGCAAAATGGCTACTGTGTTGCGCGGTGATGTGTCCCTTGAAAATAATGGTGGTTTTATCCAGATGGCATTTAACCTAATGCCAGATGGATCAAGCGTGGATGTCAGCACTTGGGATGGCATTGCAATGACCGTTAAGGGCAATGATCAACGTTACGATATCCGTTTGCGTACAGATCAATTGGCCCGCCCTTGGCAATCCTTTCGAACAGAGTTCACAGCAAGCTCTGATTGGCAAACTCTTCATATCCCATTTTCGGATTTCGTAGCCCATAAGATTGATGTTGTGTTTGATCCCGCGCAACTCAGACGGATAGGCGTTCTTGCAATTGGCCGAGAATTTCACGCCGAGGTCGCTGTATCGGCCATTCAACTTTACCGTGACTAAACCGCTTGCCGACTAAATCTTCACACCAAGGTTCGACCCATATGACACAAGCCCCTAAATTTGATCCCGAACATATAAGCGATATCGTTCAAATGGCATTGTCTGATCATGTCAGCTTTGCCGATATAGAGCGTGAATATGGTATCAGCGAAAAGCATGTAAAAACGCTCATGCGCGATACACTGAAAACTGGCAGTTACAAAGCGTGGCGTAAACGTGTGCGTGAATTTGGTGATCGCCGGGCCGAGTATAAATAGCTAAAAAATCAAACGTGATACTTCACTTTGGCGGTGCAAATATCAGACCTGTTGTTAATCTTCATTTATTACGTTGGCTTTGCATTATCAGTTATGATGCCTGCTGCCATAGCTTAAGGAATGTCCGCTTTCCGCCCATAGTTACCATTTAAAGTAGAACAGCCTTGCCGATCTTCGTTTTACCAGTAACCACCTGAATAAATCGCTGTCATCGCCTACACGCCGTCATTGGTAATCAGGATTTGATTGCTTGGGCGCTGGATGGCAGTATGAAGGTGTCAGTACGACAAGGCAGGAGGAATGCGCCATTCTGTGAAAAATTTGCCCTAAATGCATCTAAAACATCAGAAAATTTTTCATCACATTTTCCGCACACAGGTAAATTGTCGTCCATTTGAGTTCCTCTTAGTTTACGGTTTTCAGGTGTGATTTTTGAGCACTGGCCCACTGTTAAGCTAACCGTGAAATGCGTAGATCGGGCTTGACCATGCGAGGTGCCCATCTTCTGTCATTACACGGGCCCATACTGGGGTGTCGCCTTTAGCATTTAACGCGATTGTAGCCGATGCGCTCAGATTGCAACTGGTCAGCGTATCGGGCAGCCGTGTGATTGTGACCTTGCGATCCAGTCCTCCGGCCTCCAATGTCACTGGTGTCAAACCGATGTCCGTCAAGTTTATCTTTCCTGAAACGTGATCAGTCATGATATCCATTTCTGCCACATTGCTATCATTCAGCCAAATATCAAAGCCCACAAAATTACCGGTAGTCAGCAGGTCAAACTCGACGAGATCACCAGATGATTGCTGCAACAACCTGTCGTGATTCCATGCGTTGATCGTTTCAAACTGGGTGATATTGGCCCCTGTCAGGCGGGCGTTTCCTCGCCAGGTGGTCTGCCGCCCGCGACCGCGATATTCAGCCCCGTGAAAACAGATGCGGTAACGATGGCCTAGATCATTGGCACCATAGGCGCGTTCGGTGTGTACGGTCTCGGTGCCCCGCAGGAAGTCTATGCTCAGGACGGGTGTTTGAGTTTCGGCAGCAATTGCCACGTCAATTGTGTCGTCGGAAACCTCAACTATATCTCCCATCATTGCTTCAAGCACGCATTCAGATGTACTGTCTCCTAATCGTGGGTCCGTATGGAAAAGCCGCGCCGGATTTGCAAATTTGGCAGAAACATCTAGATGCAGACGTCCTCCGGTGGTGCCATAATGATGGCGACGGCGCATTGCATCAAATATCCCGTCGCGGGTCAGCTCGGACGCTAAGAAACACGTTAACCCACCCAAGGCTCCGAAGCTCGACGCACCCGGGTGGCTGGCCCCGGGGCGACCTTTGTGACCATCAGAATTGCACACAAGCCCGTGTCGGTAGCCCAGTTCGAAACTATCGGACATGACCCATTCAAATGTCCCCCAGTCCGAGTGCACCTCAAGTGCTGTGCGCAGCGCACCTCCATCAGCCTGAGCGATGTTGGCCGGGCGCCCCCCGATATGAGCGTAAAGAACACAATCTTCGTCCTTAAGTGCCTCAAACAAATCATGGGTGGTATAGGCGTCATCGCCACAATCGGATCGGTCCGTCAACAAGGCATGGGATGAGCGGTGTATTTTGCGCCCTTCATTGCGGAAGAACACATTGTGATCTCCACCCGTGGGCGTGTTACCCGACCACTCATAGCCCGGGAGAGCCACGAACGAACCGTCGTTATTAAACTCAGCGGTGATTTCGTTGATCTGACCCCAGAAGGCGTTCTTTATCTGGAAATCATTGGCTTGATGACCCATGATATCAAGCATGGTTAGATCGCGACCAAACTCGAAATATTCGCGTATGGGGTTGATGCCAACAGTTTCGCCGCTTTGTCCGTGAAGATCTCCCCAGTAGCCTTCAAGCGGGCTCTGGCGAATAACTAAAGGGTTGGAGCGGACCAGAACTGCGCCTTTGTCATCCGCTACTTCGATACGAACTATTCCCTCCATTATTGCGGTCAGCCCGCCGATCTTAAGGGAGCGGTTTCCCAATGGGAACTCCACGATCTCAGGCAGCCCATCTACTGGCCCTGTTGCCCGCAGATGTAACTTGCCTTGAGCCTGATCTGAAGGGTTCCCCCAGATATCATCCGCTCGCAGGCCCAGCGAAAAAGTTGCCCCCGGACGCCGCAGGCTCGGCAGGATTGCTCGCCAGTTTGCGGGCTTTCCCGGAACAACCGACACTGCAGGGCGTTCGTGAAGTGGTACATAGTGCCGCGTTGCGCAGGCGTCGACCAGTACTCGATACTCATTGGCGCTTTCACAAAAAGTTTGCATCCTCAAACCGGGTCCGCCCTGCGACTGATCACCAAAGGTAATCGCGATTGTGTCGCCTCTTCGCATGTGGCCCTTGACCAGAGTTACGCATAATGAGCGGTCCCACGGGCGTTGGTGACCCAGACGCTCGATATCAAGATCAAGCGTCACGCCGTTAGACGCAACCGCAGTAACATAGTTCATCGCGGACGGGTCCGTCGTCTGCCAGCGGCCACCATCATTGGTAAAACGCTGCACCACCTTCAGTCCACCAGTGTCGTCTAACCCGAATTTACCCACCGTATAGATCAGACGAAATGTCTGCATAGAGCGGATTTCAACAGGATCGCTTGGATCCAGCCGCGCAGATCCATAGTCAGATAATGCTGTTCCCGGTTGTGCCAAGGGCCATACATCTCCCATAATATGATCGGGAATAACATTTGGATTACTCTTCATTTTTCATACCTTATGTATTGACTGTGGTCGAATTTACTTAGTCTTGTCCGCTTCCAATGCGCGTTGCTTGCGTTTTTGCGCTGGGTGATAGAACCCAAACCGCCAAACAAAAAATAACGTCAGAAGCATAAAAGGCAGTGCGACTGGTCGAGTGAACAACACGAAGATGTTGTTGTCATAGAGGATCATCGTCTGCCGCAGGGAATGTTCCAGAAGTGGCCCAAGCAGGAAACCTATGAAAAGGCAAACCAACGAAAATCCCGTTTTACGCATGAAGTAACCCAGCACTGCGAAGACAAACATCAGGCCGATTTCGAAGAACGATGACGAAGGTACATAAACACCGATGACGCACAGAACAATTACACAAGACAGGATGATTGGTTTGGGAATGCGAAGGGATAGAACCCAGATCGGAATGCCCGCACGGCCTACGACCAAGTGTACAGCGTTAGCCATCAGCATTGAGGCAAAGATACCATAAATTAATGCACCATGTTGTTGCATCATAAACGGGCCAGGCGTCACACCGTGGATCAGAAAAGCCCCGATCAAAAGTGCGGCTGCGATATTTCCCGGAATTCCGAGTGCAATAGTTGGGATCAGGTTTGCACCTGTCACTGCACTATTTGCGGCTTCAGTTGCAGCAATACCTTCAAGTTTCCCGGTGCCAAACTCTTCAGGGTTTTTCGAACGGCGTTTGGCTGCTCCGTATCCGAGGAAAGCGGCTAGCGTCACTCCAAGACCCGGTAACATGCCAACAAACGTCCCGATATATGCTGATCGGAACAAGGTTGGAATGCAAGCTTTGAATTCTGCCCATGTAATTTTCTGTTCAGCCTTATTGTAGGGTTTGGGTTTGATATTGGCGGCAATAGGATCACGCCAGGAATCGAAAAGTTGGCTAAGAACAGCACTTAGTGCCAGCAGACCAATAGCTAGCGCATTGAGCGATATGCCATCATAAAGATCAATGATACCGAAGGTCATACGCTGTGTTCCTTCGGCTTTGTCCAGCCCAATGGTTGAGAGGAAAACACCAAGTGCGGACGCAAGCAACCCCTTGGCCAGTGTATCTGATGACAAGCCTGCAATCAGGGTAAAGGCCAGCATACCTACGGCGGTAATTTCTGCAGGCCCGAACTTCAGGGCAATGGCGGCGAAAGGGGCCGCAAGCAGGATCAACACCACATCCGAGGCGAAATCGCCCCAGACTGAGGAATATAATGCCATGCGCATAGCTTTTTCAGGTTTACCCTGTTGAGCCAATGGGTAGCCATCGCGCGTGGTGGCAACATTCTCCGAGCTACCAGGAGCGTTGAGCAATATTGCGGGTATAGCCCCGCCTGACGTACTGCCTTTTGTAATGCCGATCAAAAAGGCAATGGCTGTGATGGGTGCCATGTAGAATGTTACGGGGATTAACAACGTTAATGCCGTGATGCCGCCGACACCAGGCATAACGCCGAACAGGATACCGATAGCGATACCGATGACTATGAAAAACAGGTTCGTGAACGTGAATGCGACCGCGAACCCTTCGATCAATTGTTCAATCATAATAAGACCTCCAACAAGTTTGATTTAAAAGTTGATGAGTGGAAACTGCGGTAAAGGCACCTTCAGGATGTGCCAAAGTAACAGTTCCAGGCTGATGGGAACGCTGATTGCCACCAGAACCAAAACAAATTTATTGCGATATCCGGTGAGATAGATCAGGAATACTAATAATATTGTCGAGGGTATGATAAAGCCAAGATAACTGAGGGCGCTTACGTAAATCGCCGACAGAATGACTAGAACGAGAGTGTTTATCACCTCGGTGCGCCCATAAGACAGCTCTTCGTTCTCTTCACTCTCCTCGACTATGGCTTTTTCTTTTCCAAACATCACCCTTGCGGCCGCAAGTGCAACTGAAACTCCAAATAAGATCATGCACCAGGCCGCAACCCGCGGCATAAATCCTGGCGTGAGATTCTTTGAGGTGTCATTTGCCCCTGTGACAAATTCTGGTATCAGCCAAAATAATGCGATGACGCCGAGAAGGGCGACAATAACACCGGAGTAAAGATTGGCAGTTGTGGGTGAGCCTGCAGCTGATATATTATTGTTCATCGTTATTCCTCCCTTTGAATTTGGGCCGCGATTGAAAAACCGCAGCCCAGTTTTGCTATTCTGCTGCCAGTGGGGCAAGTTTTGTGCCCATGTCTTGGACCACAGCCCTAACTTCATCGCCGGACAACACTTCCACTTTGGATTTCAGCCGTTCTTCTACGATGGTTAAGAAATCTGCATCTTCTGCTGCAGCCCGAAGTGCATCCACAAGCTTTGTTGCGATTTCATCCGAGAGACTGGCTGGTGCGATCAGCCCAATCAAACTTGGCATGGCCAAATCATAACCAGCTTCTTTGAAAGTCGGCTTATCAGTATAGCCAGACAGGCGCGTTTCGTTCAGGGATGCAAGCACACCGATTTGCTCCGCATAATTGGCGTGAATCCCGCCACTATATGACATCAGGGCATTGCCCGCCAAAAGAAGTTGCATCGCTTCAGATCCGCTGTTGGCGTTTACGGCACGCAGTTCAAGCCCTTCGCGCTTTGCCATGCGGTCGATGAACTTGGCGCTCATTCCGCCTTGGGTCACAACAGCCGTTCCTGGGTTGGCTTTGGCAAATTCAACAAATTCTGGCAGTGTCGAAAACGGTTGATCTGTAGGTGCAACTAGGGCGTTTTGATAGTTGGCCACGGCTCCGATGAATCTGAAATCTTTAGCACTGAAGTCAACTTCATTGGCAATCGGATTCCAGGCAGTGATTTCGTCCACACCGCCCAAAAGAACAGTGTATCCATCGGGTGCTGAGTTTTTCAGAAAACTGGCACCGACTGAACCTCCTCCGCCCTTGCGGTTCACGACAACAACTGGTTGGCCAAGTACATCGCCAAGTGCTTTGGCGAATACACGCCCCATTGTATCGGTGCTTCCTCCCGCACCGTAGGGGATAAGCATTGTTATGGGTTTACTAGGGTACTCAGCGGCAGCAACTGGGCTGGTTAATGTAGATAGTCCCAGCGTGGCGACAGCTCCGGCGACGAGTACACGTCGCAATGGATTGAATGAAATCATGTCCGTTTCTCCTTTTTAAACATGGGTCACCTCTATGATGAGATGTTCTTAATTATTACTACGAAGTTAATAATATTTCACGATCAAATCTCAATGTTAATAAAGATAAGTATTATCAGTGGGATATAGTAATATTATCATCATTATATTTTAAAAACTAATAAATAAGCATTAAAACCGTAGTTATTCTTATTGTATTCAATCCAATATTTGTTAAACTTGAACAATTAGTATGGAGAGATATGATAATGGTGTGGAATGATACAGCTTCAGCCCTTGTACGTGACTTGACTGAAAACGATTTCAGGCTTTCAATTCTGGTTGATTATTTTAAGGTTCAACCAACGATAAAACCCAAGTCTGCGCGCCTATATGAGGCATGCCTGAAGATGATAGAGAACGGATATTGGACACCCGGAGATCGTGTTCCGTCTGAAAAAGACCTTAGCCAGCTTCTTCCAGTCGGCCTATCTACCGTCCAAACCGCACTGCGCAGATTGGCGGAAACAGGTTTAATACAACGCAAACGCAAAGCGGGTAGCTTCGTATGCGAACCTGCGGCCATTGGTCGGGAGTTGGCATATTTCTTATTTCTTGATGATGACGGGAAAAATTACCTGCCAACCATAGATGTTGAAATAGAAGTCTACGAGACAAGCGAGCAAGGTGATTGGTCGGATTTCCTCGGTGAAGCAATGCGATACATCTGTATTGAGCGGATCCTTGGAATCGGCTCGGAGTTTCGTATTCACAACAAAATCTACCTTGGCCATGCCAAGTTTCGACCGCTTTTGCACTTCGCCACTTCAGAATTAAGGGATTTAAGCCTTCGCATTCTATTTCAGGATAAGTTCGGTATGCCACCCCTTGGTACTGATCGTTGCATCAGGTTCTCACACCTAAGCGAGAAGTTAGCCGCCCAGCTTAACGAGGAAACGGGTAAACCTTCACTATTGTACGAAATTCGGCAGTATACGGTCCGCAATGATCCCTTGTTTTTTATGCAGACGGTAGTGCCACAGAACAACCGGAAGCTCAGAGTTTGCACTTCCACGAGATAACCCAGCATTTGCTGTAAATACTGCAGTGCAATTTTCTTATATTATGGATATCGTCTGCATATGACTGATGATGCCATACCAGAATATCTTCGTAAAATGGCCAAAGAGGGTCCTATTAAATTACAGGACAGCTTCGGACCGGAGGATTTAGTTTGGACTGGTGAAGACGGTCAACTTGATCCTGAAGAGCTAATTGCAGAACATGGATTTGAACCTGAAACGTCTTTGGAGGTCATATTGATGGCATTGGTGAAAGGCCATTCCCCGGATATCGAGCACGATGCGTTATTACAACGTCTTAAGACCGCTAAAGCAGGTATCATTGGTTCCGTTTTAAGTGGTCGAGGAGAAGTAGATGATCATCGGATATTAAAGGAAGTTGCATGGGAATATTTCAAGAGATTTCATGAACTACGTCGGTCTGCGGGTAATCGGAAAAAAGTAAAACTGGCTCCGGTTGTTCGCAGTGTAATCGAAACCCAATTTCCTGAATTACATAAACTGCGGAATATTGATCCCGAAAACCTTTATAAATTGATAGAGAGAAAATTCAAAAAAGACAAAGATATAATCCTCGTTAGAGCAACGCTTGATGACGATTGGGATAGGTTCAGCCAGCCCAAGATGCGAAAAGCCATAGAAGCTATTGCGCAGTTGCAAATTCCAATAGATGGATCAGCATCCATAATTAGGCGTCTGTCAAAAAATATCAATGTCGCCAAAAAGGACTAAATCCCGCCCATTTGAATCCTTGGTTTTACGTTAAAATGTGTGATTATTGATTAGCTTCATTCAATTAGTGAGGCTTAAATGCAAAATCAAAACAAGAAAGATAACCAAACTCGTTATCTAACGCTGCCACAAGCAGCAAAAGCGCTGGGAATTCCAGCATCCACACTCCGGCGTGCTGAAAGTGCCGGGCTTATTAAATCTTACCAACCGTTTTCTAAGCGGAAGCGGGTTGTCCTGTCTGAAGTCGTAACTGCAATTTCCAACTTTAGGGGAAGGCACGATGATGCATGATCCAAAACCCAACAACAAACCAAATGTTATTCGCAATGAAACGTGGGCTGGTTTTTCTGTAACCCCAACAGACAAAATCTGGGAAAAAGAATTACTACCCTTCCTTCAGCATGATCCGAAGATACGGGAACTATACCAATCCGTGATAGGTGGTTGGATAAAAGCGTGCAGGGTTCGAAATCCAGATTTTTGGCCGAGTATTGAGTTGCCGTATGATATTGACCGGCATCCAGCCCCTTGGGAACTTGGCTTCTTTATAGATGATTGGGATACCCGTCCGGATCCCTTAAATCCGCCTAAATCAAATCAGGTTCAATATTGGTACCCATTTGGATCTCGGGCTCACTTATCAGAATTTTCACGCGTGCTTTGTAAAGCATGGCGGCCCGATGGCGATTGGATGAACGTCTCTACGGGTTCATATTCTGTGGTAATCGACATAAAATCCCGGTTAATTTTTGACCCGAGATTTCATGCCACCCGCAACGCAGAATACATCTTAGATTATTTGTTTATAGGTGAATTGAATGATGATGTTGAGAGCGATAGGACAAGTAACGTAGTCTGCTGGTTTGACTACTATCTACGCCCACATTCCAGACCCAAGTTACCCAGAGTGATTGAAAAAGCCCTGCAGCATGATTTGCAAGATTTTTTGCAGATAATGGCGACTTTTTCAGAAATCGACATTCCTAACTTTATTAAACCAAATCCACCGATTTCGTCCTGCAAACGCGTTATGCGATTTAAAGCTTGCCCTGCAATCGATAACTCAAAAGGAGGGGCAGGGCGATGAATGATTTCACAAGCGAAGCGCCACAATACTGGAGCATTAACTTATCAGCTCTGCCTATAAAACAAGGCACAAAAAGACCAGCGGTTAAATCATGGCAGAGTTATGAAAACACAATTCCTGATGAACAGATACAACAAGAGTGGTTATTGAAATACGAAAATCATGGGATAGGGCTTAATCTTGGCACTAAGTTAGATGATGGTTTTACGTTAGTTGCCGTGGATGTGGATGATGACAAACTTGTCGAGCCCGTTCAGGCATTATTGGGGAATTGCCCCAGTGCAAAACAAGGTAAGAAAGGCATTACATTTTTTGCCAAAGCACACAGTGATTGCAAGCTTAAATCAAAAACAATCAAGGGCGGAACGGACATAGGTAATATCGACTTCCTTAGTAGTGGTCGCCAAACGGTTCTTCCCCCCTCTATTCATCCGGAAACGAACGAACCATATGTTTGGGTTGGCAGCCCCATTTGTGATGTAGGTTTGGAAACTTTGCCGATTTTAGATGCGAGAGAGTTTAAAGTACTTATTGCGCTTGTCGGATCCGAAAACACCGCAGTCGTAATGTCGGGGAATTCTACGCACGAAGCTGGCGTTGCATTGGTTGCCCAACTAATTGTCGCAGGTGCTCAAGACGCAGAAATTGAAGTTATTTTCGACGCATTACTACCCAAAGGTTATAGTGGGAATAGTCGTAAAGAGCTTTCAGGCTGGACCAAAAGTGCGCGGACCAAGGGTTTTGATGAAGCCAAAGGTAATGGTAAAGCGAAAGCATCAACCATTGCTTTGAAAATTTTCGAAGAGCAAGGTGTTGAATTGTTTCATGACCTTCTAGGTGAATGCTATGCTGTTCTAAATGATCCTAAAAACGGAAAGGTTTGTCACCGGGTTAAATCATCAGTTGTTAGGCAGTTTATCCAGCATAAATATTATAAAGTAAAAGGCGCGCCACTGGCGGCAGCGGCAATTGCAGAAGTTTTGGAAGTGTTGGAAGCAAAGGCAACCTTCGATGCCCCGACTCAGGAAGCGCATGTACGGTTTGCTTCATACAATGGAAAAATATTCATTGATATTGGGCCTCAGGATGGTCGAATTGTTGAAATTGGTAAAAATGGCTGGAAGCTGACAGAAAAAACTACTGTAAATTTTCGGCGACCCGAAGGTTATTTACCTTTGATTGTTCCTAAGAGAGGGGGTGATCCCAATGACTTGCAGGAATTGCTTGGTTTGGATGATACTAACTTCATCTTAGTGGTCGCATTTATTCTCAATTGTTTTAATCCCGATGGCCCTTACATGCTCTTGCTTGCTCAGGGCGAACAGGGCAGCGGCAAAAGTTTCATTTGCGAGCTCATTAAACGGATTGTCGATCCTTCAGAAGTCGCAAAAATGCGTTTACCGAAAACCGAACATGATCTGGCCATTCAGGCAAAAACACATCGTCTGTTAGTTTTTGACAATGCTGGCAGTGTCAATTGGGAGATTTCTGATGCCCTTTGCACTATGGCAACGGGCGGTGCTTTTGTGACGCGTAAGTATTACACCGACGATGAAGCCCGGGTTATGAAGCACAAACGCCCAGTGATAATGAATGGTATTGGCGAGTTTGCAAATAGACCCGACCTACTTGAACGCAGTGCCCAAATTAACTTGAAAGCAATGCCGGAACAATTGCGTAAAACCGAAGCGGAATTAAACATAAAGCTGGATGAGATTTTGCCGAGCTTTATGGGGTTCGTCTTTGATTGTGTGGCGCACGCCCTCAAGACCATAAATGAGGTTGATACACCAAAGTCCATGCGAATGGCTGACGCTGCTAAATGGATTGTAGCGGCTGAACCTGCCACGGAATTTCAGCAGGGTAGCTTTTTGATGGCTCTTGAACAAAGCCAACGTGAAGCGATGACGGATCGCATTGTGAATGACCCATTGGTTATTGCGATGCTCAAGGTTTTGGAAGGGAATTCAAATAGTCGCTTCGAAGGCACTTTCGGCGAATTGCACGCTCTCATCAATGAGGAATCGGGTAGCAGCTTTAGGGGCATTCCGCAGACAGCGGCGCATCTATCCAATAGCTTAAGCCGACTTAACCCAAGCCTTAAAAAGATTGGCCTTATAGTTGAGATTGGCGAAAAGACCCGCAGGGGCCGCATGGTTGAAGTCCACGTTGATGACGAAAAAGCCGAAATTGACATTGAACCACGCAAGCTACCATCGGAGAAGTTCTGATGGCTGTGATGATGGTGACGCTCGTGACGCTCCCCTTTACCCTTAAGCATAAAAGGGTAAGGGGATGGCATCACATCGCTGACAGATGTCGATATAGGGGCGGCATCGATCATCGTCACCATCATCACGGGCGGCACAGGCCTGATATCTTCGTAGGCAACGCGGGGTTCAAAATTACCCCCAACGATATTCCAAACCCCGCAGAAACGGGCTTCGGGGCCCTTTTTAATCCATCGCGGATTATTCTCGATATATCTTGGTCACCATTGCGTCATCCCGTCATATATTTAGGACTGTTCATGATATGTTCTTCTGGAACTTTTTCAAATTGGAAAGGGCCGAACCATGGATAATCTCAAGATCACTATCGGTGTATGGAATCGCAAGCGCAGGGGCGCGGATGGCAAGTTGCGCAAAACCAGAAAACACACAATCAGTTACCGTTGCCCCGAAACCGGTGGCAAGGTGCGAAGGTCATTTAACACCAGGGCGGATGCCGAAGCCGCACGCGATGCATTACTGGCGCAATACACGGGTGGGAAATACTTCAACCCCAATGCCAACCCCACAGTTGCTAAAGCGGTTGACCATTGGATGAATTTTAAGGCAACCGAAATCAAACCGCAAACTTTCAAAACCTATGGCTCTTTGGTTAAAATCATTGTGGGGCCATTGCTGCAGGGTTCGCCACAGGAAAGGGCCCACCATGCGCTGACTGGCGAGAAGCCACATCGCGATACAAAACTCCTGCAAATGTTGGGCGGTTACCACGTATCCGCACTGACAACCGCACAATTGCGCAATTGGCATTCTAGGATCCGTTTTGAAGTAGGTCATTATACCGCCAATGAAGTGATGAAGATGCTGCAATCTATTCTGGCCTTGGCCGAAGAAGATTTCGGTGTGCCTGTTTGTAAGAAGCCCCGCAATTTGGCCAAACGAAAAAACAAGCCCAAGAAGGATATCCTGAATCCCGGTGAAGTGGCGGAATTGATTGCTTTTGCCCGCACCGACAAAGAACGCGGTATCTTTTATGCTTTTCCTTTTCTCACGGGCCTCCGGATTTCCGAACAGCTTGGAATGTTGTGGGATGACGTCGATTTTGAGCGCAATATAATCACGGTGAAGCGTGTATTGGAACGAAACGGAACGACAACGGATCAAACCAAGACCGAAGCTGGTATGCGCGAAATCCCCATCGCACCAACGCTACGGACAATGCTGCTGGAATGGCGGCTCATTTGCCCGCGGCTGGACGGTGAGCTGTATCGTGTGTTTGCAGGGCCGGGACAACGCCGTGCATGGCCGCAGCGATCCAAACGGGCAGGCGGGCCTATTCTTTATTCAAACTTTCTGCACCGCTACTGGAAGCCCGCCTTTGAGCGCATGGGGTTGCGCTATGTGACTCATCATTCTGCGAGACACTCATTTGTCAGTACCCTGCAGGCACAGGGCGTGGAAGTTGGGCTGGTAGCTAAACTTGCTGGCCATGCGAACCCTGCCGTGACACTTGGGCACTATACTCAGGCGATGCGGGGCGGGGAAGCCGCCATGGCGGCCTTGGATGCGGCTTACGCAAACTAAAAAACACCTTAGCCTGTATTCCCAAGGTAATTCGGCGGTTTTCTGCTCTGAGTACCGATAATATGCTATATATCTCCATATTAATTTAGTGGGAGGGGGGATTTCATAGATCACCTGGGAGGTGCAAACGAAACGTGTGATATCAGGCTTGCGGTGCGGATGCTCGGATGATGACGCAACGCCCAGAAATGGCTTGAACGAACCGCCTGTCATCGGCATGTTAACAGAACGGGCGTTCCTCTTGGGGAATGTCGATTAAAGGGGTACTCCTATGAGAATTTTGATCACTGGCGCTAACCGTGGCATCGGGCGCGCTCTTTATGACGGCTACGCTGCACGCGGAGACAGCGTCACCGGCACAACCAGGGGCCAAGCTTCTGAAGGCTGGGTGCAATTGAATGTCACCGACCCTGCTTCGGTATCTGGGATGGCGGCTCAATTAAAAAGCCAACCGCTTGATCTGTTGATCTGCAATGCGGGCGTTTATCTAGATAAGGGCAATGAGCTTGGCACGGGGTATGGCGCAGATGTCTGGGCTGACACCTTTGCGGCCAATGTGACCGGCGTTTTTCTCACCATTGAAGCGCTGCTGCCAAACCTGCGCGCAGCAGGCGGCAAAGTAGCGATCATTTCGTCGCAGATGGGCTCCAGCGAACGTGCTGGTGGCAACGCATTCGCCTACCGCGCCTCCAAGGCTGCGTCGTTGAACCTCGGGCGCAATCTGGCCGTGGAGCTGTCCCCCGATATAGCCGTTGGCATCTACCATCCGGGCTGGGTGCAAACTGACATGGGCGGCGCAAAGGCTGCGATCACCGTGAATGAGTCCTCCACCGGTTTGATCCAGCGCTTCGACGCGCTTGGAGCAGAAACCACGGGTTGTTTCGAGATGTGGAACGGCGAGGCGATACCTTACTGATCCGCCTGCCATTTCCCTTAGCGCCGCCGCGTCATAACTCTAGGTGAAATATTGAAATTGAAAGTGTTCTGATGGCTAATGTGAATAGGACGCAACAATTCATGTAATGTCCAGAAAACAGTTTTTTGATACCAGCGAGCCCGCCCTGTCGCAATTAACCATGTTGGCACCGTGCCGTCGGGCGGAGGTGACATCACCCTTGACCCGGGGCCCACCTACACCCATAGCCGACCATATGCTGATGCCCCTTCGTAATACCTCTTGTGGCCACGGTGATACCTTGCGCGGGGGGATATATGGCCCCCGACTCTATCCCGATCGATCCTCCACCCCATGGCGGTAGGGCGGATATGGTTTTGTCGTAATTTAAACACCCACAAGACCCCGACGGGACCGGGCCAGAAAGTACCTGATGTGTCTGCCCACTCGACATGGGATGGATACGGGCGTCTGGGGATATGGTCCCCCATGGAGCCATGGTTCCATGGGAGGGCAGATAGGAGCACAAGGGTAGAAGCAATATTTTGATGAATTACTGCCTTGTGCTGAAAGGGAAGTTCGGGCGGGAAGCGGTAGGGGGCGAGTTGTAAACCTAGTCTGTGGGGCGGTTCCTGAAGAATAGCAGAACTGGGATGATACTCAGTAGCACAAAGCTAAGGACCATATAGCTGTTGTTGAAAGCAACGGCGGTGGCTTGCCGTGTTATTTCGTTGTCAATGGCGGTCAGGCCTTCAACCACTGAAATGTCCCAGCCACCATTCGCGACATCATCCCCCTGCAAGCCTCGGTTAAAGGGGGTGATGTGCTCGGAAAATAGTGCATGGCCGATCTGACTGTGGCGGGTAAACAGGGCAATGATCAGCGCGGTGCCAATGGCATTGCCCATGTCAAAGACCAAATAGAACACCGCAAAGCCCTGATCCTGAACTTTCTTGGGCAGGCGAGATAACGCCAGCTTGTTCATAGGCGCCCATACCGAACCGACGGCAATACCCATGACAAAATTCGCGGCAAACACGTCCATGGCCCGAACATCGGGTGTCCATTGAGACATCATCCAGGTGCCAGCCGCGGTGATGGCAAGGCCGAACGTCATCAATATACGTGGCTCGCATTTGTCCCCCACGCGACTGATGAAAACCAAACTGATAACAGAGCCCACGCCACGGGCCATAATCAGGGCCCCGATCTCGGATGCGGGATAACCACCCAGCTGTTGAAGCTGAAGCGGGATCAGCATGAGCGGTATGAACATGGACATGCCAACGGCGAAGACACAGAACTGCCCCAGCACAAAATTCCAATCCAGAAACAGGGATCGGTCGATGAACGGGCTGGTAGCCAGAACCGTGCGGACGATAAACGTGTGAACTAAAATAATTGTCGCGACAAGTTCAGCAATGATCTCTGGCGAATCAAACCAGTCCAGACGCTCACCGCGCGAAATCATCAATTGAAAACAGCCAACGGCCAGGATGAGGCTCAGGAAACCGACCCAGTCCATAGGCTTGCTTTGCCGTGGAGAGGCTGGGATCAGCACATATCCGGCCGTTAAGCATATGGTTGAAATGGGAATGGTCACAAAAAATATGGCTGGCCATCCAAAGTCATCGATGATGTAACCCGCCACTGTTGGCGCAATGACGTTGGCGAGAACGAACCCAAGCGCCCACAGGGATGTGGCTTGTGTGTAACGCGCCTTGGGAAATGCGTTGACGGCAATAACCTGCGTTAACGGTATCAACGGTGCGCCCATCATGCCCTGGACGAACCGCCAGACAACCTCGGTTTCCAGTGTTGTGGCCGCCGCGCAGCCAAACTGGGTCAACGTGAAACCGGAGATGGCAAACAGAAACATGCGTCGCCGTCCGAACCGGCCAGCGAACCAGCTGACGGAGGCGGTTGCCATGGCGCTGCCAACAACATAGGCGATCATCACCCAAGTGATCTGGTCCGTACTTGCCGAGAACGTGCCTTTCATATGTGGCAACGCGATGGATACGGCATTCCAGGTAAAGGAATAAGACGCTGTTGCCAGCGTCGCTACCAGCAACACCAGAACGGCGCGAAAGGTAATGAATTCGGGGTGAACGTCTTCGTCGACGTTATCTGCGAGCACCTGATCGGATTCAGTCATACGGGTGATTAGTTTCTGGGTGATCGGGCAAAGACCTTGCCTATCAGTGCGACCATGTCGCGTTTGCGTTCCGTATCAATGCTGATCGACGCGGTTAAGCCGGCCCGCAGAGCATCCGAGCCGGGGCGGTCGGCCAGCATAAGGCGGACGGGGATGCGTTGCACAACCTTGACCCAGTTCCCGCTGGCATTCTGGGCGGGCAGTACAGAGAATTCCGCCCCTGTTGCCGGACTGATGCTGTCAACGGTCGCTTGCCATACCACGTCAGGCAAGCTGTCCAAAACGACGGTAGCGTTTTGGCCTACTTTCAGGTACTCCAAATCAATCTCTTTCAGATTGGCTTCGACCCAGAGGTCTTCCGTACCCACAATTGCCAATAAAATATTGCCAGCTTCCACGTATTCACCCGGCTCCACGCTCACATGTGTCAGGATACCTGATGTGGGTGCATTGACGCTGGCGTATGCCAAATTTAAGGCGGCGATATCATATTTGGCTTCGGCATGCAGGTAAGTGGGATGCTGCTCGACCGCAACGTCCGGTTCGCCCGCCAGTTCGGCCAGAACAATCTGATTGTCTTCACGAACACTGGCCAGTTCTCGCTTTGCCATTTTCAGATTGTGTTCGGTTTCGTCAAACCTGGCCCTAGTGCCAACGCCGCCTTCCCGCAATTCCTGCTGACGTTCAAATTCTCTTTTGAGATACCGGACCCGTTCTTTGGCCGATTCGATGGCGACCTTACCCTGGCGGTAACGCGCGCGCATGGCTTCAACTGTTTGTCGGGCCGATGCCATGTCTGCCTTGGCGATGGCTAGAGCCTTTTGAAACGGGCGCGGATCAATGGCGAATACCGGATCACCCTCGTTCACGCGTTGGTTCTCTTTCACAAAAACATTTGTGATCAAGCCATCGATATTGGTGCTGATCTGAACGATATCGGCTTTGACGTAGGCATTTTCCGTGGTGATGTACCGACCACTTTTGGCATAGAAATATCCCGCCCCGCCCAATATCAGGATGGGCACAACACAATACAGACCAATCCGTGCGAAAATGCCGGGGCGTCTGGATTTCTGTTCGTCATCCATCGTTGTCAGCCATTTGAGTTCGATTATTACCGGATACTATGCCTGTTCGTGCTATTTGCAAAGCAAAGGATTACGTCACGTTGAGTGAATTATATTCATGATAGAAAGATCTTCTGTAACTTATTTAAAATAAACATAAATTCGAATGCAGAAATGCCATGTGATGATGCTCCAGGTTATCGGTCATTTCCAGCGTTCACAGCCAGACATTCCCCGAAGTGGAACTCATCATTCAGGACGGGACCTCATCAGATCAACGCTTGAAATCTTGTATTTTCTGGTTGGGAAGGGATGCTCTTCCTGAATGATATCCCATGGAGTGACCACTTGTTGTTCAAGCGGTTCGTTTGTTGCAGAAAATATCTGACATATGGCCGTCAGATCCGAAGACAAATCTGTGCGCGTAATTTAAGAGAGTTTGAGTCGTACGGTGTGTTGGTTTAGCCCATGTCGCAACGATATTTCTGAGTGTTACTCCAAAACAAGTACCGTAGGTAAGGGCCGGTAGCGAACTTTATCAACCTCGCTCTCAGCCCCAATAATTGCGCCCCATTCCGGCTCATGTTTTTTTGAGATTTTTAGGATTTCAGAGGAACAACTCCTATGTGCATTTATTCATTGATCGACCGCGCCACGGGCGAAGAGGTTGAAGCCGACGGTTGCACTGTGGAACGGTTAACCGGTATCGAAATCGGCTATATCAACTGGGTAATAGAGCAAGACAGCAAATTTGAAAACGCGAACTGGACTATAGTGAAACGAGTTTGTTGCGAATGTCTGCTTTGAGCCCAACCTTTCCTTTCGTAAGTACACAGAGAACGGCAGCTTGGTACACTTTTTAGGGAGATTTTGGCCCTAAACTATAATGTTTACCTGTCTACTCGCGCCAAACCCAAACCAATACCGGACCCGATGAAAAGAATTCCTGTTAATCTGTGGCGGAGACGTCCTAACCTGAGGATAATTGGCCGGGCAGAGTGTGCAGTGCCTGCCCACATCAAATCACCAACGAAGATCACACACAGGTAAATCGTTGCCGATAGTAGGAGCGCCTCTGGCCCTGATCCCTGTTTCACGAACTGCGGAAGAAACGCAGCGGCGAAGATCAGAGTCTTAGGGTTGATCGTTGCCAAGAGAAACCCCTGCCAGAACAGCACCTTTAGTGGCTTTTTACTTGGTACACGCTCATCCATGTTCTCGATACCATGCCGCCAAGCAGCGACACCAAGATAAATCAGATAGGCTACACCGATCCACTTCAACCAAACAAATACTGAAGTGGCGAATTCCAGCAGCGCCGCCAGCCCGAGAACAACCACGACGAGTTGCAGGGCCACTCCGATTGTCGTTCCCAGAACCGTCGTCGCACCGAAACGGAATCCATATCCAATTGTGTTCGCCACGATCAAAGCCACATTCGGACCGGGAATAGCGACAAGCAGCGTGGTTGCACTTATGAGTGCTATCGTGAGGGTAAGGTCCATCTGGAGTTCCTTTCAACACGCACTGTATACTGCCATTCGTCCGATGTCAGCAATGTCCCGCATAGCTGCCATTGGTCCATCCAGCAGTGAACCTCTGCTTTTCGCTCAAATACAACCCCAAGCACCTATACACCTTAGTGAACTTCTTTCAAATGTGCGCCTGTATGTTTGAAAATTTGTCCAAAACCATCAATTTGATCCAATATGCCCGCGCGTCGTAAGCAACTCCACATTTGGGCCTGATTTGATGTAATTACGGGTTTGCCAGTAGCTTGTTCGATCTCTTCGGCGACTTCTAACGCACGGATACCACCACAACTAAGGAAAATAACATCAGCATCAGGACGGTCGATTTCCATAGCGAATTTTTTCCAATAAGCTGGTGTAACACTACCAAACTCAATACCTGTTTCAAGATTTAACCCCTGAATATCTAAAACATCGAACCCTTTTTTCAGCAAGAATTCAGCCTCTGCTGTATTAATCTCATCCAGATAAGGGGTGCCAACAACTACTTTTTGTGCGCCAAGTTCGTGCAAGGCATCTACCACACCAGTAACCAGACACATAGGCTGCGCCCATGGCGCACCCTTATGGATCTCTTTGTATATGCGTTCTTCGCCAATCACGATGGATCCGCTGGTGCAGCTGTAGCTAACAACGTCGGGTTTCGTGTCTGGTTGAATGCGTGACGCAGCATCGGCCATGTACTCTATATGGCACGAAAGCGTTTCATTGGTGGTATAGTCATCCGTTTTCAAACGCGTGATGTGTATGCCAACCCCGTCAGGTGCCATATCATTAAAGTCCGCTTCTGCCGCAAGGTCGGTAGACATTAGAATGAAGCCTAGTTTGGCGCGATGATGCCGCCCCTTATCAAGTACGGGCGTGCGGAGAACAGACTTGATAGTTTCGCCAGATATAAACATTAGATGATGACCTCTTCTAAGGATTTTGGATGGTTGGTTATGGGTTCATAACCGTCTTCAGTGATGATAAAGCTATCGCCTACTTGTGCGCGGAACGTATCAACAGAAACGGAACCATCAATCGCCAAAACCATACCGGGTTGTAAAATAGTCGTATCACCCGTCACGAGTTGGGGTTTTTCGAGAAAACTGAAACCCGTGGCACGCCCACATCGGAATGGATATTCAAAGCCTGCACCCTGAATGACTTCTGCATAGGCTGCATGTACACTTTCTGCCGTTACACCTGGCCGCAGTGCATCAAGGGCTGCTTTTTGGCTGGCCACGGCGACCTCGTAAACAGCGGCTTGTGATTTATCCGCAATTTCGCCGATCCAGAACGTTCTGTCAAAACCCAATTTGAAACGGTGGAAGTTGGTCATACCGCAAAAGCATAGAAAAACGGGCTCACCATGTTTCATTATACGCGTGGATGCACGGTGGTGTGTTTTGATAATGTCTTTACCGGAGGCCATGATTTGCAGAAAATGGGTGTTGGGAGACATGTCAGCGTCATCATAATGTGCTGTTAACAGTTCTGCTGCCTTACGCGTTCCCGCCTGTGATGTGGCAATAGCTACTTCAAACTCTGGCGTTCCATCTGCAATAGCCGCGCGTCCCGCAGCCATCATTGCATTGGCAACCTGTCCAGCGTGACGTGCCAGTTGTAGTTCTTCGCTTGACTTAATCATACGCATTTCAGCTAAGGTAGGGGTTATATTGCTTAAGTTCCCTTTGCCAACCAACTCGTCCACATAAGCCCTTACGAGCGGGGGCATATGATCAGGCTCGATCGCAATACTTGTCGCTCCGTTTGTGGCCGCTGGTAATTCTTCGCGCCACTCACGACCCATCCCATCATTCCACGCGGAAATTCTGTCGACCCTTGCAGCAGATTCTGCTGAATTCAGATCAATTGTTGGGGTGATCAGTAATGTTTTCCCATCTTTTGGAACAACCAATATAGTGGGGCGCCCAAATTCCATATGCAGATAGTCATAATATCCAGTTAGATAGTAGACATTGTCGTCATCCGTAATCAAAGCCACATCTATTTTAGATTCAGCCATTTTCTTTCGCAGAGTTTCCATACGTTTTGCAAACAAATCGATGATCCTTATTTCAATAGCAATAATGCTGAGCGCCTTGTTCCAGTTGTCTGTCTCATGGCCCGCGCCTTGGTGGTTACGACGAGCCAGAAACGCTCTCTTATCAAATGGCGCTATTTGGATCCATAGGCGCTGACGTCAGACAAGTTATAAATTTTATGCACCAATGTGTTTCCCCAACACAACCCCAAGCACCCATTCACCATCAATTCATCACATATTCTGGTGACCCGATGGTGACCGCGGACCTCTTCGCGATTGATGACAACAAGCATCAGAGGTAAGCGTATACCACTTAACCCATTCAAAACATTGTCTAATATATAGAAGAATTTGGTGGAGCCTAGGAGGATCGAACTCCTGACCTCTTCGCTGCCAGCGAAGCGCTCTCCCAGCTGAGCTAAGGCCCCTAATGCATCGTATGATACACCGCGCTCTTTAAGAAAAACCGCGTGACTTGGCAAGCGAAAACATATGCGCCTGCGAAGATTTAATTCGGTTGAATTTCCACGGTCATTTTTTTCTGTTCACCCGGTATCAGTGTTACATCGGTGTTATGTATCTGGCCTGCGTTTCGGACCGCAAATATATAGTCTCCTGCGGGCAGGATAAAGGTCTGTTCAACCGCGCCCGAGCGTGCAATTTCCCTATGATTGCCTTCCAGATCCTTTTTGGCATCATAGACCCACCAGAATACATCGTTGGCCAGCACCCCGCCGTTGGCGACTGTCGGGGTTACTCTTATGATAGTTGAGTTTTCCACCAGAGTTTCTTCCGATAGTGCACCGGCTTCGATCGTAATTTCTTTTTCGCTCAGGGCTTTGCCATGTTGGGCGACCACATAATATTTGCCTGCCGCTAATCTGAACAGCTGGCTTGCTGCCCCCGAACGGGCGACTTCCTTGCGATTGCCTTCCAGATCTTTTTTCGCGTGATAGACCCAATAGAACATATTGTCCTCAATGGCGGGCATGCCTTCTGCCATGATTGCATTTACACGGAAATATCCGACATTCATATCGAACGTGTATTCGGACAGTGAGTTTGCGCTGACCTCTACCGAAGCGCTCGTATAGGCTTTCCCGTGTTGTGCCACGATGTGATATTTACCCGCAGGCAATTTGAACAGCTGGCTTGCCGCCCCTGAGCGGGTGACTTCCTTGCGGTTGCCCTCTAGATCTTTTTTGTCCTCGTAAACCCAGTAGAACATGTTATCGTTCAAAACGGCGCCGCCGTTTGTGGGGATGGCATTCACTTTCAGATAGCCCACGTTCATGTCGAAAACATAGTCGGTCAGTTCATTCGCTTGAACGGTCAGTTCGGCACTGGCGAATGCGTTGCCATGTTGGGCGACCACATAAAATTCGCCCGCAGGCAAGTGGAACAACTGGCTTGTCGCCCCCGAACGTGCAATTTCCCTGCGGTTGCCTTCCAGATCCTTTTTGGCGTCATAGACCCAGTAGAACATATCTTTGTCCAAAGAGTCGGCACCTGCTGTGGCCGCGCCGCTGACCCGCAGGTTGCCGGCGTTGAAGTTAACCTTCACTTCCGTCAGGGTGCCGGGTTTGACCTCGACCTCTACACCTGTGGCGGCTTGGCCATATGTGCCGTAGACAAAATAACGTCCCTCGGCCGTTTCGAAAAGGGCAGTGGCCGACCCGTTACGGCCGATTTCCCTGCGGTTGCCATTCGCATCCTGTTGCGCTTCATAAAGATACCAGAAAACATTTTTTTCCAGCACATCCGCGCAAGTTTCACAAACAACGGGAATAGCTTTGATACCTTGCGGGCCATTGGGTTCGGGTTCCGGTTCCGGGGCTGCTTTCTGAACGGTTTGCACAGTTTGCACTGTCTCTGTAATGGCCTTGTTCAACTCGGCAGCATTACTGGCGAGTATGAATTTACCGCCTGTGTTGGTTGCCAGACACGCCAGTTTGGCGCTTTCTGCTTTGTTGATGTCAAACCCGATGACATGGGTTGTGAAATCCAATCCAGCCGCTTCAAGATCTGTCGCCAAAGCGCATGGATCGGCATTGCAAGTTTCCAGCCCGTCGCTGATCAAAATAACGGTGGCTTTTTCTTCGGTGAATTTCAGCTCTTTAGCCGCTTTGTGCACTGCGGCACTGATCGGTGTTTTGCCTTTGGGTTGGATTGCGTTAACGGACGATGTAAAAGCATTTTTATCAAGCACAGCTACGGGGTGCAGGGTTTCTATATCCGCGCAATCGCCTTTCTTGCGATGGCCATAAGCGATCAAACCTATTTTACTTTCTTGATTCCAGGAATTGACCATTTCTTTGATTGCATCACGGGCAATTTCGATTTTGGCCTTACCGTCGATTTGGCCCCACATGCTGCCTGAGCCGTCAAAAACCACCATGACGTTTTCACGGCTTTGCGCCGCGGTTATCGAAGCCTGTGATAAAGAGAGTAATAATGTGGTAAATAAAATTAAAAATGCGCGAAAAAACATGTAATCCCCCAAAATGCAATAGAGTCGAGGCTACAATAACATAAAGCTGATCTAGATGGAAATTACCCTTAGGAAGTCAAAAAAAGAGGCAACATGAAGTTGCCTCGATTAAATCCGAATATCTTGATTTTAACTGTCTTCCGTTGGTGCGGCAACGTCGGCAATCTCTTCCAGAGGAATCGTATCGTCATCGTCATCGTCCAGAACGTCATCGCCCAGATCGACGTCTACATCAGTGTCATCGTCATCCAGAACATCGGCTTCATCGGACAAATCGTCCTCGGTTGCTTCCGCGACATTGGCTTTGTCGGCTTTGTCGGTCATCGATGTTTTTGATTTGTCATTCGAAAAGAACGACAGTTCATATTCTATGTCAGTGTAGGGACTGACAATCGGATCTTTATTCAAGTCATAAAAGCGCTTGCCGGTTTCCGGACATACACGTTTTACACCCCAAGCTTCTTCAGCCATTTTAAATCCCCTTTACAGGTCATTTTTGGAATCTGTGTTGCCAAGTGACACAACCTATCAGGCTTGTCAAAGGGTGTTTCAATAAACTTCAGGCCAATATGAAAAACATGGTTTGAACCTGCACATATTACGTTAAACTCGCCTTTATGACAGAACAGATTGAAATCGGGGAGCCGCCTATCCCTGTAAAGATAAAGCACTCGGCACGGGCGCGGCGTTATTCGCTGCGGATATCCAACAAAGATGGCACAATATGCCTGACGGTCCCGAAGTATGCCGCTATGAATGAAGCCATCGGTTTTGCCCGCGAGCAAGAAGGCTGGATGCGCAGGCATTTGGCAAAGCAAATGAAGCCTGTGCCGCTGGCCTTTGGCGGCTCTGTCTTGTTCGATGGTGAGTACCGGCAGATCGAACAGGGTACGGGTAGGGTGGTTCGGTTCGATGGCGAGGTAATATGTGTTCCAGGGTTGCAAGATAAACTGTCTGCCAAGTTGCGGGCTTATTACAAAACAATGGCGCGCGAACGGATGGTTTCGGCATCAAGGCATTATGCGGATTTGCTGGGAAAGCCTATTGGACGTATTACCATGCGTGATACACGGTCACGTTGGGGGTCTTGTACCTCGGACGGGAACTTGATGTATTCATGGCGTCTGATCATGGCCCCGCGCAAGGTACAGGCTTATGTGGCAGCCCATGAAGTATGTCATTTGCTGGAAATGAATCATTCGGATGCTTATTGGGCTTTGGTTGCAAGTATTTACCCTGATTATAAAGAGCATCGAAACTGGTTGAAGAAAAACGGTACTCTTTTACACCGTTACAGTTTTTAAAATCTTGACGTAGCGGATATTTGTGATCACAACTAAAGCATGCTACATACAGATCGTAACCCAGATAAATCAATCCCACGGCATGAACGGGTTTACCGATCTTTGCGTAGCCAAATTATGCACGGCGAAATTAAGGCTGGTGTTGCCCTGACAATTCGCGGCATTGCGGAAAAATATGGGGCAAGTATGACGCCGGCACGTGAAGCTGTGCGCCGATTGACTGCGGAAGGGGCCCTATCGGTATCTTTAACCGGGCGTGTCACGGCACCTGTGCTGTCTACGGATCGCATAGAAGAACTGGCGTCGATCAGGGCTTTGCTGGAACCGGAACTGGCAAGCCGTGCGTTGCCAAGGGCGCATATGGCATTGATTGAACGGCTTTACGCAATTAACGGTGTTGTCTTGCAAGCTATCGTTAAGGATGACCCTGTAGCTTATATACGCTCAAATCTGGAATTTCACAGAACCCTATATTTGCGTGCGCAAGCCCCCGCAATGTTGGCGATGGCGGAAACGGTCTGGTTGCAACTTAGCCCGACGATGACGGTTTTATATGAAAAATCGCAACGTCGCGAAGCATCAGACAACCATCGCAAAGTCATTGCAGCACTGCGAGCGGGCGATGAGGCCGGCCTACGGTTGGCAATCCGTGCCGATGTCACGCAAGGCTTACGAATGCTCACAAATGAGTGACCTCCCTTGCGACGGAAAATGGTCTGCACTACGTTATGTATATATCGAAAGGCTGGCTTCCCCGGTTAGCCTTGACCTCTCTTCCCTCTTGAGGTCATAAGATAGCCCCGGCAGACTTTGAGCAGCCTGTTGGGGCATTTTTATGCAGTGCTGTTCGCGGGGCCGTCGGGAAAGGCTTCAAGCAATGTGGCGTAGCGCATGCGCGCATCGGTGATTTGACTGTAAGAACCGACAAGTTCCCTTATAGGGTCACCAAGCCGTTCCATACCGGAAACAAAGGCAAGAATAACACCAACTTCGATTTCCCCCTGAATTGCCATGTAACCGCCGTAAGAGATAATGCCAAATGGCCCTAAGGCAATTAAAAGGTTGTTGATTGTTTTCATGATGTTTTTGTTCATGATGAACCGCGTGCGCAAGCGCAAGATATCTTCTATCAATGTGGTGAATTTCATAGGTTGTTCTGCCATTAGAAGATCACCTTGTGGGTTCTCAACAATAAAGGAACCAAGCTCTCGTAACTTAATGGCTTTTTTCTGGGCTAACCGGTTCATGCGGGCCTGAAAAAAGGGGACGATAATCATTTGTGGTGAGTAAAGTGCCACGGCAATAGAGGCGACCAGCGGTTCGATCCAAAACATGTAACCCAGAATAAAGACCAAGGTTCCAATTTCGAACAATGGGCCTGAGATGGCCGCACCGGCAAAACCGCCAAGTTTTTCCACTTCTGAGGATAACATTGAAACCACGGCACCTTCGTCCACTTCACCGTCATTATGCATTTTCTGCGTTTTGTGCATCTTCGGGACAATAGTGTACATGGAGTGAAACACCGAATTGCGTAAGGAACGGACAATGCGCGCCGAGATAAGTTCACGTTGTGTGCGCATTGCAAATTTAATGCCTGCGGATATCAACATTGTCAGCAGATATAGCCCACCAAGCTTAAAGAGAAGGTTTACGTTCCCTTGGGCTACTGCGTCATCCAGTATACGTCTTTGCAGATCCAATGGAATAGGAGCGAGAGGGAGAAGAATTAGAGTTAAACTGACAACAATAATCTGGTGCCCAAAGGATTTCCTAAAAATGTATTGATAGACAGAGTTAGGCATTTTTTTCATGGCAAGTGCGCTGGCGTAATTACATAGGGCAGCAACCAAGTTGTTTTAACAGTATTTTGATCGCTTGGGTTTGAGTGTACACAATATGCTCTCATTTGCATCACGCAAGTGTGAAAATAGTTTAGATTACACTGAAACCCACCAGCGTATACTTACAGAACAAAGGTTGGCTATATTTCTGTCAACCATTTGGCTTCTTTATCCCAATTCGAGGCCATGATTTAATTCCCTGATAGGTAGTAGTGCCATCTATCAGGGAATTTTTATTTAAATATCAATACTAAGCATGAATTGCGCCATCGCCGCAAGCCAATGCAGCTTCACGTACGGCTTCAGAAAATGTTGGGTGCGCATGGCAGGTCAAAGCAATATCCTGCGCCGATGCGCCGAATTCCATCGCTACACAAATTTCGTGAATAAGTTCACCTGCGGCGGGGCCTATCAGGTGACAGCCCAGGATTTTATCGGTTTTTGCATCCGCCAGAATTTTCACAAACCCCTCACCCTGAAACACCGCTTTCGCCCGCCCGTTACCCATGAAACTGAATTTACCGACTTTGTAATCAACGCCCGCTTCTTTCAGTTGTTCTTCGGTTTGACCGACATTGGCAACTTCCGGGGCAGTGTAGATCACGCCGGGGATCACATCGTAATTTACATGGCCATGATTGCCTGCAATCACGTCAGCGACGGCCATGCCTTCATCTTCTGCTTTATGGGCCAGCATCGGGCCGTCGATGACGTCACCGATGGCATAAATGCCCGCGATACTGGTGCGCCAATGATCATCGGTTTCGATCTGGCCGCGTGGGGATATTTTTCCACCCAAGGCTTCAAAACCCAAACCGTCCATGAACGGTTTACGGCCTGTCGCCAATAGCACAACATCCGCTTCTACGGATGCCTCGGCGTCATTCTTGCGCAGCTTATAAGTCACATTCGCTTTGTCGTTCTTGACAGTTGCCGATTGGACGGTGGCGCCCATAACGAATTTAAGGCCTTGTTTTTTAAGTGATCTTTGGAAAGTTTTGGCAAGATCCTTGTCCATACCTGGGGTAATATGATCCAAAAATTCCACCACCGTCACTTCGGCACCAAGGCGTGCGTAAACACTGCCCATTTCCAATCCAATTACACCCGCACCAATGACAACAAGTCTGTTTGGCACCTTGGGTAAGGTTAGCGCACCTGTTGAGGTGACAATGGTTTTTTCGTCGATTTCCACGCCCGGTAAGCTTGAGGGTTCAGAGCCCGAAGCGATGACGATACTCTTGGCTTTGTGGACCTCACCACCAACCGTGACCTGACCTTCAGCAGAGATGGATCCCCAACCTTTTACCCAGTCTATCTTGTTCTTTTTAAACAGGAATTCGATACCCTTTGTGTTTTGCTCAATAACGCTATCCTTGTATTCCAGCATCTTGGTGAAATCGACCGAAGGGGATTTACCCATCAAGCCCATTTTGGTGAAATTATGGGTTGCATCATGATAGCAGTGACTGGCGTGCAGCAGGGCCTTGGACGGGATGCAGCCCACATTCAGGCATGTGCCACCAAGGGTTTCGCGGCCTTCGACACAGGCGGTTTTCAGGCCCAGTTGCGCGCAGCGAATAGCGCAGACATAGCCGCCCGGGCCGCCGCCAATTACGATAACATCATAGTCTGACATGGGTGTTAACCTTTCGTGTTTTCGCCATTTTGGCATGTATTATTTGCGTACACAACCTGTGCACAAGGCGTATGACCGCCGGCATACGCGGGCTTATTAACGTTTATGCCTTCGGCGGGGATATTTTGACCATTTGGAAAGGTCATAGAATTGCCTTTCCGTTTGGGGTGGAAACATGTGCGGTGATTTTTGTGGTATCCGCTTGTTGGATCTCAGGGCGGTCTTTTAGATCGAGCGCGTCCAGTAATGCGCCTAGGCGGTCAGCGTGGGGTGTTTCAATCGTAAGTGCATCTATGCGCAGGCCAAGATCGGTCATGATGTTTGCAGGGTGGCTCGGGCCTGTTTCATCCCATTGCAGCAGAAGCGGTGCTGCACCATCGAGCGGGATTTCGCCGTCATCGGTGACAGCGAAACGCCAGCGTAATGCGTCACGTTTGAACGGGGTGGCATGGCCAAGATCGATGCCGATTTCGGTGGCTTTTGCGATGCAGCCGTCTATGTCGTCAGTGCGCAACAACCACGCTTGCAGGCAGGGGAATTTGGCCTGCTCGGTGGGGTTGTCCAGCGCAAACCAGCGTGGGCGGTTCGGTGGTGTGGCGCCTGGGTTTATGGCGATCACTTCGGCAAATGTATCGGGGCCAAGGGCGGTGACAAGGTTGTGGGTGCCCATATCGGGGTGTTCACCGCCTTTAGGAAAGGTAAGCCCCGTGAGGCTGCGAACGTATTCTGCGCCCACATCAAGGGAAGGTGCCGCGATGGCGATATGGTCGAAGGTGATCATTCCGTATTCTTATTATACTTCCGCCATTGCCACAGTCGAAATACCGGTAGCAGCCATCCAAAAGCGGCAAAGAGAATTAACAAAATATTTCTGGGCTCACCGCCTGAAGAAACGCTGTTTAAGTCGTATATCAGGACAGCCACCATAATTAGCCACAGAACCAATTCGGAATAAAATTTCCGTTTCGGGTGTACTGCTGTCCATTCTTTCAGCTTCATTGGATTGCCCTACAAATCCATCAACAACCGACGCGGGTCTTCCAGCGCTTCTTTCACGCGGACAAGGAAGGTCACGGCACCTTTGCCATCCACAATGCGGTGGTCGTAGGAAAGCGCCAGGTACATCATCGGGCGGATGACTATTTCATCATTCACTACCACGGCGCGTTTCTGGATGGTGTGCATGCCCAAGATGCCCGATTGCGGCGGATTCAGGATGGGTGATGACATCAGCGAGCCGTAGACGCCACCGTTTGAGATGGTGAACGTGCCGCCCTGCATTTCGGCCATGCTAAGCTTGCCGTCACGTGCGCGCGCACCTTTTTCGGCGATCATTTTTTCGATGGTGGCAAACGACATTGTGTCGGCATCGCGGATCACCGGCACCACAAGGCCCGTGGGCGTACCGGCTGCTATCCCCATGTTTACGTAGTTTTTATAAACCACATCTGTGCCGTCGATTTCGGCATTCACTTCAGGGACTTCATTCAGCGCGTGGCAGCATGCTTTGGTAAAGAACGACATGAAGCCTAGTTTGACACCGTGTTTTTTGAGGAATGCGTCTTTGTATTGGTTGCGCAGAGCCATGACAGCGGACATGTCGACCTCATTATATGTGGTCAGCATAGCGGCGGTGTTTTGGCTTTCTTTCAAGCGCCGCGCGATGGTTTGGCGCAGCCTTGTCATTTTTACCCGCTCTTCACGGGCGGCTTGTTCGGCGGCGACGGGCGCGCGGGGGGCAACTGCTGCCGGAGCAGGTGTTGCGGCCGGTGCGACGACGGGGGCTGCTGCAGGTGTTGCCAATGCGGCTTGCACGTCTGATTTCATCACGCGGCCGTCTTTGCCGGTGCCTGTCACCTGATCTGCACTCAGATCGTTTTCGGCCATCAGTTTTTCCGCGGCAGGTGCGTTTTTGACGGCATCGTCGGATGCAGCTGCTGAAGGTGCGGCAGCCACAGGGGCGATTGCGGCGGATGAGGCCGTGCCGGAGATTACGGCAAGTTTGCCGCCTGCGGCTACGGTTGCACCGTCCGCTGCCAAGATTTCAGTGATCACGCCAGAGGCGGGTGAGGGCACTTCAACACTGACTTTGTCGGTTTCCAGTTCGACCAGCAATTCGTCGGCCGCGACCGTATCACCGACTTTTTTGCCCCATGTACCGACGGTTGCTTCGGTTACGCTTTCGCCCAATGTAGGTACCATGACGTCTATGGACTGGGCATCATCGCTTGTTGCGGCAGGGGTTTCGGTTGCGGCGGGTTTTGCCGCTTTTGGCGCAGGGGCGGCATCGCCTGCAGATATATTGGCCAGGAGCGCGTCAACGCCCACGGTATCACCTTCGGCGGCGATTATTTCGGTTAATGTGCCTGCAACAGGGGATGGCACTTCGACGGTGACTTTGTCTGTTTCCAGTTCGCAGATCATTTCATCAACGGCAACGCTGTCGCCAATTTTCTTGAACCATGTTGCAATCGTGGCTTCGGTAACACTTTCGCCTAAGGTGGGTACACGTACTTCGGTCATTTTATTTTCCTCCAAGGGTCAGCGCATCGTTTACCAGCGCGTCTTGTTGTAATTTATGATTGCTTGCAAGGCCGGTTGCAGGCGCAGCGGCGGCATCGCGGCCGGCATATGCGGGGCGTGGATTTTTGACGCCTATATTGTTCAAAACATTTTCGATATGCGGGTTGATGAATGTCCAGTAGCCCTGATTTTTAGGTTCTTCCTGGCACCAGATGAAGTCGGCATTTTTGAAGCGTTTTAATTCTTCGGCCATTGCCTCTTCGGGATGTGGATAAAGCTGTTCAACGCGCATCAGGTAAATGTCGCTGATGCCGCGCGCGTCGCGTTCGGCAAGCAGGTCATAATAGACTTTACCGGAACACATCACGACACGTTTGATCTTTGTGTCGGCCACGAGTTTTGTGTCGGAATTACCCAGTTGGGCGTCATCCCAAAGTACACGGTGAAAACTGGTTGTTCCGATGAATTCATCCATCGTGCTGACCGCCATTTTATGGCGCAGCAGGGATTTCGGGGACATAATCACCAGCGGCTTGCGGTATTTACGGTGTAATTGGCGGCGCAGGATGTGGAAGTAGTTCGCAGGTGTCGTGACATTAGCGATCACCCAGTTGTCTTCGGCGCACATTTGCAAGAAACGTTCGGGGCGGGCGGAACTGTGTTCCGGCCCCTGACCTTCCATACCGTGGGGCAAGAGCATCACCAGACCGGACATGCGCAACCATTTGCTTTCGCCTGAACTGATGAACTGGTCGATCATGATCTGCGCGCCGTTGGAAAAGTCGCCGAACTGTGCTTCCCATAGCGTCAGTGCGTTGGGTTCGGCCAGTGTGTAGCCATATTCATACCCCAACACGGCGTATTCGGACAACATACTGTCGATGACTTCGTAAGGTGCTTGCTCGGCGCGGATGTTATTCAGCGGATAGTATTTTTCAGCCGTGTTTTGATCCAGAATACCTGAATGGCGGTGGCTGAATGTGCCGCGAGTACAATCTTGGCCCGACAGACGCACGGGGAAACCTTCGACCTGTAATGACCCAAAGGCCAATGCTTCGGCGGTGGCCCAGTCGATACCTTTGCCCGATTTAATCATCTCGGCCTTGGCGTCCAGAATGCGCAAAATGGTTTTATGCGGTGTCCAGCTTTCGGGCAGTTTGGTAAGGGCCGCGCCGACTTCATTGAAACGTGCTTTGGTAATATGGGTCTTGCCGCGCTGGTATTCTGGGTCTTTGCTTTCCAGATGTTTCCACTTGCCGTCCAGCCAGTCGGCCTTGTTCGGTTTGTAGTTTTTGCCCGCTTCGAACTCTTCGTTTAATTTGGCTTGAAACGCGGCTTTGATGTCTTCGATTTCACCTTCAGGGATTAAACCATCCTTGATCAGACGCTCGGTATAAAGTGCAAGCGAAGTTTTGTGGGTTTTGATTTTGGTGTACATTTCAGGTTGGGTGAACATCGGTTCATCACCTTCGTTATGGCCGAAACGGCGGTAACAGAAAATGTCCAAAACCACGTCTTTGCGGAACTTCTGGCGGAACTCTGTGGCGATTTTGGCGGCATGAACCACCGCTTCGGGATCGTCGCCGTTGACGTGGAAAATCGGGGCTTCCACCATCATTGCAATATCCGTGGGATAAGGCGAAGAGCGGCTGTCATGCGGGGCCGTAGTGAAGCCGATTTGGTTATTCACAACGACATGGATTGTACCACCCGTGATATGACCCTTAAGACCTGACAAACCGAAACATTCGGCAATCACACCTTGCCCTGCAAAGGCAGCATCCCCGTGCAGCAATACAGGCAACACGGCACCGCGGTCGCGCCCCATTTGGTCGCCCTTGGCGCGCGCTTTGCCCAAAACAACCGGATTGACCGCTTCCAGATGTGACGGGTTGGCGGTGAGGGACAGATGCACGGAGTTACCGTCAAATTCACGGTCGGATGACGCACCAAGATGGTACTTTACATCGCCCGAACCCTCAACCTCATCCGGTTTGTAACTGCCGCCGAAAAATTCGTTAAAAATGGCACGATAAGGTTTACCCATCACGTTCGATAGAACGCTTAAACGGCCCCGATGTGGCATGCCGACAATGATGTCTTTCACGCCCAGTGCACCACCGCGTTTGATGATTTGTTCCATCGCGGGGATCAGTGCTTCGCCGCCATCCAGACCAAAGCGTTTGGTACCTGAATATTTGACGTGACAGAATTTTTCAAAGCCTTCGGCCTCGACCATTTTGGCCAATATCGCTTTGCGGCCCATTTTGGTGAAGAAATTTTCCTTGTCGTAATCCTCGATGCGTTCTTTCAACCATGCGGCTTGCAAGGGGTCTGAGATGTGCATGTATTGCAGCGCGAATGTACCGCAATAAGTCTTGCGCAGCTTGGCGATGATGGTGCGCATGGTGGCGGTTTGCATGCCCAACACATTGTCCAGAAATATCGGGCGATCCATATCGATTTCATTGAAACCGTAGAATTTAGGGTCAAGTTCCGGATGCGGTTCTGATTTCTTCATCTTCAGCGGGTCAAGGTCAGCTGCAAGGTGGCCACGAATACGATGGGCGCGAATGATCATCAGGGCGCGGATACTGTCCAGCACCGCGCGTTGGATTTGATCGTCGGTTAGGCCGACACCGGCACTTGTTGCCTTGGCCTTGATCGCGGTTTCGGGGTCTGCGGCCCATTGCCCGTCAAGGGCGGCTGTCAGATCGTCGTTGGGGATAGGTGGCCAGTCGTCGCGCGACCATGAAGCGCCTTCAGCCTCTTTGGTGATTGATGCATTGTCATCGGCCAATTCACCGAAGAACGCGACCCAGCTTTCGTCGACCGATGCAGGGTCTTTCACGTAATTGGCGTGAAGCTGTTCGATATATTCCGCATTGTGGCCTTGCAGAAAGGAGGATGCGTGAAGTTGGTCGTTCGATGATTGGTCGGTCATGTTTTTAATCCCAGATTGCACCCACGATTATATCGCGGGTATGACGTGGAAGCCCCGCGCAGAGATGCGCGAGGCGATTGATTTAATTTACCCAATAGCTTTCATAACAGCCTCGCCTAGTGTTGCGGGGCTGTCTGCCACCACAATACCTGCGGCTTTCATTGCTTCGATTTTGCTGGCTGCATCACCTTTGCCGCCTGCTACAATTGCGCCTGCGTGGCCCATGCGCCGGCCCGGAGGGGCTGTGACGCCTGCGATAAAGCCCGCGACGGGTTTTTTACGGCCCGCCTTAGCCTCATCAATAATGAACTGTGCTGCGTCTTCTTCGGCGCTTCCGCCGATTTCGCCCAGCATGATGATTGAATGGGTGTCGGGGTCGGCCATGAACATTTCCAGACAATCAATGTGTTCAGTGCCTTTGATCGGGTCACCGCCGATGCCGATGGCCGTGGATTGGCCAAGACCGAGATCGGTGGTTTGTTTCACCGCCTCATAGGTCAGTGTGCCGGAACGCGATACCACGCCACAGCTACCTGCCTGATGTATGTGGCCCGGCATGATGCCGATTTTGCACGCGCCCGGTGTGATGATGCCCGGGCAGTTCGGCCCGATTAGGCGGGATTTGGAGCCGTCCAATGCGCGTTTGACTTTCATCATATCCAAAACAGGGATACCTTCGGTGATGGCGACGATCAGTTCCATTTCGGCGTCGATCGCTTCTAAAATACTGTCCGCTGCGAAGGGCGGTGGCACATAGATCACGGTGGCGTTGGCGCCTGTGACATGGCGGGCTTCGTGCACAGAATTGAACACTGGTAGCTCAAGGTGGGTTTGCCCGCCTTTGCCCGGTGTAACTCCGCCGACCATATTGGTGCCATATGCAATGGCCTGTTCGGTGTGAAACGTACCTTGCGACCCTGTCAGGCCCTGGCAGATGACTTTGGTGTTGTTGTTTACGAGTACTGACATAAGCGTTGAATCCTTACAGGGTGGTTGGTTTGGTGAAAAGGGCCAGAATGTTATCATCCAGCCAGATTTTGTGACGGTTTACGAGCTTGAAATCGAAACCTGCGTTGGCGGCGACCGCCTTTAGCGTTTTGACGGTGAAGTAATTGACGTGGTCGGGGTAGCGAAAACCGGGCCAATTCGGGCCGGAAATGCGTCTGTTCAGGGCGTTGTAATTCGGCACCCGTACATAAATTTTGCCACCCGGTTTCAGGCAATGCATGGCGCCGTCCAGAATTTTGGCAACCTGCACTTCGTGTTCCAGATATGAATGCATCATAATGCTGTCGAATTTGTCTTTCGGGAAGTCCCAGATTGCTTCGGCACCCGCACCCAGCACACATTCGCCGCCCAGTGCGCGCATTTTTTCATCTGCGGTTTTTTGCATGGCTTTCGATATTTCGATGCCGTAGGGCACGAAGGGGGTTTGACAACGCACGACATCACCGCAACCGATGTCCAGAATATTACCCGGGCCCAGTATCTTCAAAAAGCGTTCATTCGCGTCACGTTTCATGCGATAATTCAGGATACGCACTTGGCGTGCTGCCCGTTTGATCCATGATTTCTTGCGATTTCGTTCTTTATCAAGCTCTGCGTAAGTTTTTTCCCAAGCGTAGTCTTCTTCCAGTGCAACATAATCAATCGGGTTTTGTAGGTAGACCATTGTGCAGGATTTACATTCAACGATCCGCCATTCATCGCGCGAGTATTGTGGCAACGGGGTTGCCGCGTTCGCGTTGCAGTTCGGGCAGGCCCGGGGGGAGGAAGATGTATCGGACATTTACAGTTTAATTCCTCTGACCGGCAATGCGAATTGCGCTGTGGGGTTGCGGGGTACAAACGGGATCATTGCCGGCACTGGTGATGTAGATACCCGGACCTTGCGGGTGGTTTAGGCTATGGCATTCGCCATCTTCCTGTGTGATTGTCCAGTTATCCCAATGGGCCGCCGTTATCATGTCTTTGAGACCCGCAAGGGCCGCAGCTTGTGAAATGTCACCCTGAACATCACAAAAGAAATCGTCATTACTGCCCATCAAAGTGACCCAGACGTCATTGAAACCCGCCTCAATCCATTCATCATCACCACCAACCGTCCATTTTGCGCCTTCAAGCAGTGTCAGAATGGTTTTGCGGTCTGTCGGGTGCAACAGACAAGCGGCGACAGCTGCGCGCATCAAGACGCTGTGGTCGGATGATTGCAGCATAGCTGTCTCGGCGGTCAGAACAGATATGTCTTGCGCTGCGGTTGTTTGCGACATCTGGCCTGTCAGAGCCAGAACGAGAAGTGCAGATGTCAGGGTTTTTCGTACCATCATTATTTCTTTCCGAAATTGGCAACGACGGCCGTTGGTTCATTGGGGTTGCTAAGGCCGATCAGGATGAAATACTGTGGGTCTTGCTTGGAGCCGAAGTTCCACATGCGGTGGTGAAGGCTTGACATTTTTTCGTTCAGAACCGGATCTCCCGGAAGGCCATATGTTGCGCGCAATTCCGCTTCCAGCGCGGCAGAGGTCACCTCGGGGCTGCCGATGGAACAGCCGTAATAGCGGACACCGTCTTGTGTGAAATTATTGATGTGAATTTCAAAGCCGACACCGTCTTTTGTCTGACCAGCAAAGGTATGGTGATTACCGTTTGAAACCGTCAGCCCGTAAACCAGTTCGAAAAAATTGAGCGGCCCTGAATTGATTTCTGTCAGGCCCAAAACGCCCTTGGCGTGAAATAGCGTGTCCACATCGGGGGCGTATTTCAGGCAAGAGGTACCAAAATAATTGGCCAAACTTATGGCGCGCGATTTTTCTGCAGCCATATCCTGTGCCATTGCAGCGGGGGCTGCAATGGCAAGAGTTATGAGTGTCAGGAAGGTTTTCATCGGGTTACCCCTTTACCGCTTTCACGATTTTCGCGGCCGCGTCACCCAGATCATCGGCGGCGATGACATCAAGGCCGCTTTCGTTGATTATCTTTTTGCCTTCGGCCACTTTGGTGCCTTCAAGGCGCACTACCAACGGTACTTGCAGACCAACCTCTTTAACAGCGGCGACAACGCCCTCGGCGATTACATCACAGCGCATGATGCCACCGAATATATTGACCAGAATGCCTTTGACTTGCGGGTCGGATGTGATGATTTTAAAGGCCTCGGTTACCTTTTCCTTGGTGGCACCGCCACCGACGTCCAGAAAGTTGGCAGGTTCCGCGCCGTAAAGCTTGATGATGTCCATCGTTGCCATCGCAAGGCCGGCACCGTTGACCATACAGCCGATTTCACCGTCCAAAGCGATGTAATTCAGGTCATATTTAGATGCTTCCAGTTCTTTGGCGTCTTCTTCAGTTTCATCCCGCAATTCCATGATGTCCGGCTGGCGGTACAAAGCGTTGCCGTCAAAGCCCATTTTGGCGTCCAAGCATTTTAGATCGCCCGCTTTGGTAACGATCAACGGATTGATTTCCAGCATATCCATATCTTTTTCAACGAACATCTTATACAATAGTGCGACCAGCTGAACGCATTGTTTGACCTGCTTGCCTTCCAGACCAAGTGCAAAGGCTACGCGGCGGCCATGAAAGCCGGAAAAGCCTGCGGCAGGGTCGACGGTGAAGCTGACAATTTTTTCAGGGGTTTCGGCGGCAACTTTTTCAATGTCCATGCCGCCTTCGGTCGAGGCCACGAAAGAAACGCGCGATGTTTCACGATCCAGCAGCACGGCCAGATAAAATTCTTTTTCAATATCGGCACCGTCTTCCAGATAAACCCGATTGACTTGTTTGCCGGCAGGGCCAGTTTGGTGCGTGACCAATGTACGGCCCAGCATTTTTTGCGCCTCTTCGGCGGCTTCTTCCACGGAATGGGCCAGACGCACACCGCCCGCATCACCTGCTTCAGCTTCCTTGAAGTGACCTTTGCCGCGCCCGCCTGCATGAATTTGCGCTTTGACGACCCAAAGCGGCCCACCCATTTCGCTGGCTTTGGCTTTGGCTTCGGCTGCGTTCATTACGATGCGGCCATCCGATACATTCGCACCATATTTGCGCAGTAATCCCTTAGCTTGGTATTCATGGATGTTCATGGGTATGTCCCTTTTGCTGAATTCGTCACCCGACTGTTACAGAGGTTTCGCTGGGAAAGAAGGGAAAAGTTGAAAAAACCATGATATTGTGTAAATAAGTATTTTTTGTGATCACACGTATATTTCATGTGATCACAAAATCTATCAATTGTTTATTTGAAGTACTTATACACTAAAAACTGTATGCGATGCTTGAGCGACTTGATGAAATAACCCAAGGCCCTTTTGCGTTTGGTTTCGTCAACTTTCACAGTGCGTTCATAGCCGAAATGTGTAACGTCACCATTTTCCAAAACCGCTAGACTATAGCCTTGCAGCTTGAAGTGAAGGCTAATGTCCCGTTCTGGGCCTATGTCCATATAGGACGTAATATTTGTGTAATCACTGGTACGGCGCAACCCGGGGTTGAATGAAAAACTACCCCAACGTCGGTGAACTTTGGGATCGGTGATCCAATAGGAAAAGCCGTTCAACGTATATTTGGGTTTGGTATAGTAATTATCCGGGTTTTCACCAGGCGTACGTACCATGACTGCGTGGACTTTTGGATGGTTTTCCAAAATCATTAAAGATTGTGCCAAAAACAGACCGCTAGGGAAAAGCCAATCTTCTTCGCAGTGAAAGATATATGGCGTATCGATATGCGCATAGGCGCGATCGATTGAGGCGATCTGGCCGATATTTACTTCGTTTTGCAAAAAAAGATGCGGCACTGATTGAAGGCATTTTGTAACGATGCCTTCAATCTTTGGATTGGTTGAATCTTCGATTACAATGATCCGCTTGATCCCCGTCAGGTCACAAGCGGTGATTGATTCCAGTGTACGTTCCAGAAAAGCGGGACGATCACAGCTGGTCAGTACCAATGTTACCAGATCGTCCGCGATTTCGGGCCGTGCGGCTGGGCTCATGCCAGTGAGCCGTCAATCGCTATGCATGCTTCAATCAAGCCGTTTACTGCGTCAACAGAGTTGTCGAACATAGCTTTTTCGGACTTGTTTAGGTCAATCTCTATTACTTTCTCAATGCCATCGGCACCGATTACGGTTGGCACACCGACGTAGATGTCTTTTACGCCATATGCGTTTGCGATATGTGCCGCACATGGTAGAACGCGTTTTTGGTCGCCCAAATAGGCTTCGGCCATTTCAATTGCGGAGCCGGCAGGGGCATAGTATGCGGAACCTGTTTTAAGTAAGCCAACAATTTCTGCACCACCATCGCGTGTACGCTGGATGATGGCGTCGAGTTTATCTTGCGTTGTCCAACCCATTTTTACCAGATCGGGCAAAGGAATGCCTGCGACGGTTGAATAACGTTCCAGTGGTACCATTGTGTCGCCGTGACCACCCAGAACGAAGGCGGAAACGTCTTTGACGGATACGTTGAATTCTTCGGCTAGAAAGTGGCGGAAACGCGCACTATCCAGAATACCGGCCATGCCGCATACTTTGTTTGCAGGCAGACCAGAGAACTTTTGCAAGGCCCAGACCATTGCGTCCAGCGGATTGGTGATGCAGATCACAAATGCGTTCGGTGCGTGTTTGGCAATGCCTTCACCAACGGATTTCATCACTTTCAGGTTGATCCCCAACAAATCATCGCGGCTCATCCCCGGTTTGCGGGCAACACCTGCGGTGACGATACAGACGTCAGCACCCGCGATATCGGCGTAATCCGTGGTGCCTGAAATGGCGGCGTCATATTTATCAACGGGGCTTGCTTCTGAAATATCCAGCGCTTTACCTTGTGGAATACCGTCTGCAATATCAAACAGAACAATGTCGCCCAGCTCTTTCAAAGCTGCCAGATGCGCCAGTGTTCCGCCAATCATTCCTGAACCGATCAACGCGATTTTCGCTCTTGCCATGTCCATCTCTCCTATGGGTTTTCATCGCAGATGGGGTAGCGTTTCTACGCACGAAGAGCAAGCGGCATTGTTGTTTTTTGTTCTGCCCGCGACGTTTTGCGGATTTAAACGCCCTGATCCGCGGGGGTTTTTACGGCCTGATAGGCGTGACCCGAAGCCATCATGCAGCTGGTGCCATTGGGTAATGTCAGTAATATGGTCCAGGTTCCGGTTTCGGGGTGGGCAAATATTTCCAACGCTTGCCCACCCGGTGTCAACCCGACGCTTTGGCGGCTTTCGCCAAAACGTGCATGCAGTTTTTCGACCATTTTGGCGCGCTTGGCACAATTGGCCGGGGAGGTTTGGGCTGCATCCATTGCGAATATCATTCCGACAAGCCCAATGGATAAGGTGAGGATCATTTTTTCTATGTGATTTGGCATGCACGTCCTTTCGAATGTTGTGTTCTTGTCGAAAGGTTTTGCGACATTGTGTAAGAACGGATTAACGGGTCGTGCGGATGTGTGTTGCATTGGGTGGTTGCAATTGGCTGTCAATTTGGGGATGTAAGGGCAGGTTTAAAAAGGTTTATAAAATGATACCCACCCGTTCGCTACTGTTTGTACCGGCGTTAAATGCGCGTGCGGTCGAAAAATCAAAAGGGTTGGATTGTGACGGTGTGATACTGGATTTAGAGGATTCTATTACGCCTGCACGCAAAGCCGAAGCCCGTGATGCCGCGATCATCGCCTTGGCGGATGGTGGCTTTGCGGCATCATTGCAAATGGTGCGGGTGAATAGTGTCGAAACGGAGTATTTCGCGAGTGATGTCAAAGCTTTAGCAAAGGCTGGTGTGAATGCAATTGTGGTTCCGAAGGTTGATACGGCGGCGGATGTACGGGCTGTCGTGCAGATACTGGATACGGAACCTGCCGCTAAAAATACACGGCTTTGGATCATGATCGAAACCGCCATAGGTGTGATGAACTTACGCGAAATTTGTACAGAATCGCAACGGGTGGTGGGGATGATTGTCGGGCCGAATGATTTGTTGAAGGATATGAAGGCACGCGAAACCACAGGGCAAGATGCGCTGTTGACCAGCTACGGATTATGCCTGCTTGCGGCGCGGGCTTACGGATTGATTTGTATTGACGGTGTTTACAAGAAATTCACGGATACGGACGGATTTGTGGCCAATTGCACGCAGGGGCGGGTCTTGGGGTTTGACGGGAAATCGCTGATTCACCCGGCACAAATCAGCCCTGCCAACGCGACCTTTGGGCCAAGTGCCGAAGAAATTGCCTATGCAAAACGGCAAATCGAGGCCTATGAAGCAGCAGAGGCCAAAGGTGCAGGGGTTGCGACCCTTGACGGTGAACTGGTAGAGCATTTACATGCAGATGATGCGCGCGCTTTACTGAAAATGGCCGATGTAATCGTGAAACGAAAGGGTACATAGATGTATTTAATGATTTTGCTGCTCGGTGTCTTTTTGTGGATTGATGCCCATTGGATTAAGCGTTTGGTGCCTAACTTGCGGCAGGCATTGAATAACAAAATGGGCGAAGGCCCGGCGCGGGGGGTTATTGCAATGATGATTTTAGCATCGCTTGCAATGATGATCGTTGGCTATCGCGGCTCTGAATTCACACCTGTTTATACGCCTTTCAGTTGGGCGGGACACCTGAACAACCTGCTGATGGTTGTGGCGGTTATTTGTATGGGGGCCGGTTCATCCAAGGGGCGGATGCAAACTTGGATGCGCCATCCGATGCTGACAGGTGTTGTTATCTGGACCGTTGCACATTTGCTGGTAAACGGTGATGTGGCTTCGATCATCCTGTTTGGCGGGCTTGGGGTTTGGGCATTGATCTCAATGTTTCTGATCAATCGTGCCGAAGGCCGGTGGGAACGGCCGGCCGCAGGGCCGATCATTGGCGATATTCGACTGTTGGTGATTTCGACTGTGGTTTTTGCCGTAATTGCTGGTATTCATATCTGGTTAGGACATAATCCGTTTCTTGGGAGTTACGCATGAAAATATACCGTTTAATCACTGGTGACGATACGAATGAATATTGTCACAAAGTCACCGAGGCCCTTTCCAAAGGGTGGGAACTGCACGGTAGTTCCAATTACGCCTATGATGCCGCCCGTGGATCCATGCGTTGTGGGCAGGCTGTGGTGAAAGATGTGGATGTCGAATATTCACGGAGTTTGAATTTTGGAGAACTTTGATAATTATCTATACATTTAAATGATTCACCAAGAATAACATTGATTACAAAATGGAATTGCGAAGCGTTCGTTGGGCGCACATGGTTCTGGTTGAAAACCAAATTATCGTTGTCATATAATAAAGTACTGACTTGGGTCGCAAAATGATGTTTCACATTTCTGCGGAATGAATTTGCAAAAATACGTGATCACAAGGTTTTCCTATGTGATCACGTATGTGAAAAAAGCCTATCTGCGGCAATTTATAGGCTAAAAACAACAATTAATTGCTCTGAAGGCCTGTGCCTTGCGAAAAAACTGGTGTAACTCCTGTTTAGCTTAAAAGCCAACGAGAGGAATACCCATGGCTGACGTGAACCGGGGCAAACGCCCGTTATCACCCCATATTAGTATTTATCGTACCGAAATTAACATGATCACATCCATTCTGAACCGTATCACGGGTGCCGGGATGATGCTGGCGGCGGTGTTGATTGTCTGGTGGTTGCTGGCGGCGGCCACAAGTGAGACCTATTTTGATTTTGTGAACGGTATCCTGACCTCATGGTTGGGACTGATTATTATGTTCGGGTCATTATGGGCCCTGTGGTTTCACTTCCTTGGCGGTTTGCGCCATCTGGTGATGGATTTCGGGTACGGTTATGAATTGAAATCAGTGGATTTCTGGGGCTGGGCCATTGTCGCGCTGAGCTTTGTTTTAACCGCAGCAAGCATTTATTGCTTGGCTGTAAACTAAGGGTGCACAGATGAATTATAAAACTGATATGGCCCGTGTAAAGGGACTGGGCACTGCCAAAGAAGGTACACATGAGTGGTGGATTGGACGTCTGACCTCAGCCGCTTTGATCCCGCTCACCTTATGTTTCCTCTGGAAAGTGGCCCCCCTGATCGGCGGCACTCACGCTGAGCTGTTGACCGCTTTTCAAAGCCCGTTCACGGCCATTACGACCATTCTTTTCATCATGATTGCTTTCATCCATCTGGCAGGTGGATTGCAAGAGGTGATTGTGGATTATGTACACGGCAAGGCCATGTTGGTGGTTCTGCTGGTTTCAACTAAACTCGCATGCTGGGGCATGGGGTTTGCGGGCGCATTCGCTGTGGCCAAACTCGCCTTTGGCGCCTGATCGGAGAAACGAATTATGACTGCTTACGAATATATCGATCACGATTATGATGTTGTTGTTGTGGGGGCCGGCGGTGCCGGATTACGCGCGACATTGGGTATGGCCGAACAGGGGTTGAAAACCGCTTGTGTCACCAAAGTTTTCCCGACCCGTTCCCACACGGTTGCAGCCCAGGGCGGCATTGCGGCCAGCTTGAAAAACATGGGGCCGGATCACTGGCAGTGGCATATGTACGACACCGTCAAAGGTTCTGACTGGCTGGGCGATATGGATGCGATGGAATATCTGACCCGCGAAGCCCCGAAAGCGGTTTACGAGTTGGAACATTACGGCGTGCCGTTTTCCCGCACCGAAGAGGGCAAGATTTACCAACGTCCCTTTGGCGGTCACACCACCGAATTTGGCGAAGGCCCGCCCGTGCAGCGTACCTGTGCGGCAGCCGACCGTACCGGGCATGCGATATTGCATACGCTTTACGGCCAATCCTTGAAACATAACGCGGAATTTTATATCGAATATTTCGCCACTGATCTGATCATGACCGAAGATGGCCGTTGTCAGGGCATTATCGCATGGAAATTGGACGATGGCACTATTCACCGCTTCAATGCCAAGATGGTTGTTCTGGCTACGGGCGGTTATGGGCGTGCGTTTTTCAGTGCTACATCCGCACATACCTGTACCGGTGACGGCGGCGGTATGGTGGCACGTGCAGGTCTGCCTTTGCAGGATATGGAATTTGTGCAATTCCACCCAACGGGCATTTATGGGTCTGGTTGCCTAATCACCGAAGGTGCGCGTGGCGAAGGTGGTTATTTGACAAATTCCGAAGGCGAACGCTTTATGGAGCGTTACGCCCCAACCTACAAAGACCTTGCATCACGCGATGTGGTATCGCGCTGCATGACAATGGAAATCCGTGAAGGCCGTGGGCAGGGGCCTGAAGGGGATCATATCCATTTGCATTTGAATCACTTACCGCCCGAAACTTTGGATTTGCGCCTGCCGGGCATCTCTGAAAGTGCGCGTATTTTTGCAGGGGTTGATCTGACCAAAGAACCGATCCCCGTGTTGCCGACCGTACATTATAATATGGGTGGTATTCCGACCAATTATCTGGGCGAAGTGCTGAACCCGACTGCAAAAGATCACGACCGCACTGTACCGGGCCTGATGGCCATTGGTGAAGCGGGTTGCGCAAGTGTTCATGGGGCCAACCGTTTAGGGTCAAACAGTCTGATTGATCTGGTTGTCTTTGGCCGTGCAGCGGCCATTCGTGCAGGCGAAGTGGTTGACCCGAAAATCCTGAATGAAACACTGAATAAAAAGTCGGTTGAGGCGTCCATGGCCCGCTTTGATGGATTGCGTCATGCAAATGGTGGCATTTCAACTGCTGATCTGCGTCTTGAGATGCAAAAAACCATGCAGGCGGATGCGGCCGTTTTCCGTACTGATAAGACCTTGGCCGAGGGTTGCAAGAAAATGCAGGCCGTGGCCAAGAAAATGGGTGATCTGAAAGTCACCGATCGCAGTCTGATCTGGAACTCCGATCTGATGGAAACGCTGGAGTTGGATAATTTGATGCCGAATGCGATGGCAACAATTACCGCGGCCGAAGCCCGCAAGGAAAGTCGCGGCGCACATGCGCATGAGGATTATCCTGATCGCGATGACAAGAACTGGCGCAAGCACAGCCTGTCACGCGTGGACGGCCATAAGGTCAAGCTGACGTATCGCGATGTGCATCTGAAACCCTTGACCACACAGGCCGAGGGCGGGATTGATCTAAAGAAAATCGCGCCGAAGAAACGGGTTTACTGATATCAAGAGGGTAACGACTGTGGAAGATAATAGCTTGCAAGACGCAGAAGGGATACCGTTATCCGAAACTGTATTTAAGGGTCTGCAAAAGCCTTTTGGGTTTTTCAAACCAACATTGCTGCAAACGTTGATTATATCAATTGTGCGCAAAAACCCATTGTTTCGTGCTGCAATCAGAACCCGGGCAAATCGGCTGGTGCAATATGTAAAACAAGGCGCAATCGACTATTCCCTATACGGCTTATCCTTTCGCTTTTTTCCTGCTGAAAATACGGGAGACAGGAAAGCGTTGTTCACACCGAACGGTTTTGATCGGGATGAATGCAATCTGATTGTAAAGCATTTGGGGAAAGACGCGGTATTTTTGGATATCGGCTCTAATATCGGGGCCTATACTTTTAATATTGCGGCGCGGCGCCATGATGCGCGGATCCTTGCATTTGAACCAACGCCACGGGTTTTTGCGAAATTGACATATAACCTTAAGATCAATGGATTGCTCGATCGGGTCACGGTATTCAATCTGGCACTTTCAGATCAAAAGGGCGAAATGCGTTTCAATTCCGAACTTGAAAGTCTGGTGCTTGGTGATGGCGACATCACAGTGCAAACCGATACGCTGATAAATGTCATCAATGAACAGGACATAACTGAAATCGGTGCATTGAAAATTGATGTGGAAGGAGCCGAAGATAGCATTTTGCGCCCATTTTTTGAAAATGCAGAAAAGAAACTTTGGCCCGGATTGATCGTTATTGAACATGCTTTTCCGGAACAGTGGAACTGGGACTGTATATCATTTCTTGAAAAAAACGGTTATGATCAAATTTGGCGTGGCGGCTTGAATACTGTTTATCAGTATAATGGCGATCAAGGTTAGGGGCTATGGTGTGTTTATGATTTTACGCGCGACATATCTGGCCATTGCAACCGTTACCTTGATGGGCTGTTCGGTCGGTGAAGAGGTTGCACGTGATCAGGCGCGCGGTGTTGTAGACCCGATTGTGGCTGAAAAATTCCCCGGCGTGCCGGTAAAACCTGTAACTGATTGTGTGATTGATAATGCAAGTTTTCAGGAAATCCTGACCTTGGCGGCTGCATCCGGAACCGGAAATACAACGAAGGCTGCCGAAGTTGTGGTGGGTATTGCAAGCCGACCCGATACGATCAAGTGTATCGCAGTCAAAGGGTTACCTGCCTTACTGCAAGGGGTGATATGATGCGTTATATTGTAATATATGCGGTTGTGGCCTTTGGTCTGACCGCCTGTACTTATCCAAAGCCAGTTTCTGTGGAACAGGCTATGGCGCAGTGCACCGAGCGGGCGCGTGCGGCTGTGAAACCTGACGTTTCTGTCGGTGTCGGCATCGGTGTTGGGCATAAAGTGCGTACAGGTGTCGGCATCGGGATAGGCATGTCAACGGACTATCTGAAGGGTACCGACCCGTACGAAGTATATGAAACATGTGTTGTCGCCAAATCAGGCGTTAAACCGACTGCGCCGTTGGAACTGTAACGGCATAAGGCAAAGGATAAAGATTATGGTAGAATTAACGCTTCCCAAAAACTCGCGCATGACGGTGGGTAAAACTTGGCCGAAACCCGCAGGGGCAACCAATGTGCGGAAGTTTACGATTTATCGTTTCGACCCTGACAGCGGGGAAAACCCACGTACGGATAGTTATTTCGTCGATATGGACACATGCGGCCCGATGATTTTGGATGCGCTGATCAAAATCAAGAACGAGATTGATCCGACATTGACGTTTCGCCGTTCATGCCGCGAAGGTATTTGCGGGTCATGTGCGATGAATATCGACGGGATCAACACGCTGGCCTGTATTTTCGGGCTGGATGAGGTCAAGGGCGATGTAAAGATTTACCCGTTGCCGCATATGCCCGTGGTCAAGGATTTGATCCCGGATCTGACGCATTTCTATGCGCAACATGCGTCTATCATGCCGTGGTTGGAAACCAAAACCAACCGCCCCGCCAAAGAATGGCGTCAGTCTATTGAAGATCGCAAAAAACTGGACGGGCTATATGAATGCGTGATGTGTGCATCCTGTTCAACCTCTTGTCCATCATACTGGTGGAATGGTGACCGTTATTTGGGACCGGCAGCATTGCTACACGCATACCGTTGGATCATCGACAGCCGGGATGAGGCTACGGGCGAGCGTCTTGATGAATTGCAAGACCCGTTCAAGCTGTATCGTTGCCACACCATCATGAATTGCGCCAAGACCTGCCCAAAGGGCCTGAACCCTGCTTTGGCGATTGCCGAGATCAAGAAGATGATGGTCGAGCGTACGATGTGATCATGCTTTAATGACGTGCATATGAAAGGGGCTTTGCGGCCCCTTTTTTCAATGACGGGTCTGTTTTTGAGGCGCTGCGTTATAGGTAGTCTTGCCGTGTTCCCATATGCTTTGTGCCAAATGCTGCCCCTCTGACACGCTTAAAGCGGGGATTGCCGTTGGCCCATACTGTACAGGCCTCGTGCGTAATTCCGGGAATATTTCGTAAATCTCATCTTGAATAATTTGCGTAAGATCATTCAGAATGGTTTTGCTGGGGTGAAAGCTTTCGGTTGCCATGCCATTCGCGAAAATTATTTCGTGATGATCGAAAAGCAGATGAATATACGTTGTCTTTGTTACATCCGTTTCGGCAATGGTGGTTTTATTGACCAGTGATTTTGTCGGGACAAGAACCTGATAACTTCCGTAAGTTTTATCTGCAATATCATTGTCTATAACTATTCGATGTTGTGGCGAAACCATCATGTCACGATTTGGGCGGCTCGTACCAAAAGTATCTTTTTTAATCTGGATTGGGCGAATGTGCGGGCTTGCATATAATCTGGCACCTGTAATCACTTTATGTCCAACCCATCGAATTGTTTGCAATCCGTGATCGCGTGTTATGACTAAATCGCCCGGTACCAGATCTTCGATCAATCGCTCACCTATTGGTGTTGCAATGAATGTCCCGGGTGTAAAACAAGGGATTGTTCCACTGTTCGGGTTTGCTTGTACAGAATATGTGGCCCCGTCATCGTCTGTTTCCAAAGATCGACCGCCACCCGCCTGACCGATTTGGTTGGACGTCATGCCGCTTGCAGGGCCCTCTGTTGCGCTAATGGGCGATCCGTTGCCAAATGAAATGAAGCTGTCGACAGTACCATTGTCGACAAGGGCCACGCCGCCAAGTTTATGTAGGCCATTGAATGTTGCGGATGTTGCGGTATCGATGACATAAACGTCTTTGCCGTCTAGCGTACTGACAATGGTGCCCAGGTTATTCGTGCTGCGAACGGTTCCATCCGCATTATAAATAATCACCTGGATGTTTGACACATCTGTACCCGTCGTCACGGCAACCTCTATGAAGTCGAGTACAGCACCGCCTTGGTATTTAACTTCGGAAATGTATAAAGCAGGCATCGTTAACCAAAATTAGAGAAATTGTTTTAACTCTTATAATGGTAATGAACGAATTTGACTGAATTATGTGCTTACATGAAATGTGACTGTTGCGCTTTTGTTTGCTAATCAGTTTTGTCGTCGGCGATTTGCGACACTTGCAACAACCAACCAACCCCCGCCAATGTCAGGCCAAGGGCGATAAACACTGTTGCGCGTGCCAGGCCCTGCATCCCTGCGGTATCCCACAGGAATACTTTGGCCGCAGTTAGAGCCGCCAGAGCCAGACCGATTTTGCGCAGGCTTGGGTTTTTGCGGGTAATCGCCAGCATGACAGTGATGACCGTCGCGGTTAGCAGGATCACCGTGTAAGTGTATAATTCGCCCACTTCGGTTCCTTTATAAAGCCGTATATTGGAGCCATGCCAAAAGCGGCGCACTTCCATGACTGTAATGAACCCTGTCATCAGGGTGGCAAAGCCATTGGCGATTTTACGGGTGATGAAGTGCGGCAGTAAATCGAAGTGATATAATACGTAAGCCATCAATGCGGGCAAGGCGTAGGCTGCCATTACCGTATCGACAGGGAAAATACCGTTGATGTCATTAACTACAAGTGGCGAGATCAGCATGGCCGTTGCCAGTGTGCCAAGTGCAAGGGTTGCATAGCCATAGCCCAGATATTTGCGCACGACAGTTAGCCTGTCATCTATGTCCATGCGACGGAACTGTACGCCCGCCATCACGATCCAAACTGTGGCGTATAGGCCAAGGGCCATATATTCCATTTCCCAACGCCCGCCGGATGCGACCCGTGCAATCAGGGCACAAATCAGCAGGGCAATGATTAGGAGTATGGCGGTTTCATAAAGAATGACACGGTTCGGCTGGTTGGCATCTTTTGCCATCATATAACCGACACCAAGCAGGCTGGCTACGATGCCAAATACTGCGATAACCAACAAGACAGGTTCGCGCAAGGAATAGACAGGGAACAGATTAAACACCACAAGTGATGTGCTGGCCGCGACTAAGGCCCAGACCAGATAGCCCGTCCAACGGTATTTGAAGCGGATCACAAGGGCAAAAGCTGCAAGTGACAACAAGGCTGCGATATGGGCCAGATAATCAATCTCGATAACCAGATATGCTGCGAATGAAGTGGCAACCAGCATGCCTGCAAAATACAGATCAGACCCAGTACGCCGCTGGCGGATACGACTGCGCAGCATCAACAAAGCTGAAACGGCAAGAAATGCGGCCAGCAAAATAGCGGTAAATGTCCAGACCCTGTCGCTGATCGGGGCGATTTGGTGCCAGTTTGCATATGACAGAAAATAAGTCAGCACGGGCGCAATGGCACCACATGCTACCCAAAACAGCGGCCGCACGGAACGTGGTGTACGCCAGAAAGATGCCACCATGAACAAAACGGCCGACAGTGCCAATATCGTGTGGAGCATGGTCAGATGCGGCGCCAATTCAAAGGTCTCGCGGTAGCGGTAATGTATCAACGGGTTTCCGGCCGTGGCGATAAACAACAGACCACCAGTAAAGATGATTGCCAGTTGATCAAGATTTTCAGCGTGCCTGCACCAGAATATTGCCCATGCTGTTAGGCCCAGAAAGACCAGAAGAGTGGATTGCCACAGGATCAGATTATCATTGGCGGCAAAGCACAGCAACAGGGTGCCGCCTGCAGATGTCAGCACGGTCAAAATCGTCGGGTAATGGGTTGCAATATCGCCCAGCGTTTTTTCGTTTATCATCTCGCTATGATCCCATTTCGGCCTTATGCCAAAAGCGGGGATAGTGGTGACCAGCAGGATCATCGCAACAATATAAATCGCCAGATAGGGTTGATTGGGGATTGTGTCATTCAGGCCAAATCCCGCGATCAGTGTAAAGACAACCGCAAGGGCGGAAAGCCAGATCCAGCGACGCATGTGTTCTACGGTCAATGCGGCAGTCAGTACCGACAGGAAATAGAGATACATGATGGGATGACCTTCACCGGTAGAGACGATGACAGGTGAAATAAATGCGCCAAGAATACCGATCACAGCCAGAACGGGGCCGTAAATCAAGCCCGCACCGATTGCAAGGAACGATACAAGCACCATAGAGGCAAAGCCGACCATTTGGCTGGTCAGGTCATACAGGATATGGGCCGCGACCACAGCACCGTAAAGTGAGGCTACGCCGCCTGCGGCAAGGGCCACGGGTACCGTGAACCAACCTTGCATTCCCATATTGGGTTTGCGGCGCAGGTATTCGGCCACGCCAAGCAATGCCGCCCCAAAACCCAATGCGCTGATAACGCGTGCGACAGGCCCCAGAAAGCCACGCTCTAACCCGTATTGCACGATGAATATGCCGCCCAATGCAAGCGACAGGCCCGCCAGCCAGACAATCCAGTTGGCTTTGAAGTTTTCCACCATACGGTCAAAGAATGTCGGGCCTGTGGGGACAGGTGGTTCAGATGGTGGCGGGGCTACAGGTTGTTTTGCAGGCTTGGTCGCGGCTTTTTCTTCGGGCGGTGTCCAGGGGGCTTTGGTCTTGGTCGGTTCGGAAATAACCTCTGCTGCAACTTTGGATTTGATGATGGGTTTCGGGGTTTTTGCTTTAGTTTTGCCTTTGCCCTCTGCTTGAATTTTCAACATCTCGACTTCGGATTGCAGGCGTTTGATCGTGTTCGAGGCACCTTTCGCCATGATAAATGCAATCAGGGGCATTAATAAAATATAGGCCCCGATCAAAACTGCGAGTAAGATAAAACCTTCGTCACCCATGTGAATTCCTCTAATGAATAACGGCAAGATGAATAAAGTGACAGATAAGGTCAAGTGACTGAAAGCTAACCGTTACGTCAGGTTTTTCTTCAATAAGCGTAAATCTGTGGCTAGGTTATCTCTTAAACGGGGGGAATAGTGTGGCAAAAGCAGATGTAATAATCGTCGGCGCAGGCTTGGCAGGTCTTGTTGCGGCAAATGAAGCGGTATCGCGTGGGCGGTCGGTTCTGCTGCTGGATCAAGAAGGCGAACAATCCTTGGGTGGTCAGGCGTTCTGGTCTTTGGGTGGGTTGTTTATGATTGATACGCCGGAACAACGGCGGATAGGAATCAAAGACAGTCGTGATCTTGCGGCGGCTGACTGGTATGGATCAGCCCAGTTTGACCGTGCCGAGGATGCTAATCCGAAAATATTCACCGAAGCTTATCTTGATTTTGCCACATGTGAGATGCGTCCTTGGCTGTATCAGTTGGGTATGCGTTGGTTTCCTGTTGTCGGTTGGGCGGAACGTGGCGGGGCAGGTGCGTCCGGTCATGGTAATTCCGTGCCGCGGTTTCATTTGACATGGGGAACGGGCCCGGGTGTTGTTGCCCCGTTTGAGAATTTGGCGCGCGAAGCGCAGGCGTTGGGCAAGTTGCGGTTTTGTTTTCGCCACAAAGTGACTGATCTGATCGTTGAGGCGGGCAGGGTAACAGGTGTTTCGGGTGAGGTGTTGGAAGATACGGTTGCTGAACGGGGCCGCAGTACCAGCCGCACCCCTGTTGGCGATTTTAACTACCAGGCTGAAACGGTGATTTTGACTACGGGTGGCATTGGTGGCAATCACGATCTGGTGCGCCATTACTGGCCCGAAGATCGCCTTGGCAAGCCACCTAAGCGCATGGTTGCGGGTGTGCCCGATTATGTGGATGGCAAGATGCAGGTGACGGCCGTTCAGGCAGGGGCAGCGGTGATCAATGGTGATCGGATGTGGCATTACACCGAAGGTTTGCAAAATTGGGATCCGATTTGGCCCAACCACGGCATTCGCATTCTGCCCGGCCCAAGTTCCATGTGGTTTGACGGCAATGGTGACCGATTGGAAGCACCTTGTTTACCGGGGTTCGACACGCTTTCCACCCTGAAACGTATTCTGTCGGCGGGACATGAGCATAGTTGGTTCATCTTGACCCAGAAAATCATCGAAAAAGAGTTTGCCCTATCGGGATCTGAACAAAATCCCGATTTGACCTCGGCCAGTTGGCGTCAGGTTTTGAAAGCCCGCCTTGGTAAGGGTGCGACAGATGCGGTAGAAGCGTTTAAATCGCATGGTGCCGATTTTATTGTGAAGGACGATTTACATGCGCTTGTGGCAGGCATGAATGCTTTGGCGCCTGATGCGCGTGTATCCTATGATCATATTTGCGCACAAATCGCAGACCGCGACCGACAGATCGATAATAAGTTTGCCAAGGATGCACAAGTGACGGCTATTCGCGGGGCGCGGGCCTATCTTGGGGATAAGCTGATCCGCACAGCCAAGCTGCATAAAATACTGGATGCAAAGAACGGCCCATTGATTGCCGTACGTCTGAATATACTGACGCGTAAATCATTGGGAGGGCTGCACACCGACATCACGGGGCAAGTTCTGCGTCCTGATGGTACCCCTTTCGCAGGTCTTTATGCAGCAGGCGAAGTCGCAGGTTTTGGTGGCGGCGGCTATCACGGTTATAACGCTTTGGAAGGTACATTCTTGGGTGGCTGTATCTTTTCGGGACGGCAAGCGGGACGCCATGCTTAATGCTTGACCCAAACCGATAATCTGCCAAAGCTACCTTATGAAATACAAACCCCAAAATCCCGTACCGGCCAATGCCGATGATCTTCGTAAAATAGTACCGACCGTGTGTTATCCCATTGATACATTGCCCAAACCAGATATGGCACTTTATACGACAGCCCGCGAAAACCTGACCTTGATCGACACCGTCATTGCCCCGCCACGCGATGGCGCGTGTTTTAACGTCCCAAAGGGTCATTTTTTTCGGATTGTCAGTATTGAAGGGCCGCAAGTAGGTGACTTGAACCTGTGGAACGCCAATGACCTGAACGAAAAGTTCTATTCAGGTAAAACCCGCGCCCTACATGGTACCCATATCAGTACCGGCGACCGGATGTGGTCAAGCTTTCCTGCCATGCGCCCGATGGCGACGGTGACATATGACACACTGGATTGGTACGGCTGGGATGAATACGGCGCATCGGTGCATGATGTAATCGGTACGCGTTGTGACCCATATACCAATGATGTGTTGAACGGGGTGGATTACCACTATTGCTGCCATTCCAACCTGACACGGGCCTTGGCGGCGGATCGCGGGATTTCTGTGCAAGATGCAGAACCGCTTGTACATGATGTGCTGAACGTTTTCATGTGTACGGGCTTTATGCCTGATACCAAGCAGTATTTCATGAAAGCCAGCCCTGTACGCCCCGGTGATTTTATAGAGTTTTTCGCTGAAATTGACCTTATCGGTGGGTTGTCTGCCTGTCCGGGCGGCGATTGCAGTACAACACATTCCAGTGGCACGGCCGCTTGTTACCCGCTTCAGGTTGAGATTTACAAACCTGCCATTGATGCGCTCAATGGGTGGAAAACACCTGCTTTGAACGGTTACTCTGGTAGCCATGGGTAATCATAGGCAAGTTTTGACCGACCGTGGCATTTTGGTGATTTGGCAAGATGGATAATATCTGGCAGAGTTTGTGCGAATAGCAGGAGAGTTCATGTGACTTTTCAGATTTTGCAGCGTTTTTTGCAAGCAGCTGGCCTTAACCTTGCCTTGTCGGCTGCGGTTTTTGCGCAGGACTGTTCCTTGTCTCCATCGGTTTTGATCCATTCATGCCAGACGGATCTACAGATTCATTTGCGGGTGCTGCCCGATGAAATGCAAGCAAATAGCCACCATATGCTAACCGTTGCAGGCACTTATTCCAGCGCTGATCGTTTTGGCGTTGAAGGGTTGGTGATCAAGGACGGGCAGATCGTCAGCCGCAGATATCAAAACTGGGATGGGGTTTTGATTATCAATAAAAAAGGCATGCCAAATTTGTTTCATGCACGAGATGTTGCTTTGGGCGGGGAAAACTACAACTTAAAAGAAAAATCTTTGCGTGACGGGTTTGTTGCAAAGGCAAAGAGAATGGGTGTGGCAGTATTGCAATCACATTTGCTGATCAATGATAGTCGGCTAGATTTGGAAGATGTCGCGGATGCGCCAAAATTCAAACGACGTATGCTGGTGACAATGAATGACGGCAGCTTTGGTATTTGGGAAAGTACACAGGCTGAAACGCTTTATGATGCGGCACATCAAGTACAACAGGAACTGAATCCGAAAATGGCATTGAACTTGGATATGGGGGCTTATGATTATTGTGTTTCGGGGCCCGCGGGCGCGCAAAAGGATTGTGGGCGCTTGATCGTATCGAAAGATAAGCTGACAAACCTTTTGGCGTTTACCAAAGGTTAGCTGTATTTTTCGGGCCCATTCCACTGGGCAGCATTATAACGGTCGCCGTAAGCAAATCCGATTGGCAGCAGACGGTCTATTTCAGCGCGCTGTGTATCGGTGAAAGTGATCTCGGTGGCTTGTGCCCATTCATTCAGGTGTTTGGCATAGCGGGTTGCGGGAATTGGTACCATTGTATCGTTTTGATCCAATATCCAGGCAAGGGCAGCGGCGGAAACCATCCACCTGTTGTCGGCACAAAACGTTTTAAAGCCTTCGATCATACGGCAATTGTCGGAATAATTCGGTTCTTGGAACCGTGGCACTTTCAGGCGAAAATCGCTATCTTTAAAATTGCTTAACACAGGAAAATTCTGCGCAAATATCCCGCGCCCAACAGGGGAAAACGGTACGAAACATATACCCAAAGCCTCGCAAGTCTGGAGGACGCCCACTTCAGGCGTGCGCGTCCACAAGGAATACTCGCTTTGCACTGCCATAAGCGGTGTCACTGCATGGGCACGCCGAATTGTTGTAGGGGAAACTTCCGATAACCCCCAACCGCCGATTTTGCCTTCATCGATCAACCTGCCCATCGTTAGCGCGACTCCTTCAATCGGTACGCTTTGGTCGCGGCGATGAATGTAATAAAGGTCGACATAATCCACACCAAGTCGCTCGAATGATCCTGCCAGTGCGGTGCGGATGTAAGTTTCGGAATTGTCAAAGCTGTGCTGGGGTTTGACCACGATGCCACATTTTGTGGCAATTTTAAATTTATTTGGATGGGTATTAATGAACGTGCCCAGCACAGTTTCGGATTTACCCATACCGTAAACATCGGCTGTATCCAGAAAATCGATCCCCATATCCATTGCCGCTGCAAGACAATCAAAGCTGGATTGATCATCCGTAGGGCCAAAAAAACCTGCGAAGCTCATACATCCCAGTCCGATTGTGCTGATTTTCGGGCCGTTCGCCCCAAGTTTGCGATACTTCATTGTTTTCCCCCAACGTTTCTCTTTGGTATTTGAAATTACCTGATACGTTAAGCAAATGTTCGAAACAATAGAAATACCAACATGGACGGTTTGGTTGGCAGGCATATTGGCCCTGATCGGACTATTGGATCGCATATTGATGCCAACGGTACGTTGGTATCTACGGCACCGGATGAACAAAGCCATTAAGGTTCTGAACGAGCGGCTACAGTTGAAAATCCAACCGTTTAAGCTGACCAAAAGACGGGTGATGATCGATCGGTTGTCATATGATCCACAAGTCATAGAGGCGATTATCGAACATACCCAGACCGAGCAAATACCGTATCCTGTGGCCGAACAGATGGCACATCGCTATGCGCGCGAAATCGTACCGTCGTTTTCCGCTACAGGCTATTTTGGCATTGCCATCAAAATTGCGCGTTGGCTGTCACGCTCTTTATATCGCGTGCGTCTGGGTTATGTGGATGAAGATGCCCTGAAGGGCATTGATCCCGATGCAACCGTGATCTTTGTGATGAACCACCGTTCCAACATGGATTATATCTTGGTGACTTATCTGGCGGCATCGCGTTCAGCCCTGTCTTATGCGGTGGGTGAATGGGCGCGGGTTTGGCCGTTAAAGCCGTTGATCAGTAGTCTTGGGGCCTACTTTATTCGCCGTAAATCACGCAATCAGCTTTATCGTCGCGTTCTTGCCCGTTACGTGCAGATGGCAACTGCGGCAGGTGTGACACAGGCGGTTTTCCCTGAAGGCGGCCTATCTCGGGATGGTAAGTTGAAACCGGCCAAACTGGGTCTTCTTAGCTACATAGTGGCGGATTTTGACCCCGAGACCAGTCATGATATTTATTTTGTGCCTGTCGGGTTGAATTATGACCGGGTGTTGGAGGATCGTGTGCTGCTGGCTTCTGGAAAGGGCGAAAAGACCAGTAGAGCAGATAAATTTTCTGCCTTTCTGCGCTTTGCCTGGCGCCAGATCGGGTTGCGGGTTACGGGTAAATTTTATCGCTTTGGCTACGCCAGTGTCAGTTTTGGCGCACCTGTATCCTTTAAGACGTTTTTGAAAACACACGGACATCGCAGACACCAAGCGATGACCAAAGCATTGGGTAAAGAATTGATATCAAAGGTAGGGGCGGTGATCCCGATCTTACCGGTGTCATTAGTGGCACGGATATTTCTGACCAACCAAAAAACGCCGCTTAGCAAAGAAGATGTCGTCAAAAAGTGCAATATTGCATTGCAACGATTGTTGGCTAAAGGCGCCTATATGCACATTCCACACAAGAACTTTGATTATGCGGTCGATGTCGGTTTGCGGATGTTGGCATTGCGCCATGTAATCATTGAAAAAGACGGCAAGTACCATCTGCAATCGGATGAAGTACCACTGCTTGGGTATTATGCCAATGCAATTGCCCATTTGGGGTGACATCCTAAAAGTCTGCGCCTATAAGGGCCGCAAAATTCCTATTGAAATGGCAAAGACATGATCAAAATTTTCGGACACAAAGCCCCTGACACAGATGCAACCGGTTCTGCTATCATCTGGAGCTGGTTTTTGGGCACTAAAGATGTAGAGGCCACACCCTATGTTCTGGGTACACCAAATACAGAGGCCGATTTTGTTCTGAAACGTTGGGGTTATGAAATACCTGAACTTTTAAAAGACGTTGATGCAGACGATTTGGTTGTGATCGTTGACACCAATAACCCGGCTGAACTGCCAGAGCATATCAATGACGCCACCGTCATTGAAATCATCGACCATCATATGTTGGTTGGCGGTTTGAAAACCAAACAACCGATCAATATCACGATCGAGCCTGTGGCATCGACCGCGACTGTGATGGCCAATATGATGGGCGAAGATCTGGCAACAGCGCCGGATGCAATCAAGGGCTTGATCCTGTCTTGCATCCTGTCTGATACACTGGAATTCCGCAGCCCGACCACTACAGATGTGGATGTTGATCTGGCAGAATTTTTGGCCGGTGAACTGGATTTGGATATAGCGGCATATGCGGCTGAAATGTTTGCGGCAAAATCTGACGTGTCACATTTTTCTGACGCGGAATTGCTGCGCCTAGATAGTAAAGAATATGCGGTTGGCGGCACTAACTTTCGGGTGTCCGTTTTGGAAACCACAAGCCCTGAAACTGTGTTGTCACGTAAAGCCAGTTTGATTGATGCAATGACAACAGTGGCCTCTGAGGATAATGTTGATCAGGTGCTGTTATTTGTTGTGGATATTCTTAAAGAACAGGCAACCTTGCTTATTCCGAACGATGTGATCAAACAGGTTGCGGAAAAATCCTTTGATGTCACAGTTTCCGGCGATGATGTTGTTTTGCCGGGCGTCGTTTCACGCAAAAAACAGATTATCCCCAATCTGGCGGTCTAAAAGGTAACTTTAAAATTCTAGTATATTATAAAAGGCATCAAATCGTTGGTGCCTTTTTTCGTTAACACGCTTCTTAATAAAACTACGTTTGCGGCAGATAAATGTCGGTCTTTGGCGGGCAGGTTTGTTTTATTCTATCACAGTTATTTCAAACGATGACAGGGAGGTCTTTATGAAAATCGGTTTTATTGGTTTGGGTAATGTCGGCGGTAAGCTATCCGGCAGTTTGCTGCGCAACGGGGTCGACCTGACGGTTCATGATTTGAACGATGATCTGGTTCAAAAAATGGTTGGGCTAGGGGCGCATAAAGGCGAAAGCCCCGCGCAATTGATGCGCGATTGTGATGCAGTGATTACCTGCCTGCCATCGCCTGCAGCCTCTGCCAGCGTGATGGAAGACAAGGACGGGTTGTTGGAGGCGATGGAACCCGGGAAAATCTGGATGGAAATGTCCACCACGGATGAGGCCGAGGTGAAACGCTTAGGCGCAAAAGTGGCAGCCAAGGGTGGGGCTGCTGTGGATTGCCCTGTTTCAGGTGGATGCCACCGTGCCGATACGGGTAATATCTCGATTTTTGCGGGATGTGATCGTGCGACATTCGAACGGATATTACCATTGTTAACCACAATGGGGCGCCGTGTTTTGCACACAGGTGATTTGGGCTCGGCCAGTGTGTTGAAGGTGCTAACCAATTATTTGGCAACCGCGAACCTGATCACTTGCAGCGAGGCGTTGGTCGTTGCAAAAGCCGCCGGGATGGATTTGAACACTGCTTATGAAGCGATGAAAATCAGCTCAGGCACATCTTTTGTGCATGAAACCGAAAGTCAGGTGATCCTGAACGGGTCACGCGATATCAGTTTTACAATGGATCTGGTTTTAAAGGACATAGGTCTGTTTCAAGATGTGGCCGACCGGGCAGGGGTGCCTTTGGAAATGAATCCGTTGATGATTGAAATATTCAAGGACGGCATTGCGCGTTATGGTTCGCGCGAACTGTCGCCCAACATCATCAAGCGGTTGGAGGATGCAACAGGTCTGGATATTCGGGCCCCTGGATTTCCGGCTGAAATGACCGATGACGAGCCGGAAGAACCCGGGTATGAGATTGTACCGGCAGGGGTGGAACGGATCTGACGAACATCACCGCTTGCCATTAGTATTCGGTTTGGGTTATTTGGCTGGATCAAATACAAATGGTCAATGAAATGTATGTCTGACATAATCGTAAAAATACAACCAAGCGCTGTGCGCAGATTGTTTGGTGTTGTTGTTCTGTCCTTGTCTGCCTTAGTGATGCTGAATTTTGCCTTCGCGGGGGCAACACATTCGGTTGCTATGAAATTCACACTTTTTGTCATGGCCGTTGTATTTTTGTGGCAAGCACAGGCCAATTTACGCTTTGGCAACGCAGCTTTGATATTGACGCGTGAAGGGTTGTTTGACGATAAAGGTGTACTTGTTTGCAGCTTGTCGAACATGACATTAATTGACCGAGGATGGTTTTCGTTTAAGCCGTCCAACGGTTTTTTAATCCGCCTTCGTGAAGCCGAAAAATGGAAATGGTCGCCGGGAATTTACTGGCGTATCGGCAGGCGTTTGGGTGTGGGCGGTGCGATCAGCCCGTCGCAAACCAAAGAGATGTCGGATAAGCTGGTACTTCTTTTACAGGAAAAAGTTCTGGGTGAAAAACTGCTTTGAACATTATGGCGGCAGGTTTTTATGCTTGCGTTGTGGTCATGAACAATGCCCATATTTCCGTCCAACTGTTGAAAAAACAGGTGACAAAACTATGCCTTTTTTGCCTTATTTTGATGCCCGTGTTTCCATAGTTTAGTAAAAAATTAATTAAAACAAATAGTTATATTGCGCCTTATTTTATATTTATAAAAGTCAAATAAGTCTTTTTTGGATAAATTTGTCCAGAAAACATACGATAAATGCCTAAGTCTTGCCTAAGTTCCGACATTCCGGTGGGCGAGGTTTATTAGGTTGCGAATCCGTAGAAATCTTTGGAAGTGAAAACAATGGTACAGTATCTTAGTAGACTTTTTACAAGCTTTAAACGTGATGAACGGGGGGCGTTCTCGGTTTTCATTATATTAATATTCACGACAATGATTCTTGTCGGGGGGGCCGCTATTGATTTCGTTCGCTTTGAAGCGGTACGCAGTAGCATTCAATACAATCTGGACCGCGCCGTTCTTGCCGCAGCCTCTATGCGCCAAACACAAGAGCCTGAAACGGTGGTGCTGGACTATATGAGTAAGGTCGAAACCTTATCTTCATTTAATGTGACAATGGATGCTGACAA
>JAJFHZ010000030.1 GCA_021775355.1 Amylibacter sp. | reverse complement strand
TGGCTTTGAAAGAATGCGTAGCCGATCTGACTTTGGAAAACCGCCTTCTCAAAAAAAGCATGACAGGGGATGGGGGATACGAGGAATGAGATACCCCGCATCAGAGAAGCTGGCGATTATTCATACGGTGGAAGCCAGCCACCTGCCAGCCAAACAAACGCTTGATATGCTGGGTATTCCCCGCACAACATTCTATCGCTGGTATGATCGTTATATCACTGGTGGCATTGATGGTTTGGCAGATCAGTCACCCTGTCCCAAATCGGTTTGGAATCGTATTCCAGAAAAGCGGCGCGATAACTTTATTGAGTTTGCTCTGGAGTATGAGGCCCTGACACCGCGCGAACTGGCGATAAAATATACCGATAAGGAACAGTATTTTATATCGGAATCATCAGCTTATCGTATTTTGAAGGCCGCGGATCTGGTCACGGCACCTTCGCATATAGTGATCAAGGCCGCAGCAGAGTTCCACGATAAAACCACTGCGATCAATGAGATGTGGCAGACCGATTTTACCTACTTCAAGATCATCGGTTGGGGTTGGTATTATCTGAGCACGATCCTGGATGATTACAGCCGTTATATTATTGCGTGGAAACTTTGCACGACAATGAAGGCTGGTGACGTGACTGATACGCTGGAAATGGCACTGGAAGCTTCGGGCTGTGATCAGGCTGTTGTTCGCCACAAGCCACGCCTGCTGAGCGATAACGGATCATGTTATATCTCTGGCGAATTAGCAAAATGGTTAGGTGAACAAAGAATGGATCACGTTCGCGGCGCACCGTTCCATCCGCAAACTCAGGGTAAAATTGAACGCTGGCACCAGACCATGAAAAACCGGGTTTTGCTGGAAAACTACTATCTGCCGGGCGACTTGGAACATCAAATCAGTGCCTTCGTAGAATACTATAACTTCGAGCGTTACCATGAGAGCTTGAGTAACGTAACGCCTGCGGACGTCTACTTCGGGCGCGATAAATCAATCATCAGTGAAAGGAAAAGGATCAAACGAAAAACCATCAATCACCGCCGCTTGCAACACTTTAGAAAAGCAGCATAATCAAATCAACAAAACGAACCAGAGCCTCCATTAAATTACATGCTCAAGTGTTCCAATTTATCTGACGACGGACATAGGTTGTCATCTAAATTACAAGGGCTAGACTGAGTAGAGTTAAGTTAATTTCTGAAAGTAGTTTCATATGAGTTCATCACAAACTGACCCGTTATTCGCGCCTTTTCAAATCAAGCGCCTGATGTTGCGAAACAGGATAATGTCTACCAGCCACGCTTCCGGTTTGGGTGATGAAAACCATATGCCTGGAGAGGCCTATCAACATTATCATGTTGAGAAAGCGCGTGGTGGGTTAGCACTTACCATGTTTGGAGGATCTTCTTATGTATCAAGAGACTCACTCTGGTCATCTGGGCAATTAAATATCTCCACAGACATGATTATTCCCTACCTCCAAAGCCTTGCAGAGCGCGTTCATGCCCAAGGTGCTGCAACCATGATACAGATTACACACCTTGGCAGACGTGCTGAGACCAATACCCAAAACTGGCTTCCCACAATTGCGCCATCGGCAGTACGTGAGATCGGCCATCGCTCAATTCCAAGAGAAATGGATCACGAAGACATAATAGCTGTGGTGAAGGCACTTGGGGATGCAGCCTACCGGGCAAAGCAAGGTGGTCTTGATGGTCTTGAAACGATGACGCATGGCCACCTCATCGGTCAATTTTTCTCTCCAATCACTAACAAGCGCACTGATAAATTTGGTGGCTCACTCGAAAATCGATGTAGGTTTGGCCTAATGGTACATGAAGAAATCAGGCGTCGGGTTGGTGATGATTTTATCGTTGGTATGCGCATGGGAATTGATGAAAGCGTTGCAGGGGGCTCCGATTTTGATGAATCACTTTCTATCACCCAGCTATTTGAGCGCGAAGGACTGTTAGATTTTATTAATGCAAGTTTTGGACGTATCGACACTGAACTTGCATTGGCTACGGATTGTATGCCTGGCATGTCAGTAAGATCTGCGCCTTGGCTTGAGAAGGCTGGCGCTTTCAAGCAAGAAATAAAACTACCAGTCTTTCATGCAGCAAAAATCTCGGATATAGCGACGGCTCGTCACGCGATCCGATCTGGATTGTTAGATATGGTAGCGATGACACGCGCACATATCGCCGACCCAGATATTGTCAACAAGATTGCTCGTGGAGAAGAACACCGAATACGCCCCTGTATCGGCGCTTCCCATTGTATGGGTGAAAGCCGCCCAACCTGTTTACACAACGCTGCAAGCGGGCGCGAGCAGTTCTGGCCGCACTTGATACATCCAACAAGTGGCACTAAGAAAAGAGTAGTCATTGTAGGTGCTGGACCGGCAGGCCTAGAAGCCGCACGAATCTCAGCTGAACGGGGCCACGACGTTGTTTTGTTTGAAGCATCCAACGCTTTTGGTGGCCAGTTGCGTCTTGCTATTGGTACTGGATGGCGCAAAGACATACAAAGTCTTATTGATTGGCGCACAAATGAATTGGATATTCTCGAAGTCGATACGCGATTCAATATTCTAGCAGAGGCTGATGATGTTTTAGCTGAAAATCCTGATGTTGTTATTATTGCAACTGGTGGTGTACCAGGAACAGGTTGGATCGAAGGAGCTCAGCACTGTACTGACCCTTGGGATATAATTTCAGGCTCCGTAAAAGCTTCTGGACGGATTGTCATTTTCGATGGAACTGGCAGGCATGTGGCACCAATCATTGCTGAGCAATTGCACACAAATTCAACATCTCTTACATATCTAACGGTAGATGATATTCTCTCGAAGGAGCTAGCCTATGCCGAGCGTATTGTTTGGCGCAAACGGTTTGCTGACATGGGTCTGCAACCGATAACTGACCAGCGACTGGAATCGATAGTAAAAGTTGGCAACGCTTTGGATGTAGTCTGTGTGAACGAGTTGACTGGGCAGAAAACTAAAGTTCAAGCAGATACTGTAATTGCCGACCACGGCACATTACCAATTAATGAACTCTTTTTTGATCTGCGCATTAATTCAAATAATAATGGAATAACAGATACAGAAGCTTTACTGGGCGGTAAAGTTCAACCTAAGTTGGACAAAAGTGGTTTCAGTCTGTTCCGTATCGGTGATGCTCTTTCAAGCAGAAATGCCGCGGCTGCAATTTTTGACTCACTGCGTCTTTGTTCTACTCTTTGAGCGCGTTGAAATGTCGAATGGTAAATAATTTCTTACATCAGAGAAAACAGCCAATGTCTGCTTTAGGTCAGAAGCAGTCATTGGAGGACAAACGATGCGAGGTAGCTTTGTCCGCATAGCAGACCTTGAAGAGATCATGGGTATTGGAATTTTGGTATAACCTTAGCCATAAATCCCCGTTAGAAACCTATGTTCAATCCAACCGCTCCGGCAGGGACCAACATAGGGCTGGGTCGTGGTTACCGATATGCCTATGCTACATGTTCCTTCTTGCCCATCGTTGATATCTTGCCCATCGATGATGCCATACCATTCATCCCGCTCATCGCACATAGAAACCACATGGCCTGCTTCTAATGTGGCAATTACAGCAAAATCCACGCTGGGCCCTGCTCTTAGCACTGCCCCTCCTGCATTAACTTGCATCCCGATGTTACAAGTCCCATGGTCAGTATCGGGATACAGCATGACAGAAACATATGTACTTTGTTCAGTAGATGTTTGTGCAAACAAGGTACCAAAAAACAGTGTCGCAACAGCGGTTGAAATCAATAATCTTCGCATTCTATCTACCTCAAAAATTACAAATGAGTTTATACGAAATTAGATTTCCTAACAAGCCAGCAAGCCTCAATCTCGCGCATCTGGAACTGAGCAGTCAGGCGGATAATCGGCGGAATGATTATTGCCGGGTGCCTGCGTGAGAGTTGTGGTGTAGGGTTTGGGGTTAATGGTAGCTTAGAGCCCATACTGACCTATGCTGCGTCATGCACATTTTGAAGATTGGGCGGACCGAGTGAATTCGCTGAAGTCGCGAACCCAGTGGAAACGGATGACAGAAGCAGACATTCAGTTGGCAGCGAAGCCGCGCATCCATTCTGTTGTGCGTAAGTCTGATCGGGGCCCATCTAGATCGGCAAATCGATTTGCACGCTGTAGAGATGCGTTTTGTGCAAAAGCATTACTTTGGTTGTCAGCAGAGTGGTCTGTCGTCTAACTTAACTAAATGCGTAGGCATCAGACAGGTCCGCCGGACCTAGCAACACTTGTGGCTGTTGTACCGAACCCTGACTTCGGGGACCTTTTGCTCGCCTATATCTCACAGCACGACCGCATCCGAAACCCGGACGCACACTGTGGAACGAACCCTAGTGGTTCAACGCCTGCGTTGGTCTCGCGCTCGCGAATGATAGATTACTTATCAAGTCGATTTCTGATAGTGTAGGCAGAACTTTTTGAAGACGGGCATGGAGATGCCCTCGACTGCGGCAAAGGCGGGGTATGGCGGAGCGTTTTGACAAGATGATGTGGCCGCAAGTGCCGGTGAACGAAATGATCAACGCCTTTGTGGCGTTCCTTTTCGCGGCATCGGCGCCGGTAGCGATCATCCTGGCCGCAGGCACACGCGGCGGGCTGAGTGAAGCGGATCTGGCTTCTTGGATCTTTGCCGCGTTCGCAGTGAACGGGGCACTGAGCATCGGGATGTCAATTGCTTACCGCCAACCACTAGCCTTCTTTTGGACAATACCCGGAACAGTTCTTGTGGGCGCGGCGCTGCAATCGTTAAGTCTTGCCGAAGTGATCGGGGCTTATGTTATGACAGCGGTCCTACTTCTGGTACTGGGGCTGACCGGTTGGGTCAGGGCAGTAATGGACCGGATTCCTATGCCCATTGTTATGGGCATGGTAGCCGGCGTTTTCGTAGAGTTTGGACTGGACTGGATACGAGCATTCACAACAGATTTCGTGTTGGTGGCGGCAATGACCGTTACATTCTTTGCCCTTACTGCAGTGCCTAGAGCGCAGAAGCTGTTCCCGCCGATGATCGGGGTGCTGTTGGTAGCACTAATGGTTCTTTTTCTGCAGGAAAACGTCGGGGCGGGAGTGGCGGCCCCGGAGGGTACACCCATCTTCGCGGCGCCAGCGATCTATTGGCCGCAGTTCTCGGTGGCCGCCGCGTTAGAGCTCGTCGTGCCGCTGGCCATCACCGTTATTGCAGCGCAGAACGCGCAGGGCATCGTTATCCTGCGAGGAGCTGGACATCAACCGCCGGTGGACGCGATCACAACAGCTTGTGGTGGCGCCTCTTTGGCTACAGCAATGCTCGGGAGTGTCTCAACTTGTCTAACCGGCCCTTCGAACGCGATCCTTGTTTCGAGCGGACGGGTGGAACGGCACTGGATCGCGGCGGTTCTACTGGGCGTCCTTGCGATCCTGTTCGGCGTATTCGCCCCCCTGGTAACGAATCTTTTGCTGGCCACGCCGGCCGCACTACTCAGCACCCTTGCCGGTCTTGCCCTGCTGCGCACACTTCAAGCAGCGTTTCAGACTTCCTTCGGGAACACTTTCTCACTGGGCGCGTTGGTTGCCTTTCTAGTGACACTTGCGGGTATTCCGGTGTTGAACATAGGCGCGCCGTTTTGGGGCCTTGTCTTTGGAATGCTCGCAAGCTTTCTTTTGGAGCGCGACGCCTTTTCCAAGAGATGAACTGACAAAAACGAAAATTAAATTCAGGACCCATTTCATGAGAGCCAAGATTCACCGATGCTTCAGAATCACCCACATGCATGGGTTGCGCGACCTGAATGGAATGATGGATACCACAGAGCGTGCCGTTCAAACTCAACGGCTCCTTGAACTATCTAAGCAGGTTCAGAGCTGGGCGATTTGTCTGTAATTTGCGGCGACTTCAACGTCAAACCGGACTGCGAAACTTTGACGATTCTCAGGAGTGATGGAATGGTTGAGTTAGTGACCCATCATTGGGCCGAAATTTTCACAAGTCGGAAAATGGCGAGCGGCAGCCATGTCCGCTTAGCAGACCTTGGCGCGTCGTGCAGCGAAGGTCCGCAATCCGCCCTTAGTTACCAAGTCTGCTTCCGGCCCTTTGCGGACATTATCAGAATATGCAATCGCAGCGGTGGTTTGTGCAAAGCAGACATTTTCCAGCAGGTAACTTGACGCACAAATGCGCAAACTCCGTTATACCTTTAAACTATTCTTCCAATAACTCACCTGTAACCAAGTAATGCACCTGTTCAGCAATATTGGTCACTTGATCGCCTGAGCGTTCAAGGTTTTTTGAGATGAACAACAGATGGGTGCAAGGTTCAATGTTGCGGGGGTTTTCCATCATATAGGTTAGAAGCTCGCGAAACAATGCGTCGGTTTTATCGTTGATCTCTTGGTCTGCTTCACGGGCTTGCATCGCTTTTTTCAAGTCCCGATTGACGTAAGCTTCCATGACCATATCCAGCATGGCGGCCACTTTTTCGGACATTTCCACGATACTGCGCAAGACGGGTTTTATGGCCGTGAAATTATCAACCTGGTGCACACGGTAAGATAGGGTTTTGGCGTAATCGCCCATGCGTTCCAGGCTGGTTGAAACCTTCAGAGTTGTGATCGCACTGCGCAAATCTTCGGCCATGGGTTGGCGTAGGGCAATCAGGCGGATGGCCTTTTTATCGATGCGCTCTTCCAGTTTGTTTATCGCACTATCGCCCTTCGACACTGCCTTAGCCAGCGCATCATCACCGTTTTGCAATGCTTGGGCCGATTGTTTGATCTGTGCCGCCACCATATCGGCCATTGTGACCAACAAGGTTTCGATCTCATTCAGGTCTTTGTCAAACCGTGTTACTATATGGGTGTTTTCCATGATGATTTTCTATCCGATCCGTCCAGTAATATAGTTTTGTGTGCGTTCATCCTGTGGCGAGGTAAATATCGTTTTTGTAGCCCCGCTTTCCACAAGATTACCCATATGGAAAAACGCGGTGCGTTGGGATACACGTGCGGCTTGTTGCATTGAATGCGTAACAATGATGATGGTGAATTTTTTGCGCAATTCATCAATCAATTCTTCGATAATTGCAGTGGCAATCGGGTCAAGTGCCGAGCATGGTTCATCCATCAGGATCACCTTTGGCTTCACGGCAATGGCGCGCGCAATACACAGGCGTTGTTGTTGCCCGCCTGACAGGCCTGTACCGGTTTCATTCAAGCGATCTTTGACCTCTTCCCACAGACCCGCTTTGCGTAAAGACCATTCAACCACTTCTTCCATATCTGATTTGGTACTAACCAACCCATGTATTTTTGGCCCGTAGGCCACGTTATCGAAAATGGATTTTGGGAATGGGTTTGGTTTTTGAAAAACCATACCAACGTGTGCACGCAAAGCGACCACATCAACTTCTGGCGCATAAATGTCTTGCCCTGCGATTTCAATCTGACCTTCGACACGGCAAATATCGACAAGGTCGTTCATACGGTTGATGCAGCGCAAGAATGTTGTTTTACCGCAACCAGATGGGCCGATTAGGGACGTAACTTTATGTTCTGGAATATCAAGCGTAATTTTATCCAAAGCCTGCTTGGTGCCATAGAAAACATCCACATCTTTGGCCGTAATTAGGGGTGTTTTTTGCATAGCTAAAACCTTATTTCGTATTTTTTGCGTAGGATTATTGCGATGATGTTCATCAGGACAAGAAAAATCAAAAGCACAATTATGGCGGCGGATGTTTTTTCCAGAAAAGCCCGCTCTGGGCTGTCTGCCCACAGGAATATCTGCACTGGCAAGGCAGTAGCTGGTTCCAGAATGCTGCCGGGGATATCAACAATAAAGGCCACCATACCGATCATCAAAAGAGGGGCTGTTTCACCTAGTGCCTGCGCCATGCCAACGATTGTTCCTGTCAGAAATCCGGGCATTGCAAGTGGTGCTACATGGTGAAAAGTTGCCTGCACAGGGCTGGCCCCCATGCCAAGGGCAGCTTCGCGAATGGAAGGTGGTACTGCCCGCAAGCTGGCGCGTGCCGCGATAATAATGGTCGGTAGGGTCATCAGTGACAACACCATGCCACCAACCAAGGGGGATGAGCGTGGAAGCCCGAAAACGTTCAGAAAAATAGACAGGCCAAGCAGGCCAAAGACGATAGACGGAACCGCTGCCAGATTGTTGATATTGATCTCAATCAGGTCAGACCAACGGCCCTTCTTGGCAAATTCTTCCAAATAGATTGCTGACATAATACCAATCGGGAAAGACAGGGCAAAGCAAATCAACAAGGATAAGGCAGAGCCAACCAGGGCACTTAGAATGCCTGCCAACTCGGGCTCTCGGCTGTCCCCGTTGGTGAAAAAGCCAGTATTGAATACCTGTTTTACCAATAACGCATCTATCCAGCTGATTTGCTGATCGCTTAGGCGCCGACTGTTTTGTGGTTTGTTGCGGTCAATATGACCTTTCATCAACATATCTACATCATCCGATGCGCTGACCCAGATGGTCTGATCTGCGCCCAATAACGCCGGGCCTTCCAGTATTTGATCGCGCAATTGAAAACCGGCGTCCGAACTGACCAGCGCATACAGCCTTTTCTTTTGTTTGCGCTTTGTGGCTTCCGGAAATTCTGTGCGTAGGGCCAGTTTAATGATCTTGTCAAAACTGGCACCTTTAATATTGGCGGGGTCGATCATCTCTGTCGATAGGTCAACGGTCAATGCGATTTTCGTCGTGATTAACGCGCCTTTGCCTTGCCAGAAAATCGATGCGACCATAAATACCAGGAATGTCAGTGACGCGGCTATTGCAATACGCCCTATCCACTGAAACCGTTGCTCGGCGCGGTAGCGGCGGGTCAGGTGCTTTTGCCCCTTCAGAAAATTTGCGTCTGGATTAGTCATATTTTTCCCGATACTTTTTAACGATCCGCAAGCTAAGATAGTTCAGTGCCAATGTGACGATGAACAGCAATAGTCCCAACGCGAATGCAGACAGGGTTTTGGCACTGTCAAATTCTTGATCACCCGTAAGCAAGGCCACAATCTGTGCGGTTATGGTTGTTACGGCTTCTAATGGATTGGCGGTCAAATTAGCTGCAAGACCTGCGGCCATCACAACGATCATGGTCTCACCAATGGCGCGTGATGCGGCCAACAACAAGCTGCCGGCAATACCCGGTAGGGCCGCAGGCAGGATCACCTGTTTGACGGTTTCAGAATGGGTAGCACCCAGCCCAAGTGAGGCGTCGCGCATGGCTTGGGGCACCGCGTTGATCACATCGTCCGACAGGGATGAGATCAAGGGCACAATCATAATCCCCATCACCAAGCCCGCCGCCAGCGCGCTTTCCGAAGACACTTCCAACCCCACGTTACCGCCTGTCATGCGAATGAACGGGGCTACAGTCAGGGCGGCGAAAAAGCCGTAAACAACAGTTGGAATGCCCGCTAGAATTTCCAACATTGGCTTGACCCAGTCACGGGTTCTTTTTGATGCGTATTCCGCCAGAAACACAGCCGAGGCCAAACCCAGCGGTGTGGCAACGCACATAGCAATCGCCGAGATTAACATGGTGCCTGTGAATAACGGGATCACACCGAACTTGCCTTCGGTGGCAACCTGATCACTGCGTAATGCGGTTTGTGGCGACCATTCTGTAGAAAACAGAAACTCGCTGAGCGGGATTCTTTTGAAGAATTCCAAGGCTTCAAATATTAATGACAAGACAATCCCGATTGTCACGGCAACCGCCACAAGTGAACATAGGATCATGGCCGCCTTAACAAGGGTCTCCGTAAACTTTGACCGGTTTCCGGATGTGATATTAAAGCTGTTTGCAGTGTTCATATTATCGGATGCCATTGGGCATTTCCCAGTTAATGAATATATGCCGATTCTATCGGTTATCGTGGAAATACGCAGGGTTTGTAACGGTTAGGTTGATGCTGTGTAACAGTTTTGCAAAATACAAACCGTTGGCAGAAAAAAGAGGCGTTACCGCCCCTTTCAAATTCATGGATCGTAATCTTACATTGCAAGGTTGCTAAGGCCGTTGATTTTTTCAGCCCATTCAGTGCGCTCAGTATCTGTCATCGGGATCAAACCTTTGTCTGCAAGATACCCGTCTTCGCCCCAAGCATTTTCTGATGTGAACTCTGCCAGAAACTCAGTGATGCCAGGGATTAAACCAACGTGATCTTTCTTTACATAGAAATACAAAGACCGGGATACAGGGTAGCCACCTTCGGCAATCGCTTCAAATTCTGGGGCGACACCATTGATGGTGGAACCTTGAACCGTGTCTGAATTTTGTTCTAGAAAGCTGTAGCCAAATATGCCGAATGCGTTTGGATTTGCTGCCAGTTTTTGCACGATCAAATTATCGTTTTCACCCGCTTCAATATAAGCACCGTCTTCGCGGATTGTGTGGCACAATGATTTATAGGCTTTTTTGTCTGCTTTCTTGAAGGCTTTGATCCAAGGGAAAGTTTTACAACCACCCTCCATTGCCAATTCGATAAAAGCATCACGTGTACCAGATGTCGGTGGTGGGCCCATCACTTCGATTTTCACCGTAGGAAGTGACGCATTAACCTGATCCCAAGTTGTATAAGGGTTTGGTTGTACTTCACCATCTACGCCTGTTGGCACTTCTTTTGCCAAAGCCAAAAACAGATCGGCCAAGGTTACGTCAAATTGTGCTGATGCTTTTGAATTGGCAAAGACGATACCGTCATAACCGATTTTAGCTTCCACAATGTCTGTGATACCATTGGCGGCACATCTTTCAACTTCAGAAGATTTAATGCGGCGCGATGCGTTGGTTATGTCGGGGTAACCCTCGCCAATGCCAGCGCAGAACAGTTTCAAACCACCACCCGAACCAGTTGATTCAACAACTGGCGTTTTGAAATCTGTGTTTTTGCCAAAGCGTTCTGCAACTGTAGTGGCAAACGGAAATACGGTTGAAGATCCAACGATCTTTAGCTGATCGCGTTCAGCAAATGCTGGCGCGGCGGTGACTGTTGCCAGTGCAACAGCCGTAAGTGTAAGAGTTTTCGTGAACATATGTTCGACCTCTGATTTGTTAAAACGATCCGATTCCTTTCGGATGCGCAAGACTTAGGCCGTGTTTGTGACAGTTACTTTTCAAACAGGTAACATTTTGATGAAGCGCAAATGCTGTATATTTTATGAAACTTGCATTCAAATTTTGATCTTAGCATTTCATGTTTATAGGAGAAGCCTGAAATAAACGGTAGTTCCACCCCAAACAAAAATGCCAAAACTCGCAACCTGTCCAACAAAAACCCTGAAGGTCGGCTTTTAAGAACTAACACATTGCCTAGCAACTGCAGCGAACTTCTGCTTTCCGCCCATAGTTACCAAGTCAGCTTCCGGCCCTTAGCTGCCGTTCATGGTGCTTATCACAGATGCGGTGTGCTTTCTCCAAAGCCGCCGTTCGTGCAAAGTGCGCAAACTTTGAAGATTAACGAAAGCGATGCGGACAAAGCGACCATATAAAACTTGTTGGATTGTCCAGTGTGCGACACGGGAAGAATAGGTAATTTGCCCAGGCCTATTCATCATCAATGAGTGTCTTCTTTTGCAGTGTAGCTGCGGTGATCCGGTGCGAACCAGATTAAAATAAACGGAAAGGTTATCCATTGCAGGAGCGGGCTCAGGTTGGTTTTTGAAGAGCAGACCGCCTGGCAAAAGCTCATAGCCGACTAGTATATCCCGTTTTCCACCTGTAGCTTTCTAATATATTGAACGATCTGGGTAACTTGCTCATCTGTGACGCTTGGAACTGGTGGCATATCGCCAAATGGCCAATGATGGCTTTTAACGCCCAGACGAACCGCGCGAAAAAACGCTCCATCCGCATGATGGCTTGGCTCATAGATTTTATTAATCAATGGTGGCCCTATGTCGGATCCTGCGCCGTTCACGCCATGGCAGCGCATGCAATTCGATTTAAAAAGCCCTGCTCCGGACAATGCTGCCTGCGCGGGCGCTTTCTGGGCCAAATTTACACTGGAAGATGCGCGGAGTTTATCGATTGTAACTCGATGTGCTTCATACTCCGGTCGGCCCTTTCCCAATTCAGTTTCATATGCGGCTGAAAAAAGCGGAAGAATAGCCGAAGCAGATTTTTCGTCGCCAATGCGTTTTGCCATTTTGAATTCCAGAGCCATCGCCAACAGATGATTGGCCGAGAATTGCTTGAGGCCATCAATCTGCTTTTGAACATCCTCGAAATTTCCAAGTACCAGACTGATTAATCCCACATGATATTGGGCGTCAGCATCTATCGGATTTGCTAGCCTGTATGCCTCAAGGGCCATCGGCGCAAATTGTATCGCCTGAGCAACATCACCGCTTTCATCAGACGCCATTACACGATTGAACAAACGGTCCGCCGCTTCACGGGGGGACATGGTCGAAAGATCGACAGGTTGGTCAGTTTGTTTCGGGAAATTTCCGGCAGCCGAATTTGTCGAACTAGGTGAGACGTTCTCTCGTTGCGTAACAAAGTTACCGAGCAGAAGAACTGAGCCACCTACGGCCACGGCCATGGCCGCAACCAGTGCGGTTGTTTTCCAGCGTGTATTCTTCGCCTGGCCCGATCCTTCAACCGATACACCGCATGCATGACAGAATTTCGCATCCGAATTCAATACTACCTGGCAGGACGGGCATTTTGATTGCTTTAACGAACCTGAGGTTTCTGACATATTCATCACCATTTCTATGAATTTGTAACTCGTTATCTAAGAACTATACAAGCTAACCATGACGGGGGAAAGGCCGCGCTTAGTCTGTAACTAGCATTCAACCGAGCGGACCTATCGCATAGGCGCAACCAGTAGCACACTCGCTAACGACCGCATTGGACCTCGAGTCCCTGTGCATCTATTTCCCGTCTATTCCGATAACGACCACACATTGGAAGGCAGCAAAGGGCATTGTCAGATTAAGTTGATTTGCTACGATGAACTGCGGATTTGGGCTGTTTTTGAAAAAGGTTTTTGGTTATTTTACAAGCAAAAGAACAAACTTTGTTTAATCTGACAATGCCAAGCCATGGCAAGTTTCATATGGTAACCGACAGTTATGGAACATAAAACCACCCATCATTTAAAGACAATAGGTAAAACCCGACTTAGCGGCTATGGGAGGGTTTAGCTCCATTCCAATAAATTATAGAATAAATTCCACCTACCCAGCCCAAGCCAGACAGGTGGAATTGATAACCGGTTTATTTCATCTGTATAACCGTCAACTTACCTTTAACACGATCTGCGATAAACTGGATTTCATCGCCTGCATTCATTTTTTCAAGCATGTCAGCCTCGGCCACGCGGAATACCATTGTCATTGCAGGCATTCCAAGATTGGTTAGCTCTTCATGAATGATTGTTACTTTACCAGACTTGATGTTGACCTTTTTAACAGTACCTTTGGTATATTCAATATCAGCACTACCTACCGCCTCAACAACAACATCGCCACGCATGCCAGATTCGTAATGGCCCGGTATTAAGCACGCGAATTCAAATGAGCCCGTATTAGTAAAAGACCATATTACTTCACCTTCTTCACCGGGTGCCAGACGTGCAGAATTTGGATCATCATGTTCCATCTCTGGGAATTTATCCATCACCGCTTTATGTTCCATAATAGCCGCGACATCATCGAGCACGAATTCATGATCTAATTCACCAGTATTTTTAATCTCAAACCGGATGGTTTCGCCTTCTTTAATATCAAGTGCTGCTGGTTCAAAAATCATGTCGCCGTCATCGGTTTCTTTCATTATGATTTCGACAGTGCGAGTTACGTTATCAATACTTCCTGGCATGCCAACTGCTAATTCGTCATGCATATTATCTGCATGGCCCTGGCCATGAGCATGGCCGCTTGCATGTGTTTCATCATCTGTATGTGTCACGGCATGCCCGCCTGTATGTAAGCCACTGGCGAAAACCGGGCCTGAAAGTGCAATCAGAAATGTCGTTGTTAAAATCTTCGTATTCATAGTGTTTCCTTCGATAGGTTTGATAGTAGGTTTATTGTTGTTAGCCGTTTGATTTTGGCTTTGGGGTAATTTGTGTTTTTGCGTCATTTGCCTGCGCATGTTCAGGCAGCTTACCTGTCCATTCATAGGCTTGGGTGCCGGGTGGATTTTCGTACCAGCCGGGGTCTGAATAATCATCGGCTGAAATACCTTCGCGGACTTTAACGACCGAGAACATACCGCCCATTTCTATTGGCCCATATGGCCCCCATCCCGTCATCATCGGAATGGTGTTGTCAGGCAATTCCATTTCCATCACACCCATATCGGCCATGCCGGCTGAGCCCATTGCCATAAACTCTGGCTGAAATTTACGAATTTTTTGGGTCAAGCTACGTTGATCTGTGCCTATAAAGGTTGGCACATCATGGCCCATTGCATTCATTGTGTGGTGTGATTTGTGGCAATGGATCGCCCAATCACCCAGATGAACCGCGTCAAACTCATAGGCGCGCATGCCGCCGACAGGGATATCAACGGTAACTTCCGGCCAACGCGCGGCAGGCGGTACCCAGCCACCATCTGTGCAGGTTACTTCAAAGTCATAACCGTGCATATGGATCGGGTGGTTAGTCATGGTCAAATTACCAACCCGCACCCGCACCCGGTCATTGTGATTGACCACAAGCGGATCAATATCGGGGAAAATGCGGCTGTTCCATGTCCACAGATTAAAGTCTGTCATAGTCATGATGCGCGGCACATAGGTGCCGGGATCAATGTCAAAGGCACTCATGATAAAAACGAAATCACGGTCAACAGGCATAAATGTGGGATCTTTGGGATGCACGATAAACATCCCCATCATTCCCATGGCCATTTGAACCATTTCATCGGCGTGCGGGTGATACATAAACGTACCGCTTTTGGTCAGATCAAACTCGTAGACAAAGGTCTTTCCGGGGGGAATGCCGGGATGGCTAAGGCCACCCACACCATCCATACCAGAAGGCAGGATCAATCCGTGCCAATGCACAGTTGTGTGTTCGGGCAGTTTGTTAGTAACAAATATCCGAACGCGATCCCCTTCCACTGCCTCAATCGTGGGCCCGGTAGATTGACCGTTATAGCCCCACAGATAGGCGGTCATACCTTCTGCCAGTTCGCGTTCCACTGGTTCAGCCACAAGATGGAACTCTTTCACCCCGTTGTTCATCCGAAACGGCAAAGTCCAGCCGTTCAATGTGACCACAGGCTGATAATCTGGCCCCGTTGGCGGATGTAACGGGCCTTGGGTTGAAGCACTTTCCATTAAGGCCGCTTCCGGCAGACCCATGTTGGATGTCTGTCCCCAAGCGTTGGCGGCAACCAATGTTGCCCCCGCAGTTGCACCTGCTCCGAGTAATTGGCGTCTGTTTATCATATCTTCATTCCTTTCAAATGCTTGTCGCGGCTTGGAAAGCCAGCGTTATTCAGCGTCATCACTACGGTTCAGGGATGTGGCCCCACCGTAAATTGCTGCGGTCAAATTGGCCTTAGCCAGCCAGAAATCACGCTTTGCGTCACCTGCTTCAAGGGAAGCGTCCAGCGTTTCGCGTGTGTCGTCCAACAGCTCAAACGTGTTTGTGATCATACCGTTGTTGCTAAGAAGGGCGGCTTCTTCCACGACTTTGCGTAAAGGTACAACCGTATCGCGGTAGTGGCGGGCAATCTCGTAACTGCCATGATAAGCGGCCTCTGCCCCGCGTGCTTCTGAACGCACACCCACAGCCATTTCCGCCAAAACATTGGCGGCACGCAGATATGATAGCTCTGCTTTGCGCAAGCGGGCTTGGCCGGTGTCAAAGATCGGTATAGCAAATTCCAGCTCAAGCTGCGGTGTAGTATCACTTGCAGCACCACCGGCCCCATCACTTTCACGTTCGGTTTCAAAGCCTGCGATCAATTCTAGATCAGTCACATAACGTGACGCATCCGTCATGCCGAACGCTTTGGCAGTTGCTTCCAGACCAAGCTTGGCAACCTTCAGATCAAAGCGGTTTTGCAAGGCTATGGTTTCGATAGATTTGCGGCGGGATATGGAATTAGGTAACCGTGGTAAAGCGTTTGGAACATAATAATCAACGTCCGTGCCCCATAGTCCCATCAATCGTGTCAGTTGTTCCTTAGCAGCCTGTGCTTCAAGCCGCGCTTTGGCGGCTTTACCTGCAAGTTCTGCATAAAATGCATGTTCACGCGCCTGACCACCTTTGTCCAAAGAACCTGCTTCGCCCAGATTTTGCGCCAGTTTGGAAGAAGCGTCAGCCGTATGTGTCACCTGCTTCAAGTTATCCAGTGCTTCAAAAGCAGATACCGCCATAATCCATGCTTGCCGTGTTTCGGCCGCTAGGCGTAAAGTTTCGGTCACAGCCGAAAGCTGGGCTTGTTGAAACTGAACATCCGCAAGGGCCACACGTTGTTTGCGTGTCCTCGCATCCAAAAGATTGGTGGCTAATGTACCTTCGATACTGCGAAATACACCCAGCTCCGGTGCGCCTAAACCAAAAATACCCAGTGATATAACCGGATTTTCAGGCAATGCTTCCTGCCAAACCTCTGTTGCAGAAATCCCGACCTCGGCATAAGCAGCCTGTAGTCCTTTGTTGTTCAAAAGGGCAACCTGTACGGCTGTCTCTGCCGAAATTGTTTTGCGGTATACCAATCCATGAACACGTTTAGACAAGTCTCGCGATTGTTGTTGGGATTGCGCCCAAACAGTTTCTTTGCCGATTGCTTTATTAGCAGCATCGGAAACCGCACCGAACCCGGCGTTCGGGGCAGTGTATTTATCAGCAACAGTTGTAGAACAAGCTGCCAGCACAAAAGGGATCATCAGAAGGGATCGTTTAGAAGAAATTATTTTCATCATCCTTCTCCTGATGTTTGCTGATCATTAAGTTCACGCCACGGTTTCGGGTCAGTAACTGACCGATGCTCATAACCCTGCACCACGGATTGTTGGTTTGGTTGCACAATGGGTGCATTTGATGATGCAGCGGCCTGAAGTGCGGCAACATCTGCAAGTGGTGTCGGGGTAGCAGCACATGCCCCCAACACAACAGGGAAACACCCTGCAAATAGTGAGATTTTCATTGTAGAATACCTGTAAGTCTTTAATTTCTTTTGGTCATGCGCAAAAGCGCATAGCAATAAACGCCCATTCAGGCGGTCGTCAGAAACTTAAAGATTAGGTGGGCGTATCAGATGGGTGCGTTCGGCTGACGCCATAATTAAATAGGGCAAAGCGTCATGTGAATGCACTTCGTCAGCTATGAATGCGGCACCTGTTGCCAAAGAAACTGCATCGCCACAAATGCTAAAACAGCATTGCGCTCCGTCATGCCCGCCGCCTGATTTTTCATGCGACATGCCACAAGCCATAACCTTATTGTCATGATCCACCTTGATATGAGCGGCACCCATATCATTGCCCTGCGCATGTTGATGCTGAGAAACACTTTGCGTCATCATTTTTGCATGGGCTGATGAAGGAAGAGAAAAGGCAATGGCAAAAAGAACGACAAGTAAGCTTATTGTTCTTATAAATTGATTTAAGGTGCCCGCTTTTCTCATAGATGCGAAATAAAATTAAAACATCTTTGATGTCAAGCGGGTAAATTTTCCTATGGATAACAGATTTGTGATTAGACCTGTCGCGCTTTAGTGCCGCTTCTGCGTCTCACTTAAATGGCTATACGTTCGAAAGCCAAGGGGCTTTCCCAGCTTAATGCAGTTTATTTTTGGCACGGATAGTAGAAGCCAATTATGTATTCGAAATGGCCAACACAGCTTCGCGTTGCATGTTGAATGTCCGCTTTCGGAAAACCTTGCGACTATCCCGCGCCCACAGCGAACGGCCGCTTTCCGCCCATAGTTACCAAGTCAGCTCGCGACCCTAACCCGACCTTCATGCCAACAGCTGCGACCAGCAGCAAAGAGTGCCTAATCAAGATATTCGATACCGCCTTTCGAGCGACAGTTGAAGATCTTTCATCAAACCCTTGTTCTTTGCCCTTTGTGATGGAGGGACAACAAGGCGTTCCCCCAACACGACACATTATTGCTTGCGCCATGAAGTGCGCTAATACAGTAGCAGTCTAATTGCTCCAATTCGCAACAACGTCATAGCCGACAGCTTGTGGGGCTGCCTCCATATAGTCGGAAAATGCGCCCCATAGTTCTGCCACTTTTGAGGCGTTAGCATTCGAAGAAGCTTCACTCTCAACCACTGCGATGATGTAGCCACTGCCATCCTCATTCGCAACATTGATAAAATTATGCATCCCTGGCATTCCCATGATTTGGCTTTTCAGCGAATTCATGATCGCAGTTGTGGCGTCCTTTGAACCGGGCTTCATCTTGTAGTGGGTAACACGAGCAAACATCTTTTTTCCTTACCTATAATTTTAAAAACCCAAGGCCGATCGGCTTTGGTCACACAAATATAGCACGGGAAATTGGAAATCGGCAGAATTAGACACCACTTCAAGTAACTATAAGACGGGGAGGTCGATAAAGGTAGATTACTTACGGCCCGCGATGTCGATGAAATCTAATAATGCGGTTATCAATCGAAAGTCTGCTTTTTGTCAGCTGGCTGTCGTCGGTGCGCTCACAGCGAACGTCTCCTTTTCGCCCAAATTGACATTGAGCAGTTGGTCACTTTGCCCCCACTACCGTCATTCAGGTGCTCAATAATCTGCAGGATGGTTGAACGGCGGTTTTCGGGAAACTGCGACACATCAATCGAAGCCTAGTCGAACGGCAGGAATGGGCCTTTCTGTTGAAAACCCGATGATTTTGTCACGCTGGTTAGTTCTAAATTTTGTTGTGCTTCACCGTTACGCAGCCTTTCTGATAGGGCTTTGATTCGGAGACAGTTTTACGAGGTTTTGGGCGGTTGCGACGAGGAGGAATTCGTCATGAGCACCACGGGGGCCGCGTAGTCTGAGCCTGCCGAGGCCATGGATACGTTTGAGATGTGCGAATGTATCTGACGTCAGCACCTATGGGGCAGAATTGGGCATTTATCTAACGAAGGCCCCGGTTCGTTTTATTTCCCATCGGCAAGCGTTTCAATTCTTTTAAACAATCCGCCTGCATATCGTATCACCCGCCTTTCCTCACAAAGCCCTGATACTTGGCGTTGCACTGGGCTGTGCAAACCAACGCAAGAACTGTGACAGGCTGTCGACCTGATCGTCGTGTTTGCCGTTTGGAAAGAGGCTCACTTCACGCTGGAATTCCGCCAGCCACGGAGTGTCTTGCGGAACTGTAATACGCCCGCCTTCAATCAGATGCGAGACCGCTAATAGCCGTGTTGCTTTATCGTCTTTGGGATGGATGCCGCGGATGCAAAGACCGCTTTCAGCCTTCAGATCCTGTATCAGTTGAATGCCAGAACCGGCATCCTCAATCAGGATTAACCCCGCATGCCATTGCGAAGCATTGCTGCAAATCCTGCGCCGCAATGCGGGAAACTCAAGCTTTGCGCGATACACATCAAGCAACCAGGCATATCTGCTCCGCACCAGCCAGGTCGAGCAAACCGACCAGTCATTGGCCTCTGTGGCTTTCGATGCCGTATCCCAGCTCTGAACTATCCGGTCACCTCGTTTCTGCAATGGTGCAGAAGTAAAAGTCTTGAACCAGCTCCATTTAACCAGACCTCCACCAAGTGGCGCCGGCCTTTGCTGGTATTGTGCTGCAAAAACATAGGACCCAAGCTCCTCGCGACGTTGGTCCAAAATGGCATTTGGCAATCGATCAGGATGGAGCAAATGACCGGGTTGCCTTTGCACCTGCCCCCGCCAACCAAGATCAATAACCGTTGGCTCCTCTGCAATAGCCGGCAGATCAAGATGCACCCAACCTCCCTGCTCCAGAAGAGTTCCGGCAAGATCCGCCTCATGTACTCGCTGCTGGATCAAGACGATAGCCGAGTTCGCAGGGTCGTTCAGGCGGCTGAGCAGAGTAGATTTGAACCATTCAAGTACTGCCATGCGCCGCACCTCTGATGTTGCGTCCTCGGGCTTATGCGGGTCATCAATCAAAATGATATCGCCACCACGGCCTGTAAGTGTGCCTGCAACTGTGGTCGAGAACCGCCCGCCCCCACGGCCGGTTTCAAAATCCGCCCGTTTGGAGCGTCCCCGTGCAATACGGGTCATCGGGAATATCTCCCGGTACCAGGGCGCCTCGATAATTTTCATGCTGTCCAGCGCCAGCTTGTCGGACAGACCATCAGCGTAGGACACAGCAACGATCTGCCGGCTTGGGTCCTGCCCGAGCAGCCACGCCGGAAACGCGACCGAAGCTGCAATAGACTTGAGCGAGCGCGGTGGCATTGTGATAATCAGACGCTTTATCTCGCCCGCGGCAACCCGTTCCAGGTGCGCCGCGATTGCATCAATATGCCAGTTATGCCGGTACTCTGCTCCGGGAACCACGGTCACAAAGGCCCGCTGGATAAAGCTCGACAGATCCTTGCGCATGAGAGCGCAAAAGACCTGCGATGGATCAAGATTGCTGTTCATCGGGATCTTCCCCTGTATCTTGCCTCAACGGTTTATCTTTCGGAGCATCACCGCCCCTGGCTTTTAGCTTATCTTCCGTAAAGCGCTCCAGAATATCACCCTCGGACGCCGTCAAGCCGCGCTCGGCCTTACGCGACCAGTCTTCAACTGCCTGTTCCTTTGCCAGATCAAGCAGTTGTTTCATTGCTCTGGCGTCTCCTTTAAGCGCCTGCTCGCGAAGGCGCATGAGTGTGGCCTTCTGGCTGGTCACTTTACGCAGGGTGCCGTTCTCGGTAACCGCGACCTTTGCATCCAGCACATCGCGCAAATCACTGGCAAAATCCTTTGATCCTTTGGGGCGCCCCTTTGGATTGCCCGATTTACCTTTTGTAAAGCGCGTCTTCTTTGGTGGTTTACCAAAGCCGATATTGTAATCAGTCTCGCTCATTGACCCGCTCCCTCTGACAGCTTCGCCTCAAGCGCGCTAAACTTTGCACCGTCCGGGATACGCACCGGGTCTTCGCCGGTTGCCGCACACCAGCGTCGCAGTGTGACATCAACGTAGGCCGGATCAATCTCGAGCCCCCTGAGACACCGCCCCGACAGTTCGGCAGCAATCAGCGTGGCGCCTGCCCCCAGAAACGGATCAAGGACAATGTCGCCACGCCGTGTCACATCCAGAAGCGCATCCTTTACCATTTGAACCGGCTTTGCAGTCGGGTGTGCCTGCAACTCCTCCATCCTGCCTTCACGGAAGGTGTTGACCCCGGCATAGGTCCAGACATTGGTGCGGTTACGCCCGTATCTGCCTAATTGGACATTGTTGCGATGTCTGTTCCCTTTGCGGAACACAAATACCAGCTCGTGTTGCGACCGGTAGAGCGATCCCATCCCGCCATTGGTTTTGACCCAGACACAAAGATTTAGAAAATTGTCAAAAGCATCTGAACCTGCTGCAAGCATCTCGCCCATATGCCGCCAGTCCATACAGCAAAACCAGACCGCATTCTCGATGCTGTATTGACCGGCTAGGCCGAGGGTTGTTTTAAGGAAGGCCGTAAACCCCTCTTGAGATAACTCGCCGGAAGCCATGGAAAATTCGCGGTGCCGGATGCAGCCCTTACCACTAACATGGCCATTAATCTGTACATTGTAGGGCGGATCAGTAAAACCCGCATTGGCTTTCTCACTACCCATCAAAAGAGACATGTTAGTTTCAAGACGCGCATCACCACATAAAACCCGATGCGGGCCCAACTGCCAGAGATCTCCTGTCCGCGTTACAACCGGTTGCCCTAAGACTGGCAGTGCGACCTGTTCCAATTCCCCGGACTGAGCCCCTTCGTTTACCCCGAGGATTATATCGATTTCACCGACCTCGAACCCTGTAAGGTCCACATTAAAATCGAGATCCATTGCGCTGAGATCCGCAAGTTCCGTTGCAAGCAAGTTCTGGTCCCATCCTGCATTCAGCGCAATCTTGTTATCGGCCAGCATCAACCCGCGTTTCTCGGTTTCCGAAAGATGTTCGACCCGGATAACCGGAACCTGTGCCATCTCGAGTTGTTTGGCAGCAGCTAAGCGCCCGTGACCGGCAATCAGGACATCGCACTCATCAATCAGCAACGGATTGGTAAAGCCAAATGCCCGGATGCTTTCAACAATTTGACGAATTTGCCTATCGCTATGGGTTCTGGCATTGCGAGAGTTTGCAACGAGATCTGTTGTTGCGTGATAGGTTATGGATAGCGGCTGCATCGAATAAGTTCTCCTGTGCGATTATCAGAAAAATAATGCCACAGGCCCTTCATACGATCGACGGAGGAATAAATCCGGGATTCACAATAAACTTCTCCCACCGAATTACTATTAATCTTTGGCCCGTTTCTCGATCACATCAGCAACAATACCGCTGAGATTAAGCGATCCAAGGCCTGCACCTTGAACATTTAGTTTCCGGTGTGCAATTCCAGCCACATCCGTGCAAAGTTCCAGAAAGGGGTCTGCTCTTTGCCCGCGCCCCTTGTCGGTTGAGGGTGACTGCCCCTGAATGTGTTCCCACCAGTTTGCTAAACTCTTGACCATAATACGAAGGGCACTCAGTTGCGGCCCTCTTGCAGTTTGGCCTTCCGCCAATTGAGCGGCTGTAATGAGATGATCTATAGGAAAATAAAGGCTCTCAATAAGTTGTTTTGCCCTCAAGGTACGTTGCTCGCTGTCCCTTATATATCCCTGCTCGAGGTACAGATCGATATATGCCCGCGACGCTTTATCGAGGCGGTTAAGCTGGCCTTCAAGTATTGTACAGGCCCTGTGGATTGCCGCCATTTCCCGAACTACAATGGTCGAGGGTTTGGGCGCCTCTTCCAACCCATCAGGCGACTGCCGAAATCGCTCGGTTAAAACATTTTGAATCAATGATCGAAAAATCCTGGTCACTGCACTGCGCAACTCACTGGCTGGCCCGGACGCAAGCACACCAAAATGGCCCAGTACATGGTTCAACTCATCTTCCGTAAGAGCATATTCCGGTGTTGATACCCATCCGCTATCGAGCTCCTGAAGTATTGCCCTATCCAGCTCTCCTGGGCCGTCCTGTGCCATTTTCGCTCCGTACATCGGTTTCTTTCAAATCACCATATCAGGAATTTCCAGTCATCCAACAAATGGATGGGTACCTAACATGCCAATCCCTGTTCGTTTGTTATATTTCCCTGCTCTTTATAATAAATTCCCTGTTAATTTTTAGGGAAATTATCTGTAAAGCACTGTAATCGCGAACGTATTTCGAGTGAAAATGCTCAATTCCCTCCAAATTTACATATTTTCCCTGTTCTTTCCCTGTTAAACAGGGAAATTTAACCCGAGACTGGTTAGCTCAGGACTGTGCACAGCACCACTTGTCTTCCCATCGTGAACGTATGTAAAAGCTTGAATTACTGCCTATTTTCGCACTTTAACGTGTACAAAAAACCGACCAACATCATAATCCCGACAAAAAATGACAAATAGCACAACGGAAACCCGCTGTCTAAGCGGGGACATGTCGGATAGCCTGTTAATTCCAACACACTGCCGACCAGTGCCAAAAGGATAACGGGTGTACTGCCTGCAAAAAACAACCAGTTTAACGGCTTGTTCCACAGCAGTGCGGCAATCCCCATAGCCGCATAGCAAACCGAAACGACATAACAGGCAGGTATCGGCCCCAGATTTGGGCAGGCATTACCCGTCTGCCAATGTGACAGCGAAACCGGAACAATCCCACTTAGGACGTACAAAGAAATTCCTGTAAGGCCTAAGCGCAATATGTGGCTTATCGTAAGCTTTGCAAACATGGAACTAGTCCTATTCAGGTAGTTTTGATGCAATGATAAGCGAAGCCGCAAATATGAGAAAGTAAGTCACATTCAGGGCAATCGGCATGATATATTTCCCCACTGACGGAACCGTGAAAAACAAAGCAAAAGAAACGATTATCAGAAAGATCGGGTTCAGAATGGCCATCTTGCGCGGATAAAGTGTCCGGCCTGTCAGGCATAGCCAAATCATGATGCCCGACACAATCAGGATGGCCCCTCGCAAAACAGTCAAAAGGCTTTCATAGCGCAGGGTGTATAGTGCCAGTTGTTCAGGAATAGACCCGTTTGCGACCAACTCTGCAGCCATAGACCGCGAGCCGATCCATACAGTCCCGATTACACAGCCGTATGCCATTGCAAGGCCCGCGGTACGTGCGGCAACCTCATTGGCAGGGCGCAGCATCAGGTAAAGATGGTAGGCCCCCACAATATAAAACGGTGCACTCAGCAAACCGATGAAATGTCCCAATGTCGCGCGATCTTGTGATACGGCACCGAAAAAGGCAAAGCCGTCGCCATAGCGGGCAAGCGGGTCGAAATGCAGCATAAATTCGCCAATTCCAACCAGTAAAGCCGCAATCAGCCCAACAAACCCGCTAAGAAGAATTGCTTTCTTTTCCGTCATGTGCCCGTTTCCCCCTAATTTTACGGCTTACCCGATAGTTTGGTTACGTAACTATAAGAGAGAGTAAAGGTCATGTGGGTAAAGTTTTCGCTATGTGCAGAATGTTGAAAAAAGCTAAATTTAATTGAACCTAGCACAAAACCGCTGAAACCTTACTTCACCTGTATCGCAAAACTTACCCAATACATTTCCGCTCCAGGTTCCATCGCATTGCGATCGAATACTATTTGAAAGACTCTTTTTATTAGCTAGATATTCATCGTACCGAGCCCGTTCATATTTATAGCTTTGCATGAAATTTTCGTATTCATCAAATGCTTGGTGATAGCGATCGATGGCATAGTTTCGTTTAGACCTGACTTCTTCGCTGCTTTGCATTATTTTTTGTATTTCAGTCAAACGATCGATTTCCGCTTTATGTGTATCAATCTCATAGACTAATTCATCATGGGTTCGATTCATTTCAGCAGCTCTGCTGTTCGCCTGCCCTATATAATTTTTAACGTCATACATTTGATTTTGATAATCCGCGCATTGGCGAAAAAGGTCAGGGTTTGATTTTACTTCCTGTGACAATGCCGGTTCGGAAAATGCCAAAAATAGAATTATCCCAACTCCGAAGAACATCCGCATTCCAAAACCCTTCATGGTTATCCCATGAAACAGTCTAGTCCATTTCTTCTGAAAATCCAGAGGTTCTCATAGAATATTCCAAGGGTGATACATCGTCGTTTCGCACACCTACCCCTTGATCCATTCGCCGCTCTGAATGCTGTCAATCGTCCATTCGCCGACCCTATAGCGAATAAGCCGCAATGTCGGGCAGCCCACGGCTGCTGTCATGCGGCGCACTTGTCGGTTACGGCCTTCGGAAATGGTGATTGCCAGCCAGTTATCCGCCACTGTCTTGCGAAATCGTACAGGCGGATCACGTGGCCAAAGATCAATGGGTTCATCCATCCGGTTCACATCCGCAGGCCGCGTCATACCGTCTTTCAGCTTAACCCCATCCCGTAAATCCTGAAGTTGTGCATCACTTGGCATGCCTTCCACCTGAATCCAGTAGGTTTTAGAGGTCTTGAATTTCGGATCACTAATCTTGTTTTGCAACCGCCCGTTATCGGTCAGAACCAGTAACCCTTCGCTGTCTTTATCCAACCGACCCGCCGCATAAACGCCGGGTACATCGATAAATTCAGACAGGGTTTTACGTGCTGAACCCACCGTGCCTTTGTCAGTGAATTGCGACAACACACCGAAAGGTTTATTGAACAGAATGATTTTGGTCATGGTTGCGGATTTTGCACGAAGCCGCGCGCACCCGCAACCTTCTTTTATACCTTAAAGCAGGCCTAAAATCCGCCCGGCCATAACCGCCTGACAGCCAAACCCCGTAATAAAGGCAAATGTGCGCAAAATCGGCACGGCTGCCACATGCAACAAGAAATGCGCAAGTCGGGCAAAGAAATACACCATTGCAGCCGTTGCCGTTGCTCCATCATTCAGACCCAGACCGACCACCAATATCGTCAACGGCGCAAACACCGCCATGTTTTCCACCGCGTTATAATGCGCACGTTTCGCGCGCAATGCCCAATCAGCCTCATGCGGGTGTGCCCCCGTGGGATCCCAAATCGCCTGAATAGGGCCCAGTTGCACGATAAGTTGCAGGATATACGGCACCCAGAAAAGTGCTGTTAGTGCCAACGTCAAAGTTAGCCAGTAAAGTTCCGTCGTCAGTGTCAGCATGTGTCATCTCCTTAATGCTTTTGACCTTAATAACCGCTCATGATACTTGACGTAAGTATGCACAAATAATGCCTATACTTACACAAAGGATAGTACACATGCGCAAGCAACGCCATGCAATAGAAAATCTGACTGCATGCCCGATGGAGGCGACCCTGGATATCATTGGCGGAAAATGGAAAGGGATCATTTTACACTGCGTTGGCAAGCAGACCCGTAGGTTCAACGAATTGAACCGTTTGTTATGCAAAGTGTCACCACGTACGCTGACCAAACAACTGCGCGAACTGGAACAGGACGGCCTGATCCGCAGAACCGTCTACCCGCAAGTGCCGCCGAAAGTCGAATATGATCTGACCCCGAAAGGCCAAACATTACGTCCTGTTTTGGCTGTTCTTATGGATTGGGGACAGGAACATGTTCTAAATGACAAAGGCTGATTTGCAACGATGGCACAAGCCCTTAATCCACCACACGTTTGTCGGTGATAACCGCCACCGCTGCCGCGATTGCCTGCCTTATCGTTAATTTAGACGTATTCAAAACCACCGCATCATCAGCGGCCGTCATCGGGGCCACATCACGCCCTGCATCACGGGCATCGCGGGTTTTGATGTCTTCCAGAACATACTCCAAAGTAATGTTCGTATCATTGGCAGACAGCTCTTTGAAACGCCTTTCCGCACGCACTTCCGCACTAGCAACCACAAACAGTTTCACATCCGCATCAGGGCAAATAACCGTACCAATATCGCGCCCGTCCAAAACTGCACCGTTTGGTTGTTTTGCAAAGGTTTTTTGAAAATCAACAAGAGTTGACCGAACCTGAGGGATACTTGCAACTTTACTGGCGGCCTGCGCCACTTCCGCTGTACGTAAATCATCCGCCATCAAATCGTCAGGTGTCAATTCACGGGCCATTTGAACAGCAATTTCAGGGCTGTCTCCGCGTATCATAACTTTCTTGCCAACCGCACGATACAATAGCCCCGTATCCAAATGGGCAAAACCGAAATGCGCCGCGACCGCGCGTGCAATCGTTCCCTTGCCCGATGCTGCGGGCCCGTCTATTGCAACGGTGAAGCTCACCTATTGTTCCGCATGATACTAGCGCCCAAGTCTTTCATAAGGTTTTCAAAAATCGGAAAGCTCGTCGCAATCGCAGATCCATCATCAATGCTGACAGGTCGTTCCGTGGCCAGCCCCATACATAAGAATGACATGCCGATACGGTGGTCAAAAAACGTACTGGCCTTTCCACCCCCCTGAACTTTTCCACCCTGTCCATGCACGATCAGAAAATCTTCACCTTCTTCAATCGTGACACCCATGGCTTCCAGTCCGCGTGCCATCGCGTCTATGCGATCGCATTCTTTTACCCGCAGTTCCCTGATCCCGCGCATCACGGTTTTACCTGTCGCAAAGGATGCCACGGCAGACAGGATCGGGTATTCATCAATCATTGAAGGGGCACGTTCGGACGGCACTTCGATGCCCTGCAATTTGCTGGCTTTTACCCGCAAGTCAGCCACAGGCTCGCCACCTTCTTCGCGTTGGTTTTCAAAGGTAATATCCGCGCCCATCTCGACCAGTGTCGTGAACAATCCGGCCCGCGTCGGGTTCAACCCGATGTTGGGTACAAGAATGTCCGACCCTTCCACAATCAAAGCCGCGCAAACGGGGAATGCCGCCGAACTTGGATCACGTGGCACCGCAATGGTTTGCGGGCGCAATTCGGGTTGACCTGTCAGTGTGATCTCAAACCCTTCATCGGTTTCAACGGTTTCAATTTCTGCACCGAACCCTCGCAACATCCGTTCCGTATGATCACGGGTTTTTTCTTTCTCAATCAGCACGGTTTTGCCCGGTGCATTCAACCCGGCCAACAGCACCGCAGATTTAATCTGGGCGGATGCATGGGGGGATGTGTAACGCACTGGCATCGGTTCGTGTGCGCCGACCAAAGTCAGCGGCAATAACCCGTTTGCGCGCCCTACGGTTTGCGCGCCAAACAGGGTCAAAGGGTCAGTGATGCGCCCCATCGGGCGTGATCGCAAGGATGCGTCACCCGTGAAAGTTACCGTAATCGGGCTGGTCGAAACCGCACCCATTATCAGGCGCACACCGGTGCCGGCATTGCCGCAATCGATTACATTGTCAGGTTCGGCAAAGCCGCCGACACCCACACCGTTTACCCGCCATTCACCATCGCCCACACGTTCAACATCTGCGCCAAGGGCGGCCATGGCTTTGGCGGTGTCTAGAATATCGTCACCTTCCAAAAGACCGCTGATTTTGGTTTCACCCACGGCCAATGCGCCCAGGATTAAAGAGCGGTGAGAGACAGATTTATCCCCCGGAATTTCAGCGGTACCCTTTAAAGGACCGCCTGCGCGCGATTGCATGGGTGTTGGGGTGCCGTGGCCTGACATGGGTATTCCTAATCTTGTTTGCCCCGCTATAGCGGATTCCTTGATTAGGGTCTATTGCCAAGCGATCACAGTTTGCGGAAAGTCATATAATGCGGTGTGCGGCCCTCACGAAAGGCTTTTTGTTCATAACGCGTGGAATACCAGTCGGGCCACGCCACACGCCAGTCCTCTGCGGTTTCCGCCACCCATTCAAAATCACCCCGCGCGGTCATCTGTTCCAGCGTTTGACGCACATAATCCTCAATATCCGTCGCTACACGGAATATCGCACCGGATTTCAGGCATCGCGCCAAAGGATCAAGATGTTCAGGTGTTACAAACCGCCGTCTATGATGACGTTTCTTTGGCCATGGGTCAGGGTATAATAGGAACGCGCGATCTATTGAACCGTCTGGCAGAATATCCATCACATCACGAGCGTCGCCTGCATGTAGTGTAATGTTTTCAACACCCGCCTTGCGGATTTTACCCAATAACATGCCGACACCGTTGATATAAGGCTCACAACCAAGGATCTGTACATCGGGGTTCTGAATGGCCTGATGCACCATGTGTTCGCCACCGCCAAAGCCCACTTCCAACCAAACAGGATGATCACCGAACTGGGCTTTCATATCCATGCTTGTGCGTTCAGGATTTTCTTCCCAAGATACGTTGGGCAAGGATAAAGTCGCCAAATCTTCGTCGATATAACCCTTTTGCGTATCTTTCATGTGCTTACCTTTCAGACGGCCATAAAAGTTACGCCAAGGGGCGCCTGATGGTGATTTATCTGTCATGCCAATATTCCAAAAAAGAAGCCCCAAGAACTTGGGGCCTCATTATCTTTTCGCGTGTTTGTGATCAAGGGGCGATCAAACCGCCTTTTTTAAAGCCTCAACAAGATCGGTTTTTTCCCATGAAAAACCGCCGTCATTGGTAGGCTTGCGGCCGAAATGGCCGTAGGCCGCTGTGCGTTCATAAATCGGGCGGGTCAGTTGCAGATGGTCTTTGATACCTGTCGGCGTCAAATCCATGATTTCTGCCACCGCCTTTTCGATCTCGCTTTCATGTACTTGCCCTGTGCCGTGTGTATCACAATAAATCGACAACGGTTTGGCGACACCGATTGCGTATGACAGCTGAATTGTGCAGCGTTCTGCCATGCCGGACGCCACAACGTTTTTCGCCAGATAGCGCGCGGCATAAGCGGCAGAGCGATCAACCTTGGTCGGATCCTTACCGGAAAATGCACCGCCACCATGTGGGGCAGCACCGCCATATGTATCGACGATAATCTTACGTCCTGTCAGACCTGCATCACCATCGGGGCCACCGATCACAAACGCACCAGTCGGGTTCACATGCCATTCGGTAGCAGCCGAAATCCAGCCATCGGGCAGGGTTTTGCGAATATAAGGCTCCACAACCGCACGTACATCATCCGACGTCATCGACGCATCCAAGTGTTGCGTGGATAAAACGATAGACGATACGCCAACGGGTTTACCATCAACATAATTCACTGAAAGTTGCGATTTACTGTCAGGACCCAGAACAGCCGCTTCACCTGATTTACGGGCCTCGGCCAGAGTGCGCAATATGGCGTGGGAATACTGAATGGGGGCTGGCATCAGATCGGTGGTTTCATTCACTGCATAGCCGAACATAATGCCCTGATCACCCGCGCCCGCATTATCAACGCCTTGCGCGATATGGGCGGATTGCGGATGCAGATAATTGTTAACAGTCAGATTTTTCCAATGAAACCCCTCTTGTTCATAACCAACATCCTTAACGCATTCGCGCACGATGCTTTCAACGCGGCCCATCATATCTTTTAGCTTTTCTGGGGACGACAACCCAACCTCACCGCCAACAATAACACGGTCGGTTGTGGCAAAAGTTTCGCACGCGACACGCGCCAGTTCTTCTTCGGTAAGGAATGCATCCAATATAGCGTCGGATACACGGTCACAGATTTTATCGGGGTGGCCTTCGGAAACGGATTCCGAGGTAAATAGGTAGTTCTGTCGGGACATTTATACGCTCCAGTATGATTAAACCGCCACGTCAGGAAGCCGTTGTAGCGATGGTTACAGAATGGAGTAGAGTCCCTATCGCACGGGGTCAATCATATTATTGGTCAGGTGCAAATTTCCCTGACCTATATGTCACATATTTGGCGATAAGCCCTAAAAGAAGCATCATCACAAAAAATGGCACCTCGCCAAACTGCGCATATATCGTAGGATTCAACGGTACTGGCAGATCAGCATCCAAAACACCTGCTTTATTAAGCTTCAAACGACTGACTATCCGCCCGTATGGATCAATCACCGCTGAAATGCCGGTATTTGCAGACCGCGCTGCGGGCAAGCCCTGTTCAATGGCGCGGAATCGCACCTGAACCAGATGCTGGTACGGGCCGATCGTATCACCGAACCACGCGTCATTGGTAATGTGCATCAAAAATTCCGGCCGATCATCGCCCGTGTGGGCAAAGGACGGGAAAATTGCCTCGTAACAGATCATCGCCAGATAGGATGGCAGTCCGTAAGCCGAAATAACTTCCGGCCCTGCGCCCGATGAAAATCCTTGCAAATTTGCAGCCATCCCGCGCAACCCCAAACCCGACAGATATTCGGAAAATGGGATATACTCGCCAAATGGCACCAGATGGGATTTGTCGTAAATCGATACCAACCCACCCTTTTGGTCCAGATGAACCATTGAATTATACAAATTATTCTCTTCGAACCGCCTGATCCCTGCAATAATATGGGCGTTCGGCCCTGCCGAATCCGATAGGATTTTCAAGTCATCCGTATCGTTCTGCAATGCAAACGGCACTGCGGTTTCCGGCCAGATAACAAGATCAACGGCTTCTTTCATAGGGGACGCTGTCAGTTCCAGGGCACGCCTGAAAAATACACCAATCCATTCAGGGTCCCATTTTTGGTGTTGCGGCGCGTTAGGTTGAATAAGACGGACACGTATATTGGTTTCCTGTTTGGCCTGCGCATCCGGAATACGCCATGTCCCCCCCACCCATAAAGTGCTGAAAAACAACAGTGTTATCACAGGTGCTACAAAACGCTTGTTTGGAAAGCTTAGCATTAATAGCCCGCCAAATGCGGTCATGAATACCAAACCAAACGGCCCAACAACCGAGGCCCATTGTGCAATTGGCGTTTCAATCCATGTGTAACCCAGCAAGCCCCACGGGAAACCTGTAAACAGGATAGAACGCAAGTATTCGACAACTGCCCATGCAACAGCAAGCCCGATTATATACCGCCCCAGCCCTGCGCCAAACTGTTTCGAGAATGCAAATGCGATGCCCCAAAACAGTGCCAACCCTCCGGACACGGCAACCAGGGCAAAAGGGGCAAGGATTGCATGTTTTTCCGGTTCGACAAAAAACGGCTCTACCAGCCAAATCATGCCTAGGCCGAAATACCCAAGCCCAGCCCACCAGCCGATCGCAAAAGCCCGTTTCCAAGTACTTGCCCGAAATGCACAATAACCCAGAATTGGAATTGAGATGAATACACCGACCGGCAAGGATACAGGGGCCTGCCCCAACGCCAGAATAAACCCCAGTAGAACTGCGGCGAACCACACACGCTTAGGCTTGCCGTCTAGCCAGATAATCAGCTTTTCCAACAGCGTAACAATCACCGCTTTTGTGACCTGCATACACGCAGTTTTTTGATACGACGCGGGTCGGCATCGATGACTTCAAATTCAAATCCATCAGGGTGTTTAATCACTTCACCGCGCACGGGCACACGTCCGATCATCATTGTGATCAACCCACCCAACGTATCTATTTCTTCATCATCGGCAGAACTGGCCAAATCAGCATTCAAAACTTTTTCAAATTCATCCAATGGCGCACGCGCCTGACATAAATAAACGCCGGGTTTTTCTTCGATCCAGTATTCTTCTTCATCGGTGTCATGTTCATCTTCTATCTCACCGACAATTTGTTCGATCAGATCTTCAATCGTTACCAAACCGTCAACCCCACCGTATTCATCAATGACCAATGCCATATGAATACGATCCGATTGCATTTTTTGAAGCAACACATCAATGGTCATCGAAGGTGGCACATAAAGTAAAGATCTAAGCATAGGCTTAACGGAAAATCGCGTGGTTTTACCATTGAACCCATATTTCAAGGCCAAGTCCTTTAGATGCAAAAAGCCTTTGGGGTTGTCCAAAGCATCATTGTAAGCGGGTAATCTGGAATGACCGCTGTCTTTGAAAACGCGCAACAGTTCTTCCAGTTTCAGGTCAATCGGAATCGCGACGATGTCAGCCCTCGGCACAGCCACATCATCAACCCGAAGAGTACTTAGGAATTTCAGGCTGCTTGCGGGTAGCATTTTTTCTGTGTCAGGGGGTGAAACCATATCTGCATAGCTATTCGTCGCAAATAAGCGTTTAAAAAAACCTATCGGTTCTTTTTCATCTTCCGGCTGCGCGCTATGCGCCGCGCTAGAAGATCCGTCGATTGTGTCGTTCATAGCCTCTTTCCAATAATCACGATCAAATTACACATTTTGATAGGGATTTCCAATACCCATACTGGCCAACAGTTCAATTTCCAGTGTTTCCATCATTTTTGCATCTATTTCCGTTTCGTGGTCATAGCCCAAAAGATGTAATATCCCATGTATCAGTAAATGGGTAATGTGATGCAAAGGTTCAATACCTGCCTTATCCGCCTCTTGCATGCAGGTCTGACAGGCAATTGCAATATCGCCAATATTAACAAATGGATCACCATGCATGGCAGGCGGGGGCAAATCGGGTTTCCCGCCTGCCATAGCGGGGCTTAGATCGAACCCAGGCCAGGACAGGACATTGGTCGGGGTTTGCTTGCCGCGAAACTCTGCGTTCAATACCGCTATGCGGGCGTCATCGCAGGCCAGAATACTTAGTTCGTACGGGCCATCCACAAGGCCCAGCTTTTCGGCCACCGCGCCAAATGCGCGGTTTGCGATGTCTTCAATATCAAACCTGTTCCAAAGCGCGTTTTCAACAACAACTTCAACCGTATTATCCATTCGCTTTGGCGTGCTTGTCGTAGGCAGTGACGATTTTCGCAACCATCGGATGACGCACAATGTCTTCGGTTTTAAAATAGGTGAACCCAATACCCTTAACCTCACGCAGTATCTTTTCCGCCTCTACCAGACCGGATGGTACGCTGCGCGGTAAATCGATCTGGCTCATATCACCGGTGATGGCCATGCGTGACCCCTCACCCATGCGGGTCAGGAACATTTTCATCTGCATCGTTGTCGCATTCTGCGCTTCATCCAGAACCACATAGGCGTTGTTCAACGTGCGCCCGCGCATAAAAGCAAGTGGCGCAATTTCAATACGTCTGTCTTCTATTAGTTTTTCCACTTGTTTGGCCGGAAAAAAATCGTTTAGCGCGTCATAAAGCGGCTGCATATAGGGATCGACTTTTTCCTTCATGTCACCCGGTAGAAATCCAAGCCGCTCACCCGCTTCCACCGCAGGGCGCGCAAGGATTATTTTGTCAACTAAGCCATTGATAAACATGGAAACTGCAGTCGCTACAGCAAGGTATGTTTTACCGGTTCCCGCAGGGCCAAGCCCAAATACAAGCTCTTTTGCAAACAGATCTTCGACGTAATGTTTTTGTGTCACCGTGCGTGGTTCAACGGTTTTTTTGCGAGTTCTGATTTCCAAATGTCCGCCCTTGAACATCTCTATCTGACCAACCGCCATACGGGATTCGTCTTGCAACTTTCCACCAAATCGAATGGCTGCATCAATATCGGCCGGTTCAACAGGTTTTCCCTGCTCTGTCCGCTCATAAAGAGAATTCAAAATACTTGCCGCTTTCGCCTGCGCGTCTTTATCCCCCATAACGGCGATTTCATTGCCACGGCGCACAATTTGCACGCCCAGTGCCGCTTCAATAGTGGTAAGATTGCGATCAAGTGCGCCACATAAATCAATTAAGTATCTATTGTCTGGAAAATTCAGCAGGGTTTCAGGTTTTCTTGTGCTGTTATGCGGTATTGTAGGGGCGATGTTCGCCAAAGCTGCCTCCGTGCATTTAGGTTACTAAAATAGTCGCAAGATATACAGGGTTGCGCAAGTCATTTATCAAAAAAAGCCGCGACATGCGCGGCTTTTCATTAAAATCCATTCACATTTATATGACGTCAGCGATCGGACTTCCTGATTTGTAAGCGCCAGTCGCGGTATTTGGTTCTGCTATGCCGGAACAAACAGGTTTACCGTTTTGGTCAATACGAGCTGATAAATAACCTTCGACACCATCATCAATAATCCAGTGATCGCAGCCATTTGGGTCCACCCAGATACCAGCCTTCAACTGGCTTAAGTCCTTGCTGTCAATAAAGTTATCCACGGTTTTATTCTGTTTTGGAACGTCGCAGCCTGCAACTGAAATGGCCAGAAGTGCTACCGAAGTTGCTTTCATAAATGTCATTGTTTTCCCTTCCAACCTAGCGAATACATTGAATTTCAACGCGACGGTTTTTAGATTTACCCACCCGCGTATTGTTGGATGCCGCAGGAACACGTTCCCCGTACCAACGCGCCTGTGCTTTAACACCGGCACTTTTTGCAATACTTGCAATTGCCATGGCGCGATTTTTTGACAAGCGCATATTATACGCATCACTTGCATCACTATCGGTGTGACCATCAATCAAATATACGCTTGCACCTGAATCTCTGAAAAACGCTTTCAGTCGCGTACGGTTGGCAGCACTGACATGCCATTTATCTACTGCAAATAATTGATCGGAATTCATCACTGCGCATGTATTGCCGCGTTGGCAAACCGGAATGCCGTCACGTGTAACGTGCGGTGTCATATAACCTTCTGCACCATCATCCATTACCCAGTGTTCACATCCATCGGGGTCGACCCAGATCGTAGGAACATATCGTGCGTTAGATACCGTGTTTGCACTTCCGGCAAAACCAGCTGAAGCAACAGAAGCCCCAAGTGCAGCCATAGCTACAATCTTTAAAAGATTTTTGGACATCATAATCCCCTTACGTACGCATTTTTGGCTTATTGAGGAACAAACCAATACTAAGTTACATTACGTTACTATATCAAAAAATTGCAGTTAGTGAACGGAAAACTTCGGCCAACAGATCATGCTTAGGAAACATTAACCTTGCAAAAATAACCATTGTTTCCGCAAGTGTATCAATACCTTAAAATTTATATTTATGCTATTTTCCAACAATTAGGCCACCCAGAGAGTTTCTTTCGGTACGAATCACTTTGGCCTGTACAATTGACCCGACCAGTTCCGGGGCCGCATCCATGTGAACGGCATGTAAATATTCCGACTTTCCAACCAACTGTCCGAGATCACGTGCCGGTTTTTCCAAAAGAACCGGTAGCGTTTTTCCAACCATAGAAAGCTGAAAGTCCATTTGGTGTTTTGTCAGCAGCATTTGCAACCGACGTAAACGATCCGCTTTTTCAACCTCATCCACCTGTTCCCATTCCGCCGCTGGTGTACCCGGGCGGGTAGAATATTTAAACGAATAGGCCTGACCGTATCTTACCTTTTTGCATAGCGCCAAAGTCTGTTGGAAATCTTCCTCGGTCTCACCGGGGAAGCCGACAATAAAATCGCCGGACAGAGCAATATCGTTGCGTGCCGCGCGAATGCGTTCAATGACTTTCAGATATTCTTCTGCCGTATGATGCCGGTTCATCGCTTTCAGAATTTTATCCGAACCCGCCTGAACAGGCAGGTGCAAATACGGCATTAGTTTTTCAGTATCACCGTGCGCCGCAATTAGATCATCGTCCATATCATTGGGGTGTGAAGTGGTAAATCGGATACGTTTCAAATCGTCGATTTTGGCAAGTTCACGTATAAGGCGGGCCAGTGACCATTCACCGTCCGGACCCTGACCATGATAAGCATTTACATTTTGACCGAGCAAATTGATCTCTACCACACCTTGGTCAACCAACAGCTTGGCTTCATCAATAATTTTTTGTGCAGGGCGCGATACTTCGGCACCGCGCGTATAAGGGACAACACAAAAGGCACAGAACTTATCGCACCCTTCCTGTACTGTCAGAAATGCGCTTGGAAGTTTGCGCTTTGCTTTGCTGCGCACGATATGGTCGAATTTATCTTCGGTCGGAAAGTCTATATCGACAGGCTTGTCACCACTGTCCGCGGCTTTTACCATGTCGGGCAACCGATGATAAGCTTGTGAACCCACGACAAAATCAACCATTGGCTGACGATTGATAATCTCTTGTCCTTCGGCCTGTGCCACACAGCCTGCCACGCCAAATTTCATATCGGGGTTTTTCAACTTCAGCTGCTTCATGCGGCCAAGTTCAGAATAAATTTTCTCAGCGGCTTTTTCACGGATATGGCACGTGTTCAGCAAAACCAGATCCGCTTGCGCCTCATCCGTTGTCACCGCATAGCCCGCCGGGGCCAATGCATCCGAAATCCGTTCGCTGTCATAGACATTCATCTGACAGCCATAGGTCTTGATAAAAAGCTTTTTCTCTGTAGGCATAGCAATATAGACTCGGATCAGTTAACTGGACATTTGGCCTTTACACCGCCGCCAACCAATCCGCAACGCCATTGCTTATTTGCGTTTTCTACCCAACCCGCTTTGCTTTGCCAATTCCTGCCGTTTAACCGCATAATTCGGCGCCACCATCGGATAATCCGGGGTCAAACCCCATTTCGCACGGTATTCTTCCGGCGACATATCATAACAGGCGCGCAAATGTTTTTTGAGCATGCGGAATTTCTTCCCATCCTCAAGGCAAAAAATGTAATCTGGTGTCACGGAATCTTCAACAGGTAGTGCCGGATCCTGATGCATATTGGAACTGTCTTTTTTGGATAGTTCTTTCAGCTTTGCATGAATGGTTTCAATAAATTGCGGGACCTCGTTTGTCGGCAATTCTGCGTTGGACAGGTGTGACGAAACAATGCGTGTCGTAAGTACGAGTAAGCCATTTTTACCCTGCATTTCCGCATCCGGTTCCGGACTATAATTCTGTTGATCTATTGGTAACATTTGTTTTTCAATCCCCACTCTTGTTACATTCGGTGTTATGTATTTACTGTTTTTTGCTTTTCAAGCGGTGGTACGCAATTTGTGAATTATTTTTTACAACACTCTACACTGGATTTTTCATGGCGGGTTTAATACACATACAAAGCAACACTCTATAAATCCAAAGCAGCAGATATATGGCAAAATCACTTTTTGATATACCTTCAGAGACACTTGTCAAAGGCCCCGTCGGGGTCATCTTTGCCGAAGATTTAACCGGTCTGACCTCTAGCATTCGTCACCATGCAAGATTAGGTTTCAAAAACCTGTTTGTCCTTAAACGTCAAGATCTTGAACTGCCCGAAGGCTGTAGTGATCTATGTCATGCTATCGATATTCCGGATGCGTTCTTTTCAGATGTATCACCCTATATCAACCAATTGATCGCGCTATTCCCCGACCGGTGGATTTATTATTGTTTTAATGCCGAATATCTGCATTTCCCTTTTTGCGAGAGCCGTTCCATTTCAGATCTGACCGACTTTGTGACGGAGGAAAAACGAAGTTCCGTCTTCAACTATACGATAGATCTTTACCCAGATGATCTGGATAAGGCGAACGACGGTTTTTCACTTGAGGACGCTTATTTCGATGGGGCCGGTTATTATGCACTACAACGCTACATTACAGGTGAAGCCCAAGACCGTCAGCTGGATATTTGCGGCGGTTTAAAGTGGCGTTTTGAAGAACATTTGCCATACGAAAAGCGGCGGCTGAACCGTGTAGCCCTGTTCAAACCGGAGCCGGATCTGGAAATCGACTCTGCCGGATATTTCAATATTCCCGAATACAATACATATTCTTGCCCATGGCACAACAATACAACGATTACCATCTGTTCATTCAGAACCGCCAAAAGCCTAAAGACCAATCCCGGATCAACATACGAAATAGACAGCTTTATTTGGTCGAAATCGGTCAAGTTCCGTTGGAATTCACAACAACTTATGGATCACGGATTTATGGAACCCGGCCAATGGTTTTGACTTAACAATCTGATCTTAGGGGGTTTTACGCAACCGAATAACTACATCAACTCGTGCAATCTCTGCCCCTTCCGGGGGTGCCGGGATGCTTTCGAATTTCAGCGTTTCGGTCGGGGCGTCACATAACTCGCGCGCGTCTTCCCAATAAAAATGCGGATGCTGGTCTGTGCGCGTATCGAAATAGGATATATTGCCTTCGACCATAATCTCATTCATCAGTTCCGCTTTGCAAAACAAACGCAACGTATTGTAAACCGTAGCCAATGAAACCGATGCTTCTGCCCTTGATGCCGCTTCATACAGACTTTCGGCCGTTACGTGACGATTCCGTCCATCACCCACAAGCATTGTTGCCAAAGCCAGTCTTTGTTTGGTGGGGCGCACGTCTTTGCTTTCAAGCCATTGCCTGCCCCGTGTATGTGGGTCGATATGCATAAAAACCTCGGGTTTCGATCACGTGTCCGCATTATGACTGCAAATTACAGAAAGTTCAACCAAAACGCATCTTTGCCCCATGCGCTTAAGTGCCACCGCCTATTGCTAGTCAGACAAAAGTTATGGTACTTAATATACGAAAGATGAATAAGATAAAGGCAGGCACTCATGTCCGAAAGACCAACACATTTTGACAAAGAAGGGTTGCTGTCTTGCGCCCGTGGCGAATTATTCGGCCCCGGTAATGCGCAACTTCCCTTGCCGCCTATGCTTATGATGGATCGCATCACCGATATTTCGGCAGATGGTGGCGAGTTCGGCAAAGGCCATGTGATTGCAGAATTTGACATCAATCCCGACCTTTGGTTTTTTGAATGCCACTTCCCCGGAAATCCGGTTATGCCCGGATGTTTGGGATTAGACGGGTTGTGGCAACTTACAGGTTTCAACCTAGGGTGGCGCGGCATGTTAGGCCAGGGCTTTGCTGTTGGTGTTGGTGAAGTAAAATTTTCGGGCATGGTTACACCCGAACGCAAAATAATCACCTATCATGTTGATTTTACACGCGTAATTGATCGCCGATTAAAAATGGGCGTTGCCAACGGCAAGATATTTGCTGACGGCGAGCAGATTTATGCTGTAAAAGATTTGAAAGTTGGCTTGGCAGCCGCAGAAAGCTGATTACATTAACAAATCAATACCAGTTTATTAAGGAGGCCAGATATGCGCCGCGTTGTCATCACGGGTTTGGGGATTATCTCCTCAATCGGGAATAACCAAGAAGAAGTTCTTGCATCATTAAAGAACAGCACATCTGGCATCAGCTTTGCTGAAGACTATAAAGAACACGGCTTTCGCAGCCAGGTACATGGCATGCCCAAAATCAACCCTGCGGAACATATCGACAAACGTCAGATGCGTTTTATGGGTATGGGTGCCGCTTACAATTATCTGGCGATGGAACAGGCAATTGCCGACAGTGGTCTGGAAGACAATGACGTATCCAACGAACGCACGGGGTTAGTCATGGGCTCAGGTGGCCCGTCCACGATAAACCTGTTTCAGGCCCATAAAATCGTTATCGAAAAAGGTGCGCCCAAACGCATGGGCCCATTTATGGTGACACGCGGCATGTCGTCCACCAACTCTGCCTGTCTGGCGACACCATTCAAGATTAAGGGCGTGAACTATTCAATCACTTCTGCGTGCACTACATCCTTGCATTGCATCGGCAACGGTGTTGAACAAATCCAGTTCGACAAACAGGATATTGTGTTCGCCGGCGGCGGTGAAGAACTGGACTGGACGCTGTCCTGCCTATTTGACGCAATGGGGGCGATGTCATCCAAGTATAATGACACGCCTGAAAAAGCATCCCGTGCATTTGATGCCAATCGTGACGGCTTTGTTATCTCTGGCGGTGCAGGCGTTGTGGTTTTGGAAGAACTTGATCACGCATTGGCACGTGGAGCCAAGATTTATGCCGAAGTCACAGGCTACGGTGCCACATCCGATGGCCATGATATGGTCGCCCCTTCGGGTGAAGGCGCCGAACGATCTATGAAATTGGTGCTTGATACCTTGGGGGATCGCAAGGTCAACTACATCAACGCACATGGCACATCCACACCTGCGGGTGACGTGACCGAAGTTGAAGCCGTGCGTCGTGTATTCGGCGAAGGCAACACACCGCCCATCACATCGACCAAATCCCTGACTGGCCACTGTTTGGGTGGGGCCGGTGTGCATGAAGCAATTTACAGCCTTTTGATGCTGGAAAACGATTTTATCGCACCTTCCGCCAATATCGAAACTCTGGATCCTGCAATTAGACCCGGTGAGATTGCGATGGAACATGTTGAAAGTGCGGGGCTGGACACGGTGATTTCCAACAGCTTCGGCTTTGGCGGTACCAACGGTACAATCGCGATGAGCAAATATCATGGGTGATCTGATGCGCGGCAAACGCGGACTGGTCATGGGTGTGGCCAATGACAAGTCGATTGCTTGGGGCATTGCGCGCGAAATGGCTGCCCAAGGGGCAGAGTTAGCTTTCACCTATCAAGGCGAAGGCTTTGGTAAACGCGTCAAACCGCTGGCTGAAAGCTTGGGTTCAAATATTTTACTTGAGGCGGATGTGCAAGATGACGCGTCCCTTGATACACTGTTTACTGAATTGGAAAAAGAATGGGGCAATCTCGATTTTTTGATCCACGCTATTGCCTATTCCGACAAAAACGAACTGGCGGGACGGGTGGTCAATACCAGTCGTGCGAACTTCAAAAACACCATGGATATTTCCTGCTATTCCCTGATCGAAGTGGCGCGCCGTGCGCAACCTTTGATGAAAAACGGTGGCACAATCCTGACCCTGACATATCAGGGTTCCAACCGCGTCACACCGTTTTATAACGTGATGGGCATCGCGAAAGCCGCCCTTGAAAGTACCGTGCGTTATTTGGCAAACGACCTTGGTCCAGACGGCATTCGGGTTAACGCCATTAGCCCAGGGCCGATGCGTACTTTAGCCGGGGCTGCGATTGGTGGTGCGCGCAAAACGTTTCGTGTGACCGAAGCCAACTCACCCTTACGCGCCAATGCAACATTAGCATCCGTAGGCGGCACAGCCGTTTATCTGGCATCCGATTACGGCGAATGCACAACGGGTGAGATTATCTGCGTTGACGGCGGCTATCACGTACTTGGTATGGCGCAGACCGAAAATAGCTGATTTTCCATTTCCTTTAAAAATTTCCATGTGTAAGTTTCCATCAAAGGAGTCTTACATATGACAATAACAACTTGCATTTTCGATGCTTACGGCACGCTGTTTGACGTTGCTGCTGCTGCAAGACGGGCAGCTTCTGAGCCGGGCCGTGAAGCATTTGCCAAAGTTTGGGTAAAAGTCGCAACCGACTGGCGATTAAAACAACTGCAATACACATGGCTGCGGGCAATAATGGACGCCCATACCGATTTTTGGGAAGTCACCCAAAACGGTTTGGATTACGCGCTGGAGGCAAGTAGTTTATCCGCTGACAGCAAATTGCGTGAACGCTTGCTAGCACTTTATTGGGAACTTGAAGCTTACGAAGAAGTACCCAAAATGCTGAGTGATCTGAAAGTGGCAGGCCTACAAACCGCAATTCTGTCCAATGGCTCACCCGATATGTTGAACGGCGCGGTGAAATCAGCAGGCCTTACAGAGGTTCTGGATGACGTCCTAAGCGTTGAAGATGTCGGCATCTTCAAGCCTGATCCGAGCGTCTACCAAATGGTCTGTGATCGGTTTTCTTGCACACCTGCCGAAGTTCTGTTCGTCTCGTCAAATGGTTGGGATGCTGCAGGAGCCACCAAGTTCGGCTTTCAAACTGTCTGGGTCAACCGCGCCGACGAACCCGTAGATCGCTTGCCATGGGTGCCAAAAACCACTTTGAACACCCTACATAACATCCCCGACATGGCCAAGACACTGGGATGAAAACATTCAAAACATCGGACGGGCTAACCCTAGCTTATCGTGACGAAGGGCAAGGCATACCAGTTTTGTGTCTGTCCGGTGTGACCAGAAACAGCACCGATTTTAACTATATGGCACCCCATGCCAAGGACGTTCGCCTGATCCGTCTTGATATGCGCGGACGTGGAAAATCCGATTTCGACCCTGATTTCAATAACTACAATCTTGTGCGCGAAGCCAGTGATGTGGTGGAGTTTCTTGATCATCTGGGCTTAGCCAAAGTCGCAATTATCGGCACATCACGCGGTGGTCTGATCTCGATGCACCTTGCATTGACAGATCATCACCGCCTACTAGGCGTGATGCTGAACGACATCGGCCCGGTATTGGATGCTACGGGTCTGGAGGCGATCAAAGGCTTCCTAGGCCACCGTCCGGATTTCAAAACATACGATGAGGCAGTTGAAAAACTGCCTAAAGTATCCGTTGGTTTCGCGAATATTCCAACGGAACGCTGGCATGCCGAGGTTCGGTCGCGTTGGATTGAAAAACCTGATGGGTTGCATCTACGGTATGATCCAAACCTGCGCCATGCAATCAAAGCCCAATCACATGGTAACAACGTGGATTTATGGACCTATTTCGATGCATATGCCGAACTGCCATTGGCGTTGGTACGCGGCGAAAACTCAAACCTTTTATCATGTGAAACCGCGACCGAAATGCAAAGGCACCATCCGCACATGATCTATGCTGAAGTGAAAGATCGTGGCCATATCCCCTATTTAGACGAACCCGAGTGCTTGGATGTACTGGAACAATTCCTGAAGGAAATACAATGAGTGACTATGAAATGATCGAAGCCGCAGCCAAGCGGCTGGACGGCCATGCGGTTAAAACACCGCTTTTATCTTCGCCTTTTCTGGATGAAATTGCAGGGCGGCCACTTTTTGTCAAAGCTGAATGCCTGCAACGCACGGGGTCATTTAAATTTCGCGGGGCGTGGTCCGCTATATCTGCGCTGACTGACAATGAACGCAAGCGCGGTGTTATTGCGTTTTCTTCTGGCAATCACGCGCAAGGTATAGCATTGGCCGCCCAAATGAACGGCATTCCTGCGGTCATTATCATGCCTTCAGATGCGCCTGAGGTTAAGATCAAAAATACCAAAGCACTGGGGGCCGAAGTTGTGCTTTATGACCGCGCAACCGAAGATAGAGATGAGGTTGCGGCTGAGTCCAATAAAGGCCGGGATCTGATATTGGTGAAGCCTTTTGACAATGCGTATGTCATTGCAGGGCAAGGCACCACTGGGTTGGAAATTGCCGCACAAGCCGCAGAAGCGGGCGTAAAAGACGCTGAAGTTCTGGTCTGCTGCGGTGGTGGCGGTCTGACATCCGGCATTGCATTGGCCCTAGAAAAAACCGCGCCCAATTTCACTGTGCGCCCTTGCGAGCCGCAAGATTTCGATGATGTCGCCCGTTCCCTAAAATCAGGCAAAATCGAAACCAACACCCGCCGCTCAGGTTCCTTGTGCGACGCCATCGTCACACCGTCCCCCGGCGAGATGACATTCCCGATCCTCAAGCGCCTGTGCGGGGCCGGGATTGTGGTAACAGAAGACGAATGCCTGCACGCAATGGCACTGGCCTTTGACCGCCTGAAAATCGTGGTTGAACCCGGCGGTGCCGTTGCCCTTGCCGCCGCCCTGTTTCATGGCGATAATATTAAAACGGATGCAGTCATAGCCGTCACTACAGGCGGCAACGTGGATGTGCCTGTGTTTCAAATGGCATTGGAACGGTTTGGCGATAAAGGGTAATTGCCTTCAGCAAACATATTTAGGCATTTGAAACATAACCAAAATAAAAGGCCCGCAGGGTTTCCCCTACAGGCCTTTCAGGAAGGGTTCAGCTAAATTTTAGCCGAACTGATTCATTGTATTGTCTTCACCGGCCGCTTTCAGCGCTGCTTCACCGGCAAAGTATTCTTTGTGATCATCGCCCATGTCGGAACCTGACATATTTTGGTGCTTCACACATGCAATACCTTGACGGATCTCTTTGCGTTGAACACCGGCTACATAGCCCAACATACCTTCGTCACCGAAGTATTCTTTGGCCAGATTGTCTGTAGACAGGGCCGCAGTGTGGTATGTTGGCAATGTGATCAGGTGGTGGAAGATGCCTGCATCACGTGCCGCATCCGCTTGGAATGTGCGGATTTTGTCGTCTGCAGCATTTGATAATTCCGTACCGTCATAGTCCACAGACATCAAGTTGGCGCGGTCATATGCAGACATGTCTTTGCCTTCTTCAGCCCATGCATCAAACACTTGCTGGCGGAAGTTCAGCGTCCAATTGAATGATGGCGAGTTGTTGTATACCAGTTTCGCATCCGGAACTGTTTTGCGCACTTCATTGATCATCTCGCCGATTTGACCAATGTGTGGTTTTTCAGTTTCAATCCAGATCATATCCGCGCCGTTTTGCAAGCTTGTAATGCTGTCTAGAACGCAACGTGCAACGCCTGTACCTGCTTTGAATTGGAACAAATTGGATGGCAAGCGTTTCGGGCGCATCAGTTTGCCGTCTTGTTTGATAACAAGATCACCATTGGACATGTTATCCAAAGTTACTTCGTCACAATCAAGGAAGCTGTTGTATTGGTCGCCCAGATCGCCCGGCTCTTTGGTCACGGCGATTTGTTTAGTCAGGCCGGCACCCAGACTGTCAGTCCGTGCAACGATGATCCCGTTTTCTACGCCCATTTCCAGGAACGCATAACGACAAGCGCGGATTTTTTGCAAGAAATCTTCGTGCGGAACCGTTACTTTACCGTCTTGGTGGCCACACTGTTTTTCATCGGAAACTTGGTTTTCGATTTGCAGTGCACAGGCCCCCGCTTCGATCATCTTTTTCGCCAGCAGGTAAGTCGCTTCCGGATTGCCAAAGCCTGCATCGATATCAGCGATAATCGGCACGACATGCGTTTCAAAGTTGTCGATTTTTGCTTGCACTTCAGCTTTTGCAGCCGCATCAGGTGCGGCATCAAGTGCGCGGAACAAACCGCCCAGTTCACGGGCATCTGCTTGGCGCAGGAATGTGTACAGTTCTTCAATCAGTGCAGGAACGGATGTTTTTTCGTGCATAGACTGGTCAGGTAATGGGCCAAACTCTGAACGCAAAGCCGCGATCATCCAACCGGACAGGTACAGGTATTTACCTTTTGTTGTGCCAAAGTGTTTTTTGATCGATATCATTTTCTGTTGGCCGATGAAACCATGCCAGCAACCCAAAGACTGGGTGTATTGTGAACTGTCGGCGTCATAAGCGGCCATATCCGCACGCATAATGTCGGCTGTGTATTTTGCAATGTCCAAACCGGTTTTGAAACGGTTTTGTGCGCGCATACGTGCGACATATTCAGGGCTGATCGCCGCCCAGGCATTTCCTTGTTCTGCAATCAGGCTTTGCATATCATTATTATCGTTATCATAAGGCATCGTTGTCATCCTTGTTGTAAATTCTGTTACGACTCAGTGTTTCTGTGACTGGATTTACAAAACAAAGACCTGTGAGTCCTTTAAATACTTAAAAACAAGGGATATTTCGTGTGGGTTTGTATGGGTCGTGTAAAGTTTGTATTGTAAACTTGTAAATTTTGTAAATTTACAATGCGCCTTTATCTACCGCGTCGCGCAAGTAAAAATGATGAAAACCCGGCACTCATTATTATGACAAGCCCAGCTAGGCTCAGTGCATCGGGCCAGTCGGAAAATACCAACAATCCAATCAGCGTAGCCGCCAGCAGCTGACTGTAAATCAAAGGCGCGATCACATTCGCTGGCGTGTCTCGATTGACCAGAACCAATAACAAATTCCCCAAGGCCGAGCCCAGCGCACTGATAACGACCAGTATAACTGCACTGATTGAAACAGCGGGCAGCGAACCAATGCTAAGGGGCAACAGGATAACTGACCCGATCAACAATTGTGAAATCAGCAAGAAACGGGGGCGGTAATGGCCCGCCAGATTTCGCGTGGCAATCAGATAAGACCCGTGCAAACATCCTGCCAAAACCGCAAAACCCATACCGCTTGTCATACCGAACCCCGGTTTGACTACCAAAAGCACGCCTATGAAACTAATGGCAAGCAGTACGGTGCGCCGCCATGTTATCCGTTCTTTCAAGATCATGGCCGATAGAAAATAGGCCACGACCGGGCCAATAAAAAACCCGCCAAAGACATTTGCAATCGGCTCAGTTTTCAAGGCTGTCAGGATAGAACAAATCGCCGCCGCTATCAGACAGGCCCGCAAAAACACGTGCCGATCCAACAGATTTGGTAAGTCTGTACGTGTCAGACCACAAAACGGGAAAAGCAAAACCGCCCCCAAGGCGAAGCGCGACCACGCAATAAAGAACGGATTGAAGCCTGCCCCCGCCAACCCTTTGCCGGCCGCATCCCCCATAACAATCAATGTCATGGCCAGCACCATCATGCCGACGGATTTCATGGGGAAGGTATGGGGCATCATGTGGGTTCCGATAACAAGAGCCGCCACCCTATTGGGCGCGGCTCTTACGTCAATCGGTAATGATACGGAGCTTAACCATCAACCCGAATAGTTGCATTCGTCGGATCATACGGGCTGTCTTCGACAATTTCCGCGTCCCAAAGCTGGGCGAACATTTTCACTTTTAGCTTTTGGCCAACCTTGGCCAGATCAGGGGATACATAGCCCATGCCAATGGATTTTCCGAAAGCCACGGAATAGCCACCAGATGTCAAACGACCCACTTTAGTGTCACCGTCATACAAAGCTTCACGACCCCAAGGGTCAGCGTCCCTAGGCCCGTCAATCAACAGGGTCACACATTTTGACCGGATGCCCTTGGCTTCCATCGCAGCCTTGCCGTGGAACTCTTTTGACAGGTCTATAAAGCGCGGCAGATCAGCCTCGGCAGGGGTTGCATCACGGCCCAGTTCAGTTCCGAATGCGCGGTAGGATTTTTCTTGGCGCAACCAGTTTTGTGCCCGCGCACCGACCAGTTTCATGCCAACATCGGCACCCGCATCCAGCAGCAGATCATACAGATAGTTCTGCATTTCAATCGGGTGGTGCAATTCCCAACCCAATTCACCCGTATAGGCCACACGGATTGCATTCACAGGGCACATGCCCAGTTCAATTTGTTTGGCAGACAACCACGGGAAGCGTTTGTTCGACAACGCGGTTGCCGGGTCGGCATCCTTGATGATTTTGCCCAGAACCTCGCGGCTTTTCGGGCCGGCAATGGCAAAGACGCCCCATTGGTTGGTCACATCCTGAATTTCGATATATCCAAAATCTGCCACTTTATCTTCTGCTGCTTTGCGCAGGTAATCGGCATCATAAGCCGTCCATGCACCCGCAGACACAAGGTAATAATCATCCTCACCATTACGTACGATAGTATATTCCGTGCGTGTAGTGCCATGATCTGTCAGCGCATATGTCAAATTGATGCGGCCAATTCTGGGCAGTTTGTTACAGGTGAACCAATCCAAAAATTGCGTCGCACCCGGTCCCTTGACGATATGTTTGGTAAAGGCGGTTGCATCGACAAGCCCCACACCTTCACGAATGGCTTTAGCTTCTTCAACCGCATATTGCCACCAGCCACCACGGCGAAATGATCGGCTGTCGTGATCATCAAAGCCCTCAGGCGCAAAGTAGTTTGGACGATCCCAACCATTTACGCGGCCAAACTGTGCCCCTGCCGCTTTTTGACGATCATAAGCAGGCGATGTGCGCAAAGCGGCACATGCGGGGCGTTCTTCATCCGGGTGATGTAAAACATAGACGTGATCGTAGCATTCTTCGTTTTTACGCGCTGCATATTCGGTAGTCATCCAAGACCCGTAACGTTTGGGGTCTAATGAGGCCATATCGATTTCGGCTTCACCTTCAACCATCATTTGGGCCATATAATTGCCAACACCGCCTGCGGCAGTGATCCCGAAACTGAAACCTTCCGCCAGCCACATATTACGCAATCCTGGTGCAGGCCCCACCAACGGATTACCGTCCGGCGTGTAGCAAATCGGGCCGTTAAAATCATCCTTTAAACCGCTTTCTTCGCATGACGGCATACGGTGGATCATCGCCATGTACTGATCTTCGATACGTTCCAGATCCAGCGGGAACAGATCAGCGCGAAAGCTGTCCGGCACACCGTATTCAAACCGGGCCGGTGCGTTTTTCTCATAGACACCCAAAATCCAACCGCCACGTTCTTCTCGCACATAGGATTGTGCGTCAGCATCGCGGATCACAGGATGTTCGGGGTTTCCATCTGCGCGCCACTGCACCAAGGCCGGGTCTTTGTCAGTAACAATAAACTGGTGTTCCACAGGGATCGCGGGGATTTTAATACCCAGCAGTTGCGCCGTGCGTTGCGCGTGGTTGCCCGTAGCGGTTACAACATGCTCTGCCGTGACAATCACCTGTTCTTCGGAAGGCACAAGATTACCGCCCTTTTCAACCATCTTGGTACAGGTCACTTTCCATTCGGAACCCGTCCATTCGTAACCGTCGACCTGCCATTTACGCTCGATCGTCACACCGCGTTGGCGCGCACCCTTCGCCATAGCCATAGTCACGTCCGCTGGGTTGATATACCCATCGGTTGGGTGATAAATCGCACCTTCCAAATCATCAGTGCGGATCAACGGCCAGCGTTCCTTGATCTGCGCAGGTGTCAAATGATGATATTCAATGCCCACGGTTTCAGCAGTAGACCCGTAAAGCATGTACTCATCCATGCGGTCTTTGGTTTGGGCCATACGCAGGTTACCGACAACCGAAAACCCTGCGTTCAAACCGGTTTCCGCTTCCAGTGATTTATAAAAATCAACAGAATAATCGTGCAAATGCGTTGTGGCATAGCCCATGTTGAACAATGGCAACAAACCCGCAGCGTGCCAGGTTGACCCCGATGTCAGTTCATCGCGTTCCAAAAGCATCACATCTTTCCAGCCGTATTTCGCTAAATGATAGGCAATACCCGCGCCAACTGCGCCACCGCCAACAACCAGAGCTTTTACATGGGTTTTCATGGGATTGATTCCTTTGATCTGAATTCTGACGTTAGATTGCAAAATTTATGCCCATAGGGCCAGAGTACGCCGACTGATTTGGGGAAAAAACGACATTGCGCGCGCAAATCACTCAAGCCCTGTTGACCTTCGCCTTGGCAGGGTTATGTTTTGCCACAGCCTGTATTGGAGAGTAGAATGACCCCAAAAAACCCTTTCTTTTCCAAATGGAATACCCCTTTTGAAATCCCGCCGTTTGATTTGATTAAAGACACCGATTTTGCACCTGCATTTGATGAGGCGTTCAAACAATCCCGCACGGCAATAGATGCGGTGGCCCAAGCAAGTGATGAACCGACATTTGCGAATATGATTGAAGCATTAGAGCGGGCTGACCATTTCATGGATCGGGTCGCTGGTGTATTTATGAACCTTTCAGGATCAAACTCAAACGATACACTGGAAGCATTACAACGCGATCTGGCACCCCGTTGGGCAGCATTCAATTCCGAAACCATGATGAACGCCGCATTGTTCGCACGCATGGATACGCTTTTTGCAAACCGCAATGATTTGGACTTGTCAGGCGAGCAATTACGGGTGTTGGAACTGTATCATGAAATGTTTGTGCGGTCTGGCGCCAAATTGATGGGCGAAAACCGTACGCGGTTAGCAGCAATTTCACAGCGTTTGGCAGAATTGGGCACCGCTTTCACCCAGAACCTGCTGGCCGATGAGCGCACATGGTTTATGGAATTTTCCGAAACCGACCTGGCAGGCTGCCCTGAATTTCTGGTTTCGGCTGCAAACGAAGCCGCCAAAGAACGCGACTTGGCAGGATACATCATCACCCTGTCACGCTCTTTGATCGTGCCGTTCCTACAATTTTCCCCACGGCGCGATCTGCGTGAACTGGCCTTCAAAGCATGGGTTGCACGTGGTGAAAACGGCGGCGATACAGATAATCGCGCGATTGTAGCAGAAACTTTGAAACTGCGCGAAGAACGCGCACAATTGTTGGGCTTTGACACATTTTCCGACTTCAAATTGGCCCCGGAAATGGCCAAAACACCTGACGCCGTGCGCGACCTGTTAATGGCTGTTTGGGAACCTGCCAAGGCTGCAGCAAATCGAGATGCAGAAAAATTGACCAAACTTATGCATGCAGACGACATTCAGGCAGAACTGGCCCCATGGGATTGGCGTTATTACGCCGAGAAATTGCGTAAAGCTGAACATGATTTGGATGAAGCTGAATTAAAGCCCTATTTCCAATTAGACCAGATGATTGAAGCCGCTTTTGATTGTGCGAATAAACTCTTCGGCTTAAGTTTCACACCCATTGACGCCCCACTGTATCATGCGGATGCACGGGCATGGGAAGTTAAAAAAGGTGACCGCCATATGGCCGTGTTTATTGGCGACTATTTCGCACGATCATCCAAACGCTCGGGCGCATGGTGTTCGCGATTCCGCGCGCAATCCGCATTGGATGGCGATGTACGGCCCATCACCGTCAACGTATGCAATTTCGCCAAAGCCCCGAACGGTGAACCATGTTTGCTGACTTTCGACGACGCACGTACACTGTTCCACGAGTTCGGCCATGCGCTGCATTCGATGTTGTCGGATGTTACTTACGGCTTTATTTCCGGCACGTCAGTTGCACGCGACTTCGTCGAACTGCCCAGCCAGCTTTATGAACACTGGCTGTCAGTGCCCGAAGTGTTGGAGCAATATGCCCGCCACGCCGATACAGGGAACGCCATTCCTGCGGAACTCTTAGGGCGCCTTTTGGCCGCTGAAAACTTCGATCAGGGCTTTGCAACGGTGGAATATACCGCAAGCGCATTGGTCGATCTGGCATTTCACACCGAAAGCCCGCCTGCCGATCCGATGCAAAAACAGGCGGAAGTATTGGACAGTATCGGCATGCCCGCTGCCATCACTATGCGCCACGCCACGCCGAATTTTGCCCATGTGTTTTCAGGCGACGGCTATTCCAGTGCCTATTACAGCTACATGTGGTCAGAGGTGATGGACGAAGATGCCTTTACCGCTTTCAAGGAAACTGGTGATGCATTTGACCCTGAAACGGCAAAACGGCTGCATGACAATATTTATGCAACGGGTGGCTCTAAAGACGCAGAAGACTTGTATCTTGGTTTTCGTGGGTCACTGCCGAAAGTCGATGCTTTGTTAAAGGGGCGCGGGTTAGCCTAGTCGCGCAACTCGTCCGCCCAAACGCCCCAAATATCGGTTTTCAAGGCCCAACCTTTATGGCCTTTTGCTGAAATGGAACACCATTTCAACACACATTGATTAAGCGATACAATCGCCCCCTCTTGCGCATAGACCGCAGGGGCGGCCTGCAGGTTGGGTTTTATACGCAATGTTATATCTGGCTTGTTTACTATCGCGGTGCGCACACCCGACAATAGTCCGTAATGCATCCAACCACCCTGCCCGTCTTTATCCTGTACCCGCCGCCAATGACCAAACTCTGCCGTGATCAAAAGCGGCGTATTGGTATGCTGAAAAACCCAGTCGATACGGTATGTCAGGCCCGGCCCACGCCGCGCATTACCCTGTTTTGCTTTCATGGAAACAAACCGTGGCAACGGCAAGTTTGTAACGGCACCGCGTTCGGTTACGCCTGCAAAACCGGGCAAAACAAACAAAACAGCGGCCATAACACCTGCCAAAAGGGATTTTATATTGGTTCGCGCCATTTTATATGCCTGCTCCGGCCAAAGTGTTTTTTTGACAAGGCTGGTTGTTTCGCCCTGTTCTTGTGCTGCAAAATTTGCCAGAATAGACAAAATAAATCCAGCCCATATAGGTGTATGATGTCCAATTCAAAACTAAGTGTTGTCGTGACGCGACGGTTGCCGCAAGCGGTTGAAAGCCGGTTGGCCGAATTGTTTGATGCACGGTTAAATGAAACTGACACGCCTTTTACCCATGCCCAACTGGTTGATGCGTTGCAAACCGCCGATGTTCTGGTGCCGACACTCAGCGACAATCTGGATGCGGAAACACTGGCCAAAGCGGGTGATCAGCTAAAACTGATCAGCAACTATGGCTCTGGCTATGACCATATTGATATAGAAGCCGCCAAAACACATGGCATTATGGTCACGAATACGCCCGGTCTGTTGTCCGAAGACAGTGCCGATATGACATTGGCCCTAATCCTAACCGTGATGCGCCGCTTCAAAGAAGGCTCGGCTGCGTTGCAATCGGGTGACTGGCAGGGCTGGGCACCTTCTGCATTTTTGGGCACATCCGTTGGTGGAAAAACACTGGCCATTGTCGGTATGGGCCGCGTGGGTATGGCAGTTGCACGGCGCGCCAATGCATTCGGGATGAAAGTGGTGTATCACAATCGCAAACCCGTTCACCCTGAAATTGAACGCAACCTTGATGCAACTTTTGTGGAAAAACTGGACGACATGTTGCCAATGGCCGATGTGTTGTCGTTGCATTGCCCCAAGACCCCGCAGACACATCATCTTATCAATGCGGAACGGCTGAAACTGTTGAAACCAACCGCCTTCGTGATCAACACCGCCCGTGGTGAAGTGATTGATGAGGCTGCCCTAATCAATGCACTGGAAAATGGCTGTCTTGCCGGTGCCGGTCTTGATGTTTTTGAAAAAGGTAGTGAAGTGAACCCACGCCTGTGCGGGCGCGACAACGTCATGTTGCTGCCTCATATGGCTTCGGCCACCAAAGAGGCCCGTGTCGATATGGGCGAAAGGGTAATCTTGAATATCAAAACCTTCGAGCTGGGCCACCGCCCCCCCGATCAGATTTTGCCGAAGCGTTAACCGCAAACCGAACATTCTGCAGATTTTTGCAACCCGATCTTGCGGCTTTCTCCGTAAAGTGCATCAAATATCAACATATCACCCGCCAATGTCTGTCCGGCACCCGTGATATATTTAATCGCCTCTGCCGCCATGATCGCGCCTATAATACCGGGCAAAGCCCCCATCACACCCGCTTGCGCACAGCTAGGCGCCAGTCCATCGGCGGGCTCTTCGGGGAAGATACAGGCATAGCATGGTGTGCCGTTTGCAGGATCAAATAGTGATACCTGCCCTTCCCACTGGCTGATCGCGCCTGAAATCAACGGGGTTTCGCCGGCAACGCATGCGGCATTCACCAATGCACGGGTTTGGTAATTATCCGTACCATCAAGCACCAGATCATAATCCGCGAATAAATCTTGTGCCTCATTTTCTGTCAGACGACGATTGTAGGGGCGGATGGTGATATGTGGGTTCAGCGCATTCAACTTGGCTTCTGCCGCAAAAACCTTGGGCATATCCAACTGATCCTCATCAAACAAAACCTGCCTTTGTAGGTTCGACAGGCTGACGGCATCGTCGTCAATAACGCCTAGCATTCCCACACCTGCGGCAGCCAAGTATTGCAGTACAGGCGAGCCTAAACCACCTGCCCCGATCACCAGAACTTTCGATTTGCGCAATTTTTGTTGCCCAACCCCGCCAACTTCGCGCAGAATAAGGTGTCGCGCATAGCGTTCTATTTCAGTGTCTGACATCGGGCCTTGGTTCATATCTTGGGGTTCCTGATCGCGCAAAGGTTTGCGGTACTTTCGCAAAAAACGAATATAAAGCAAGACCCCCGCGATAAGCAGTAATACAACAATAAACTGCAACCGCTCTACGCTAAGATCAATACCCAAAAGCTGCATCTAGCCCTGACCCGTAGACCCGTAACCACCCGTCCCACGCGTGGTATCATCCAGCTTGTCGACAACCAGAAACATCGCGCGTGTCACAGGTGCGAACACCATTTGCGCGATACGGTCGCCGTGATTAATATCAAACGGCCCAGCACCGTGGTTGATAATCACAATACTGATCTCACCGCGGTAATCCCAGTCAATTGTACCGGGGCTGTTAACAATCGACACGCCTTTTTTCAGAGCCAAACCGGAACGCGGGCGAATTTGCGCCTCATATCCATTGGGCAAAGCAATTGCCAGCCCCGTGGGGATAAGTGCCCGCTGACCCGCTTGCAGCGTAATACCCGATACGCGCAAATCATTCTTGAAATTCGCCCGCAGATCCATGCCGACAGCACCAATCGTTTCATACGCAGGCAGAGTAATACCCGTATCCGATCCAGCGACGCGCATGATACTTACTTTAATATTTGCCATTTATTTATCCTGTCCCAATGTATCGGCAATTTTTTCTGCCAACCTATGTGCAACCGCGTCTTTGCTCATCCGCGGCCAGTTTTCTGCAGCATCCGACGTTATCAGCGTCACATCGTTTTCTACACCGCCCATGATACCGGTTTCAGGCGATACATCATTGGCCACGATCCAATCGCACCCCTTGCGTTTACGTTTTGCAGTGGCATTTTCCAGTACATCATCGGTTTCAGCGGCAAAGCCAACAACCAGTTGCGGGCGATCTTTGCCCATATTTGATATTGTGCGCAGAATGTCGGAGTTTTCAGCAAATTCCAGAATCGGCAGTTTGGCGGATTTTGTTTTCTTGATCTTTTTGTCAGATGCGCTTGTCACTTTCCAATCGGCAACCGCAGCCGCAAACACGGCCGCATCTGCAGGCAATGCGTCATGTACCGCTGCCAACATTTCATCTGCGGTTTCAACAGGTACAATCGTACAGCCCGTCGGCATCTTTGCCCGTGCAGGTCCTGTCACAAACGTAACCTTGGCCCCCAAGGCTGCCAATGCATTAGCAATTGCACTGCCTTGCGCACCGGACGATCGGTTGGCAATATAACGTACAGGATCAATCGGTTCATGGGTCGGGCCGGACGTCACCAGAATATGGCGGCTTTTCAGAGGGCCGTTCAACAAAGCGTCTTCGACGGCTGCCACAATCGCCAAAGGCTCTGCCATACGCCCCGGCCCGTATTCACCACAAGCCATATCGCCCTTGTCAGGTCCGACAAATAAAATACCGTCCTGTTTCAACTTTTTTGCATTCCGTTTTGTCGCCGCATGTTCCCACATCCGTACATTCATCGCGGGTGCGATCAACACGCGCTTATCGGTGGCCAGCAACAGCGTAGTCGCCAGATCATTGGCCTGCCCATTTGCCATCTTGCTCATCAAGTCAGCAGTCGCAGGGGCTACGACAATTAGGTCAGCTGCACGCGATAACTGAATATGACCCATTTCGGCCTCATCACCTAAATCGAACAGATCACGGTACAGTTTTCCCCCTGCAAGGGCCGCCACAGACAATGGCGTAACGAACTCCGCCCCGCCTTTGGTTAAAACCGGCACCACAGATGCCCCGCGTTCACGCAAACGACGGATTAAATCAAGACTTTTATAGGCCGCAATACCACCGCCTATAATCAGTAGGATTTTACGACCAGCCAACATGTGCATGGCACTACTCCAATTTCACTTGGAACACATGTAAAGCCGCGAACCGCTGGGTGCAAGCGTACAAGATTAGGCGTCAACCAATATCCGTACCGCTTTGCCCACATCTTTTTCTAACCGCTTGCGCAGTTTATCCAAAGCTGCCGCTTCAATCTGGCGCACCCGTTCTTTCGACAGGCTCAGTTCTTGTCCAATGCTTTCCAATGTACGCACCTCATCCACCAACTTGCGTTGGGAAATGACATATTTTTCGCGTTCATTAAGCACATCCATTGCCTTATTGATCCAGCCGCGCATGGTCATCAAATCCTGCTCACGCTCCACCACTTCGGCGGATTGCGGGCCGGTATCCTCTAAACTATCCACCCATTCACGGGTGTCTTCATCAGAAGATTGCGGCGCGTTCAGCGAAAAATCCCCGCCGGACATACGCCCTTGCATCATTTCAACATCGCGCAGCGGCACGCCAATTTCTTCTGCAATCAACGCATCTTTCTCAGCCAGACTTAACGTTTCACCGGCTTTCTGCGCTTCGCGTTCAATCTTGGCCTGAACCCGCTTCAAATTAAAGAACAGCGACTTTTGCGACGTTGTCGTACCTGTACGCACCATTGACCAATTGCGCATGACAAATTCCTGCATTGCAGCCTTGATCCACCATTGTGCATAGGTTGAAAAGCGAAAACCTCTGTCCGGGTCGAATTTTTCAGCTGCTTTCATCAGGCCAACGCCCGCTTCTTGTATCAGATCCTGTTGTGACACAGAATAGCGCTTGAATTTCATGGCCATAGATACGGCCAAACGCATGTAGGCAGTGATCAAACGGTGCAAAGCCACCTCATCACGGTTATCGCGCCACGCAACCGCCAGCGCATATTCAGTTTCCGCGTCCAGCAACTCTGCCTTCATCGCGGTTTTTGTAATCGTCTTGTTTGGTTCTATGTTTATAGACATAACATCCTCCAACCATCACTCTGGTTATTTTCATCTATCTGACTTAATAATTCAGCAAATGTGAATAGGGGACACGCGGTTGTGAAGAAAATTACATTGCCGAAATTAACGCTGGTCATCGGTGGTGCGGTATCCGGCAAATCCCGTTTTGCCGAAAACCTGATAGTATCATGCGACCGCCCACGCGCATATATCGCAACGGCACAGGCGTTTGACGATGAAATGGCGGCAAAGATCGCCAAACATAAAACCCAGCGCGGGGCGAATTGGGATAGCTACGAAGAACCCCTTGCCCCGTGGAATGCTTTGCGCGAAATTGACGCATCTAACGTGGTGCTACTGGATTGTGCAACGCTCTGGTTGTCCAATATTCTATTGGGTGAACACGATTTAACGACAGTAAAAGCCCAGTTATTTGCCAGCCTAAAAGAATTTCGCGGTTCTATTATCGTCGTCACCAATGAAGTCGGCCAAGGTGTAGTGCCAGACAACATAATGGCCCGCGCGTTCCGTCAACAACAAGGTGAGCTCAACCAACAACTGGCCGCGATTGCCGATCTGGTTGTCCTTGTCACTGCAGGCCTGCCGCTGGCCCTAAAAGGGCAGTTACCGCAATGACCCGTTTCTGGTGGGTGCGCCACGGCCCTACACATAAAAAAACCATGATAGGCTGGACAGATGCACCCGCTGATCTGTCTGACACTGATCAGATCGCGCGGCTGGATGCGCATCTACCCCAAGATGCCCTTGTGGTATCATCTGATCTGACACGTTGTGTGACAACCGCCCACGCCATCGTTGGCACCCGCGAACATTTATCACCGCGCCAAGGCCTGCGCGAATTTCATTTCGGCGATTGGGAAGATCGCAGTTTTGATGATATTTCCACCACCCACCCAGACGAAATCCGCTCATTCTGGGATGCCCCGGGGGATATAAAAGCCCCAAATGGCGAAAGCTGGAATGAGGTTTGCGCCCGCGTGATCACCGAGGTTAATGATCTTTGCCACACGCATAAAGCCCGCGATATCATCATCGTGGCCCATTACGGCGTTATCCTGTCCCAAATCCAAATGGCAGGTGGCATGACGGCAAAAGCCGCCAACAGTTTTCACATCGACAACTTATCGGTCACACGCATCGACCACTTAGGTGATGCATGGCGCATTTCAGGGGTTAATCACAAACCTTGATCAACCGTATCACGAAACATGTTTTGCATTTTTCCGAAAGCCCCCCATACTGGCGCCATGACTTATGAACTAGCTATTGGTGATCGCACCTATTCCAGCTGGTCGCTGCGCGGCTGGCTGTTATTCGAAAAATTCAACCTGCCCGTCAAAGTGCATTCCGCACGGATGTTTAGCGACGACTTCACAAATATGCTGAAAAATTTCGCACCTGCCCGACTGGTGCCCACCATGAAATTTGACGGCATCGTCGTGCAAGACACAATCGCGATGGCCGAAACCTTGAGCGAACGGCACCCCGATGCAGGCATGTGGCCTAATGATCATGCAGCGCGTGCAATGGCGCGCAATCTGGTGGCTGAAATGCACTCTTCGTTCACCAATCTTCGCAATGATTGCACGATGAACCTGCGTCGCAATTACCCCGACTTTAAGCCAAGCGATGCAGTGCTGAAAGATACATCGCGCATTGAACATCTATGGGCATTGGCCCGCGAAAAATACGGCACAAACGGCCCGTGGTTGTTTGGCGCATACACGATTGCAGATGTTTTCTATGCCCCCGTTGCCACACGGTTTGCCACGTTCAATTTACCCAGAAATGCCGTGTCGGATGCTTATATCCAAACCCACCTGAACGATCCGTCCTTTCGCCGTTGGCGCGCAATGGGTTTGGCCGAAAACTACATCCAGCCGGGCTACGATAATGATCTGCCAGAAGGGGCGTGGCCCGGCCCTGCGCGCTTATCGGCGGTGGCCGTAGATACAGGCCCATCTGAAAACGCAAACTGCCCCTATTCAGGCGATCCCGTGACGGATTATCTTGAACTGGATGGTCACATATTCGGCTTCTGCAACCCATTTTGCAGGGACAAGACTGTGGCAGATGCTGCAGCTTGGGATGGTTTCATGGAAATTTACCAAAAATAAACCAATCCGCTCCTACCGTTAACCAATCTTAACGCGGAGTTCGGACATGGTTGCGCGCGCCTATACGGTAGCTTTTTTGGGGGTCGAAGCCAGATTGATCGAAGTGCAATGCTCCTTGGCCCCGGGACTGCCTGCGTTCAATATCGTGGGCCTGCCCGATAAAGCCGTATCGGAAGCCAAAGAACGCGTGCGTGCGGCGTTGACGTCCATGGCTTTGGCCCTGCCGTCCAAACGTATCACGGTTAACCTGTCCCCCGCCGATCTGCCCAAAGAAGGTTCACATTTCGACCTGCCGATTGCACTGTCGTTACTGGCCGCAATGGAAGTCATTCCCAGTGATGAGGTGGCCCGTCAAGTGGCCTTGGGTGAATTGTCATTGGACGGCAAATTGATCCCCGTCATTGGTGCGTTGCCCGCAGCATTGGCCGCCGCCGAAGCATCTTGTGATTTGATCTGCCCCAAAGAATGCGGTGCAGAAGCCGCATGGGTCGGGTCGGTTAACGTGATTGCACCGGCAAATCTGTTGCAGATGATGAACCACTTTAATGGCAAGCAGGTGTTGAAGTCCGCCGAACCGGGCGAAGTGGTCAAGGAAAGCGCAGAGCGCGATTTGGCAGACGTAAAGGGACAGGAACGCGCCAAACGCGCGATGGAAATTGCCGCGGCCGGGCGGCATCACCTGTTTATGGTCGGCTCGCCCGGATCGGGCAAATCAATGATGGCGTCACGTATGCCCGGTATTCTTCCTGTGTTGGGTGCACAAGAAGCCCTTGAGACCTCGATGATCCATTCCCTTGCGGGGTTGCTATCTGAGGGCGGTATTTCCAAAACCCGGCCTTTTCGCGACCCGCATCACACCGCTTCTATGGCAGCAATTGTCGGTGGCGGGCGCGGGGCGAAACCGGGGGAAATATCGTTGGCGCATAATGGCGTTTTATTTCTGGACGAGTTGCCGGAATTTTCCCGCCAAGTGCTGGAAACCCTGCGCCAACCTGTTGAAAACGGCACGGTGATAATTTCACGCGCCAATGCGCATGTGAAATACCCATGCAAATTCATGCTGGTCAGTGCTGCCAATCCCTGCCGCTGCGGCTATCTGGCCGACCCGGAACGCGCTTGTGCGCGCGTACCCATATGCGGGCAGGACTATCTGGGGCGTATATCCGGCCCGTTGATGGATCGTTTTGATCTGCGTGTAGAAGTACCGCCCGTCACTATGCAGGATTTAGCGGGTGCAGATACATCACACAGGGAAAACAGTGCGCAAATCGCAAAACGGGTTTTGCAGGCACGTCAAATACAGGCCGAGCGGTATAATGATGTCACGGATGCTTCTTTGAACACCGATGCCGAAGGGGAAATACTGGAAGCGGTGGCAACCCCTGATCCCGAAGGTTTAGCTCTGCTGGAAAAAGCCGCCGAAAAATTCAAGCTGACCGCGCGCGGCTATCACCGGGTTTTGCGTGTGGCCCGCACAATTGCCGATTTGGACGCCCACGATAGCGTGCGCAAACCCCATATAGCCGAGGCGTTAAGTTATCGCTTAGCCTCTGGCATGTGATCTTTGATAAATCCGACCACTTCACAAATCGCCTGATCCGCTTCAGGCACAAGGCCGCGCAGAATTTGAAATACGTGAAAGCTATTGCCGAAAACACTTAACCGCGCATCCACACCCTGATCCGTTAACACTTTTAACATGGTGCGGCTGTCATCGATAAGCATCTCACCTTCTGAAGCTTGCATCAAAACCGGTGGAATCCCTTTAAGATCAGCAAATATGGGCGAAAGGTAGGGTGATTTCACATCCTGACCCGGGGCATAAACTCTGGCCATTTCATCAAAGCGGCCGGCCGCCAAAACGCAATCTTTAGATGCATTTTCTAGAATGCTTTCCGCTGTATTTGTCATATCGGTCAAGGCTGCAAACGTGAATGCACAGGCCGGCATCGGCAACTTATTCGCCTTGATATGGGCCAACAGCGCAAAGGTTAGATTACCGCCTGCGCTGTCACCCCCGATGATAATATTATGCCCCTGATAGCCCATTTCCAACAAAGCTTGATAACTGGTCACAACATCATCGAAGCCCTTTGGGAAAATATGTTCGGGTGCCAGCCTGTAATTTGGCAAAACCGCCTTTATTCCAAGTTGCCCTACAATGTCGGCCGCCAGATGCTTGTGTGTGTCGGCACTACCAAAAATAAAACCACCACCGTGGATATATAAAAGCACCTGCGATTGTGAAGGCTCGGCAAGGCTTGCCCAAACCACCGGAACCGTTTGACCATTGTGGGAAACTACGCTTTTTTCGTAAACCGCCCCTTTTGGGTTGATGCCATTCAGCTTGGTCACAAAATCGAGGTAGCTTCGCAACCGTTGCAAATTGCGGATACGCGCAAGGGCCGGTTTGAAAAATAGCTTCGAAGATAATGAAACTATTTTAAACCGTAGTGACATCAGCCCGCCCGCCGCGCTTCAATCGCAGTCCAGATTTTTTCAGCCACGTTTATACCATCAAACCGTTCCAATTCCTGAATGCCCGTGGGCGAGGTCACGTTAATCTCGGTCAGGTTACCGCCGATTACATCGATGCCCACAAAAATCTGGCCCTTTTCGCGTAAAAGCGGGCCGATACGTGCGCAAATCTCCAGATCACGCGCATCCATTTCCACCTTTTCGGGTCGCCCACCAACATGCATGTTGGATCGTGTTTCACCCTCAGCAGGCACGCGGTTAATGGCACCAACAGGTTCGCCGTCGATAATGATCACACGTTTGTCGCCTTTGCTGACATCGGACAGAAATTTCTGTGCAATCAATGGCTCGCGATTGATCCCGGTAAAAAGCTCATAGAGCGAGCCGAAGTTCCGATCATTGGGATCAAGCCGGAAAACACCTGCGCCACCGTTGCCGTATAATGGTTTCAAGATAATATCGCCATGTTCGGCTTTGAATGCCTGTAGCGTTTCCAGATCGCGGGCAATCGTGGTCGGTGGCGTCAAATCTGGGAATTGCAGAACCAATAATTTTTCAGGGTAGTTACGCACCCAAGTCGGGTCATTTACCACCATTGTCCCGGGATGAATCATATCCAGTATATGCGTTGTTGTGATATAACCCATATCAAAGGGCGGGTCTTGACGCAGCCAGACCACGTCTTGTGTGCTTAGATCAACTTCTTGGTAATCTCCCAGCGCAAAATGATTGCCGATCTCACGGCGTACGGTCAAAGGCCAGCCTTTAGCTGTCACACGCCCCTGCTGATAGGCCAGCTTATCGGGCGTATAATAGAATAACTCATGACCTCTGGCCTGAGCCTCTTCTGCTATTCTGAATGTGCTGTCTGCATTGATGTCAATCGGACCGATCGGATCCATTTGAAAGGCTACTTTAAGGGACATGTAATCACCTGATTATTTAGAACCCTTCCTAAATGAACCAGAGTGTTCCGACTTGCAATCCAACTTTTGCATTTCACGATTAAATGAATGCGTTTTCCACAATTTCAATTCGCCCGTTTGCATCTACAAATGCCGCATCAAACCGACAATCAACCAAGCCCAACAAGCCAAGCTTTGCCAAATAGGCTTCAGCGGCCGCGTGAATACGGTCTATTTGGCGTCGCGTGATACGTATGGCTGCCCGCGCAATAGTTTTGCTGCATTTCACTTCGACAAATACCCATTGATTCTGCTTTTCCATCACAAGGTCAACTTCACCATAAGGTGTTTTCATCCGTTTTGCTTTTATCAGATGTCCTGCACGTATATAATGATTTGCAACAATATTTTCTGCCGCAATACCCTTGTGAAAAGACGTCTGTTCAACCATCTTTCTTCAACTCCAAAGCCCGTTCATAAGCTTGATTGCGTGATATACCTATTTGTTCGGATACAAGCCTAGCTGCATCTTTGACCTTAAAGTCTTTCAAAACAGTTAACAGCGCCTGATCAATATCGTCCTGCGTAACTTCTCTTTTAACCGGCGGACCAAGTACAATCACAACTTCACCCTTCGGGGTATCCGCTTGCGCATAATGATCTGCAAGCTCCTGCAATGTCCCCGGACGTGCCTCTTCAAACTTTTTGGTCAACTCGCGGCAGACTGTAGCTGCACGCACACCACCATATGCACGTACCATGTCAGCCAGACTTTTTGCCAGCCGTTTCGGCGACTCGTAAAAAACCAACGTTGACGGTACATCGTGCAGACTATTGAAATAATCGAACCGTGCCTTGGTTTTATGCGGTGCAAATCCCGCAAAGAAAAACTTGTCGGTCGGTTGTCCAGCCACACAAAGGGCCGCCAATAGTGCTGATGCCCCCGGTGCGGTTGCAACCTTATGCCCCGCATCACGCACATATTGCGCCAGATGATAACCGGGATCAGCCAAAAGCGGCGTTCCCGCATCTGAGACAAGGGCCACGGATTTGCCCGCCTCCAACGCTTCCAGCAAATAGGGGCGCCTTTCATGACCATTATGATCATGATAGGAAATCAACTTGCGCCCACCCAGCGCAACCCCGTGAATATCCATCAATTTGCGGGTGTTCCGCGTGTCTTCCGCCGCAATAATATCTGCCACCGCCAGAATATCCAAAGCCCGCAGTGTTATATCACGCGCAGCCCCTATCGGGGTGGAAACAATATATAATCCGGGCGACAGTTTTGCAGCACTCACTTGCCTATTTCCTATTATTTCAGCCAAAACATTGCTTTCGCTTATGACAGTACCTACCTTTGATGGCAAACGAGTCGTTTACGGATTTTAGGGGGTTATATGGCTATGGGTATGTTAACAAAGATTTCAAAGGTTTTACGGCCTGCAAGTTTGGCACTTATGGCACCTTTGCTGGCCGCGTGTATCGACATGGCCAATGTTGGGAAGCGGGTTAACCCCGATAAAGCTGTAACAGTCGCCCTATTAGTGCCCGCCGGCAGTGGAAATGAACAACAAGAAGCACTGGCCAACAGCCTTATCAATGCCGCAAAGCTGGCAGCAAGCGATATACAGGGCGCACAAATAGACCTGAAGATTTACGCAACCGCCGGTGATACGGTACAAGCCGCAAATGCTGCAAAACTGGCAGCCGCAGACGGCGCCAAAATCATTGTCGGCCCGTTGTTTGCCGAGGCGGCAAATGCCGCAGGCATTGCCGTTTCCGGGCAGAATATCAATATCTTAAGCCTGTCGAACAACAGCCAAATTGCGGGCGGAAACGTTTTCGTGCTTGGCAATACATTCGACAACACCGCAGATCGGCTGATCAGCTATGCTGCTGGCAGGGGTTTGCGCAATGTCGCGGCGGTTGCCGCACAAAACACAGCCGGTGAAATCGCTGTTGATGCAGTGCGCAAGGCTGCTGCAAAGTCAGGTTCGAATTACACCGGCTCAACAGTATACGAGTTCTCACCCGACGGTGTTGTCGGCGCGGTCAAGACCATAAAATCACAAGCCTTAAACACAGGTACCCAAGCATTGGTGTTTTCATCCGATAGCGCAGGCGCATTGCCAATTTTGGCACAACTTTTGCCTGAAAATGGCTTAGGCCCTGATCGCATACAATATATGGGGTTAACACGCTGGGATATTCCTGCGAGCACACTTGTCACATCCGGGCTTCAGGGCGGCTGGTTTACATTGCCGGACACAAGTTCGATTGCAGCGTTCAAATCGCGCTATACCGCCAATTACGGTACGGCTCCACACCCGCTTGCAGGGTTTGCCTATGACGGTATCGCGGCCATCGGTGCCCTTTTGGCAACGGGTGATACGGACGCGTTAACCCGCACAAAACTGACACGCACTGACGGTTTTGCTGGCGTAAACGGTGTATTCAGGTTATTGCCTGATGGGACAAACCAACGTGGTTTAGCTATTGCAGAAGTGCGTGATGGCCAAGCTGTCGTTATCTCCCCAGCACCCAGAGGATTTGGTGGATCAGGCTCTTAATCTTTCCAAAAAATTTCAATCGGCACCTTCATCAGGCAACCTGATCTGTTCGCCAGATGTTATTTTCGACAAAAAGAAAATACAGGGGCAAATCCGTGCCGCATGTAAAGACAGTTCTGAAACGGGTCTGCGCACCAAACTGTCCGCTATTTTGCAGGAAACCTACGTTCAGGGCCGCCATGCGATTGAAGCTGCGTATATCAAAACCCCTTTTGACACTCGCAAGGTTACGACGTCTTACACTTATCTGACCGACAAAATCGTCTGTCAGGCTTTCAATATTTCAACCAAGATTTTGCACCCCAGCCCGGAAACCAATAAACTGGACCGTCTCACAATGATGGCCGTCGGTGGTTATGGTCGCGCAGAAATGGCCCCCTATTCAGATGTTGATCTGCTGTTTATAACACCCCCGAAACTAAGTCCTTGGGTCGAAACCGTTATCGAAGCAGTGCTTTACATGCTGTGGGACGTTAAACTGAAGGTCGGCCACGCCACACGTTCAGTCGATGAATGCGTCAAACTGGGTAAGGACGATCTGACCATTCGCACATCACTATTGGAATGTCGCTATCTGGCCGGCCCCAAAACCCTGTCAAACCAGTTAGACAAACGTCTTTGGAAAGAATTGTTTCGTAAAACCGGCCCGGAATTTGTCGAACAAAAACTGATCGAGCGTGAAGATAGACATAAAAAGCAAGGCGGCCAGCGGTTCATGCTGGAGCCCAACGTCAAAGAGGGCAAAGGTGGCCTGCGCGATCTGCAAACCCTGTTTTGGATCACCAAATATCTAAGTCACGCGGAAAATCCCGAAGAGATGATCCAGCAGGGCTATTTTACTGCCGAAGAGCATGAACAGTTCTACCAGGCCGAAGGTTTTCTATGGACGGTACGGTGCCATTTGCATCTGATCACGAAACGCGCCACAGAACAGCTGACCTTTGACACCCAGATCGAGGTTGCGGGCGCCCTTGGGTATCATGATCAGGACGGCCAACGTGGCGTTGAAAAATTCATGCAGGATTATTTCCGCCATGCAACGCGCGTGGGTGATTTGACACGGATATTCCTGACCGCACTTGAAGCCCAGCATGTGAAAAAACAACCCGGAATCGGACGGCGTTTTATGCGCGCAATAGGCTTAGGGCGCGAAACTGCAGCCAAAGGTTATGTGATCGCTCACGGGCGTCTGAATTTTGCGAACGAAAAAACCGTCTTTGACGATCCTTTGAACATCTTGCGCATCTTTGAAGAGGCCCTACGTTCACAGGTTTTGATCCACCCTGATGCGATGCGACTGATACAGGCCAATCTGCATTTAATTGATGATAATGTACGTACCAATCCCGAAGCCATCCGCATTTTTCTGGACACGCTAATTGAGTATGGCAATCCCGAACGCGCTTTGCGGCGGATGAATGAACTGGGTGTTCTGGGTGCCTTTATCCCTGAATTTCAACGCATTATCGCAATGATGCAGTTTAATGTTTACCATTATTATACGGTAGATGAACACACGATTCAGTGCCTTTCAAACCTTGCGCAAATTGAACGGGGCGAGCTGAAGGAAGACCTCCCGATTGTCTCTGGCCTGTTAAAAAAAGGCGTGAACCGCCGCATTATCTATGTCGCTTTGCTACTGCACGATATTGGCAAAGGTCTGCCCGAAGATCATTCTGTCGTCGGCGCACGCATGGCCGAGGTTATCGCCCCGCGACTGGGTCTTGACCAGCAAGAGGCGGAAACCGTTGTTTGGCTGATCCGCCACCACTTACTGATGTCCGATGTGGCGCAAAAACGCGACCTGTCCGACCCACGCACCGTGCGCGACTTTGTACAAACCGTGAAAAGTACCAACCGTTTGCATTTACTGACCATCTTGACTGTTTGCGATATTCGCGGTGTTGGGCCAAACACATGGAACAACTGGAAAGCCCAGCTGATCAGAACGCTTTATCACGCCAGCCAACAAGCCCTTCTGGAAGGCACAGACAAAATTGCGCAATTCCACCGCTTGGATGAGGCAAAAGCTGCGTTGAAATCGGCCTTGGGCAAAAATGGGGCAGCCCTTTATCTGGCAGAGCTTGATCGGCACTATGATCCTTATTGGCAAGGTTTGGACAACACCGCACATGTTATTTTTGCACGCTTGTTCGACCAACTGAAAGACGAAAAAATCGGCATTGATATTGTACCGGATGCCGACCGCGACGCAACGCGCGCCTGTTTTGTGATGCAAGATCATCCCGGCATTTTCACACGCCTTGCAGGGGCTTTGGCTTTGGTCCGGGCCAATGTTGTAGACGCACGCACCTACACCAGTAAAGATGGCTATGCGACAGCTGTTTTCTGGGTACAAGACGCCGATGGGAAACCATATGAAGCGGCACGGATTGCTCGGCTGAAGGCAATGATATTGCGCATTTTAAAAGGCGAAATTGTTGCCCGCGACGCATTGAAATCGCACGACAAGCTGAAAAAACGCGAACGCGATTTCATTGTACCAACTGCCATCACCTTTGATAACGAAGGCTCCGAGATTTACACGATTATCGAGGTTGACACCCGTGATCGCCCCGGCCTGTTGCACGACCTGACCCACACATTAAGCCACGCGAATATCTACATTGCATCCGCCGTTATTGCCACTTACGGTGTGCAGGCTGTGGATGTGTTTTATGTCAAAGACATGTTCGGGCATAAGATACACGCCAAAAGCAAACGCGATACAATTGAAAAGAAATTGCGCAATGCCATCACTGAAGGGGCCAAAGGGGCAATGTCGTGAATAAGCCGCCCAAGAAAATCAAACTGGTTTCTGCTTTTTTTACGGTTGGCATCTGGACACTTCTTAGCCGCATCGCAGGTTTCGTACGCGACATCCTGATTGCGGCCTTCTTCGGCTCCGGCCCGATTGCAGAAGCGTTTCAAGTGGCCTTTGCCCTGCCCAACATGTTCCGTCGCTTCTTTGCAGAAGGTGCTTTCAACATGGCCTTTGTGCCAATGTTTTCCAAGAAACTGGAAGCCAATGAGGGCGCCCAGGAATTTGCACAGGATGCATTCGCGGGGCTTGCCTCTATCCTGATTGTGCTCACACTCATTGCGCAAATATTCATGCCGTGGTTTGTTTGGGCTATGGCCAGCGGGTTTGTTGGTGACGCGCGGTTTGATACGACCATCGATTTTGCCCGCATCTGTTTTCCTTACATCCTGTTCATATCACTGGCCGCCCTGTTAAGTGGTGTGTTGAACGCCAGCGGCCGTTTTGCTGCCGCTGCCGCTGCCCCGGTGTTACTGAATATCATCGTCGTTTCCGCAATGGCGAGCGCATATTACATGAACCTTGATGTCGGCAATGCTTTGATCTGGTCTATTCCTGTCGCAGGTATCGCCCAGATGGCCCTCGTGTGGTATGCCGCTGACAAAGCCGGATTGCGTCTGGTTCCACGCCTACCAAAGATGACGCCGGAACTAAAACGCCTTGCGATCATCGCCACCCCCGCCGCCCTTGCAGGTGGTGTAATACAGATCAACCTGCTAGTGGGCCGTCAGGTTGCCAGCTACTTTGACGGGGCGATCCAATGGCTGGCCGTGGCCGACAGACTATACCAATTGCCATTGGGCGTTGTCGGCATTGCCATAGGTGTTGTCCTTTTACCCGATTTATCCCGCAAAATCCGCGCTGATGATGTGGATGGCGGCCGCTACGCCTTCAATCGCGCCGCCGAATTTGCGCTAGCCCTGACCATTCCGTCCGCTGTCGCCCTATTCATTGCGGCAACACCGCTGATCTCGGTCTTATTTCAACGCGGTGCGTTCAATGAAAACGATGCCGCATCAACCGCCACTGCGTTAGCAATTTACAGCCTTGGCCTGCCCGCATTCGTGTTTCAAAAAGTCATCCAGCCACTTTATTTCGCCCGCGAAGACACCAAAACACCTTTCTATTATGCCGTGGTTGCCATGTTCGTGAACCTTGTCGTCGCTATTGGCCTATCGTACAAAGTTGGCTACCTGTCCGCCGCCATTGCCGTCACAATTTCGGCATGGGGCATGACGTGCATGCTTTGGCTTGGCACCCGAAACATGGGCGAAGCCGCCAAGTTTGACACACGTTTTTTCAAAACCGTCCCGAAAATCATTCTGGCCTCTGCAATCATGGGACTAATTGTCATTCTGACCCAACAGTTTTTAGGCGATGCACTTTATACAAAAGGTCTGCGCTACATGGCACTGCTCGCTTTGGTTATATCCGGCGCCGCGACCTACGGCATCGCGCTGCTTGGCCTAAAGGCCTATTCACTTAAAGAGATCAGGGCTATGGTCAAACGCGCTTAACGTCGGCGCGCAAGCTTCAGTATCTTTTGCAATCGCAGTTTTCCGTCGGGACCCAAAGCAACGGCAAGGGAAAACCCTACACAAAACCCGATAAGTTCCGCCAACCAGTCATTTGTACCACCAAACAGAAACTTGTAAATCAAGGCGATCACCATGAAAAAGATGATCAGGTTAAAGGCCTGCAATCCACTTTCACCTTCGTCCTGCAGCGCACTGAAACGCAACCATGTAAAGGCCCCAATCAAACCGTAAATCGCAGGATACGCCCCGATCAAGGCAAATTGTTCATCCAAAGCAATCGAATAGATCGCTGCCCCAACGGCCGCACTGGCAAAGAATATCGCCAAAACAGCGATCGGGTGCATAATCTCGGCAACAAATTTACCTAAAGCCAAAACAAACACCAAGGCAAAGATCGCATGGACCATCGATTGATGGATAAAAACATAACTGAAAAACCGCAGTATATTCTGGCCTGAATACTGGCCCGTTTCACGCATCCAGTCAAAAATCCTGTCGCTAAAGGCAAAGTTTTGCACCGCGTTTAAGCGCCAGCCAATGCCTTCAACCCCGCCGATAAACCCTGCTTCCGCTGCTTGAAACACCAGTTCCACACCGCCAACCAGACAGGCAAGCAATATCACCACAGTAGGCAACGGATTCAGGGGCGGCGCGTTTAAATCATCATCATACATATCAGACCCTAGTTGACGTCACGCGTGCTTAACGCGATAAGCCCTGTGTAATCCAGACAGGGATAGATTGCTATGACAGATACACCATTCACGCCGCGCGTATTTTCGGGAATTCAGCCATCGGGCAACCTGACCCTAGGCAATTATCTGGGTGCTGTGCGCCGTTTCGTGGAAATGCAAAATTCCGGTATTGAAACCATCTATTGCATGGTCGATCTACACGCCATTACCGTCTGGCAAGACCCAACTGATTTACGCCGCCACACACGTGAATTGGCTGCCGCCTATCTTGCCTGTGGCCTTGATCCGCAAAAATCCATCCTGTTCAATCAAAGCCAAGTACCGGCCCACGCCCAACTTGGCTGGGTGCTAAACTGCGTTACACGCCTTGGCTGGATGAACCGCATGACCCAGTTCAAAGACAAAGCTGGCAAAAACGCCGAAAAAATGTCGCTGGGCCTTTATGCCTACCCATCGCTGATGGCCGCCGATATTCTAGCCTATAAAGCCACCCATATCCCTGTGGGCGAAGACCAGAAACAGCATGTGGAACTGACCCGCGACATCGCCGCAAAGTTCAATCACGATTTCAAGGTAGATTTCTTCCCCGAGCCAGAACCGATCATCGACGGGGCCGGCACCCGTGTGATGTCCCTGCGTGACGGAACCAAAAAAATGTCGAAATCCGACCCAAGTGATTTAAGCCGCATTAACATGATGGATGACGCAGACACCATTGCCAAGAAAATCCGCAAGGCAAAGACAGATCCGGAACCCTTGCCCGATAATCTGGATGATCTGGCAGACCGACCCGAAGCCCGTAATCTGATCAACATCTATGCGGGTATTTCAGGCCAAACTCCTGCCGATGTAATCACGCAGGTCGCGGGCCAACAATTCGGCCAATTCAAACCTCTGCTGGCAGACCTTGCCGTTGCACATTTGTCACCAATCGCAGATGAGATGCGCCGCCTGATGGGGGATGTATCCGAGATCGACCGTATTTTAGGCGATGGTGCCAACCGCGCGGCAGAGATCGCCGAACCTATCTTGGCTGAGGCGTATGATATTGTCGGGTTTGTGCGTAGTCGATAAACTTCCAATAAGCCTGCCCGAAAACCCGCCTGATATTGCAATTCTGGAACATAACCCTATATCACACCGTCAATATCCATTCGATACAAGGCTTCCGGTATGACCCAACACCGTTCCGAACTACTGATGCCTGCGGGCAACCTGCGTAAACTTAAAATGGCGATCCTTTACGGGGCCGATGCGGTGTATTTGGGCACACCCGATATGTCTTTGCGCACCAAATCGCAGTTTTCGCTGGAAGAGGTAATTGAAGGCGTTGAGTTTTGTCATCAACACGGGCGGCGTGCCTATCTTACGCTGAACCTGTTTTCCCATAACAAAGACATCCCCAAACTGGACGAATATATCGATACGGTGCGCCGCGTGAGGCCCGACGGGTTAATCATTGCTGACCCCGGCGTATTTCAATACGTCAAGGAACGCGCCCCTGAATTGTCACTGCATGTTTCGACCCAAAGCAATATCTGTTCATGGTTGTCAGTAAAGTTTTGGCAAGACCAAGGGGCTGATCTATGTGTTTTGGCGCGTGAGGTTTCCTACCCGGAACTGGTCGAAATCCGTGAAAAATGCCCTGACATCAAGTTGGAAGCATTTGTGCACGGGGCCATGTGCATGACCTATTCGGGCCGCTGTTTGCTGTCCAATTTCATGGCTGAACGTGGGGCCAATCAGGGTAATTGCGCAAATTCATGCCGCTGGAATTACACCTTCCGGATGCGCATGAAAGACGGCACTGTGCAAGACCTGAACATCACGGATGAAAACGCCGATATGTTCGAGTTCCTGCTCGAAGAGGGCTGCCGCCCGGGTGATTTGATGCCGATAGAGGAAGACGCGCGCGGCTCTTACATCCTGAATTCCAAAGACCTGTGCCTGATGCCGAAACTGGATGATTATTTGCGCATTGGCGTGGATAGCCTAAAGGTAGAAGGCCGTGGAAAATCCGAATATTACTGCGCCATTGTGGCCCGCGCCTACCGCATGGCAATAGATGATTATTATGCCGACCCTGAAAACTGGGATCCGAAACCCTATATGCGTGAACTGGAAACGGTCGGTAATCGCGGCTATACCATGGCCTTTCACGAAGGCCGGTTGACCAATTATGCGCATGATTACGAACACACCGCTTCAATCGCCCAATGGGAATATGCAGGCGTGGTTACAGACGTAACCGATGATGCTTTTCTGGTTGAGGTTAAAAACAAGCTTGAAGCGGGTGACGTGCTGGAATTTATCTCGCCCATATCACGCGATACAATTTTGCTGCGGGTTTATGACTTTGAACGTGCCGATAACGGCCAACGCTTGGATGTAATCAACGGTGGTACAAAAACCACCATCCGCCTGCCTTTCACATTATTTGATCACGAAGACATTGATGATCTTCGCGAACGTTTCCCTGCATACAGCGTGATGCGCAAAGAGCGCCCCCTGACGGATGAGCAATGGAAACGTATCAGGTTTGACAAGCTGACTCAGGGTCTGGAAATTACCGGTAAGGGAAACAATGCCGCCTACACGCGCCGCCGTGATGAACTGGTGGAAAGCATTGGTGAAGGCGGTGAAGAACGTCGTTTCAAAACCAATCGCATCGGTACCGAGGGCTGCTGCGGCAAAGGCTGCAACGGCTGCCTGATCTTCTGGCAAGACGACATCTATGCCCGCGCCCGCGACGTGTTATTAAAGCGCAAACAGGGTGAACAGCTTAGCCGTGCGGAAGCAACGGAATTCAAACTACCGGCGGAATAATCCGTTGGTTTTAACCTGCCATTAACTGATCATAAATCACAGGGTCAGTTGCCCCTTCCGAACCAATCACCAACACGCGTGCATCTGCATTCAGGCCCAGCGCTTCACGCAACCTATCCTGACTTGCCGCAGCAATCACAGCGGCAAACCCCGCCACAGCAGACTCGCCCGCAACAATACTTGGGTCACCCCCCACAGGGCGGCCCGCCAAACGCATGGCAGGGGCCACAAGACTTTCGGGGATAGTCAGAAAATCTTGGGCCTCTTCACGTAAAATCCCCCATGCAAGCGGTGACGGCTCACCACAAGACAGGCCCGCCATCAGGGTCTCTTCTTCAATGGTCACGTTCGTAGGTGTACCGGCTTTTGCACTTTCATACAGGCATGCGGCCAGTTCCGGTTCAACTACAACCACACGCGGGGACGTGTCGCCCCAATGTTGGCGCAGTCCTGCGGCCACGGCAGCAGCCAGCCCACCAACACCACCTTGCAAAAATACATGTGTGGGCGGTTCCACCAAATCCTGCACAATCTCATGCACCATAACTCCGTAACCCGCCATCACATCGGTCGGCGGCTGGGTATATCCTTCCCACGACGTATCCGACACAACAAACCAGCCATTGGCATCCGCATCACGGCGCACCTGATCAACTGACGCATCATAATCCCCGTCAATACGGTTCACGATTGCCCCCAGATCACGCATCGCCTGCGCGCGGCCTTCACTGACATCGCGGTGAATATAAATCTGGCAAGGCGCACCGAACCGACCGGCCCCCCAAGCCAATGATCGCCCATGATTACCGTCTGTGGCTGACGCCAGCGTGATCTTTGCGACATCATCCGCGTAAGCACCCGCTCGAATATCAGCCATCGTCACGGGGCGGCCCAAACGCGCACCCAGTTCGCGCTGCAAAATACGCAACCCTGCATAAGCCCCACCAAGGGCCTTGAAACTACCCAATCCAAAACGCGGGCCTTCATCTTTATATATAATATTATTCAATTTCAGTGATTTAGCCAAGTCAGTCAGATGGTATAGCGGTGTTTGCGCATATCCATCCCATGCGGTAATTTCTGCCATTGCCGCGGCGAAATCACTGGAACTGATAGTTGCTTGATGCGCTTTCCCAACGGCTTTTTCCATCGGTGTATATGCTATCTTGGCGGCAGTAAAATCTTCAAACATTCATTTATCCTTTTGTGGTAAGCGTTCTGAAACAAGCCGCGCCCAAAAGGCCGCACCAAATGTCAGGGCGTCTTCGTTAAATTCGTAGTCCGAAGCGTGCAACGGTTGGTTATGTGGGTATTCAGTGCCATTCCCCATCAATAAAAAACAGCCTGGGATTTCATTGCTCAAGCACCCAAAATCTTCTGAAAATGACATGGGCTTGCGATTTGGTATCACCAGACCAGAAATACCACTGGCCGCCTGCATCGCAGCTTTCGCCTGCTCCTCGGTATTAACGGTTTCCATAAACTCCGTCTTAAACCGCACCTCAATCTTTACATCATGGGCAATAGCAATACCGTTTGCAATCTGGCGCATAAGGCGTTCTATTTCCGTGCGGTCTTGGGATGTAAACGACCGTGTATCCCCTTTCAAAACCGCATGCCCCGGCAAAACATTACGTTGCCCGTCTGTGATAAATTCCGTCACAGAAACAACCGCGCCCGTTGAAGGGGCAAGCTTGCGTGCCACAATATTTTGCAACGCTTGAACCAGTTCAGCGCCAACCAGAATTGCATCAACCCCGACCTGCGGCATAGAGGCGTGACCACCTTGGCCAAATATCTCGAATTCAAACAGGCTTTCGCTTGCACATATTGTACCCGTGCGGGTTGAAAACTCGCCCAGTGGCGCACCGGGCAGATTATGTATTCCATAAACTTCATCCGGCTGAAATTGGGATACCAAACCGTCTTCCAGCATCGCTTTTGCCCCCAGCCCGTGTTCCTCATTCGGTTGAAACAGAAAAATTACTGTCCCGGTGAAGGGCAGGTTTTCAGCCAGATACTTGGCCGCGCCCAGCAACATGGTTGTGTGCCCGTCATGACCACAGGCGTGCATCTTACCCAGGATTTTGGATTTATAGTCATGCGTACTGGTTTCAGTAATAGGCAAGGCATCCATGTCCGCGCGCAACATGACAGTACGATTGCCCCCACCATTGCGCAAAACCCCGACAATACCAGTACCACCGATACCTTCATGCACTTCAATACCAAAACTGCGCAGCGCATCGGCAATCTTGCTTGCTGTACGGGTCTCTTCAAAGCCAAGTTCAGGATGCCGGTGTAAATCACGGCGAAAACTTACCATCATCTGGTGAAGCGATTGCAATGACATCTGGGTGATTTCAGGCATACTTATACTTCGGATAAAAGTTCACATACAATATCCGCATTATACATTAAATTTCAAAAGTAAATCATTTACCGCCCGACAGAGACATAATCAAACCCGGCCTCTTTCGCTTCAACAGGATCATAAATATTGCGCAGATCAGCCATTTTCGGGGTTTTCATCACACGGGCCAACCGCATTAGATCCAAAGCGCGGAATTCATTCCATTCCGTTAGAACCACAATCGCATCCGCACCTGACGCGGCTTCGTATGGGTCATCATCCCATGTGACCGCGGGCAGCAGCTCTTCGCCCTCTTTGCGCCCTTGCGGATCAACCACATGCACAACCGCCCCCGCACCCACCAATGCAGGTACAATCGTCAAAGATGGGCTTTCGCGCATGTCGTCAGTGTTGGGCTTGAATGTCACCCCAAGAACCGCAATCCGCTTGCCTTTTACCTTATCGTCGCAAAGATACATGATCTTATCAGCCATCTGGCGTTTGCGTTCATCATTGATAGCAATAACAGTTTCGATGATCTTGATCGGGCTGGCGTGATCCTGGCCAATCCGTTCAAGCGCTTTTGTATCTTTCGGAAAACAAGAACCGCCATAACCCGGCCCCGCGTGCAGGAACTTATTGCCGATCCGGTTGTCCATGCCCATTCCCTTAGACACCGATTTAATATCCGCACCAACCTTTTCACACAGGTTTGCAATTTCATTGATAAAGGTGATCTTAGTCGCCAGAAACGCGTTGGCGGCATATTTAATCATTTCGGCACTTTCCAGATCGGTATAAACAATCGGGGCTTCACGCAGGGCAAGCGGGCGGTAAATTCGCGCCATAACATCCTTGGCGCGATCATTCTCGATCCCAACGACCACACGGTCAGGGCGCATAAAATCCTCTATTGCCGCCCCTTCACGCAGGAATTCAGGGTTGGAACATACATCAAAATCCGCATCCGGATTTTCCGCATGGATCACACGTTCAACTTCACGGTTCGTACCCACAGGTACGGTCGATTTGGTTACAACAACGGTATAGCCCTTCAGTGCGCGGGCAATATCACGGGCGGCATCATAAACATACGTCAGATCCGCATGACCGTCACCACGACGTGTCGGGGTGCCCACCGCAATAAACACGGCTTCCGCAGCACCGACAGCTTTTGCTAGATCAAGCGTGAACTGCAACCGCCCATTGGCAATGTTTTTGACCATCATATCATCCAAGCCGGGTTCATAGATGGGAACTTCGCCATGTTGCATTGCATTGATTTTTTCAGGTAATTTATCAACACAAGCCACATCATGGCCGAAATCCGAGAAACATACACCCGAAACCAAACCGACATATCCGGTTCCGATCATTGTTAATTGCATAGCATACCTCAATTTTGATCAAAATTCATTCACACCCAACAGACATAATGCGTCGGGAATTAAACTGAATATGGGGGGCTTTTGTTCTTTATGCTAGTGGCAGGACTTTATGCCACATCTTTCGGCAAAGTGATCAAAAACGTACTGCCTTCAGGGCCTGAGGCGGTCAATTGTATCGTACCCCCGTGGCCTTTGACCAATTCTGCGGAAATAGCCAGACCCAGACCCGATCCGCCCTTGCGTGCACCGCCCTCAAACGGAGTAAACAGATGATCCAGGGCTTTCTTTGGCAGCCCGGGACCATTATCGGTAATGGAAATTGTCCAGTTCTCCGGTGTCTCGGCCCCCATCACAACAATCTCACCCGATTGTTTTCTAGCCGATAATACCTGCCATGCATTGCGCACAATATTACTAACAATTCGGTAAAGCTGCTCGCGGTCAGCACGCATCGAAATCGCACCTTCAACGGTTGATGAAATCTGTACATTGGTATCGCCAACAGACAGACATTCACCCTCAACCACTTCCGCTAACAAAGGCCGCATAGCAAATTTGGTCAGATTAGGTGCTGTTTCCTCTGCTTTACCGAAACGCAGGGTGCTATCACATAAATTCACCGCGCGCGACAACGATGAGATCAGCTTTGGTGCAGTTTTCTGCACCGCCGGATCATCACTCATTTCCATACGATCTGCCAGCAATTGTGTTGTCGTCAGTATATTGCGCAAATCATGGCTTATTTTTGAAACAGCCGCACCAAGATCCGCTAAACGTCCCTTTTGTTTCAGCGACTGGCTAAGCTGTGTTTGCATTGAGTGAATAGCCGTTTCCGCTTCAAACAGCTCTGTTACACCCGCTTGCGGTTGAATGATCTTACGGGCATCTTCAGGGGCAACTTCAAATTCGTGGATTTGACGCACTAGACGGCTGATTGGCAGAACCAAAAACCACCGTACGGCAACAAACAACAGTGCCCCTGTCACAACGGAAATGAACAAAGACAGGTTGAAAATATTCACACCATAATCAATCATCGCATTGCGCAATGGTTTTTCATACAAGGCCGCCTCAATCAGATGCCCCGCTCCATTCACAGGCTCGCCACGCACACGGATCACACGGTCATTGTTGTTCCACAAAACTTGCAGCGCATCGCGGATCAGCACCCATGCACTTGCACCACGCAGATCAAAGGTTTGCGCAATAGGTGCTTTCATCGGTGTCGATAACATCAGTTCGCGTATAGAATCGCGTTGCAAAGCCACGTTCAACACATCCGCATTGCGCAACAATTCTGCTTCTAATTCCGGCGTCACCATATCATTGGGTGAAGCCAGCAAAGCCAAGGATGCTATTTGCGAGCTATCCAGACGTGTTTGCAGATAATCCACACGAAAACGCGCGACGGATGGAACAAAAATCAATACCTCGGCAAGCATCACAAAGATGATCGTCAGCAATAAAAATCGCCCTGATAATGATTTTAAAAACATATGCCCCTCAGTCTATCCTCAGATTCTATGATGCTTAGCTTCCAGTCGCAACGCTGCTATTTGCCTCATAGTGTAAAACACTATACCTTCAAAAACGCTGCACCAGCCTGACAATCCTTTTCACAAAGTCACTTTCAAACAAACGCGGCGTGTAATATTGCCCTGCCGCGCGTTTATTGATCTCACCCAGCGTAGGATACGGGGCCACCATTGCCGCCACCGCACCGATTTTCAGTTTATTGGCAATCACCAGCGCCCATGTCTGGATTAGCTCGCCCGCTTGTGCACCCACGATACTGGCACCTATGGGGCGGCCCTTGACGATCATAACCTTGATCAACCCCGTTGTCGCCAGTTCAGCCCGTGCACGGTCATTTTCGGCGTATTCAAATCGTACAACTTCCAACTTTTCCCCATGTTGCTCACGCGCTTGTGCTTCCGTTAAACCGACTTGCGCCATTTCAGGATCTATGTAGGTCGCCCAGGGAATATGGGAAGAGCTGGCTTTCGACGGTAATCCGAACAGGGCCGATTTGATGATCACACCGGCATGATACCCCGCAACATGGGTGAACTGTAACGCACCCGCAACGTCGCCAATTGCGTACACACGCTTGTTGGTGGTTTTCAGTGCTGCATCCACCTGAATGCCACCACGGGTCGGTTCAATCCCTGCCACATTCAAATTCAACTTGTCCGTATTCGGTTTACGCCCCACAGCCATCAATAGATGCGAGCCTTTGAATTTCGCGCCATCCTTGGTTTCAACCGTAATCACGGCACCTTTTTGGCTGATTTTCTCTGCCAATGCGTCTTCGGCAATCTCCACGCCTTCCGCACGAATGCGTTCCAGTGCAATTGCCGCCATTTCAGGATCGTCACGACCCAATGCCTTGAACCCTTCGATCACCGTCACTTTCGAGCCAAGCCGCACATGCGCCTGTGCCAGTTCCATACCGATCGGCCCGCCCCCGATCACCAACAAATGCTTGGGCTGTTCGCGCAACTCAAAAATATCCTCATTGGTGTAATATTTCACTTTATCAAGGCCCGGAATAGGCGGCACAAACGGCGAAGACCCTGTTGCGATCACAAAGCGTCGCGCCTGAATAATCGTATTCCCTGCCTGTACTTCTGTCGGTGAAATAAAACTGCCGTATTCCGTTATGACTTTCACGCCAAGGGCCGTGAACCGTTCCACGCTATCATGCGGCTCAATACCCGCAATAACCCCGCGCACATGATCCTTGGCAGCGGCATAATCCACTTGCGGCACCACGGGCTTAACCCCGAACGGTGCACCTGTTGTCATTGCATGCGCATGCTTACCGGCCGCAATCAGGGCCTTTGACGGAACACAACCGTAATTCAGACAATCGCCCCCCATCTTGCCACCTTCCAGCAAGACCACATCAGCCCCCATTTGCACAGCCCCTGCCGCCACTGAAAGCCCGCCGGAACCGCCGCCAATGATACAAAGATCAGTTTTAATGCGCGTCACCATGCTTATTTACCTTTAAATTTTTTCAGTATGATCGGCAGCAGTGCAAGACCCGCCAGCCCCAGCAATGGCCCCAAAACCTGCCATTCGAATATAATACCCAGATTAGGCGTTTGCCCATTTGCAAATACTTCCGCAAGACCCGCACCAACCCATGTATAAACCACCCCGCCCGGGATAATCCCCACGAATGTTGTCCAGATAAACCGCTTCAGTTTCACCCCGACCAAGGCCGGGATCAGGTTGGCCACAAAGAACGGCACGGCAGGGACAAGACGCATGATCAACAGATAGCTGACCTCATCTGTTTTCAAGCCATCCTTAATCTTGCCCACAGCCCCTTTGGAACTGTCCATCTTGGCCGATAAAGCTTCACCGAACCCCATGCGCGCCGCCAAAAAGATCGCGGTCGCCCCAACCGTTGCCGACCCGATGTTGTACAAAGCCCCCGGGAACAGCCCGAACAGAAAACCGCCGGTCAGCGATATGATTGCAGCCCCCGGAAGCGAAAACGCCACGATGGCAACGTAAATCACTATAAATACAAGCGAAGCCAAGACAAAATGGCTGTCACGCCATACCTGCAAAGCTTCTTGATTTTGCGCCAACTGATCAAAATTCAAATAATCGCGCAAAAAGACAAACCCCAGTATCGCCACAAATATAATCGCCGCAAATGGTGCCATACGCTTTGCCGAAAACAAAGGCGGCATCGCAGGTGTGTCTTTGGATGGTGTCTCGTCCATATTTTAACCCATATCGATTTTTCTTCATCTAAGCATCTTTTGCGCGATTAACCGCATAGAAGATAGATACCTCACAAGCCAGTGATCACAGGTGATAGTTTTTTGGTACTTTCGTTTCATATCTGTATAAAACTGTAACAAACAGCCGTAGAATTAGGGCAAAATAATGGATTTCTTGCAATAAAACCCACGCAAAGCGAATTGACTTCATCATCTTTCGCCCCTAAACAGCAGCTTCAGAATAGACGGGCTTCGAATCTTTATCCGATTTGACCCAAATGACCGATCAGGAGATCGAAATGAAACGTACTTACCAGCCGAGCAACCTTGTTCGCAAACGCCGCCACGGTTTCCGTTCACGCATGGCCACCAAAAACGGCCGCATCATATTGAACCGCCGCCGCAACCAAGGCCGCAAAAAACTGTCTGCTTAAGGCACTGACCGAAAGGTCTATGAAATTATGAAACCGTCGGAGGCGACATCAGGCACCCAAGGGAAAGCCGGTGAAACGCCCCCGGCGGTTTCCGTTTGTCTGCATGTTTTAAAAAAGCGCGCAGATTTTCTGGCCTGCAACAAGGGCCCTTATCGCGGTGTGAAGGGTTTTGTCTTGCAAGCCCGTGATCGCAAAGACGGTACTGACGACATCCGCGTGGGCTTCACCTGTTCCAAAAAGGTTGGCAACGCAGTCAAACGCAACCGCGCAAAACGCCGCCTACGCGAGGTTGCTCGCCTGACCCTGCCGACAAAAGGCCGCACAGGTTGGGATTACGTCCTGATCGGCAAGCGTCAGGTCACCGCAACCCGCGACTTTCAGGATATGCTGGCGGATATGAAATACGCACTGAAAAAGGTGCATGAATAACGCGAGGCCACATCACCCCATCGCCTTGAACATCAACCGCACGATATTCTGATCTTCGCGAATGCGTACATCCGTGGGAGAAGGCTTTCGGTGATTGCTTTGCAATCTCCTGCCATCTCGGCGGGGTCGAGCGCTACGTGGTGGATTGTGGATGTTGGGTTTGACGTGGGTTTGTTATCGGGGCGCGGCTTTTAAGTTAGCTTTATGCCCCAAATTCAACCTTTGTGCGGCACGATCCAATGCTTTCATGCTGTCGGCGTAAAGCAGATCCTCGGGGATTTGATCGCGGGCTGTGATCTCATATTTTGCGTAGAAGTCCATGACGATGATCATGTCGTCTAGCTGTTTGGAAAATTCTTTTATTTTAATGTGGTAGATGTCCGTCATTTGATCGGATTTGATCCGTTTTATCTGATTTGACAAGGTCAAATTTTATGTGTGATGAATTTGCCAAGGTCTTGCCGGCAGTTTCGGGCGCGCGGTGTTCCGCACACCCGATTTTGGTTAAGCCGCGACAATATTATGTTCGGGGCCATAGGGGAATTTGGTGATGTTTTCTTCACCTTCATCCGTTATCACCACGATATCGTGTTCACGGTACCCGCCTGCGGCAGCATCCCCTTCGGGTAGGGTGACCATCGGTTCCATCGACACCACCATGCCCGGCGTCAGCACCGTGTCGATATCTTCGCGCAATTCCAGCCCCGCTTCGCGGCCGTAATAATGCGACAGCACACCGAATGAATGGCCGTAACCGAAGCTGCGGTATTGTAGCAGGTTGTGTTGTTCAAACAGCGCGTTGATTTCATCGCAGATGCCGGAACAAGTGGCACCCTGTTTGATCAATGACAGCCCCAGTTCATGCGCTTCAACATTGGCCTGCCAGACGCGCATTTGCGCCTGATTGGGTTCGCCCACAAAAAGTGTGCGTTCAAGGGCCGTATAATAACCGTTGATCATCGGGAAGGTGTTCAGACTTAATATATCGCCCGCTTCCAGCTTGCGTGTGGTAACCGGGTTATGGGCACCATCGGTGTTCAGGCCTGACTGAAACCAGACCCAACTATCTCGGATTTCACTATCCGGGAATGATTTGGCGATTTCCAGTTCCATCGCATCACGGCCTGCCATGGCAACGTCGATTTCACGGGTGCCGACTTTGATCGCGTCGCGTATGGCGAAACCACCGACGTCCGCGATGCGGGCCCCTTGTTTGATCAGGGTAATTTCGGCATCTGATTTGATCATGCGTTGGGTCATGCTGGCGGGGGCGATATCTGCGACTTTCTTGGGGCCAAGGAACTCTTGCAGTTTTTGCTGGGCCAGAAGTGTCAAATGGTCACCCTCTATCCCGATGGCGGTGGCACCATTGATGCAGGATTTGATGGCGCGCCAGTAATTGTCGCGTTTCCAGTCGGTGTAAGTGATGTTGTCACAAGCCGATCGGCGGCCCGGTTGGCCCGCGTCGATACCTGCCGAAATAGTGTGGGCAGTGTTGTGGGTGACAACGCAGGCATATGGGCGCCCGAAGCTGCAATAAAGAAAGCCCGAATAATAGGCGATGCCGTGCATGGATGTCAGAATGACGGCTTGCAGATCTTGGGCCTGCATAATTGCGCGCAAGCCTGCAATGCGCTGGTCATATTCGGACTGGGCAAAGGGCAGAGGTGCCTTTGTGCCGTTTTTAAGCATGTAAAATTCCGGGCGGGTCGGTTGGATGTTTTCCATCATAGCCTCCTAATTTAAGGGGGCTTTCGCTGAAACACCCCAAAAGAGATGTCCGGGCGTTCAGGACGATTTGATGAAATGCGGGCGACGCCATCGCCCTTGTGGCGTATATAAGCGCAAATAGCCCGGCAATACTAGTCTATTTGCGACGCCTGTCGGGTTTTTCTGGCACATCGTCAATACCGCTGCCGCCCCACGGATGACACCGTGCAATGCGCTTTGCGGCCAACCAACTGCCCTTGATCCCCCCATGCTTTTCCAGTGCTTCCAGCGCATAGGCCGAACAGGTGGGTTGATAACGGCAACCGTGGCCCACCCACGGACTGAAAATCAGACGGTAAGCGCGAACGGGCAAGGCGCATATGAAGGCGAGCGGGGTCATGGTGAGGTGGTAACGGTTTTGATGGAGGGAAGCTATGGGAAAGATATGCGCCCTAAAGTTCAAAAAATGCCACGTAGTGCCTGACCCTAGGGTGGGCACACAAACAACGATCCAAACAAAAGCGCACTGCTTGCCTCACCCAGCTTTTACAAAGCAAAAGCCACGCCCGACATTCTGCCAAAGCTGACCGACCCGTGCGCCCTTTCACAAACCGCCCGCTGGTCAATGCGTAAATCACGCGTTATATGCACCCCATGTTAGATGAAAACGCCGATATCCACCCCCTTTTTGCGGGCGCACCTTCAACCACAGAGTTCAAGAAGCTGCGCAAGCGCATCGTACGCCAGACCCGCGAGGCCATTGAACAATTCGGTATGGTTGAACGCGGCGCAAAATGGCTGGTGTGCCTATCGGGCGGCAAGGACAGTTACACCTTGTTGGCCGTATTGCATGAATTGAAATGGCGCGGGCTGTTGCCGGTGGAATTACTAGCCTGCAATCTGGATCAGGGTCAGCCGAATTTTCCCGCCACCGTGTTGCCGGAGTTTCTTGAAAAAATGGGTGTTTTGCACCGTGTGGAATTCGAAGATACCTACTCTATCGTTAAATCAAAAGTTCCCGCTGGTCGCACCTATTGCGCCATGTGCTCACGTCTAAGACGCGGAAATCTGTACAGAATTGCCCGCGAAGAAGGCTGTTCCGCCGTTGTGCTGGGCCATCACCGCGACGATATGCTGGAAACCTTTTTCATGAACCTGTTTCACGGCGGGCGACTGGCCACCATGCCTCCCAAGCTGGTCAACGACGAGGGCGATTTGTTCGTCTACCGCCCGCTTGCATTCGTTGCCGAAAAAGACTGTGAAAAGTTCGCGAAAAGTATGAATTATCCAATTATCCCTTGTGATTTATGCGGATCGCAAGACGGTTTGCAGCGCCAACAGGTCAAAGCTATCTTGGATGGCTGGGAAGCCAACAGCCCCGGCCGCCGCCAAGTGATATTTCGCAGCCTGATGAACGCGCGCCCCACCCACCTGCTGGATCAGGGCCTGTTTGATTTTGCAGGGCTGACACGCCCCAACCCACCACAAACCGAAGACGGTTAAAAACCTTGACCTTTGGCCCTATTTTCTATTGAACCGACCAGACTCATTCCAACCCGTTTCAGGACATCCGATGCAAGACGAAAACAACAAAAATCTGATCCTAGCCACCGCCCTAAGCTTCCTTGTTATTCTAGGGTGGTTCTGGTTTTTTCCGCCTGAACAACCGGCCCAGATTGCACCGACTGAAACGGGTCAAACAGCACCGAATACAGACGCATCGAATACGGTTCCAACGGCAACGGGTGATGCATCCATCCCCCTTGTGGACCTGCCATCAGCCGCTGAAAACCGCGATGCCGCATTGGCCCAATCACCGCGGATCAAGATCGATTCCAAACGTGCGTTCGGCTCAATTTCGTTAACGGGCGCCCTTATCGATGACCTGTCTTTGAAAAACTATAATGTGCGCCTGAATGACGAAAGCGAAAAAATCCGCATCCTGTCACCCATTCAACGTACCTCTGGCTACTGGGCATTTCATGCGTGGTGGTCACCTGACGGATCAGTTGACGCCACAGACGTTCCCACCGCCAAAACCCTTTGGCAGGTAAAGTCCGGTAGTGTCTTAGCGGAAAACGCCCCTGTCACTTTACAGTGGGACAATGGCAAAGGTCTGGTCTTTCAACGCGTTCTTACGATTGACGACAACTACCTGATCACGGTTAATCAATCCGTACAAAACAATACCGACAAGGTTATTCAACTGGCTCCGTACAGCGCATTGACCAGCAAAGGCGACCCCGACATTCGCGGATTTTATATTCTGCACGAAGGGGCTGTGGCATCATTCGACGGCGAACTGATTGAAGAGACGTTTAAAGATATTCGCAAGTTCGACGCAAACCAAAACGGTGTAAACACGCAAACCTATAAAGTAGCAGAAGGCGGCTGGGTTGGATTTACCAACCAATACTGGATGACCAATCTTCTGCCCGAACCGGGCCAAAGTTTTGAAACCGTAATGGAATATAATGAACGTGCGAACCGCTATCAAGCCGACATACGCCTGCCGGCCGTCACCATCGCACCGAATGGCAGTTACAACGTGCTCACATCACTCTTTGCTGGAGCAAAAGAATACGAAGTGATCAAAACCTATCAGAAAGACAACGGCTATAATCAGTTTATCGACAGCATTGACTGGGGCATGTTTTTCTTCCTGACTAAACCGATTTTCAAGGTTCTACACTTTCTGAACGGCCTGATCGGCAACATGGGTGTTGCAATCATCGGCCTGACACTGCTGATCAAAGCCATACTGTTCCCGCTGGCTTACAAATCTTTCGTCTCAATGGCACGGATGAAGGAACTTCAGCCTGCGATGGAAGCGATTAAAGAAAAAGCCGGCGAAGACAAAAAGCAGGTTCAAACCGAAATTATGAAACTGTATCGGGACAATAAGGTAAACCCTGCTTCTGGTTGTTTGCCAATCCTACTGCAAATACCGATTTTCTTTTCACTATATAAAGTGATTTTCGTAACCATCGAACTGTATCACGTTCCTTTCTTTGGCTGGATACAAGATTTGTCGGCACCCGATCCCACATCACTGTTAAACCTGTTTGGTCTATTACCATGGGATGCGCCTGATCCGGCATCATTCATGGCCGTTCTGTCTATCGGTGTCTTCCCTGTTCTGATGGGTATCACAATGTGGCTGCAACAAAAACTGAACCCGGCCCCAACGGATAAAACACAAGCGCAAATCTTTGCCTGGATGCCATGGGTGTTCATGTTCATGCTGGGCCGTTTTGCCAGTGGTTTGGTTGTATACTGGGTGGCCAACAACACGATCACCTTCATCCAGCAATACACCATCATGCGCAGTCAGGGCGTGAAACCCAATATTCTGGGCAACATGTTCAAACGCTTCAATAAGGATAAGGCCGAAAGCTAATGAAAACTGTATCCGCTCTTTTTCGTCACCCGATTAAGGGGCATGGGCGGCAAGAGCTAACACATGTTTCCCTGGAAATTGGGCAGGTTTTTCCCTTTGATCGTCGCTGGGCTGTCGCGCATGACGCATCAAACATTGCCGCAGGACCACAAGATTGGGCGCATTGCCTGAACTTTTCGCGCGGGGCCAAGGCCCCTGCGTTAATGGCGATGACAGCTTATTTTGATGAAGCAACTGGGCAACTAGCCCTCAACCATCCTGATTTGCCAACGATTATGATTAACCCTGACAACGCAGAAGATGCCACGCGTTTCATCAAATGGGTGCAACCGATTATGCCTGAAAACCGTGCCAAATCAAACGCGCTTGTGCGTGCGAACGGTTACGGCATGACCGACCAAAAACACCCATACGTATCGATCAATACAACAGCGTCTTTGGCCGATCTTAGCCGGAAAGCAGGCACAGACATGTCAATGCACCGGTTTCGCGGAAATATCTGGCTGGACAATGCAAAGCCTTGGGAAGAATTTGACTGGATCGGCAAAACCATCCGTATCGGCAAGGCAGTTTTAAAAGTCGAGGCGCCGATAACACGCTGCCTTGCAACCACAGTTGACACTGAAACAGGCCTGCGTGATGTGGAAACTTTAGAGCTTTTGCAACAGCATTGGGGCCATAAGGATTTCGGTATTTTTGCAGCCGTAGTTGAACCGGGCAACATTGGGCTGAGCGACACAGTAGAGGTTCTCTAAATGGACATGCGCTTTATGATCACCGAAAGACCCGACTACGCCGCTCGCGAAGTTGGCCGCAAGCTTTTTGCAGGCGGTGCCGAGTTCTTGAAAGGCGTTGTGGCAATGGACGGCATGCCGCCCGCTGATCGTTTAGAGATTTGTTTTGCAGGCCGTTCCAACGTTGGGAAATCCAGCTTGATCAATGCGTTGACAGGGCGAAAAGCCCTTGCACGCACCTCAAATACGCCCGGTCGCACACAAGAGATCAACTTTTTTACCCTCGGCACAGAACACTATCTTGTCGATGTGCCGGGCTACGGATTTGCCAACGCACCAAAGCCCATCGTAGAAAAATGGCAACGGCTGCTAAAGGCTTATCTTTCAGGCCGTCAATCCCTACGCCGCGTATTTTTGCTGATAGACGCACGTCACGGCGCCAAATCCGTGGATAATGAGATAATGCAACTTTTAGGTCGCTCTGCTGTTACATTCCAAGTGATAATGACGAAATGCGATAAGCCATCAAAAGCCGAGATTGCAAAATCACTGGAAAAAACCATGAAGGTTCTGGAAAAGCACCCAGCGGCTTTCCCTGAAATTATCCTGACATCTTCAGAAAAAGGCGATGGGGTTGATACCCTGCGCACAACCATTGCTACGATGATTTAGGGCGCCCTACCCAACTGTCTATAACCAGCTGCAAAGACGACGTATCATTAAGGTACGCGACATTGGAATGTCGTAGCTTGTAAGGGCATAACCAAAGGTGTTGGGCCAAAGGTACTTTGTAATGCATCCAACATCGCATCAACAACTTCGCTAGGATCAACCCCACCGCGTTGACGAATTTCATCAATTAACGGATTGCCATAGACCAATGCATTAGCAAAAACTTCAGGATTTTTTATGGTTTTCATCAATGGTATCGTTTCATGTTCAACGTCATCCCATCCCGCAGCGGCAAGATCAGCCCGAACATTTGTGGGGTCACTATAATGAAATGGAACTTTATAGAACCCAGGCGGATCAGATGGGAAGAACGCTGCGGCAACATCATTAGCCAATTGCGAAAATGGGTTGTCCGACATTGCCCCCCAAGTGTTGAATATATAATGGCCACCTGAGCGTAAAACTCTTGCAGCTTCCCTATATGACATAGGTTTATCTGGGAAAAACATTGTACCGAATTGACAAACCATCAGGTCAAATTCTTCATCTCCAAACGGCAAATCCATAGCATCGGCTACGATAAATTCTACTGTGTCATTGGTTGAAAATTTACTCTTAGCAACATCCAACATCGGCTGATTTAAATCCGTGACTACAAGTCGCGTTTCGGCGGGTAAAGCATCCCGCAACCGCCTACTTAGAATGCCCGTTCCAGCCGCAATTTCAACCACATGTGACGCTGCCATTGTACCGCAACGTTCCGCTAGCCTATCTGCGTAGTCATGAAAAATATTGGGCCCTAGACCCGTATCATAATTGCTCGGAATATCACCGATAAATTTTGCATGTTTTTCTGACATATTTTATCCCCCCAGTTTATACACAACAATATAACACTTTTTAACCGTGTTTGTCAGTGACACCCCTTAATAGGCAGTCACAACTTTACAGATTGTCCATGCGGCGTTGTTTCATATGCCCGTGTCCAGTCTGATTTTCGCTGGTCCATAACCTGCTTGGAAACGCCGCAGTTTACCTGCAACACGGTTTCTAGTGCATTCAATGCGGCTTGATAATAGTTCTCTACAGTATCGCTTTCAGCATCAACCTGAAGTTCACGCAAAGCCGCCCCCAGCGCGTTTGACCAGTCATCCGCTGCAATCGTACCTTGCGCGACCAAGTTCTGCGCAATCGCCAGCACTTGTGCCTGCCAAGCCTCATTGAAAGTCGGTTCATCATCCAAACGCGGAAGGGGTGTTATTTGTGCATCAATTTGCTGCAAGGTAACTCTCCCACAATTCCAATGATACGCTGTCATTCGGGTTGGCCGTATCGCCCCATAGCTCGATCGCTTTGAAAGATACCGTGTAAAGATGTTGCGCGTTCTCAAGACCCTTTGCACCGTCATCCGCAAAAACATGCGCACCACGATAATGGGTGATAACCCCCACTTTAGCGCGTGCATATTCAGGCAATCTTGTATGTCCACTATGACCTTTTGCATTGGTCAAAACCGTTTGTCCGACAGCAAATTTTGCAGGTTCTTCAACGGGGCGATCAAACCTGAAAGCCATGCCTGTATTTTGCTTTAGAACTCCGTCATAATCCACAACTTTAACCTGCCCCAATGGCGGAGTTTGGGAAATACCACTTTCCAATTCTTCAATACTAAACACACCAGCATCGATCATAGATGCGATTGTGGTCTGCGCCCAGCTGTCGAAATACGGGCGGTTCAGATAATCTTCTGCCATTATCAATTCACGTATGTGACGCCACCAATCAATCGTCACACTTGGGGCGCGGGCCGTGCGTGATATCGCCCACATGCGGCCCTCGTAATCCGCGTGAAAAGGCTCTTCCGGCTCATTCACATCCACAGGACCATAGCCCAGTTTGCCGCCAAGGTCATGAATGCCGTCCATCACGCACTCCCGATTTTCAAATCACGATCCGTACCGATCATCGAATTGCGCGTGACCAGTTTTGCTAACTCATCTTGCGACATATCTTCCGTCCTTGCGGGGCGTTCGGGGATAACCAGATAACGCAATTCCGCAGTACTGTCCCAAACATGCACGGCAGTATCTTCCGACAATTCCACCCCGAATTCCGCTAGAACCGCACGCGGCTCGCGCACCACACGCGATCTGTAAGCCGCAGTTTTATACCAGTTCGGGGCCATGCCCAAAATCGCAAACGGGTAACACGAACATAGCGTGCACACGACGACATTGTGACTTTCGGGGGTGTTTTCCACCGCCTTCAGATGCCCCGAAGCAGGCCCTGCAAAACCCATTTCATCCACGGCTTTAGAACCATCTGCCAACAAACGCGCTTTGAAATCGGGGTCAGCCCATGCGCGCGCCACCACATGCGCGCCGCGTTTCGGGCCTATATCATCGGCATAAACTTCAACCCATTTATCGATATTTTCGCTTTTGACCATACCTTTTTCAACCAAAATGGTTTCCAGTGCCTTGACCCGCAAAGCAGGATCAGACGGTAAATGACTGTGCAAATGTTGGTGAATCTTCGTAATCTTTTTCGGGTCAAAACTCGGCATCCTAAAGTCCTTTCCTAAACATGCTGTCCACCGTTCACTTCTATTTCCGTTCCCGAAACATAACTGCTTTGATCGGAACATAAAAAGTAAATCGCATTGGCAACCTCACTTGGTTGCCCCAAACGTCGCAAGGGCAGTTTTTCCACTATCTTATCAGTGCCTTCACTTAGAATACTAGTTTCTACTTCACCCGGCGCAATGGCGTTGACGCGGACCCCTAAAGGGCCGAAATCATGTGCCATTTCGCGTGTTAAAGCCGCCAGCGCCGCTTTCGATGTCGCATAAGCCGCCCCCGCAAACGGATGCACCCGCACACCAGCAATGGATGTGACATTCACGACCGAGCCTTTGGCTGCGGCCAGTTCGTCCTTCAGTCCCCGCGCCAGAACGACGGACGCGAAGAAATTCACATGAAACACATGGCCCCATGTGCGTAAATCCGTGTCCAACGTATTCAAGCGTTCGCCATTCTCACCTTTGGGCGAAATGCCTGCATTATTCACCAATGCATCCAGACGGTCGCCTTTCAGGCGTTTCTTGATCTGTTCAATCGCGTCAATGGTTTGATTCGGGTCGCTTAAATCGACCTGAATGTGATTCTCCTTGCCACCCCATGGGCATTCTTCAGAGAATGCCTGACGCGAACAGGTGATCACCCGCCAACCCTCTTTAACGAATTTTATCACAGTGGCGTGACCTATCCCCCGACTGGCACCTGTCAGTAAAATTGTTTTTTCCGCGGTATCTGCCGACATTTGGTTATCCTGAATATATGCTGATTTATGACATTCATTTATGTAGGTATTGCCTGAAGTTGCAAGACCCTTGGCGCGAAGGTTACAAAGCGTTATGCAGGCAGAAGACATGAAATAAGATGGTCAATATGGAAAAGTCCAAAGCGATGGAAAGAGACTCAATAGCAACAGCACGTTTATTAAGCGAGGCCCTGCCACTGATGCAACGTTATGACGGGGCGATTGTGGTGATCAAACTTGGCGGTAACGCCATGAGCAGCCCAAAGGCAATGGATTTATTTGCCCGCGACGTTGTACTGTTGCGCCAATGTAATGTGAACCCTGTGATCGTGCATGGTGGTGGTCCCATGATCAATGCTATGCTGGAAAAGCTAGCGATAGAGACCACGTTCGTGAACGGTAAACGGGTCAGCACGCCTGAAACCGTTGAAATTGTGGAAATGGTATTGTCGGGCAAAGTGAACAAAAGTATTGTGCAAGCGATCAACCGTCAGGGCGGCAAGGCTGTGGGGCTATCCGGTAAGGATGGTGATCTGATTGTCTGTGATAAAGCGACAGGTGATTTGGGCATGGTCGGTGAGCCATCCCATGTAAACGCAGATGTCATCACTTCACTTAGCAAGGGTGGTTTTATCCCGGTTATAGCCCCTATTGGAACAGGCAAAAATGGTGAAACGTTCAATATCAACGGCGACACCGCCGCGGGTGCAATTGCCGCCGGCCTGAATGCCGACCGGCTGTTGTTATTAACCGATGTAGAGGGTGTGAAGAATGCTGACGGGGACGTTTTGACCAATATTTCGGCCGCACAAGTGGACACATTGACCAAAGAAGGTGTGATTGCGGGCGGTATGATCCCAAAGACACAAACAGCACTTGATGCCATAAAAAACGGTGTTCGCGCAGTTGTGATTATGGATGGGCGCGCACCGCATGCATGTTTACTGGAGCTGTTCACAGATTATGGTGCAGGCAGTATGATCCGCGCATAATATAAGAAAGTAAATTGATGGAAAACGAAGTCACAATCCGACTGGTGGTTTTTTTGGGGCTTTTCACTCTTTTAGCCCTATCTGAAGTCCTGATGCCTCGTCGCAAACGTGACCTAAAACGCAGTACGCGTTGGTTTGCCAATATTAGCCTGATTATCATAGATAGCATCACGATCAGATTAATGGCCATCGTTATGCCGGTTATGGCCGTTGCCGCCGCAGCGGACGCAAGCGCACGTGGTTGGGGGATGCTGGGCGCCGTGGATTGGCCCAATTGGATTGAAGTGATATTGGCCATGTTGATCCTTGATTTCGTAATCTGGTTACAACATCTGGTCACGCATAAAATCCCTTTACTATGGCGTTTGCATCAGGTGCATCATGCGGACCGCGATATGGATGTAACCACCGCTATCCGGTTTCACCCGATTGAAATTGCCCTGTCGATGACCCTGAAAATCGGCATGGTCTACGCAATTGGCCCAACCGCTTTTGCTGTTATTCTGTTTGAAATCCTGCTGAATGGCTCGGCTATGTTCAACCATGCGAACATCCGCCTACCCCGGAAATTGGATCAGATTATACGCCTTTTGATTGTGACACCCGATATGCACCGTGTGCATCATTCTGATATCCGCGAAGAGCATGACAGCAACTACGGGTTTTCCCTGTCGATATGGGATCGTATGTTCGGCACATATGTCGCCCAGCCCACCAAAGGCCATGACGACATGACCATCGGTTTACGTTGGCAAGACGCGCGACCTTTGAGTTTAAGTTGGAACCTGCTGCTGCCGTTTCGCAATAAATGAGACTGAAACAAATCCGTTCCGCCGTGTTGGATCATGGGCTGGAAATTTACGGTGCATTCCACCCCGATGCTGAAGATTTCAGTCGAGCAGCTACATTGGTTTTGCTTGGCCCCACATATAATTTCTGGGATGTCATCACGGCGTCCGACATTTATCAGGACGGAAAATCTGACCCGATTGATCGCTGGTCAACGAAAGTTATAACGGCAATCGCGCAAAACTTGGGCGCAAAGCCAGTTTTCCCCTTCGGGGGCCCGCCCTATGCGCCTTTTTTAAGCTGGGCCAAAGCCTCGAGGCGCGCATGGGACTCTCCCGTTGGTATGCTGGTACATGACCTGACAGGGTTGATGGTGTCTTATCGCGGCGCACTTGCGTTTGATGACAGGTTGGATTTACCTGCCCGGGCTTTTGATAATCCATGTGACACATGCGATGATAAACCCTGCCTTACCGCCTGCCCTGTAGACGCGTTAAATCCAAGCGGATATGATGTGCCGAAATGCCATGCCTATATGGATACAAACGCAGGGACTAGCTGCTTGACACAGGGCTGTCTGGTACGCCGCGCCTGCCCTGCCAGCGTCGGGGCCAACAGACTGGCAGAACAATCCGCACTGCACATGCGGGCTTTTCGGGGGAATAAATGAAACGTATCATTCTAATGCGCCATGCCAAATCCAGTTGGGCCAATCTGGGCCAAGCCGATCATGATCGCCCGCTGAATGGTCGCGGTCAAAAATCCACTACAAAACTTGGACATTGGTTAAACGACAATCGCTATATTCCCGGCCAAGTAATGTCTTCAACCGCTACACGCTGCGTTGAAACATGGGCCGGGCTGGAGCAGGTTCTGGGCCTTGGTATCACCCCTCAATATGACCGCAAACTCTACCATGCCCATGTCGGCAATATGCTGGAAAAACTGAAAGCGGCCACCGATGACACTGTGCTGATGTTGGGCCATAACCCCGGCATTGCCGCCTTTGCAGAAGAGCTGCTGAAAACCGTCCCCAAAAGCGATAATTTTTTCAGATACCCGACTACAGCCACCACAATCATTGACTTTGAAATTGATGACTGGTCAGAGTTGCAATTACGATCAGGTCAATTGCATTCTTTCGTTATCCCGCGCGAGTTGGGGGCATAAAAAAGCCCCTTATAAAAGGGGCTTTCTTTAATTATTTTAAACTTAGTGTCCTAAAATCTGGCTCAGGAACAGTTGTGTCCGCTCTGATTGCGGGTTGTTAAAGAACTCTTCAGGTTCATTTTGTTCCACAATCTGGCCCGCATCCATAAAGATCACGCGGTTTGCCACTTGGCGGGCAAAGCCCATCTCGTGGGTCACACAAATCATTGTCATGCCTTCTTCGGCAAGTTCGATCATTGTATCCAGAACCTCTTTGATCATTTCGGGGTCAAGTGCGGATGTCGGCTCATCGAACAACATGATACGCGGTTGCATGCACAAAGAACGCGCAATAGCCACACGTTGTTGCTGACCACCGGACAGCTGGCCCGGGAACTTATCAGCCTGCTCCGGGATTTTCACTTTTTCAAGGAAATGCATCGCGGTTGCTTCAGCTTCTTTCTTGGGGATTTTGCGCACCCAGATCGGTGCCAAAGTACAGTTGTCCAAGATCGACAAATGCGGGAACAGGTTGAAGTGTTGGAAACACATCCCCACCTCTGACCGGATTGCATCAATGTTTTTCAGATCAGACGACAGGTGTGTCCCGTCAACCGTGATCTTACCCTGCTGATGCTCTTCCAGTGCATTGATGCAACGGATCAGCGTTGATTTACCGGAACCCGAAGGTCCGCAGACCACAATCCGTTCACCCTGATAAACCGTCAGGTCGATGTCTTTTAGAACATGGAATGAACCGTACCATTTATTCATATTTTCGATTTGGATTGCAACTTTGTCAGAGACAACCAACTTCTTTTTTGCATTAGCCATGAGAGTAACTCCTTAGTGGCCTGTCTGAAGCTTGCGCTCCAGATACATTGAGTAACGAGACATTGAGAAACAGAAAACCCAGAACACGAGGGCGATAAAGCCGTATAGTTCCCAGATAACACCGTTCCATTCCTGGTTCGCGCGAATATTTGTGGACAATCCGATCGGATCCAAAAGACCGATGATCGACACAAGGGTTGTATCTTTGAACAATCCGATGAATGACGATACGATATTAGGGATAGAGATCTTAAGGGCCTGTGGCATGATAATCAACCGTGTGGACTGCCAGAAATCCAGTCCCAGACTGTCAGCACCTTCATATTGGCCTTTTGGCAATGCTGCCAAACCACCCCTGATCACTTCCGCCATATAGGCCGATGCAAACAGGGTTACCATGATGATAACACGCAAGATCAGATCAAAGTTAGTGCCCGGCGGCATAAAGTAATTCAACAGTGTAGATGCCACGAACAACAAAGTGATCAAAGGCACACCGCGAATAAACTCGATAAAACCGACACAAATAACTTTGACAATCATCAGATCAGACTGACGCCCAAGTGCCAAAACAATACCGATAGGCAATGACAGGGCAATACCGATCACACCAATTGTAATCGACAACATAAAGCCGCCGAAATTGGATGACGACACGGCCTCGATTGACAGCGGTATAATGGATTGCAGCATAGTTGCAACATCCCCAGCTAAGAACAGCCACCATAAAATAGGTACCAGAACAGCCGCGATCATCCCCACCAGTGAGCTTGCCATTTTGCTTACAACACCAAATGCCAAATAGCCTAGAACAAAGCCTGCAATGATCATCAGGGGAACCCATAAAGAGCCACCCCACAGCAACCAGAACGCAAAGAACGGATAGATCATGGTAAACCTGAGCATCTTTCTGGGCAGGCCGTCGAACAATACCGGGGCAATGGCCGCAAACATCAGAACAAAGGCCACGATAGGGCGCCAGTACAATTCACTCGGGTAGAACCCGAAGACTAATTGCAGGAACCGGTCATTGATAACCGCCCAACATGCGCCGGACGCACCTTCACCGTATGCTGCCGCAATAACACTACGACACTCTCCCAATGATTTCGCATTCCATGAAGACTGAAAAGCCCAAGGCAAAACATCATTTAGGACATAGTAAATTGCCCAAAGCGCTGCAATTGACAGAATGCTGTTGGGAATATTCGAAAACATATTTTCCCGAAGCCATTTGACAATGCCTGCTTGTGATGCCGGCGGTGCCTGCTCTTGCAGCATTACCGTGCGGACGTATGAAACATTACTCATATCAACGCTCCCTCAGCTTAACACGTTCATTGTATACATTCATGACCGTTGAAATGGTTAAGGATATGGTCAGGTAGATCGCCATCAGTATCATCAAGCTTTCCATTTCACGACCCGTCTGGTTCAACGTAACGCCACCCAAAGTACCCGTGATATCCATATAGCCAACCGCAATCGCCAGTGACGAGTTTTTGGTCAGGTTCATATATTGCGAAATCATCGGTGGGATGATCACCCGCAAGGCTTGTGGCAAAACCACCAGACTTGTGATCCGACCGGGTCGAAGCCCAAGGGCCGCCGCTGCTTCCGTTTGACCTTTGGAAACCGCCTGAATGCCGGAACGTACCGTTTCCGCGATAAAGGCCGCCGTATAAAGCGACAAGGCAAACCAAAGTGCTATCAAAGAGTTCCGCATGTGGAACCCGCCCTTGAAATTAAAGCCTTTCAGGACAGGGTATTCCAAGCTAATGGGCTGGCCCAATACGTAAAATACAATGATTGAAGGAACAAAGAAAATAGCAAGTTTAATCCAAAAAGTTGGCAAAATTTGCCCAGTCTCATCTTGGCGTTTATGGGCCCAGCGTCCAAAGACGAATATGCCTACAATTGACAAGATAAAGACGGCTATGACGGCCATCGAACCGCTACCAAAAATCGGTGACGGAATGAAAATTCCGCGATTTGTAACAGCTACACTTTCAAACAGTTTCATGGACGCGACCGCATCAGCCCCACGAAAGTCACTTGGCTTCGGGAAAACTTCAATGAAAATCGCCATAGTCATAATGATCCAAAGAAGCACAGGAACATTCCTGAAAGTTTCAATGTAAACCGTCATTATTTTGGCAATGATCCAGTTTTTTGACAGACGCAAAACACCGATAATGACCCCAATAACCGTCGCTGTAATACAGCCCAATACGGCAACAAGAAGTGTGTTCAACAGTCCGACAACTGCTGCGCGCCCATGGGTCATCTGCGAGTTATATTCAATCAAACGCTGGTTGATGTCATAGCCTGATGTATCACCTAAAAAACTAAAGTTAAGCGGCTTGCCTAAAGCGGCAAGGTTTTGTGCAGCGTTTCCTATTAACCACCCAAGCGCCAGTAGAAACCCGATCAGGGCAATGATTTGGATCGTAATTGAACGGTACCGGGTATCGTATAGCAACATGCTAATTCGGAAGCCGCCCTGTTCTGGATCGGTTATGGTAGACATACGCCTACACCCCCTTTTGTTGGTTGGGCGACAATTTCTACACTGACGTGTTGAACACGTTCCGGCGATTGTGCCTCAGGTTATATTTTTGTGTTATAGATATGAAAAGGGCGCGGCCTTTGCCGCGCCCTTGACTTTAACCGATTAACGGAAAGGTGGAGAGTAAATCAGACCACCGTCTGTCCACTGTGCGTTCAGACCGCGTGCAAGACCAACAGGTGTTGCTTCGCCGATGTTTTTCTCAAAGAGTTCACCGTAGTTGCCGTTTACAGCAATCGCGCGATGTGCCCAGCTTTTGTCCAGACCAAGCATAGCGCCCAAGTCACCTTCTGTGCCCAACATACGGTTGACCTCTGGGTTATTGCCAGCAGCGGCTGCCAATTTATCAACGTTTGCTGATGTGATACCCAGCTCTTCAGCTGAAATCAAAGCATTCAAAGTCCAGCGAACAACGTCGCCCCATTGGTTGTCGCCATGGCGAACAAGTGGGCCCAAAGGCTCTTTTGAAATAATTTCAGGTAGAACTACGTGATCGTCTGGTTTTTCGAATGTCGCACGCGTTGCAGCTAGGCCAGATGCGTCAGTTGTGAAAACATCACATGCACCGGCTAAGTATTGTGCTTGTGCTTCAGAGTTTGTTTCAATCGGCACTGGCTCGTAAGAGATGTTGTTTGAACGGAAGAAATCCGCCAAGTTCAGCTCTGTAGTTGTACCAGTTTGGATACAAACAGTTGCACCGTCTAGGTCTTTTGCACTTGCAACACCCAATGCTTTAGGTGCCATGAAGCCTTGGCCGTCATAGTAGTTCACGCCAACGAAATCAAACTTCAGGTCGATGTCGCGTGAGTATGTCCATGTTGTGTTACGTGCCAACATATCAACTTCACCAGAAGCCAATGCTGTGAAGCGTGTTTTACCAGTTGTTGGAACAAACTTAACTTTGTTGCCGTCACCCAGAACAGCGGCTGCAACAGAGCGACATACAGCTACGTCAAAACCGTCCCAAACACCGTTTGCGTCAGCGGCTGCAAAGCCAACAACGCCTGTGGACACGCCACATTTCAATTCGCCAGCAGCTTTGACATCGTCAAGCGTTCCGGCGGCAGCCAGTCCCGCTGTCACAGATGCAGCAGCTAGCGTACCAATAAATACAGATTTTTTCATGTTTACCTCTTCCTGATGGTCTGCCCCTATCGGGGCTTTCTCCCGGCCATTTTAGCCAATTTCCAGAACATTGGGGAATCCCCTCTATTTCTGGTACCACATTTGGTCAGGACTTTGGTTTAAGGTCAAGGGATGAGTGGATATTTCCTAGCGTAAATACTAGATTTTGTGTTTTCTTTCGGCATTTTCACTATTTGTTATCTGTTATTTGAGCAAAGTTAGAATAAATGCAGCACGTTCAAATGCATTTTGGCGAGTCGCGGCAAGAGACATTGCATCTTCATCTTCGCCCCATTTCGCAATTTGCCAGTCTTCATCAATTCTAGAGGCGGCCCAGGCATCTTTTACGTCGATCTTCCCTGCCGCCGTTGCAACACCGATAACAAAAGATCCCGACAAAGTGATCAAATCATAAACCGCCGCCAGTTCATAATGTGAATAGGTTTTTAATATTGCCGCACAATCTGTCAGAACTTGCGTTGGTTGACGAATGGGCATGACACCACTACCAACCTCCAACCCAACATTATGGATATCGGAAAACCAATCCAACAGCGGTTGCCATATCTGTTCCTGACGATCGGCAAGTCCTTTGGGCGAGGTTGCGCGGTAACACAAAAGATCCGTTGTGGCGTATTCGGCAAGCATTTCAATGATCGGTTCTGATTGCACTGCAATCTTGTCAATCGCGGCATTCGCCAGTTTTGTCAGCGGCAACGCTTCAGGGTCAACCTTATCTTTCAGGGAACGCCATTCAGCCGCAATCCCTTCTGCCAATGCCCTTGTAGGAACTTGCAATGTTGATTTTGCCGGTGTCTTTAAATTACGCCCGTCCAGTAAAACCTTGAACCCGTCATCGCCTTGTTCGACATCCACAACCGACCAGAAAACCTTTTGTTCCCATTCAGCCATCGCACTTAATCCTCTTCAAACGGATCGGCTGGTGCCTCAGCCTGATCCCAACCCAGAAACGCCCAAGTACGTTTCATATGATCAGGCATTTCGGCTGTAAAGTTCATCCGCCGCCCCGTGATCGGATGATCAAAAGAAATTGATCGCGCATGCAGATGCAGCTTGCGACTAATCTCGCCGCCCAGCTGTGCCCCCCAACCATCACCCTCATTCGACTGGCTGTTGCCACCGTATTTACCGTCACCAATGATCGGGTTGCCTATCTCTGCCATATGGGCGCGTAATTGGTGCGTGCGCCCTGTGATCGGCACCAATGCCATCCAGCTTACACGTCGGCCAAGTTCCTGAATGGTTGCATAATCCGTCGTTGCCCGCTTTGCGCCCTTGGTATTTTCAATATCTCTCGGGTGTACACAATACATCTTTTCGGCTCCACCACCGCCTGCCTTAACCAGACCGAAGCGGATCGTCCCCAGCTTGGGCCGTACAACCCCTGCCACCGCCGCCCAGTAAATCTTGCGGGTGCCGCGCGACTGGAATGCTTTCGCCAGTCCTTGCGCCGCTTTGCCGTTTCGCGCCAGCAACAAGACGCCTGAAGTATCGCGATCAAGGCGGTGCACCAGTTTTGGCTTACTGTCCAGACCAAACTTCAGGGCTTCCGACAAGCCATCAATATGCACATTGGTTTTGGTGCCACCTTGCACCGCCAAACCTGCAGGCTTGTTCAGCACGATAATGTCGTCATCCTTGTAGATCACACAAGACTGAATCATTGCAGCATCCGCGTCCGTGACACGATATTCCCGCTTATCGTGATCTTCATACACATCATCGGGGATAGGTGGCACCCGCACGGTTTGGCCTAATTCCAGACGGGTTGCCGCTTTTACGCGCCCCTTGTTCACCCGCAAATCCCCTTTGCGGCACATCTTTTCGATACGCACTTGGCTTAACTGTTCAAACTGTTTGCGCAACCAGCGATCCAGACGTTGCCCGTCACCGTCACTATCAACCTCAATCAATTGAACCCTGCTCATATCCAGATACTCCGCGCCAAGAAAAACCCTAGGAATAATGCCGTGATTGAAAACCCGGCAGACCCAAAGACATAAGTTGCCGCTGCCGCCATCTTCCCTTTTTCAAGCAAGATCATTGCATCCAGTGAAAACGATGAAAATGTTGTAAAGCCGCCAAGGACACCAACCATCACGAACGGTACCAGCCCATTGCCCTGCCCGCGTTGCATCAACAATACCGCCGCAATACCCATCACGAAAGAACCAACCACATTCACGATCATTGTACCCATTGGAAAACCGGGTCCCATGATCCGCACAGATGTTAAAACCACGCCGTAGCGCAGCATGGCACCGATGGCACCGCCCAGTGCAACAAGTCCAAATGTGTTTAGCATATGCCAAATCCCTATCATTCGCGGCATCCTTACTGTGCTTGTCCACGGGTTACGAGGGCAAAGCCGTGTTTATTTCTGATCCGCGTTTCTTTTAGCACGCAATTTAGCGAAATAATCCAGACGCTTCTTGAATTCGCGTTCCTGTCCGCGCTCAACAGGGAAATAATAAACCCCACGGTGCATATCGTCAGGGAAATAGTTTTGGCCGGAAAACCCGTCTTCCGCATCATGATCATAAGCATATCCGGCACCATATCCCTGATCTTTCATCATGCTTGTTGGTGCATTCAAAATATGTTTCGGTGGCGGCTTTGATCCCGTCGACTTTGCCTGCGCATAAGCAGCTTTATAAGCAGCATAGGCGGCATTGGATTTCGGCGCCAAAGCCAGATAAATCACTGCTTGGGCCAAAGCCAACTCACCTTCCGGGCTGCCCAGACGTTCAAAGGTCTGCCAAGATTGCAAACACACGGCTTGCGCGTTTGGATCGGCAAGGCCAATGTCCTCGACCGCCATACGTGTGATGCGCCGTGCCAGATAGCGCGGGTCTTCACCACCGTCCAACATACGAGTGAACCAATAAAGTGCTGCGTCGGGGTCAGATCCCCGCACGGATTTATGAAGGGCCGAGATCAGGTTGTAATGCCCGTCACCCGACTTGTCATATTGTGCTGCACGTCTTTGCAAGCGTTTTGACAACTCATCCACATCAATCGGTTTTTTCACATTCCAGCTGAAGCACTGTTCAATCAGGTTCAGCAGGCTACGCCCGTCACCATCAGCCATTTCCAGCAGCGCTTCACGTGCGGGGGCTTTCAGCGGCAGTTTCTTTTTCAACTCCGCTTCAGCCCGTTGCGCCATCAGTTCCAGATCTTTCAGTTCCAGCCGTTCCAGCACAAGCACTTGTGACCGTGACAACAGGGCCGAGTTCAATTCAAACGACGGATTTTCCGTTGTCGCCCCAACCAAAACAATCGTGCCGTCCTCCATGAACGGTAAGAAGCTATCTTGTTGCGATTTGTTGAACCTGTGTATCTCGTCAACGAAAAGCAGCGTTTGTTTGCCATTTGAACGGCGCAAACGAGCCGCTTCAAATACCTTTTTCAAATCCGCGATGCCCGAAAATATTGCGCTGATCTGGACGAATTTCATATCCGTGGAATTGGCCAGCAAACGCGCCAGTGTAGTTTTACCAACCCCGGGCGGCCCCCAGAATATAATCGAGGCCAAAGAGTTAGACGCAAGCATCAACGTCAACGCGCCTTTGTCACCGATAAGGTGCTGTTGGCCGATAACCTCTTGCAAAGCCTGCGGGCGGATACGATCAGCCAACGGCGTTATTTTTTCCGCTTCAGGGGGCTTAGCGCCAATTGTATCGAATAGATCAGCCATCTTTGGAAGTATCTCACACCGATACCCTGCTGGCAATCACGGGAACAGTTATTTCGTTACTGGTAAGCACCCGGAAGATGGGTAATCTGGCAACGGTTTTCCTTGCCTTCAATCTGGATAATCGGCCCCATGTTTTGAATATGCAGCCCAATCCGCTTCATCCAACGTTCCCAATTGGGTGAGCCAATACCCAAAGCGGAACGTACCCCCAGTGTTTCACGGGTTTCAAGCAATGCTTTCAACAGCCGCATTTGAACAGCGGTACGTTCACGTGCAGACAGGTTGCTCGATTTGAAAAATCGCGAAAATTCGAAAATCTGCGGATCAACCGGGGCTTCTTCATAAAGTAAGTTACTGGGTATGCTGTCAAGAAGCCCGCGTTGTGCATCTTTTATCATGTAGGAATACACCCCACAACGCGCTGTCGTCGGGGTCAGCCGAAACCCACCCAGAACCTGCCCGCCATCATGAATTGCAATCCACCGGCTTTGTGGCGTGTCATATTGGTCAAATTCCATCCCGTCGGTTTCGGGAAGATCCCAACGTTGTTCGACAATAAAACTTTCGTGCCGGGCACGAAGCAAATTCGCAAATAGATTGCCATGATCATGTATATTGGCAAATGATAGGGTTGTCGCCTGCATTTCTTAAGCACCTTTATTTGTTATTTTTATTTTTGGTACATTTTCTTGAGCATATACAATTCGCCCGACTTACTACAATAGTTTATAATCCTTCGCCCTTTGAACCGCTTCCGCAGTCGTTTTAGCCATTAATCGCGTGCGCGCAGATGAAAGCCGTAGCTTAAATGCGCTTTCAGTAATGCCCAAAGCTTCCGCAGCACGTGCATACCTGTGCCCGGTTGCCACAAGTTTTAAAGCCTCACGTTGGGCCCCGGTCAGACTTTCCGGCAATTCTGCTTTGTTATGCATGAACTCAACCAGTTTTTGTGCCTTTACCAGTTCATCCAAAGTAAATTCCCGGTCATCCCGTGCCAACCCGACAATCGAACGCGAGGAAATGCGCCCATACGAAATAGTTGCACCGTAACGCAACCCGAATTCGGCAGCTTGCTTTATAATATTGAAAGGATCGGGAATAGGACATTCGTTCCAACGGCACACACCCTGCTTTGCAAAAGCCCATGCAACCATCGGGTCGCGCAATCCATACACATTGTTCGTGTAATGATCCTGCCATGCAGTCGGCCATGTATATATGGATATTAGCGGCGATGCGAACCTGATATGCAGGCCCACACCAAAACCCAACGGGGAAAGTTTCCCCAATTTATTCAATTCATTATCTAACTTTTTTCTAATAGTCATGTCTCTTTAGACGTTTTGGGGCGCCCTTAGTCAACTATAAATTGCAGCACTTTATCGTTAATCTTATAAATCCAGATTGCAATTAACAAAAACGGGGGCTTTCCACTTGGAAGGTCCCCGTTCATAAATTAAAATTTGCTTAAAAAGCAACTAAATTAAAGATTTAATTAGCTTCGTCTACCGCATCTTCAGCTGCAACGCGGGCTTTGTCACCCTTGCCTTTGGCATCGACATCGCGGTCAACGAATTCGATGATCGCCATCGGTGCCATATCGCCGTAGCGGAAGCCAGCTTTAAGCACGCGCACATAACCACCTTGGCGGTCTTTGTAACGTGGGCCCAAAACCTCAAACAATTTAGCAACGTATGCTTCTTGTTTCAGCTTTGCCGCAGCTTGGCGACGGGCGTGCAGATCGCCACGTTTCGCCAAAGTGATCATTTTTTCAATGATCGGGCGAAGCTCTTTGGCTTTCGGCAATGTTGTTTTGATTTGCTCATGTTCAATAAGCGAGCCGGCCATGTTGGCGAACAAAGCTTTACGGTGCTCATGAGTTCGGTTCAGGCGGCGGTATCCACGTGCGTGACGCATAATTTTAGTCCTTTTTTAACATTTATACTTTGTCTGGCTGACCTGCGTTGGGCCATGCACTCCTTGGGGCGTTATTGCCCAGATATTCCCCACCAGCGTGGGCATTTGAAAGGTGGGCTTTTCGCCCACCCCTATTCTTAAAATTGATCTTCGTATTTCTTGGCCAGCTCTTCGATGTTGTCCGGTGGCCAATCGATGATATCCATACCCAGATGCAGCCCCATGCCTGTCAGGACCTCTTTGATCTCGTTCAAAGACTTGCGACCGAAGTTTGGTGTACGTAGCATTTCTGCTTCTGTCTTTTGGATCAAATCGCCGATGTAAACGATATTGTCGTTTTTCAGGCAATTTGCAGAACGGACGGACAGTTCCAGCTCGTCGACTTTTTTCAGTAGAAGCGGGTTGAATTCCAACTCGTCTTCTTCTTCTTGACGGTTGGCAGACTCTGGTTCATCGAAGTTCACAAACACAGACAGCTGATCCTGTAAAATACGTGCGGCATAAGCCACAGCATCTTCAGGTGTAATAGACCCGTCTGTTTCGATCTTCATTGTCAGTTTGTCATAATCAAGGACCTGACCTTCGCGCGTTGGCTGCACATCATAAGATACACGCGCCACAGGCGAAAACAAAGCGTCGATCGGGATCAAACCAATAGGTGCGTCATCGGGGCGGTTCTTGTCGCCGGCGATGTAACCTTTACCTGTTTCCACAGTCATTTCCATGAACAGGCTTGCACCATCATCAAGGTGGCAAATCACGTGGTCGTGGTTCAAAACTTCGATACCAGCGGTTTCCGTGATGTCACCGGCAGTGACTACACCCGGACCTTTGGCCGAAATAGAAACCCGTTTTGTGCCTTCAACTTCCATGGAAATTGCGACACCTTTCAGGTTCAGAACGATATCGGTCACGTCTTCACGAACGCCGGCAACAGATGAAAACTCGTGCAGAACATTGTCGATTTGTACCGATGTAATCGCAGCCCCTTGCAGGGATGACAAAAGTACACGGCGCAATGCGTTACCCAATGTCAAGCCGTAGCCACGTTCCAGCGGTTCCGCAGTGACTGTTGCAGAACGCAAAGGATCGGCACCAGGCTTGATGTCTAGTTGTGTAGGACGAATAAGTTCCTGCCAATTTTTATGGATCATAGGGGCCTCCATTCTTGTTTGTTGGTATGGATCCGAACCAACAAACGCTCGAGGTTAAAATCAGTATTGGGTCGGCCATTGGCCAACCCGTAAATATACACTTAAACGCGACGGCGCTTTGGTGGACGGCAGCCGTTATGGGCAATCGGTGTCACATCGCGGATGGCGGTCACGTTCAAGCCAATAGCAGCTAATGCGCGTAGCGCACTTTCACGGCCGGAACCTGGGCCTTGAACTTCAACTTCCAAAGTTTTCATGCCATGTTCCTGGGCTTTCTTACCTGCATCCTCTGCAGCCATCTGGGCTGCATATGGTGTGGATTTACGAGAGCCTTTAAAACCCATTGTGCCTGCGGATGACCATGCAATAGCATTGCCTTGCGCATCGGCGATCAGGATTTTTGTGTTGTTGAAGGACGAATTGATATGCGCCACACCAGTGCTGATGTTTTTGCGTTCTTTACGCTTTGTGCGTACTTTTTCACGAGCCATTGGTCAAACCCTCCTATTTCTTCTTGCCGGCAATTGCCCGTGCAGGACCTTTGCGCGTGCGAGCGTTTGTATGTGTACGTTGACCGCGAACAGGTAGGCCACGACGGTGACGCAGGCCGCGATAAGAGCCCATGTCCATCATCCGTTTGATGTTCATGGAAACTTCACGACGCAGATCACCTTCTACGTCAAGGTTTGCATCAATGTATTCGCGAACTTTCAGAACTTCGGCGTCTGACAATTCGTTAACACGACGGGCTTCGTCAATACCAACCGCTTCGCAGATTGCGTTCGCAGAGGTGTTTCCGATGCCATGAATATATGTAAGTGCGATTTTTACCCGTTTATGTGTCGGGATGTTTACGCCAGCAATACGTGCCACGTTATATTTTCCTTCGGTTGCGGTTCCGTGTTTCCAGAACCTGTTTTCACAACGAAGCCCAACGATATATGCGCTGGGCCACTTTAAATCCAAACCATCCTGAGACTTTGCCGAATCGGCAGTTTTCAAGAAAATCCTAAGATTTCGGCTTGGAAGATTGTCCCATATGGGAAAAGGGGAAAAACGTCAAGGGATGAAGGGGCTTATACCCTAAGATACCTTATCTAGCGCCTTCGTAATATCAGAGGCCACAGCATCCATTGCGCCCAGTCCATCAACCGACTGCAACTTGCCCTTGGCATAGTAATATCCGATTAGCGGTGATGTCTCTTTATAATAGGCCATTAGGCGCGTTTTCAACGACTCTTCATTGTCATCCGCACGTTTCTTGAATTCTGTACTACCGCATTCATCACAAACGCCGTCCTTGGCAGGTTTCTTGAATTCTTCATGGTAACCCGCGCCGCAGTTACCACAGGTAAAGCGGCCCGTAATACGTTTAACCAATGCGCTATCATCGACACGCATTTCAATCACCGTATCCAGTTTTTTGCCGACTTTTTCCAGCAAAGCACCTAAAGCATCCGCTTGTGCCAATGTGCGCGGGAAGCCATCGAAAATGAAACCGCCTGCCGCATCTGCCGTCGTCAATTGTTCTTCAATCAGACCAATGACAATCTCGTCCGTCACCAATTCGCCGCGATCCATCACGGCCGCAACCTTTTTGCCCATTTCGGTGCCGGATGTTTTTGCAGCACGCAACATATCGCCCGTGGACAATTGCACCATATCGCGTTCCGCGACTAAAAAACCGGCTTGTGTGCCTTTGCCTGCACCTGGTGGACCTAAAAGGATGATATTCATTATTTACGAGCCTTTCTGCGCGCTTTTGAGCGGTTTTTACCGCGCAATTGCGATTTTTCGATTAAGCCTTCATATTGATGTGCCAACAGATGTGATTGCACTTGTGTGATCGTGTCCATCGTCACCGACACCACGATCAACAGCGAAGTTCCGCCAAAGTAAAACGGTATCGCCAACTGACTGCGCAGAATTTCCGGCAGCAAACATACAGCGGCAAGATAAGCAGAACCCAGCACAAGCGTGCGTGTCACTACGAAATCCAGATACTCTGCGGTTTTTGCTCCCGGACGAATGCCCGGAACAAAGCCGTTTTGTTTTTTTAGATTGTCCGCAACCTCATCGGTTTTAAACGCTACATTGGCTGTGTAGAAATATGAAAAGAACACGATCATTGCCGTGAAGAACAACAGGTACAAAGGTTGGCCCGGGCCAAAATAGGCAAGGATCGTCGACATGATCGGCGATGTCTGTGTGCCGGAAAATGTACTGACCGTTGTTGGCAACAGCAACAGGGCCGACGCGAAGATCGCAGGGATCACGCCTGCTGGGTTAACTTTGATCGGCAAGTGGGATGATTCACCACCGTAAACTTTCATACCGACCTGACGCTTGGGGTATTGGATATGCACCTTGCGCAACGCGCGCTCCATGAACACGATAAATCCGATCACGGCGACAACCATGACCATAACACCCAGAATAACGGCACCGTTCAAAGTTCCATTACGGCCCAGTTCAAAGAACTGCACCAATGCAGATGGCAACTCGGCGACGATGCCCACAAAAATAATCAAGGAAATACCGTTGCCGATACCACGCGCAGTGATTTGTTCACCCAACCACATCAAGAACATGGTACCACCCACAAGCGTGACTATCGCAGGCAACTGGAAGGTTACAAAACCGGGGTTTGTCGCCAAATCGCTGGCTTCCAACCCTTTCGACAGACCATAAGCCTGAAACGTCGCCAATAAAACTGTCCCGTATCGGGTATATTGGTTGATTTTCTTGCGACCCTGCTCGCCTTCTTTTTTCAGCTGCTCCAGTTGTGGAACCATCGCTGTCATCAACTGAATGATGATAGAGGCCGAAATATAAGGCATAATACCAAGCGCAAAAATCGCCATACGGCCAATTGCACCGCCCGAGAACATGTTCAGGATACCGCCAACACCTGATTGGTTTTGATCCACAAACCGTTCCAGAGCTATCGCATCGATACCCGGAACAGGGATAAATGTGCCGATACGGTATACAATCAAAAGCCCGAGCGCGAACAAAATACGCGATTGCAGCTCTTTCGCTTTGCCAAATGCACCCCATGATATGTTGGATGCCATTTGTTCTGCAGCAGATGCCATTATTTAACCTTTCAAAACAAACGCCGCGTCATCCGTTTTCCAGACACGCGGCGCTTAAAAACTTGTTTATTTGTAAGCAGCAATTTTGCTGCCCACAAGGATTATTCTGCCGCAGGTGCTGCTTCTTTTGCTGAAATGACAGTTAATTTACCACCAGCCTTTTCAACGGCTGCAACCGCAGATTTGGAAGCCCCTGATACTGTCAGGTCGATTTTCGAGGTCAGCTCACCCTTTGCAAGGATACGCACACCGTCTTTGACACGGCGCACAAGACCGCTTTCAACCAGAACAGCTTCTGTGATCGGCTTTTTCGCATCCAGTTTTTTCGCGTCGATAAACTTCTGCAACAGGCCCAAGTTCACAACCGCATGTGTTTTTGCGTTAATATTGTTGAAGCCGCGTTTTGGCAGACGCATGTACAAAGGCATTTGACCGCCTTCGTAACCGTTCAGCGCTACACCTGAACGAGAGTTTTGGCCTTTGATACCACGGCCACCCATTTTACCTGTTCCGGAACCCGGGCCACGGCCAATACGTTTACGGCGTTTGGTAGCACCTGCGTTATCACGCAATTCATTTAATTTCATGTCGCTATCTCCTATCGCCGGAACTACCCCCGATTAGCGACAAAGGGGCAAACACGGCATTACGTTGATTCTGGCCTATGACCAGTGGGGGGTGTGTAGACGCTGCAACGCCCTAATGCAAGTGGTCAACTTAGTTTTACAAACACATGTGTATATCTCATATTGTATATAAAGATTTCTGTATTCATTAGACCTCTTCCTGATATCCCGAAACTAAACCAACACACTTTTGCAGGTGCAAAATTAAGATAGTCTGATAACACCTACCTAAGTATTTCAGGAATATCCCAAAATGCAAACCCGCTGGCTATCATTCGCCCCGTTCATATTCCTCGGCCTCTGGTCTGGTGGATATGCCGTTGCCAAAATCGGCCTGCAATATTCCGAGCCGATGACCCTGTTGGCAGTGCGTTATGCATGCGTGATTGCAATCATGCTGACTGTATTTGCCATCATACGCCCGCCCCTGCCCAAAACGCCTGCCGATTGGATGCATTTGGCTATCGTCGGCTTCCTGATCCAGACGGTATACTTCGCTTTATGCTGGATGGCGTTTCGTATCGGTGTCGGTGCGGGCACAGTTGCGCTGATTATGTCTTTTCAACCCATTCTCGTGGCAATCGTGGCCCCCAGCTGGACGAACGAGCGTGTCGGGTGGTTGCGCTGGTTGGGGCTTTTTCTGGGGCTAATCGGTACGGCTACCGTGATCATGGCGCGCTCCGGTATCGAACCACCCAGCTTTATCGGGCTGTTTTATTGTGCCATTGCATTGCTGGGCATTACAATCGGCACGCTTTGGGAAAAACGGTTCGGTAAAACGCACCATCCGGTAACCGCAAATCTGGTGGGATATAGTGCAGGCTTGATTGGCGTATTACCCTTTATGCTGACATTGGAAACCATGCACATCGACTGGACATGGCAGTTCAGTGCCGCATTGGGCTATCTGGTGATCGGCAATTCCGTCATCGCCGTTGGTTTACTGCTGGCAATGATACGCGCGGGCGATGTCAGTTCCGTTTCATCCCTGTTCTTTCTGGTGCCCCCATTGGCAGCGCTTTTGGCATGGGTGCTATTGGGTGAAATCATGCCCCCATTAGGTTGGGCCGGTATGGCAATTGCCGCAATCGGGGTTTTCATCGCAACGCGCAAAAGAAAAGCACCCGCAGAAAACCGATCAGCGCCCGCATAAGTAACCACACATCAACCTATCCCCGTTAAAACGATCTCCGACGTCAAAAAGTGGTTCATGATCCTTCACAACACGGGCTATCAACCCGATAAGGATCGCCAAACACCAAGATCGATAAGGTGCAGGGACATCCACCCTGTTCGGCAACAATAACCGCAACGGCGGGCCCGCCTTTCAAAAGATCACAACGCTAAAATCTAAACACCCTGCGGCCAAAGGATGGTCAGCAAGGTCAAGACCGTTTGATCAATGACAGTGAACCTGACCCGTACTTTTTTGCATATGACAACACTGACCGACCGGAGAACTTTTGCGGCATCCACCACCATGAAACACGTCTTGGTTCGTGATTGATTGCCCGCTTGTTTGGGAAGTCACCGGATACGCCCAACCGACAGATGCAGTGACGGAATAAATGGATAGTACAGTTAGAATAATTTTCATAATTTCCTCTGAATAAATATATCGATCATATATTACCTGTATTTGCATTTAAAAACAAATTGGACGCATCGTCCTGACCCCAATCAACACACAGGGCCGCGCTCTTCCGTGGGGGCGGTGCAGCCCATTAATACGGGCCAGATTATTCAAAGGTTAAATTTTTTTAATCAAGTAATAGCTATTCATATATACAGCGGCCAAAATGCTGAGCGGTAATTATCTCATCAAACATTTCGAAAACCTAAAGTTACTCCCAATAAAAAACGCCCTGCGTTTCCACAGGGCGTTTCAATTCTCAAGCTAGGCGTCAGGCTATTCAGCCCTTTTCCTCAATGATCTCGACCATGTGCGAAACCTTAGCCACCATGCCGCGCACGGATGGTGTATCTTCCAGCTCGCGGGTTTTGTGCATTTTGTTCAAGCCAAGGCCGATCAACGTTTGACGTTGTTTGGCCGGACGGCGGATCGGTGAGCCGATCTGTTTTACGACGATTGTTTTCTTAGCCATCTAACTCAAGCCTCCGCAGCAGCAGGTGCAGCAGGTGCCGCATCGGTTTTTGGCAGGATGTCGGAAACTTTTTTGCCGCGACGTTGTGCAACGTTACGCGGGCTGGCTTCTTTACCCAGACCGTCCATGGTTGCGCGGATCATGTTATACGGATTTTGTGACCCGATAGATTTCGCAACAACGTCTTGAACGCCAAGCATTTCGAAAACGGCACGCATCGGACCACCGGCGATGATCCCTGTACCTTGTGGCGCTGTACGCATCACAACTTTACCGGCACCGTGACGACCATTTACATCATGGTGTAATGTACGGCCTTCACGTAATGGAACGCGGATCATTTGGCGTTTGGCTTGTTCAGTGGCTTTACGAATGGCTTCTGGAACCTCTTTCGCTTTACCTTTGCCAAAACCTACACGGCCTTTTTGGTCGCCCACAACAACAAGTGCTGCAAAGCCAAAACGTTTACCGCCTTTAACTGTCTTAGACACACGGTTGATCGCAACCAAACGATCTTGAAATTCCGGTGTTTCGTCGCGATCGCGACCCCGGCGGTTATCTTCTCTAGCCATCACAGGCCTCCTGAATTGTGGGCATAAGCCCATTTTACCAATCCTGGTGGGATGCAAGCATCCCCCGGATCATCGAGGTGGACATTACGCCCACCTACAGTTTTTAGAACTTCAGACCACCCTCACGGGCGGCATCTGCCAATGCTTTCACTTTGCCGTGGAACAAAAAGCCGCCACGATCGAAGTAACACTCTTTTACACCCGCTTTTTTCGCACGTTCGGCAATTGCCGTACCCACTTTAGCAGAAGCATCCTTGTTGTTTTTGCCCACAACACCCAGTGCTTTTTCCAATGAGGAAGCTGCAGCCAGTGTGACACCGTTCACATCATCAATCAGTTGGACGCTGATGTTCTTGGATGAGCGATGAACGCTCAGGCGAGGACGGCCTGCGGCCATCTTCTTGATTTTGTTCCGGTTGCGCATGCGGCGCTTAAGGAACAGCGTTCTCTTATTATTAGCCATATTATGCGCTCCTTACTTTTTCTTACCTTCTTTGCGGAAGATATATTCGCCTTTGTATTTGATCCCCTTGCCTTTAAAAGGCTCTGGCTTACGCCACGCGCGAATATTCGCGGCAACTTCACCAACCTGTTGGGCGTCAATACCTTCGACGACGATTTCAGTTGTTTTCGGTGCAGTGATCGTCACACCTTCGGGAACATCGAAATTAACATCGTGTGAATAACCCAATGTCATATTCAGGACATTGCCATTCATTCTGGCACGATAACCAACACCGTTAATTTCCAGTTCCTTTTTGAAGCCTTCCGTTACACCTGTCACGCAATTTGCGATCTGTGTGCGGGACATGCCCCACTGCTGACGCGCGCGCTTAGACATACCACGTGGCTTAACCGTAACCTCGTTGTCTTCTATTGCGAGTGTAACGTCATCAGTTGCCTTGAAGGATAGAACACCTTTAGGGCCTTTGACTTCGATTTGTTGACCTGACAGCGTGGCGGTAACGCCGCTTGGCAGTTCAACTGCTTTTTTACCAATACGAGACATCAGATACTCCTTAGAAGATCGTGCACAGCACTTCACCACCAACATTGGCGGAACGTGCTTGTGCATCTGACATCACACCTTTTGGTGTGGAGACAATGGCAACACCAAGACCCTGACGCACTGTCGGAATATCCTGTGCACCCGAATAAACGCGGCGGCCCGGTTTGGACACGCGTTTGATCTCTTTGATAACAGGTGCCCCGTCGAAGTATTTCAAAGAAATCTCCAACTCAGGAAAACCTGCTTTTGATGTCGCATTTTCATAACCGCGGATATAGCCTTCGTTCGCAAGTACATCTAGCACCCAACCACGCAGTTTTGACGCTGGTGTTAACACAGTAGACTTGCCGCGCATTTGTGCGTTGCGAATACGTGTCAGCATATCACCGATAGGATCGTTCATAATATCTCTCCCTTACCAGCTTGACTTGACCATGCCCGGGATCATGCCGTCTGACGCCAACTGGCGCAGTGCAATCCTGGACACTTTGAGTTTACGATAATAACCCTTCGGGCGACCCGTAACCTGACAACGATTGTGCAGGCGGGTAGACGATGAATTACGCGGTAGTTTGGCCAGTGTCAGACGCGCTTTAAAACGCTCTTCCATCGGCAGATCTTGGTTATTTGCGATTTCTTTTAACGCAGCACGTTTGGCGGCATATTTTTCCACCAATTTTGCGCGTTTGACTTCGCGTTGGACCATTGCAGCTTTTGCCATGTTTCTCTCTCCTTCCGCGATCAGTCGCTAAACGGCATGTTGAATTGCTTCAACAGGCTTTTAGCTTCTGCATCTGTTTTTGCGGTCGTACAGATGATAATATCCATGCCCCACATTTGATCTACTTTGTCGTAGTCGATTTCGGGGAACACGATGTGTTCTTTCAAGCCCATAGCGTAGTTGCCATTACCATCAAAGCTTTTGGCCGAGATGCCGCGAAAGTCGCGGATACGTGGCATTGCAACCGTCACAAGGCTGTCAAGAAATTCATACATCTTGTTGCCGCGCAACGTGACTTTACAGCCCAAAGGCATGTCTTCACGAACGCGAAAACCAGCGATGGATTTCTTGGCTTTGGTAATCACAGGTTGTTGACCTGCAATTGTTGCCATTCCATCAACCGCAGCGCGGATTTTCTTCGTGTCGTTTACAGTTTCGCCAACACCCATATTCAACACGATTTTATCCAACTTGGGGATCATCATGTCGTTCTTGTAAGCGAACTCTTCTTTCAACGCGCCGCGCATTTTTTCAGCGTATTGCGTTTTAAGACGTGGTGTATAATCAGCCATCGATCAACGCTCCTGATTTTTTGGCAAAACGCACTTTTTTGCCGTCTTCAACCTTGAAGCCAACACGCGTAGCACCACCCTCTTTCGGGTCAACCAGTGCCAGATTGGACAACTGGATCGGCATGTCCGTTGGGACACGACCACCTTGGGAGTTTTGTGATTGTTTTACGTGACGGATAGATGTGTTCACACCTGTCACGATAGCTTTGCCGGTAGACGGGTTCAAAGTGGCAATTTCGCCCTCTTTACCTTTGTCTTTACCGGCCAAAACGATGACTTTGTCACCTTTTTTCAACTTAGCAGCCATCTTACAGCACCTCCGGTGCAAGCGAGATGATCTTCATGAAGTTCTTCGCACGCAATTCGCGAACAACCGGGCCAAAGATACGTGTGCCCAAAGGCTCGTTCGCAGTGTTAAGAATAACTGCAGCATTGCGGTCAAACCGGATTGCTGTGCCGTCTTCACGACGGACTTCTTTGGCAGTACGAACCACCACAGCTTTGCGAACGTCACCTTTTTTCACGCGACCGCGTGGAATGGCTTCTTTCACAGAAACTACGATAATATCACCAACGGAGGCATATCTCCGTTTGGAACCGCCCAGAACCTTGATGCACTGAACACGGCGTGCGCCGCTGTTGTCAGCTACATCCAGATTGGTCTGCATCTGGATCATTTGGTGTCCTTCCGACCTTTGGGGATCATCCCCAGGGTTTCGTTAAGCTGGATTGTCTGACGTGGCCTTTAAGCGTCTATCAGAACCGTCCAACGTTTGGTTTTCGAAATTGGCGCGCATTCTTCAATGCGCACTTGGTCGCCAATTTTGAATTGATTATTCGCGTCATGGGCACGGTATGTCTTAGACTTACGAATAGTTTTCTTTAGAACCGGGTGTGAGAAACTACGCTGAACGGAAACAGAAACTGTTTGCGCGTTCTGATCGCCTGTTACTGTGCCGGTTAATATACGCTTTGGCATGTCACACTTCCTTATTCAGCTGCCGCTTCGGCAGCTTTCTGGTTCAAAATTGTTTTCACACGCGCAGCATTACGGCGGGCCGTTCTGATCTGTGCGGTGTTTTCCAGCTGACTAGTGGCCGCCTGAAAACGCAGGTTGAACTGTGCTTTTTTCTGTGCAGCCAGCTCTTCACGCAGCTGGTCGGGTGTTTTATCTTTTAGCTCATTGGCATTCATTGCCGTTTTCCTTTCAACATCACTGGTAGGCCCCCTATTTACGCATGCAAGCATGCTTACGGGTCACCCTGATTCCAGTGGAGTACATGATGAACGGCTCCTTTAACGGGGAATGGGGGTATTGGCAAGGGGTTAAGCATATAACATTCCGAAAAGTCTGAGACATCTGTAGTGTGGGCTTCAGCCCACACTAACCCCAACCGTAGTTAAAGCTAACGCTAATCCGTTCCTCATCAGACATATTCATCGGCACCTCGTGGCGCAGCCAACTTTCCCATAGCAAGACATCACCTACAACGGGTGTGACATAGATAAAATTACGCAGCTCACGCCGTGCGTCTGCTTTGCGCCCGGGGGCGGCCATCATGCGGGCCGAACGCGGATCTTCAAGCTTCAGCGCACTGGCACCCGACGGCATAGCAACATATGTTGTGCCACTGATCACCGAATGCGGATGGAGATGTGAGGAATGTGTGCCGCCCGTGGGCAGAATATTGATCCACAGGCTATCCAGCTTCAACTCTTTACCGTCCAGATCAAATTCCAGATCCTCGGCAAAAGCGGCCACGTGTTTGTCGAGCGTTTCAACCAAGTCCTGAAAGATCGGGAACCGCCACGGCAGATCATCGAGTGAGGCGTAGCTGGTATAGCCGGGATAGCTATTTTCTTCACACCACGTTTGCCCCGCCGTATCATCATCGGCAATCGAGAGACATGTATTTTCAAGCTCGGACGCTTCAATAGGCTTTCCATGTTCACTAAGGGCAGCACGGTAAAGGCGGGTAACGAATAGGGAATCAATTTGTGTCATATCTACTTCATAGCTTAGAGGGCTTCACCACGCGAGAGGCTCTTTTGTCAGTCACTACATAAGATATCTCGGGCAATGCGTTCAAAGATTGCGGCACCCACAGGGATTAGATCATCTGGAAAGTCATAATCTGGATTGTGTAAAGCGGCGTATTCTTCTCCGGGTCCAAGGCACAACATAGCTGCTTTTGCATCCCATCCAAAAACGCCAAAATCTTCCGATGCGCGCATCGGTAAGCCATCTTCACCATTTGGCACTCCAATCGCATTCATGGCCACAACAGCAACATCGGTTGCCTCTGCATCATTAATGGATGCCGCAAAGTCATCAAATACATCAAAGCTAGCTGCAAGACCCGCATCTTGAGCAATCTTAAGTGCAAGATTTCGGGCATCACCATCTATCGCAGCCATTGCATCATCATGTGCAGTGCGCAAAGTTGCATAGATTATCGCTTCACCCGGAGCGACACCAAAAGTTGGTTCTCCGATCCTGGCATGGGTCACCGTCACCAGTCGAAAATCATCATCTAATGCCCCACCTATTCCCAAAGCCCCTAACGCAGGTATCAATTTAGCCACAGCAATCGCAGGTGATACTCCATCTTCGGGATCAGCTGCATGGGCCGTTTTTCCTGTAAGTTTGATTTCCAACCCTTGCGACGCGCAGTTTATTAACCCTGCGCGGGTCGACACATACCCGAACGGGCGCCCCGGTTCATTGTGAATGGCAAAAGCCCAATCTGGTTTGATCTCTTGATACGCAGGATCAGCAACCACCGCACGGGCGCCACTGCCATCTTCTTCTGCTGGTTGAAACATCAGAATAACACGTCCCTTCGCAATTGGATCGCGTGCAATCAACCGCCCCAAGGCCAATAACATCGTCATATGCCCATCATGTCCACAAAGGTGCCCTTTGCCAGACACCGTAGAAACCCATGGCGCATCGGATAACTCTTCAATCGGTAAAGCATCTAGTTCTGCACGAAACAGAACGGTAGGACCTTCCACCCCACTGTCAAAAATAGCAGCGACACCATAGCCCCCAAGGCCTGTCATGATACGTGTTGGCGAGAGCATTTCTAAAGTATTTTTAATTTTGTTTGCCGTTGCCGCTTCTTCGCCTGATATTTCAGGATAGCGATGCAACTCACGACGGAATGCTGTTAGCTCAACCAGATCAGAATTCGTGAGCATATAAGTGCCTCTTTCCAGTAACCTTAACTGTTACCCAATCAAAGATAGGGCGTACAAGAAAGGCTATACTAATGTTTCCGAAGTACCCAAAGCAAAAACCCCCAACCTTTCGGTCAGGGGTTTTAAAATCAGTGCAAACCGTAAGGTTTACCAATCTTCGCGTTGAACGATACGTGTCTTAACCGGCAGTTTCATAGCGGCCAGGCGCAAGGCCTCGACCGCTACGGCCTCTGACACACCATCAATTTCAAACATGATACGACCGGGTTTTACTTTGGCTGCCCAGAATTCAACGGAACCCTTACCTTTACCCATCCGCACTTCGGTAGGTTTTTTAGTGACAGGTAAGTCCGGGAAGATACGGATCCATACACGGCCCTGACGTTTCATGTGCCGTGTCATCGCGCGGCGGGCCGCCTCGATTTGACGTGACGTGATACGTTCAGGTTGAATGGTTTTCAGACCGAATGAACCGAAGTTCAGATCAGAACCGCCTTTAGCTTGGCCGTGGATACGACCTTTGAACGCTTTGCGGAATTTTGTACGCTTTGGTAAAAGCATTTTAGTTCTCCTTCACCTATGGCTTAGCGACGTGGTGGGCGATTACCGCCACCGTGTGGACGTGGTCCACCGCCTTCTTGAGCTTCAGCAATACGACGATCATGTGCTTGCGGATCATGTTCCATGATCTCACCTTTGAAAATCCAGACTTTGATACCGATGATACCATAAGCTGTCAGACCTTCGCAGCGTGCATAGTCGATGTCGGCACGCAATGTGTGCAACGGCACGCGACCTTCGCGGTACCATTCAGTCCGCGCAATCTCTGCACCGCCCAAACGACCGGCAACATTGATACGAATGCCCAAGGCACCCATACGCATGGCGTTTTGTACGGCACGTTTCATGGCGCGACGGAAAGATACACGGCGTTCCAGCTGTTGCGCAACTGACTCGGCTACCAAGGCTGCATCCAGTTCCGGCTTGCGAACTTCAACAATGTTCAAGTGCAATTCAGATGCTGTCAAAGCAGAAACTTTCTTGCGAAGCGTTTCTATGTCAGCACCTTTTTTACCGATGATCACACCCGGACGTGCAGAGTGAATAGTCACGCGGCATTTCTTGTGTGGACGCTCGATAATCACACGGGCGATACCCGCCTGAACACATTCTTTCTTGATGAAGTCACGGATTTTCAAATCTTCCAGCAGAAGATCCCCATAAGCGTTGCTTTCGGCAAACCAGCGGCTGTCCCATGTACGGTTGACTTGCAGACGAAAGCCAATTGGATTGATCTTTTGACCCATTATGCTTGCTCCTCAGCTGGCTGACGCACTAGAATAGTAACCTGCGCGAAAGGCTTCAGGATTTTACCGTAGCGACCACGTGCACGCGGACGTCCACGTTTCATAGTTAGGTTTTTGCCAACATATGCTTCTGCAACGATCAACTCGTCAACATCCAGCCCGTGGTTGTTTTCAGCGTTCGCGATTGCTGACTGCAAAGTTTTCTTTACGTCGTCAGAAATTCGCTTTTTAGAGAACGTTAAATCAGTCAAAGCCTTTGCAACTGATTTGCCGCGAATAAGTTGGGCCACAAGGTTCAGCTTTTGTGGGCTTGTTTTCAGCATGCGGGAAACGGCCATAGCTTCGTTATCCGCAACGCGACGCGCGTTTTTAGACTTGCTCATGGCTTACTTCCTTTTCGCTTTTTTATCAGCCGTGTGGCCGTAATAACTACGGGTCGGGCTGTATTCACCGAATTTTTGACCAATCATATCCTCGGATACATTTACCGGGATGTGTTTGCGGCCATTGTAAACGCCGAATGTCAAACCCACGAACTGTGGCAGGATTGTTGATCGACGAGACCAGATTTTAATAACTTCATGACGCCCTGACTCGCGTGCAGCTTCTGCTTTTTTAAGCACGTATGCATCAACGAATGGGCCTTTCCAGACTGAACGAGACATATCTTAACGACCCTTCTTTTTAGCGTGACGAGAACGGACGATGTATTTATCCGTTGTCTTGTTTGAACGTGTGCGTGCACCTTTTGTTGGCTTACCCCAAGGTGTCACAGGGTGACGACCACCGGATGTCCGACCTTCACCACCACCATGTGGGTGATCGACCGGGTTCATAACAACACCACGCACGGATGGGCGGATGCCCTTGTGACGGTTACGACCGGCTTTACCCAAGTTTTGGTTGGAATGGTCAGGGTTGGATACGGCACCAACTGTGGCCATACACTCTTGACGTACCAGGCGAAGCTCGCCAGATGACAAACGCACCTGCGCGTAGCCGCCATCACGACCAACAAACTGAGCGTAAGAACCGGCAGCACGCACCATTTGGCCGCCTTTGCCTTGTTTCAGCTCGATGTTGTGAATAATTGTACCAATTGGAAGACCGGTGAACGGCATTGCGTTACCGGGTTTAATGTCGGCCTTGGCTGAAGATACAACTTTATCACCAATAGCCAAACGCTGTGGTGCCAGAATGTATGCTTGTTGACCGTCTTCGTATTTGATCAGCGCGATAAACGCAGTTCTGTTCGGATCGTATTCAATACGTTCCACAACAGCCGGAACATCCATTTTGTTCCGCTTGAAATCCACGATACGATAAAGGCGCTTCGCCCCACCGCCTTTGCGACGCATAGTAATCCGTCCGGTATTGTTCCGGCCACCGTTTTTACGCACACCTTCTGTGAGCGCTTTAACAGGACGGCCTTTCCAAAGCTCGGAACGGTCAATCAGAACCAACCCACGTTGGCCTGGCGTCGTCGGTTTATACGACTTTAATGCCATTCTTTCTGTCTTCCGTTTTTAA
>JAJFHZ010000029.1 GCA_021775355.1 Amylibacter sp. | reverse complement strand
GGGAAGCCCCCCCAGAAACAAGGTCTCCCTTGAGGGCCGTGGTAGACTACCACGTCGATAGGTCGGAGATGTAAGTGCAGCAATGCATTCAGTTGACCGATACTAATTGCCCGATAGGCTTGATTTGATCCAGTAATAGCTAGATTAGCTAGAACGGACAAAAGTCAAATGGTTAGACAATCTCGTGTTATACAGTTCTTTCTCGGTTTGGTGATCACAGCACCAGTGAAACACCCGATCCCATCCCGAACTCGGCCGTTAAGCACGGTTGCGCTGATGGTACTGCGTCTTAAGGCGTGGGAGAGTAAGTCATCGCCAAACCTAGTAAGAACTGTACGCTCTCTGACGATTGTATTGTCCCAATATCATAGACTTTTGGGATGTATTTTGGCGCGGGGTAGAGCAGCCCGGTAGCTCATCAGGCTCATAACCTGAAGGTCGTAGGTTCAAATCCTACCCCCGCAACCAACGTTAACGAACTGCCCGTAGCAAAATTGCCGCGGGCATTCGTCGTTTGGGGGAGCGCCATGATACCAGTAAGATCAATTGATAGAATGCCGTCCACAGGAACAAGACGTATCTCGCTGAGAAGGATTCGAATGTGATTAGCCGCTTCCATCTTGCAGGACTCATCGTTCAAAGCATCGGTCAGATTTGCGACCTGTTCGCGGTAAGTCTCCGCAAGCCCAGAATGAAGGCATATCGGTTGATCAGCATCCAGTCCTGCCAATTCAGTTTCCAAGATGACTTTACGATCTACAAGCATGTCCGTCGTCAGACCCAAAGACAAATCTGAGCACGAGACTTGGGTCAACACGCCATTGTCGAACCTTGCGCGGTCGACGATCTGCGCGAGTAATTCAAGAAAGTTTGAATCGTACGGTGTGTTGTTTGAATCCATGTCGCAACGATATGTCTGATTGTTACTCCAAAGCAAGTACCGTGGGTACCGTGAAAGCAATAGGAGTGTCTGACAAAGCTTACGCCAGCGCAGATATTCGCAGGCGCATCGCTGATGAAGGGCTCTTGCGGTCATTCCATCTAAATCAAATGCGAGAAACCCGATCCACCACGACACCAATCTCTATGCCATACGTAATATCGTCAAGCGGTTCTTCTGCAAAATGAAGGGCATACGAAGATTGGCAACCTGATTTGAAAACTCAGCAGGAATTTCCTCGCCATGGTACATACCTTCGTCACCCTGCCGTTTCAACTGGGCTTTCTCTGACAATGCCCTCTGCCCGGCTCAAGCCGGTTTTGCATGACAGTGCCTAACGATTGCATAGAAATCTTGCAGTTAAGGCAGTGTCTGGCATTTTCTACCAAACTAGGCGATTGTTTGTCATGGTGATGCGAAACCATGAAGGGGGAAATTACCAGCCTGCCGTTTGCGGGTCACGTCTACCGGCTGACACTATAGAATGGAAACCAGCTTGAAGTATGGTCCAATAAAAGGAAGAGGTTAGATATAGATTAATGTTACCTACTGGAACGCGCTCGCGACACAAGTTGGGAAATATCGATCTTGTTATCCGTTACACAACTTTTGCCGCAATCGCGACAGTTGCAAATCTTGCGGCGCAGCGATTGATCTTTGCGACCATTGAACAAGAAATCAGATTTCTTCTGGCTCTTGTCGTCGGAACCGGGGTTGGCCTTGTTTTGAAATACATTCTGGACAAAAAGTGGATATTCTTTGATGCGGTGCGGCCTCTTGCTGCCGAATCTAGAAAATTCACGCTTTATACGCTGACCGGCATCGGAACGACCCTGATTTTCTGGGGGGCGGAAGCCTTATTCTGGGTGCTCTGGCATACTCAATCCATGCGCGAAACCGGTGCTATTCTTGGCCTGACCATCGGTTATGTCATTAAATACAAGCTGGATCGCCGGTATGTATTTCGGGTCTAGGGTCAGGACCTAGATAGCTAGCAAAGCGATCGCCACACCAGTTGCGGCAAAGGTCAAACCGATTTTATCCCGTGACACGAATACGATGGGGTCATAGTCTTCCCTTCCTTGTACGCTGAGCCGGACAATGCGTATGAGCCATAATGTGATCGGGAAAACTGCGAGGATCAGAATTTTTGGCGACGAAAACAAGGCAGCCGCCGCAGTACTGGATGTGTATCCGACAAAAAAGAGTACTGTCAGAGAAATGCCAACATAAGATGCTTTTACCAGATATTTTAAATCACTTTGCGAATACCCACGCCCCGGCAAGCGGCCATCCCCGATGATGCGCACCAGACCGGTCATTCGCTTGACGCATGCCAGCGTGAAGAAAACTGAGAAAACAAAGGCCAGCAACCATTCGGGCACACTGATCTGTGACGCAACGGAACCGGTCAGAATACGCAAAAGAAATAGGCACGCTAGGGTAATGACATCTATCCAGCGCAGTTTTTTTAGCCACAGTGAATAGACAAGGCTACTGGTCATGTAGATCAATATCATTGCAGCGGTGCCCGGGCTGACCATATATGCCACCCCAAATGCTGCGAATCCGAGCAGCACACTTGCTGCCATCGCTATACGGATTGGCAAGGCGCCAGATGCAATCGGGCGGTTTTTCTTTTCAGGGTGATGCCTGTCTGCTTCAAGATCCAGAAGATCGTTTACGATATAGATCGTCGATGCCCCAAGACTGAATGCGACAACCGCGATCAACACATGAATTGTCGTGACGATCTGAACGTCTTGCACGGTCACAAGCGGCAAGAATAGAAGTAAGTTCTTGACCCATTGATGCGGCCGGAGTTCTTTCAGAAGAACGCCGGGGTTCCACTCTTCTTTCAGGATATTGAGAGGTTTGTCGAGCTTGCCCAGCCAGGCCGACAATCGCGCGCCTGGCGAAACCGCGATTACCTGCCGCGCATTTTGCCAAGAGTTCTGATCGGCCCAGGAATTCCCAGCATAATCATAGCCCCGTTCGCCAAACTTGTCGGTCAAAAAATCCGCCTTGGTCTTATTGGTCAGGTTGCGCTCACTTGCTGATCCGAAATGATCTCCCGGTAGGTCGAACCGGCGGGCAACTGCGTCCACAAGCCCTTGATCCGCCCCCGAAGCCAGATGAACAGGACGTCCCGTTGCTATGGCTTTGCGTGCAAGATCAAGGATGGATGCTCGAAACGGCAAAAGATCAATATTCGGATCAGCAATATTACGTAACCGCCGTTTCAGCCGCGGCGGAGACATCCAGCACGTAAACAGCACCAACAACGTCGCAAAGAAATCATGCCCCAGAGCTGACCAGAAGGTCTCGTACAATAGATCCGTGCGCAGTAGGGTTCCGTCTATGTCCAACACTAGTGGAACATTTGGCGAATTTTCTAAGGTCTCGTCATTTTGTAAAGTCATAAGAGAAATTATACCAGAATAGCACCCTAGTTGCATATGATTGCAGGCAAACCGGTTTGACTTGATTTCGATGGACCGCCTCAGATTTGCCGATATTTCAGACTACTGTATCGATACTTTCTAAGATTGCATAGAATGCTTCCTCTGCTCCTGCGGTACGGCCTGTTGTGAAATCGGTTGCATTGGTGTGGCCTGCCGATTTGAACAAGCAATGCTACAATAATGGAAGCGTAAATAAGTGTATTTTTAACGATTTTCCTTATCTAGCTTATATCCGCTAGGACAAGCTGACCAAATAACGCGATCTATTAAATGGGCTCTATATCGCTAAATGTTTGACGATGGGCGCTGCCTGCGTTGTGGCCATGGAAGGTGTATAACCTTACAGCCTTTCTGGCGGAATTTCGCGCGCCCACACCAATGCATTTACCTTTTGTTGACTTTGTTTCGGTAGAAATGCCAAAACCCTACAAAGCAACCAACGGGACAGAGAGAATATGATCAGACTTGCAATGTTCGGACGCGCAGCATTTGCCACCCAGTTGATGCTTCTGCCTTTTTCTTCCTCCTTTGCCCATGCCGCCGTTACATGCGGCGATACGCTCAGCAGTTTGATTCCAGCGCGGTCTGCCCGCGCCGACACTGGCGGCAATGTGATGAAACGTCTAATGAGGCAGGGCGGCGCCAGCCGGGATGCCGCAGTAACCAAAGAACTTCTAGCAGGGAACCTGCCCACCCACCTGCGCCGCCTGACCCCCGTGTCGATTAATGGTACCTTGTCGGGCGGCCAGAAGGTCGAGGTGACTATTTGTGTGACGCCGGATTATCTGGCCGTGGGCAGTGACACGAACTACGTGCGCATCCCGCTGGGCCTGCCTGCCGCTGCACGTATTGCTGATCAGTTCGGGTTCTTCCTGCCCACAACGCGCATGGTGGATGCAATCTATGCGCAGGCCGCTGTCCGGCTTGCTCCAAGTCCAATGGAACCGACAAACCAAATGACCACCACCGACTATCTTCTGCGCCACAACGTCAAGGTAAATAGCATGCGTGCCCTCGTATCACTTTTACCCGAGGCATTAACTGCAGGGCAAAAGAAAGATGTGGTGCTGAGCACCCGCCTGACATCCAAACGTGGAAAAGTCGCAATTTATGGTTGGCACCGTACGAATGGGCGCCCGATCCAGCCACTAAGCACAGTACACGGCGCACAATATGCAGATTATAGCCACGGCGTTCGCTTGGTAAGCCAGACCGCTTTTGTGAACGGTAAGCTGCAACCCCTGTCGCAGATCATCAGTGATCCACAACTGGCTGTTCTAGTGTCTAGCGAAGGGCCGATGGATGTGGCTCGATTGCAAACTTCTCTGCACTAAGCCAGCCCCTTCCCCACGTATCTAACAGACAGGGCCGCATGTGTTGGACTAGGGCGGTCTTATTAATTGACCGTTTTGCAGCAGCGGAATCCCAAATGATAGTTCGCATGGCTACCCGTGCTCATCACCCGACTGCCGTGCCAATAGGGTGCCCGCCAACGGCACCAGTCCGGATGGGCATAATAGCGGTCGAAGATGAACCAGCTGCCCTTCATCTCGGTGACACCCAGCGAAGTGCTGCCGGTTGATGCCATCTGGTCAGCTTTTCTCGGCAGGTTCATATGCTCGGCCGCATTGCCGTGCTGGTCATAGACGCCAAGCGCACTGACACAACCGGGAAACGCGCCGGTCGGATAGGTGTTCGAACCACAAGAGTTGAAGCCCCCGCCGCCGCATCCCGCGCTTTTCGAGCTGGCCGTAGCGCAGACACCATCCCGATAGGCCGAACCGTACGCCCAGTTGCGGCTGGGGCCGTATTTGCTGTTATGCCAGTTGCGCATCGCCGAAACTGATCCAAGATCAAAGCGATAATCGGGCGGCTGCAGCGACCCGGCACAGGCGCCCTCCCATTCATGTGCGTCGCACATGCGCTTGCCCATAGTGGCGCAAATCTGCGCCGCTTCGCGGGCCTTCACCCAGACCACCGGATAGGTGCACGGTATATTGGGGAACTCGAATTGATCAATACAGACGGTCGCATCTTGCGGACGTTCGGTCGTCGGATCATAGAGCGGTGCCATATACTTATCACCACAAATACGCGCATTCCGGCTATTATCATAACTACGCGGGCCACCAGAAATTCGGGCGGCACATTCGTCGGATGTCATCGGGTGGCGGGCAATTGCCGGATTACCTTGCCCCAGAACACCCGACCCCGCGAATATTTTCCGCAACCGTTGCATTTGCGCAGTGCCGGGCTTGTGCACCTGCCGGATTTGCTGAAACAACCGTTCATTTTGCTCGGCCAGTGTCTCTGCCGTGACCGGACTGGCCAGCAACAGCAAAATGGCAAGGATGAAACGGATCATTGTGCGTCCTCCCTCAGGATCAGGTAAAATAGGTCGCGATTATCGGCAAAGCCTAGAAAACGTGGAATTATTGTTCCATTCGCACCGCGTTTTTCGATCAACGCCATGCCGGGCATAAGGTGCTCAACATTCACTGTGCCATCTTCACTGCGCACGAAAAGCGCCAAATGCGTGTGCTCAAGCGCGTTCATATCCAAAAGCATCGCGTATTCGCAATCATAAGCCTGAAAAGTACGCGCCATGGCGGATGGCGTTCCGGTTGAAAAATAACCATAGATCAGGAACCGCTTGTCACCACTGGTGCGCATGCACGCACCCGCACGCAGGGTGCGCAGCTTGGCGTCGGCCGAGCCAGACCAATTACCGGGACCCCATCTGGTGACCAGCGGGCCGGGAACACCCTGACCGGTTTTTGGATCACGTTCCAGGATTGGCACCCCGTTCTGACGGGCAAACCGAATACGAGACAACATGGTATTGTCCGTCTCTTCCCAAGTTTTCATGCCGATGGTGCCGTCGGTTAGCACATAAAGCGTCGACAGGTGCGGTTGTAGCTTGGACAGGATAACGCCGTTTTCGATAAACCCGTAATGAGTGCCATAATTAAGTCTGATGTAGTCGCCCCACTTGAACGCCGCATGGCTCCGTTTAAACCCCCCTGTGAAAACCCCGATCGTGCGATCCGCGACTGAAGGTGGGATCATACCCAGTCGAACCAACGGGTTGGCATTTTTCACCCCGTCCGGCCCCGGCATTCCCGAAGGGCGCACCGAATGGGGCGGGCGCGGTGACCACCCTAACCTTGGATGATCGGTACCTACCGCATAGGCGATTTCGAACCGCCCGAGATCAAAGGCAACGAAATGTGCATTGGCGCGGCCCTCGACAGAATCCAGCCGATTGGTCACGCCGGGGCCGTTCAGCACCGCATCGGCAATCGAGCGCGGCTGGATCGTGCTGGTGAAAACACCTTCCAGCCCCATGATCGGATACCACAACCCCATCGTCATACGACCGGATTTGGCACCCTGCATCCCCAACGCGTTGTGGGTCGAGATGACCGGACGGTCTGCGACCGCCTCGTCCATCGCGGCCGCCCCGGGCCCTATATCCAGACGCCCCTGCCCGGTGCTTGCAAGTGCTTCGCTGGTTTCCATTTCGCTGTCTTTGAAGAACGCACCTTTGGCAAAGTTTACCAATTTCTCGCCACCCCAGACATTATCGCGCAGAAATTCCGCGGTGGCCTCAAGATTGGACCGCGACCCAGTGACTTGATTGCGCAGAAATAAGCGGTTCTGGCAGATAGGCGCGAACGGCAGGCCGGTCGCCCGCGCCGCCAAAAGTTCGCTCTTTGCCCCAAGCCATGGCGCACAACGCATGGTACCGCCACCTGCGCCGCCCAACACAAGTGCGGGGCGTTTCGTTATGTCCAGGCTAATCGTCTGCCCAGCCGGGTCCGGATTTTCCACATGAAAACTTTCCAGCAACTTTTTGCCATTCGCAGTGGTGAGTTGCACCAGAAACCATGTGTTCACCTCGGAGTTAAGCGAGATCAGACGCACTGCGTGTTCACCGTCAAACAACAGGCCGGAAACCTCGTGCCGGAACGGTTGCAGCGCGATCACCGATTTCGGACGCACGGCATCATAGGCTGCCATTTGCGCCTCTAACTCGGCCTGGCTCTGTGCCAACGCGGCAGAGGTGGTCAGGGCTAAAACAAGCCCCCAAACATATCTAGACAAATAGGCGAACAAGTTTCAACGCTCCCTTTTTCCATGGCACGCGGTGGCTGACGCCTGTCTGATGCGATACTCGCTCATGATTGGCCACGTACCACTCATAATTGCGCAGCAATGCGTCTTCATTCGAATATTTCGGGGCATACCCCAGCTTTTCAGTGATCTTGTCTATCGACACGAAGCTGTCCTCGCCCGCAGTTTCATAAATCCACTTATACAGCGGCGACAGGTGCAGCGCTTCGAGAAAACGCAGAATCCAGATTGCGGGGGTGGCAGGAACGCCCAGAATACGTTTGCCGTACCCCGCCCGATCCAGCACTGCCTGAAAGCTCTGGCGTAATGTCCCAAAATGTTCGGCTCCCACATTGAATACGTCGTTCACAACGTCGGCATCACCAGTCGCGCACAGCTCAATCGCTTCGCACAGATCTTCAACATCAAGCAATTGATACTGGTTGTTACCACTACCAAGCACCGGAAAGCCGTGGCCGTCATAGGCAAAATCATACAGCAGTTCGAACGCACCCAAGCGTTCAGGACCAACAAAGCTTTTCGGCCGCAAAACCGGAAGGCACATGCCATGCTTGCGAAAGGTCGCGCAGGCGTGTTCGGCTTCAATCTTGGCCATGCCGTAAGGGCCGACACCCACCATCGGGTCGTATTCAAACAACGGATGATGGTCGGGCACACCATAAACGGCAGTAGAAGAAATATGGATAAATCGCGCAGTACCCTTCGCATCAGCGGTTTCCAGAAGCAACTTGGTTCCCCCGACATCGGTCGAGAAAATCTCTTCGTCCGAGCATAGCGGCAGGGCAGCTGCGCAATGCACCACTACATCGACGCCGTCAAAGGCGCGCTCATGCAGGCTTTGGTCGCGAATATCACCCAATATGGCATCAATGCGGTCGGCTTCAGGATAGTCAAAGGGTTCGATGTCATAGCTGCAAACCTTATGCCCACCTGCTAATAAATAGCGGATCAGATTGATCCCCAAAAAGCCTGAACCACCGGTTACTAGAAACTTCATATCGCCTCCGTGCATTGCCTATGATACTAAAATAGTTACGATAATAGTATAAACCAACTGCAACGCAAAAGTATTGATGCAAATCAAAGTGGTGCTGTCACCAAGGAAGGGCAGGGATGCGAAACCCAGAGGCGAATTTGTATCTCTTGGTAGCGAACCACCGTTGGATAAAACACATCTCTACTTATACTGGCTGATTCCCCAGATATGGTACGGCCTGAGATCCAATACATTTAACATCTGTGACATGCTATCAACCTGATCATCATGTTTGCCGTTTGGGAGGACTGCAACTTCTGACCGAAACGCTGTAGGCCACGGCACACTTTCCGGCAATCGCACTTGCCCTGCTTCAATTTTGGGAGATTGCTTAATTTTAAGTTTCTCCTGACAACGCCCAAGTGCGGGGTTGGCCGCTTTGGCACCGGCCTAAAAAGCTGATTTGGCTTATTTTCTGAGGTTTCAAGGTTCATATAACCGGCGTCCTACTTTGGTTAATTCTTTGCAATTTGCTGGGCTTTTTTCACCAAAACTTCTGCCTGACGGATCGAAGCATATTCGATGTCACGTCACAGCTCATCGCAATTACAGCCTCACGCAGGACTTGTTCGTGGAACAAATAATCCTGTGCACGTAGTGCCAGCCCATGTTGTAACGTAATGCAAAGTGCTGCATGCAATGCGGCAATCGCATAGGCAGAATGTGTCTGATGGCACCCATATTTTTCCACATCGGCACCGTCAATTATCCCCAGTAATGTGTGGCTAGGATCGGATGGTTCACATATGTGTAATAGTCGGATTTCTTGAGCGTCTCGATATAGCGGTCGCTGAAACTGCAGATTTAGCGTAAGGTGTACCGTCAATCTTCGTTACGCAGCACCAATTTGCCGCGGAATGGCATGGTTTGATATAGCAAGTTAAGTTGGTTGCGAGTCCCCGCAACCAACACCATCCATGGTGTTGCCAAATTAGCAAACGCAGCCCCTTCAGGGGCTGTTTGCGTTTTTAGTTTCCAAATACATAGGTTGCCCCCTTACCACAATAAAAATACCGATTTTATCAAATGTGAATACGTTAAATTGGGATATTTTAGCCTACGGATTAGAAGCATTTTAAAAAACGGGCATCAAATGTGTTTAGAAGTTAGGGTTATTCTATTCGAAATTGTTGGTATGCGAGAGTCACAGATTTAACACCCCTAGTCACGTAAGCTGCTGACCTAAGACAAGTTTTCGACTTAGAATCGCCATATTCCCCAGCAACAGTATGTTTTCATTTTGTGTACAATTTGTAGCGTGAAGTGCTGCCAATGCGTTTTTAGTAAAATAATCGTGATTTTTTATCCGAGGGATAAACATGAAAAAAGACGTTATATTGGCAAGCAAAGATGAGCTTGGTGTGGGGACTGCTTTAAAAGCGTGGGTCTATTCTGTTCAAAGCGTTATTGGGATAAAGGATTTCGGGATCAAGTATCTTGCGACGGATACTGACGGGCGTACTGTTATTCTAAAAGAGTTTTTTCCATCCGAAATCTGTGCGCGTGAAGGTTTTGAAGTTGCGGTTGTTTCCAACGATAGGGCCAATGAATATAAAAACCTTATTCGTGGATTTTTGAAAGACGCGGATAAGCTGATAGAATTAAATAATCCGAATATTGGTACTGTCTTGGAAGTTTTCGAGGAAAACAATACGGCTTATATGGTGGAGGAAACGGTTAAAGGCGTGTCATTATATGATGCTGTAACCGATGATAGCTATGAATTAACACCATTGCAGATTACGTCTATATTAACGAAGCTTTTATTGGCACTGCACGATATTCATGCGTTGGAATTGTTACATCGGAACATAGAACCTAAAAACATAACGCTTACAGAGGATCTTGAACCGACGTTGTTTGTGGATTTCGGAACCTTTCGGGATAGGCCAAGCCGTGAAAGCCGTGCATTCTCGAAAATAGCGTCCAATGCAAATAAATACGCCCCTTTGGAAATGAGTGCTGAAACAGGGGATCAATCCCCTTCTGCCGATATATATTGCCTGGCTGCAAGTATGTATTTTGCCATTACAGGCAACCCACCAAAGAGTAATATACAACGTATTTCTGAAATCGCGCGGGGCAACCAAGATCCTTACAAAGCTTTGGCAGGGAAAAAGAAGGGGTATCAGCCCGGCTTTCTGGAAGCGTTGGATATTGCGTTGGCACCGTTTCCACGCGATCGAATTAAAAGTGCCACTGAATGGTTGCGATATTTAGACATAAAGCAGGAAACACACGAAGTTGAGGAAACCAAAAGTTTGTTCAGGCCCGCGAAATTTGTGGAAACTTACTGGAATATACCCACTTCAGTAATAAGGCCGACAATTGTCATTACCGTAATTGCTGCGGCACTTTTATTCTTTTTAAGATTGATTGTGAGCAACTTATGACCTTTGACGCAGCGTATTCGCTGAATTGAAGTTCTGCGTAGTTTCCAATTAAACAAGGAGTTGAGGTTTAATGATAATAAGGTTTAATGCGGTGTTGGTAGCGATTGTAGGCGTGGCGTACATGATTGTATCATCGCAGGCATTTGCACAACCCAATCAGGAACCTAAGCGTAATATCGGTATTATGGCTGGGGGTATTGGGACAACAACTGCCAGATTAGCCGAAGATTTAAGTCGCACAATGAGCGGTAAATCCGGTGTTCAAATCAGAGCAATGCTTGGAAAAGGTTCTGAGCAAAGTATCAATGATTTATTGTATTTGCGTGGTGTAGATTTGGCTTTTGTAAACGCGGATATTTTAGCGAATATCAGGATTACAAAGCCCAATCACCCGGCACTGGGGAATTTGGCTTACCTTGCTAAAGTCACGGATTCGGAGCTGCACCTTCTTGTCCGAAAAGATAGTGACATAAACGATATATATGATCTGGAAACGAAAAAAATCAGCGTGGGAAATAAAGGTAGCGGTTCTGCTTTGACGTCTCGTTTGGTGATGCGTATTTTAGGTATCAAGACATCGGCTGCGTTTATGAGTGCAACAGTTGGGTTGGATGAATTAAGACGCGGTACATTGGAGGCTGTGTTTTTTGTCGGGGCAAAACCGCTTCCGCTTTTGCTAAACATACGTGAAGATGATGAATTGAAATTGGTCGGGATTCCGTTTTCATCCCAATTGGCAAGTATCTATCAGCAGTCAGAATTTTTGGTCGATGATTATCCAACAATAGTTGAAAACAAGTTTGTACCTACACTTTCTGTTCCCGTGATTTTAGCGGTGTATAACAAATTTGCCAAAGGCAGCTTTCGTCATAACAATCTAATCAAATTTTCCGAAGATTTCTTGGATGATATTCCGTTATTACAACAACCGCCACGCCATCCAAAGTGGAAGGATTTGGATTTGACAGCAACTGTCGAGGGTTGGAAACGCTTCACATATTTTGAAGATGTTTTGGTGCGATAATGGAAAAGCAACTGGAAACCTATGAGGCCAAGAAGATGTTGGAATTTATAAATCGCGCGGGCATTTGCCTTTTGGCAATCATCTTTTTGATTGTTGCGTTTACAAAGGCCACACAAGCGCAATCATCTTCTGCAATTCGTGCAAACCAAGGCCGTCTTGGTTTGTTGACGGCGACAACATCGGGCACTTATGTTGAAATTGGTGCCGACATTGCCCGTGCGCTGGATAATAGGTCAAACTTTCGTATCGTTCCCTATTTAAGTTCGGGTGCTATTCAGAACTTGAATGATTTGATGACTTACAGGGATGCGGATATTGCGTTGGTTAACGCAGATACGTTGATGAATTTCAGAGTCAGAAACCCCAATGATCCGCGTATTGCCAAATTAAGTTATCTGGCTAAGGTTTATGGTTCAGAATTACACCTGATCGTTTCCAGAGATTCCGATATCCGCACGATTTCGGATTTGGCAGATCGCAAAGTTGCAATTGGCCAAAATGGCAGCGGTACCTGGCTGACGTCGCAATTGGTTATGCGGGCGCTGGGGGTGCAGGCAAATATTATTCCCATGCCGAATGATGTTGCCCTTGAGGCGTTGAAAGACGGTAAGATAGATGCAACATTTTTCCTGACGGGCAAACCGTCTGCAATTTTTCAACGTATCAGGTCCGATGAAGGTTTAACCTTAATCGGTATCCCGTTTAATCAAGCGTTAAGTGGCGTGTACAAAGCCGCCGAGTTTACACCTGAAGATTATCCAGGCTTGGTGACTGATAAATTTGTACCCACAATTTCGGTTGATGTGATTTTAGCCGTGTATGGCCGTTATCCGGTTGGCAGCAATGAATATAAGTTACGATCGAATTTTGTGCGCCAGCTTCGGGCGAATATGGCGCCGTTGCAGTTCCCCCCAAATCACCCCAAATGGAAGCAATTTTCATTCTCCGAAGAGGTTCCGGGTTGGGATAAGGCGGAAGCTACAATGCAAGTGTTATCAGACTCGGCGGAAAATACAGCTGCCGGGCCAAGTATTGCAGATTTAATGAAACAAGGGTTCGAGTAGATTGAACTTACATTGGTGGGATTGGTTTAAGTTAAGCCAAATAGATGAATGCAGATGACAAATGTAAAAAAAATACAGGAGTTTTCGGATAAGCTGCCGGAAGGGGCAACGCTTTTCAATGGGGAATACACGATCAGAAGGTTCCTTAATGATGGTGGGTTCGGTTTGACCTATTTGGCGTCTGACGGTTTAAACCGGAACGTTGTTATAAAAGAATGTTTTCCAAAGGCAATCTGTCGGCGCAGTCAGCTTGTAGTCGGTATTCGGTCAAAGGCGCAAATGACCGAATTTGCGAATATGGTTGAATTTTTTATTAAAGAAGCCGTCAAACTGTCCAAACTCAAACATCCCAATATTGTTCACGTACATCATGTGTTTGAAGAAAACGCGACAGCTTATATGGCAATGGATCATGTCACCGGCTTTGATATGCTAACATTATTGGAGAATACGGATTATAAGTTTGAACCCAACAGAATTATCGATATTACCCTGAAAATTCTTGATGCGATGAGTTATATTCACGCGATGGATATGCTGCACCGCGATATTTCGCCCGACAATATTCTGATTGATGATCGTGGTCAGCCAAAGATCATTGATTTTGGTGCATCCAAAGAGGAAGTCAGCAAGGCAAGCCGTGCTTTGTCAGCCCAGTTGCAGGTTGTGAAAGAAGGGTATTCCCCGCAGGAGTTTTATATTGAGGGTAGTGAACAAACCCCTGCAAGCGATCTGTATGGTATCGCTGCAAGCATATACCAATGTATTACGGGTGAGGTTCCGCCGAATAGCAATCTAAGATTAAGTGAGGTCGCACAGGGAAATCCCGATTTATACAGACCTGTTGCCGGTCGCTATAAGGGTTACCCACAAAATTTTCTGGAAGCCATCGATAAAAATATGGAACTGTTCCCACAAAGCCGATCCCAGTCTGCCGAGGATTGGTTGGCGATGCTTGATACCAGTTTCGTTAACGACATGGCACCTTTGCCGGCGAAATCCAACAAACGACATATGAAGTTTTCGTTCACGGTTAGACCTGTATTCGCAGCCATTGGGCTATCTGTGTTGGTGTCCGGCGCAGTAACCTATGCGTATTTATCAAAGAACAGCATTCCCGAGGCGGCGCAGACTGTCATTTCAGTTCAAGAACCGACCGTATCAAAAGAGACTGTTCCAGATAAAGCACCCCAAACAATAGTGATTGAAGCCAAAAAAATGACTGACGGTGAAGCTTTGCCGGAAAAGAAATCAATTGTGCCGTCTGGGTCGGCAGAGAATACTATTGAGAATAAGTCTTCTGAACCGGTGATGTCTATTGCGGATATTATGTCTGAATTGGCGCTTGAGACATCTTCAAATGAGGCCGCAACCGAAGATGCAAATGCGGATCCTTCGGATACGTCCAATCCTGAAACACTTTTTCAGCCTGCGAATTAAGGTGTGTTATGCGCGTGTTTCGTAACAATAATCAGGGGCAGCAATGACCATGTTGCCTTTCTTCAAAGCCAAAAGAAATCTAGACGTTAGTTCTAAGATCGATCGTGGTGCGCGTGACTATCAAGAGGATGCGCTAGAGTATTATATTCCGGAAGATCGGCAATTTGCGGTTATGGTTTTGGCTGATGGGTTGGGTGGCCACGCGGCAGGTCACGTGGCCAGCTCAATCGTGTCCGATACGGTTATGGAGTCGTTAAAGCCGGATACATCAACACCGAAGGCGCTGCAAAAAAACGTGCGCCATAAATTGAAAATAGCAGCTGAAACAGCAAACGAACATGTTCGAACGCATATGATGGAAAACCCCGAAACCGAAGGTATGGGGTCTACGCTTTTGGCGACGGTTATTATTTCAAATTATCTGTATTGGATTTCTATCGGTGACTCGCCTTTGTATCTTTTCCGAGACGGGGCTTTGAAACAGTTAAACCAAGATCATTCGATGGCACCAAAACTAGATGCTTTGGCAAAAGAAGGCTCGCTGACAAAAGAAGCGGCACTTAATCATCCGATGCGAAATTCATTATTGTCTGTAATAGTCGGTGAAAATTTCAAGCATGTGGATTGCCCCCGAAAAGCTTTTAAGTTGGCCAAAGAGGATCTTCTTATTGCATCCAGTGATGGATTGCAGTTTCTGAGCGATCAAGAAATTGCGGAAACGCTGGGTACCGTTAATCATAAAAGCTCTAAAAAAATTGTGGGCGCATTAATGAAAGCCGTTTTGCATAAAAAATCCCCACACCAAGATAATATAGCGATTTGTGTTTTGCGGGCAAACGAATGTATGAACGGAATCGGCCACAGTTCAAAAGCCTTATAGGCAGGAAGTTTATTTCCATACCCCCGTATTCTATAAAAGCAATGCGCCTAACAGCATGGCTATTGCAAATCCTATCCATACGATATTCAAAGTGGATACTGATCGGCGAATATCCTCTGGATCAAGTTGATGGCGCGCGCCTGCGTTGACATATGGGTAGTCAACCTTTTGCCCGTTGTAAAAACGTGGGCCGGCAAGGGCAATTCCCAGAACGGCGGCCATTGCCGTTTCGGGCCAACCTGCATTTGGGGATCGGTGAAGTGGTGCGTCATCAAGGACAACATTCATATGATCACGAGGTTTGGACGTTAGACAAATCAGCAGGCTGGTCACCCGTGCCGGCACCCAATTCAGGATATCGTCCAGCTTGGCGGCGGCATAACCAAAATCGCCGTGTTTTTCGGTTTTATAGCCAATCATAGAGTCTGCGGTGTTAATCACCTTGTAAATCATGATGCCGGGCAATCCGAAAAAAAGATACCAAAGGGCGGGTGCTATGACACCATCGGAAAAATTCTCGGCAGCACTTTCAATGGCTGCGCGCACCACATCGCTAGGCTGCATGTGATCGGTTGTACGACCGACAATTTTTGCAACTTCATTGCGGCCTGATGGCAGATCTTTGGCAAGGGCTATACCCACGTTCATTACATGCTGAACAAGACTTTTATGGGCTAGAAAAATGGCAACGATGATGACCTCAAAAACCCCGTAAGCAGGCAGTGAGGATAAAACCCAGCCCAATATGCCAGAGGTAATGACAAGAATGGCGACAACCAGGAAACCTTTTGTCTTTTGCAAGGGTCCCTTATTCAGGGCTTCGTCAAACCACGTGATGCAATCGCCGACCACCTGTATGGGGTGCGGGATACGCGACCACAGCCAGTTGGGCTCACCCAATATGGCGTCCAGAATAATGGCCAGCAAAAGGATTTCGAAATGGTTCATCAGTACCGTCCTAAAGCATCGTTTAGCCGCGACAGTTCAGTTATGTTGGCGGGCAATCCCAATCTGATCCATTTTTCTGAATATGGAAAGATGCGCGTTAGGATATGATTTTGGCAAAGATGATCATGTAGGGTAATTGCCGATGTTGTTTCAGCCAGTTGAAACAGATCAGTGCCCCCCAATGCGGTCAGGCCGTTTTGGATCAGGATATCCCGTAGTTGTTTTGCCATCGTGGCAAGTTCGGTTCGTGTGCAGGCAACCCAGGTTTGGTCCGACAATGCTTTTTGCCCGATGAATTGGGCGGGCCCGGATATATTCCATGGGCCAAGGCACTGTATAAGTTTTCCTGCCAAATCAGGGGTCGTGATTGCAAACCCCAAACGTAGCCCTGCCAGCCCCCAAAATTTTCCAGTGCCTTTTAGGATGATGTGGTCGGGCTTATCGGCCAAATCAATAAAAGAGCTTTCAGGGTAGATGTCACAAAAACTTTCGTCAATGATCGTCAGCCGATCATGCTGATTGTCTATTTCTGCGCGTGAAAACAGTCGCCCGTCAGGATTATTGGGGTGCACGCGTACTTGAACCGGTGCGTGTTGTTGCAATGACCAATCCCGCCCAGCAAAAGAGGCGGCAAATTCGTTGTATGTCGGGTTGATAATACTGACGCGAGTTTCGTCAACCAGATTGGGTAATTGCGCAATGATTGCCGAAACCCCTGAAGCGGCTACAATTTTTGCGCCATTTGGAACGTTCCAGAATTTGCGCGCGGCTTCCAGCAGGCGTGCCTTTGGGCCCTCATCGGGTAAAACATGCCAGTAGTGCAATGGAATATCAGGGATCGGATAGGGATTGGGGTTGATGCCTGTGGACAGGTCAAGCCAGTCGCTGCGTGTGCCACCGTATTGATTGATGGCAACATCCAGCCCCCCGCCATGATCCTGTATCAGGGTCATTTATCAGTATCGTCCAAGGTCGGGATGCGCGTCACAAAGTGGCCCTTGATTGCCGCGGGCCATTGTTTGAACGGGACTTGCCCCAATGCGCTTTTGTCGTGCAGTGTGGCATATTCTACAATACCGCTTGCAGCATCACTGTTGGGTTCAAAACGCCCCAAGACGTAGGTCAGCTTCCCTTTCGCTTGCAGGGCCACATTGCAGCCACCCTGACAGCCCATCAGGCATGAATGCCGGCGCACGGATACGTTGGAGTTTCCATCAGCGGCAGCTTCTACCAAGGCCGCAAGTTTTGCGCCGTCTTTTTCAATTGTATCGTCCGTTGGCTTTTCCGTGCCTTCGGTTCTGCACGTATCGCAAACTGTAATAACCGTTGTCATTTCCGGCTCCTTATTTGATTTTTATCGTTACAACAGAAGATGCCCATAAAGTACAATCAGAAACGACCTCTTGGGTATAATTAACAACTTGTTAATCTATTTTGATCACAAGTTAAGAACAGGTAAGAAAATAATAAACAGCAGCGGGGTAATAATATGCGGACGCAAGTGCTGATTGTAGAAGCTCAGGAAAACCTTGGAACGTTATGGCAAGGTTTTTTGGAACGGCAAGGATTTGATGTTGCATTGGCTGGGAATCAACCAGATGCGATAGATATGTTACAATTTGATCGATGGGATGTCTTGGTGATTGATCTGATGTTGCCTGATGCAAGCGTATTGGCGATTTCGGATTTTGCTGGCTATAAAAACCCCGATATTTCGATCATTGTTGTTACGGCAAATAGCTTCTTTTCCGATGGGTCCATTTTTGATCTGTGGTCGAACGCGCGCGGTTTTATGAATCAACCTATTGAGCCAGATGATTTAGCCGCAGTAGTTGATCAATGCATGCGGTCGACTAATTGCGTCCGTGCGGTTCATTCCAGTTGATTACCGGATTGATCGGTATAATCCGTGTGGGATTTATAGTGTCGTGGCTAAAATGATAATGACGGATGATGTGATCAAAGTTCACGGTTTGCGCAACGCCATCCCATTGAAAAAGCTCACGTGTGTAAGCCCAAAGGTTGGGAAAATCTACAATACGGTTGCGATTGCATTTGAAATGCAAAACGTAAACAAGGTCGAAACGAACAAGGGTTGTGAACAGGCGCCAGTCGGCCTCAGTTACTTGGTCGCCCACTAAATAGCGGTTTTGGCTTAAGTGCTGTTCCAGCCAGTCCAGAGTTTTAAACAGAACGGTTACTGCCGCGTCATAAGCTGCCTGTGATGTTGCGAAACCACTTTTATAAACGCCGTTGTTCACATCAGAATAAATGCGTTCATTCAATGTGTCGATGCGGCTTTGTAGTGCCTGAGGATAGTAATCGTCGGCATTACCGGTCAGATCATTAAAAGCCGTATTGAACATTCGAATAATTTCAGACGACTCGTTGGAAATGATCGTATTGGTTTTTTTGTCCCACAGAATAGGAACCGTAACACGTCCCGTCATATCGGGTTTGGCGCGCAGGTAAATATCGCGTGCAAACGCTGAGTTAAACAGGCTGTCGCCCTGTGCTGCGCCATCTTTTTCTAACGTCCAGCCATCATCCAGCATATCGGGATGAACGAAATCAACGCTGATATGATCTTCCAATTGCTTGAGTTTGCGGAAAATAAGCGTGCGATGCGCCCATGGGCAAGCCGCGGAAACATAAAGATGATAACGCCCGCTTTCAGCTTTATAGCCACCAACCCCACTTGGGCCGGCACTGCCATCTTGCGTTATCCAGTTGCGAAAAGCCGCAACGGAACGCACGAACTTGCCGGCTGATTTTTCGGTGTCGTACCATTCGGTCGACCACTTCCCATCTATAAGCTGTCCCATTGGGGTCTCCTTTTCAGGGATGGATAACGGGTTGGTGGCAGGAATGCATCTGCATTTGGTGCATCACAGAGTTTTTAATTTTGCAACAATCCAATGTCGCTAGCGTTGTGCAAAAAGACGGGATTCGGATTGCAAGTTTTTTACCCCCCGCATATACGGGTCCCAGACGAAGCCCAATGGGCCGGAAAGGAGCGTTTTCGCGCATCGACCCAAGTAGGGGGTGCAACGAAACATCGTCGGGAAAATACGCCCCCTTTCTGTTTGAATGAATGAGGAGCGATATATGACGCATAAACACGAAAAAATCGGAGTTATGATCTGTGGACATGGTTCACGCAGTGAAGATGCGGTTCAAGAATTTTCTGTTCTGGCAAAAAGGTTGCCTGCCTATCTGCCACCTGAATGGCCAGTGGAATACGGCTATCTGGAGTTTGCCAATCCGGTTATCCGTGTGGGGCTTGATAGCCTGCGCGATCAGGGATGTACGAAAATTTTGGCGGTTCCGGGCATGTTGTTTGCTGCGATGCATTCCAAGAATGACATCCCGACAGTGCTGAACAAATATGCCGTTGAAAACGATATAGAGGTTTTATATGGCCGCGAGTTGGGCGTTGATCCGAAAATGATCGTCGCTGCCGGGGCGCGTATTCAAGAAGCGATTGATCTGGCCAACACGAAACACGGCGAAGTGACAAAAGAAGAAACCGCGCTGGTGGTGATTGGGCGCGGGGCCTCTGACCCAGATGCCAATTCCAACGTATCCAAAATCGCCCGTATGTTATGGGAAGGCTTTGGGTTTGGCTGGTGTGAAGTGGGCTATTCAGGTGTGACGTTTCCGCTGGTTGAGCCGTGTTTGGATCATGTTGCCAAGCTGGGTTACAAGCGCGTTGTCGTGTTTCCGTATTTCTTGTTCTCGGGCATCTTGATCGACCGTATTTACGGTTTTACAGATAAATGTGCGGAAAAATACAGTGATATGGAATTTGTCAAAGCGGGTTATCTGAATGACCACGACAAAGTTATCGAAACATTTGCTGAACGTATTACTGAACAGGTTGGTGAAACCCCGCCCGACAACTGTGCGGTTTGTAAGTATCGTACGCAAATTCTGGGATTTGAAGATGAGGTTGGCCTGCCGCAGGAAAGCCACCATCACCATGTTGAAGGACAAGGTGCAGAAGCGCCCGGCTCGAACGTGGCGGATTGTGAATTGTGCGATACGTTTTGCACAGGCGAATGTCGTTTGTATTTAGACCAACACGATCACCATCATGATCATGGACATTCACACAGCCATGACCACGATCACGTTCATGCCATATACCCCCATGCAAAACATCCGCACGGGCCTGAAAGTACCCGTAAAAAGTGACAAAAACACCACCACATACGCGGCCTTTGGTTTATGAACGTTCGCCCAATGCAATCTACAAGCAAAGCTTTGCAACGGTGGCAAGTGAGGCGCGATTGGATCGATTTCCGCAGGATTTGCATGCGGTTGTCACACGGTTGATCCATGCTTGCGGTATGATCGAAATTGCGGATCGGTTAAGCTTTTCTGCGGATGTAGGGCAAGCGGGGCGTGAAGCGTTACTGACGGGCAAACCGATATTGTGTGATTGTGAAATGGTGGGGGCGGGGATCATCCGTCGTTACCTGCCCAATGAAAACCAAGTGATCGTGACCTTGAATGATGCGGGTGTGCCCGATCTTGCCAAAGGGATCGGCAACACGCGCTCGGCCGCGGCCGTTGAGTTGTGGAAAAATCATTTGGATGGGGCGGTTGTAGCAATAGGCAATGCACCGACAGCACTGTTTCATTTGTTGGAGTTGCTGGATGCGGGCTATCCGAAACCCGCATGTATCTTAGGTTTTCCCGTTGGTTTTGTCGGTGCAGCCGAAAGTAAGGCGGAGTTAGCGAAAAAACCACGGGATTGTGATTTTATCACCTTGCGTGGTCGCAAAGGCGGATCGGCAATGGCGTCGGCGGCAGTGAATGCGCTGGCCGCAGGATTGATCGAGATCAGACAATGACAGCATGGTTGCATATTATCGGAATTGGTGAAGATGGCCTAGATGGCCTGACAGCTACAGCGCGATCATGTATTGCGTCTGCGGATTATATTATTGGCGGCAAACGCCACCATGCTTTGATTGGTGAGAGTTCAGCGAAACGGATCAACTGGCCGTCGCCCTTTGATGCTTTGGTGTCTGAATTACAGGCGTTACGTGGGAAAAAAGTAGTTGTTTTGGCTACGGGTGATCCCCTGTGGTTTTCGGTTGGCAACAGAATCGCGGCATCTTTTGATATGGATGAGCTTGTATTTTATCCGCATGTTTCGGCATTTCAACTGGCCGCGTCAAGTTTGGGTTGGGCCTTGCAAGATGTGACATGCCTTAGCGTTCACGGACGACCGATAGAGCGGATAAAACCACAGGTGCGAATCGGTCAGAAGTTGTTGCTATTGACCGGTAACGGCAAAGCGGTTGCAGAACTTGCGGCAATGATAACGGAATTGGGTTTTGGCCCAAGTAAACTGGTTGCTATTGCCAATATGGGCGGTGCGGATGAAGCGCGGTTTGACGGTGTCGCACAAGATTGGCCGCATGAAGTGCCTGATCTGAATACGGTGGCGATTGAATGTATTGCACTGCCAAATACGCAGGTCTTGCCCAGTGGTTACGGCTTGCCGGATGATGCTTTTTTGCATGATGGCACCATGACCAAACAAGATGTGCGTGCTGTGACTTTGGCAAAGCTAATGCCTGCGCCCAATGCGCTGTTGTGGGATGTGGGTTGTGGTTGTGGTTCGGTTGCGGTGGAATGGATGCGCGCGGCACGGAATGCACGCGCTATCGGGATTGAGGCGCGTGAAGACCGACGTGCTATGGCACAAGAGAACGCGCGAAACCTAGGTGGGTTTGACCTGTCACTTATCGCGGGGTCGGCGCCCGATGCCCTAGGTGGGTTGGAAGAACCTGATGCGATTTTTATCGGTGGTGGGTTAAATGAAGAGGTCTTTGATCTTTGCTATGCCGCGCTGAAACCGATGGGCCGTTTGGTTTGTAATGTGGTGACGCTTGGTTCTGAACAGGTGCTATTGAAAAAATATGCGGCACTTGGGGGTAATTTGACCAAACTGCAATTCGCCCACGCAACCCCTGTAGGGGGCAAGATGGGGTGGAAACCTGCGATGCCCGTGACACAATATTGTCTGGTGAAAAAATGAACGGAAAACTTTACGGAATTGGTCTGGGTCCGGGTGATCCGGAACTAATGACCTTGAAAGCCGCGCGGTTGATCGGGGCGGCGTCTTGTGTGGCCTATCCGATGTTGGAAACGGGTGCGAGTTTTGCTCGCGCCATTGCGCAGGATCATTTGCGCGAAGGGGTGCGCGAGATTGCGATCGAAATTCCGATGTCCGTGGCCCGCAAGCCTGCACAGGACGCCTATGATAAAGGTGCCGATGAAATTCGTGAAGCCTTGAAGGCAGGTGCAGATGTTGTTGTTTTATGCGAAGGTGATCCGTTTTTCTACGGTTCCTTCATGTATCTGTTTTCGCGTCTGTCGGAAGAGTTTGATGTGGAAATTGTACCGGGCGTGAATTCTGTTTCCGCCTGTGCGTCTGTCGTTGAACGCCCTCTTGTTGCCCGTAGCGAAGTGTTGACGATTGTACCTGCAACGCTGCCTGCCGATGATTTGTCCGTGAAAATCGCAAATGCGGAAGCGATAGCCGTGATGAAAGTCGGGCGTCATTTGTGCAAGGTGAAAGAGATTTTGGCCACGCAAAATCTGATGGATTTCGCCCATTATGTTGAACGTGCAACCCTACCCAACCAAAAAGCAATGCCATTAGCCGATGCCCCCGACATTGCCCCGTATTTTTCAATGATCCTCGTTTCAAAAGGAAATGACCCTTGGCTATAAACCCTGTTGTAATTTGCCTATCGCGTTCAGGCGCTAAAACCGCTGATAAAATCGCCAATGCTTTTGGTTATGCCGTGCATGGCCGAAAAGGACGTGTTGACCGGGCGGATGCGTTTTTTGACAATGCACTGGATCATGTGCGCGATCTGTTTGCCGCAAAAGTGCCTGTGATCGGGGTTTGTGCCGCAGGTATCTTGATCCGTGCCGTGGCCCCATTGTTAAACGATAAAATCACAGAACCGCCTGTGGTCAGTGTGGCTGATGACGGATCTACCGTTGTGCCTTTGTTGGGCGGGCATCGCGGTGCCAACCGCATTGCCAAAGAACTGGCTGATATGTTGTCAGGCCATGCGGCTGTGACAACGGCGGGGGATGTGGCATTGGGTGTAGCACTTGATGAGCCGCCATTGGGGTGGCGTTTGGCGAACCCTGAAAATGCCAAGAGTGTCATGGCGGGGTTGCTTTCAGACGGGGCCGCAAAAATTGAGTGTAAGAATATCTGGGGGTTTGACGCTGATCCAAAGGGCTCGGTCACTCTGCTCGCAACTGAGGAACCAGTGGATGGGGATGATACAACGCTGATCTACCATCCCCAGAAATATACTTTGGGCGTGGGTTGTGCACGCAATTGCGATCCACAGGAATTGTGGGAACTTGTTCAGGCGACGTTGGCCGAAAGTGACATTGCGGCAGGCTGCATTGCTGCAATCGGTTCGCTTGATCTGAAAGCGGATGAACAGGCGATGAACCTGTTGGCAACGCGTTTGGGTGTTCCATTTCGGGTGTTTACGGCTGAAGAGCTAGAGGTTTATGCAGATAGGCTTGCAAACCCATCCGATGTGGTTTTCAAAGAGGTTGGTTGCCACGGGGTATCGGAAGCCGCTGCTTTGGCCTTGGGCCATGCGGATGCAAGCTTGCGAATTGAAAAACAAAAAACCAAAAACGCGACCTGTGCCTTGGCGATTTCTGGCGTGCCTGTCGTTGAACTCAAAGGACGTTCGCGCGGCAAGCTGTCGATTGTCGGTATAGGGCCGGGTCAGGCATCTTGGCGTACACCGGAAGCAAGTCAATTGGTGGCCGAGGCGCAAGAACTGGTGGGTTATGGTCTGTATATCGATCTGCTGGGGCCGTTGGCGATTGGCAAGGAGCGTTCGGATTTCCATCTGGGCGCAGAGGAAGATCGCTGCCGTTATGCGCTTGAACTAGCGGCAAAAGGTAAAAACGTGGCGCTGATTTGTTCAGGGGATGCGGGTATCTATGCGATGGGGGCATTGGTGTTTGAACTGATGGACCGCAGCGCGGAAGATATGGGCGTCAGTGATGCAGCCCACCGTGTCGAGGTAAAATGCACCCCCGGTGTTAGTGCGCTGCAAGGTGCGGCAGCACGAGCTGGGGCCCCTTTGGGGCATGATTTCTGCGCTATATCCCTGTCGGATTTGCTGACCCACCGTGAAGATATTATCAAGCGTTTGAAAGCGGCAGCCGTTGGTGATTTCGTGATCGCGTTTTACAACCCCGTGTCCAAACGGCGTAGAACCTTGCTGGCCGAGGCACGTGATATTCTGCTGGAACATCGCCCCGCAGACACACCCGTGATGCTGGCACGTTCCTTGGGACGGCATGACGAAAGCATCCGCTATGTTAAGCTTGTCGATCTGGAAGTGGATGATGTAGATATGATGACCGTGGTTCTGGTTGGGTCCAGCAATTCAAAACTGGCAGCACTGGGTGAAGGTCCGCGTATGTATACACCGCGCGGTTATGCGCGTAAAATTGATGGAGATTTGTCATGACGGTTTATTTTATCGGTGCCGGCCCCGGCGACCCCGACCTGATCACCGTCAAAGGCAAAGCCCTGATTGAGCGCTGCCCTGTTTGCCTTTACGCAGGCTCATTAGTGCCAGAGGCGGTTGTGGCCTTCGCCCCGAAAGCTGCGATTGTCAAAGACACGGCTGTGATGACGCTGGACGACACACATGCCGAAATTCTGGCTGCCCACGAACGTGGCGAAGATGTGGCACGGGTGCATTCAGGCGATCCGTCTTTATACGGCGCGATTGCAGAACAAATCCGCCGCCTGAATGCGGCAGGTGTGGACTATCAAATTATCCCGGGCGTGTCCGCCTATGCGGCCATGGCCGCCACCATCGGGCAGGAATTGACCATCCCCGAAGTGGCGCAATCCATCGTTTTAACCCGCATGTCGATGCAGTCCACCAGTATGCCAGCAGGTGAAACATTGGAAAACTTCGGGCGCACAGGTGCAACTCTTGCGATCCATCTGGCAATCCGCAACATGCGCGAGATTGAACGCCAACTGATCCCGCATTATGGTGCCGATTGCCCTGTGGTTGTCGGCTACCGTGTGGGATGGCCGGACCAGCAAATCATTCGCGGAACCCTGTCTGATATTCGCAAAAAGGTGCGCAAGGAAAAGATCACGCGTACAGCACTGATTCTGCTTGGGCCTGCGCTGGCGTCATCGATCAGCTTCAAAGATTCAGCACTTTATGATCCGCAAAAGCCGCATGTATTGCGCCCTGTTTTGGGCGTTGATCTGGTGGAAGATCATAATACCTGATTCTATATTTACGAAGAAAACTTATGTGTTTAGCTTTAATGCGCAAGATTACAGGATTTATTCTATATTTATTCGAAGATTTTACCGTTTTTTTGTCAACATGCACAAATTTCGGAAATTTCATCCAGCTAATTTTGGTACATAGCTATAAATTCAAACATCTGAGGGCACCCATGATAAAAACTCCGTACCTACTTTTCTTGGGCGATGCGCCTGATATGTTGGCCACTAAAGTTGCCATTGGCATCAAGGACTGGCGCCCTGACGCTTCTATCGGTCAATTCCGTATGGAAGGCTGCAAGGCTGATCTGGGTTTGCAGGACATGACTATTGATGACGCGATTGCTGCAGGTGCCAAGACTCTTGTAATCGGTGTGGCAAATCGTGGCGGGATTATTTCTGCAAGCTGGAAAGCGGTTTTGATTGAAGCACTGGAAAAAGGTATGGATATTGCATCCGGTTTGCACAATCTGTTGAAAGATGAAGCCGATCTTGCAGCCGCCGCCATGATGCATGGCTGCACATTGTTTGATGTGCGCGTACCGCTGGTGGAATTTCCAATCGCCAACGGCAAAAAACGCACGGGCAAGCGGTGTCTGCCGGTTGGCACGGATTGCTCGGTTGGTAAAATGTATACGGGTCTTGCAATGGAAAAGGAAATGCATGCGCGTGATATGAAAGCTACCTTTCGGCCCACAGGCCAGACCGGTATTTTGATCACCGGCGGCGGCATTCCTTTGGATGCCGTTGTGGCTGATTTCATGGCAGGTGCTGTGGAATATCTGACGCCTGACAATGACGCGGATCATTGGGATTTGATCGAAGGACAGGGATCACTTTATCACGTGTCTTATTCAGGTGTTACGATGGCTTTGGTGCATGGTGGTCAACCCGATGCGCTGGTATTGTGCCATGAGCCAACACGTGAACATATGCGCGGCTTGCCGGATTATCAGCAACCAAGTTTGCAAGAACTGCATGACACTGCATTGGTTATGGCGCGTGTGGCCAATCCGGATTGCAAAGTGATCGGCATTTCCGTGAACACCCAGCATTTGTCTAAAGCAGACGCAAATGACTATTTGGCCAAAGTAGAGGCCGAAATGGGGCTGCCAACGGTTGATCCGTTCCGTCAGGGTGCGGGCCGCCTGGTAGATGCGCTGGCTGCATGTTAGGCACGTTTTATGGATAGAATTGACATCACGGTGCAGCGCGACAGTTTCAAACTGGCGCAAGTATTTACTATCTCGCGCGGGTCGCGCACGCAAGCGGATGTGATTACAGTGACTTTGCGCCAAGGCGGGCATTCGGGGCGCGGTGAATGCGTGCCCTATGCGCGATATGGCGAAACACAAGACAGCGTGGAGGCGCAAATTAAATCGCTTCCTGCTGCATTCAGTCGCGCTGAATTACAAAACCTGTTGCCGGCTGGTGCTGCACGCAATGCAGTTGATTGCGCTTATTGGGACTTAGAGGCGAAACAAGCGGGAAAACCCGTTTGGCAGCTGGCAGGGTTGCCGGAACCCAAGCCCGAGATCACTGCCTATACATTATCGCTTGATACACCTGAAAAAATGCAAGCGAGTGCTGCGGAGCATGCATTTCGACCTTTGTTGAAAACCAAACTTGGTGGTGGGCCAGAGGATGTCGCGCGGATCAAAGCTGTGCGTGCGGGTGCCCCGAACGCGCAGATTATTGTAGATGCGAATGAAGGTTGGACGCCTGAACTTTATGCAACACTTGCACCTATTTTGGTTGATTTGGGTGTGACGATGGTTGAACAGCCCTTACCAGCTGGGGCAGATGACGCCCTGACCGACCTTGAACGCGTGCTACCTGTTTGTGCCGATGAAAGCTGTCACGACCGTGCCAGTCTGGCGGCCCTTCAGGGCAAGTACGATATGGTGAATATCAAGCTGGATAAGACTGGCGGCCTAACCGAAGCATTGGCCTTGAAAGATGCGGTAATCGCGCAGGGCTTTCAGGTGATGGTCGGTTGCATGGTCGGCTCATCACTTGCCATGGCACCAGCAGTTTTGGTAGCACAAGGCATGGCCTTGGTTGATCTTGACGGGCCGTTGTTATTGGGCGAAGACCGTAAAAATCCGTTATATTTCGATGCGCAAGGCGTGCATCCTGCAACACCAAACCTTTGGGGATAAAAATGAACAGAACTGTATTTGTAAACGGAGAATACTTGGCTGAAGCTGAAGCGATGGTTTCCATTTTTGACCGTGGGTTCTTGATGGCGGATGCGGTTTATGAAGTGGTGTCGGTTCTGGACGGTAAACTGTTGGAATTTGCAGGCCATTTGAAACGTCTGGAACGCTCTTTGGGTGAATTGGATATGGCCAAGCCAAAGGATTTTGATAACTTGCTGGAGATTCACCGCGAACTGGTTGCGCAAAACAATGTGCAAGAAGGTGGAATTTATCTGCAAATCACACGTGGTGTAGCTGATCGGGATTTCGTTTTTCCGAAGGATGTAGAGCCCACTTTGGTAATGTTTTCACAAGAACGCCCGATTATAGAGTCGCCCGCTGCGAAAATTGGCATGCGGATTATTTCGGTTGAGGATCAGCGCTGGGGGCGGCGCGATATTAAAACTGTGCAGCTTTTGTATCCTTCAATGGCGAAAATGATGGCGAAAGCGGCAGGCGTTGATGATGCTTGGTTGGTCGAAGATGGTTTTGTAACCGAAGGCACTTCGAATAATGCCTATATCGTGAAGGACGGCAAAATTATCACGCGATCCTTGTCGCATGACATTTTGCACGGAATTACACGCGCATCAGTTCTGCGTTATGCGGCGGAAGCACAAATGGTTGTGGAAGAACGTAACTTTACGGTTAAAGAAGCCCAGGCCGCGGATGAAGCGTTTATCACTTCGGCATCTGCATTCGTGACGCCAGTGATCGAGATTGATGGTGCGAAACTGGGTAGTGGTACGCCCGGCCCCGTAGCTGGCCGTTTACGTGAGATTTATATTGAGGAAAGTCGAAAAGCCGCTATTTAATAGGTAACACTTGAGTGATATTGCGAATGCGACACTTGCTTGGCGCAAACAGGATTGTACGCTTTTGAAAAATATCTGACCCTTCATAAAAAAGGAAGGGTATCTTATGCGTCCATTTGAAGGTTTACGTATTCTTGATCTAACACATATTTTTGCAGGGCCATTTTGCACCTATCAGCTGGCTGTTATGGGTGCGGAAGTTATTAAGATCGAACCCGTGAATGGCCCGGATATTATGCGCACTGCGGGGGCTGATCGTAAGCTGAATGATGAAGATTATGGTTTGGCTTTTCAAGCCCAGTCCGCAGGCAAAAGGGCCATAGCACTGAACCTGAAAGACCCGGAAGGCCGCGCATTATTCTATGATCTTGTTAAAACCGCGGATGTTGTTGTGCAGAATTATACGACAGGTTGTCTTGCGGAACTTGGATTGGAATATGACCGGTTAAAAACGCTTAACCCAAAGCTGATATATTGTTCGATCAGTGGTTTTGGGCGCACAGGCCCGAAAGCGAATGACCCGGCTTATGATGCGGTTATTCAAGCGTTTGCGGGTGTCATGGCGTCGAATGGCGAGACCGATGCGCCGCCAGTACTGATTGGCCCACCCGTGATTGATTATGGCACTGGGGTACAAGCGGCTATGGCGATAAGTGCCGCCCTTTTCGGGCGGGAGCGTACTGGTGAAGGGCGTTATATTGATGTGGCGATGTCGGATGCGGCTTTGATGTTGATGACGATGAATGTTGTGACTGCTGCGGCTACTGGAAAAGCACCCATGGCACATGGCAACAAAAACCCCCAAAATGCCGGTTACAGTGCATATGAAACAGCAGATGGGATGATCATGTTGGGGGCGTACACGGCTAAACAATATGCCGGATTGATGCAGGTACTTGGTTATAACGATGTAGCTGTGGAAGTGCTGGAGGGTGGCCAAACTGATTTGGCTGGCCGCCGCGACCATGACGCAGTGTTGATAACAAAAACGTTGCAGGAAAAGCCTGCGGATGAATGGGAAAACCTGTTGAATGCACACCACGTGCCAGCCGCAAGAGTAAGAACGCTTGATGAGGCATTGGCGCATCCGCAATTCGCGTCACGCAGTGTTTTGCAATCAATTGAAGGTTTGACAGGTGCGCGCCCGGTAGCGGCGTTTAGCTATGATCAAGGTGGGCCTGTACCCAACGGGCCGCCGCCGCATTTTGCGGCGGACACCCGCGATATTCTACAAGAGCTGGGTGTTGATGATAAACAGCTGGCCGATTTGGATCAACGCGGTGTTATTGCGCTTTAACTGTGGGTTTTGGCGTGTGAGACCACATAGGCCGCTTGTTGCTCTGCGGTAGCTTCGGTCTGGTACTTATCGCGCCATTCCAGATAAGGCATACCGTAAAACGCTTCGCGTGCAGCATCCTTGTCCATCTCGATGCCTTGCGCGTTGGCAGCTTCCTGATACCAGCGGCTTAGACAGTTGCGGCAAAAACCGGCTAGGTTCATCATGTCGATGTTTTGCGCATCCGTGCGTTCAGCCAGATGATCACGCAGACGGCGAAAGGCCGCGGCTTCAAGTTCAAGTTCAGTTTGTTTGTCCATGTCAGGCCTCTTGTTCTTGCGTTGTTTTTATAGCTTCAGCAAAAATGGGTGCAAGCTTGTCTGCCCATTCATTTTGATCAGCCTCGGTTTCGATAAGATCGTTTCTGATCTCGATCAAAGCATGTATGCGGTTGCGCTGCAATGCGTGGTATTCCATTGTATCGCCGGGAAGGTGGCCGCTATATGGCTGGTTGTCGCCAACGCAAAGATCGGGTTGCATTTGCAACTGTTTGATCAATGGTTTAGCCATCCGTTCATCTTCACTATATAGAACGCCAACATGCCAAGGCCGTTGTGCATATCCGTTTAATTTTTTTGTAAATGTATGAATAGATAGAATGATCGGATTGGTGCGCTGGGATAGTAAATTTTCAAGGGCGGTATGATATGGGCGATAGCAGCGTTCCTTACGCAGCTCTGTCGCACCTTCAGAGATATTGCGATTGGCCGGGATGATGGTGCCGTCATAAAGTTGCATGACAAGTGTGGGGTCGTCATCACCACGGTTTGGGTCGATGACAAGTCGTGAGAAATTGGAATAGACAAGCGGTGCATTAAGATGCCCCGCAAGTCGTCTTGATACGCCCAATGCCCCGACATCATAGGCTATGTGGCGCGCCATATCTGTGGTCGAGATTCCAAGATTTCCGCCATTCACAAAATCAGGTACGGTGTTGGTCGCATGGTCGCAAATTATCACGGTCTGGTTTGGCCGGTTTTCGCCCTCGATTACGTATGGCTGGTATGTGGTCATCGTGGAAACTTTCTATTTGTCGTATGATTGTGACAATTGTTGATTATCGTTCTAAGCGATTACTGGCAATCTCTGTCTATTCGATTTAAGACAGGTGTAAATATACGGAGATAAGATTTGCGACGTCAAAGAAGTTTAAAGATTGTGGCCACATTGGGCCCTGCATCAAGTACATACGAAACCATTCGGGCATTATTTGAGGCAGGTGCGGACGTGTTTCGTTTGAACATGAGCCATGGCGCACATGAAGACATTCGCGAAAAACATCAGATCATCCGTGATATTGAACGCGATCTGGGACGCCCCATTGGTATTTTAGCCGATCTTCAGGGGCCGAAATTGCGCTGCGGTGTCTTTGCAAACGAAGTTGAAACCTTAATTGAAGGTCAAGAATTTCGATTTGATTTAGATACCGACGAAGGGGATGCAACGCGTGTGAACCTTCCACACAAAGAGATTTTCGATGCACTGAAACAGAATGCAACCCTTTTGGTCAATGACGGCAAGATCAGGCTACGGGTCAAAGACTGTGGTGCAGATTATGCGACTTGTTTGGTTGAAGTTGGCGGTGAAATTTCAAACCGCAAAGGCGTGAATGTACCGGATGTTATTTTACCGGTGGCAGCCCTGTCGCCAAAAGACAAAAAAGATTTGGAATTTGCTTGTGGTTTGGGGGTTGACTGGCTGGCCCTTTCCTTTGTGCAACGACCCGAAGACGTAACGGAAGCGCGTGAATTGGCGGATGGTCGTGCCGCGATTATCTCGAAGATTGAAAAACCCACTGCGGTTGATGATTTTGACAGCATTTTGGCTGTATCGGACGGTATAATGGTGGCACGTGGTGATCTGGGTGTGGAACTGCCGGTACATGCCGTTCCGCCCATTCAAAAACGCCTGATCCGTAAATGCCGCGCTGTTGGAAAGCCTGTCATTGTTGCAACCCAGATGATGGAAAGTATGATCGAAAGCCCGGTTCCAACGCGCGCGGAAGTATCAGACGTTGCAACGGCAATATATGAAGGTGCCGATGCGGTTATGCTGTCAGCGGAATCCGCGATGGGTGATTATGCCTTTGAAGCGGTCAGCACGATGAATAACGTTGCTGTGGAAGTGGAAAGTGATCCGAATTACCTGAAGGTGATTGCGGCATCCCGTACGCGTTCAAGCACGACTGTTCCAGAAGCTATTACACTGGCGGCGCGTGAAATTGCAGAAAGCACAGAGATCAAAGCGATTTGCTGTTTTACCGAGTCCGGCTCGACGGCCGTATTGGTGTCGCGCGAAAAGGCCATGGTGCCGATCATTGCTTTGACGCCCAACGTAGGAACCGCGCGGCGTTTATCGCTAGTCTGGGGATTGCATACGGTTGTTACCAACGAAGTGGCACGGTTTAAGTTGGCTGTTGTCAGCGCTGCGCGTGCGGCAAGAACCTACGGGTTTGCATCTGAAGATGATAAAATCGTGGTGATTGCTGGCGTTCCGTTTAACACGGCCGGCTCCACAAATATTTTGCGCGTGGCCCCAGTTGATGAGAAACTGATTTATGACAGTGAGGCGGAATAGAGTATAAGGAACGACAATGGAACCGCATGACATATATTTTTTCATAGGGGGCTTTCTGCCCCTTATCGGGTTGATTGGCTATTTTACGGCACGTGCCGAAATGACCCCAATCTGGTTCCCTATGTTATTGCTGCTTCTGGGATTGGGATCAATGGCTTTGGCGTGGGATAAAACCGACGGTAATTTAAGTCTTATAGGGTTTGGTGATAGTGTTTTGCGTATTATCGCTGCCATTCTTTAAAACAACTGATCCCCCTTGCATTCATCCCGCTAGGGGCTTATACGACGCGGATTGTTGACGCGACCGGCTGGTAGGGTATGCCGAGTCGCGTGTTAAACCAACTTGAAATAGGAGATGGAAATGCCCAAGATGAAGACCAAATCAGGTGCTAAAAAGCGCTTTAAAGTGACTGCCTCTGGCAAGATCAAATCTGCCCAGGCGGGTAAACGCCACGGAATGATTAAACGCACACGTAAATTCATCCGCAATGCGCGCGGCACAACTGTTTTGTGCGCAGCAGATGAAAAAATCGTGAAAAAATACATGCCATACGCGCGCTAGGAGATCTGAAAAATGTCAAGAGTTACATCCGGTAAAGTCACCCACGCACGTCACAAGAAGGTTATCAAAGCGGCCAAAGGTTATTATGGCGCTCGCTCTAATCTGTTCCGCACAGCAACCCAAGCGGTTGACAAAGCGAACCAATACGCGACACGCGACCGCAAAAACCGCAAACGGAATTTCCGTGCTTTGTGGATTCAACGTATCAACGCTGCTGTTCGCGCACATGACGAAGCGATGACATACAGCAAATTCATCAATCTGTTGATGAAAGCTGGTATCGAAGTTGACCGTAAAGTTCTGGCCGATCTGGCCGTACACGAGCCGGAAGCATTTGGCGCGATTGTGGATCAAGCAAAAGCGGCAGCCTAAGCTTATAGGTTAATAGAGTTTTAAAAAGCCCTGCCGCAAAGGTGGGGCTTTTTTTGTTGAGCATTTGGGGGGCTGTGCTATCCATAGCCCCAAAGAATTAAGGGACGAAACCGATGGATGGTTTGGACGCAATAAAAGCGAAATATCTGGAAAGCATCATGGCGGCGGGCGATGAAGCGGCACTTGAGGGGCTGCGCGTGGCGGCAGTGGGTAAAAAGGGTGAAATATCACTGAAAATGCGCGAGCTGGGCAAGATGACCCCAGAAGAACGCCAAGTCGCCGGTCCCGCACTGAATGCACTGAAGGATGAGGTAAATTCTGCAATTGCCGCGAAAAAATCCGGCCTTGCGGATGCGGCATTGGATGCGCGCCTTCAGACGGAATGGATTGATGTGTCACTGGCGGGTCGACCACGCAGCAAAGGTTCAATTCACCCGATCAGTCAGGTGACCGAAGAGGTGGTTTCGATCTTTGCCTCTTTGGGTTTTGCAGTGGCAGAAGGCCCGCAAATAGAAAACGATCACTATAATTTCGACGCCTTGAACATAGCACCTGAACACCCATCCAGGCAGGAACATGATACGTTCTATATGCACCGCGAAGCGAATGATGACCGCCCGCCACATGTGTTACGCACCCACACGTCACCTGTGCAAATCCGCTATATGGAAAAGCACGGCGCGCCTTGCCGTATTATCTGCCCGGGCCGGGTTTATCGCGCCGATTACGACCAAACCCACACCCCGATGTTTCACCAATACGAAGGGCTTTGCATCGACAAAGACATCAGCATGGCGAACCTGAAATGGACATTGGAAGAGTTCTGCCGCGCGTTCTTTGAAGTGGATGATGTGGAACTGCGGTTCCGCGCGTCCCACTTCCCGTTTACGGAACCAAGTGCCGAAGTCGACATTCGGTGTTCATGGGACAAGGGCCAATTGAAACTGGGCCAAGGTGACGACTGGATGGAAATTCTGGGCAGTGGAATGGTGCACCCAAAAGTGTTGCAGGCCGCAGGTGTTGACCCACAGGAATGGCAAGGCTTTGCATTCGGCATGGGCATCGATCGTATCGCTATGCTGAAATACGGGATACCTGATCTGCGTGCGTTCTTTGACAGCGATCTGCGCTGGTTGCGGCATTACGGGTTTGCCAGTTTGGATATGCCTAATTTACATGGGGGGATAAGTCGTTGAAACCCATTAATCTTTCCGAAAAACTATCGGCGTTTTCAGAACATTGGTCTCCTAAGATTGTGTCTGCTTACAACAATAATGATGTCTTGGTTGTTAAGGTTCAGGGCGAATTTAATTGGCATTCTCATGCAGAGACCGACGACTTCTTTTTAGTCCTTAAGGGGCAAATCACAATTGAAATGCATGAGGGCAATGTAACGTTGAATGAAGGAGAGATGTACATCGTTCCTGCAGGCGTCGAACATCGCCCTATTGCAAAAGAAGAGGCGCATTTGCTTGTAATAGAACCAAAAAACACACCAAACACAGGCGATCCTTCGACAGCCGCGACTAAGGTGGAGATATAAAATGAAATTCACACTCTCTTGGTTGAAAAACCACCTAGACACCGATGCCTCAATTGATGAGATCACCTATGCCCTGACCGATCTTGGCCTAGAGGTTGAAGAGGTGGTGAACCCGATGGACACGCTTGCGGCGTTCACTATCGGTTACGTCAAACACGCTGAAAAACACCCTGATGCGGATAAGCTGCGGGTGTGTGTTGTCGACACCGATGAGGGCGAGTTGCAGATTATTTGCGGCGCGCCCAATGCGCGCCAAGGTATCCATGTGGTGGTTGCTAAGCCTGGTGTTTATGTGCCGGGGATTGATACGACGATTGGGGTCGGTAAAATCCGGGGCATCGAGTCCTTCGGTATGATGGCATCCGAGCGTGAAATGGAATTGTCTGATGAACATGATGGGATAATAGAATTGGCGGGGGAACCTGATGTTGGTTCTAAATTCGTTGATTATCTGGCGAAACATTCTCCCGATAAAATTGACCCGATGATCGACATTGCCATTACACCCAACCGCCCCGATGCGCTGGGCATTCGCGGTATTGCCCGTGATCTGGCCGCGCGTGGTTTGGGTGTGTTGAAACCTGAACCAGTGGCCGAGATTAAAGGCGGTTTCAAGTCTGATATCAACGTCACGATTGACGAAGATGTCATGGCAAAAGGCTGCCCTTTGTTTACGGGCCGTCTGATCAAGGGTGTCAAAAACGGGGCAAGCCCTGCGTGGTTGCAAGCGCGTTTGAAAGCCATTGGTTTGCGTCCTATCTCGACTTTGGTCGATATCACCAATCTGTTCACCTATGAATACAACCGTCCACTGCACGTGTTCGACGCGGACATCGTCAAGGGCGATCTGCGTGTGCATTTTGCCAAAGGTGGCGAAAAACTAATGGCTTTGGACGATGTGGAATACACGTTTGAAGCGGGTATGATGACGATTTCCGATGATAATGGCGTTGAAAGTGTTGCCGGTATCATGGGCGGCTTGCCGTCTGGTTGCACCTATGACACGGTGAATGTGTTCCTTGAAAGTGCGTATTGGGATCCGATTGCTATTGCTATCACAGGCCGCAAGCTGAAGATCAATTCCGATGCGCGGTATCGTTTTGAACGCGGCGTTGATCCTGCGTTCACGCCCAAAGGTCTGGATCTGGCAACGGCTTTGATACTGGAACTTTGTGGTGGTGAAGCATCCGACATGGTTGTGGCGGGGGCAGTGCCTGATACCACTCGCAGCTATCATCTGGATACTGACCGGGTGAAATCGCTGGTCGGTATGGATATTCCTGCAGATACGCAACGCGAAACGCTGACAGCACTTGGTTTTGAACTGAAAGACGACGATGCCTTCGTGCCAAGCTGGCGCCCCGATGTTTTGGGCGAAGCTGATCTGGTTGAAGAAATAGCCCGCGTGGCATCCCTGACCAAGCTTCAAGGGGTGCCTTTGCCGCCTCTATCGGTCGGTGTGCCAAAGCCAATCCTAACGCCGATGCAACGACGTGAAACAATGGCGCGGCGCACGCTTGCGGCACTTGGTTACAATGAATGTGTGACCTATTCGTTTATCGATCAAGCTTCTGCCGAAATGTTTGGCGGTGGCACGGATACGGTGAAGGTCGGCAATCCTATTTCCGCGGACATGAGCCATATGCGGCCATCATTGTTGCCGGGTCTGTTGCAGGCGGCTGCGCGGAATCAAGCACGGGGCATCATGGACATGGCGCTCTTTGAAGTTGGTCCTGTGTTTCATGGCGGGGAACCTGAAGATCAGGAATTGCTGGCAACAGGCCTGTTGATCGGTCACACGAGTGCGCGTGATCCACATGGAAGCCGCCGTGCGGTTGATACTTATGACGCCAAAGCGGATGCCGAGGCGGTTTTGTCGGCCATCGGTGCACCTGAAAAGATGATGATCCTGCGCGGTGCACGCGAATGGTGGCATCCGGGCCGATCCGGAAAATTGTCGTTGGGGCCTAAAAATGTGCTATGCGCCTTTGGCGAGGTACACCCGAAAGTGCTGGATGCGCTGGGCGTGAAAGGTCCTGCAGTGGCTTTCGCGGTACACGTGGCGCGTGTGCCTTACCCGAAAACAAAAACCGCCACGCGCCCTGCGCTGACAGTTTCTGATTTGCAAGCGGTGGAACGCGATTTTGCCTTTGTCGTGGACGGGCATGTGGAAGCCTTGACGTTGATTAATGCCGCGAAAGGCGCGGATAAGGTGCTGATTGTGGATGTGTCTGTTTTTGATGTCTTTGGCGGAGATAAGGCTGAGGCGCAAATGGGTGCCAGCAAGAAATCCATCGCTATATCTGTGCGCCTGCAACCAACCGATACGACACTGACCGATCAGGATATTGAAGCGGTCAGTGCCAAGATTATCGACAAGGTCAGCAAAGCCACGGGTGGTGTTTTGCGGGGATAATGACGCTGGGTTTTACTTCGTAATATAGCGTGTCTGTTCTATGCTTTCCACATTTAGGGAGGCATGAATGAGTTTTGATTATATGATCGTGGGTGGCGGTTCTGCCGGGTGTGTTTTAGCTAATAGGTTAAGTGCTGATCGCAAAACAAAGGTTTGCTTGCTGGAAGCAGGTGGTGGCGGAAAGGATTTTGTCATCCGCGCTCCAGCAATGGTTGCTGCTATGATTTCAGGGCGCCCCAAGATCAATAACTGGGCGTTTTTCACTGAACCACAGCCCGAGTTGAACAACCGGCGGGGTTATCAGCCGCGCGGCAAAGCCTTGGGCGGATCAAGTGCCATCAATGCGATGCTGTATATACGCGGGCATCAAAAAGATTACGATGAGTGGGAAGAATTGGGTTGTGATGGCTGGGGCTGGAAAGATGTATTGCCGTATTTCCTGAAGTCCGAAGGTAACCAATGGGGGACCGGCGAGTTGCACGATGGGAACGGGCCCTTACAGGTTGCAGATCAATCTGAACCGCGTGCCATTACCCATGCGTTTCTGGATGCAGCAGAAAGCCTGCAAATCCGTCGCAATCCAGATTTCAATGGTCCGACCCAAGAAGGTGTTGGATTATATCAGGTCACGCAACATTACGATGGACCACAAAAAGGCGAGCGATGTTCGGCTGCTTCGGCCTATGTTTTTCCAGTGCAAACAAACCGCCCTAATCTGACTGTTTTGACCAAAACACTGGTCAACAAAGTGCTGCTGGAAGACGGTCGCGCAGTTGGTGTGGAGTATACTCAAGGCGGCAAACTACATCGGGCGACAGCGAGGAAAGAGGTGATTTTAAGTGGGGGCGCTTTTGGCTCACCACAGTTGCTGATGTTGTCGGGCATTGGTCCCGCGGATGAGTTGAAAGCGCATGACATAGAAGTAACGCATGAATTGCCGGGTGTCGGGCAGAACCTGCAAGATCATCTGGATCATATTATCAGCTACCGCTCAAAACGCGCGGATGTGATCGGGCTGAACCCTGCAGGATTGGCCCGTCTAACCAAGGCAATGCTTAAATGGCGCCGTGACGGGACGGGAATGTTTGCCACGCCTTATGCGGAAGCGGCGGGGTTTATCCGATCAGATCCTTCCATAAATCGCCCGGATTTACAGTTGCATTTTTCCCCCGTGATTGTTGATAACCATTTGCGTAAAATACACCTGAGCAATGGTTATAGTTGCCATGTTTGCGTGTTGCGCCCCAAAAGCCGTGGTTCGGTTGGGTTACGCGATACACGCCCCATATCGGCACCGCGTATTGACCCACAATATCTAAGCGACCCTGATGATCTGAAGTTATTGATGAAAGGCGTGCGTTTGGTTGAACGGATTATGGAAACAGACGCGCTGACCCCTTGGCGCGGTAAACGCCTGTATGATTATGGCGGCAGTGATGCCGGGTTAGAGGCTGATATTCGCGCACGTGCCGACACGATCTATCATCCCGTTGGCACCTGTGCGATGGGCAAAGATGATATGGCGGTTGTTGATCCGCAATGTCGTGTTCACGGGATCAAAGATTTACGTGTGGTGGATGCGTCGATTATGCCGCATTTGATCGGGGGCAACACCAATGCGCCAACCATGATGATCGCTGAAAAGGTTGCGGATATGATCGTGAATGCGGTATAGCCGTTTAGAACGAATAAAATAAATCCGGAAAATACGATGACACTACACATTTACCTGTCTGGCGAAATTCACACTGATTGGCGTGAGCAAATCATTGAAGGGGCGAAGGGTTTGGATGTAACGTTTAACAGTCCCGTGACCGATCATGCAGCATCGGATGATTGCGGCGTCTCTATCTTGGGTGATGAGCCGGACAAGTTTTGGCATGATAACAAGGGCGCAAAAATCAATGCTATCCGCACACGCAAAGGGATTGCCGACGCTGATATTGTTGTTGTGCGTTTTGGTGATCAGTACAAGCAATGGAATGCGGCGTTTGACGCAGGCTATGCCGCTGCCCTTGGTAAATCATTGATCATACTGCATGGCGCCGAACACCAACATCCGTTGAAAGAGGTCGATGCGGCAGCACTTGCAGTGGCAGAACAGCCGCATCAGGTAGTGGAAATCCTGCGTTATGTATTGCAGGGAAGCTTACCTGCCTAATCGCGTGCGGGTGAATTCAGCCCTGCCTGAACGGCGGGGCGTTCCAGAAAACGATCCAGATATGCGGGAACGTTTTTCAATTCATTCCAACCAACCAAATGCGCTGCATCATAGAAACCACGCAATGTATTTAGCCATGGGGCAACTGCGATGTCGGCGATGGAATAGTCCCCCATGATCCAGTCCTGGCCGTCCAGCTGACCGTCCAGAACCTTCAGCAGGCGCGTGACCTCGTCCACATAGCGCTGTTTGGGGCGCGGATCTTCAATATCTTTGCCCGCAAATGTGTGAAAAAAACCAAGCTGGCCGAACATCGGACCAATACCGCCCATTTGAAACATTAACCATTGCAGGGTTTTATATCTGGTAGCGGGGTCTTTTGACAAAAACTGACCTGTCTTTTCCGCCAAATAAATCAGGATAGCCCCGGTTTCCCAAAGTGGTAGCGGTTTATTGTCCGGCCCGTTTGGGTCAATGATCGCAGGTATTTTGTTGTTGGGGTTTAACGATAGAAACTCCGGTGTCATTTGATCGTCGGTAGCAAAACTAACTAGATGCGCGTCATAAGGTAGGCCCGTTTCCTGAAGCATAATAGACACTTTAACGCCGTTAGGTGTGGGTAGTGAATAAAGCTGAATGTGATCGGGATTTTCGACCGGCCAGCGTTTGGTAATGTTGAAAGATGATAAATCTGACATTGATATTCTCCAAATATTTGAGAAACCACTTAAACTTAAATTATAATTTTCAAGCTGATTATGCGTTAATTGATTATTTTCTTGAAAAGAGACAGTCTAATAACCAATTATACATTAATATGCCGCGAATGATCGGGGCAAAATTAATGCAGGGGAACAACATGCTTAAAGAATTTAAAGACTTCATTGCCAAGGGCAATGTTATGGATATGGCCGTTGGTATCATTATTGGTGCGGCATTCACTGCTATCGTTAAATCGCTTGTTGCTGACCTGATTAACCCGATTATCGGTTTATTCATGGGCGGTATTGATCTGGTAAACAATTTCTTTGTTATCGGGGGTGACGGGACAGAATACGGTTCATTGGAAGCTGCGCGTGAAGCAGGAGTTGCTGCATTTGCTTGGGGCAGTTTCATTATGGCGATCATTAACTTTTTGATCATCGCATTCGTTGTTTTCATGCTGGTGCGCTTTGTCAATAAAGCGAAAGATGCGGCCGCAGCGGAAGAAGAGGCTGTCGAGGAAGCAGCTGCAGGGCCAACAGACAATGAATTGTTGGGTGATATTTTGAAAACGTTGAAAAAGAAATAAGTTTTAGTGTAAATTTAAAAAGGCCCGCCATTGTGACGGGCCTTTTTTGTTAAATTTTCAAAGCGGCTTGTGGATCAATATAATCCATACCTAATGCTTTACCTACGGCTGCATAGGTAATTTTACCTGCATGTGTGTTCAGACCGTTCATCAAATGTACGTCATCTGCACAGGCCTGTTTCCAGCCTTTGTTTGCCAACGCAATCATGAAAGGCATCGTCGCATTGCCCAGACCAATTGTAGATGTTCGGGCAACGGCACCCGGCATATTGGCCACACAATAGTGCATGATACCGTCGACTTCATAGATCGGGTCATCATGTGTTGTGGCTTTGGATGTTTCAAAGCATCCACCTTGGTCGATGGCAACATCTACCAGAACTGCGCCGGGTTTCATGGTTGAAAGCTGTGCGCGACTGATCAATGTCGGGGCTGCCGCCCCCGGGATCAAAACAGCACCGACAACGATGTCGGCCTGCTTTACCAGTTCAGCCGTGTTATCTTTGGATGCATAGCGCGTTTTAAATAAACCGCTGAATGCATCGTCCAAATAACGCATACGTGGCAGGGACATGTCCAACACGGATACGTCCGCACCCATGCCGGCGGCTACGCGGGCTGCATGTGTACCAACGACACCACCACCGATTACAGCCACTTTGGCAGGGGGGACGCCTGGGATGCCGCCCAATAGGACACCACGTCCACCATTGGCTTTTTGCAATGTCCAGCTGCCAACCTGTGGCGCCAGCTTACCTGCAACTTCGGACATTGGTGCCAACAATGGCAAAGCACCATTTCGGTCTGTTACAGTTTCATAAGCAATCGCTGTTACACCGCTTTCCAGCAAATCATTGGTTTGTGGCGCGTCGGGTGCAAGGTGCAGATATGTGAAAAGAATTTGCCCTTCGCGCAACTGTTTGCGCTCTATGGCTTGTGGTTCTTTTACCTTCACAACCATGTCTGCGCGGGCAAAAATTTCTTCTGCGGTATCGACAATTTCAGCACCTGCATTGGTGTAGGTTTCATCAGTAAAACCAGCGCCAACGCCAGCGGCTTTTTGTATGATTACGTTGTGGCCATTGGCAACCGCTTCCATCGCAGCGGCTGGCGTCATTCCAACGCGGTACTCTTGGTTTTTAATTTCTGTTGGGCAACCGATAAGCATGACAACTCCCGTTAGCTTATATTAAAGATAAGAGAGTATCGCGCGTTAATAGTGAAAATAAATGATGTTATTGCTGGTAAACTTATTATTCTTAGAATAATCTTTTAATAATATATAAAAATACGCTGAAAGATTGCATAAAATGAAAATCGATGAAATAGACCGGCGAATCCTGAATAGCTTGCAACGCGCAGGCCGTATCTCAAACGCTGACTTGGCTGAAAAAGTGAGCCTGTCACCCTCGGCTTGCCATCGACGGGTGCAACAGCTTGAAAAGAAAAAAATAATCAAAGACTATGTTGCCTTGCTGGACGCGCGTGAGGTGGATCGCAAAACAACGGTGTTTGTCGAGATTACATTGTCCAGTCAGGCCGATGATGTACTGGATGCTTTTGAACGTGAAGTGGGTCTAATCCCCGACGTTTTAGAATGTCATTTAATGGCGGGAACGGCGGACTACACGTTAAAAGTCGTGGCCTCTGACACCGAAGATTTTGCGCGCATTCATCGCCGATATTTGTCACGATTGCCGGGGGTGGCACAATTGCGGTCTAACTTTGCATTACGCACCGTGTTTAAAACCACGGCTTTACCGATTTAACCTGTGATATACTGAACCAAATAAAGTGTTCCAAACCCCAATAGGACTGCGCCAATCACACTTTTTTTCCAGATGCCGATAGTGACAGCAGTAATTGTCGCCATTATACGGGCTAGATCAGGTGTGCCGCCGGTTGCCTGCGGCCACAGAATTAACGGCGCAATCAGGCCCGGCAATACGGCAACCCCGACATAACGCAAGTGGCGTAAAAACCATTCCGGTAATTCTCGGTCGCCAAGGAGCCCCAGGAATGAATAACGAACAAAGAAGGTTCCTATTGCCATGCCGATAATGACAGGCCAGATTTTGCTGGGGTCGACAATCATTTGTTCGCTTTCAGTTTCAGTTCTGCATAGGCTCCGGCCATCATTGCCATTATGGCGGCGATGATCAGGCCAAGGCTGTAGGGGATCCATGCCAAAGACAGTGCCGCGATTACAGAAACAATGGCTGTAATAATATGCGGAATGGTGCGCAATAGTGGGGCGATCAAGGCGATAAAGCAAATAGGCACCGCGAAATCCAACGAAAATGCATCCGGAATAGAGGCCCCTAATGCGGCCCCCAAATAGGTGGCAAGATACCAAAAGGGTGCCATAATCAGCATGATGCCAAAAAAGTAAGCGACCTTGTTGTCGATAGGTTGATCGGGCCGTTCTTCATATTCCCTGATCCCCAAAGCATAAGATTGATCGACCAGAAAATATGAAATCACCAACTTCAAACCCGTGCGTAATTTTCCAAAATGCGGCACCAATGCCGCAGAATACATCGACATCCGCAGATTCACGGCCAGCGATGTTAACAAAATAATAATCACAGGCGCGTTTTCTAATAACAAAGTAAGTGCGCTGAACTGTGCTGCCCCTGCAATAACCAGAACAGAAAACGACATCACCTGTAAAATATTCATACCCGCTTCTGTGGCTGCCACGCCAAACAAAGTACCAAAAGGCATAACAACCAGAACAAACGGCAGGCCATCGCGAAAGCCGCGCCAAAAGATATTTTTTACAGAATTATGCGGTGCAGTCATATGTGTAGGTTGCTCTTGGAAAGGGGTGATAAAAAGTTTACCGTCTGATCGTTAACCCACCCTTGCAGGAGACGCAATTGCCCAGTTCAAATATCCCGACTGATATGATTATTGCCCCTGATACGGCATCACCACGGTTAACGCGTAAAGTGGATGGGGTGGATCAGGCGGGTTCAGCGGTCAGTATGGCTGTGATTGAAGAACGCCCTTTGACGATTTTCCTGAATGCCCGTGAAATCGTTACGGCTATGACGATTGGGGATTACCCGGAATATCTGGCTTTGGGGTTTTTACGAAACCAACAGATGTTAAGTGTATCCGAGGAAATTTTAAGCGTCGACTATGATGAAGAATTGGAAACGGTCGTTGTGCGCACAGCAATAGAAACCGATTATGAAGAAAAGCTGGCCAAGAAAACCCGTACGTCCGGTTGTGCTGTCGGGACAGTTTTTGGTGATATTATGGAAGGATTGGATGCTGTGAACTTGCCGGAGGTGGTGGTACATACATCATGGCTTTATGCGCTTTCCAAAAAAATCAACACTACGCCTAGCCTGTATTTAGAAGCGGGTGCCGTTCATGCTACAGTGTTGTGCCAAGGTGATCGACCATTGGTTTATATGGAAGATGTCGGGCGGCATAATGCGGTTGATAAAATCTCTGGCTGGATGTTGTCAGAGGGGCAAGATGCTACTGATAAAATCCTATATACAACGGGCCGCCTGACCTCTGAAATGGTGATCAAGACCGCGTTGATGGGTATTCCCGTTCTGGTGTCCCGTTCAGGTTTTACTGCTTGGGGCGTGGAGCTTGCCAATCAGGTTGGCCTGACCCTGATCGGACGGATGAAGGGCAAAAGGTTTACCTGCCTGAGTGGGGCAGATCGATTGACGTGGGATCACGCAAAAGATGAGGATGCCCAATGATAAAAATAGCGGGTATTGTTTTGGCAGGCGGCCTGTCATCGCGTATGGACGGGCAGGATAAATGCTTGTTGGAACTGGATGGGAAAACTTTATTACAACGCGCGGCAAATAGGTTGTCGACACAAGTGGATGTGATCGCCATCAATGCAAACAGCGATGCGGATGAATATCAAAACACCAGCCTACCAGTGATCCGCGATAGTTTTGAAGGTTTTGCAGGCCCTTTGGCGGGTGTGCTTGCAGGGATGGAATGGGCTGAAACACAAGGTGCAGATCATATAGTGACCGTTGCTGCGGACACGCCATTTTTCCCTGATGATTTTGTAATCAGGATGCAAGATGCGCTTGTGGCAGGCTCCGGAAAAATTGCAATCGCAGAAACCTCTGGAATGGATTCAAGGTTTCACAACCACCCAACTTTTGGACTTTGGCCCGTTACATTATGCGATGATTTGCGCAATGCGTTGGGCACAGGGGTGCGGAAAGTTGTGCAATGGGCGTATCCGCATGGTGTGGTTAAAGTTAGATTTAATGCAAAGCCATTTGATCCGTTTTTTAACGTGAACCGTCCGGAAGATTATGAAACGGCGAAAAAGTTGTTAAGGGAGTATTCGTTGTGAGGTTATTCGGTGTTGTAGGGTGGAAAAACTCCGGCAAAACGACGCTTGTCGCACGGTTGGTAACCGAGCTTAAATCGCGTGGGTTTTCAGTGTCCACAGTAAAACACGCCCATCATTCGTTTGACTTGGATCAACCGGGGCGTGACAGTTACAAGCACCGTGAGGCGGGTGCGCATGAAGTGGTGATCAGTTCCGGCAATCGCTGGGCATTGATGCATGAATTGCAGGGCGAAGATGAATATAAATTGGATGATCTTTTGGCAAAAATGTCACCTGTCGATATTGTGATTATAGAAGGGTTTAAACGCGAACCGCATGTTAAAATTGAATGTCATCGTGCAACATCTGAAATGCCATTGGTGTCATCGGCAAATAAAACCATTGTGGCCGTAGCCAGCGATGTTGATGTGGACACGGGTGAACTAACATCTCTGGATTTAAACGATGTTAAAGTGATTGCAGATTTTGTGCTTACAAAAACAGGATTAGATGGATGACGGTACCGCCGTTGAAAAACAACTGTTTTGCAATGCCTGCTGGTGTTGAATGGACACCTGTTGATGATGCTTTGAAGCAGATTAAAAACGGCCTTCACCCGGTTGTCGGACAAGAGAGTATCACTTTGGAAATTGCTGCCGGCCGTATTTTGGCGGCATCGGTAACAGCAAAACGAAATAATCCGCCGATGGCAAACTCTGCGGTGGATGGTTATGGGTTTTGTTATAACGATTTGCCTGACAAAGAAATTATCAACCTGCCGCTTCAGGCTGGGGTTTCGGCAGCGGGTAAACCGTTTGCAGGTCAGGTCAATGCAGGTAGTGCGCTGCGCATTTTAACTGGCGCGATTATACCTGATGGTGTCGATACTGTGGTTCTGGAAGAAGATGTCGTGATCGCTGGCGCATCAATTGCATTTCGTTCTGGTTTGCGAAAAGGTGCCAATTTGCGCCGTGCGGCTGAAGATGTGGCGGTGGGGCAAAATATTTTTGAAGCAGGGCATGTTTTACGCCCACAGGACCTTGCCCTTCTGGCGGCAACAGCTGTGCATAAAGTCACCGTATATAAACGCTTGAAAGTGGCAGTGATTTCGACAGGAACAGAGCTGGTTAAAGTCGGTGATGCCGCACGCGATGATCAGATATTTGACGCGAATAAACCAATGCTACTGAACATGATACGTGCATGGGGGTTTGATGCGGTTGATGGTGGTCACTTTATGGATGACCCTGATTTGATCCGCGACGGGTTTAATAAAGCCGCACAAAATGCCGATGCAATTTTTGTGTCTGGTGGTGCGTCTGCAGGGGATGAAGATTATGTATCCAAGCTGCTGAAAGAAGAAGGTGCATTGCACACATGGCGCGTGGCGGTAAAGCCGGGCCGTCCGATTGCAATGGCACTTTGGGGTGGGGTGCCAACATTCGGTTTTCCGGGCAATCCTGTTGCAGCGTTTGTTTGCGCGTTAATCTTCGGGCTGCCCGCATTGAAAACCTTGGCAGGGCAAGCCGTGCTTGATGTTCAATCTTTCCAAGTTCCTGCAGTGTTTCAGAAATCCAAAAAAGCAGGTCGGCGTGAATATTTACGTGCGCGATTGGATGCCAATGGGCATGCGCAGGTATTCAAGTCCGAAGGGTCGGGGCGCATATCTGGGCTGACATGGTCGGATGGGTTGGTTGAGTTGCCTGACGCAGCTGCAGAAATTGCCGTTGGTGATATGGTAAGGTATATTCCTTACGCTTTTTTTGGAATATAACGCGCGTCAAATGCACCCGAAACCCGCCCCAAAAGCATAAATGCTATAGCGCTGCGGGTTCTTCCCATTTCAATCAGTTCGCCATCTTTGGCGGTTTTTTCAAATTCTGTCAGGATGATATCAAACCGAGTCAAGAAACCATGGACAGTTTCGCGAAATGTAGCATCATTTTTCAGCCGTGTTTTTGACAGGGTTAAAGCCGTGCGGTCACGCACCATTCCCAAAGCGGCAATCTCTTTGCCGCGTGCACCTTTGGCAAAGCTGCGCCAAGCTGAAGCTTCAGGTCGATTAATGCGCAAGTCATCCATGTATATACCATCTTCTGACAACATGGTTAGAACTTCTTGAGCAGAACGTAAAAGTCTGGATGTGGTCGGGTCGCTTAATGCGCGCTGCAACACGCGAAAACCTTCAGTGTCTTTTGCATTATCGGGAAAGTTTAATGCTTTGATAAGTTCGCGAATTGTAACAGGGGCATTAGATGTATTATTGTCATTTTTCAGGGGTAAATCCGCTTGTGCTTCATCCGTAAGAATAAGGGTTTTTTTAGGTAATGCGGTTGTATTGCGTGGTATACTTGTTTGACCCAAACCCTCAGTTACTGTTTCTGCTAGGCTTGTTACGTGCAGACTGGTTTTTTTTGTATGGGCAGTTATTTGCGCTAACTGGCTTTGTATCCAGCGATCGCGGGTTTCGGTTTCTTCTACGATCTGCACTTTTAGCATTTCATCCATGCGTTCGATCTTTTTTCGCAAAGCAATGGTTTCATAGCGAATGGCAGACAAAGACCGCGATAAAAGGGCTGCTATCCAGATCAGAATAAGGGGTAGGAATAGTCCAACGGCAACCAAGGCGGTTAAACTTTGATCATGGCTGATTTGAAGCGCAACTTCAGGATATAAAAAAAAGATTATAGAGATGCCGACTATCCAGATAACGGTCAGGGTAATGGCGAATATAAGGGCAGCTTTTTCGCTGTTCTTGGCCGTTTGGTCTTGCCTGCTCATACAACTATATCCTTAAAGGATCCAAAGACGGTTATAGAAACTCAACGCTTACAATCTCATAATACCTGGTGCCGCCCGGTGTGCGCACTTCTACACTGTCGCCTTCTTCTTTGCCAATCAAGGCGCGCGCAATGGGTGAATTTAGGTTCAGCAGACCTTTTTCGATATTGGCTTCAGGTTCGCCAACGATCTGAAAGGTCTTTTCGGCATCGGTATCTTCATCGGCAATGGTGACCGTGGCACCGAACTTTATGGTGCCCGATAGCTTACTGACATCTATTATATCGGCCAAGCTGATAATGCCTTCAAGTTCTTTAATGCGGCCCTCAATATGGCTTTGTTGCTCGCGGGCAGCATGATATTCGGCGTTTTCCGATAAATCACCATGTTCCCGAGCTTCAGCAATAGCACGGATAACGGCAGGGCGGTCCACTGATTTCAGTTGTTTTAATTCTGCATCAGCGGCTTTGAAGCCATTTGCAGTCATTGGTATTTTATCCATTACGCCCTACTGTGCTTGTCGTTTCAGATACGACTCTAAATTTGCTTTACTGTGTGCGCAAGAGAAAGCTTTATTTGTGTTGATTAAGATAAAACCGACGTAAAAGTTGATATTTCGTCGTGTTCATAATTCCCTCTTGGCAAGCATTTGTTAGGCCCATAAAGTAAGTTAGCATGTTTTGCGACAGATATTTTTTAGGGAGTCCCGAATGACCGAAATTGAACGCGAGTCTATGGAATACGATGTGGTTATTGTTGGTGCAGGACCGGCGGGTCTGTCGGCGGCAATTCGTTTAAAACAGCTGGATGCGGATCTGGAAGTTGTGGTACTGGAAAAAGGCTCTGAAGTGGGTGCCCATATCCTGTCCGGAGCGGTTCTGGATCCTGTTGGGCTGGACGCATTGATCCCTGACTGGAAAGAAAAGGGTGCGCCGATATCTGTGGTTGTCAAAGAGGATAATTTTTTGATGCTGTCGGAAAAAGGCGGTTTTAGAATTCCCAATTTCCCGATGCCGCCATTGATGAACAATCATGGCAATTATATTGTTTCAATGGCCAATGTTTGCCGCTGGCTGGCGGAACAAGCCGAAGAACTGGGTGTTGAAATTTTCCCGGGCATGTCATGTTCAGAATTGGTTTACGGCGAAAACGGTGAAGTTAAAGGTGTTGTTGCCGGTGAATTCGGGCTTCAAAAAGATGGTTCACAAGGCCCGTCATATGAACCGGGCATGGTGCTGTATGGCAAGTATGTATTCCTATCGGAAGGTGTGCGTGGGTCACTGTCCAAGCAAGTGATCGCAAAATATGACCTTGCCAAAGATGCCGATGTGCCAAAGTTCGGGCTTGGGATGAAAGAAATTTGGGATATTGATCCTGCTAAGCACAAAGAGGGGACTGTGACCCATACAATGGGTTGGCCATTGGGCAGCAATGCAGGTGGCGGGTCATTTATTTACCACACTGAAAACAATCAGGTTTTCATCGGGTTTGTGGTGCATCTGAATTACAAGAACCCACATGTATTTCCATACATGGAATTCCAACGCTTCAAGCATCATCCGAAAATTGCCGAATTGCTAGAAGGCGGTAAACGCGTGGCATATGGTGCGCGGGCAATTACCGAGGGTGGCTGGCAGTCCATTCCAAAGATCGTCTTTCCGGGCGGCGCACTTTTGGGTTGTTCGGCAGGTTTGGTAAATGTTCCGCGGATTAAAGGCAACCACAACGCAATGTTGTCCGGTAAAGCTGCTGCCGAAGCTGCGGTTGACGCGCTTAAAGCGGGTCGTGCCAGCGATGAATTGACAGCTTATGAAACAGACTTGCGTTCCGGCCCGATTGCCAAAGACCTGAAACGCGTGCGCAATGTAAAACCGATTTGGTCGAAATGGGGTCTTATGGCCTCTTTGGCTTTAGGTGGCTTCGATATGTGGGTGGCAAATCTGACGGGCTGGAATCCTTTGGGAACATTCAAGCACGGTAAAAACGATGCGCAGTCTACAGGTAAAGCGGCGGATTATGCGCCGATTGAATATCCGAAGCCTGACGGTAAACTAAGTTTCGACCGACTAACGAACGTCAGCTTTTCGGCCACCAACCATGAAGAAGAACAACCATGCCATTTGCAGTTGGCAGATGCCGGTATTCCGGTTGATGTGAATTTACCGGAATATGCAGAACCGGCACAACGCTATTGCCCTGCGGGTGTTTATGAAGTGATCCGTGATGATGATGGTTCCAACCCACGTTTTCAGATCAATGCACAAAACTGTGTGCATTGTAAAACTTGTGATATTAAAGACCCCAGCCAAAACATTACATGGGCTATTCCACAAGGTGGCGAGGGGCCAAACTACCCGAATATGTAAGCAATTGGGCATATCACAGCCAGATTTCCATTAGTTGATGGAAGTCTGGTTGAATTGAACAGGCATCGCCGTTAGGCTGTCTTACTGATAGTTTAGGAACAGGTAACAATGCGCATAAAGCCCATATTTCATTTCGTTTTGGCGACAAGCCTGCTGACAACCCCAGTTGCAACATATGGCGAGGGTTTGGCAGGGGCTTATCTTGCGGCGAACCACGCCAATGCAAGGAATGATTATGCGGCGGCTGCAGAGTTTTATTCCAAAGCTTTATTGCAAGATCCGGATGATGCTTATATTTTGCAAAACGCTCTTTTGTCCTATGTTGTGACAGGGGATATAGATGGTGCTGTCAAACTTGCCAAAGAAATCACAAACTTGGAATTTGGTAGTCAATTGTCGGATTTGATGGTTTTGTCTGCTTATATTCGAAATCAGGACTTCGATAAAGCATTAGAAATATTGGCGACTTCAAAAGACCGCTTAAGCCCGCTTCTGCATGGCCTGCTTCAGGGGTGGGTTTTGGTTGGGTTGGGTGATATGTCTGCTGCGACCAAACATTTTGACAGCATGAATAAACCCGAAGCCTTGCGGGTGTTTGCCCAGTATCATAAAGCTTTGGCCGTTGCGACGGCAGGTGATTTCGAATTGGCTGATAAGATAATGCAGGGTGATGCGGGCAATGCATTGCACCTGAATCGTGGCAGCCTGATAGCACATGCGCAAATATTATCACAGCTTGGAAAATTTGATGCAGCGGCTGAACTGCTTGCGCAAAGTTCGACCAATACGTCTGATCAACAGCTGCATGATTTGCTTGTTCAGATGCAATCAAAGCAAGCTGTTCCGTTTGATTTTATCACCTCGGCCACTGATGGCACGTCTGAAACGTTTTCTACACTCGCAAGTGTTTTAAGTGGTGAGGACGATGAAAGATTTTCTTTGATTTATGCCCGTTTGGCAGAATATTTACGCCCTGATAATATTCAGGCCCTGTTGCTTTTATCAGAGCTGCTGAAAGAGCAGGAACAATATGATCTGGCGACGCAAGTATTGGCAAAAGTACCTGTGGATCATCCGATGTATTTAAATGCAGAGCTGGGCCGCGCTGATACGTTGGTGGATGCGGGAAAATCGCAGGCCGCTATTGCCGTTTTGCAAAGGCTTGCAGGGTCTCATCCCACTGTTGCGCGTGTGCATATGGTGATGGGTGATATATACAGTGGTGAAAAGCAGTTTAGGGAAGCCAACAAGGCTTATACTACGGCAATTGATTTGCTGGAAAAAGAAAATGGGGTGCAGTGGTTTTTATATTATGCGCGTGCAGTTTCTTATGAGCGTCTGGACGAATGGGACAAGGCCGAAACAGATTTCCGTAAAGCTTTGGGGTTATCACCGGATCAACCGTCTACATTGAATTATCTGGGTTATTCACTGGTTGAAAAAAACATAAAGCTTGAAGAGGCTCAGGACATGATTGAACGTGCTGTTCAGGGCCGGCCCAATGATGGATTTATCACCGATAGTCTTGGTTGGTTGCTTTACCGTATCGGCAAATTTGAAGATGCTGTAGCCCCTATGGAACGCGCTGTTGAATTGATGCCGACAGATCCGGTTATAAACGATCATTTGGGTGACGTTTACTGGAAAGTTGACAGGTTTCGCGAAGCACGGTTTCAATGGAGCCGGGCACTGTCATTTGAGCCAGAGGAAAAAGACGCGGACCGTATTCGACGCAAACTGGATATTGGTTTGGATGAGGTTTTGACCGCTGAAGAGGCTGCGGGAACAAATGCAAATTAACGAGCTTGCTCGGGCTAAAATAAACCTGTGTTTACATGTGACAGGACAGCGTGATGACGGCTATCATTTGCTGGACAGTATCGTTGTATTTGCCGATATCGGCGATCAGATTACGGTGAAACCAAGTGATGCATTTGCATTGAAAATCAATGGTCCTTTTGCACATGAGCTAAGTTCGGGTGATGATAATCTAGCTTTGCAAGCTGCACGCCTTTTCGAAAAAGACTGCAAAGGTGCGGTAATTACTTTAATAAAAAACCTGCCTGTTGCTTCCGGTATTGGCGGTGGTTCGGCAGATGCGGCGGCCACATTGCGTGCAATGGTGCTTATGACAGGTGCACCATTGCCGTCTGATGCCGGACTTTCATTGGGGGCAGATGTACCTGTTTGCCTGCAAAGCATTCCTTGCCGAATGAAGGGGATCGGTGATTGCATTACACCCCTTACGGATTTTCCAAACCTATGGGCAGTTTTGGTCTGCCCAAAAATTAAAATAGCGACACCTGATGTTTTTGTATCACTTGAAACCAAAGACAATACGCCGATTGGGCAAATGACGGATCAAGAATCAATAGGCGAATTTCTGCGAAGGCAGCGCAATGATCTGGAAAAACCGTCGATAGGCTTGGCAAAAGAGACCAGCGTTTGTTTAGATCAGATTACCCGGCAAGGTGCATATTTGGCGCGTATGTCAGGTTCCGGGGCCACCTGTTTCGGGTTGTTTGAAACAAGGCAGGCATCTGAAAAAGCCGCGCAAACTTTAGTGGATTCCAACCCTGACTGGTGGATTAAACCCTGTGTACTGGGGAACTAAACCGCGCGGTTAACAACAAAATCCGCTAGATCACCCAACAGGTTGCGAATTTTGGATTTTGGCAAGGCTTCCAAAGCGGATTTCGCTTTGTTTCCCCAATAAATTGCAGCATCACGGGTTTCATCTAATGTCCCGTGAGCTTGTAAAAGTTCCATCGCATGTTCAAGGTCGCCGTCGTTTTGGTCACCTTTAACAATAACGCGATCCCAAAAGTTGCGCTCTTCGCTATTGGCTTTCGCAATGGCTTTAATCACGGGTAGTGTTAATTTACGTTCACGGAAATCATCACCGGTGTTCTTGCCCAAAGATTGGCTAGCCCCGCGATAATCCAAAAGATCATCAACGATCTGAAAACTTATTCCCAAAGCATCGCCGTAAGTGTTGAGTGCTGTAATCTGGTCTTCAGGTGCCGATGCAATCACGCCGCCCACTTCAGTGGCGGCGGCAAAAAGGGCGGCGGTTTTACCACGTATAACCTGAAAATAAACATCTTCGGTCGTGTTTGTATCCTGTGCGGCGGTAAGTTGCAAAACTTCACCTTCTGCGATTGTTGCCGATGCATTCGCAAGAATGTCCAAAACCCGCAAGGATCCGGTTTCAACCATCAGTTGGAAGGACCGCGAGAACAGATAGTCACCAACCAAAACAGATGATTTATTATCCCAAAGCAGATTAGCGGTCTTACGTCCGCGCCGCATGTTGCTTTCATCTACAACATCATCATGTAGCAGAGTTGCCGTGTGAATAAACTCAACCGTTGCGGCCAGATGAATATGAAACGGGCCATCGTAACCACACATTTTGGCACTTGCAAGCGTCAGCAACGGGCGCAGGCGTTTGCCGCCCGCTTCAACAAGGTGCGCTGTAACTTCAGGGATACGCGGCGCGTGCTCAGACGCCATACGCTGTTTTATCAGCATATTGACTGCGTTCATATCCTCGGCCAGCAAATCGCTGAGATGTTCAAATGGTTTATTCACGTTTCATTCCTTAGCCGTGTAATTAGCACGCTCGACAAGCTTGTCCATAACAAGATAAGAAAACGCTATGAAAGAACTTTTTAGAACCACCGATCCGACCCTAATCCCCTTTGCGACAGCGATGTTGCGTGCCGAAGATATAGAATGCTTCGATCTGGACGTCCACATGAGTATTCTTGAAGGGTCAATTGGCATCATGCCAAGGCGCCTGATGGTTGCTGATCGTGATTATTTTCAAGCCAGTGCTATTTTGCGGGATAATGAAATCGATATTTCCGAAAAACCATGACATGGGTGAATGAGAATATTACCTGTGATGCGTTTTTGGGCGGCGCATTGGATATTTTTCAACCAAAGGATGGTTATCGGGCTGCAACAGATCCAGTGTTCTTGGCTGCCAGTATTCCTGCCAATGCAGGGCAGTCCGTATTGGAGTTGGGATGTGGGGTTGGTGTTGCTATGCTGTGCCTTGGCAAGCGTATTTCTGGGTTAGAGATTTCGGGTTTGGAAATTCAGGAAGAATATGCGGAATTGGCCAGACAGAATGCAGATGCAAATAGTATAGAGGCCAAGATTTTCAGCGGGGATTTGGTGCAAATGCCTCGCGATCTTCTGGATCAAAACTTTGATCATGTGATGTTCAACCCGCCATTTTATGATGCCAACAAAGTATCTGCTCCTGAAAACGCGGGTAAATCGCAAGCACATGTGATGGGTTTGAAGCTAGAAGATTGGGTGTTTGCTGGTTTGAAACGTCTTAAGCCCAAGGGTCGTTTAACCTTTATTCACCGTGCGGAAATTCTGCCGCAAGCCCTTGTCTGTCTGGAGAGAATTGCAGGTGATATTGTCGTTAAGCCATTGATACCGCGACAAGATAAATCGGCAAAGCGGGTTATTATATCCTGTCGTAAAGGCACAAATGGCCCGTTTGCCTTACGCCCGCCGCTTGTGGTTCACGAAAGCAGTACACATAATAAGGATGTTGGCGGCTATTCAGCAGTTGCACAAGCTGTGCTGCGTGATGCCCAGGCTTTATACTTGTGATTATCAAGACCGGATAAAGATTAAATTATCATAAATGAATACTTTGAATATTCAGTCGTGACACGACTCGTTTTATGTGGTCGACTGTTTATGTTAATTTCAACAAGGAGGTGCTATATGACTATGGGTTCCCACATTTCTGAACTCAAGAAAAAACACGATCAACTTTCCAGCCAAGTGGAAAAGATTCAAAACCAACCAAGTACCGATCCATTGACGGTTGTCTCTTTGAAAAAACAAAAACTGAAGATTAAAGAAGAAATCGAACGCCTGTCATCGTAGAAATAACAGTACTGGCTGTTTCTCAACGCTAAATTTATGCAGCGTTTCCGTACTGTCGTTGTTCGGAAACGTGGCCATCATTTATATTTATACACATTGTTGCAGTGTTGTTATATCTTCACGCCATGGGGGTGTTATTTCCGGGCGCCCCGTTAGATAACCCTGAAGACAATCAAAACCCAAACCCTGAAGAAAAGACATTTCTTCCTGAGTTTCAACATATTCAGCTACAGACAACATGTTAAACTGATTGGCAATGGTGATCAGCGCTGTTGTTAGAACCTGATTGTCGGCATCTTCATTTATATTTCGGATAAATTGCCCATCAATTTTCACGATGTCGAAGTGAAACTGTTTCAGAAAGCGAAATGCGGTATATCCGGCGCCAAAATCATCTAATGCAAAGGAAATACCACGTTTGTGAAGGTCGGTCATAAAGGTTTTGACCAGTTCTGGCATTACCATGGCGCTGTCTTCGGTGACTTCCAGAACTAAGCGTTCTGCAATGGTACTATCGATAGACAGGCCTTTATTCAGGGTTTCAATCCATCTAGGGTAACCGATACTGCGGGTGGACATGTTGATCGATAGACGAAGGGTTGGGCATTCTGACAAAGCCTTTAAGCCCAATTCCAATGCCAGACAATCAATGATCCGCCCTATTTCCAGAGTTTCCACAACGGTAATAAAATCCTTGGCCGGAATGATGGTTCCTGTGGCATCCATGATGCGAATTAATCCCTCATAAAACGCAGGTTTTAATGGGTTTTTTGCATACACCACGGGTTGGTAGGCCAATAGAACTTGTTTGCGTGCAATTGCGTGTGTCACAGTATCAATGACGTGTTCGTTGCGTTTTTTGACTACACAATCCAGCGGGCTTTGGGGGTTATAAAACGCATTCATTTTTGATACTTTAATATGCTCCGGTTTGGTTACACTTGTTATGTGCTGTTTTTCCTAATTCAAAGTTAAATGTTCCAATTTTGTTCTATTTTTAGTAAGCTGGTTGGAAGCAAGTTAACTTATTGAAAATATGAGGATTATTATGTGTGAACGTTGTGCTTGGGTTGGGAAAGAGCCAATTTATATAAAATACCATGATGAAGAATGGGGGGTTCCCGAATGGGATGCGCGGGCATTATGGGAAAAACTGGTGCTGGACGGGTTTCAGGCGGGGCTAAGTTGGTTGACGATTCTGAAGAAACGCGATGCGTTTCGGGCAGCATTTGCTGACTTTGACCCACATAAGGTGGCCGAATTTGCTGAGGCGGATATTAACCGCCTGCTTGGTGACGCAGGCATCGTGCGGCATCGGGGTAAGATCGTAAGTGCGATCAATGGCGCGCGTATTTGGCAAGAAATCGATGCAGATCAAGGATTTGACAATTATTTATGGAATTATATGGATGGCAAACCGTTGCAGAATAACTTTGCCGCAATGGCAGATGTGCCTGCATTCACAGAGCTTTCAACACAGATTTCCAAAGACCTGAAAAAACGCGGTTTCAACTTTTGCGGCCCGACGATTGTCTATGCATTTATGCAGGCGGTTGGCATGGTGAATGATCATACGGTCGGGTGCTATCGCCATTCAGAGGTGCAGCGTTAAAGCGGCTACCGGTGTGTTATGATTGACGTGCACTAACCGTATGATAGGCGTATGATAAAAATCATATAGCGGATTGTTAATTTGTGTATCCGTTTTGCCGATTGCGACCGACGAACAGTAATAATGCAAGCCGCAGATTTGCCATTGCAACTTTATAAAACATCGTAGAGTTCTCGGCTATGGATATAAAACCAAATCAACGTTCACTAACAGAATTCATTATCATGCTTGCCTTCATGATATCCATTGTCGCTATGGCGACGGATGTTATGTTGCCGGCACTTGATGTGATTGCAACGGATTTGGCTATTGCAAATCCAAATGACAGCCACTTTGTGGTTTCGTCTTTGTTTTTGGGGTTTGCTGTCGGGCAACTTTTTGTCGGGCCATTGTCAGACAGTTTTGGCCGTAAGCCAGTGGTGTACATCAGTTACGTCATATTCATTCTTGGGTGCTTGCTTGCCCTTTTTACCACAAGCTTTGACATGCTTATATACGGGCGCATTCTGCAAGGGTTGGGAATGGCGGGGCCACGTATTATAAGTGTTGCGATTGTACGGGATGGATATGAGGGGCGCGCAATGGCGCGTATCATGTCCTTCATTATGGCGGTGTTCATAATTGTCCCTGCTTTGGCACCGGCAATTGGGCAAGCAGTAATTATTGTTTCCGGTTGGCGTGCCACATTTGGATTGTTGCTGGTAATGGGTGTTGTTTCGTTCATATGGTTTGCGATCAGACAACCAGAAACACTGGCAATCGATACACGCAGAAAGTTTTCGGTGCGCAATGTCTGGTCGGGCGTTGTTGAAATATCCAAGATCCGCGTGACGGTGGGCTATACGATTGCGGCTGGGCTGATCTTTGGGCCGTTTTTGGGATATTTGAGTTCGGCGCAAAAAATATTTCAAGTCACATATGATACGGGCACTTATTTCGCTTTATATTTCGGGATTGCCGCTATCGCTATTGGTGTGGCATCGCTGTTGAATTCCCAATTGGTTATGCGGCTTGGTATGCAGTTTTTGACGATACGGGCGCTTTGGGGGGTTATTTCTGCGTCAGCCTTATTTGCGATCCCGGTTTTTCTGACAGATGGTGTGCCACCATTTTGGTTGTTTATGGTTTGGTTGCTGGTCACCTTTTTCTGTGTAGGTGTTCTTTTTGGTAATTTGAATGCGCTGGCAATGGAACCGTTGGGTGATATGGCCGGTCTTGGGGCGGCGATGGTAGGGGCAGTGTCTACGTTAATTTCGTTACCGCTTGGCTGGGTTATAAGTGAAAGTTTTCAGGGTGGAGTAACGCCATTGGTGCTTGGCTTTGTTGTTTTCAGTACGGCCGCCTTAATTTTCGTAAATGGGTCTGGGCGAAAATCGACGTTCATTGAGCCATCAATATAATTTGTTCACGATTTGAAATAACGGGCTATAGGCGGTCAAGAGATTTAGCTTTCGGTTTCAGCCTCTGGCTTTGGCAGCAGGGCTTTGATCAGGGTTATGGCGTCTTTGGAGTACCAGTCGGCGTCGCCTTGCATCCGGGCGATCTCATCGCCTTTTTTATTCAGGATCAGGGTCGTGGGCAGGCCGAACACGCCATTGGCGCGAGAGAATTTTTGTCTGGGGTCGCGCAGGATCGGCAGGTTTTCAATCCCGGCTTTTTCGAAGAAGGCTTTGATCGCGGGCAGCGGATTGCGGCCCGAGGCGATTGTGACCACAGCAAAATCGTCACCGCCAAGGTCGGCTTGCAGCGCGTCGATAGAGGGCATTTCAGCCAAGCAAGGCGGGCACCACGTGGCCCAGAAATTCAGCAACACAATTTTACCTTTGTAAGCGTCAAGCGTGGCTTTATCGCCGTTTTCGTCCAAAAAGCTGGCAGAGGCCATTTTTTTTGGTTCCGCGTGGATCAGCAGTTTTTGCATGTCGCCCGCGCGCAGGTCTGAAATTGCCGATAAATCTATCGGTTCTGCCAACACAGGATTTGCGCCCAGCGTTGTGGCGGCGTATAGCATGGCAAATAGAAACTTACGGGTCATTTACGGCCTCAAAAATACGGTTACTGATATGTCGGACAAAAAACAGTCGAATGCAATGTGGGGCGGGCGGTTTGCCAGCGGCCCGGACGCGATTATGGAGGCGATCAATGCCTCGATCGATTTCGATCAGCGCATGGCGCGTCAGGATATCGAAGGGTCGCGCGCACATGCAGCGATGTTAGCCCAACAGGGTATCATCACTGATAGCGATGCGGATGCCATTCGTGAAGGGCTGCTCACGGTTTTGTCAGAAATTGATACAGGCACGTTTCAATTTTCCAAAGCATTGGAAGATATTCACATGAACGTGGAATCGCGTTTGAAGGAATTGGTTGGCGAACCTGCGGGGCGTTTGCACACCGGACGGTCGCGTAACGATCAGGTGGCGTTGGATTTCAAGCTGTGGGTGCGTGACCAAATGGATGCAGTTGTTTTAGGGCTTGAGGCCCTGATGAAAGCGTTGCTGGTACAGGCAGAGGCAGGCGCCGATGTGGTGATGCCGGGCTTTACCCATTTGCAGGTGGCACAACCTGTAACATGGGGCCATCATATGATGGCTTATGTGGAAATGTTTGCACGAGATCGGTCGCGGATGCAGGATGCACGGGTACGGATGAACGAAAGCCCGCTTGGGGCGGCAGCTTTGGCCGGCACAGGCTTTCCAATAGACCGTTATATGACGGCAAGTGCTTTGGGCTTTGACCGCCCATCGGCAAATTCGCTGGATGCGGTTTCAGATCGGGATTTTGCCTTGGAATTCCTTTCAGCATCATCAATTTGTGCAACACATCTTAGCCGTTTTGCCGAAGAACTTGTGATCTGGTCATCCGCACAGTTCAAGTTTGTCACTTTGTCAGATCGTTTCAGCACCGGCTCATCCATTATGCCGCAAAAGAAAAACCCTGATGCGGCGGAATTGATCCGTGCCAAGGTCGGGCGGATCAACGGTTCACTTGTGGCTTTGCTGACAATTATGAAGGGCCTGCCTTTGGCTTATTCCAAGGACATGCAGGAAGATAAAGAGCAGGTGTTTGATGCTGCCGACAGTCTGATGCTGGCACTGGCTGCAATGACGGGTATGGTCGGTGATATGGCGGCTAACAAAGACAGTCTGGAAGTGGCGGCAGCAACCGGTTTTTCAACGGCCACAGATTTGGCCGACTGGCTGGTACGCGAATTGGGTATGCCGTTTCGTGATGCACACCATGTGACGGGTGCTTTGGTGAAAATGGCTGAAGATGGCGGGGTTGATCTGCCTGATCTGACGCTTGCGCAAATGCAGTCAGTTTGTGCGGATATAACGGACAGTGTATTCGGGGTGCTGGGCGTGCATAATTCGGTTGCCTCAAGGGTCAGCTACGGTGGTACGGCACCTGCACAGGTACGTGCGCAAGCGCTGCGTTGGAAAAAGGAATTGAAATAAGGCAAGCCGCTAAAACTTTGCTTTCGGAATATTCATCTGGCATGATGTTGGAGTGAAATTCATAGAGTCGAAAGGAACTATATATGCGGTTTGTTTTCTTGGTTTTGATTTTACTGGTTAGCGGTTTAAGTGTTCAAGGGTGTGCTACCGCCCGAAACGCGGGTGGTGGAGACGGCATTCAAGGTGAATAAGGTGTAATTTATGCGACTGTTAATTGGTTTATTTTGTGTCATTTCATGTTTGGGCCTTGTTTCAGCCTGCGGCGTGAAAGGTGATCCATTACCACGTGTGGCGTTGGTGCAATAAGATGATATTGCGCTGGATATATCTGGGGTTGGCTGTGATAGGGGCAATTCGGTAGGAACTTATGGATCATTTTATTTACAAAGACGGTGTGTTGCACGCCGAGGATGTTTCTGTTGCTGAAATAGCCGCCGAAGTGGGTACGCCGTTTTATGTGTATTCCTCGGCAACTTTGGCGCGTCACTTTCGGGTATTTGATGAAGCACTGCATGGCATGGATCATTTGGTCTGCTATGCGGTGAAAGCCAATTCCAATGTCGCTGTTCTGAAAGTTCTGGGCGATTTGGGTGCGGGTATGGATGTGGTTTCGGTCGGGGAATATCTGCGCGCGAAAGCGGCGGGTGTTCCGGGCGAGCGCATTGTGTTTTCCGGTATTGGAAAAACCCGTGGTGAAATGCGCATGGTTTTGCAGGGTGGTATTCGGCAATTCAATGTAGAATCAGAGCCTGAATTGGCGGTGTTGAACGCAGTAGCGATGGAATTGGGCGTCAAAGCCCCGATTACATTGCGGATAAACCCCGATGTAGATGCCAAGACACATGCCAAAATTGCCACAGGAAAATCGGATAACAAGTTTGGAATACCGATTGCACAATCGCGCCGTGTTTATGCCGAAGCCGGGCAAATGGACGGTATCGAAGTTGTCGGTGTGGATGTGCATATCGGAAGTCAGTTGATTGACCTAGAACCGTTTCGCGCGGCGTTTCTGAAAGTACGCGAATTGACAGAACAGTTGCGTGAAGACGGTCATAACATTCATCGCCTAGATTTGGGTGGCGGTTTGGGCATCCCATATGCACGCTCGAATGAAGCCCCACCATTGCCGATGGATTACGGACAGGTGATCCGTGAAACTGTTGGTGATTTAGGATGCGAGATTGAAATTGAACCGGGCCGTTTGGTGGCGGGAAATGCGGGGATTATGGTCACATCCGTAATTTACAACAAGGCAGGTGAGGGGCGTGATTTCCTGATTGTAGATGCTGCTATGAATGATCTGATACGGCCAGCGATGTATGAAGCGCACCATGATATTATACCCGTGATTGAACCTGATGTTGGGGTAGAACCGAAACTTATGGATATAGTCGGGCCAGTTTGTGAAACGGGTGATACATTTGCCAAAATGCGCGCAATGCCGCCCATTCAGGATGGTGGATTGGTGGCGTTTCGGTCTGCGGGCGCATATGGTGCGGTGATGTCGTCAGAGTATAACACGCGGCCGATGATCCCTGAGGTCTTGGTAAATGGGGATCAATTTGCCGTCATTCGGGAACGACCAAGCTATGATGAAATGATAAATCGCGATAAGCTTCCGACGTGGCTATAAAAAGTTATACTGTAGGAAAGGTGGCTGATGGTTCAGCCCAAGGCGCATAAAAATAGGTTGATTGCCTCTTTGAGCAGATCATTGAGGGTGAAAATCCGTTTGTCCGGACTTGCATTGACAGTTGAACGGTTTGCACGGGCATTCTGGCCTTGTATGACGATGTTTTTAGCATTTGTCAGCATGTTGATCTGGCAAGTTCATGCGGTGCTACCCTATCCGTTTGATCTTGGTCTGTACGGTGTTCTGGGTGCCGTTGTTTTGATTTTTTTATGGGTAGGTATTCGCAGGTTTTCGCGTGCCACGCAGGATGAAGCGATTGTGCGGCTGGATCAAACGGGTCGTGGCAACCCCGTTACGGCATTGATTGACAGACAATTTATCGGCGTAGATGACGTAGATGCGAAACTGCTTTGGCAGCTTCACCAACAACGTATGGCAAAACAGGCCGATTTGGTAGAAGTCCGCGCACCGCATATCAGGTTGGCCAAACGTGACCCTTGGGCGTTACGTCTGATTGCCTTGCTGTTTTTTGGCAGTGCTATTTTCTTTGGGCGGGTCGGTTCGGATCAATCCCTAACCGAAACTTTGCAGGATTTGGCCAGTGGAACAACGGGTGTAACCGTTAGCTTTGAGGCTTGGGCTGAACCGCCTGCCTATACAGGGTTTCCTGTAATATATTTAAATGCGCTGGCAAAGGATACGGCGCTGGAATTGCCGGTTGGTACACAGCTTATTTTACGCAGCTACGGCACATCGGCATTAAAAATTATCAGCGATGTGGCAGAGTTGGCAGATGATCAACAAATCCTTGCTGAAGAACGCAGTTTCAAGATTTCCAAAAGTGGTACAGTGACGTTGAAAAAAGGTTTTCGAACTGTCGCGCATTGGGGTATTACAATGATCCCTGACGCGCCTCCGTCTGTTGAATTGACAGGGGAGATTACACGCACTGTTCAGGGGTCTATTCAGTTGCCTTATGCCGCGCGCGATGATTATGGCATCACTGGCGGAGTGGTAGAGATAAAGTTGGATATGGATAAGCTGGATCGCCGTTTTGGCCTAATCCTGAAGCCTGAAAATATCGATCCGATTACATTTGATTTGCCCGTGCCTTTTCGTGCGGATGTTAAAGACATCAAGGAAACCGTGGTAGAGGATTTAGCCAAGCACCCCTGGGCAGGGTTGCCTGTAGAAATTACGCTGCGCGTAAATGATGCGGCGGGCAATGTCACGGCGATTGATCCTGTCTATATGCCAATGCCCGGTAAGCGGTTTTTCGACACCTTGGCGGCGGCACTTGTTGAACAGCGTCGGGATATATTGTGGAATAGAGATAATATTGATCGCGTTGATATGATCCTGAAAACCCTGACTTATTTACCAGATGATGGGTTTCCCAACCAAAAAGCTTATTTGATGGTGCGTTCTGTCATTCGGCGCATCGGGTATACGCCAATGCGCCCTATCGGGGATAAGATGCTGGATGATATGGCTGAAACTTTGTGGCGGGCGGCATTGTTAATCGAGGATGGAGATCTATCGGATGCCGCTGCGCGGCTGAAACGCGCGCAAGAACGGTTGTCAGAGGCGATAAAGAATGGAGCTACGAAAGATGAAATCGCTGAGTTGATGGAGGAACTGCGCAAGGCCACAGATGAATATATCCGTCAGTTGGCCGAAAACGCACAACCACAGGATCAGCAGGCAGACAATCAAAATACCCAGCAAATTTCACCTGATATGATCCAAGAGATGATGGATAAAATTCAAGAGCTGATGGAACAGGGCCGCATGGACGAGGCGCAGGCGTTGTTGAACCAGTTACAACAGATGCTTGAGAATTTGCAGATTACCCAAGGCGGTAAAGCGCAAGACGGACAGGGCCAAGAAGGGGCAGAGGGCTTGCAGGATACCTTGCGTCAGCAACAAGATTTGGCGGATGAAAATTTTCAACAGATGCAAGAAGAGTTCAGCAAAAATCAAGAAGGGCAGGAACAAGGAAACCAACCGAAGCAAGGAGAGCAGGCGGACAAGGGGGATGGTCAACAACAAGGTGACAATCAAGGTGATCTGGCAGATCGTCAGGAAGCACTGCGCGATCTGATGGAACAACAATTGGGACAGCTTGGAGAAGACAATTCCGAAGCAGGAACAGCTGCACGAGAAGCACTGAAAGAGGCTGAACGTAAAATGGGCAAGGCCCGCGATAATCTGGAACAGGGACAGGGGGCAGATGCGTTGGATGATCAGGCCGATGCGGTTGAAGCTTTGCGTCAGGGGATGCGACAGTTGGATAGGGCCAACCAGCAGGCCAGACAAGGTCAGCCCCGTGACGGCCAAGGAGACAGCGAAACAGCAGGCCCGGATGCAGATCCGCTTGGCCGATCCACTGCGAGAAAAGGAACGCCGGATTCGAAAGGGAAATTTTTGCAGTCAGACGAACAATTGCGCCGCTCTAAGGAAATATTAGAGGAAATTCGCCGCAGGTCAGGCGAACGCAATCGCCCGCAATTAGAACTGGATTATCTGGACCGTTTACTGGATCGTTTTTGATCTTGGGATCTTAGACGATCATGTCGACCAATGTATTCAGAAAATCCGCTGCTTTATTCACCCACTCTGTCAGCAGATTTAAATAAGGTTCCGTTTCCGGAACGTATTTAACGATAACAGGTTGTGACAAATATATGATGCCAGTCAGGATGCACAAAAGAATTGCATACTTGAAGCCCCTTAAGAACCCGTTTTGAACTTTAACTTCCTCTTCGGGTTGATGCTCATACTTGCTGCGTTTTGCATCACTTGCTATTTCAGAACTCAACTCATCTACATCCGGGAACATATCTTTGCGTGTTTCGGCGCGTTCTTCAGGTGTGTTATACAGATCGTCCGGTGTATCTTCTGTACCTCCGATTTTCGGGAATGGACGCGGTGAAACCCTATTGCGCGGTTGATTGTCTGCAATAATTTCCGTTTCATCTATATGATCTGATGTAAGGGGCGCGCTGTCATCATCAACAGGCCTGGTTTGCGCAAGTGCGGCAGAAATACTTTCTTCAAAGGGAATGTTTTCTTCGTACTGATGGTTTGCCGCGTCTGATACAGGATCATTTTCAACAACAGACGGGTCGTCATTTAAGGGGCGTAAAAATGGATTGGGATCACCAGCGGTTTGTTCCGATGTCGGCTTTTGTCTTTCACCTACGCCTGCGCTATCCAAGCCGGAAGCAACAAGATCATCAACCGTATCTGTCTGGGTGATCTCTTCATTTGGGTCCAAAGTGTCATGTTGATTCGGATCGGCCAGTTCTTCTTGGGTTTCCAAATCTTTGATACGGCGCCGGATTTCGTTCAGATCATCCTTTTCCGGTACGGCATCCATGGGGTCGTCACTTCCTACGGCGGGTTCAGTTTCTGAAGTACTGATGTCCTCTTCAGGCGGTTCTTGTACATCTTCGACGGGCGGCTCTTCCGATTCAGCAACGGTTTCTGTCGCAGCGGGCGGTTTTTCGCCGCTGGAATATTCGGCCTCTGTGTGAAGGATGTCCAAAGCTTCCCGATCTAACCGTGTTGAAGGTGCTTCCGGTTGCTGTTCGATCTGGAAATCGTCACGGGGTTCTTCCGGTTCCATATCATTCGGATCAGGGGCGACCTGTGTGCGGGCACTGGCGAATTCAGTATTCAGTCTGCCTTCAAGATCATTGAATAATTCGGGGGGCACATCACTGTCGGGATCACCGGTACCCGAAGGGATTTCCGCATCGGTTGAAAGCATTTGAAGCGCGTCCTGAAACCAGTTATGGCCGCAGTTTGCGCATTGCACATCACGCCCTTCGGGTGGGATGACATCTTCATCAACTTCGTACTGCGCGACGCAGTTTGGGCATATTAGCCGCATATGGTCCCCGTTTTTGCTGCCCGACCAATTAGCTGATCGAATCTTTCCTCATAACCCTTGTAGCTTTGAAAAGGATGTATTCCAAGTATTTGTAAGCATTTGTAGTGATTACAATAGGGTTCAAGGGTATAGGTGATAGCGAAAACAGGATTCGGAGCGGGCAGTGCTGCAATTACAAGAAGCAGGTTTTAGTTATGGTGGCAGAGATATTCTAGCGGATGTCAGTCTGGATGTGGCCCCAGGCAGTTTTTATTTTCTAACTGGTCCTTCCGGTGCGGGGAAAACCACATTTTTACGATTATGCTACCAAGCTTTGATGCCAACACGCGGGATTATACGCATTCTGGATCGTGATGTGCGCGGTCTGGAACGCGAAGATATAACCCAAATCAGGCGCAGAATAGGTGTTGTCCATCAGGACTGTAAGTTTGTCGACCACCTATCAATGGCGGAAAATATTAAGATGCCGTTGCAAGTATCGGGGCGTTCATCTGAACTGGATGATGCCAGCTTCCATGATTTGGTGTCTTGGGTAGGCCTGTCTGCACGTATGAATGCACTGCCAAATGAATTATCAAGCGGGGAACGTCAACGCGCGGCATTGGCGCGTGCTGTCGTGATGTCGCCTGATTTAATATTGGCAGATGAACCAACGGGAAATTTAGACTGGGAAATGGCGCAGAAAATTCTGAGGCTATTGATTGAGCTGAATAAAATGGGCAAAACCGTGATTATCGCGACCCACGATTTACAGTTGATCCGTATGGCGAAATCGAAAATCCCCGCACGGGTTTTGCGAATTGCGAATAACAAGGTGCAGTTGGCGGGGGCTGATCTATGAAAAAGCTCTACGTGTTTCTGAACAACCTGACGGATATTTCGATGGGGGATGTGTCGGCAGATAAAGCTATTCCACCGTCCGGTTATACTGCAAACCTGACCAGCTTTACTGCAGGTGCGATGGCATTTCTTGCGGTATTTGCTATGGCTTTATCATTGGCCACAGGCCGTTTGGCAGATCGCTGGTCGGGTGAACTTGCCCGTACCACCACAGTTCGCATTTCAGCCCCCGAGGGTCAGATGCAAGCGCAGTTGGATGCGGTGGTAAATGTGCTGGAAACAACGACAGGAATTGCATCGGCCCGTGTGATGACAGATGATGAACAACGCCGATTGCTGGAGCCCTGGTTCGGCCCTGATCTGCCATTGGAAAATCTACCCATCCCACGTCTTGTAGAAGTTATGGAAGCAGATATAGGCCCCGACATGGAAGGTTTGCGCCTACGATTAAGCGCCGAGGCGCCGGGGGCAGTGCTGGATGATCACACCCGTTGGCGCAGACCATTGGTCGTAGCGGCCAACCGTTTAAGATCTTTGGGGACCATTGCTATTTTGCTGATCGCAGGATCAACGGCGGCAATGATTACGCTAGCCGCACAATCGGCGTTGGCCGCAAACGGACAAATTATATCGGTTTTGCGCCTTGTAGGGGCGCGGGACGTTTATATTGCGCGGGCCTTTGTGCGCCGTTTTACGATGCGCGCCCTTTTGGGGGCGATCATTGGCACGACTTTAGGTATGATTGCGATATTTTTCCTGCCATCCGCGGCAGAAGAAGGGGCATTTCTGACCGGGCTTGGCTTTGAGGGTTGGTATTGGATGTGGCCACTTCTGATCCCGCCGCTTACGGCATTGGTGGCATTTTGGGCAACCCGCGCGGCAGCGTTCCGCGCTTTGGCTAGGATTTCATGAGATGGGTTTGGTTCTACAATATATCAGGTCAATTCTGTTTATCTTTTTGATGTATCTATGGATGTTTATGCTTGGCATAATAGGTGCCATTCCGGCGGTAATATCGCGCAACTGGGCCTATAATGTCATGAAGTTGTTTTGTGCGGGTGTCTTGTGGATGGCGCGAATATTGTGCGGGATTACATATGAAACGCGCGGGGAAGTTCCCACAGGCGATGTTGTGGTCGCATCGAAACACCAGTCTTTTCTGGATGTAATCTTGCATATGTACCTGTTGCCGCGTGCGAACTATGTGATGAAACGTGAACTGAAATGGGCGCCGATTTTGGGTTTTTATGCCATGCGCATCGGGGCGGCCCCCGTTAAGCGCGGTGATAAATCAAAAGCGGTTGGCCAAATGATGAAAGGGATAGAACGCCAAGTCGGCGAGGCCTCTCAACTGGTGATTTATCCCCAAGGTACGCGTGTGCCGCCCGGCACATATAAACCCTATAAAGTAGGGGCGGCCGTAATTTGTGAACGCATGGGCAAGCCGTGTATCCCTGTGGCCACCAATGCAGGTGTGATGTGGCCCAAGCGTGGTTTGCTGCGCCATCCGGGTGTTGTGGTGTTCGAATACCTTGATCCGATGCCTGAAGGTTTAAAATTGGAAGCGTTCACCAAAGAACTGGAAGCGCGTATTGAACCAGCATCCGTACGTTTGGCGGGCGAAGCGGGATTTGAACCGAAGGATTAAACGCATGGTGATAGTTGCGAGTATTGAAGAGTTAGAGACGATCTATGGCAAACCCGGAATTGCGGCGACTGTAAAAGTCTCTGACCATATCACCCCCGAATACCGTGCGTGGATTGCTTCCAGCAGCTTTTGTGCTTTGGCAACGGTCGGCCCCGAAGGGGTGGATGCATCCCCGCGCGGCGATATGGGTGAAGTGGTGTTTGAATTGGATGAAAAAACATTGGCAATGCCGGACAGGCGCGGCAACAATCGTATGGATAGCCTGCGAAATATCGTGCGCGATGGGCGTTTGGCCCTGATGCTGCTGACCAAGGGATCAAGCACGGTGACGCGGGTCAATGGGCGAGCTGAGGTGTCTGTCGCAGATGACCTGCTGGAACGGTTTGCGGTGAAGGGCAAGCCGCCAAAATCGGTGATCGTGATCCATATAGAAGAGATATATTTTCAATGCGCGCGTGCCGTGATGCGGGCAGGCCTGTGGGATGTGGAAAACTGGCCGGACATCAGCGCACTGCCATCTGCGGGGCAGATATTAAAGGCACAAACAGCGGGTGAGATGGATGCCGTAGCTTATGATAAAGAATGGCCGGAGCGGGCCAAGAAATCGATGTGGTAGGGAGAGTTTTGATGATGTCCCAGATAGGGCGGTGGCTTAATTGATTGAAATCATTTGACTTATTAATTTTTTATTCAAGGGTTATGGAGGCTATTCAGGTTGTTTTAGTTTGAACTTTTTGCTACAAAATCGTGTTTTGTTTGATTTAATCAATGCAACGCGTGGGCTTAATAACAAGTGATATACTTAGGGTGTTATTATTTTCTTTCAGAAGTTAGGAACCAAATGAGACGCGGCTTTTCGCTTATTTCAATGACTGCATTATATTCTTTGATTGGCTGTGTGCCTAACGAGCCTGTTGATAACGGGAATAAAACTGTTGGTAATTTAGATCTATATTCGCAGCAGAAAGTTGTTGTGATACATTCGAACAAAAAACTATCTGCTGTACATTTAGAATCGTTGGATGAATTCAAAAAATCATTTGGCTACTATTCTGCTTTTGCTGTAAATATTGCAGAAGATTTTAGTATTTGGACTGACCATAATTCCCTTCAAGCCGCGAAAGTAGAAGCGCTTGGCGCATGTAAGCTGAAATCCAATGATGCCAGTGGATGTATTGTTTATGCATCTATTATTCCTAAGGGTTACACACCAAAAGAGGGTTCAATAACGTTGGGGAGTGATGCAATGAAAATTTACAAAGGCGCGTTTTTAAAAAGCCTACGAAACAATAAATATGGTGCGTTTGCAGTAAATCAAAATGAAGGCTATGGGTGGGGTGTTGGTATTTCCAAAGAGAAGGCGATCGAAGCTGCATTAGAAGCTTGTGCAAAATATGAGTATGTCACTATGTATCATGCCACCGAAACTTGGAGGAAATACTTAAAGCCGCATCATTTTAAGTGTCATATTGTGGACGTCCGTAGTTAGGTAACCCGTGGGCCCAAACCCCACCCTATGCCACCAACGCTTTCATACCCATATCCAGAAACTTTTTACGGCGATCCGAGATCAGTTTTTTGCTGGTTTTGCCATTCAGGCTTTTCAACATCTTGGCAATCTCTTTACGGACATTTTCCATCGTTTGCGCTTTGTCGCGCTGGGCCCCGCCCACGGGTTCTGCGATAATCACATCCGCCACGCCAAGTTCTTTTAAATCCTGTGCGGTCAGGCGTAACGCTTCAGCCGCTTCGCGCATTTTTTCGGCGTCTTTCCACAGGATGGATGCGCAGCCTTCGGGGGAAATAACGGAATAAACCGAGTGTTCCAGCATGGCCAGTTTATCGGATGACGCAAAGGCCACAGCCCCGCCGGAGCCGCCTTCGCCGATGATTACGGAAACCAACGGTACGCCGACCTGTAGGCATTTTTCAGTGGATCGTGCAATCGCTTCGGATTGTCCGCGTTCTTCGGCACCTTTGCCGGGGAATGCGCCCGGTGTGTCAATGAGTGTGATGATCGGCAGGCCAAAGCGGTCTGCCATATCCATCAGGCGTATGGCTTTGCGGTATCCTTCGGGGCGCGACATGCCGAAATTGTGGTGCAGGCGCGATGCGGTGTCATTGCCTTTTTCATGGCCGATCACCACAACGGGCTGATCGTTGAAACGGGCGAGGCCACCCATAATGGCACTGTCGTCGGCAAAGTTGCGGTCACCTGCCAAGGGCGTGTATTCGGTGAAAATAGCATTGATGTAATCGGAACAGTGTGGCCGATCAGCGTGACGCGCCACCTGACATTTGCGCCACGGTGTCAGGTCTTTATAAAGTTTTGCCAGCAGCTTATCGGCCTTTTTATCCAAGGCCGTCGCTTCTTTTTCCACATCGACACCATCTTCGCTTTGATGCGCCATTGCCCGCAATTCAGCAGCTTTGCCTTCGATTTCGGCCAATGGTTTTTCAAATTCCAGATAATTTTTCATAGGGTCGCCCTGATGTTATACTCACAGACCTTTATGGCGTTCCTAGGCAGGGGATGCAACGGTTTATGGGTTTACTGAAGATCCCCAAAAGCATTTTGCAACCTTGCAACCGCGTCCGTGACTACGCTGCGCGGGCAGCCCAGATTGAAGCGCAGGTAGTCCTCACCGCCCGTGCCAAAGGTTTGGCCGTGGTTGGCGGCGATTTTGGCGACGTTTTGAACACGGGTCGTGAACTCTTCGCGGGGCATGCCGGTACCGGAAAAATCGACCCATGCCAGATAGGTGGCCTCTAGGTTCATGGATTTCAGGCCGGGAATGGCGTTGACACCTGCATCGAACACACGTTTGTTTTCCGCCAGATAAGCGACCAAAGCATCGACCCAATCGTCGCCGCCGGTATAAGCGGCTTCAACTGCGAACAGGCCGGCACTGTTGCCCGATATACCCATTGCGGCCATTGTACCTGCAAACTTTTGGCGCAGTGTTGTATCTGCGATAATCACATTGCCCGTGTGCAGGCCTGCGATGTTGAATGTCTTGCTTGGCGCGGTCATCATCACCAGACGGTCGCTGATTTCAGGGGCGGCATTGGTCATGGGGATATGTTTTTGGCCCGGATAGACCAGATCGTGGTGGATTTCGTCGGATACAAGGATCAGGTCGTGTTTGACGCAAAAATCGGCGATCTGCTGCAGTTCGGATTGTGACCAGACCCGCCCGCCCGGGTTGTGCGGAGAGCAAAAGATCATCATGGTTTCGCGGCCTGTCAGAGCGGCTTCATAAGCGTCGAAATCCATTCGGTAATGACCGTTATCATTCGCCAGCACGCATTCGGTAACGGTGCGACCAGCGGCTTTGATCACACGGGCAAATGCGTGATAAACAGGGGTGAACAGAACAATGGCATCACCCGGTTCGGTGAAAGCCTGCACACAAAGCCCGGTGCCGTTGACCAGCCCGTGTGTGGTAAAGATCGACGCGGGATCAACCGCCCAACCGTGACGGCGTGACATCCAGCCGCAAATCGCGGCCCTGTAGGATGCGTCGTTGCCATAGTATCCGTAAATGCCATGATCGGTCATGTCTTTTAGCGCATCGGCCACGCATTGTGGCGGTTTGAAATCCATATCGGCCACCCACATGGCGATACCATCATTCGGGCTGACACCGTAGCTTGGTTCCATGTTGTCCCATTTGCTGGAATGGGTGTTGCGGCGGTCGATGATTTCGTCAAAATCCATGCGTGTCTCCTTTGGCGCGGAGATTACTGAAAGGCAGCGCAGGGGCAAGGGGATTTTTGTACCTGTATGGGTGATACAATGATGCATCTTGAACCCCAGCCCGCTTTCACCTAAATCGCTAGTATGATATTACCGATCCTGATCCATCCCGACCCGCGCTTGAAAAAGCTGTGCAGCCCCGTTGAAGCGGTTGATGACGATGCGCGTGCGTTGGGCAATGCGATGCTGGCCACAATGTATGATGCACCCGGCGTAGGTTTGGCAGCCCCGCAAGTCGGTAAGTTGAAGCGTTTGTTCGTGATGGATTGCGCGGATAAGGAAGAAGACCCTGCACCTATGGTTTTGATCAATCCTACAGTGCTTTGGTCCAGCGAAGATGAAACCACCCATGAAGAGGGCTGTTTATCTATTCCGGGTATGTACGAAGATGTGACGCGCCCCGCGGAAGTCAAAGTTGCATTTTGGGATATGGACGGCGCCGAGCGTGAAGAGCATTTCACAGGGCTTTGGTCGCGCTGTGCACAACATGAGATCGATCATTTGGATGGGGTTTTGTTTATCGATTATCTAAGCCGTATGAAAAAATCCATGATCACCAAAAAGATGCAAAAGTTGAAAAAAGAACGGGCGAGCGCCTGATGGCAGTGCGCCGGTTTATTGCATACCCCGACAAGCGGCTGCGTATGGTTTGCACCGTTGTTGATACAATCACCGATGACATAAAACAAATCTGGCAAGATATGCTGGACAGCATGTATGCGATGCCGGGCGTGGGCTTGGGCGCAAATCAGATCGGTGAAAGTCGGCGTTTGGCAGTGATGGATTGTTCCGATATCCATGATCAGCCCGTTCGCATGGCAAACCCGAAGATTTTGCATGCGTCCGCCAAAATGCGTGAACACGAAGAAGGCAGCCCGAATTTGGCGGGCGTTTGGGCAAAGATTGAACGCCCCCGCGCGGTGACGGTCGAATATATGGATGAAACGGGTGATATGGTGGAACGTGACTTTGTCGGTCTGTGGGCGACATCGGTGCAACATCAGATCGATCACTTGAACGGCAAGATGTTTTTTGACCATCTTGGCCCTGTGAAACGCAAAATGCTGTTGGCCAAAGCGGCAAAACTTGCCAAGCGAAAGGGTTAGTTCCATGCGTACCGTTTTTATGGGAACGCCGGATTTTTCCGTACCTGTGCTGGAAGCATTAGTAACCGCAGGGCATGAGGTGGTGGCTATCTACTGCCAACCCCCACGCCCTGCCGGCCGGGGTAACAAAGAACGACCCTCCCCAGTACAGTTGTTAGCGGAGCGTCTAGGTTTACCTGTGCATCACCCGGTGAATTTTCAAGATCCTGCCGAGATAAAATCTTTTGCTGACTTGAACGCGGATATTGCTGTGGTTGTCGCATACGGTCTGATCTTACCGCAAGCGGTACTGGATGCGCCGAAGCTGGGATGCTTGAACATTCATGCGTCTTTGTTACCGCGCTGGCGTGGGGCTGCACCTATTCACCGTTCGATTATGGCAGGCGATGCGCAGACGGGTGTTTGTATCATGCAGATGGAAAAGGGGCTGGATACGGGGCCTGTGCTGTTGTGTGATGAGACCGATATATTGGCGACTGACACGACCGCAGTACTGCATGATCGGTTGTCCGATATGGGGGCAAATCTGATTGTGCAAGCCTTGGATGAATTGCCGAACTTAACGGCGGTTGTTCAGGCTGAAGAAGGTGTGACCTATGCCGCAAAGATTGACAAAGCCGAAGCAAAAATCGACTGGTCAAAATCTGCTACGGAAGTAGATCGCTTGATCCGCGGCCTATCACCGTTTCCGGGTGCATGGTTCGAGGTGGATGGTCAACGGGTGAAGGTTTTGAACAGCGCGATAGCCGACGGGCAGGGTACTGCGGGCACCGTTCTGGATGACGCTTTGACGGTTGCCTGTGGTGACGGGGCGGTTCAATTGCTGCGTCTGCAACGTGCGGGCAAGGGTGCTATGGATGTCAGGGATTTTCTGCGTGGTATGCCATTGCCCGAGGGAAAACGGTTATAACCCCTTAAATTTTCCTGAAAATACCCTATATATAGAACAGGATCAGGAGGTTTATATGCCATTTATCTTAACACTTATCGTGGGTGCCGCTGCCGGTTTTTTGGCGGTGCGGTTTATGGGGTTGCAAGTCAATGCTTGGGGTGCCGTGGCCATCGGTGTGTTGGGCGCGATTTTCGGCGGGATCGTTCTGCGTGGCCTGTTCGTGTTGTTCGTTGGCGCCTCTAGCGTGCTAAGCATGTTTGTCGGTGGCCTGTTGGGTGCGATTGCCCTGATCTGGATTTATCGTCGGTTCTTTGGTGGGTAAGTTGCGTTATAAACCTTTAGAATAATATCGCCGTCGAATGCCGCCGCCGATGGTTTTGTTATTGGCGACTTGTGCACTGCTTTCGCCGGTAAGCTTATAACCGGATGTTTCGTAAAACTTTATGGCGGCAGGTTGCAGTTCCGATGTGCTTAGAACCATCGTTGAAATACCCACATTACGACACCAGTTTTCCACAAATCCCAGCATTTTATGCGCGATACCTTTGCGCCTGTGGTTGGGCGACACATACATGCGGCGCAGTTCCATCGCGTCATTCCCATGCTGTTCAACGCCGACCATGCCGACCAGAATATTCCCTTCATAAGCCACCCAGAACTGGCCGTTCTTGGCGGCGTAATAGGCTTTAATCCGGCCAATTTCCTCTGCGATTGAAGCAGTGATATAAGCCTCGAAACGATCTGCCATATCAGGTGGGGCAATCGCGCGGTTGACGTTTATGAAAAGGGCTTCGACCTGTGCGGCGTCTTTGGGTTTGAAGGATCGGATATTCAAAGTCATCATGCATTCCTACGGGGCCGAAAAGCACAGATCCATTAACTCTGCAAAATCATCTGCATCCAGCGTGTCGAAGTTTGCCGATAGTTTTTCAATTTTATCTGCCCGATCCTGACCAAGTATGGGATCAGAAAAATTGTGGAATTTAGTGCTGATCTCGTTATCGCTGAGCGGCAAATCGGTATCGCCGCGCGGGGTGCGGGGCGCGTCGGCATATTCCACATCATCCATATCAATGATCGTAACTTGCGCCCAACGCTTGCCGTCACTGATCTTGGTCAGGTGCGGGTCGTCAATCAGCTTTGTCGCACGGCTGATGCGCAGGATGTCGGGGTCTTGCAGGGTTTCGGCTGTCAGTTCTTCAACGCCAACCTGCCCGCGCACAATCATTGCGGCCACGGGGAATGCAATGGCGTAAGTGAAGTCATCCAATGTTTGCGGCTCATGGCCTGCAAGCCGTGTGGCATTATGGAAGGTTTTGATGTTTACCGCTTTGATGCGGTCGTGTGTCAGGTTGTTTTTGGTCATCAATTCTTGCACCGCATCCAATGAAGGATGTGCCCAGCGGCAACAGGGGTAAGGTTTGTAATGAGTGTGTTCTACCGTGAACCAAGTGTCACCCAGATCGTTCCAATAGGGTTCGGCATCTTGGCCTTCACAGGTCAGGGCAGGGGCTCCCGTAAAGCCTTCACGGGCAAGGTATGCAGCGGTCACACCTGTGGGCGCGCCCCAACCAACGCCGTCGCGCAGCATGGTCGGAAAATCAATGCAGCGCATCATCTGACTGCGTGGCCCGTGATATTCACCAATGCCAGCGGCATGCCGGATGGCTTCACCGTCACAACCCAGCATCTTTGCACAAGCGGCGGCCACGCCCACGGCGGTCCATGCGCCGGATGTGTGGTAATCATCGCATGTGGCATGTTGTACTTGGCCGGCGCGGTAGCTGATTTCATACGCAACGGCCAGCCATGTGGCGAAATCGCGACCCGTTATAGATGTGCCGTTCGCGCGCATGGCGTCTGCAACGGCGAATAGGGCCGGAAAGATGGCTGATCCCGCATGGCCTTTATTGGGGGAAGTGCCGTCATGGGCATCAATGCTATCGACCATAAAGGCACCTGCCATTGCGGCCCCAGCGGGGCTAAGTGTACGACCATCCATCAACATGCGCGCACCACCTGCGCTGCCTATACCGAAAACCGCTAAGGCACCTTTGCGGGCAAGATCTGAAAGTTCAGTGGTTGATCCGATTGCGGCCACGCCCATCGTATCCAGAAAGCTGCGCCGCAAGACGCGCAACAATGGATCCGGTAAATCTTTGTATGTTAAATTTTTAGCAAACGCGGACATGGTTAATGGCATGGTTTTTCCTATGCTAAGGCGTTGCAGGCGGCCGCCATACGACGGATACCTTCGATAATATTAGCTTCCGACGTGGCAGTCGACATGCGAAAATAAGGGTCGCAGAAAAATCCTGCACCGGGCACAACAACAACGCCATTATCCAGCAGGTAAGATGCCAGATCGCTGGATGTTTCGATGATTTTTCCATCGGGGCACTTTTTGCCCAGCAAACCACCGCAGTGGGGCATCAAATAAAATGCACCTTCGGGTTCGCTGACTTTCAACCCATCAATTTTAGCAAGGCCTTCTAGGGCAATGTCACGCCGTTTGCGATATGTCTCGTTCCACGTTGCCAGAAAATCCTGTGGCCCATCCAAAGCGGCAATGCTGGCGGCCTGACTGATTGAACACGGGCCGCCATTGATTTGTGATGAAATTTTGCGGATGCCATCCATCCACCATTCCGGCCCACCCGCATATCCAATACGCCATCCCGTCATGGCATAGGCTTTGGATACGCCATTCACGGTCAGAATGCGGTCACGCAGATCAGGTGCAACTGCGGCCAGTGTTGCAAAGCGGTTATCGTCGAACACGATGTGTTCATAAAGGTCATCCGAAATGACAAGGACATTTGGATGCTGCCGCAGGACTTCGGCAAGTTCGGTTAGTTCTTGCGCGGAATAAACCGCACCCGTTGGATTGGACGGTGAACACAACAGCAGCATTCTGGTTTGGGGGGTAATTGCGGCCTTTAGTGCCGCAGCCCCAAGTTTGAATCCGTCATCTTGTGTTGTCGGTACCATGACGGGCTGGCCGCTGCAAACCTCAATCATTCCGATGTGGGATGACCATGCGGGGGTGGAGGTGATCACTTCGTCACCGGGATTGATCACTGTTTGCAGGGCAGTTGCAAGAAGCGGTTTAGCCCCTGCGCTGATAACAATTTCGGCGTGGGTGAATGCAAGGCTGCTATCTGTCTGGAATTTCCGCGCAATTGCGTCTTTCAATGCAGCCGTGCCATCGACAGGTGTATAGCGCGTCTGCCCCTGTTGGATTGCCTTTATGCCCGCGTCACAAATATGTTCAGGCGTATCGAAATCCGGTTCGCCGACCGAAAAATCAATCAGATCACGCCCTTCAGCCCGTAACAGTGTTGCCTGATCAAAAATGGCGGAAATCGGGGAACCTTCGATTTTACGGATGGCGGTTGCGAGCATTTATGGATGTCCTTGAACAAGGTTACTTAAGCTTGGAAAGTGTTTCCGTGCGCTCACTATGCGCCAGATTTTCCGTATGACTAACAGAAAAACGACAAATATAAACGGAAGTGGTTAGTCGATCCTTTTATGGGCGAAAATGGTTTCGCCTTAATAGGCCGCAGTAAAGCTGACCTGGCGATGTTTAGGGCTTTCCGCTTCATCAAGAAGTACGACGGCAAGGTCTTCCATGGAAATTGCGGAATTACCATTTGCATCAAACATCAGTTCGTTGTGACCCAACCTAAATACCCCTGTGCGTTTCCCGGGTGTCAACATTGCCGGTGGGTTCAGATAAGCCCAATCGGCCTGTGTTTCGTTCAAACAGGTTTTATGCTGTGCAAAACAGGCGAGAGCAATCGGTACAACATCCTCGGGTAAAAAGTCAGGGGCAGTTAAGACCGTGATATCGTCTTGTCCGGGCATTTTCAGACTGGCCGCACCACCGACAATTAGCACACGAGTTTTGGATTGTATTGCCCCGTCAAGGATGGATCTGGTCAGCGGCACCAGCAATTGTTCTTGTCCTTCAGCGGGGCGCAGGGCACTGATAATCAAGTCTTGCCCAGCTGTTAGGCGTGAAACATCCTGATTGTTCATAGCATCACCAATGCATGGGGTCGTCCCTGTGGGAAGCTTTTCGAACTGGTTCGCGTTTCGTACAACGGCTGATACGGTATGTCCACGTGACAGGGCTTCGGTTGCGATGCGGCTTCCAACGTCGCCTGCAGCGCCAAATACTGTGATTTTCATTTTCGTATTCCTTTTCATGATTGGGTTTGGATAGGATTGATGGGGGTTTTTACACGTATGTGTGCTGCGTGTTGGCTAAGCCAAACACTGCACAGAACGATTATCATTCCTGTGATTTGTGCGGGGGTTAAGCTTTGGTTCAGGGCAAACCAGCCCAACAAAACGGCAGTCACGGGGCTTAGAAAGCCAAGGGGTGCGATTATTGAAGGTTCAATACGGGCCAACCCTTTGAACCATAACAGATAGGTTAAGGCAGCACCGATCAGGCCAAGATAGAACAGCCCCAATATGTTGGCTGTATCGAGGTTTGGTAGGGGTGGTTCTAACCACATAGCTGCGGGTAGCAATAAGATACCACCTGCGGTCAGTTGCCATGCGGTGAATGTCAGAGGAGAGACGGGGGGTTGCCAATGACGGCTTAGAACTGTGCCGCAAGCCATGGATAACGCGCCTGCAATGCCTGCGCCTAGGCCGACAGGGTCAAGAGCTGCATTTGGGGTTAAGATTAACAATGCAACACCAAAGATACCCGTGAGCGCCGCAATAATGGATAAGGCGCGGATGGTTGAGCCTAATATGATATGCGCAAGAAAGATCACAAACAAAGGCTGAATTGCGCCAACGGTTGCTGCAACGCCACCCGGCAGACGGTAAGCGGCTTCAAACAGCAACCACCAGAAAATGGTGAAATTCAATGCACCCAACAGGATAATTTTGAACCACCATGTACCTTTCGGCAATTGGCGGACAACCAGCAAAAGTAAAATGCCCGCAGGCAAAGCGCGCAACATTGCAACTGTCAGCGGGAAACCTGCCGGTAGGAATTCGGTTGTGACCAAATAGGTACTTCCCCAGATCGCAGGGGCAAGGGCAGTGAGCAGTATGTCTGTTTTGCGGGTCATGGTTGTCTCGAATCATTTATCTTGATGTCAAGATACTTATAAATGTCTTGACGTCAAGATAAAATTCTGAAAAACAACCCGCATGACCCAAATCGATGACATACTGAAACAGTGGAACACGGCCAGACCTGATCTGGACGTGGCCCCAATGGCCCTTATTGGGCGTATGAAACGTGTGACACAAGCTTTGTCACGCGAGATGGAAAAAACATTTGCCGTACACGGGCTGAACGCTGCAAGTTTTGATGTTCTGGCAACTTTGCGCCGTTCGAGGCCACCTTACAGGCTGTCGCCCGGTGATTTGCTGGCGACGATGATGGTGACTTCGGGGACGATGACAAACCGGATTGACCAGCTATGCAAGGTTGGTCTGGTAGAGCGGATACATAATCCGAAAGACGGACGCAGTGTGATTATCGCTTTGACTAAAAAGGGGTTTGGCGTGATTGACGCCGCGGTGACGGCCCATGTGGAAACGCAAACAAGGTTGGTCGCGGGATTGTCAAAGGAAGAGAGCGCGGCCCTGAATGTTTTATTGGAAAAGTTTATGGGAAATTTAGACTGATTACTGCGGTTTGTAGGGTTCCATACCCATCCGTGCCAATTCGTCTGCACGTTCGTTTTCGGGGTGACCTGCGTGGCCCTTGATCCATTCCCACGTGATTTGGTGCCGTCTGGTCGCTTCATCTAACCGTTGCCACAACTCGGTGTTTTTCACAGGCTTTTTGGACGCATTTCGCCAACCGTTTTTCTTCCAGCCGTGGATCCATTTGGTAATGCCGTCTTTGACGTATGCGCTGTCCGTGACGATGGTTATTGCGCTGGGTTTTGCAAGCGTTTCCAGTGCGCTGATCGCGGCCATCAGTTCCATCTGGTTGTTGGTAGTGTTGGCAGCACCGCCATTGAGTTCACGTTCTTTGACGACTTTGTCACCATTGTGCGCCTGAAGCAGGACCCCCCAACCGCCGGGCCCGGGATTGCCTGAACAGGCACCGTCCGTGTAAGCAAATAGCTCAGGCATTGGCGGTGATAATGATAAAGGGTTCTACAGGGCCTGCCATACCCTTCATCGCATCTTTGCGGGTGGTAGCAATGGTAAAGCCTGCTGTCCGGATCATGTCTTTTAGTTCTGCTTCTTCGTAATATGTGTACATTCGATCCATCGTATCACGAATTTCGCCTATGCCGAGTTTCATGCCAATATGAAAATGCCCATTGGGTTTCAGGGCCTTGTGAATTGCCGATAAATGGCGTGGCATATCGGATTTTGCCGCATGTAACAGGCTAAAATTTGCCCATAACCCGTCGTATCGCGCGTTTTCGTTCAGGTCGTCAAAAGTTGCGAGCTTTACGTTAAGCCCATATTTTGTGCGGGCTAATCCCACCATTTTCGCGGAAGCATCCATAGCCTCTGCGATTAGTCCTGCGTTCTGCATCATTGCCGCTGAATTTCCCGGCCCGCATCCAAAATCCAGAACCAAACCACCCTTTGGTACTGCATCAATAAAATTGCGTAAATCCCTGTCAGGGGTTGTACGGCTAAATGTGTCAGCATAGTCAGCGGCTTTTGCGTTATAAACGTCGATGGTTTTTTGATCAGCCATTTGCCAATGTTCCTTCTCGCAATATACGTGGTACTTTGAATTCCACATTCTCGACTGCGGTTTCGACAATTTCTGTTGTGACGTCATAACGATCTTTGAAAGCGCCGATGACCTCGTTTATCAAAACTTCGGGGGCAGAAGCACCGGCCGTAATGCCGACGGATTTCACCCCGTCCATTGCCCGCCAATCAATATCGCGGGCGCGTTGCACCAGTTGCGAGTATTTGCAACCTGCGTTGGCACCAACTTCTACCAGCCGTTTTGAATTGGATGAGTTCGGCGCGCCGATGACCAGTAATGCGTCAATATTGGGGGCTACCGCTTTGACGGCCTCTTGGCGATTGGTAGTGGCATAACAAATATCTTCTTTGTGCGGGCCAATGATGTTCGGAAAGCGTTTATGCAGGGCTTTTACAATCTCAATCGTATCGTCCACGCTTAAAGTGGTTTGCGTGATAAAGGCCAATTTATCTGCATCGCGCGGATTGAGTTTGGCGACATCGCCGGGGGTTTCGACCAACAGAACTTCACCTTCAGGCAACTGGCCCATAGTGCCAATGGTTTCAGGGTGTCCCGCATGCCCGATCATGACCATTTGCAAACCGTTCATATGGTGACGATCGGCTTCGATATGAACTTTGGATACCAATGGACATGTCGCATCCACATAGATCATATTGCGGCTTTGTGCTTTGGCAGGTACGGATTTCGGTACGCCGTGCGCGGAAAAAATAACGGGCCGGTCATTGGGGCATTCGTCCAAGTTTTCTACAAAAACCGCCCCTTTGGCACGTAATCCGTCGACAACATATTTATTATGAACGATTTCGTGGCGCACATAGACAGGCGCGCCCCATTTTTCAATCGCCATTTCGACGATTTTTATGGCGCGATCAACACCTGCGCAAAACCCGCGTGGTGCTGCAAGATAAAGATTAAGTTTTTGTTTCATGGGCTGAGATATGCCACAGATCCAGAAAGGATTTAAGCCCCAAACGTATGTCTGGGGCTTAATGCTTAGTCAACTGTTTCCGTGGTGGGTGCCGCAGCAGTATGTTCGTCATCAGGGCGCATTGGACGCCCGATAACATCACGCAATTCATCCAATTCAATGAAATTATCGGCCTGTCTGCGCAGGTCATCCGAAATCATTGGCGGTTGTGAACGGATTGTGGATACCACTGATACCCGAACGCCTTGACGTTGCAGTGATTCGGCCAAGGGGCGGTAGTCGCCATCGCCGGAAAAAATCACCATATGATCGACATGTGGGGCAAGTTCCATTGCATTGACTGCCAATTCAATGTCCATGTTGCCTTTGACTTTTTTACGCCCCATCGAATCGGTGTATTCCTTGGCGGGTTTGGTCACCATTGTGAAACCGTTATAATTCAACCAATCCACTAGCGGGCGAATGGGTGAGTATTCATCATTTTCCAACAGTGCCGTGTAATAAAATGCGCGCAGCAATTTACCACGGCGCATGAATTCGGTTCGTAATAGTTTGTAATCTATGTCAAACCCAAGTGATTTTGCGGCTGCATATAGATTGGAGCCGTCAATGAAAAGAGCCAAACGCTCGTCACGGTAAAACATTAAAGTTTCCCTTTTTAAATTATATTTTGTACCTTCATTCAACCGAGCAGGCATGGTTATTTGCGTGTGCCTAAGGGCGAACGATGTGACCATAGGGCTAATAGTACATGCTACAAGCTAAAAATGACAGAACTAACCAAAAGACAGTCTATTTGGCCTTTGGGGCCAATGAATGTGGACAATTTGGACATGTTTTTGATATAATTTACTTATCATATACTTTATTGCATAAGAAATACTTAACAAAAGTTGAGTATAGCCCGTTTTATCAAACACCTTCATTTCCGGCCGGCAACGGACCTGATTATGTGAATTCGGTCATAAAAGCTAAAACAAGTTTAAGCCCGAATGAACTGTTGGCAGCAATACATGTTGTGGAAAACCGGTTGGGACGTACACGCGATCAGCGTTGGGGTCCGCGGATCATCGACATCGATTTACTGGATTATGACGGGCATATCCTTCCATCCTTGGAAACCTATCGCCATTGGCGTGAAATGCCACTGGAATTGCAAAAAACCACATGGCCGGAGGGTTTGATTTTACCCCACCCGCGTATTCAGGATCGCGGTTTTGTTTTAATACCGTTGCAGGCGGTTGCGCCTGACTGGGTACATCCTGTGACAGACGAGGGTATTGATACGCTTATCGGGAATATTGACCCGCAGGAATTACAAAAAATTGTGCAGATTTCAGATGGGTAAATCTGCATCTATTACCCTTGCCATTATCAGGGAAAAGGCGTAGGTAGCCGTTTCATTCAGACTATTTACCGGAGTTTCCTTATGGCGCGTGTCACAGTTGAAGATTGCGTAGATAAAGTAGCAAACCATTTTGATCTGGTTTTGCTGGCCGCACACCGTGCGCGTGAATTGTCCACCGGGGCAGAAATTACCGTGCCGCGTGACAACGATAAAAACCCTGTTGTTGCTCTTCGTGAAATTGCCGAAGAAACCATGACTGCGGATTATTTGTTGGAAGCTGCAATAGAAAGCTATCAGACTCAAATTGAGGTGGATGAACCGGAAGAAGATCAAATGGCACTTTTGATGGGCGAAGAGCCGGATAAAGCTGACGATGATATGTCAGAGGAAAATCTGCTGCGCGCTTTGATGGAAGCCCAAGAAATGAAATAAGGACACGTGGGCCAGAGGTAACTCTGGCACGGCGCCCAGATAAGGAGCAGCCGAAATGATCCCCGTTGAGAAACTTGTAGATCACGTCCGCACTTACAACCCGAGTAGCAATGCCAAACTTATTACGGATGCGTATGAGTATGGCAAATTAATGCATGGCGGCCAGACACGGCATTCAGGTGATCCGTATTTTACCCACCCGATTGAAGTGGCCGCTTTACTTGCGCAGCAAAATTTGGACGATTCCACGATCGTAACCGCGCTTTTACACGATGTGATTGAAGATACTGAAGCGACTTATAAAGAGGTTGCAAAGAAATTCGGGGTTGAAGTGGCACAGCTGGTTGACGGTGTCACCAAACTGACAAATCTGGAATTATCATCAAATGATGCAAAGCAGGCCGAAAACGTGCGCAAGCTGTTGTTGGCGATGTCCAAAGACGTGCGGGTGATTTTGGTCAAACTGGGGGATCGGTTGCACAATATGCGCACGATCAAGCATATGCGCCCGGAAAAACAATTGCAAAAGGCCCGTGAAACCATGGATATTTATGCGCCACTTGCGGGCCGTATGGGTATGCAGTGGATGCGTGATGAACTGGAAGATCTGTCATTTCGGGTTCTGAACCCCGAAGGTCGCAATTCTATCTTGCGCCGCTTTTTGACTTTGCGCAGCCAAACCGAAGATGTCATTCCGAAGATTACACAAGATATTCGCGATGTGTTGCAAAAGGCGGGTATTGAAGCCGAAGTGGTCGGGCGCGAGAAAAAACCCTACTCGGTTTGGCGTAAAATGCAGGAAAAAGGTGAAGGCTTTTCGCGCCTCAGTGATATTTACGCTTTTCGTATTCTTACCAACGAAGAAGAAGACATCTACAAGGCGCTGGGCGCTGTCCATAAACGCTGGACGGCCGTTCCGGGACGCTTCAAAGATTACTTGAGCCAACCGAAATCAAATGGTTATCGTTCAGTTCACACCACGGTTTCGGGGCGTGATGGCAAACGGGTGGAAATTCAAATCCGCACAGGCCAAATGCACGATGTTGCCGAGACAGGTGTGGCGGCACACTGGTCGTATAAAGACGGACATAGGGTGGAAAACCCGTTTGCGGTCGATCCATTTGCGTGGCTGGCGTCACTGACGGAACGCTTCGGTAATTCCGATGATCAAGACCATGAAGAATTTCTGGAACATGTGAAACTGGACATGTTTGCCGATCAGGTATTCTGTTTTACGCCGAAGGGTGACGTGATTCAGTTGCCGCGCGGGGCGACGCCGATTGATTTTGCTTATGCGATCCACACCCGTATCGGGGCGGCTTGCGTCGGGGCAAAGGTGGATGGCAGACGGGTGCCGCTTTGGACGCGCTTGCGCAATGGTCAATCGATAGACGTTACCACCGCTGAAGGTCAGCGACCGCAATCCAGCTGGATCGATATTGCGGTGACGGGACGTGCGAAATCTGCAATTCGGCGGGCTTTGCGTGAAGAACATCGCGAAGGTTATGTGCGGCTCGGCACAGAATTGGCGCGGGTGGCATTGGAACATGTGGGCAAAAAATCCACTGATAAAGCTTTGACGACGGCTTCAAAAAAACTGGGACTTAAGAACAAAGAGGCCCTGTTGGCCCGTTTGGGCAGTGCCGAAATGACGGGGGCTGATCTGGTCGGTGCGTTGTATCCGGAACTTTTAACAAACGGCAAACCTGAAACGGATTTGCCTGCTGCGGAAATTTTGGGGTTGAACCCTGGGCAATATGCGCAACCGGGGCAGTGTTGCCAACCTTTGCCGGGCGAGCGTATCGTCGGCATCGCCACTCGGGGCAAAGGTGTGGTATTCCACACGATCCATTGTGAAAAACTTGCCGAGTATGAAGACCAGTCAAGCCGATGGATTGATTTGCGTTGGACCCAAGGGCGCAATGATCCAAACAACAATGTGACTATCGAAGTGACGATGGCAAATGATGCCGGTGTTCTTGGCCGCATATGCACCTTGATTGGCGAGCAAAATGCCAATATTGCAGATTTACAATTTACCGAACGAAAATCCGACTTTTATCGAATGACGATTGAAATTCAGGTGCGTGATGTGGAACACCTGCATCATGTAATCACTGCGGTCGAAGCTGATTCGGATGTGGCGCACGTGAAACGAACACGTCAACGCCTACACGGCACGCAAGCAGAACCGCAAAAAGGCGCAAACGGAGTGACATAAGCGTGGTATTCAAGCGCAAGAATAAACAGACCTACTGGCAATGGATTGTAGAATTTCTGTACCCGCGCAAAGGCTGGCGGCGTGGAATGGATTATCTTGGCCACCGCGTAAAACGCCTGCCTGATACACCGCATAAAATTGCAATGGGTATTGCGTGTGGTGTGTTCGTGACTTTCACACCGCTTTTCGGGCTGCATTTTTTAGCGGCTTGGCTGTTGGCTTTGCTTTTTCGCGGAAATGTCTTTGCTGCATTGTTGGGAACGTTTGTCGGCAACCCGATTACGTTTCCGGTCATTGCGGCAACCAGCTATCAGTTGGGGGTAAGAATTCTGGGGGTGGGCCACGAAGAAACTGTCTGGAGTAAAATTCATGATGGTTTTCAAGACGCGTTTGGTATCCTTTGGTCCAATATAAGATCCATATTCGGATATGAAAAAAGCTCATGGGATGGTCTTTTGGATTTTGCTCAGGAAGTCTTCCTACCCTATCTTGTTGGTGGGATCATTCCGGGAATAGTTACGGCGGGTATTTTTTATGTTTTTTCAAAACCTCTTATTGCCAGATACCAAAAACTGCGTAGGCTGAGGTTGGCAGAACGCCGTGCGCGTAAATTGGCGGAAAATAAAGAACTATAAACACACGGTAGTTTTAGATCGTTTGTAAAAAGGCTTTGAAAAGATATGACAAACAACCAAAATAAACTGCGCCTTGGTGTGAATATCGACCATGTTGCAACCGTGCGTAATGCACGCGGAGGGGCGTATCCCGATCCTTTGCGGGCTGCATTGCTGGCTGAAAAAGCTGGTGCCGACGGCATTACGGCGCATCTGCGCGAAGACCGTCGTCATATTACCGATCCCGATATAGAAGCCTTGATGGATGAGCTGTCTGTACCGTTGAATTTTGAAATGGCCGCCACTGCCGAAATGCAAGAAATTGCATTGCGTCACAAACCCCATGCGGTTTGTATTGTGCCTGAAAAACGCGAAGAACGCACCACCGAAGGCGGTTTGGAAGTGGCGCGTGAAGAAAACAAGCTGGCCCATTTTATTGCACCCTTGCGTGATGCAGGCTGCCGGGTGTCGATCTTTATTGCCGCAGAAATGAAGCAGATTGAAGCGGCCCACCGTATTGGGGCTGACATTATCGAGCTGCATGTCGGGCCTTATTGTGATGCTTTTAGTGAAGGTCGTTTTGATACAAGCGATGTGGAACTTGAGAAATTGCGTGAAATGTCCGGCTTTGCGCACGGGCTAGGTTTAGAAGTTCATGCGGGCCACGGGATTACCTATGATACGGTCAAACCCATTGCTGCTTTTCCTGAAGTGATGGAACTGAACATCGGGCATTTCCTGATCGGTGAGGCGATCTTTGACGGTTTGGAAAATGCAATTGCTAAGATGCGCAGGCTGATGGATGAGGCACGGTTGTGAGTGAGGCCATCTACTCATGATCATCGGTATCGGCACGGACTTGGCAAATATAGAACGTATCCAAGGCACACTGGATCGCTTTGGTGAACGTTTCAAGAACCGTGTTTTCACCAAGATAGAACAGACTAAATCTGAACGCCGTAAAGATGTGGCGGGAACTTATGCCAAACGTTGGGCGGCTAAAGAAGCTTGCTCTAAAGCACTGGGTACAGGGCTTGCAATGGGCATTTCTTGGAAAGATATGGGGGTCAAGAACATGCGTACTGGCCAACCGACAATGGAACTGACCGGATGGGCTGCTGAACGCCTGAAAAAACTGACACCGAAAGACCATCAAGCCTTTGTTTACGTAACTTTGACTGATGATCACCCATGGGCGCAGGCCTTTGTTGTGATTGAAGCGCATCCCATTGCTTGACTAACGCGCAAGCACACGCCATGTAGCGGTCAAGCTTAAAGGAATACGAATAATGGCAGATAAAAAGGCAGATGGTATTGGCGAAACGATTAAGACAATTGTTTATGCTCTGCTGATTGCAGGTGTTATTCGGACCCTGTTTTTCCAACCGTTCTGGATTCCGTCAGGATCAATGAAATCAACGCTTTTGGTCGGTGATTTCATGTTTGTTAATAAAATGGCGTATGGGTATTCCCAACATTCATGTCCGTTTTCCATGTGCCCGTTTCCGGGGCGGATTTTAGCATCCGAACCTGAACGTGGTGACATTGTTGTATTTAAACACCCCGTTTCCAATGTTGATTATATCAAACGCCTTATCGGCTTGCCAGGGGATCGTATTCAGATGAAAGCGGGGCAGGTTTATATCAATGATGTGGCTGTACCATTGGAACGGATTGGGACATTTACCGAACTAAAAGAACTACAAGGCCCGATGCGGGGAACGCCACGGTGCAGCAATAGCCCTGTCGCACTGAATGGCGGGACTTGTGAAAAAGAACTGTACAAAGAAACGTTGCCAAACGGTGTAGAACACGCGGTACTGAACATCGGCGAAGACATTAAGGATGAAACGGGTATCTATACGGTTCCTGCGGAACATTACTTTTTTATGGGGGATAACCGTGATAATTCCCAAGATAGCCGTTACCCACGCAGTGTAGGCGGTGTGGGTTATGTGCCGTTTGAAAATTTGGTTGGTCGTGCTGACCGGGTAATATTTTCATCGGCCGGTAAATCAATGCTGGCATTTTGGACATGGCGTTCAGACCGTTTTTTCAAGGGGCTTGAGTGAAACTAGCAAGCGAACTGAAAGATTTATGCACAAGATTGGGCCATCAATTTGCCCAACCTGAACTGTTGATTGAAGCTACGACACACTCATCGTTAAGTTCAGCCACACGCGCAGACAACCAGCGATTGGAATTTTTGGGCGACCGTGTTTTGGCATTGGTGATCGCACAAGCTTTATTGGAAAAAGACAAAGACGCTTCCGAAGGTATATTAGCCCCGCGTTTCAATGCGTTGGTGCGTAAAGAAGCCTGTGCCGATGTCGCGATGCAGATTGATCTGGGGGCTGCGTTGAAGCTGGGCCGTTCGGAAATGCTGTCAGGCGGGCGTAAAAAAATAGCGATCTTGGGCGATGCGATGGAAGCTGTAATTGCCGCCGTCTATCTGGATGCAGGATTTGATACGGTTGAAAATCTGATCATGCGCTTATGGGGTGAACGGATCAACACGGCAGAAGATGATGCGCGGGACCCAAAAACAACTTTGCAAGAATGGGCGCAGGGCCACAAAATGCTACCGCCCAAATATGTTGAAATAGGGCGTGCCGGTCCCGATCATGCACCTGTCTTTGAGATTGAAGCGCAACTGTCGAATGGGCTATCTGCTACAGCCAATGCGCCATCCAAACGGCAAGCACAACAAATGGCCGCGGCCAAATTACTGGAACAGGTGGATCCATGAGCGATACGAAATGTGGATATGTTGCCCTGATCGGGGAGCCCAATGCGGGCAAGTCGACATTGATGAATTACATGGTCGGGGCCAAGGTTTCGATTGTAACGCACAAGGTGCAAACGACGCGTGCGCGTATTCGCGGCATTGCGATAGAAGATAATGCGCAGTTGATTTTTGTCGACACACCGGGCCTGTTTCAAACCAGACGAAATCTGGACAAGGCAATGGTTGCGGCCGCGTGGTCCGGGGCTAGTGATGGTGATGTTGTTGTGCTTTTGATCGAAGCGCATCGCGGTATCACCAAAGGTGTCGAGATGATTTTAGAGGGCTTAAGTAAACGACTTCGATCCAAACAAAAAATCGTTCTGGCGATCAATAAAATTGACATGGTCAAGTCTGAAAAATTGTTGGCCCTGACGAAAACAATCAATGAGATGTTCGATTTCGACGAAACCTTTATGATTTCCGCCGAAAAGGGTTTTGGTGTGAAAGAACTACGGGCCTATTTTGCCGCCAATATGCCCAAGGGCCCGTGGTTATATCCCGAAGATCAAATCGCGGATGTACCGATGCGCATGATTGCGGCTGAAACTACCCGCGAGAAACTGATGCTGCGCCTGCATCAGGAACTGCCATATTTCCTGACCGTGGAAACCACGGGGTGGGAGCAGAAAAAAGATGGGTCGATACGGATTGATCAGGTGGTTTATGTGATCCGTGAACGTCACAAGGGTATCGCACTTGGTCCAAAGGGGCAGACGATCAAAGCGGTCAGTATCGCCGCACGTACAGAGCTGAAAAACCTTGTTGGCGCGGAAGTGCATTTATTCATTCAGGTCAAGGTTCGCCCCAAGTGGGAAAATGAAGCGGAACGCTTTACGGAAATGGGTCTGGACTTTTCAGACACGAAAAAATGACCCCGCGCCTGACCAGTGATCTGTGGGTCAGTGCATATCTAAGACGTTTACAACTGGTGAATATTCCTGCGTTTATTACCTCGAAAGGGGATGCAACGGCAGGGGCTGTCATTGTCAAATTGAATACGTTGGACGGGCAAGCGCACGCGTTTCATCGAAGTTATGATCTGGATGGTAACCGCGTGTGGGCAACATTGGCGGAAGGTGCAGAACGCGATGTGGACACAAGCCTTATGAAACAGCGTTCATTTGACCCTGATATATGGGTGATTGAAGTTGAAGATCGGCAAGGGCGCCATTTGCTCGACGAAGACGGTTTAAGCGGTTAGCCTGCCTGAATGGAATGGCAGGGCACAGGTGTAATTATATCGGTTCGCAAACACGGCGAAACGTCAACGATTGTTGACGTGCTGACCGAAACACACGGTCGCCATGCGGGGTTAGTGCGTGGCGGGGCAGGGCGAAAACTAGCCCCGATTTTGCAACCCGGCACACAGGTTGATGTTGAATGGCGCGCGCGTCTGGAAGATCATTTGGGCAATTACAACATCGAACCCACCCAATCGCGGGCGACAATCCTGTCGGATCGTCTGGCCCTATCCGCTATGGGATCGGTTTGTGCATTGGTCAACTTCGCATTTCCTGAACGCATGGCTTTGCCGCGTTTATACATTGCCACAGTAGACCTGTTTGACCAGATGGCAGCTGGTGGCGCATGGTTGTCGGACTATGCGTTATGGGAATACGCGTTACTGGAAGAACTGGGATATGGGCTTGACCTGGACAGTTGTGCCGCTACCGGTGTGCAACAGGATTTGATCTATGTATCGCCAAAATCGGGACGTGCCGTCAGCCGTGCTGCGGGGGCTGATTGGGCAGATCGCATGTTGCCTTTGCCAAGGTTTCTGCGGTCGCAAACCGCTACCAAAGAAGCTACCGAAGTACTGGATGCACTAAGAACCACAGGGCATTTTCTGGAATGCCGTCTTGCCACTGCGCTGGGTAATCGTGCATTACCGGACGCGCGCGCGCGATTTTTGGCTGTATTGACCAAAATTATGATGAAAGGAATGTAAATGCAAAGTTTTGCAGAGATTAAAAGGATAGCCGAGGAACGCAAAGGTGGAGCTAAGGCTTTGGAAAGCATTTTAGGTGATGATAATCTTCAGGCCGATATTTCGCAGTTAACAGATGATCGCATACTGTCCGAGTTTTCAAAACGGGTATTTCAAGCTGGTTTTAACTGGAGTGTCGTGGAAAAGAAATGGGACGGGTTTGAAACCGCGTTCCACCGGTTTGATATTGGGCGCAATGCGATGATGTTTGATGATGACTTTGATGCACATCTGAAAAATACCGCCATTATACGCCACGCTAAAAAAATATTATCGGTGCGTGACAATGCGATATTCTTGTCCGATTTGGCAAAGGAGCATGGGTCGGCTGCAAAGTTTTTTCATGAATGGCCATCGTCTGATCTAATCGGCCTATGGGATGTGATGAAAAAACGTGGATCCAGATTGGGTGGTGTTACGGGTCAGTATGCACTGCGGTTTTTAGGCAAAGACAGTTTTATTTTAAGTCGCGGGGTTGGGGCGGCGCTTGCGCGTGCAGGTGTTGTTGATGGACCGACAACATCGAAAATAGCGCAGCGTAAAATTCAGGATGCGTTTAATGCATGGCAAGACGAAACAGGCGAAAGCTACACACGGATGAGCCGTATTCTGGCGATGTCTGTAGATAGCTAATTTTGTGCATAAACAAGCGTTTGGCCATTATCAGACTTCAGAATTAAGGTGTCGCCGGTGATCTCTGCCGTTGTCATCTTTTGCAGCAGTTCGAAATATCGACCTTCCATAGCCAGTTCCGGGCAGGCCATTTTGGTTGATCCCAGTTCTTTAACCTCAAACCAGGGCAGCGGTACAGTCTGGTTGGCAAAATAGCGGTTGCACGGGGCTTGCCCCGCAATGCGGCCCTCTTCGGGGAAGCTGATGGTCACTAAGGGGGTAACACTGATCTCGTTCATGGTTTTTAGAACCCATATATCTGTGCCGTCGGTCTGGCCCGATACGGTTTCATCTTTGAAACAGGTGGTCAGGATCGAAAGAAGTATAAGAGAGCTGCGTATCATGCGGGTAGATTTGCAGCTCGTTCAGGCTTTATCAATCCCATAAAAAACCGCGCCCATTGGGACGCGGTTAAAACTATTGTGATGGTGATTTATGCGCTGATTTTTACGGCTAGAACATCATCGCTGACATGTTTTTCATATTGTGCGAAATTGTCCGAGAACATACCAACCAATTTTGCGGCATTTGCATCATACGCGGCTTTGTCAGCCCATGTATTGCGCGGATCCAGTAATGCATTGTCGATGCCTGTAACGGCTACAGGTACATCAAAGCCAAAATTTTCATCGCGACGGAAGTCCGCATTGTTTAGCGAACCATCCAGAGCGGCTGTCAGCAAACCGCGTGTGGCCTTGATCGGCATCCGTGCACCCGTGCCGTAAGCACCGCCTGTCCAACCTGTGTTGACCAGCCAACATGTGGCCCCGGTGGATGCGATTTTATCACGTAACAATGCACCGTATGCTTCCGGGCGGCGCGGCATGAAAGGCGCGCCAAAGCATGTGGAAAATGTAGGTTGTGGCTCTGTGACACCACGTTCGGTACCTGCCACTTTAGAGGTAAATCCGGATAGGAAATGATACATGGCCTGTGCAGGCGTCAGACGTGCGATGGGGGGCAGAACACCAAAGGCATCGCATGTCAGCATGATGATGTTTTTCGGCTGGCCGCCGATCGAGTCGTCAGACGCATTGGAAATATAATGCAACGGATAAGCGCAACGCATATTGGCGGTCAGGCTGTCATCTTCGAAATCCAACTTTTTAGTGTATTTATCGTAGACCATATTTTCGATCACTGTGCAGAATTTTTGTGTCGTCGCATAAATTTCCGGTTCTGCTTCGGCTGACAAGTTGATCGTCTTTGCGTAGCACCCGCCTTCGAAGTTAAAGGTGGTTGTGTCAGACCAACCGTGTTCATCATCCCCAATCAAGACCCGTTTCGGGTCAGCGGATAATGTGGTTTTTCCCGTGCCGGACAGGCCAAAGAATACGGCTGTATCCGAAGGGTCGCCAATTGCGTGGTTGGCAGAGCAATGCATTGGCATGACACCATGATCGGGCAACAGGTAATTCAGCACCGAGAAAACGCCTTTTTTATTCTCACCTGCATATTCCGTGCCACCGATCAGCACCAATTTTTGTTCGAATGAAATCGCAATGATCACTTCGGAACGACAGCCGTGTTTTGCAGGGTCAGCCTGAAATGTCGGGCAATTCACCACGGTAAATTCCGGAATGAAGCTGTCTAGTTCTGATGTTTCGGGGCGGCGTAACATGGTGCGGATAAACAGGCTATGCCAGGCAAGTTCCGTAATTACCCGTGTGTTTAGCTGGTAGGCCGGATCAGAACCACCGAACAAGTCTTGCACAAAATATTCGCCGCCTTCCATGTGGGCGAACATGTCTTTTTTCAACTGTTCAAAGGCATCCATTGCCAGCGGCGGATTGTTTTCCCACCAGATACTGTCTTTGACGGATGGTTCATCAACCACAAATTTATCTTTCGGGGAACGGCCTGTGTATTCGCCGGTGGAAACAAGGAAAGCACCACCTTGTCCCAATTCGCCTTCGCCTTTTTTCAAAGCCGCTTCAATCAATGCCGGTTCCAGTAGATTATAGTGAACGGTTTTTAGACCTGAAATGCCTGTATCTTCCAACCGGTGGGTTGGGTTTACGCGACCGTTTTCCATATTATCTGTGCTCCTTGGGTAAATTCTTGCAGATTTTACCATTAGTGATCAGGTTTGATTAACATCAACCGTCTAGAATTACATTACTTCCATGAGGAATATTCGGGCTGTATAACATGTCGTTATTTGAATGAAATCCCTGTTTTTAGGTCAATTTCGCGCAGTTAACGCTAACGTGTGTGTGGGTTCCTAGCGGATTGTGATGAAAAAAAGACACGATTATGCCGCAATTAACAGATTTAAGTTGATTCTGCGACTCAGGTAGCGGATTATGGAGAGAATAATAATAAAAAAATACGAGCAAACATTCAGAGGGCAGCATGGCTAAAATAGCTTTGGTCGATGACGACCGTAATATTCTTACTTCCGTTTCCATGACATTAGAAGCAGAAGGTTATGATGTATCCACATATAATGACGGGTTGCAGGCATTGAATGCTTTCAACGAGTCGATGCCGGATATGGCAGTTCTGGACATCAAAATGCCCCGCATGGACGGTATGGATTTACTGGGCCGTTTGCGGCAAAAAACGGATATGCCGGTCATATTCCTAACATCCAAAGATGATGAAATCGATGAGGTTTTGGGCCTGCGGATGGGTGCTGACGATTATGTGCGCAAACCATTTTCCCAACGATTGTTGGTTGAACGCATTCGCGCAATTCTGCGGCGTCAGGAAGTACGCCTTTCAGATGCGGGTTCCGTAATCTCAGAGGAAGCAAATGACAGTCTGATAGATCGTGGTGATCTGACAATGGATCCAATGCGCCATGCTGTGATGTGGAAAGGTCAGAACGTTTCACTGACGGTTACAGAGTTTCTGTTGCTTCAAGCGTTAGCGACACGCCCGGGATTTGTAAAAAGCCGGGATCAGCTGATGGATGTGGCCTATGATGATCAGGTCTATGTTGATGATCGCACGATTGACAGCCACATTAAAAGATTGCGTAAAAAAATGCGCACTGTAGATGATGATTTCAGCGCCATTGAAACGCTGTATGGTATTGGTTACCGCTACAACGAACAATAAAATCATGGCAAATGCAGAGATAGACATGGCTTCGGATATGGACATATCTGACAGCGGTTATGCTGATGACAAGCCAAACACACCTGATATAAAGCGATACTTTTGGACGTCCGCACTAGCGCGTCGGATTATTGCATTTAACCTGGTCGCACTTTGCGTGCTGCTGCTGGGCATGTTGTATCTTAGCCAGTTTCGCAATTCCGTGGCGTCCGAACGGGTGGCGGCATTGCAATCCGAAACCACATTATATGCACAGCTTCTGCAAGAACGGATGTCAAACAATACAAATGAGGCATTGTCAGGGGATGCATTGCTTGGGGCAATGATTGAAAGATTACCGCGCTCCGGGATTTCGGAAGTTCACATCTTTGACGCGAAAAACCAACCACTTGGAATATTGCTTTCCAGTGTCGATTTTGACCAGAATAAACGAAACTCGGGGGGCGCAAAAGATTTCAGTTATTTTCTGGACGGATTGGCAGATAAGATTGCCGGTATGTTTAAAGATAAAACTTCTGCAACTCAGGCAATAAGTGTTGATGAGATTACCAAACGTCTTGCCGTTCGTATTGGTGATGGCGGAGAAAAAAGCCTACAAGGTACAATTCAATCAGGTGAAACAGTTATCGCGGTTGGGCAATTTATCAAGATGAATGGCGCGGTGGTTGGTTCTGTGATTGCATCAACACCACAGGGTATGATGGAAGACCTGCGAAAGCAGGAACGTAATACTATTTTGCGCCTGTTTGCATTGGCTGCGGGCCTGTCGATTATCCTGTCGATGGTCTTGGCCAACACCATTGCTAACCCGATATATGATTTAGCGGCGGCAATGGATGCGGGAACGACATCTAAATTGCGCAGAGATAATTCTGACCGTGTGCTTATCCCTGACATGACGGGTCGCGCCGATGAAATTGGACACCTTTCAAATGCGATGCGCAATATGACGTCCGCATTGTACCACCGTATTGAAGCCAATGAACAGTTCGCAGCGGACGTGGCGCATGAGATTAAGAATCCGCTTGCCTCTTTGCGGTCAGCAATTGAAACGCTGCGCGTCGCACCCGAAGGCGAAAAACGCAATAGGTTGCTGGATGTGGTCGAACATGATGTTCGTCGTCTTGATCGGCTAGTATCGGACATTTCAAATGCATCTCGTTTGGATTCAGAGCTGGTTAAAGAAGAAGAAGAACGCTTTGATCTGATCAGAATGCTGGAACGCATTGTGGATTTCCATGGTTTGGAAGCACAGGAGTTGGGGATAGAAATGATCTTTGATGCACCGGATGAGAAAATTGTGATCGACGGGTTGGAAGAACGTCTGGCACAGGTATTTGTGAACTTGATTTCCAATGCGGTGTCTTTTTGTGAAAAGGGCGATGCGGTCAGGATTTGGGCGCGTCATGTTGAAAACCGCGTACTGATTGTGGTTGAAGATACCGGGCAAGGCATACCTGAAGACAGCTTAACCAAAGTTTTCAAACGGTTTTATTCAAACCGCCCTGTTGAAAATTTTGGTAATAACTCTGGTCTTGGCCTATCGATTTCCAAGCAGATCGTCGAAGCGCATGGGGGGGTTATTTGGGCTGAAAATATCCATGTCAAAAATGCCCCTGTAGGGTCTCCACCGCTTGGTGCGCGTTTTGTTGTCGGATTGCCGGGGTGATTTCAACGATCGGACTAGGTGCTGTACACGGATCCTGTGTTGATTTTGACGGAAAAAGCATACTGGCAATAGGCCCCTCGGGGTCTGGAAAATCCACTTTGGCCTTAAATCTGATCGCGCTGGGTGGGGTATTGGTATCCGACGATCAGGTTATTTTATCCACAGATATAAAAGGTGTGAACGTGTCGCCCCCTGCATCAATCGCGGGAAAAATCGAGGCGCGAAATGTCGGGATATTAAACTGCCCGTACCTGGAAAGCTCACGATTAAATCTTGTGGTGGATCTAAATGCCGTTGCGCACGACCGTTTACCGATCCCGCGAACCGTAAAGATTAGCGAGCATCGGGTGGACATCATTGCGGGTAATGGTATCGCAAACTTGCCAACAGTCGTAAGGCTGCTTAATCTGTTTGGACGTGATCAAGCAACTGGATCAATGCCGTGACCGGAAAGACACAACAATCAAACATCGTACTTGTTACCGGGCCATCGGGTGCAGGGCGCAGCACTGCGATTAATGTATTTGAAGATATGGGTTTTGAAACCATAGACAATATGCCCTTATCTTTGCTGCCGGATCTGTTGTCGGGGCAAACAAACGGTCGCCAGATTGCCTTGGGGGTAGATATTCGAACCCGCGATTTCAGCGTTGGTTCAGTGTTGGATATTCATGAAGAAATCAAACACATAGAAGGGTTTGACAGTACAATCCTATTTTTGGATTGTGACACAGATGCCTTGGTGCGCCGGTATAGCGAAACCCGCCGCCGCCATCCATTAACGCCGGATGAAACGCCGAAATTCGGTATTGAGCGTGAAAAGAAAATCCTTTCAACACTACGATTGCGGGCGGATGTGTTGATAGAAACGACAAACCTGTCACCACATGACTTAAAACAGGAACTAAAGAACTGGTACGGGGATGCTGATGCTAAACATTTAGCGATTACGCTGCATTCGTTTTCATATAAGCGCGGTACCCCGCGCGGCATAGATATGATTTACGACTGTCGTTTTTTAAACAATCCGTTCTGGGATAAATCTTTACGCATCATGGATGGCACAGACAAAGAAGTGGTGGATTATGTAAAGTCGGATATCAGGTTCGACGAGTTTTTTGAGCGCTTGTTGGGCATGTGCGAATTTTTATTGCCTGCCTATATTGATGAAGGAAAAGCACACTTTTCACTGGGCTTTGGTTGTACGGGTGGACAACACCGCTCAGTTTGCATAGCAGAAGTCTTGGGGAAAAGCCTTGCAGACTCGGGTTGGCACGTGTCTATACGCCATCGAGAACTGGAAAGGCAGTAATGTGGGTACTATAGGAGCGGCAGCGTTTTGATAGGGGTTGTTATTGTAGCACACGGCGGATTGGCCAATGAATATTTGGCTGCCATTGAACATGTCGTAGGTAAACAGGACGGTATCAGGGCGATATCTATTGCCGCTGAATGTGACCGCACTGCAAAACAGACAGAAATCTACGATGCCGCCAACAGTGTAGATATGGGTGACGGTGTTATTGTCGTTGTGGATATGTTTGGCGGGTCGCCGGCCAATCTGTCGATGATGGCTTGTGCGGAAACGAAAAGAAAAATCCTTTATGGTGCTAACCTGCCAATGCTGATAAAGCTTGCGAAATCACGCAATATGACTGTGGATCATGCCATTGAGACAAGTATGGCCGCTGGTAAAAAGTATATGAATTGCTGTAACAGCTAAGATATAAAGGCAGCTTTGATGATCCAAGTCCTTACAATTGAGAATGAAAAAGGTCTGCATGCCCGCGCTTCGGCGAAATTTGTGGAAACTGTCGAAGGTTTTGATGCCGATGCGACGGTTTCAAAAGACGGTATGACCGTATCCGGTAGCTCTATCATGGGGCTTATGATGTTGGCTGCGTCCAAAGGGTGCCAGATTGAAATTGAAACGACCGGTGGACAAGAGGAATCGCTAGCCGCCGCATTAAAAGCTCTATTGGCTGATTATTTCGGCGAGGCAAAATAACGTGACAGAAATTGAGACACAGGTAGAAGCCGAAAAGATCATGCTTTATGATCGTTCAGAGCTGACCTATGCCAATTCCTTTCCGCAACGTGGTAAACGTATCTTTATCAGAACAGTCGAAACTCTGACGGCACGGTTCCAGTTGCTGTATCATATGCGCCATTGGGAAAATAATCCGAATAAGGACCCACATTTCTGGACATCTGTTCTGGATGAAATGAGTGTCAAGATCACAACGCCCCTGAAACAGTTGGAAAATATCCCGTCATCAGGGCCGATTGTTGTGGTTTGCAATCACCCGCACGGGCTGGTGGATGGGTTGGTTTTGGCGTGGTTGTTGTCAAAGCGTCGTGAAGATTTTCAGATTATCACAAGGGCATTGCTGAACGGTGTTGCGGTGGCCGAAAAAAATCTTTTGTCGATCAGTTTTCCACATGAGGAAGATGCTGTTCGCAAAAACCTGCAAACCCGCAAAGAGGCTTTAAGCAGCGTTAAAGCAGGACATTGTATCGGTGTGTTTCCGGCGGGAACCGTTTCGACAAGTAAAACAGCCTTTGGTCCCGTGATTGAGGCGGACTGGGGTAAGTTCACCTCTAAATTGGTTTTACAAAGCAATGCGCAAGTCGTGCCGATCTATTTCCAAGGCTCTAATTCACGCTGGTTTCAGATCGCCAACCGCATTTCGGATACATGCCGTCAAAGCCTGTTGATGTACGAAATCAAACATGCGTTTCACAAAGATCAGTCGCCGGTTATAGGCAAGCCTATTGGGCGTGATGTGTTGGATAAATATAAAACGGACCCTGAAAGTCTGATGGCATTTTTGCGGACAGAAACTTTGAAACTGGGCCTTAATGCCAAATAAAAAGGCCCGACAACAAGCCGGACCCTTTTAAGATATATGTCGGCTTATGCTAAAGCGCGTCTGTCAATGCAGGCACTGCATCAAACAAATCCGCAACCAGACCGTAGTCAGCCACCTGAAAAATAGGCGCTTCTTCGTCTTTGTTGATTGCGACGATCACTTTACTGTCTTTCATGCCTGCCAGATGTTGAATTGCACCCGAAATACCGCAAGCGATATATAGGTCAGGGGCAACCACTTTACCTGTTTGACCAACCTGCCAGTCGTTCGGTGCGTAACCACTGTCCACAGCGGCGCGAGATGCGCCAACTGCGGCGTTCAGTTTGTCGGCCAGTGCTTCGATAATCGCAAAGCTTTCCTCTGATCCGACACCGCGACCACCGGACACCACGATTTTCGCAGATGTCAGTTCGGGGCGATCAGACGTCTGAACCTTGTCTTCAACCCATGAAGAGAGATCAGGATTACCAGCGGCACCAATTGTTTCAACCGATGCAGAGCCTGTTTCGGCAGCGGCATCAAAGCCGGCGGTACGGATGGAAACAACTTTTTTGCCGTCAGATGATTTAACTGTCTGAATGGCATTTCCTGCATAGATCGGACGCTCGAACGTGTCACCATCCACAATGCCGGTGATGTCGGAAATAACCATCACGTCCAGCAGGGCTGCAACGCGGGGCAGGATGTTTTTGGCATGTGATGTGGCAGGAGCCATGATGTGATCGTAATCACCTGCAAGTGACACAATCAAATCCGCCACAGGTTCGGCCAGACCGTTGCCGTAAGCAGCGTCGTCTGCGCAAAGCACTTTGGCAACACCGTCAAGTGAGGCCGCAGCTTTCGCCGCATCGCCACATCCTGTGGATGCGCAAAGAACAGTCACATCGCCCAAAGCCTGAGCTGCAGTGACAGCTTTACCGGTTTGATCCAGTGAAATTTCACCGGCAACAATTTCCGCTAATAGAAGAACAGCCATTAGATTACCCCCGCTTCGTCTTTAAGTTTCGCAACCAGTTCAGCGACATCTGCCACTTTCACGCCTGCGGCGCGTTCGGATGGCTCTGTTGTGCTGGTGATTTCCAGTCGCGGTGAAATGTCTACGCCGTAGTCAGCCGGTGTCTTCATATCCATCGGTTTCTTCTTGGCTTTCATGATGTTCGGCAAAGACGCATAACGCGGCTCGTTCAAACGCAGATCGACCGAAACGATTGTCGGCATTTTAACATTGATGGTTTGTAGACCGCCGTCAACTTCGCGGGTTACGGTGGCAGTGTCGCCGTCCACAGACAGTTCCGACGCAAACGTGCCTTGTGACCAACCCAACAGGGCAGACAACATCTGGCCGGTTGCATTCATGTCATTATCAATTGCTTGCTTGCCACAAAGAACCAGACCGGGCTGTTCTTCGTCGATCACTGCTTTCAGCAGTTTGGCAACTGCCAAAGGCTCTATGTCCGTGTGTACATCATCTGTTGCTTCGATCAAAATGGCACGATCCGCACCCATCGCCAAGGCTGTGCGCAAAGTTTCCTGCGATTGTTTCACACCGATAGACACGGCTACAATCTCTTCAGCTTTACCGGCTTCCCGCAGACGAATGGCTTCTTCAACAGCAATTTCATCGAACGGGTTCATGGACATTTTGACATTCGCAAGATCAACACCGCTACCGTCCGCTTTAACACGAACTTTCACGTTGTAATCGATCACACGTTTGACGGGGACTAGCACCTTCATCTGCGACACTCCAAGTTAAATTAGTCTCTTGGTTTAGAGACATCTAAATATTCCAAACCCCTTTACGATAGGATGTGACGTAAATAAAGACATGAATCGACATGAAACATGGAAATAACGTCGCGTTTGGCCCGTGAAAAAATAAATGATAATTTCATGGGCGAAATTTCGCTACTGATTCCCCCCGGGCACCCAAAGCACGTCTTTTGAACCGTTATCGTTGGCAGTACGTGATGCGACGAAAAACCAGTCCGATAGGCGGTTCAGATATTTCACTGCAGCGGCATTGACGTCTTCAGTACCTGCCAATGTGATCGCTAGGCGTTCTGCGCGTCGTGTTACGGTTCGACATAGGTGCAGGTTTGCAGCAAGCGCTGAGCCGCCTGGCAAAACGAAGCTGCGCAATGGGGTCAGCTTGGTGTTCATTGCGTCAATTTCAGCCTCTAGGCGGTCTACTTGCCGATCCAATATGCGCAACGGCGTATAATCGGCATCTTTATCTTTCGTCATATCAGGACGGCAGAAATCCGCCCCAAGATCGAACAGGTCATTTTGAATGCGCGCAAGGGATGCATCCATTTCACCGTTTGCGTGTTGACGCGCAAGCCCAACGGTTGCGTTGGCCTCATCTACAGTCCCGTAGGCATTTACGCGTGCATCGTCTTTGGCAACCCGTACTCCATTGCCCAAAGCGGTTTCGCCTTTGTCACCGGTGCGGGTGTATATTTTATTCAGGACAACCATATCAGCCACCGTTTCCGCGCATAATCGCATAAAGCAGGATCAAGCCAACCGCGACGGCCTGTGCAATGATCCGCAGGCGCATCAGCTTGTTGGAATATTTGCGGTTAAATTCGCCGCCGGATGTAAAGCTGCCAAGTCCGATCATCAAAACGACCAACACAACCAATACCGCTGCAACGGCAAGAAAATATAACGGGGCTTGTGACATGGGGTCGCCTTTCGTGATTTAACTTTTCATATCCGACTATAGAAGTAATCCAATGCCCGTGTCGACAATATGCGTTTCAAGAAGCCTGCGACATATGTTGGCGTGGTCACATAATAACGTGGTTTCGGGTTTTTGCTTTCCAATGCATGGATCAACTTGTCGGTTACGGCTGAGGATGGCAACTCGCCGCGGTCGGGTTTTGCGGTTTTTGAAAAAAGACGCGGTATTACATTTTTTTCATAAACTTTACGGGCAAGCGAGCCTTCCCAATCAATCCATTTTTCAAATTGAATTTGGGCATTTTGCCTAATTTCAGTGGTGATCGGACCCGGTTCAACCAAAATAATATCAATCGGTTGGTTGCGTAGCTCCAAACGCAAAGTATCTGTCAGACCTTCCATTGCAAATTTGGTGGCGTTATAGGCCCCCCGCCCTTTCATCGCTGTGATCCCCAAAACAGATGAACAATTGATAATTCGCCCATGGCCCTGTTTGAACATGACGGGTAGAATTTGGTTTATCAGATCAAAATTACCAAAGAAATTGGCTTCAAAAATCGCCCGCAAAGCATCGCGCGGATAATCTTGGGTCAAGGCAGGGATCGCATAGGCCCCATTGTTATAAAGCGCGTCCAACGTACCACCCGTGCGTTTCAGGGTCTCGGCAACTGCCACCTTGATGCCCGGCTCATCCTCATAATCCAGCACAAAACTTTCCAGCCCTTCATTGCGTAATTGTTCGCAATCTTCAGGTTTCCGGCAGGTTGCAAAAACCCGCCAGCCGCGTTTATGCAATGTGTGGGCCGCGTCATAGCCGATACCGGATGAACAGCCGGTGATAAGTATGGATTTTTGGGTCATATGTGTGCCTGTTTGAACTTTGAACTAAACCAATAAACTAGTTTAGTATTTCTTGCGAGGCGATAAAAACCTTACGTTCTTCAAGAAAAAATCCCTGAAAACGGGTCAAAGCCCTAGACCCTTCTTATGTGACCGATTACACATCATCTATGGCTGATTTGATTGATGACAACAACATACCCGATGATGGTGGCTTAACCACCACTGAACCTTTGCGCCGCGCAATTGGTGATCGTTACCTGACCTATGCGCTGTCCACCATCATGGGCCGTGCCCTGCCTGATGCGCGTGACGGTCTGAAACCTGTGCATCGGCGTATCCTTTATGCCATGCGCGGTTTAAAACTGGATCCCGCAGGTGCCTATAAAAAGTGCGCCAAAATCGTGGGTGAGGTGATGGGGAACTACCACCCCCATGGTGATCAGGCTATTTATGACGCTTTGGCGCGGCTGGCACAGGATTTCAACGTCCGTTATCCACTGGTCGACGGACAGGGTAATTTCGGCAATATCGACGGCGATAATCCTGCCGCCCCACGTTATACCGAAGCGCGTATGACGGAAGCCGCACAAGCCCTGATGATCGGCCTGTCCGAGGACGCGGTAAATTTCAACCCAAACTATGACGGTTCGGAAACCGAACCAGAGGTGTTGCCCGCGACATTCCCAAACCTGTTGGCAAATGGTTCATCAGGGATCGCGGTTGGAATGGCCACGAATATCGCGCCCCATAATCTGGGCGAATTATGCGATGCTGCCATTCATCTGATCAAAGCCCCTAATGCGCGTGACGAAACCCTGTTGGATTATGTTCCCGGCCCCGATTTTCCGACCGGCGGTATTCTGGTAGAACCGCGCGAAAATATTTTACAGGCTTATAAAACAGGTCGTGGCGCATTCCGATTGCGGGCGCGCTGGGACTTGGAAGAGTTGGGCCGCGGACAATGGCAAATCGTTGTCACGGAAATCCCTTATCAGGTGCAAAAGTCAAAGCTGATCGAAAAAATAGCTGAACTGATCTTGCAAAAGAAAATTCCAATTTTGGCCGATGTGCGTGATGAAAGTGCCGAAGATGTGCGTCTTGTGCTGGAGCCGCGTGCCAAAACCGTTGATCCCGCCGTGTTGATGGAAACTCTGTTCAAGCTTTGTGATCTGGAAATCCGTTTCAACCTGAATATGAATGTTCTGATCGATGGGCGCACACCAAAAGTGTGCTCAATGAAGGAAGTGCTGCGGGCATTCCTTGATCATCGCCGTGAAGTTTTGCAACGCCGCTCTAAATTCCGCCTTGATAAAATCGACCGCCGTTTGGAAGTGTTGGAAGGTTATATCGTTGCCTTCCTCAATCTTGACCGTGTGATTGAGATAATACGCTACGAGGATGAACCCAAACCTGTTTTGGTCGCAGAGTTCGATCTGACAGATGTGCAAGCTGAAGCAATTTTAAACATGCGTTTGCGCAATTTGCGCAAGCTTGAAGAAATGGAATTGCGCCGCGAACGTGACGATTTGCTGATAGAGCGGGCCGACTTGGATGACCTGCTGGATGATGAGACTTTGCAATGGGGTCGTATCACCGATCAACTGCGCGAAACCCGCAAGAAATTCGGTAAAGATGCACCGGATGGTGCGCGGCGCACAGAACTGGCGGATGCCCCTGACGTGGAAGATGTACCAATAGAGGCAATGATCGAAAAAGAACCTATTACGGTGGTCTGTTCCGCAATGGGTTGGATCCGTGCGATGAAGGGCCATATTGATCTGGAACAGGATCTGAAGTTCAAAGACGGCGACGAAAGCCGCTTTGTTTTCCATGCTGAAACCACCGACAAGCTGTTGTTGTTGGGCGCAAATGGGCGGTTTTATACGCTGCCATGCAGCCAATTACCGGGAGGGCGCGGTATGGGTGAACCCATCCGCCTGATCGTTGATCTGCCGAATGATGCTGAAATGGTGGATATGTTTATCCATAAAGCCGGGCAGAAACTACTGGTTGCATCTTCGGCAGGGGATGGTTTTGTTGTAAATGAAGATGATATTGTGGCCCAAACCCGCAGCGGAAAACAAGTGTTGAATGTCAAAGGTGACGTCAAAGCGCATGTTTGTCGTCCTGTTCAGGGTGATCATATCGCTTGCGTTGGTGAAAACCGCAAAGTTCTGATTTTCTCGATCGCCGAGTTGCCGGAAATGGGGCGCGGTAAAGGGGTGCGGCTACAAAAATATAAAGACGGTGGCCTGAATGATGCGACAACATTCACATTGGCCGAAGGGCTAAGCTGGCTTGATCCGGCAGGCCGAACGCGCACTGAAACGGAACTGGGTGAGTGGATCGGTAAACGTGCATCGGCAGGACGTATGGCACCACGCGGCTTTCCAAGGGACAACAAATTTAATATGTAAATTATGACTGACTATTCCAAGGAGAAATTTATGACTGAGGATATTGAAGATACGGAAGTCGGCACCGTCGCATTTAACGGTAACACCCCCCAATTACGGGGCCTGGCTATTGTTACGACCTTGTTGACGCTGGTTACATTGGGGATTTATCGTTTTTGGGCGCGCACGCGCCTGCGCCGCTATTTCTGGTCTGCGTTTACCTTGGACGGTCACGGGTTTGAATACACTGGCAAAGGTATCGAAAAGTTTATCGGCTTTCTGATCGCGGTCGCGGTTCTGGCAATCTATCTGGGTACCTTTCAAATCGCACTTAGTTTTGCCGGCATGTCGCTGTTTGAAACCGTCGATCCCGATGCAGACCCTATACGCGGAATACTTTTGACCTATGCCACCTTTTTTGCAATTGCACCGTTGATCTTCTATGCTCAGTACCGTGCGCGTCGCTATATGCTGTCGCGCACCAAATGGAAGGGCATTCGTTTTGGCGTAGATCAGGCCGCGTGGGGTTATGCAATTCGCGCGATAGGTCATTGGATGCTGACAATAGCCACATTGGGCATATTGATGCCGCGCCAAACCTATTATCTGGAAAAATACAAAGCTGACCGTACTTGGTTTGGCACGGCACAATTTATGCAAGAAGGCCGCTGGCAGTCACTTTATCCTGCAATGAAACATATTTTAATGGGTTTTGTTATTACTATAGTCGGTGGTGCTATATTAGCGATGTTAAGCTGGCAAGGCGCGTTGGAAGGTGATGCGGCAGGAACCGATATTGCCTTTGCTGTACTGGCCGGGTTTTTGATCTTTATCGGTATAATGTGGTTCTATATCGGTTTTGCCTATTACAGTGTTCACAGCCACCGTATTCTGACAAAGACTAAAAAACTGGGCGATAATATCCAGTTTACCTCTGAACCCAGAACCGGGCGGATCATCGGTATTTACCTGCTTGGCGGGCTGATCGTTTCAATGCTGGCCCCGATGGTTGCCGGTCTGATCGGTGGTATCATAGGGATTATTTCAAATATTGCACTTAGTGGTGTTGATTTGGGAACGGATGACATGCCTGCGGGTTTTGTTGTTGGCGGTGTTCTGGGTTACGTCGCTTTTTTCGTTGTTGCAGGTGTGTTAAGTCTGATTTTCATCACCCAACCAATTCTTGAACATTACGCACAAGTCACAACTGTGCATAATGCCGAAGAGCTGGCAGATGTGAAGCAACGCGAAGGTGATGAGATGATCGAGGCCGAAGGCTTTGCTGATGCGCTGGATGTGGGCGCAGGGTTCTAAGCGATGGTTGATGATTCCCAACAGCCAATGGCTGCTTTTTATGATGGTGTATCTGCGCGGGAACATCATGTCGATATTACCTGCGAAGAAAATGGCCTTGTTATTGCAGGCCCAACATTAGACGTCTCTGTGGAATGGGCCTATGATGATATACGTAATATTGCGGATGTCGCCAGTCAAAAAGGGACGTCCTTTCGGGTGATGGGCGGCCTTGGGCGACTTAACATCGCGGATGAAGTCTTGGCCAACCGACTGGCGAATCTTGCCCAAAACTTGAACAAATCGAATATTCCCGCAACTATGTGGAAACGTATCGGTATGTGGGGCACGGGTGCCGTTACATCCGTAGTTGTTATCGTTTTCGTCATCATTCCGGCCCTTGCAAACCAGTTGGCTTTGATGATCCCGGTTGATCGCGAAATTGCACTGGGCCGTGTCAGTTTGAACCAGATCGAACGTTTGTTGACGGGGTATGACGATGATACGGGTCTGACGTGTACAGGTCCAAAAGGTCAGGCTGCACTGGATAAAATGACAACGCGGCTGGCGGCATATATTGACAGTCCGTACCCGTTGGACATCAAGGTTTTCAATCATGAAATGCCAAATGCGTTCGCGGTTCCGGGGGGTCATATTGTTTTGTTTGACGGTTTGATACAGGATGCAGACAGCCCTGAAGAAGTTGCCGCCGTATTGGGTCATGAAATGGGCCATGTGATCAATCGCGACCCCACGCGCCTAACGCTACGTTCCGCCGGTTCAGTGGGGATATTGGGTATGGTATTCGGTGATTTTGCAGGCGGTACCGTGGCTTTGGTGATTGCAGAGCAATTGATCGCGGCCAATTACAGTCAGGATGCTGAAGCCAATGCCGATATATTTGCGCACAAACTAATGTCGGATACAAAGTTGCCGTCTGCACCGATGGCGGATTTTTTCGACAGGTTGAATGAAGAATACGGTGATGGGCCGGAACTGTTGTCACATTTGGCCAGCCATCCCGATCTGGCAGGGCGCGCGAAAGCCGCAAATGAAGCGGACACCATCGGCGATGGATCATTTGAAACGGTTTTAACGCCATCGGAATGGGAAGGCTTGCGTCAGATGTGCGCAGAGGTTGCTAAAGTCGACTGACCTTCAGGGGTACCCCGCCCTCGGGTCGCAATGTCAAAACCATTACCGGCTTCGGGTCGCGGCCTTTGATCCGGTCAAAATTGAAACGTGAAATCAGTGTTGCCAATATTATCGTGGCTTCGATCATCGCGAATTGTGCGCCGATACAAATCCGTGGCCCGTCGCCGAATGGCAGGTATGAATAGCGGTCAGGTTTATGCCCGTTCGCGAAACGCATCGGGTCGAACCGATCCGGATTATCCCAAATGGCGTGGTGTCTGTGCAGCGCATAAATCGGCAGCATCACCGTATCTTTACGTTGAACATCACGATCACAAAGCACGTCTTTGCCCTGCGCCGTGCGCGACACGAATGCGGCAGGCGGATACAGGCGCAACGCTTCTTTGATCACCTGTTCCGTATAAGGCAAGGCTGCACAATCTTCGGCTGTCGCGGTGCGACCTTGCAACACGGATTGCGCTTCATCGCGCAGCTTATCTTGCACCTCTGGATCAAAGGCGCACAGATATAATGCCCATGACAGGGTTAATGCCGTGGTTTCGTGGCCGGCTACGATAAAAGTCAGCAGATTGTCCCGCAATTCGGCCATATTCATCTGGCGTTTGGTTTCGGGGTCTTGCCCTTCAAGCAACAAATCAAGCAGGTCAGGTACAGGTTTCGAACCATGTTTCTTGCGACTTGCAATCGCAATATCCGCGATTGTTTTCATTTTTTTCAGGGCATTGGGTTGAAATATACGCGAAGGGCGTGGCACCCATGTGGGAACCCCTATAATATCGAACAGTGAAATCCGCGCGGTTTGGGCGATGTACCGATCGATGGCATGATGCACCTGTGCGCTGTCCATCGCATCGGATCCACTGAAAGTGACGTTCGAGATGACGTCAAAAGTGGTTGTGATCATTTCTTCATACATATCGACAATTTCACCCGCCGCATCAATACGCGCACAGGCACTGTCTGCCGCCGCTGACATGATCGGGGCCAGATTGGCAATATTGCGATGTGTAAATACGGGTGAGGCCGCACGCCGTTGCCACCGCCAGTGTGCCCCTTCGGCAATAAACATACTGTCGCCTATTGCAGGTTCCAGAATATTTTTGGTCACATCGGATTTCGGATAATTTTCCAGATTGTCTTTTAATATACGCCCGATGGCATGTGGCTCCATCACCATATGCCAGCGCACACTGCCTGTGCGACCGGATACAATCGGCTGCTTGGTGGCTGCCTCGGGAATAATCTCAAGAATATTGCGCCGTGCGGCCATCAAAGATTTGATCGGTCCCCACACTTCGGTGACCAGTTTAACTTTGGGGGGCTCTGCCCCGGAATTCAAAAGTTTCGACATATACCGGATAGTACAGAGTTTATGGCCACATGTAATCGCCAACTTGCGCAACTTTTTGCTGTGACTGAAACGAGGTGTATTTTTTGCATACGGATCTACTTGCCGCTTGCAAATGCTGCAAAGCTTGCGTAATTGAAGCTCACTTTGGTTTTCTAGGGGTTTAGCTCAGTTGGTAGAGCATCGGTCTCCAAAACCGAGGGTCGTGAGTTCGAGTCTCTCAGCCCCTGCCAAAGTTTTACTTTTAATATCAGATAGTTATGTAACTCATCCTATAATGGATGTTCGGCCATTATTCGTTCTGGGGGACATATGGGGGACAATTGGCAGTTAAAACCGCCTATTTCGCCGTTCAACAGACTGTTTCCAAAAACCCGTTGTGTATTTGGGTAATCTTAGGGTTACTGTAGAGCTGTTCGAAAGGGATAGTTTCTGTGATGGCTGCCATTGCAGGCCAGTACGTAAACCATCAAGCAGACCGCTTTGTACTTTAGACCTCTAAATTATATGATGACACGGAGGTTTATAAATGTGGATAATTCATAGAAGGAGCAATTGTCATGACAAAGGCTGCGAAGGGTACCACGGTGCTAGATGTTGACAAACCCACTGTTAAAACAACACCAGAAGGCGGTCTTGTTGTAGCAATGCAAAGAGTGCCAGATAGATTTGAGAAAGTGTTTGATGCGAAAAAAATGACCTATACGCTCTGCGCATCGTGGGCTACGGATAATCCAAAGTAGGAGCAATTCAATGAACCGCTCGCTTACAAACCACCAATCCGTGTGGTTGGGGTATGCTATCTGAAAGGATGCATAGAGGGCGGTTCTTTAGATTGTTTGAAACAGAATGGGGCCGTGCTTTTATCATATCACCCCTTATCAAAGAACCCCAAGTACTGCTGCAAGAGGTTGGCAATATAGTTAGGTTGTGGGCGGGAGTGTGAATGACCGCTATGCGGCCAAAGCTGCCGTTGGCATCAAGGGCGGCAACGTCTGCTTTAATGAAGGGCCCACATCACTCAGGTTGTCTACACTGCGACCGCTACGGTTACCACTGCGGGAATTGGCACGTCCCACTCAGGTCCCGGTCCGTGCTTTTCTATTACTTTAGAAACTACTGCCGCTCGGATAGCTGTCGCATTCGCTAATGGCTGCGGGCGCAACAGAGCACCGCCTCTGGCCGTTCCCTCAAGGAAGAAACCATAAGGTGCACCCGGGTCATTAACCTGCCACTTCGACGCGACTACAGATTGACGGCAATTAGTAAATCCAGCCTTCTCGAGAACGGGAAACGCCAGCGTGGGATCAGCATAATCATTTGCCCCAGGCCCCGGTGGCAAGGTAATGCCTGAAGAACCGTATTGAGCAATGGCGTCAAAAACATAGCCAAGAGCAGTGTCGACTTCCGACCCACACCATACTGAAAACGCCAGCCGACCACCGGGACGCAGAACACGGCGGGCCTCTGCTACCACTTTCGGGGGGTCTGGCACATGTGGCATCCCAAACCCGATTGTTACGGCATCAAATGATTGATCTTCAAATTTCAAGGCCATCGCGTCGCCTTCAACAAACAGTGCGTCGGGCGCCGCTGCCTGCGCCATCTCAAGCATGACAGGTGAGAAATCAAGCCCAGTTACCCGAGCTCCTGCCTTGAGAAGGCCTACCGCCACATTGCCATGGCCGCAGCATAAGTCGAGTACATCGTAATCGTCACAGGCTCCGACAGCAGCAACCAAGGTTGGAACAACCATGTCCGCCGCCTTGGCAAAGACTTTAGCATAGGATTGTGCCACATCGGCTTTGGCCCATTCGCGTTTTTCGAGAGCGGCGAAAGTGTCCGGTTCCTGAAATTCTGGCATCCATACTCCCTACTATCTGCGCTTCTAAATTAACACCCGGACGAGACTACATGTCAATGAGCTCGTATGAAGCGGACATTCGCCGCCTTGCAAGGGTTAGGCAACTTTGGGCTCAAAGCGGACATTACGACTACATGAGCATCAGACGAAGAGTGAACGTCTGTTAAGCGGACAAAGCAACAATTCCTTCTCCTTGTTAAAAGCCAAGCTTTCTGGAATAACTGCATCTAGTTTATCGCAGAATTAGGCCGAAACTTCTAAGAATTGGGATTGGTAGTTTAGTATGAAAAGAACTCTTGCAGCGTTAGTAGTAATCGCGGCCAACTTTGCAGCTCCCGTTTTGCATGCTGGGGAAAATTCCGCTCGTGAGCAAACTTGTGAATTTGTTTCGGTTGCAATTGAGGACGGCTCAACTGCCGGAATTGAAAAATTGTCACAAATGTTTTCTTGGAGGGAATCGGCGGTTAAAACAGTTAAAGATTCTATCGCTGTTTTGGCGCAGTTTGAATTTATTGCCGGAAACATATATTTAGTAGCTGATTTCGACGGGCTAGCCGAGCAACATTTGGTTGTGCTTTCAACTAAAAGCAGTGGCGCGATGTTTTTGTTAATTGATTTCGAAAGGCACCTTGGTAAGCTGGTTCCAGTGCACTTCAAATTTAAAGACAAGTATAGAGAACTGATAGAAGAGATCGGCACATTGTCCCTTGAACCCAGAAAAATAGATTGTTGAGGTAATTGTTATACACTCTCAGTGGGATCAAAACTCTTAAAGCGCATTTCGAGACCATTGTTGGCTTTCTCGAAGTCGTGGATACCTTTGCCAATATGTGTTTCAATAAACAGACATTGGCTGCATTGCCACTTAAGTAGCAAAGGCTCAAAGCTGCCTTTGGCGACCACATGAGCATCAGACGCAAGGCGAACGTCAGCTAAGCGGACAAAGCGGATATTCGTATAGATGTTCTCTGAAGTGGGTTTAGCGTTCGCTACCTTTTGTAAGGTATAATGCGATCTGCGGATAGAGCATAAGCAACTTGCGCAAGCTGGGTTGTTATTGAAGCTGTTCCAAAGATTCCAATTACATCCACAGATTCATATAATCCTATGCTCTCATGCGCTGTTTCCGTCGTAACAAAAACAAGCTGATTGGCAGGCGGGGGTGGTACATGCACACATGCCCCCACAAATGGTACAAGAATGAATGCTGTCACGCCGGTCCCTGAATAATCAATAGGAACGATGAACCCTGGAATACGAACAATCTGACCATTCCAATCGGAGCGCACTCCCATAGATCCAGGTTGCCGGCTCATGGGATTTGTTTGTTCGTGGTCAATCAAATCCTGCAGCATTGGTGGAATTGCTATCTGACCGTGTGGTAACAGGTCTGACCAATCTAGATCAATGTAGTCTTTGGCGTGGGTTATTTGTGGAAGGAATGTCAGTGCACCGATGCCAACCAGAGCGGCTCTGCGATCCAAACGAAAGTCTACCAAACGTAAACCTCCATCTTGTCCGCAACCAAAGTATACCCGGTTTCAGCAACTTCCGTGGATTGCAATTCATGCTGCATTTGTCCGATAACCCATACAGCCTCCCATAGGTTATCATCGGGCCATGGTGTTTTACTGGTGACAAACACCAATTGGTTCGGCGGCGGCGGCGGCGTGTGTATGCAAGCCCCAACATAAGGCACAAGAACAAAGCTCGTAACACCTTTTGTCGATATATCAATCGGAATAATGAAACCAGGCATCTTGATATATGCGCCGTCCAAAGCATCATTTAGCTTTGTGGCATTTGCATCAAATACAGGGCTCCATACATCATTTTGCTCATCCATCTCACCTTCACCAACAATCTCGGAATAAGGCACACCTGGGGGGATAAGATCGTCCCAGGTAATCTCACGCGGTGTTGTTGCATGAACACTGCGCGGTAGGCCAGCAAAAGCCGTCGCAACAGCAATAAAATTTCGGCGTGATAAACTCATCTTCTCATACCCTTTTTAAATTTTAACCATCATACCATCGGCAAGAGATAAACGATAGGCTCTCAAGGCAGGTACCAAGCTCACAATTGCGCTAGCAGCTATAACACTCAATAAGACCCACACCTCGCGCAAGGTCGGTGGATCGATTGGAAGCCAAAGCCCAAACGCACTATCGACAAGCGGTTGTACAATGAAGAGACCGATATAAAGAAACATAAGACCCAAGATCGCGCCAATTGCTGTCATTAAACTAGCCTCTAGCACCAGCAGCCCAAGAATAACGCGTGGCCGCGCACCCATAGCCCGAAAGATCGCCATTTCGCGGCGACGTTCATTCAGGCTGGAAAAGATCGTGGCCATCATACCTATAAGAGCTGTAATAACGACCATTCCCGAAACAGCTATCAGGGCAGTTTCAGCAATACCAACGATCTGCCAGAGTTCTTGCAATGCAACACCTGGTAAGACTGCCAAAAGCGGCTCTTGTTTGTATTCATTAATCGATCTTTGCAAGCCGAAGACTTGCAAGCGACCTTTGACACCGACAAAGGCAGCCGTCACCGCTTGGGGTTGCAGTTCCATTTCTCGGATCACATGAGCAGCTGTCGACTTGCCAGAGGTCTTAGCGCCGCTTTTCCAATCTACATGAATAGCCTCAATGGCTTTCAAGCTAACAATCACAGTACGATCTACAGGCGTTCCCGTTTTTTCCAAAATACCAGAAACACGAAAGGGTTGATCATCATGTTCAGTGAACGAAGCCAATCCATGCGCCACCACAATTGGGTCGTTAATTTCATATCCAAGCGTCGCAGCAACATCGGCCCCGATCACTGTGTCGAAAAGATCAGACATGATAGCGCCATCACGTACCTCCAGTGATTGTCCAGAACGATACTTGTAACGATCGAAAAATGCGGTTGTCGTTCCCATCACACGGAATTGGTGATGACTGTCGCCCAATGAAATTGGTACAATCCAATCCACTTCAGGCCGCGCGGCAATATCTTGGTAGCTTTCCCAAGTCAGGTTGTTGGTGGCATTTCCAATCCTGAACACCGAATAAAGCAAGAGTTGCACAGAACCAGACCGCGCACCAACTATCAAATCAGTACCCGAAATCGTGTCTGCAAAACTAGCCTTAGCCCCAGTGCGTACTTTTTCAACCCCAAGAAACAACGCAACCGACAAAGCGATTGCAAGGATAGTCATGCCAACAGTCAGTGCACGGGCCATAAGTGAACCAAAGGCAAGACGTAAAATCATGAGGTCTCTCTTTCAACCTTGGCAATATCTGACATCTGCACGACACGATCAAATTGTTCAGCTAATCGCGCATCATGGCTTACCATTAAAAGTGTTGTCCCATGCACGCGAGACTGCACAAAAAACAAATCTAGGAAAGTGATCTGTGTTGCGGCATCAAGAGAAGACGTTGGTTCATCCGCTATAATAAGCGAGGGTTGTCCGATCAACGCACGTGCGGCAGCAACCCGTTGCTGTTGCCCAACACTAAGTGTCCCTGCGCGTGCATTAATCACATCGCGAGGCAAACCTAAGTCTTGGCATAGCTTTATTGCCTCATCTTGAGGCGCGTTCACACGACTTCGACGCTCTGGTGCAAATCGCAAAGGCAGCAGAATATTATCCAGCACATTTGCATAGGGGAGCAGATTAAATTGCTGAAAGATTAGGCCAATCTGTTCAGCACGAAACCGATCCCGTTGCCCCGCCGAAAGCGATGCTATGTCTGTTCCAGAAACGGTCACCCTGCCTGAATTTGCAGTAACCGTTCCACAAATCAAAGAGAGTAACGTTGATTTACCTGACCCACTTTCGCCTAACAATAAAACCGTTTCACCAGATTTCAAACCGAATGCAGGAACAGATAGCCCAAAAGATGTCCGCCCTGGCCAGCGATAGCGGACATCTTCTAGTTCTAAAATTGGCGTTTCGTCTGACACTCTAGGGTCGCCTAAAACATGCCGCGTAGATCAAGCTTTGGGTTATCGCGCTCCACCTCAAATGCATTCGCACCCGCGTCCGACACAACCTGCACTTCAAGTTCTAGCGCGTTTGGAAAGGTCTCAAAATACGTAAATGTAATCTCAGATGCAGCATCAGGTTGAGCACATGTTAAAAGGTATTCTGCGTGGAACTCCGTATGTCCACTTTCTTCCTCATGTTTCGCGTGGTCAGCCTCATTGTGTTCTTCATCATGTTCCGCGTGATCGTCATTGGCATGCTCTTCTTCATGCGCGTCTTCACTCTCTAATTCGGCACTTGCCTGAACCACACTACATGCAGCGGCAGCTGGCAGAACAAACAGATCAAGTGGCACCGCCAGTTTCGCAACAGCTGCATCAACAGCGGCACGATCATCAGAGCTTTCCGCAGCATATTCAAAGCCTACAATATCAGACCCTGGCGCATGCAGCTCTATCGCAATCTGATTGCCATCAAAGGCAATATCCAATTGGCCTACACCATGTTCATGCGCATCAACTTGGCGCGCTTCTTCGGCGAAAGCTGATGTTGCTGTAACAACGACAACCGCAGCTAGTGGAAGTGTTTTCATGTCTGTAACCCTTTTGTTTCTATAATAATTTTATTAACGAGAGCATTGTCTGCATTGGCCGTGGATTTCAACGATGTGTCGCGCAGCAGTGAATTGGCTCTTTGCCGAAATCGTTGATAATTCCTTAAGCAACTGAACCCCATCATGCTCCTCGACAGTTCCACAGTCTTCACAAATAGCAAGCACAGGAACCGAAGCATCATGACAACAACGGCAAGGCACAAAGGCTTTGATGGATTCCAATTTGTGCGCGCGCCCCTGATTTGTCAAAGCTGCAAGTGCACGGTATACAGTGGGTGCCGCAAGATGTGGCTCATCTGCTTTCATACGGTCCAAAATTGCATAGGCCGTCATAGGCTTATCTTGTGCATGTAAGACATCCAAAACATCCGATTGCCGTGTTGCTGCAAGCTTGCGCATTAGAGGTTCCTCTTGCTTGTTTATTTTTTGTTATTTTATAAAGTAACAAATATCAACTGAATAATAACGTCACAACCCTATGTCGAATAAAAGCTTCATGCGGAATTTCGCAACATAATGTGAACTAAAAACTACAGTTGACGCAATCTCTGCTCTCCGCACATTCCGACATTATGGTGACAAGTATGAACGGTCAGTTTCTCCCACATATCTGCAGTTCAACCACCCTGATGCGGTTGCAGACATCCTGCAAGAGCGATTGACAGATTCCGGATAAGTTGGGCGTAAAGTGCCGATCCCAGCTCCAGATCTGAGCCAAGCGGATCAAGAATACCCGTCTGTGCTTCCGTCCCATCTAGAACTGTTTCAACTAGACCCGGATTGAACTGTGGTTCTGCCAGAACGCAACGGATACCTTCCTCTGCTATCCACGCCTGAATTCCAGCAATTCGTGCCGGGCTTGGATCAGAGGCATCACTCAATGAAATTGCGTCGGATGCAAGGAAATCGAAATCCGTTTCAAAATACTGATAGGCGTCGTGGAAAACGATGAACTGCTCACCGCGAACCGGTTCCAGCGTTGCGTTGACCTCACCAATCAATGCTTCAATTTCGGAACGCCCCGCAGCGGCATTTGCAAAATATGTTCCTGCGTTTTCCGGATTAGCTGCGGAAAGTTGGCCTGCAATCACATTCAACCATGTCATTGCATTTTTCGGCGACAGCCAAGCATGTGGATCATGTGCGTCTTCATGGTCTTTATGGGCCTCGTCGTCGTGGTCGTCATCATGCTCGCCGTGGTTGTGGACCTCAAACAGGGCGCTTTCACGGAGTTCCAGTTCAATCGAACCATCAGCTTCAAGCAATTCTGTAACAGAGGCATCAGTAGCTAGTGTCTCGATTGTATCGGTAAGCCATGGTGTCAGACCAGAACTGGTCCAGAACACGAGGTCGGCGTCTTGCAGTGCCTTCGCTTCAGACGGGCGTAGACTGTATTCATGCGGGCTAGCACCAGGCTGAACAATAAGATCGGGCGTGCCGACCCCGTCCATAACCCGTGCGACCAATGAGTGTACTGGCGCAATATCAACCGCGACATGAGGTACTTCTGCAAAAGCGACCTTTCCCACCAATGTAGTAATCAGTGATATGGTAAGAAGTTTTCTGGACATCGGAGTCTCCATGTGATTTTATAACATAACGGACCATATAGGCGAAATGTTATAACATGACAATAGACTTTAAGAATGGCGACGCTAGCGACGGCGCGCTTGGGTTTGCGCATCATGATCACGACGCGTGTGTGAGTAACACGCTCGCCGCTGCCGAGGCCCGTTGCGCGTCAGACGAACTTCGTTTTACGCCCGTGCGCCGCAAGGTGTTAGAGATATTGTTGCAGGAACACAGGGCACTTGGAGCCTATGTGATTTTAGATCGGCTACGCGAGGACGGGTTTGGATCTCAGCCGCCTGTCGCTTATCGTGCGCTTGATTTTCTTGTGTTGAATGGGTTGGCCCACAAGATCGAGCGGCTGAACGCGTTTATCGCCTGCGCCCATCCCAGCGTGTCTCACGCGCCCGCCTTCATGATCTGTCGTTTGTGCGACGCAGTGGCCGAAACCCAGTCATCCCCGGCACGGGGTGCGTTGGGTAACGCTGCCCGCGCTACTGGCTTCCAGATAGAGCGTACCGTAGTAGAGGCCGAGGGCGTTTGCCCCGCCTGCGCTGACAAGGCAGGCGCATGAGCCTTGTGCAGGTCGAAGGCCTCAGCGTCCGTTATGGGGCAAGAACAGTTTTGTCACGCGTTTCCCTGAGTGTTCAACCGGGCGAGATCGTGACCATCGTTGGCCCAAACGGATCTGGTAAAACCAGCCTTTTGCGAACCATAATCGGCGCTATGAAACCGTTCCAAGGTCATGTCACGCGAGGAAGCGGCGTTACAATTGGTTACGTCCCGCAAAAGCTGCATATCGATAAGACGTTGCCGATCACAGTTGCAAGGTTTCTGAAGCTGCCGAGCGGAAGAACAGCAACAGACATTGATCAAGCGTTGACACAGGCTGGTGTGCCAGATTTATCCAAAGCGCAACTGTCGCAACTCTCAGGCGGGCAATTTCAACGGGTGTTGCTAGCACGTGCTCTGATTGGAAAGCCTGATCTGTTGCTACTGGATGAGGCCACACAAGGGCTGGACCAACGCGGTTCAGCCTCTTTTTACCAACAAATCGATCAGGTACGGCAGAATACTGGTTGCGCAGTCTTGATGATCAGCCACGAATTACACGTTGTGATGAGTGCCTCTGACCGTGTAATATGCCTCAACGGCCACGTTTGCTGTGAAGGCACGCCCGCCGTAGTGGCATCGGCACCAGAATATCGTGCGCTATTTGGCACGGGAACAGGCGGTGCTTTGGCGCTTTACCGCCATGAACATGATCACGGGCACGATCATGATAAACATACCCACAATCACACAGAGGCCGTTGAATAATGTTTGATGATTTTATGGTGCGTGCTGCTTTGGCTGGAATAGGCGTTGCCATTGCAGCGGCACCATTGGGGTGCTTTGTGGTTTGGCGGCGTATGGCCTATTTTGGTGATGCCACAGCACACGCGGCAATCCTTGGTGTAGCTTTGTCGTTGGCATTTTCCATGCCGATCTTCATCGGCACGATGGCTGTGGCCCTGCTGATGGCACTGACGGTAAGCGTGATATCTGGTAGAGGCTATGCGATGGATACATTGCTGGGGGTGCTTGCACATTCTGCACTCGCTTTTGGGCTTGTGGCCGTTTCGTTCCTGTCCGGCGTGCGCATCGACCTGATGGCGTATCTCTTTGGCGACATACTTGCCGTCTCGCGTGGTGACCTCTCGGTCATCTGGGGAGGTGCTGCACTTGTGGTGATGCTGACCGGCTGGCGCTGGTCTGCCCTGCTAACTTCGACGCTGAATGAGGATCTGGCCCATGCAAGCGGGATTGACCCCAAGCGTGAACAACTCGTCCTGACGTTTGCACTTGCGATCACGGTTGCAGTGGCGATCAAGGTTGTCGGCGTTCTGTTGATAGCAGCTATGCTGATCATTCCTGCAGCCGCTGCGCGGCCGATGTCACGGACCCCTGAGGGAATGGCTGTCGCTGCTGGGATAATCGGGATGCTGTCAGCAGTGGTCGGTCTGCGTGCGGCCTATGTATTTGATACACCCGCAGGGCCATCAATCGTCTGCGTCGCCGCGATTGCTTTTCTCACATCCAGCGTGATCGGGAGTTTGATATCGGCAAGGTAGTGCCACTTCGCATTCCTGGTTTTGTCCCTCTTTAGTACCGCTCCGATTTCTTATTTAATTGGCAATACGTTCGAAATCCAAGGGGCCTTTCTGGCCTCATGTTGAACGCCTATTTTTGGCAAACCCCGATATCCGAGACGCTAACACTTAATGTCCGCTTCCCGCCCATAGTTACCAAGGTCAGCTTACGGCCCTTAGCCGACATTGGTTGGGTCGAATTGCTTGCAGATATCTCAATGTCCACTATGGGCTCTAAGCAGACATTGGCGATCACATGGGCATCAGGCGGAACGTGAACGGCTATTAAGCGGATTCAGCTGCCGTTCGTGCAGTGCGAATACGGTAGCATCGGCGGCATATGCCTCAATCCAAGAATACCTCATTTGGATCACCTGAAATTTCAACCTTTGGCCCATTTGCGGTATTCTATTTGAACAGGTTTAAGTGTCAGTCGCTTGTTATGTTGCGCGAAGGATTAATGATGGTAAAATGGATCAAAACAAAGAAGGGGCTAAGCAGATGTCAGCAAACTCCATAGGTAAATTGGGCAGGCCATCAAGCTACACAAAGACAAAGGCCGATAAGATATGTGAGGACATAGCAAATGGCATGTCACTTGCGGCGGTGTGTAGGCAAGATGGAATGCCAGCACCCAAGAATGTTCGGGTTTGGCTGAAGAACAACCCCGATTTCCTTTCGAACTACGCGCTGGCGCGGGCGGAACAGGCGGATCATTTTGCCGATGAAATCATAGCAATTGCCGATGATTCAAGCAAAGACATCATCCAGACTGAGAACGGCCCAAAGGTTAATCACGATCATATCAACCGTGACAGGCTTCGTATTGATACACGCAAGTGGAAAGCCAGCAAGATGCGCCCTGAAAAATATGGGGCCAAATTACAGGTCGATCACAAGGTCAACTACGAGGCCATGAGTAATCAGGAATTGCTGAAACGTCTTGAACAACTGTGCAAAAACATGGGCATGACAATGCCTAAACATTACAGGATCGAAAGGGAAACGACTTGAAGCCGTGGATATACACCTGCGAACAAGCCGTTCTTGCTGTGTGTGTAATACCCCGTGCCTCGCGCACGCGCGCGTAGTTGGTACGAAAGTCAGGATAATGCGCCGCTTGCAACACCGTAAAGCCGCTGCATAATGTAAGTAACTGATGAGGTGGATGCTCTCTTACACAAACACTTAATTCTGTCCCATAGGTGCTGACGTTAGACATGTCCCCCAGAACGGCCAGTGAAGGCGTTCCGGGGGTCAATCCTGCGGTCTGTGGTGGACTGTGCCAAGGTGCGCCAGTCACTCTCTTGAAGGGGTTTTCTAGGGGCGGGGAATAGGTACTAGTAATGGGTAAGAGTAGGGAAAAGGAAAGACAATAACAGGTAGGAAGAGGGTACTGGTGGGGAAGGTGTTAGTACATATCCCCATCAGTGGTAGCGTTGGATTAAAGCAACAGTATGTCGCATGATCAATCGGAGTCGTCCACACATGACAGCACCTATAAATAGGGGAAAGCCACTTGATAAGGCCCTGCTTTGGCAGTTTTACCTCTCATAAACGGCGCGGAATGTAGCGAGCGTAGATCGCCATCGCCAGCATGATCAAGCCGGATGTGATAAACACCGCAGGTAAGGCAAAGAGATTAAGCACCAGAGCAAAAATACCGGGGATGATCAGCCGCGCGATGTCTCGATTGGATGAAAAAACTGCGGTCATTCCGGATCTTTCACGGGAACGAACCGCGCGTAGAAAGGGCACATTACCGGCCCCATCGATAGCGCTGGCGGCAAGACAGGCAAAAAGCAGCATGGTGATGCCCAACCACGGTGTATCTGCCGCCAAACCTACCGCAATCGTAAACAGCCCGACGGTCACATATCCCCAGATCAACAAACGGCGCAGTCCGACCCGCCGCCCAATCCAGCCCCAGAATGTAACCACGAACAACGAAGCCGATCCCGCCGAAACAATCCAGCCACCAGCCTCGACACCCATACCAGAGGTCACAGCATAAATCGGTGCATAGACGAAAAACATCATCCACCAACCAGAGCGCCCGACAGCGAGGAGCCAAGCAAGCACCAATCGAGGTTGAGAAAAATAGCGACGCACAAAATATATCGGATTGGTGGCAGTCGAAGTGAGCGGTACTTGGATTGGTTTCTCGGTTATGCGCAAAAACCAGAAATAGCCCAACAAAATAAGCGCAAACCCGGCACTTGCAACAAAAGGCAGCCATGATGCACCATATTTACCAAGGTATATCCCCAGCACTGGCGCCATGACCCAGACGGTCCCGGTGAATAGCATGCGCAGTGGCTCGAAACGGGTTAGCACCTTAGGCTGGATATGATCCAACACATATAGATTGAGGCATATGGAGAGCGTCGCTGCACCTGACACATGCAGTGCCATGCCGACAACCAAGCCAACCACGGTTTGGCTTGCCAGAAAAGGGGCCGAAATGCACAGAAAAAATACCGCAAGGCACATCACCCATCGCCGCTGTAAACGCTGGACCAGCCAAGGCACAGCAAGAGCACCCAGCACTCCGGCAATACTTACTGCGAAATAGAATACGCTTACACTCTGCGCATCGCCAAACAGTTCAAGCGCCAGTAGAGGCACCACTGCAACTAGGACTCCCCGAGAGAAGGTTTCAAGCACGAACAGCACCGCAAAGGAATAACTCCCCGTGGTCGTTACCGCACCCAGCCATACCGGTGAATGAAACTGCCTCATGTCTGCACCGGAGGCCATTGAGTAATAAAGTAAATGAGCCCAATTACGTTTGATGACATTTTGTATCTTTTCCGTTGCTTGCTGTTTGACATCAACAATTATGAAACATGTGAGGATGGTTCGGTTAAGGCAAGTGGTATTTCAGGTTGGCTTGAAAATATACGATGACAAGTTTAGGTAAAGCCAACGTAAATCATTTCCATTACATTCCACCTTTCCCTACTCTTACCCATTACTAGTACCTATTCCCCGCCCCTAGGAAGCCCCTTCAAGAGAGTGACTGGCGCACCTTGGCACAGTCCACCACAGACCGCAGGATGTGACACCTGCAACACCCCCGGAACGGCTCCTGTGTGCTCCGGGGGGGGGTGGTTGCGGGTGTCACGTCAAGCAGTTGTAGTAGCCTGTGCCAGCGGTAGCCTAAAGCAGTGAATAACAACGATCACGTGCGGCTTCCCTCAGACGGGAACCAGTGTTGCGTTCTGTTCGCAAAAGCGACCAATGAAAGCATCACGGGTACTTCCACCAAGACACCCACGACCGTTGCCAGTGCGGCGCCAGAGCCAAGCCCAAACAGGCTGATCGCCACGGCCACGGCCAGCTCGAAGAAGTTGGATGTTCCGATCAGGGCGCATGGGGCCGCGACATTGAAAGGGATGCCCCATGCCCGTGCTGCGCCATAGGCCACAAAGAAGATGCCGTAGGACTGTATCAGCAGAGGAATGGCGATAAGACCGATGACGAGTGGACGGTCCAGGATGACCTCGCCCTGAAAGCCAAAGAGCAGCACCACCGTCACTAACAGCCCGAAAATCGAGAACGGCTGCACACGGGCCTTGAACGCATCGATGGCCGCCTCTCCGCCTTTTTGAACGAGCTTCTGGCGCGTCAGATATCCGGCCAGCAGCGGGAGCATGACGTAGAGGCCGACCGACAGCAGCAGCGTGTCCCACGGTACGACGATGTCTGTAACGCCCAACAAGAAGGCCACGATGGGCGCGAAGGCAAAGACCATAACAACATCGTTCACACTGACCTGCACTAGCGTATAGGTCGCGTCCCCGCGTGTGAGGTTGGACCAGACAAACACCATTGCCGTGCAAGGTGCTGCCCCCAGCAGGATGATACCAGCCAGATATGTCTGGGCATCATCGGGTGGGATCAGCCCTGCAAAGATGTAGTTAAAAAACAAGACACCGAGAGCGGCCATTGTGAAGGGCTTGATCAGCCAGTTCACAATGAGAGCCACGACCAGTCCTTTCGGTTTGTCGCCAACCTGACGGAGTGCGGCAAAATCCACGCCTACCATCATCGGATAGACCATCGCCCAGATCAGCACCGCTACGGGCAGGTTGACGGAGGCAACCTCCAACGACGCTAAGGCCGCAAACAAGCCGGGAAACAGGTTGCCGAGAAGAAGGCCCGCGCCGATGGCAAGAGCCACCCAGACTGAAAGCCAGCGTTCAAAGGTTCCTAAACCCGCAGCAGCGGGGAGCGTTGTATCTATCATTTACAGAATCTACGCTGCTAAAATTGCAAACTCAAGTTTCTTCCAACTGTGTCTTTCACCGCGTCCCTTGTGGGCCACAAGTCTGCACGGTCAGAAAACCAGATGACCTACGGCATCTACTCGGCCGGTATCTCTGACGAACAAAAGCGTTCCATCATTGATCAGATCAGGTTGCCGTCATGAGCCTAGTCCCTGACATTGATGCGTTTGAGGAAAGGGCTGCTATCGCCCAGTACGATGGCGGTTTGACCCTGTCTAACGTCAGCACCTATGGAGCCAAATAGAACTATTTGCTAAGAGAGTATTTCCGGCTTATTGTATTCCTTGAGTGGATGCGAAATGAGAACGAGAACAGGGAATTTACTGGAAAAATTCCGAAAGATCGTACATATCTACCGCTACAGGCACAGGCGCTAAACAATCGAAATATAACTGCCCGCCGGATAATATTGGGGCACGGAATCAGTCCTAACAGGCGTAAGCACAATTTCGTACAAAAGTCTTTGATCTACCTCATATTGCACTGGCCAAAATAAGCTTAAATTGCACCCGATACTACTGAGCAGAACACGTTGATGCATGGAAATGCATCTGCTGGTCCACTTTGTGGCAATATTTGGTATCCAGAAGCATTTAAGGGGGGGCGAAGATGAAAGTCAAAGACTATATAAAGATCGAAAATGCTGCGAACATTAGCCGTAACGAAGTCGGCCGTCTGGGGACGGCTGTTATTTTTATTGTTGGGGTAATGATCTACACGGGATCACGTTATTCCCATATTGATCAGGCCTATCTGCTGGTCGCAGCAGCCGTGATTGGGGCTTATATGGCCCTGAATATTGGTGCAAATGACGTGGCCAATAATGTTGGCCCGGCTGTGGGGTCATATGCGTTGACGATGACGGGTGCGATTATTATTGCCGCTACGTTTGAAGCAGGTGGTGCCATCATTGCAGGTGGTGATGTTGTATCAACCGTCAAGAAGGGCATTATTGACCCTGCCAATATCTCCGATAAATCGACGTTCGTTTGGGTGATGATGGGGGCGTTGCTGGGGGCTGCTATCTGGCTGAATGCAGCCACATGGCTTGGCGCGCCTGTTTCTACCACACATTCGATCGTTGGTGGCGTTATGGGTGCAGGTATCGCCGCGGCCGGCTGGGATGTTGTGAACTGGAATTCGATGGGAAAAATCGCACTCAGCTGGATGGTTTCACCTGTGACCGGCGGGATTGTTGCGGCGATATTTCTATATACGTTAAAAAAATTGGTGTTCTTCAAAGATGACCCGCTGACTGCGGCCAAACGGGTTGTACCTGTGATGATCGGGATTATGGCTTGGGCATTTACAACCTATCTGGCGCTGAAGGGCATCAAAAAAATTGCCTCTGTTTCATTCGGTGAAGCATTGTTGGCAGGTATGGTCGTAGCCGTTGTGACTTATTTTATTGTTCGCCCTTTGATTGTTCGGGCGGCACCAAAACTGACGGGTGATCGCGACGGGGTGAACCGATTGTTTACCGTTCCGTTGATTATCTCCGCTGCGATGTTAAGCTTTGCTCATGGGGCGAATGACGTTGCAAACTCTGTTGGGCCGCTTGCTGGTATCTTTGATGTGCTGACCGAAGGGCAAGGCGGCGTGAAAGTTTCTATTCCTATCTGGATTATGGTGATTGGTGCTATTGGGATTTCATTTGGTCTTGCGCTGTTTGGCCCCAAGCTGATCCGCACCGTGGGATCTGAGATTACGGAGTTGGATCGTTCACGTGCGTTTTGTATTGCGCTTGCAGCAGCAATTACCGTGATTATCGCCAGCCAGATGGGGATGCCGATTAGTTCAACCCATGTCGCGCTTGGCGCGGTGTTTGGTGTTGGGTTCCTGCGTGAGTTTTTGGAAAAACGGCTGGGTAAGGTTGTTGAGAACGTGTTGTCCCGTCACGAAGGGCTGCCTGATTTTAGTGCAGCCGAGGCTGAGCTGCGCAATTTCCAAAATGCACCGCCCGAAGATAAACAGCGCATCCTTGAAGAAATGAAGAAGATGGGACCCGAAGCCGTGATTAATGCCGCCCAACGCAAAGAACTGCAAAAGGCGCTGAAACGGCAGTTGGTCAAACGGTCGTCAATCTTAAAGATCGTTTCCGCCTGGATCATCACAGTGCCGGTGTCTGCCCTTTTGGCAGCGTTGTTTTATTTCATGTTACGCGGAATGATGTTGCCATAGGGAAGGGTTCTGACTGTGTTTAAAAAGTTAGTACTACCGGTAATCTTGTTGGTCCTGATCCTAGGGTTCTGGGCCAGCTCGAACTTTCAGGAAATTGCAGCGGGTGTCGCGATATTCCTGTTTGGAATGTTGATGCTTGAGGATGGTTTCAAACTGTTCAGCGGCGGGTTTCTGGAAAGCACCCTTGAAAAGGCAACAGGGTCGGTGACAAAAGCCATGAGCTTTGGTGTTGTGGCAACGACGATCATGCAATCGAGCTCTCTTGTGTCGGTCATTACGATTTCATTTCTAAGCGCCGGGCTGATTTCGCTCATTGCGGGCGTGGGCATCATTTTCGGCGCCAATATAGGTACCACTACGGGTGCGTGGCTGGTTGCCGGTTTTGGTCTTAAGGTTAAAATATCTGCCTATGCTTTGCCAATGTTGGCGGTCAGTATCGTATTGGTGTTCCAGAAATCTAAATACTTGCGTGGTGCCGGATATGTGCTTGCCGGTCTGGGTTTCCTGTTTCTGGGGATTCACCATATGAAAGAGGGTTTTGAGGCCCTGAAAGAGCAGTTTGATCTGACCCGCTTTGCCATGACCGGGGTGTTGGGTTTGATTGTCTATACATTGGTCGGCGCGACGGCAACGGTTGTGATGCAATCCAGTCATGCGACGATGGTGCTGATAATTGCTGCCCTCGCTTCAGGGCAGGTCTCATACGAAAACGCGTTGGCGTTGGCAATAGGGGCGAATATTGGTACAACGATTACCGCCATTATCGGCGCGCTGACGGCAAATTTTCAGGGCAAACGGCTGGCCTTGGCGCATCTGATTTTTAATACGGTAACCGCTGCGGTAGCATTGGTGTTTATCAGCCCGCTTGTACAGGCCGTCGATTGGGTCAGCGCCGGCGTGGGTATTGCAGGTGATGATTACGCCCTAAAGCTTGCAGTGTTTCACACAATTTTTAACGTGCTGGGTGTCGTGCTGATGTTGCCCATGTTACGTGTGTTGATACGGTTTTTGGAGCGTGCGATTACAGAGCCGACCCAAGACCTGAGCCAGCCTAAGTTTCTGTCCGAAGCAGTAGACGAGTTTCCGATGACGATCGAGATTGCACTGCGCAAAGAAGTACGCCATCTGTATGAAAATGCGGTTGAATTAATTGTACATGGGCTGAACCTGCACCGGCATGACATCTTTGATGCACCCGACATTGCAAATGTGGTGGCCAATAGCAACGCACCTTTCGATTTTGATATTGATGAACGCTACGAGACGCGCATCAAAACGCTGTATTCGGCGATTGTTGAATTTGCGACCCGTGCGGGGTCCAAGAAAATTCCGCAGGATCAGATGGAAAGTATCTATACCCTGCGCGACGTTGCAGCACGGATTGTGCGAGCCGTGAAATCAGTCAAGCACATGCGCCGCAATGTCACCGCGTTTACGGAGCGCCCGCATGGTGTGATTACGGGTGTCTACAATGATTTGCGCACGGAAATTGCTCGAATTTTGGTTGAAATAAACAAGCTGGATTTAGCTAACCCCGAAGAACGGAGCAGTCTGTGGTTGGATCAGGAACTGGTTCAGGTCGAAGCCGACCAACAGAATACAAGCCGTAATATCGAGGCGATGATACGCAATAATAGTATAAGTGCGACGGATGCCACCTCATTTCTGAACGATTCCAGTTATGCTTATAATGCGATGCGCGACCTGATTGGGGCAGCGCGCGCCTACTACATTGAAACAGAAAGTGCTATGGCTGAAGTTGAACGTATTCTGACCTTGGAAGAGGATGAAGTGAGCGACATCGTATCGGGGAAAAAGCCATAGCCAACGTAGTTATATACTACCCACACACATGGGATTGTAGGAGATGATTCAAATGGAACTATTAAAGAGCATTAAAAAACTGGACAAGTATTATGGCCGCTTGAAAAAGGGCAACGTGCAGAAAATCAAACCGAACCATGTGGAAAAGGTAATCAATAAACTGCGTGTTAAAGAGCAGATTATCAAGGATGAGCTGGCCGAAACAACCAAGACATCCAAGGCTGAAAGGTTGAACCAGAAATTGGTGACCGTGCAAGATCAGCTAAAACGTGCCGCTTGGCTGCTGCTTGAAATTGAGAAGCCGCGCGAAGATTAACGTTTGGTTCAGCTGGGTTTACATAAGCAATGGGCTTTGTTGCATAAATCGGATGAAATTTTCACTCCCCTTTCCACAGACGGACTTATCCTACAGGCTTTGTGATAGGCTTGCCCAGAGAGGTAAAGCAATTGAGGACAGCAATCCGACATGAAGTTCGGTAACCTGTGTCTAACGTCAGCGCCTATGGGTCGTGGGTGATACAATGGTGACGGGGTGGCAGCATTCGGCTTAAAGCGGACGTTTATTGGTGTATGTTTACCAAATAACAGGGGTAATATTTTTGAATTTTAGGGGTATCAGCTTTCGCGTGTACATTACAATTACGGATTGCTTCTGAGGAAGCAACTTCTTGGGTTTTGTGACCTGATACAGGATAATAGTGCCCAACATCGTTCGTAGCAAATGCGTTATACTTTGCATAAGTTTTTAGTTTTTTTAATTCTGTGGTTGCGGTTTTACTAAGTGTTCCACGCCCATTATTCTTATAACCTTTTGGTGTGAGGATAGCGGTGATTTTACAATTTGCATCGCCACTCTTCAAATGCTGGGAACAATAGTTCAATGCATATTCACGGGCTGATTTTAAGGTATTATGTCCAGTTGACTGCGCATATGCGCCAGTTGAGCTAGATGAATAAGCAAATGCACCATAATAACCTTTAGCGCTATGTTTGAATCTATTAAAAGAACCTTGGGCTTTTTTGTGCATATTAACCTTTGAATAAACTGTCACATCATCACTAATGCCGTAAAGCTCGAGTGTTCCCATTTGGACACCCTTTGTGTGGCTTACTTCTTGGACTGTATTTGTGACACACCCTGATAAAATGATGGCAGTAATTGCAGTTAGTAGAATTTTCGACTTCATAAGATTACCTTTTAAACATCATCAAATAGTATACCTAAAGTACGCAAACGCAATTAATATTCTAACCAATTAGGTATGCTATGAAAGCAGATAATTAAACGGTAGCTTTGTCCGCATACCAGACGTTGGCACACCTCACACTAACCTATACCCAGAGCACCCACAGCACCCCCGTCAGCCTAAAGTGAAAGGCCCCGGAAACTGCCCCGAGTGCGGGGTCGGGTAGGTATCTTCGGAGTAGTGGGAATCTCTCAGCCCCTGCCAAGGTGTTTTCCGGATAATACAAGAGCTTGTTACCGTGGTTAAGGCGCGTGACAAGAATGCTTTCCTCATTCCAGTGTTGGTTGAAACTCTGGCAACATAGAGTTGGCTGGTATCGACATTTAGTTTGGTAAGGCAGCTTTTGTTTAGGTAGTGCAATTTTACTAGCTGGTACTGCTTTGCACTATCTTTTCATAAATCTATGGCAAATTTTGCATCTCAATTGACACCAATGATAGGAAAGAAGGATAAGTTAAAGGCGAGCAGAAATTTTAATATAATTTATTTAATATAATTTATTTACTAGGGATTTAAACAATATGAAGTATTCCATTCTTGCAACAATAGGTGCGGTAATGATTTCCTCTGCCACCTTCGCACAAGACAGCAACGGTGGTGCCGATTGGGGTGGATTTTATGGTGGTGTCAGTGCGGGCTTCGGTTCTGCTGACATTGATACGTTGTTTGATCCTACGGGTGCTGGTGGCGGGTGGTGGACGTTCGGCGGACCCGGCGCTGCAAGTTTCGACCCGAATGGTGCGGTCGTCGGGGTCCACTTGGGGTATGATCACATGCTATCCAAGAATTGGTATGTCGGCATTGAAGGGTCGCTTAACGACTCTTCAATGAAACAAACGATTGTCAGTCCGTCATTCTTCACGCCGAATGATACTTGGACAGCAGAGATTAATAACTATTGGACTGTCGTTGGGCGCGTTGGATATGTGATGGAAAAGACTTCCTTTTACGGTTCGGTCGGCCTAGCCGGCGCAAATGTTAAATCAACTGCAATAGGCGGCCTATTCTTGGATATAAGCGAAGAACACCACACGGGGTGGACAGCGGGTGCCGGGGTTGAATATATGATAAGGCCGCGGCTTACGGTTGGTCTTGATTATAAATATCTGGATTTCGGCTCGGAATTACACCTGTCCGACACTGCTACCTGTGGGCCTTGCAACGCCAGCGACAATCGCAATGTTGACGTGTCGGCCCAAGTGATAACAGCCCGCATAAGTCTGGGGTTCTAAACGCACTTGGGGCTGCGGCCCACCGATTTTACGCTTAATCTCGCCTACCTGTAACCAAGTTGGACTTTTGCTGTGCCCTTTTCCAGCACCTGACCTCAATCTTTCTTTCAGATTTGGTATCTTCGGACTAGGGGGGCTTTCAGTCCCTGCCAAGGTGATTTCCGAACTGCTTCCTTGCAAATTTGACGCTGCGCATCAACGTGGCGCCAAAACTACCCAGCAAGCAGTTTGGTCTTAAAATTTATAAGACACTCGCAGCATACCCCTTCTAGAATCAACGTCTGCTGGACTACCGCCACCAGTAATATCGTAATCATCCGTAAGATATCTTGCACCTATGATAAGGTTTTTTGTCGCCATAAAATCAAGCCCGACACCGAAAGAATAACCATTATCACTGATAGAAGCACCAGGTGGTACCGTATCGCTTGTTTTTGCGTTTATTGCACCGACTAGTCCGTAAACTAGAAATTGGCCAAAATCATATCCGGCACGAAAGTTTAGGCGCGCTGTGTTAATATCAGAGGTTACGCCTAACACTGTATATTCTTCGGTCTCGTAGTCAATTTCTACACCGATAACGATATTTCCCAAATCACGATTGTATCCAAGATGCACGCCATAAGCAAAGCTATCGTCGTTATTTATTGGCCCGAAAGCAAAAGTAGATATGCCAGCCTGTGCCCCAACATACCAACCATCCCATTTATGGTCGGCAGCATTGGCAGCGGTTGACATAAGTAAACAGGAAAAGAATGTGAAATATTTTTTCATTTTATAGAAGCTATCACGTTTAATTATAATTAATTTTCACTGAAAAATAGTATGCGCTGAATATCCCAATATTATTTCTAAGTCTGGGAGTTTTGTTTCAATTGTTGTGCAGGAAATTTTAGTTAAGGCCGCGGAAACTGCACCAGAATGCGGGATCGGGCGGAGGTTCCGATAAGTTTCTTTGGATTATTGGGAATCTCTCAGCCCCTACCAAGTTTTTTCCGATAGTACAGCGTTGAATGCTTGAAGCCAGTCGTGATCCAAAGTCCGAAATTGCCCCAATCGGGGTAATTTATTCTGCGGTTATGGGCGCTTTAATGATAGGGGTCGTCAATGCTGGGCGTTGGTTTGGCAAGGGTTTCCAGATCGCTAATATCCTGAATTGAGACATGGGAACCGTCAATCTTTACGCCATATGGTTGCAGGGATTTAATAGCGCGTGATAGGTTTTCCGGTGTCATTCCCAGATAAGACGCAAGCAGGCGCTTTTCGACTTTCAGATCAAATTCACCCGTGCCGCTTGTATATCCATTTTGCCGTAAAAGGTAGTTGGCTAGCCGTTCAATAGATGTGCGCAGTTTAATATCCTTGCTACTTTTGACCACGGCCCGATAGCATTGGGCCAGTTCATTGACAACAGAACGTGCAAAAGCATTGTCGATATCAAAAATATCCCGAACCTCTTGCGAGCGTAGCAACACAACGCGGGATTTTTCCAGTGTGCGCGCTGACATAAGATAGGGTGCATCCTTAATCGTTGCGGCCAGAATGAATGTCGAGACGGGGCGCACTATTGCCATCGTTGTATCACGGCGATTCCATGCTGCGAATAATTCCACATTGCCAGCTACGACGATGTGAAGAAAGTCGCTGGTTTCGCCTTCTGTAATCAATTCGATTTGGGGCGGGAAATTCTGTATATAGGCCCCGCGCATAAGGCGGTCAAAATTATGCCCTTCCATTTCGCTGAATAGTTCCAGCGATCTGATTTCTTGAATTTCAGAAGATTTCATAGGCGACTCGGTTATATAATTGACATTAATCAAGCCATATTAAGGTTAATGTCAAGATTACATGTGCATTTGTTAATTTACCCATAACACAATTGTTGCAACGGGTGCCATAATCTTTTTATTTCTCAATTGTTTCGCAACAAAATTGCCATTTCTTGATTCAGATCAAATAATTCATCGCCTTAAAAGGCCAGTTCTATGCCAAAGTCATAAGTGGCTTATAATTTTATGTAAAAGCTAAGAGGGGCATATAATGGAACTGCAAAACAAAGCCACAAGCCTTTGGCGCAATTTTTTCAATGTAAGAATGGTACAGATCAGGACCTTCCACATGACGTGGTTCGCGTTCTTTTCCTGCTTTTTCGCATGGTTCGGCATCGCACCTTTGATGATTATCGTTCGCGAAGAACTTGATCTGACCAAGTCGCAAGTCGGCTGGTCTATTATCGCGTCGGTTGCTGTGACCGTGTTCGCGCGATTCTTTATCGGGTGGTTATGTGACCGGATCGGGCCAAGACTGGCCTATACATATTTGCTGACACTCGGAGCGTTTCCGGTGGCCGGTATCGGACTTGCAGACAGTTTTGAAAGCTTTTTGTTCTTTCGCCTGTTGATCGGTGTGATCGGGGCGTCATTTGTTATTACGCAATACCATACATCCGTTATGTTCGCACCAAACGTTGTGGGAACAGCCAATGCAACAAGTGCTGGCTGGGGTAACTTGGGTGGCGGTGTCACACAGTTCGCCATGCCAATGGTGTTTTCGATGTTTGTCATTGGTTTCGGATTTACAGATGCACAGGGCTGGCGTCTGTCCATGATGGTTGTGGGTATGGTTATCTTCGTAACGGGTATCGCATATTACTTCCTGACCCAGGATGCACCCGAAGGGAATTATAAAGAGCTTCGCGAAAAAGGGCTGTTGCCGAAGAAAGAGAAAGTCACCGGTGACTATTTCAAAGCAATGGCGGATTACCGCGTTTGGATACTTTTCCTGATTTACGGCGCATGTTTCGGCATCGAGCTGACAGTTAATAACGTCGCGGCCCTGTATTTCTTCGATTACTTTGACCTAAGCCTGTTGGCAGCGGGCGGAGTGGCTGCATCCTTTGGTCTGATGAATATTTTCGCACGGACCTTGGGCGGTATCTTTGGTGACAACTTCGGTGCCTTATGGGGCTTGAGGGGTCGTTCATTCTGGTTGTTCATCGTGCTTTTGGGCGAAGGCATGGCATTGATGCTGTTTAGTCAGATGCAGGTTCTGTTCCTGGCGATTCCGACATTGATCATCTTCTCACTGTTCACGCAGATGGCCGAAGGTGCGACATATTCAGTGGTTCCTTTCATCAATAAAAAGGCACTGGGTGCAGTTGCAGGTGTTGTTGGTGCAGGCGGTAACGCGGGTGCTGTTGCAGCGGGCTTCTTGTTCAAAGGTGCAATGGAATGGCCGGACGTGTTCTTTGTTATCGGCGTGACCGTGGCTTGTGCATCTGTTCTGTCTTTCTTGATCCGCTTCTCGCCTGAGCAAGAAGAAGAAGAAAAAGCAGCCTTTGAAGCAGCCCAATTCGATACTCTGCAATTACGTGCTGACCGTGCAAACGCAGCGCTGCATCACTCAGTTGAGATTGTCGAAGAATACAGACGTACACATAAGGCGTAAGCCAAACCGAAATCGGCGGGTCGATGGTGGCCCGCCTCAACCTCACCAGAGGAGAGAAAAAGTGGGACAAGATCTAAGAAACTATACACCGGACGATGAGGCCTACTGGGCGTCGACCGGGAAAGCGATTGCAACGCGCAATCTGTGGATTTCCATTCCATCGCTGCTGTGCGGCTTTGCGGTTTGGCTATATTGGGGCATCATCACGGTTCAGATGATCAACCTTGGCTTTGCATTTGAAAAATCCGAATTGTTCACACTGGCCGCGATTGCGGGTCTGACAGGGGCGACACTGCGCATCCCGTCAACCTTCTTTATCCGAATTGCTGGTGGGCGAAACACAATCTTTTTTACCACAGCGTTGCTGATGATCCCTGCGATTGGTGCAGGTTATGCACTGCAAGATCCGAATACACCGCTTTGGAAATTCCAAATTTTGGCATTCCTGTCCGGTATCGGTGGCGGTAACTTCGCCAGCTCGATGTCTAACATCAGTTTCTTCTTCCCCAAGAAGGTTCAGGGCTATGCGCTGGGTATGAATGCGGGCCTTGGCAACTTTGGTGTGACGACAATGCAAATTGTGATCCCGTTGGTGATGACATTCGGTCTGTTCGGTGGTGATCCAATGGTTTTGGAAAACACTTCCGGTACCTTGATCGGCAAAATCCCCGCGGGAACGGAAACCTATATTCACAACGCGGGCTTCGTGTGGCTTCTGGCCCTTGTGCCGCTAGCCTTCGCCGGTTGGTTGGGTATGAACAACATTCGTGACGAACATGTATCGCCTGACATTCCTGGCCCGATTGGTGCATTCGGCACGATCACAGGCATGTTGTTGGTCGGTTTTGTGACTGCCGCTTTTGGTCTGTGGTTGCTGTTACCTGCGAAAGTTGGCGGTTCCGGTTTCATGGTTTCAAAATGGATCGTGCTGCCGATCGTTATCGCACTGACCGTGTTGTTGCTGAAAATGATCCCGGGTGCTGTTGGGCAAAACCTGACACGCCAGTATAAAATCTTCAACAACAAGCACACATGGGCAATGACTGTGATCTACACAATGACCTTTGGTTCATTCATCGGTTATGCAGCCACCTTTGCGCTGGCGATTAAAGTGGTCTTTGGTTTCCAGCACGTCATGGTTGACGGTGTGATGACACACAACTTGGCAAACCCCGATGGCCCGTCTGCATTGATGTATGCTTGGATGGGGCCGTTTATCGGTGCACTGATCCGGCCATTGGGCGGTATGATTGCCGATAAGATGGGTGGCGCGAAAGTGACACAGATCGTTTCTATCGCTATGGTCGCCTCTGCACTTGGTGTGGCTTACTTCCTTAAGCAGGCTTATGTTTCTGCAACGCCACAGGATTACTTCCTACCTTTCATGGCATTGTTCCTGATCTTGTTTGCCGCAACTGGCATAGGAAACGGTTCTACCTTCCGCACAATCGCTGTTGTGTTCGACAAAGAACAGGCCGGCCCGGTTCTGGGTTGGACATCTGCGGTCGCGGCATATGGTGCCTTCATCATCCCCAAAGTGTTTGGTGAACAGATCAAAGCCGCAACACCGGAATACGCGCTTTACGGTTTCGCGATCTTCTACGGTGTCTGCATCCTGATCAACTGGTGGTTCTACCTGCGCCCGGGCGCATATGTGAAGAACCCTTAATCTAAACATATACTCCGTCCTCCGAAATCCAATATTCGGGGGGCGGAAAATCCGCATATAGGAGAGAAATCCATGAGCCATCTGCTCGACCGCCTGAATTTTTTCCAGTCAAAAGAACTGGACCAGTTTTCCAACGGCCACGGCCAAACCACACGCGAAAATCGCGATTGGGAAGATACTTACCGAAACCGTTGGCGGCATGACAAGGTTGTCCGTTCTACCCATGGGGTGAACTGTACAGGCTCATGTTCATGGAAGATTTATGTGAAATCGGGCATTGTGACTTGGGAAACCCAGCAAACAGATTACCCGCGTACGCGGCCCGGTATGCCAAACCACGAACCACGCGGTTGTGCCCGTGGCGCAAGCTATAGCTGGTATTTATATTCAGCGAACCGGGTGAAAAACCCGCTTATTCGCGGGCGCTTGATGAAAGCATGGCGCAAGCTGCGCGAAAACCTAAGCCCGACAGCGGCTTGGAAAGCATTACAAGAAGATCCGATTTTACGCGCGTCTTATATTAAAGTACGCGGCAAAGGCGGATTCGTGCGTGCGAATTGGGATGAAGCAACTGAAATTATCGCAGCTGCTAACGCTTACACTGCAAAAACTTATGGCCCTGATCGCGTGTTTGGTTTCTCTCCGATCCCTGCGATGTCGATGGTCTCATATGCGGCGGGTTCGCGTTACTTAAGCCTCTTGGGCGGTGTATGTATGTCGTTCTACGACTGGTATTGTGATCTGCCGCCTGCCAGCCCGATGACTTGGGGCGAACAAACTGACGTGCCTGAAAGTGCCGATTGGTATAATGCCGGCTACTTGCTGCTATGGGGCAGTAACGTGCCGCAAACCCGTACACCTGATGCGCACTTCTATACTGAAGCACGTTATCGCGGCACAAAATCCGCAGTCATCTGCCCGGACTATTCCGAAGCCGCCAAATTTGGCGACATATGGCTGGCACCGAAACAAGGTACGGACAGTGCGTTGTCCATGGCAATGGGCCATGTGATCTTGCGTGAATTCCACCTTGATCGCCAAGCGGAATATTTTGAAGATTACACACGTAAATACAGCGACTTCCCAATGCTGGTACGGCTTGAAGAAAAAGATGGAAAACTTATTCCTGGTCGCTTCCTGCGTGCAGACGATCTGCGCGGTAAACTGGGGGAAAAGAACAACCCCGAATGGAAGACCGTTGCATGGGATAGCAAAACAAATTCACCTTGTTCACCCAATGGATCGGTCGGCTATCGCTGGGGCGAAGACGGTGAATGGAATTTGGAAGAGCGCGCCAAAGGCTCTGATGTTGACTTGAAGCTGTCGAATATTCTGGATGAAGACCACGACGATGTTGTCGGTGTTGATTTCCCGAACTTCGGCACTCAGGCAACCGAGAATTTCGTGAAATGTGAACACCCCGATGTATTGACTAAAAACGTACCTGTTAAACGTATCAAATCCGGTAAAAGTGAAATTCTGGTGGCGACTGTGTTTGACCTGTTTTGTGCAAACTACGGTCTGGATCGTGGATTGGGTGGTGACTGGGTTGCGACCGATTATGCAACCGATGTACCAAACACACCGGCATGGGCTGAAAAAATCACAGGTGTTCCGGCGGATAAAATCGTTGCCGTTGCCCGTGAATTTGCCGGCAATGCTGAAAAAACCGAAGGCAAGTCCATGATTATCCTCGGGGCCGGTCTGAACCACTGGTACCACATGGATATGAACTATCGCGGCATTATCAATATGCTGGTGATGTGTGGTTGTGTCGGTCAATCCGGCGGTGGCTGGAGCCACTATGTGGGACAGGAAAAACTGCGCCCGCAAACAGGTTGGCAACCACTTGCGTTTGCGCTTGATTGGATGCGCCCGCCACGTCACATGAATTCGACTTCAGCATGGTATGCGCATACGGACCAGTGGCGTTATGAACAGTTGGACACAAGTGAAATTCTGTCACCGACAGCCCCTGATGGAGATTGGGATGTCAGTCTGATTGACTATAACATCCGTGCCGAACGCATGGGCTGGTTACCTTCTGCACCGCAGTTGAAAACCAACCCGTTGGAAGTGGCCAAGGCAGCCAAGAAAGCGAAAAAAGACATTCCGGCATATGTTGCAACGCAGTTGAAAGCGGGCAAACTGGAAATGTCATGCGAAGATCCCGATGCAGAACAAAACTGGCCGCGTAACTTGTTCGTCTGGCGTTCAAATCTGTTGGGATCATCCGGTAAAGGTCATGAATATTTCCTGAAGCACCTTTTGGGCACAGACCACGGTGTGCTAGGTAAAGATCTGGGCGAAGAAGGCGGCCAAATGCCGAAAGAAGCTAAATGGCACAAAGATGCGCCAAAAGGTAAACTTGATCTTCTGGTGACCATTGACTTCCGTATGTCCACGACTTGCGTCTATTCCGACATCGTGTTGCCGACAGCGTCTTGGTACGAAAAAGACGACATGAATACGTCTGACATGCACCCGTTCATTCACCCGCTGCAGGCGGCTGTCGATCCGGCGTATGAAAGTAAGTCGGATTGGGAGATTTTTAAATCTATTGCCAAGAAATTCAGCGAAGTTTCCCCTGAAATTCTGGGTGTTGAAACAGACATCGTACAACTGCCAATCCTGCATGATACCCCTGCCGAAATTGCGCAGGATCAGGTGCTGGACTGGAAAAAAGGCGAATGTGATCTGATACCGGGCAAAACCGCACCGAATTATATCGCGGTCGAACGGGATTATCCGAACCTTTATAAAAAGTTCACATCTGTCGGCCCACTTCTTGATAAACTTGGCAACGGCGGTAAAGGCATCAATTGGAACACCGAAGTGGAAGTGCAGCATTTGCGCGATCTGAACGGTGTGGTGTTGGAAGAAGGCGTTTCCGAAGGCATGGCCAAATTGGAAACGGCAATCGATGCCTGTGAAATGATCCTGATGCTGGCCCCTGAAACCAACGGTGAAGTTGCCGTGAAGGCTTGGAATGAATTATCCAAAGCCACAGGGCGTGAACATGCGCATCTGGCATTGCCGAAGGAAGACGAAAAAATCCGCTTTCGTGATATTGCGGCACAACCGCGCAAAATCATCAGCTCACCCACTTGGTCCGGCATTGAAAGCGAGCATGTATGTTATAATGCAGGTTACACCAACGTGCATGAACTGATCCCGTGGCGCACGTTGACTGGTCGTCAGCAGCTTTACCAAGATCATCTGTGGATGCGCGCCTTTGGTGAAGGCTTCTGTACTTATCGGCCTCCGGTTGACCTTAAGACCATCAATTCCGATATCAATTCGGATGAAGGCGAGCCGCATGTGATCCTGAACTTCATCACACCGCACCAGAAATGGGGTATCCATTCGACCTATTCTGACAACCTGATGATGCTGACGTTGAACCGGGGCGGGCCAGTGGTCTGGATCAGTGAAAACGATGCTAAAATCGCAGGACTAGTCGATAACGACTGGGTTGAGGTTTACAATGCCAACGGCGCACTAACCGCACGTTGTGTTGTATCGCAACGGATGAAAGACGGTTCAATCTTTATGTATCACGCTCAGGAAAAGATCGTGAATACACCGGGATCGGAAAAAACCGGTAACCGTGGTGGTATCCACAACTCGGTCACGCGGACGACAGTAAAACCGACCCATATGATCGGGGGTTATGCCCAGCAAAGTTACGGGTTCAACTACTACGGTACCGTTGGCTCTAACCGCGATGAATTCGTGATTGTAAGAAAAATGCGCAAGGTTGACTGGCTTGACCGACCCGCGACAAACGTGGAGGCAGCAGAATGAAAGTTCGCGCACAAATAGGCATGGTTTTGAACCTGGACAAATGTATCGGGTGTCACACATGTTCGGTCACTTGTAAAAACGTATGGACCAGCCGTGACGGTGTTGAATACGCTTGGTTCAACAATGTTGAAACCAAACCCGGCACCGGCTATCCGACAGACTGGGAAAACCAGTCGCGTTGGAACGGTGGTTGGGAACGCACTAAACGCGGTAAGTTGCAACCGAAACAGGGTGCAAAATGGCGGATTTTAGCGAATATTTTCGGCAACCCCGACTTGCCGGAAATTGACGACTATTATGAGCCGTTCGATTTCGACTATGACCACCTGAAATCAGCACCGGAAATGGAGGCTTTCCCGACGGCACGCCCCCGTTCCAAGATTACCGGCGAACGGATGGAAAAAATCGTCAAAGGTCCTAACTGGGAAGAAATCCTTGGCGGAGAGTTTTCAAAACGGTCACAGGACTATAACTTTGAAGGTGTTCAAAAAGAGATTTACGGCGAATATGAAAATACATTCATGATGTATCTGCCGCGTCTTTGCGAACATTGTCTGAACCCAACTTGTGTGGCGTCTTGCCCATCGGGTGCGATCTACAAACGTGAAGAAGACGGTATTGTTCTGATCGACCAGGAAAAATGTCGCGGTTGGCGGATGTGTGTGTCCGGTTGTCCCTACAAGAAAATCTACTACAACTGGGAAAGTGGGAAGTCGGAAAAATGTACTTTCTGTTACCCACGTATCGAAAGTGGTAATCCGACAGTTTGTTCTGAAACCTGTGTTGGTCGTATCCGTTACTTGGGTGTAATGCTTTATGATGCGGACAAGATCGAAGAGGCGGCAAATTCAGAGCAAACCACCGATCTTTATGATGCACAACTAGACGTGTTCCTTGACCCAAGCGATCCTGAAGTGATTGCCGCCGCACGGCGTGATGGTGTGCCCGAGGATTGGATCAAGTCGGCGCAGGAAAGTCCGGTTTGGAAAATGGCAATGGATTGGAAAATCGCATTCCCGTTGCACCCTGAATATCGCACATTGCCGATGGTTTGGTATATCCCACCATTGTCACCGATCCAAAATGCAGCCGAAGCGGGGCATATCAGCAGTAATGACGATATGCCGGATGTACGTTCCTTGCGTATTCCCGTGAAATATCTTGCCAATATGCTGACTGCCGGTGACGAAGAACCTGTGGTAACCGCATTGGAACGGATGCTGGCGATGCGTGCTTATATGCGCGCCAAAACCGTGGACGGTGTGATTGACGAAGGTATCGCGGAACGTGTTGGTCTGGATAAGAATCTGATCGAGGATATGTATAAAATCATGGCTATCGCGGATTACGAAGACCGCTTTGTTATTCCGACTACCCACCGTGAACTGGCAGAAGATGCGTTGGATTTACGTGGCGGCTGCGGTTTCACCGATACCAACGGTTGTTCAACGGGCATCAACAAGGGCTCGATGTTCGGCGGACGCAAGAAAGCGGCATTCACTATGCCGGAAGGGGCGTAAGATATGACAGATCGTACCTTAAAAGCGCTTTCGCTGATCCTGAGTTATCCAACAAAGGAATTGCAGGAAGCCATGCCCGAAATCGGCGGCGTTCTGGCTTCTGATACACGGCTAACAGCGGCGGCACGCAGGGCACTTCGCCCGATTGTGACGGAGTTGGGTGAACGGGACATTTATGCCTTGGAAGAGGCGTATGTCAGTCTGTTCGACCGTTCGAAATCCATATCGTTGAACTTGTTCGAACATGTTCACGGCGAAAGCCGTGATCGTGGTGGGGCGATGGTTAGCCTTGTTGAAACTTACCGTGATGCGGGTTTTGATCCGATCAGTAGCGAGTTACCCGACCATTTGCCGGTGTTGCTGGAATACCTTGCCATGCAACCTGCACATGAATCAAAAGAGGTGTTGGCAGATGCCGCACATATCTTTGAGGTTATCAGTACTCGTTTAGGACGGCGCGAAAGCAGCTACGCGGCCATATTTGCGGCATTGTTGCAATTGTCCAACCAGAAGACAGACAAATCGGTTGTGGCAGCTCTCTTGGAACAGCCGGAGGACGATCCTGATGACCTAGAGGCACTTGATCAGGTTTGGGAAGAAAGCGAAGTCATCTTCGGCCCCGATCCCAATGCCGGGTGCCCGCAGGTGCGCGACATGCTTGCGAATATGGACACGCCCGTAAATCCCGCACCGGCCAAGCCGGTTGCAGCCCAATAGTGGAGGCTTAAATGCATAATTTTCTTTTCGGAATATTCCCCTACATTGCAACGGCAGTGTTAATTATCGGCTCTATCGCGCGGTATGAACGCGATCCGTTTACCTGGAAATCCAGTTCAAGCCAGCTTTTGCGGCGCAAGCAATTGATCATGGGTTCGATCCTGTTCCATGTCGGTATCTTAACGATTTTCGTAGGACATATGGTTGGTCTGCTGACGCCAATATGGATATTTGATGCCTTGGGTATCAGCCACGGTGCAAAACAAATTCTTGCAATCGTTGCCGGTGGTGGTGCAGGGACAATGATGCTGATCGGTGGCACGATGCTATTGCATCGTCGTTTAACTGACCCACGTATCCGCGCGACGTCTACATTTGCTGATACCGGTATTTTGATCCTGTTGATGGCGCAACTTTTGTTGGGTCTTGGAACGATCTTTGCGTCACTTCAACATCTGGATGGCCATGAAATGACGAAGTTTATGTCTTGGGCACAAGGGATTATGACTTTTGAGGCGAATGCGGCTGATCACATTGCTGACGTGGCACTGGTGTTTAAAATTCATCTGACATTGGGTTTGACGATCTTCTTGTTGTTCCCGTTCACTCGTCTGGTGCATATGCTGTCAGTTCCCGTGCGTTATTTGACACGGCCGGGTTATCAGATTGTGCGTTCACGCCGTCAATCAACAGGTGGTAAATAATCATGAACCGTGCGCTTTTCCCTGAAATTACCGTTAACGGTGAGGTAGTTGATGCCGCAAAAATCGCCACCGAGTCGCAGAACCATTACGCCCCCAAGGGCAAACCGGGACTGGCTTGGCGCAAAGCGGCGCAAGCTTTGGTGATACGTACGCTTCTTTTGCAAGAAGCGCGGAACCGCAAACTTGAAGCGGAACCCGTAGATCTGGGGAACAAGCGTTTCGAAACAGCCGAGGAGGCTCTTATTCGGAGCCTTCTCGATACCGAAGTCACAGTTGATCCGCCAAGCGAAGAGATGGTGAAAGCGATTTGGAATAAAGATCCTGCAAAGTTTCGTTCCCCACCACTTTGGGAAGCGTCCCATATTTTGTGTGCTGCCAACCCTGCTGATCAGGCTGCATGTGAAGCGGCGTTGACGCGGGCCAAAGCCCTGACCAAAACCGCATTGGACAATCCACGGGGTTTTGCAAAGATTGCAGCCGGTGAAAGCGATTGTTCATCCAAGGATAACTTTGGTGCCCTTGGTCAACTTGGCCCGGGCGATACAGTGCCGGAATTTGAAGCAGCCCTTGAAAGGCTCGCTGTGGGCGGAATTACGTCAGAACCCGTTAAAACCCGTTTTGGGTATCATGTCATACGACTTGATGCACAGGCCGAAGGCAAAGTGTTGCCATTTGATATTGTGCGCCCGCGTATTGCAGAAGCATTGGAAAAATCCACTTGGGCCAAATCTGCCCAAAGCTACACACAAAAACTGGTAGCATCGGCAGATGTACAAGGTATCGAACTGCAATCCCTGTAAGGCATTGCAGGAATAGGGTCGTGCGTGCGAAATCAAAGACAGCATAGCAAAAAGCAATGAACTTCATTCCTAAATCTGCTGCTGAATTGCCTTGAAATACGGCAATTCAACGCAGCTATAATCTGGATTCTATCAGATTCTGGATATTTAAAATTTTTGGGCGAAATGTGTTTAAAATCAGGCAAATCAGTTAATATTTTTTGATTTTTTTCCAAAACCTATACTTAAGAATAGGCCGAAAAAGCTATAGAAACATACTTACGTCAAAGTTTATTGGTCTAAAGTAAGGGCCGGTAAGGTGATGTAATGCGTAACGAGTTTTGTAGAGTTTAACGAGTATAGTGTGTAATTTTTAACGAGTATTTGTGTAAATGTAGTGTTGATTGCAAGCATGTTAACTTTTGGGTGTAAGTTTAGGTTAACTGGCTTTGCTACTTATATATCCAGTGTGGGGCTGGATTGCAGATTTCACAAAGGGCCCTCCTACAGGTGGGCCCTTTTTGCATGTACCTTAAAGGTGTTCTGTGTTTTGGTTCGAATTGTGAATTATGATCTTGGCGTTTATGATGGTTGGGGCATTTAAAACAGTTTATTGTGGCTTGTCATTATCAAGCCAAGGCCTTTCATTAATGTAAAATTTATATAAATATGTACGGTGTGATACGGACATGCGGATTTACAACCTGATCACAATTATAAACCAACCGCATGCGCCCCTTGAATTCCACCGGAATCGTCGGTATTAGACGCCTTGATCTACAAAGGAATACGATTGATGGCCCGTACCAACCCAATGCAATTCGCACAGCAAGTCCGTGCAGAAGTGGCCAAAATCGTTTGGCCGTCACGCCGTGAGACAGGCATCACCACAGTGATGGTATTTATCATGGCAACGCTCTTTGCGATTTTCTTTTCGATTATCGATATTTCGGCGCGTGCCGGGTTGGATGCAATAATCAATTTAGCCTCTTGAAATTAAGGGGTTAGGGGCGTATCAGCCCTGTACTCACACATGACTGCGCGCAACGATTCGGTTTGCGCGCTATTTTGTTGTCGGGTTAGGATGCGTTAAGTATCTGTTATAATTGGAATTTTGATGGGAAACTGTCAGCGCGTGAAGGTGTCGGACTAAATGGCTAAACGTTGGTATTCGGTAAGTGTTCTCTCAAATTATGAGAAAAAAGTTGCCGAGCAAATCAAAGAGCTTGTTGCTCAAGAAGGTCTGGAAGATCAGATTGAGGATGTTTTGGTACCAACCGAAGAAGTCATCGAGGTGCGTAAAGGTAAGAAAGTGACTGTCGAACGTCGCTTTATGCCGGGCTATATTTTGGTTCGCATGGACATGACTGAACATGGTTACCATCTGATCTCAAACGTCAACCGCGTCATGGGTTTTCTGGGACAGCCCGGCAAACCCAGCCCGATGCGTGATGCCGAAGTGCGCGGCATTCTGAACCAGGTTGAAGAGGGTGCTGAAAACCCGCGTTCAACCATTGTGTTCGAAGTCGGCGAGCAAGTGAATGTAACGGACGGCCCGTTCGAAGGCTTTTCTGGCATGGTTCAGGATGTGGACTTTGAAGCTGCGCGTCTGAAAGTGAACGTATCAATTTTTGGACGGGAAACCCCCGTCGAACTGGAATTCATGCAGGTTACGAAACAGACCTAGCATGGTGTCTGTGGGAGGTAAGGGTCACGCGTGATCCAATCCTGACCACACCAAATTGATCCGATGGCACGCGGCCAAAGGATCGGAGCAAAGTAGGAGGCCGTAATGGCTAAAAAAGTCGCTGGCACAATGAAACTGCAGGTTCCTGCAGGTCAAGCCAATCCATCCCCACCCGTGGGCCCTGCACTGGGTCAACGCGGTATCAACATCATGGAATTCTGTAAAGCGTTCAACGCTAAAACACAGGAACTGGATCCGGGCGCACCTTGCCCGACTGTTATCACCTATTATGTTGATAAATCCTTTACTATGGACATCAAGACGCCACCTGCGTCTTACATGTTGAAGAAAGCTGCGAAACTGAAATCCGGCGCCAATCTGCCTGGCCGCGAAACTGTCGGTACCGTGACTGTGAAACAAGTCAAGGAAATTGCGGAAGCGAAAATGAAAGACCTTAATGCAAATGATCTTGATGCGGCAATGCTGATCATCATGGGTTCTGCGCGTTCTATGGGCATCGAGGTGAAGTAATGGCTAAGTACGGTAAAAGAACAACGGCTGCACGCGAAGCATTTGCTGGCAAATCAGAAGTTACTATTGAAGAGGCTGTAAGCCTGATCAAAGCCAGTGCAAAAGCGAAATTCGACGAAACAATCGACATTGCTGTGGTTTTGGGTGTTGACCCGCGCCACGCTGACCAAATGGTGCGCGGCGTTATCGCGCTACCAAACGGTACGGGCAAAACAATGCGCGTTGCCGTATTTGCACGTGACGCGAAAGCCGAAGAAGCAAAAGCTGCCGGCGCAGACATCGTTGGTGCAGAGGATCTGATGGAAATAGTACAGGGTGGCACGATTGATTTTGATCGTTGTATTGCCACCCCTGACATGATGCCTGTCGTTGGTCGTCTGGGTAAAGTTTTGGGCCCACGCAACCTGATGCCAAATCCAAAAGTCGGCACAGTGACCATGGACGTAAAATCAGCTGTTGAAGCAGCCAAAGGCGGCGAAGTGCAGTTCAAAGTTGAAAAAGCAGGTGTTGTGCATGCAGGTGTCGGCAAAGCGTCTTTTGACGAAGCCAAACTGGTTGCGAACATCAAAGCCTTTGTTACGGCTGTTCAGAAAGCCAAACCGGAAGGCGCCAAAGGTACATACATGAAAAAGATCGCTGTCAGTTCTACCATGGGCCCGGGCGTAACTTTGAATGTTGAAGCTGCATTAGCCAGCTAAGAATTTGGCTGCGCCTTATTGGCGTGGTCGATAAGAAAAGGCGGCTTGCTGCCTTTTCTACTGTCCGAGACGGTGGGTGCCAGAGATGGCTTAATTGCCTGCCTGAGATGGGAAACGAACATAATGGCCTTCGGGTGATTTTGGGAGGGACCCGTAGTTAGGACCCTAAGATGCCGGTGACGCTTTCTGTCGATCCGGTGAAAACTGAGCCGGAGGGTGAAAGCCCTCTATAATTTGGAGAAAAACTGTGGATAGAGCCCAAAAAGAAGCCCTGGTCGAGGAACTCGGTCAAATCTTCACGGACTCTGGTGTTGTTGTAGTGTCTCACTACACAGGCCTAACAGTTGCAGAAATGCAGGACTACCGTGCGCAAATGCGTGAAGTCGGTGGAACTGTACGTGTTGCCAAAAATAAGCTCGCCAAAATCGCTCTTGAAGGCAAGCCATGCGCAAGCATTGCTAAATTGCTGGACGGAATGACTGTTCTGGCCAGCTCAGAGGACCCGGTTGCGGCGGCGAAAGTCACGCAAGCTTATGCCAAGGAGAATGACAAACTTGTCATCCTTGGGGGTGCTATGGGCGAAACGGAACTTGATGTTGCCGGTGTCAAAGCCGTTGCCGCTATGCCGTCACGTGATGAGCTTATTGCTTCTATCGTTGGCTGTATCGCTGCACCTGCTGCGAACATCGCTGGATCGATCGGCGCGCCTGCATCGAACATCGCTTCTATCTTGGAGACGATCGAAGAGAAGGCTGCTTAAAGCAAACTGCAATTGTCGGGTGTGTGTTTGAATGCTGAACTGCACTGGAAACAGAACGTAAAATGAACTGGAACATATCAAATGGCTGATATTAAAAAACTTGCTGAAGAAATCGTTGGTCTAACGCTTTTGGAAGCACAAGAACTGAAAACACTTCTTAAAGACGAGTACGGCATCGAGCCTGCTGCCGGTGGCGCTGTTGTAATGGCTGGCCCTGCTGACGGTGGTGAAGCTGCTGAAGAAAAAGATGAATTTGACGTAATTCTGAAATCTGCTGGCGACAAAAAGATCGGCGTGATTAAAGAAGTTCGCACAATCACTGGTCTTGGTCTGAAAGAAGCAAAAGACTTGGTTGATGCAGGCGGCAAAGCTGTCAAAGAAGGCGTCAGCAAAGCTGAAGCTGAAGAAATCAAAGCCAAGCTTGAAGCAGCTGGTGCTGAAGTAGAGCTTAAGTAATCTTCGGGGGTAACTCCGTATGAAATTTGGCTGGCCTTGCAAAATGCGAGGCCAGCCGAACCTGTCTTTCCAAGGGCCTGATAGCAGGGCTTTTTGAAAGGCACGGTTCAGGTTCGGGAGCCAAAGTCGGGAACTTTGGCAAGAATAGAACCTAAAGCGTGTTCCGTTGGCTTTAAACGTCGGTGCCCGACGACAGTTTAAGGTGAACAATTATAAGAAAGTGAAGAAGAGCATGCCTCAGACGCATTCCGGTACAAAACGCATTCGTAAGTATTATGGCAAAATCCGTGAGGTTTTGGATATGCCAAACCTGATAGAAGTGCAAAAACGGTCCTATGACCTGTTTTTGCGTTCCGGTGATCAGGACACACACCTAGATGGCGAAGGCATCAATGGTGTATTTCAATCGGTTTTCCCGATCAAAGATTTTAATGAGACAGCCGTTCTTGAGTATGTGAAATACGAACTTGAAAAGCCAAAGTACGATGTTGAAGAATGTCAGCAACGTGACATGACTTATAGCGCGCCACTGAAAGTGACGCTGCGATTGATCGTGTTTGATGTGGACGAAGATACAGGCGCGCGCTCAGTAAAAGACATCAAAGAACAAGACGTGTTCATGGGCGATATGCCTTTGATGACACCAAACGGTACTTTCGTGGTAAACGGTACCGAACGTGTGATCGTGTCGCAAATGCATCGTTCCCCCGGTGTGTTTTTCGATCATGACCGTGGTAAAACGCACTCTTCAGGAAAATTATTATTCGCCAGCCGCATTATTCCCTACCGCGGTTCTTGGCTGGATTTTGAGTTTGATGCCAAAGATATCGTCTTTGCACGTATCGACCGTCGTCGCAAATTGCCTGTTACGACTTTGCTTTATGCGCTTGGTCTGGATCAAGAAGACATATGTGCGGCTTATTACGATACCGTGAACTACAAGTTCGATAAAAAGAAAAAGTCTTGGATCACAAAGTTCTTCCCACAACGTGTGCGTGGCACAAAACCTGTTTTGGACATCATTGACGCGAAAACAGGTGATGTGATTGCCGAAGCCGGTAAAAAAGTAACACCACGCGCCGTTAAAAAGCTGATCGAAGAAGGAAAGGTCAAGAATGTTCTTGTTCCTTTCGAGGCTTTGATAGGCCGTTTTTCGGCTGTTGATATTATCAATGAAAAAACGGGTGAGATCTGGGTCGAAGCCGGTGATGAACTGACCGTTGAATACGACAAAGAAGACAATATTGTTGGCGGTACAATCCAAACCCTGTTGGACAATGGTGTGACCGATATTCCGACGCTGGATATCGATAACATCAATGTTGGACCTTATATTCGCAACACTATGGCTGTCGATAAAAACCTGGGTCGTGATACGGCATTGATGGACATCTACCGTGTTATGCGTCCGGGTGAACCACCAACCGTTGATGCGGCATCCGCTTTGTTCGATACATTGTTTTTTGACAAAGATCGTTATGATCTGTCCGCTGTGGGCCGCGTGAAAATGAACATGCGTCTAGAACTGGATGCAGAAGATACCCAACGTACTTTACGCAAAGAAGATATTCTGGCTGTCGTAAAGGCTTTGGTTGAATTGCGTGATGGCCGTGGCGGGGTTGACGATATTGATCACCTTGGAAACCGCCGTGTGCGGTCCGTTGGCGAATTGATGGAAAACCAATACCGTGTTGGTCTGTTGCGTATGGATCGCGCGATCAAGGAACGCATGTCATCGGTTGAAATCGATGCGATCATGCCACAAGATCTGATCAATGCAAAACCAGCTGCGGCTGCGGTGCGTGAATTCTTTGGCTCCAGCCAATTGTCACAATTCATGGACCAAACCAACCCACTTTCAGAAGTCACGCACAAGCGTCGCTTGTCAGCGCTTGGCCCGGGTGGTTTAACTCGTGAACGTGCAGGCTTTGAAGTACGCGACGTGCATCCAACCCACTATGGTCGTATGTGTCCGATTGAAACGCCTGAGGGGCCAAATATTGGTCTGATCAACTCACTTGCGTCATTTGCGCGTGTGAACAAATACGGCTTTATCGAAACACCGTACCGTAAAGTTGTTGAAGGCCACGTGACAGATGATGTGAATTATATGTCTGCTACCGAAGAGATGCGTCACACAGTGGCACAGGCAAACGCGACATTGGATGAAAACGGTAAGTTCGTGAATGAATTGGCCTCGACCCGTAAGGGCGGCGATTTCATGCTGAACCCACCGGAAAACATCGACTATATCGACGTTTCCCCGAAACAGCTGGTGTCTGTCGCGGCATCCCTGATCCCATTCCTTGAAAACGATGACGCCAACCGCGCATTGATGGGCTCGAACATGCAACGCCAGGCGGTACCGCTTTTGAAAGCGGAAGCTCCGTTTGTGGGAACCGGTATCGAAAGCGTTGTGGCTCGCGACAGTGGTGCGGCTATTGCTGCAAAACGTGGCGGTATTATCGATCAGGTTGATGCGATGCGTATCGTTGTACGTGTGACGGACGCAATGGAAGCGGGTGATCCCGGTGTGGATATTTACCGTCTGCGTAAATTTCAACGTTCAAACCAAAACACATGTATCAACCAACGCCCCTTGGTGAAAGTTGGCGACCGTGTCGCAGCTGGTGAAGTTGTGGCCGATGGCCCATCAACCGATATTGGCGAATTGGCATTGGGTAAGAACATCCTCGTCGCATTTATGCCTTGGATGGGTTACAATTACGAGGACTCCATCCTGATTTCCGAACGCATTGTAAAAGACGACGTCTTTACATCCGTTCACATTGAAGAGTTCGAAGTAGCAGCCCGTGACACCAAGCTTGGCCCAGAGGAAATCACGCGTGATATTCCAAACGTAGGTGAAGAAGCCCTGCGTAATCTAGATGAAGCCGGCATCGTTTACATTGGTGCCGAAGTTGGCCCGGCAGATATTCTGGTCGGAAAGATCACCCCTAAAGGCGAAAGCCCGATGACACCGGAAGAAAAACTTCTGCGTGCGATCTTTGGTGAAAAAGCATCCGATGTGCGGGACACCTCACTAAAATTACCACCCGGTGATTACGGTACAGTTGTTGAAGTGCGTGTGTTTAATCGTCACGGCATCGAAAAAGATGAACGTGCTTTGCAAATTGAACGCGAAGAAGTTGAACGTTTAGCCCGTGACCGCGACGATGAAACCGGCATTTTGAACCGCAACATCTATGCGCGACTGAAAACCATGATATTGGGTAAAACCGCTGTCAAAGGCCCGAAAGGTGTTAAGTCAGGCTCTACGATTACTGAAGACCTGCTGGAAACACTCAGCCACGGTCAATGGTGGCAACTGGCCCTAAGCGACGATAAAGAAGCCGCTGAAATGGAAGCTTTGAATGCGCAATATGAAGTACAGTTGAATACACTGACCGCGCGCTTTGAAGACAAAGTTGAAAAAGTCCGTCGTGGCGATGATTTACCACCCGGTGTGATGAAAATGGTCAAAGTCTTTATCGCGGTGAAGCGCAAGCTTCAACCGGGTGATAAGATGGCGGGTCGTCACGGCAACAAAGGTGTGATTTCACGCGTTGTGCCCCAAGAAGATATGCCGTTTCTGGCAGACGGGACACCCGTTGATTTCTGTTTGAACCCACTGGGTGTGCCATCGCGTATGAACGTCGGGCAAATTCTGGAAACCCATATGGGTTGGGCTGCACGCGGCTTAGGCGTTTCAATTGATGAAGCCCTTCAGGAATACCGCCGTTCCGGCGATATGACCCCGGTTCAGGATGCCATGCGTATCGCCTATGGTGATACTGTTTACGATAAAGCCCTACAGCCAATGAACGAGGATCAATTCCTTGAAGCGGCGGGTAATGTCACAAACGGTGTGCCAATTGCGACACCGGTTTTCGATGGTGCCAAAGAGGCCGATATCAATGACGCATTGACACGAGCAGGCTTTGGAACTTCTGGCCAGTCTATCGTTTTTGATGGTCGTACGGGCGAACAGTTTGCCCGCCCCGTTACGGTCGGCGTTAAATATCTGCTGAAACTGCATCACTTGGTGGACGATAAAATCCACGCTCGTTCTACCGGTCCATACAGCTTGGTCACACAACAACCACTGGGTGGTAAAGCTCAGTTCGGTGGTCAACGCTTCGGTGAGATGGAAGTTTGGGCACTGGAAGCATATGGCGCGGCGTATACGTTGCAAGAAATGCTGACAGTGAAATCAGATGACGTCGCAGGCCGTACCAAAGTCTACGAAAGTATCGTCAAAGGTGACGATAACTTCGAGGCCGGTGTGCCGGAATCGTTCAACGTACTTGTCAAAGAAATCCGCTCTCTCGGCTTGAATGTCGAATTGCTGGACGCGGAAACAGAGTAGGCGTTCGCGCCTGCTCCTTTAGGAAATCGAGATTAGGATCTAAAAAATGAACCAAGAAATCACGAACAACCCGTTTAACCCGGTCCAGCCACCGAAAACTTTTGACGAGATCAAAATCTCTCTGGCATCACCAGAGCGTATTCTGTCATGGTCTTTTGGTGAGATCAAAAAACCGGAAACCATCAACTATCGGACGTTCAAACCGGAACGCGACGGCCTTTTCTGTGCACGTATCTTTGGCCCTGTAAAAGACTATGAATGTCTTTGCGGCAAATATAAACGCATGAAATATCGCGGTGTTGTTTGCGAAAAATGTGGTGTTGAAGTAACCCTTCAAAAAGTACGTCGCGAACGTATGGGCCACATTGATCTGGCAGCACCTTGTGCGCATATCTGGTTTTTGAAGTCATTGCCGTCACGCATCGGTTTGATGCTAGACATGACTTTGCGTGAACTGGAACGCATTCTATACTTTGAACAATACGTCATCATCGAGCCGGGTCTGACTGATCTGAACTACGGCCAGATGCTGAACGAAGAAGAGTATATGGATGCACAAGACGTTTATGGCGAAGATGCGTTTAATGCAGGCATCGGTGCTGAAGCGATACGTGAAATGTTGTCGAACATTGATCTGGAAGCTGAAGCCGAGCAATTGCGCGAAGATTTAGCCGAAGCGACAGGTGAGCTGAAGCCGAAGAAAATCATCAAACGTCTGAAAGTGGTTGAGGCCTTTATCGACAGTGGCAACCGCCCTGAATGGATGGTGATGACTGTTCTTCCGGTGATCCCACCTGAATTGCGCCCGTTGGTACCACTGGATGGCGGCCGTTTTGCGACCTCTGATCTGAACGATCTTTATCGTCGTGTGATCAACCGTAACAACCGTCTGAAACGTTTGATCGAACTGCGCGCGCCTGACATTATCGTGCGCAACGAAAAACGTATGTTGCAGGAATCTGTTGATGCGTTATTCGACAACGGTCGTCGTGGCCGCGTGATTACAGGTGCCAACAAGCGTGCGCTGAAATCATTGTCCGACATGCTGAAAGGTAAGCAAGGTCGCTTCCGCCAGAACCTTTTGGGTAAGCGCGTCGACTTTTCCGGTCGGTCCGTGATTGTGACCGGGCCAGAGTTGAAACTGCATCAGTGCGGTCTTCCGAAAAAGATGGCACTGGAGTTGTTCAAACCTTTTATCTACTCTCGTTTGGAAGCCAAAGGTATGTCTTCCACTGTGAAGCAGGCCAAAAAGATCGTTGAAAAAGAACGCTCAGAAGTCTGGGATATTCTGGATGAGGTTATCCGCGAACACCCAGTCATGCTGAACCGTGCGCCAACATTGCACCGTTTGGGCATTCAGGCGTTTGAGCCGGTTCTGATCGAAGGCAAAGCCATTCAGCTGCACCCGCTGGTCTGTTCCGCATTTAACGCCGACTTTGACGGTGACCAAATGGCGGTTCACGTACCTTTGTCGCTTGAAGCACAGCTTGAAGCGCGGGTTTTGATGATGTCGACAAACAACGTTTTGTCACCTTCAAACGGTAAGCCGATCATCGTGCCGTCTCAGGATATGATTTTGGGGCTATACTATATCACGATGGAACGTGAGGGCCTGAAAGGTCAAGGTATGACTTTTGCCAACCCGCAAGAGGTTGAACATGCTTTGGATAATGGTCTGGTGCATCTGCATTCAAAAATCATTTGCCGTATTGAGCAAGCGGATGACGAAGGTAATATCATCTGGCAACGATTTGAAACAACCCCGGGCCGTGTACGCTTGGGATCAATGTTGCCGTTGAATGCAAAAGCTCCGTTCGATCTGACCAACCGTTTGTTGCGTAAATCGGAAGTGGCTGAAGTGATCGATACTGTTTATCGTTATTGTGGCCAAAAAGAGAGCGTTATTTTCTGTGACCAGATCATGACACTTGGCTTCCGCGAAGCGTTCAAAGCGGGCATTTCGTTTGGTAAAGACGACATGATCATTCCAGATACAAAATGGTCTATTGTGGATGATACACGTAATCAGGTGAAAGAATTCGAACAACAGTATTTGGACGGCCTGATCACACAGGGCGAGAAGTACAATAAAGTTGTTGATACCTGGTCTAAATGTTCCGACAAGGTTGCTGATGAAATGATGGGTGAAATGTCATCTGTCAAAGTCGGTGACGCGGGTGACGAACTGGAACCGAACAGCGTTTATATGATGGCCCACTCGGGTGCGCGTGGCTCGCCCGCACAGATGAAACAGCTGGGCGGTATGCGTGGTTTGATGGCAAAACCATCGGGTGAGATTATCGAAACGCCGATTATCTCGAACTTTAAAGAAGGTTTGACCGTGTTAGAGTACTTTAACTCGACCCACGGAGCCCGCAAAGGTCTGGCCGATACCGCGCTTAAAACAGCGAACTCAGGTTATCTGACGCGCCGTTTGGTTGATGTGGCTCAGGATTGTATCGTGCGCCAAAACGACTGTGGCACAGAGCGTTCAATTACAGCGCAAGCTGCCGTGAATGATGGTGAAATCGTTTCCAGCCTGTCAGAACGCCTATTGGGTCGTGTATTGGCAGAGGATGCAGTCAAGCCAGGTTCGGATGAAGTTCTGTTTGAGGCAGACACTTTGATTGATGAACGTATGGCCGATGCAATCGAAGCCGCAGGTGTTGTTGCCTTGCAAATTCGTTCACCGCTGACATGTGATGCGGATGATGGCATTTGTGCAATGTGTTACGGTCGCGACTTGGCCCGTGGTACGATTGTAAATCCTGGCGAAGCTGTCGGTATTATTGCCGCGCAATCCATTGGCGAGCCGGGAACGCAGCTAACCATGCGGACGTTCCACATTGGTGGTATTGCGCAAGGTGGTCAACAGTCGTTTCAGGATGCAGGACAAGACGGTAAAATCGAACTGCGTAACGCGAACCTGCTTCAAAACCGTGACAAAGAAATCATTGTCATGGGACGTAGCACGGAATTGGCCGTGATGGACGAAAACGGTGTGGAACGTGCCAAGTACAAACTGATGTACGGCACACGCCTGCTTGTTAAAGACGGGACGAAAGTTGCTCGTGGCGACAAGATGTTCGAATGGGATCCGTATACATTGCCGATTTTGGCTGAAAAAACGGGTGTCGCGAAGTTCGTTGATCTTGTGTCCGGTCTGTCGATCAGGGATATGACGGATGATGCCACAGGTATCAGCCAGAAAATCGTATCCGACTGGCGTTCTGCACCAAAAGGCAGCGATCTGAAACCGGAAATTATCGTGATGGACCCGAAAACCGGTGAACCTGTTCGTCTGGACAATGGTAATCCTGAAACGCATGCAATGTCTGTGGACGCGATTTTGTCTGTTGAAGATGGTCAGGAAGTTGAAGCGGGTGACGTTCTTGCGCGTATTCCGCGTGAAGGTGCAAAAACCAAAGACATCACCGGTGGTCTGCCGCGTGTGGCTGAACTCTTTGAGGCCCGTCGTCCTAAAGATCACGCGATCATCGCTGAAATTGATGGTTACGTGCGTTTTGGCAAAGACTACAAAAACAAACGTCGTATTGCGATCGAGTCTGTCGACGATGCAGAGGTTAAAGTTGAATACATGGTGCCTAAAGGTAAGCACATTCCGGTTCAGGAAGGTGATCTTATCCGCAAGGGTGAATACATCATGGATGGTAACCCGGCACCGCATGATATTTTGAACATCATGGGTATCGAAGCTTTGGCTGATTACATGATCGACGAAGTGCAAGCGGTTTACCGTCTGCAAGGCGTGAAGATCAACGATAAGCATATCGAAGTGATCGTGCGCCAAATGTTGCAGAAATGGGAAATCAGCGAGTCTGGTGGCACAACCCTGCTAAAAGGCGAACAGGTTGATAAGGTCGAGTTCGACGAAGCCAATGAAAAGGCTATTGCAGGCGGTCGTGAGCCCGCCAAAGGCGGCCCAATTCTGTTGGGTATCACCAAAGCGTCATTGCAAACCCGTTCATTCATCTCGGCGGCTTCATTCCAGGAAACCACACGGGTTCTGACGGATGCGGCGACCAGAGGCAAGCGCGACAAGCTGATTGGTCTGAAAGAGAACGTGATCGTCGGGCGTCTGATCCCTGCTGGTACCGGTGGTGCTACGCATCAGATCAAAAAGATTGCAGCTGAACGTGATGCGGTTGTCATCGAAGACAAACGTCAGGCCGCAGAAGCGGCAGCGGCGTTGGCTGCACCTGTGCAGGGCGATGACGGTTTCGATCCGAACAAAGTGTTTGAAGAGACCGGCGATGTCATGGGCGAAGACCTAGGCGTGGATCTTGGCTCTGGTGGTGATGGCACAGAGCAGCCTGTATAAGCACTGTCTTTATGGTATAAAAATTAGGGTCCCTATTTGGGGGCCCTTTTTCTTTTTATAATAGTTGTATCTATCCACGGTGAGTCTTATCTGGTAGGCTTATTTGCGTGTATTTACCCAGTAATTTTTGAATTTTCCAATAATTTTAGACATAAAACATAGATACACTTATGTGTAAAACATAGTTAGAAAATGTAGATACGGCCATGACTGCAAAACAATTAGAAATCTATTTGCCGTGGAAAATACTACGGCAAACCCAAAACAAAAAACATGTTTTTTATCGCAAGGTAAAAGAAGCTTTCGAAGAAATTGGGTTCACTGTATCGCTTATACAAACTACACCTGAAAGTTTGCTGTTATCTTTAAACTCAGATGCGTATCTGATCTATCATAGAAACCCACCCCAAACACCTAATGCTTTGGAAGTACGCCCAGCACCTATAGGGCCATTTTGGGCAATCGATAAAACCGCTATTCATTCTGAAAAACGGATATATCAACAAAATTTTCAACCGGATAATATTAAGCACGCCAGAGCAGTACGGTTTTTTAACAATTGGGCGCCTAAAGTTATTGGAAACAATACAAAACAATATGGTGAAGATGACTTTGTGCTGGTCGCTATGCAGGGTGTTTTGCTGCGCCGACGTTTTTGGCAATCAATGCCACCGATAAAAATGGTAGAATGTATCATAAGTGCTGAACGTGAACGGCGTATTTTAATAAAGCTTCACCCTAGAGAACGATATTCCAAGCAGGAGCTTGATGCGTTAACCAGACTCACAAATGACCGGGTGAAAATTATTGATGGTGATATTGGAGAATTACTTTCTTCGTGCGCATATACGGTGAGTATGAATTCTTCTGTTTCCTTTAAAGGATTATTTTACAGAAAACCTGGTATTCTCTTTGGAGATATGGATTTCCACCATGTTTTTCAAACTGTTGGACATCAAGGTGATGTGCAAGACAGTGTTGACCAAGTATTGTCTAGTGCGGTGGATTTTGAAAAGTATATTTTCTGGTTTCTATACAAGCAAATGATCAATATGAACAGAGATTGGGCAAAGTCATTAATCTTATCACGTTGTGCAGAATTGGGATGGAAACTTGGCGAATATACTCCATCAAATTTTCGCCCATAATAGTGATATTAAGGTTGGTTTTCTGTATTGTTCTAGGAATGTCATTTAAAACAGGTTGCGACAATTCATTGAGGTAAGCGGTGGTGGTTAACCGATGCTTGAATGCCCGATATATCGTTTCCCAGTTCGTAGTTCATAGAATGTTAACATGGTTTGTAATTGTAAAAAGTTAAGTTGCAAAAGCTCCGGTATTTGATGCTGTGGAAATTGCAGTGTGATATCCCACCCGTTGGTTTTGCTGATCAGTCCCAAAGGCGTTGCTGGCTGTTGACACCCCGCCCGACTCGATCTATACGCGCGGAACCTGAGGTGCGAGTACGCTTACATCTCATACAAGCCACAATCTGGCGGTCATGATCCAGAGCCTAGCTCTCGATCCTCTGGTATTAACCGCGGTAGTCCATCCACGAATTGTGCGGGCTGCCGTGTAGCGGTGTTTGATCGACAGATCATGCGCCTATTCGAGTTTGAAACAGGACATACGGGAGTTCCGAATGCCAACGATACAACAGCTGATCCGCAAACCGCGCCAGCCGAAAGTGAAGCACCAAAAATCCATGCACCTGCAGGCATGTCCGCAGAAGCGTGGCGTTTGCACGCGTGTTTATACAACGACACCAAAGAAACCCAACTCTGCGATGCGTAAAGTTGCTAAGGTTCGTCTAACGAACGGTTTTGAGGTAATTTCTTATATTCCGGGTGAAAGCCACAACCTGCAAGAACACTCTGTTGTTCTGATCCGTGGCGGTCGCGTAAAAGACCTTCCCGGTGTGCGCTATCACATTTTACGCGGTGTACTTGATACACAAGGCGTAAAAGACCGTAAACAACGTCGTTCGAAATACGGCGCCAAGAAGCCGAAATAAGGGACAACAGATATGTCTAGACGCCATCGCGCCGAAAAACGTGAAATTCTGCCTGACGCCAAATATGGTGACAAGGTTCTTTCTAAATTTATGAACAACTTGATGCTGGATGGTAAAAAATCCATTGCGGAACGTATTGTTTACGGCGCGCTGGATCGTGTTGAAGACAAAACCAAACGCGCACCGGTTGAAGTGTTCCATGAAGCACTTGAAAACATCAAGCCATCCGTCGAAGTGCGTTCGCGCCGTGTTGGTGGTGCGACCTATCAGGTTCCTGTTGAAGTGCGTGTGGAACGCCGTGAAGCACTGGCGATCCGCTGGTTGATTGGTGCGTCTCGTAAGCGCAACGAAAACACAATGGAAGAGCGTCTTGCCGGCGAATTGATGGATGCCATCAATAGCCGCGGTACAGCCGTGAAAAAACGTGAAGACACCCACAAAATGGCCGATGCGAACAAAGCATTCAGCCATTACCGCTGGTAATATAAGAAAAGGTTTAAGTAGATGGCACGCGAATATCCACTGGAACGCTACCGTAACTTCGGGATTATGGCTCATATTGATGCGGGTAAAACAACCTGCACAGAGCGTATCCTGTATTACACGGGCAAGTCTCACAACATCGGCGAAGTGCATGATGGTGCGGCGACTATGGACTGGATGGAACAAGAGCAAGAGCGTGGTATTACTATTACGTCTGCTGCAACCACAACGTTTTGGGAACGCACAGAAGACGGTGACACAGCTGAAACTGACAAGCACCGCCTGAATATCATCGATACACCTGGCCACGTTGACTTCACGATTGAAGTTGAACGTTCATTGGCTGTTTTGGATGGCGCCGTTTGCTTGCTGGATGCCAACGCCGGTGTTGAGCCGCAAACAGAAACTGTTTGGCGTCAAGCTGACCGTTATAAAGTGCCGCGTATTGTTTTTGTCAATAAAATGGACAAAACAGGCGCCGACTTTATGAACTGCGTTGAAATGATCCGCGATCGTACTGGTGCACGCGCTATGCCTGTTCAAATACCGATCGGTGCTGAAACCGAGCTGGAAGGTATTGTTGATCTGATCACACAAGAAGAGTGGGTTTATATTGGCGAGGACCTTGGCGCATCTTGGGAAAAACGCCCGATCCGCGATAGCTTGGCTGAGCAATGCGAAACTTTGCGTAACGAGATGATCGAAATGGCTGTCGAAATGGACGACGACGCTATGGAAGCGTATCTGGATGGCAACGAGCCTGATGTGGCGACTTTGCGCAACCTGATCCGCAAGGGTACACTGGCCATGGAATTTGTTCCAGTGCTGGCTGGTTCTGCATTTAAGAACAAAGGTGTTCAACCGCTGCTGAACGCTGTGATCGATTTCTTACCGTCTCCGTTGGACGTTGTGGATTACATGGGCTTTAAGCCGGGCGACGAAACTGAAACACGTGACATTGCACGTCGTGCTGACGACAACATGGCATTTTCCGGCCTTGCGTTTAAAATCATGAACGACCCGTTTGTGGGTACATTGACATTCACACGTCTATATTCAGGTGTTCTGAAAAAAGGCGACAGCATGATCAACTCTACCAAGGGTAAAAAAGAACGTGTTGGTCGGATGATGATGATGCACTCTAGCGAACAAGTGCCTATCGAAGAAGCATTTGCCGGTGACATTATTGCACTTGCCGGTTTGAAAGAAACCACAACTGGTGACACGCTTTGTTCTGTGAACGATCAAGTTGTTCTGGAAACAATGACTTTCCCCGACCCTGTGATCGAAATTGCGGTAGAGCCAAAAACCAAAGCTGACCAAGAAAAAATGTCAACCGGTCTAGCCCGTTTGGCTGCAGAAGACCCATCTTTCCGTGTTGAAACAGACTTTGAGTCTGGTCAAACCATCATGAAGGGTATGGGCGAATTGCACTTGGACATTCTTGTGGATCGCCTGAAGCGTGAGTTTAAGGTTGAAGCGAACATCGGTGCGCCGCAAGTGGCATATCGTGAAACGATTTCACATGAAGCTGAAATTACCTACACCCATAAAAAGCAATCTGGTGGGTCTGGTCAGTACGCTGAAGTTAAAATGATCATCATTCCAACAGAACCTGGCGAAGGTTATTCCTTTGAAAGTAAAATTGTTGGTGGGTCTATTCCAAAAGAATACATTCCGGGCGTTGAAAAAGGTATCGAGTCTGTGATGGATAGCGGTCCATTGGCCGGCTTCCCTGTGATCGACTTCAAAGTTGAATTGATCGACGGTAAGTACCACGATGTGGACTCTAGTGTGATGGCATTTGAAATCGCAGGTCGTATGGGCATGCGTGATGGTCTGCGTAAAGCAGGCGCGAAAATGCTGGAACCGATCATGAAGGTCGAAGTTGTGACACCTGAAGAATACACAGGCGGCATCATCGGTGATCTGACTTCACGTCGCGGCATGGTTCAAGGCCAAGACACACGCGGTAACGCTATCGCAATCGATGCGCGCGTACCACTGGCCAACATGTTTGGCTACATCAATACGTTGCGGTCCATGTCTTCGGGCCGTGCGAACTTTACTATGCAGTTCAGCCACTACGATTCTGTACCAAGTAATATATCCGAAGAAATCCAGGCGAAATTCGCCTGATCTGAAACCTAACAGGTCAGGCACTGCCGACCGAATAAAAACCTAGGAGGCCCTAGTTATGGCAAAAGAAAAGTTTGAACGTAATAAACCGCACGTCAACATCGGCACAATCGGCCACGTTGACCACGGTAAAACAACACTGACAGCTGCGATTACAAAGCAGTTTTCAGACAATTTCAAAGCATATGATGAAATTGATGGCGCACCGGAAGAAAAAGCCCGTGGTATCACCATTTCAACAGCACACGTTGAATATGAAACAGACGCGCGTCACTACGCCCACGTTGATTGCCCGGGCCACGCTGACTATGTGAAAAACATGATCACTGGTGCGGCACAAATGGACGGCGCTATCTTGGTTGTGAACGCAGCCGATGGTCCTATGCCTCAAACACGTGAGCACATCCTTTTGGGTCGCCAAGTTGGTATCCCTCACATGGTTGTTTTCATGAACAAGGTTGACCAAGTAGACGACGAAGAGCTGTTGGAACTGGTTGAAATGGAAATTCGTGAGCTGTTGTCAGCATATGATTACCCGGGCGATGATGTTCCTATCATTGCAGGTTCTGCACTGGCTGCTTTGGAAGACCGTGACGATGAAATCGGCAAAGACAAAATTGCTGAGCTGATGGCTGCTGTTGACGCGTATATCCCAACACCAGAACGCGCTGTAGACAAACCATTCCTGATGCCAATCGAGGATGTATTCTCAATCTCAGGTCGTGGTACAGTTGTAACTGGCCGTATTGAGCGTGGCGTTGTTAACGTTGGTGAAGAACTGGAAATCATCGGCATCAAAGACACTAAGAAAACAACATGTACTGGTGTTGAAATGTTCCGCAAACTGCTTGATCGCGGTGAAGCAGGTGACAACGTTGGTGTATTGTTGCGCGGTATCGACCGTGATGGCGTTGAGCGTGGCCAGGTTTTATGTAAGCCGGGTTCAGTGAAACCACATACTAAGTTTGAAGCAGAAGTATACATTCTGACTAAAGACGAAGGTGGTCGTCACACACCGTTTTTTGCCAACTATCGTCCACAGTTCTACTTCCGTACAACTGACGTGACTGGCACAGTTGAATTGCCAGCAGGTACAGAAATGGTGATGCCGGGTGATAACCTGAAATTCTCAGCAGAACTGATCTACCCAATTGCGATGGAAGAAGGCCTGCGCTTTGCGATCCGTGAAGGCGGTCGTACAGTTGGTTCAGGTGTTGTTTCTAAAATCATCGAATAATAATTAACCTTCGGGTTCGACGTAGGGCGGCTGATAATCAGCCGCTCTACCTATCAACTCTAACGCCTTGAAAGGCTTAAAACATGAAAAGCCAAAATATTCGTATTCGGCTGAAAGCTTATGATTACCGTGTATTGGATGCGTCCACTGCGGAAATCGTAAACACAGCAAAACGGACTGGTGCGCAAGTGCGTGGCCCAATTCCGATGCCGAATAAAATTGAGAAGTTCACTGTTTTGCGTAGCCCACACGTGAATAAAAAATCTCGTGAGCAGTTTGAAATCCGGACGCATAAGCGTCTGCTAGATATTATTGACCCAACTCCACAAACAGTAGACGCGCTGATGAAGCTTGATCTTGCTGCTGGTGTGGATGTTGAGATCAAATTGTAAGGGGGCGGGATTATTATGCGCTCTGGTATAATTGCAAAAAAATTGGGTATGACCCGGTTGTTCATGGAAGACGGCAAGCAGATCCCTGTTACCGTTTTGCAAATGGAAAACCTACAGGTTGTCGCCCAACGTACAGGTGAAACAGACGGTTATTCTGCTGTTCAGCTTGGTGCAGGTGTAGCAAAAGTAAAACGCCAAACGGCTGCAATGCGTGGCCATTTTGCGAAAGCTAAAGTAGAACCCAAACGTAAAATCGCGGAATTCCGCGTTTCTGCAGACAACCTGATTGAAGTTGGTGAAGAAATCACTGCCAACCACTTTCTGGAAGGTCAAAAAGTTGATGTAGCGGGTACATCTATCGGTAAAGGTTTTGCCGGTGCGATGAAGCGCTGGAACTTTAAAGGTCTGCGTGCAACACACGGTGTATCTATCTCACACCGTTCACACGGCTCTACAGGTCAGTGTCAGGAACCCGGTAAAGTTTTCAAAGGTAAGAAAATGGCCGGTCACATGGGTGCTGCTCGTGTAACGACACAAAATCTGGAAGTTATCAAAACGGACATTGATCGTGGCTTGATCATGATTAAAGGTGCTGTTCCCGGTTCCAAAGGTGGCTGGGTCACTGTCAAAGACGCTGTGAAAAAGAAAGCCCCTGAAGGTCTTCCTTTCCCGGCCGCTCTGCGCAGTCAACAAGCACCTGCTGTTGAAGCACAAGTTGAAGAAGCAGCTGTTGAAGCTACGACTGGAGGCGATGAATAATGAAAGCCGACGTAATCAAACTGGACGCAAAAGCTGCAGGAAGCATCGAACTATCCGATGCGGTCTTCGGTCTGGAGCCTCGTGCCGACATTCTACACCGTGTTGTGCGCTACCAATTGGCAAAACGCCAAGCCGGTACACACAAAGTAAAAACACGCTCAGAGGTTAGCTATTCAACCAAGAAGATCTACCGTCAAAAAGGTACAGGTGGCGCACGCCACGGTGCCCGCTCTGCACCGATCTTTCGCGGTGGTGGTGTCTATAAAGGCCCAACACCACGCAGCCACGCACATGACTTGACGAAAAAGTTTCGTGCATTGGGTTTGCGCCACGCATTGTCCGCAAAGGCAACTGCGGGTGAATTGGTTGTTCTGGATAATGCAACGTTGAAAAATGCAAAAACCAAAGATTTGGCTAAAGTGTTGTCAAATTTGGGTTGGAAAAAAGCATTGGTTATCGATGGTGCCGAAGTGGATGCAAACTTTGCATTGGCTGCCCGCAACATTGATGGTCTGGATGTTTTGCCAAGCCAAGGTGCAAACGTATACGACATCTTGAAAGCAAATACTTTGGTTATCACCAAAGCGGGTGCTGAAGCATTGGAGGCTCGATTGAAATGAGCACTAAAGCAGAACTATATGATGTAATTCGCAAACCGATTGTTACTGAAAAAGCGACAATGGCGTCTGAAAACAACGCCGTTGTGTTTGAAGTGTCAATCGATGCGAATAAACCTCAGATCAAAGAAGCGATTGAAACTTTGTTCAACGTCAAAGTGAAAGCGGTCAATACAACGATCACTAAAGGTAAAGTGAAACGTTTCCGCGGCCAACTTGGCAAACGCAAAGATGTCAAAAAAGCATATGTTACACTTGAAGAAGGTAACACTATCGACGTCAGCACTGGCCTTTGATAGAAGACACACGAATCACGGCTCCATCGGGGCCGTGTTTACTTTTTAAGCAAGCGGACCTACGGGGCCGTATAACCAATACGATCAATTGATCGTTTAAAAACGGAAGACAGAAAGAATGGCATTAAAGTCGTATAAACCGACGACGCCAGGCCAACGTGGGTTGGTTCTGATTGACCGTTCCGAGCTTTGGAAAGGCCGTCCTGTTAAAGCGCTCACAGAAGGTGTGC
>JAJFHZ010000028.1 GCA_021775355.1 Amylibacter sp. | reverse complement strand
TTCTTTTTCAGGGCACGAAGCGCCTGATCAACATTGTTGTCGCGTACTGATACCTGCATGTGGTTACACCACCTTTCTAGGGTTAGAGTTTGCAGAATTGCAGGAATGCGCCGTATAACAGGGGTAACTGTATTTGTCCAGCCATCCGAGGGTTCCATGACCGAAGCGAAGAAAACTGAAAAAGACCATATTTCATTGGCATTAGAGCAGCTGGTGACAGCCGCTTTGCCACTTGTTTCATTTGATGGTTGGTCTGCTGCGACTCTAGATTCGGCTATTAAGGATGCCGGCGTTGATCCTGGTCTGGCACACCAGGCATGTCCGCGCGGGGCGGTTGATCTGGCACTGGCGTTTCACCGTATGGGGGACGCTAAAATGCAAGAGGCTTTGGCCAAGACCGATTTGTCCGACATGCGGTTTCGGGACCGTATTGCCAAAGCTGTGCAATTGCGCATCGAGGCAGTCGCAGATCAAAAAGAAGCAGTGCGCCGTGGCGTGACCCTTTTCGCTCTGCCTGCTCATGCCGCAGAAGGTGCACAAGCGCTTTGGGCTACAACAGACAAGATTTGGAACACGCTGGGTGACACATCCGAAGATGTGAACTGGTACACAAAACGCGCAACATTATCAGCGGTATATTCCGCGACCTTGTTGTACTGGCTTGGCGATGACAGCACGGATTCGGCTGAAACATGGGCGTTTCTGGACCGGCGTATTGACAATGTGATGCAATTCGAAAGCGTGAAGGCCAAGCTGAAAGACAACCCTCTGGCTAAGGGGATTGCGGCTATGTTTCCGGACATTCACAAGCCTTCATCGCAGGCACCTGACGATTTGCCGGGCAAAACCAAGGCTTCATAAATTGCGTGAACCCGTGTCGTTTATATAAGTTTCAAAAGGCTTACGTCGTGTATGGGTAATAATCTGGTTATTTTTCCCATCACTGATGATGTTACTTGAGCGCGGCGCAAAATAAAGCTACCCCAAATTAAATATTGGAGGATTTGATCATGGCTTTAGGTGGAAAAATAGCCACTTACTATGAAGGCAAATGGCATGAAGGCAATGCACCGATCATCGGGGCTGCGGATCATGCTGCATGGTTGGGTAGTCAGGTTTTTGACGGGGCGCGTCAATTTGAAGGCGTGCGCCCTGATTTAAATTTGAACTGCCAGCGGATTATTAATTCGGCTGAAGTGATGGGTATGATTTCGCCGGTAGATGCCGAAACCATTTTCGGTCTCTGTGAAGAAGGGTGCAAAATGTTCGCAGCTGACGCCGAACTTTATATCCGCCCGATGATGTGGTCGAAAGAGGGCACTCCCGGCATTATCGACGTGGACCCGACAAGCACCGGATTTTCGATCTGCATCGAAGAGCTGCCAATGCCGAAAATCGGCACATTTTCCCTGACAGTATCCCCGTATTGTCGCCCACGTCAGGATATGGCGCTAACGACGGCCAAGGCGGGATCACTTTACGCCAATAACGGGCGTATCATGGCAGATGCCCGCAAACGCGGCTTTAACAACGCACTGTCGTTGGACATTGACGGAAACGTGGCTGAAACCGCCTCGACCAATGTGTTCACGGTACAGGACGGCGAGGTGTTTACACCCATTCCCAACGGGACTTTCCTGAACGGTCTCAATCGCCAACGTGTGATCAAGCTTTTGCGTGCCGATGGCGTGAAAGTGCATGAGATAACCATGACGCTGGAGGATTTCGACAAAGCGGATGAGATTTTTTGTACCGGCAATATCGCCAAGGTGATGCCGGTCGCAAAATACGATGACCGCATCATGCCTGATACGCCCGTGACATTGCGTGCGCGTGAATTATACTGGGACTATTCCCATTCGCGCCTGAACCAGCAAGAGGTTGCATGATTATGCGTGTTGATATTTATAGAGCGGCCTAACGCATCTTCCCCATTTCAGCATCGCGCAACGTGCAATCCCGCGACACATCGTATCCGCATTTTACCCGTTTCATATCTTTGCTCAGACAAATCCGCACTTCTTGGATTTTATGTGCCTGACAGGTGATGGTGATTTGGTTTTGCAGCAGTTTCGGATTGGCTTCCAGAAATGCGGCTTCGACTACGCTTGCAGGTAGGGTAATGTCAGTTTTCAGTTTACGGAAAACCGTGGGGCGGGTCACGGTTGTATAAGCTTTGCGTGCTAATGCATAATACTCCGCGGCATTTAATCCGGAACAGCGCCCGTGTTTTTTCCACTGATACCAAGCCAATCCGCTTGTTCCCATAATGTCGGCCATATCGTTTGTCATGGTGCGAGATGGATTTCGTGCGGTTGTACTGCAATAACTGGGGTAACCGCCTTGTGTATATTGTGGCCACAAGCCGTGCAGGGTAAAGCCGTATCCCCGACCGGTTTCGCATTGGGGCGAGCGTCGGGCGTCTCCGGTTAAACGGCACCAAGTTGGTGTCCATGACAGCGACATGACGTAATAGTCAAAATCGCCTGCGCGTTCGCCATCCGCATGTGCAGGCAGGGCAAGAAATAACAGAGCTAAAAGGCTGCGCAACATTAGACCTTTTCCTTTTGTTGATTCCCCTCTATATAGGCACTGAATTCCCCTCTTGAAACGGAAAATTCGCTGGCCAATGTGGCTGGTACCCGATTCTCGGCACGGGCAAGATGTATGCGAAAGGAACGCAAAATGGCACTACCGATTATGGCAAAAGCGACCGCAGTTTGGCTGGTTGACAATACGACTTTAAGCTTCAAACAAATCTCTGATTTTTGCGGTTTGCATGAATTGGAAGTTAACGGCATTGCAGACGGTGAAGTCGCGCAAGGTATCAAAGGCTTTGACCCGATTGCCAATCATCAACTGACCCGTGAAGAGATCAAAAAAGGCGAAGACAGCCCGACCCATAAACTGGAACTGATGTATTACGCCGCTGCTGAAGGTGAACAAAAGCGCCGTGGACCACGTTATACACCGTTGTCAAAACGCCAAGATCGCCCTGCTGCAATCTTGTGGTTGGTGAAGTTTCATCCTGAATTGTCCGATGGGCAAATCTCCAAACTGGTCGGTACCACGAAGCCCACAATTCAGGCGATGCGTGAACGTACTCACTGGAACATAGCAAACATCCAACCGATTGATCCTGTGGCATTGGGCCTGTGCAAACAGCTTGAACTGGATGCGGTTGTGCAAAAAGCCGCCAAGAAAAAAGAAAAAGAAGGCGGCGTGATGTCGGAAGAAGAGCGTATGAAGTTGATCTCGACAGAGCAGTCTTTACATATGCCCGATGAACCTAAAATACCTAGTTCCATCAGTGGCTTTGAAAACTTCACCTTGTCCGATGACGCCACGAAAGAAGAAGACCCTGTGATTGATGCGGATAGCCTGTTCAACTTGCCGAAAAACGGCGATGATGATGAAGAATCCTAATCACGCAATGGCCTGACTGATGCGTTGTGCATATGGGCTGTTTGTGGGGAAGGTCAAATGATAAGCATTCTTCGTTTGAACGCGAAGTTTGCCTAATTCTATCAACCATTTTCGCTGAAGATAAGGGGCATCCAATCCGTCCCACATCAGGGCAATTCCCTGACCCGCCATTGCGGCCTGTAAGGTAAAAGCATAGTTGTTGATTAATTCTGCATTGGGTGGGGTGACATATGACACCGCGTGATGTGAAAACCATTCCCGCCAACCCAACCAGCTATATTCCCCGGCATCCAGAACCAGCAACGGCAGGTTCTTTAAGTCCTCCGGCGTGGTGGCATCGGGTGTGTAGATGTTATGTTTTTGGGCAAACTCCAATGTGCACACAGGAAACACTTCTTCTGCGAACAGCCTGTAGGATATACAATCAGGCCAAATACCATCGCCTAAACGCACGGCACAGCTCATCTCTTCATGGGTCAATGAAACCGTGTGATCGGTGGTAACTATTTGTACATTGTGATCCGGCAAGGCCGCTTGAATCTTGGGCAATCTGGCTTGTAGCCACATATGTGAAAACCCATGCGAACAACCGATAGTGACGATAGAATTACCGGTGTTGTCCTGAAGCGCGCTAACTGTGCGGTGGATGTGATCCAGACCCAAAGTCGCCGCATCGTATAATTGTTTTCCGTTTTCGGTAAGCGTGATTTGATTGTGGTTTCGGTGAAATAAATGCAAGCCTGTGCTGGCTTCAAGATTATGTATGAACCGGCTGACCGAAGGTTGCGCCATTCCCAGCTTTTCACCCGCTTTGGTAAAACTACCTAAACGGGCAGATTCCACAAAAACAGGAAGGGCATTCAGAATATGGCGAATAGAGTTCATATAATTATTATATGCATGACCTTAAAATTTTCCAGCTTTTTATAAATCGGTATTTTTGCAAACTAGAGGTTGGATTAATCACGATACTTATGAAATGGCTTACGATGATAAAAGAATTTGATGTCTCGGAAGGTTGCGGTTTGCTGGCGCGATGGCAGGCGGGTGATTGGCTTGCAAAGGCGCGGTTAAAGGATATTTTCGATCAGGCGATCGCGGGTGAGTTTGACGCAAATTTTGCACAAGCAGCTCCACAGGATGCTGTACATGTCGGGGGGTCTTTAAATTTGATGACATTGACCTTGATGCATGATCTTTACGGCCACGATTCAGCCGAGTTTTATAAAGGCGATGCCGAACGGTATGTGCGCACAACATTGCTGTCACGTCGTTTGTTGGGAATGAATAAATTATATGTCAGCTGGCCGGTTTATGGCTTTACTGCCGAAGCGTTGGGGCAGGTTATGATGTACCCCGACAAGTTCCCGCCGGGTTCTGACCCAGAGGTTGTCTTGATCACGAAAGATAATTGGAAAGATATAATCACGCCTGACTTCAATAGCGGTATTCCCAAGATTATTAATGATATGATTAATACATATCAGAAGCTTACAGGGTTGGAACCGGTACTGCACCTATCCGCGCCCTATAGTTTGGCGGCAGATACATTTGGTCAGGAACCTTTGTTGGCGGCACTGGTTCACGACCCTGAATTCGCCAATGACTTGCTGGATCATCTTGTGGATCATGTGTTGCAGCCGTGGATGGATCTATTCTTTAAACATTATCCAAACGGTTGGGTGGAATTGTCTGATGCATCGGGTTCGCCGTTTTTTATCGGCCCACAAAACTGCAAGGATATGGCTATCAGATCAATCCGCCGTCTGGTTGACGAAAACCCATGGGGGCACAGGGTTTATGATGCGAATTACCGTGGTGATTATGTGACACAAGCGATAAAAAAGAACCGCACATCACGGCGCAGTTCTGCAAAAAACAACGCAGAGATGATTACGTTGCAGGAACTAACGGACCTGAAACACAGTGTTTGCAATGATTTTATCATTCGGCTTGATGATGATCGCGTACCAATATCGTTTTATGAGCAGCAAGCGATTGCCCGTAACGTTCCACTTTTTGCGGGGATTGGTGCCTCACAGGTGGACCGCAACAGTATCGAAGATATCGAAGGCTCTAAAAAAACTATTAAAGCCGTATCACAAGAATATGTCAGTGCGATTAAAAATGTTGCGAAATCCATTGCAAGAAACGGTTATGTCAACAAAATTCCGCCATGGCCCGGCACAGTATATTTTGAAGATATAAGTTCAGAATCGAATTTTGAACTGATTGAAATTATCGTCAAAACCACGTTGTCGAATGGCAATTTGGAATTGTGAAACTAATGTACAGCCGTATCCAAGGGGTCGATTAAGCCACGCCCGCCGTCCACGTTTAGAATTTGCCCGGTGATAAAGCTTGCACTGCCCGCGGCCAAAAATTGTGCGGCTTCGGTCACTTCTTGTGCTTCAGCGATACGGCCCAGAGGGGTGATTTGGGTCATGCGGTCGCGCAGCTCTACATCATTGCGTAAAACCCCCTGTAAATTGGCTGACATGACTGAACCGATGGCAATAGCGTTAACCCGAATGCGGTCTTTAGCCAGGCTGACGGCCAGTGAGCGGGTCATCTGATTCAATGCAGCACAACTGACGGAATACGCCAGCATATCAGGGTGTGTGTGATCCGATGCGATAGAGCTTAGGTTGACGACAGAGCCGATTGTATTAGCAGTCTTATCACTATCGGCCTTAGCCTGCCTGATCATAAGCTTAGCCACAGATTGCGTCAGGCGCAAATTGGTCAGCACGTTTTGTTTGAACAGGGCTTCAAAACTGTCTTCCTTGGCCTCCAGCGGATTGGACGGCAGTACCTGGCGACTGGCGTTGATCAATATGTCAACACGGTCAAACGCGTCTATCGTTGCAGATTGAAGGTTGGCAATGGTTAGTTTCTGGCGCAAGTCACCGCCAAAACACTGTGCCTGCTCTGATCCCAGCGCTTCGCGTTCTGCACATAACTTGTCTTCATCCATGTCTGCCAGCATGACATTTGCACCCTGATCGATGAAATGTCGGGCAATAGCCAAGCCAATACCGTTGGCGGCACCTGTGACAATGGCGGTTTTACCTTTGATCGAAAAAGACATGAAGCGTTGCGCCCTTGTGATTCTGTTGGTGTAAGTTAGGGGAAACTTTGCCGTAGTGCCAGTTTGCTATTTAGGCCGCCGTGCGTGGATGATTTTATACTGATTGGTTTGCACTGCGTAGTCCCAAGTGTTGAAATGCGCATCCAGTGTGGCCTCATAAGCCAGTTGTTTGTTTGCAACCATCCAAAGTCGCCCTTTGGGGGTCAGTAATTTGGCAGCTTGCGCAATAAAATCACGGCCAATCGCCGGATCTGCCTTGCGTGATACGTGAAACGGCGGGTTCATTAAGATGAAATCATAAATCGATATTGTGGGCATATTGCGCACATCCTGCCAATGGAAATGCGCGCGTTTGTCCACGATATTCTTTTGGGCGCAATCAAGGCTTATATGTTCTGCCTCAAATAAATCAAGCCCGGTGATTTCCGGATAGGTTTGCAATGCGTGATGGCTAAGATAACCCCAACCGGCACCCAGATCGGCCCCTTTGCCTTTTAGTGGCACAGTAATGTTATCGCACAACAACGCGCTGGCCGGATCAATCGCGTCGGCGCTGAAAATACCGGGTACAGTCCAGAAACCATCGTTGTTTTTTGCAATATCGGTCAGGCCAAGCCAATTCTGAAACGGGTTCTGTTTCTGATTTTTAACCAGCCAGATCACCTTGCCATGTGCTTTGGAATAGCTGCCTTCAACGGGCATGTGTTTTTTGACCGCTTTTTGGATACTGTCGATGCCGTCGGTTTTGGCACCGTCAATATACAGTGTCCCGCCAACGTCCAGAACACCGTAAGCTTTGGCTATATTCGCAAGGTTTTCAGGTTTTGAACGTGTCAGTTCAACAATCGCGGTACTGGTTGTATCAGGCAGATTTGGTTGCAATGTTAGTCCTGCGTGTTCAAGCGTATCATGACCGGGTTTAAAGCTTTGAATGCAATGTAGCTGTTTTGTATCAAAGGAATGGTAAGCGGGGTTGTCGGTTGCGCGGATCACTAATATCGGGCCTGTCTCAGGCAGAATACTGCCAAGTGTATCAAACAACTTTGCAAGGCGGGAACTTTGGGGCATTCGGGATGTTGGCCTATTCTTTTTCCATCGTGCATTGCAGCGGATGTTCGTGTTTGCGGGCTAGATCCATCACTTGGGTAACTTTGGTTTCGGCAATATCGTGGGAAAACACGCCTACGACAGCAGCACCTTTTTGGTGAACGGTCATCATGATTTCGATCGAAGTCTGATGGTTGATTGTAAAAAAACGTTCCAATACGTGTACGACAAATTCCATAGGTGTGTAATCGTCATTCAAAAGCATCACTTTATACAGTGGCGGCTTATCGGTTTTCGGCTTTGTTTTTGTAACAACGGCGGTATCATTATCTTGGTCATCTTCATGGGATAATGTGATTTGGGTGGTCATAAGGTCCCGCATTCTAAACTGGTTCACCCCAAACTATATCGTGATGTGAAAAATCAAAAGGGCGATTTTCGATGAATTGGGGCATTTTTGGGGCGTATGGTTTGTGGTGCGTATGGCGCAAACCACTAGGTGTTGTACGTTGTTGGGAAAATTAGGGATTCCAATGTGTATTTGTTGCACTAAAACATCAAATAAGGTTTTGAAAAATAAATATATTCTTAAAAAACCCAATGTGCTATCCTGCAAATAATAAGACCCGCGAAAAGCGGATGGGGCAGTAACGAGCAGATATCGGAGCAACCGATGCTAAGGCAGGTAAATCACTGGTTAACGATTGTGGTCGTATCCCTTTTTATAGGCGTATTTATAAGTAGTAATGCATACGCGGCACCCTATGCCGCCGTGGTCATGGATGCCCGTACGGGTCAGATTTTGCATTCGCGCAATGCCGATACACGCCTGCACCCTGCCAGTCTAACAAAAATGATGACGCTTTATGTGGTGTTTCAGGCGGTTGAACGCGGCGAAATTTCTTTGGATACAAAGGTCAGGATTTCCAAAAATGCGGCCAGTGAACCACCTTCAAAGCTGGGTTTAAAAGCGGGTCAAAAAATTACCCTGCGCTACCTTATTCGCGGTGCAGCAGTAAAGTCTGCCAACGATGCGGCAACCGCACTGGGCGAAGCTATTTCCGGTAGTGAAGGTGCTTTTGCAAAGCGCATGACCGTGACAGGGCGGCGTCTGGGCATGAAACATACAACTTTTAAAAATGCGCATGGTTTGACGCGTTCTGGCCACTTGTCTACAGCGCGTGACATGACGCTGTTGGGGCGACGTTTGTTTTATGATTACCCGCAATATTACAATCTGTTTTCGCGCAAAAGCACGCATGCGGGCATCAAGCAAGTAAACAACACCAACCGTAAACTGCTGGGCAGTTATCGTGGGGCGGATGGTATCAAGACGGGTTATACGAATGCGGCCGGGTTTAATCTGGTGGCTTCGGCGCATCGTGGCAATAAACGTGTGATCGCAACGGTATTCGGTGGTCGCACATCCGCATCGCGCAATGCACGCGTGGCAGAACTTCTGGATATGGGGTTTGGCCGCGTGAACCCACGGTTGGCAGAAAACAAACCCGCCAAAATAGCACCCGTGATCGAAGCGCAACCGAAGGTGACCAAGATGGCAATTAGTGGTGCGGTGCGGAAAAGCCTTATCCCCAAAATGCGTAAAACATCTGCCCCTGCTCTACTAGCCAAAATTGATGAGGCTGAGGTTGATCGCGCCGTCAAGCAAGCCGTGATCGAGGCTATAGAGCCTGCGCCGAAACAAACCGTGAAACCATTGATGCGTACGGCTGAAGCCGTGCCCGTGGCCCTTGTGGCCCCGGTAACGGTTTCAAGCGAGCCGCGCATCGTATCGCGCAAATCGACGTCAGGTCAGGCATGGTCTGTTCAATTGGGGGCGTATGGGTCAAAGTTCGAAGCTGAAAAAACATTGCTAAAAACCGCGCTAAGCAATTTGGGTCCGTTGGACGGTGCCGAACGCAGAATTTCACCGACTACGGTAAATGGTGCCCGTTTGTACCGTGCAAGATTCGTGGGCTTAAGCCAAGCGGATGCCAATAAAACATGCTCTCGCCTGCGTGCGCGCAGCCAGACCTGCGTGACGGTATCTCCGGGCAGTTGATCACATAACTTTGATTTGTTTTCATTTCGAACTGGGTAAACATTCTTGTATTCTACGGAACTGAAATGTGGAAGTTACCTTTGCCTTAACCGTAGAGTTTTCCACACCATATAAATTTAAGTATACCATAGGGTTGGAATGAAAAAGAAACGTAGAAAACCAAATTTGAAGCCTAAAAGATTTTCACAAGACCAAAATACTAACGCTGTCAAAGCCAGCACATATGATCGCCGCAGCATTCTGAAATATCTGCGCAATGGTGCCGTTGCCGCAATGATTCTGGGTGGCGGTGGATATTTTGCCACAAGCAAGGTTCGGGCCACAATTGCTGAACAGGACCTATCCAAAATAGGTAACGGGACACCCGCAGTCGTGCAAATTCACGATCCACAATGCCCGGTTTGCATCGCATTGCAAAAAGAAACACGTCATGCGTTGCGCAGTTTTGCGGATGGTGAGCTGGAGTACTTAGTTGCCAATATCAAAAATAAAGAAGGCAGCGAACTGGCTAACAAATACTTTGTTCCGCACGTGACTTTGCTGTTGTTTGACGGCGACGGCACTCTTGTTAAAATTCTGAATGGATCGCACAACAGCGATTTTTTACGAAAAGAATTTACGGTACATCTTGCCGTTTCAAAGAAAGGATGATGCTAATTTAAAAGCTGACCTCAACCCCGGGTAAAGCCAACGCATTCACTAGATCGCGCACTTCTTGCCGGGCGGCGATGTTGGACATGCTCATCGGTTCGTCAGAGATGTCTTGTAAGTCCAACAAAGTAAGCCCGTTCGGGAACAGTTCTTTGAAAATAACACGGTCGGAAAATCCGGGGATCAATTTGAACCCGATGCGCCGCGCCAAATCTTCCAACGCTTCGCCCACGCGGCGTTTGTTTTTCATCGCCAATGCGTGCATGCGGTTACGGGTCACAAACCAATTCATCGGGCGCGATCCCGTTTCAGCGCGGGCTTTGCGGGCTTTCCATACCATTTCAGAATAAATCGACGGGCCGATCACTTTGTTGGTCTGTCCGTCAACGCGGGCCAACAGGTCAAAATCGACAAAGCTGTCGTTCATCGGTGTGACCAAAGTATCGGCCATAGCATGGGTCAGTTCACTTAACTGCGTGTAGTTTCCGGGGCAGTCTGCGACGATAAATTCATTGGTCTGGTCCAGCTGCTCAATACCGTCTTGAAATGCGCGCAAGGTCGCATCGAAACCCGGTGTCATTCCCAGATCACCGGGTTTTTTCAACACGGCTGTTTCAGGGAACGGCAGGCGTATTCCTGTGCGTTCAATATATAGAATGCGGTTCTGGATATAACGGGTCAGGGTTTTCTGGCGCAAATCTAAATCCAATGCGCCAACCGTTTTCCCCGAACGCAAAAGTGCGGTTAAAACATGCATTGCCGTGGTGGACTTGCCCGATCCGCCTTTTTCGTTACCGAAAACAATTATATGTGCCATTCAAATCCTTACCGCCCAAAAGAAAAGCATTTGCGCGACTATGCGTCATTGGCTATTTGATTACAATATTGTTTGTGATTTGGGAAGGGTTGATGGTGGGTCGTGTTGTAAACTTAGCTCTGTAGTTTGTAAGTTGTGACAACTAACCTTACTGGTATGCTGCGTATGGTATGCGCGCGAACAAATAAACGGTATCGGTGACAACTAGGGTCGTAAAATCACCCACCCGATAGTAGTGGAAGGTAACCGCCCGACGCGCATAATGACATCCAATTAAAAAAGCCGCTCCAAAGGAACGGCTTTTCGTAATCGTAAAAGTGTAGGTGTTCTTAAAACCCCAAACCTTCGTATTTCTTTTTAAACTTGGAAACGCGTCCACCGGCATCCATCAGCTTCTGGTTGCCACCAGTCCATGCAGGGTGCGCAGACGGGTCGATGTCCAACACAAGTGTGGAACCCTCTTCGCCGTATGTAGAGCGTGTTTGGTAAGTTGACCCATCCGTCATTTGGACAGTGATAGTGTGGTAATCCGGGTGCAGTTCTTTTTTCATCTTTGGGCTCCTTTTGTAGACTTGCCACGTCGTGTCTGTTTCGCCAACGATCGTAGTTGTCTTGCGGAATTCTAAGACGCGCGTATAGACCAGATATCCCACCCTTACAAGAGTGAAATATCGGCATAACTTATGTTAATGTGTTCGCTTTTCGCGCGCTTTGCGCAAGGAAGCTATATCCATCGTTTCCAACTTAGCTTCCGAAGCGCTTTTGGGTTTAATCTTTATGCCGACGAAAACGATCTTTTCGGCACTTATCTTGTTAATATAGCGCTTATACGACTTTGCTGAAACAGAGGCATGTAACGCTGCTATATAGCTTGCCGGCAAAATAACCATGAAGAAAGCAGCGGCCCCTAACGCGATAATACCATGGTCATGTATAATCGCATTAGGGGTAAGTGAAATATGAAATATCGTAGATGTGCCAACCACTACGTTTATCAGAAAGATGCCAAGAATAAGATACCCGACACTTAACGTAAACATTATCGACCAGAAATACGATCCAATACCTGAAATCGGATCGAACTCGATTCTCCCATCCATAGATGCAGCCAGACTGGATAACGGAATGGTAAATAGGATTTGCAGGATCAGCGTTATGATTGCAAAGGTGAAGAATAGTGTTCCAAAAACAAGTGGCGCGTTTTGCAGCTCTTCTCCGACACCTATTGCGCCTAAACCATGGGAAAAAATATTATCAAGTTTTATGGAAAACAACATTGAAATTTTAAAATCGGGGATAAGATAACTGATGATGGGATACCAGATAAGAAAAGCTAAAGCTAAAGCTAAAAATCCCAGTCCCCAAAAAAATAGTGTCATTTTGAAAGTTACCGAAATTAAATATCGTGTATCCATTTGCCTGCAAACATTCAGTTCCAACAGGCCCGTACGTTGGGCGGATAGGTAGAAAAGGCATAAAATCGGAACTGTCGAAGTCAAGACTACAATTGCTATAGAAGCGGGGTCATCGCGCAGCAACCAATAGGCGAGGGAAATGAAAGCAAAATATATTGTAACTTCCATTAGAAGAAGTGGAATAAGCTTTAACGTCAGAAGGTTTTTTTCAAATAAAAAATCGAACATACCTTAGATTTCATGTTGTTGTTATATTAATCCTTACGTGCTATCTAACATAAAACTGTCATAAAACAAAGATAACAAAAAAAGGCGGCCATAGGCCGCCTTATAATGCTTATTTAGCATTATCTATTTTGCAGATTTAGGCTTGTAGTTGGTTTTTTCCGCGATACGCGCAGATTTACCACGACGATCACGCAGGTAGTAAAGTTTGGCACGGCGCACACGGCCACGGCGCACAACTTCAATACTTGCAATGTTTGTTGAATAAAGCGGGAACACACGTTCCACACCCTCACCGAAAGAGATTTTGCGCACTGTGAAAGATGCACCGATTGTGGCCCCACCTTGACGTGCAACACAAACACCTTCGTAATTTTGAACACGAGAGCGCGTACCCTCGGTTACTTTGTAGCCTACACGTAGGGTATCGCCCGCTTTAAAGTCAGGGATCTCCGCGTTCAGGCTTGCGATTTGTTCAGCTTCTAGCTGTGCCAACAAGTTCATAACGTTTTCCTTTGCTCGCCTTATGGCGATGTTGATGTCCCGTCCTCATTGCTCTTGGTCTTCATCCGGGTCCGCATATGCGCCCGCCAGAGATCAGGTCGACGTATTTGTTGATGGCTTCGGACAGATCGGATCGCTTTGGGCGATGAATGTATCCGTGGCAGGCAGAAGAATTCCCGTCACATTACACCCGATCATCTTTGGGCCTTTGGCACATAAAAAACGCAAGGCGCGAATCCATCCATACCAAGTCCGCGCGGTATAGGCTGGATGGGGTGATCAATCAAGGGACGATATGTATAATTATAATTTCAGCTTGGCCAGTTGATGAATGTCTTCTTTAAATTGGAATTAGCTGTTGCTTTTGGAATACGGCACCTTTTAGCCTTCATTCTGTTTTGTACGAATGTATATCTAGCGCCAGAGTGAAGAAACGGGTTGGCATTAAATTTCTTGTATTTAGTATGTTCTGCGGCAAGTTGTTGGCATGACATACGAGAGATTTGTATTTCATAATCACTTAAATTTTTCTTTGAGTGATCTGTGCCAACTTGCAAACCCACTGCGGCGGCAATTGGTAAGGCCACTGTAGCACACCCAGTGAATGATATACATAAAACCATCCAGCATATAATATTATTCATAAAGTATTCCCTGTGCTCACATGAATGTCATTTGACATTTCTTTAGGTATTACAGGTATTTACTGTAAGATGCTATTGTGACACGACGCATATGGAATATTGGCGAAAAATCGCCATTTAAATAATCGATTGCAGGAAACGCAGGTTTCAGAATACTGTACCGACTTCTGGATCAAAGCATTATGCCGTGATCATATAATACTTCCGCAATGTCTGTGTAATCTCCCAAACACATTGCGTGCCTTTTGCGATAAAGAAGGTATCGCCTGCGGTAAATGTCTCGGAACGTCCGTCTGCATGCGTTAGGGTTAAAGAGCCGGAAATTACTGTCATCATTTCATGCACAGGATAACTTTCGATCTCTTCACGACATGGCGCACATTCCCAAACACCCGCCAATATAGACTCGTCTTTTGTCGCAAAAACAGTGTGATTAAGTTCAGTCGTATCCTTTGTCGTAAAGGCTTCCAGTGCAGTCATATCCGAAGGTTGCATATCGGGTGACGGATTTAATCTAAAGTTAATATCGGTCATTGATCTCTCTTGGGAATTGTTAGTGGTGTAGAAGAATTACCAGAAAACTGACTATGACGCTATAAATTACATCGCTTAAGAATATGCGTATGCATACTATCCCTAGATATAACGGTATAGAAGTAGCTTAAACGCCAATGAATAGTTTAACCACTTCATATTTTCCTCCGACCCATCGGCAAAAATACCTATAGGTCAGCGTTGCCAATCACGGCGTTCGCCTGTGTCCACATGTATGAAATCGCGTCTTGGGTACCAGCCCACTCCGCCATCACTTTCACTACGTGCAATTTCACGTAGTTTGCGCGTTGAAAAGCCGGGCACGCGGATGTCCAATGCTTTACCGTCAATGTGTAGGCTGCTTCGTGCGCTGCCTCGAATTGCATTGTTTGTGGCGCGGGTGCGATAGGCTGACGTAACAAGCAATTGTCGGTCAGGTATATGTCGCTGGATTCTGCCGATAAGATAAATCAGCTCCAAATCCATATCATGCACAACATCAACGCGAATATCACGCATCAGGTGGTTTAGAAGTTTATGTGCTTTGGCATCAACCCTAAGCTTGAACAGCCCTTGGCGCATCACGTCACCATGGAAACTGTCGCCCGTGCGCTGGCGCACGATGTTGAGATTGTAGTCGCTGATCGCAAGCGCCGGTGAGGCAAGCACCGTGAACCCGGCACTTCCTGAACTCAGCAGAAATTGGCGTCGTGATTGCATCGAATCCCCCCTTCGTCGCTTCACGTCTGAAGCCACGTAGGTAACGCCAAGTTAAAGAAGGGTAAAGTCAATAATGTTCGTACTTTACAGCAGGGCTTCTTAAGCGTGAAGTGTAAAATGGTGGTTGTTCATGGATATTGTTCCTTGCACCCCTCTTCAGCCAAAAGCCTGCTCAGCTTTTTGATCCCCTCATTAATCACATCCCCATCGGCCAGCGAAAAATTTAGCCGAATGGTATTCGCTCCTGATCCGTCCGCGAAAAATGCTTGCCCCGGCACAAAAGCCACACGCGCCGATTGCAGTGATTTTGCCAGCAATTCGGCCCCTGTGATATGTTTTGGCAAGGTCAACCAGATAAACATGCCGCCCTCGGGTTTTGTCCAGACAACCCCATCGGGCATATGCTTGGCCAATGCTGCCAGCATGTGGTCACGGCGCGTGCGATATGCTGCGCGGATTTTTGTGACATGGACATCAAACCCACGACGCGCCACCGTATTGATCGCCATTTGGTTGATTGTGGGTGTGTGCAGGTCAGAGGCTTGTTTGATCAAAACCAGTTGCGCAATCACAGGGCGCGCGGCACAGATCCAACCTACACGCAGGCCCGGTGACAATGTCTTGGAAAAACTGCCAGTATAGATCGTGCGGCAATCGTCTATCGCACCTTTGCGTTCTATTTCTAACGACAAAATCGGTGGTATAGTTCCACCGTCATATCGCAGGGATTGGTAAGCGGCATCTTCAATAATAGCGATATCCAGATCATCCGCCAAATCCAGCAGACTATCACGATCTTGCCGATCAAGGGTCACGCCTGTTGGGTTGGCAAAATCAACGGAGGTATAGGCAAATTTCACCTGTCCGCCATTTTCTGTGGCGGCTTGGCTGTAATCTTGGCCTGAACGATTGCCTTTGGGATATAGCCGATCGTAATTTGGCTCATAAGCATTGAATGCGCCCAATGCACCCAGATAAGTTGGCCAACTGACAAGTGCGGTATCATTTGGAGAAATCAATAGTTTACCCAGATAATCAAGGGCTTGTTGTGATCCTGAGGTGATCATAATATTGTCGATATCACAAGGAACCCCAACCTTTGCCATCTCATCACGTATCCATTCACGTAAAGGAACATAGCCCTCACTGACTGAATATTGCAACGCAACTTCGGCATTTTGCCCGGTTAAAGCCAGAGTATAAGCCTGCTGAAACTCTTCAACAGGAAACATTTTTGGATCAGGTATACCACCGGCAAAAGAGATAATATCGGGCTGATCCAAAAGCTTCAGGATTTCCCGAATTTCAGAGGCTTTCATCCGCGTATTGCGTGAAGCCAGCAGTGTTTTCCAATCCATCTAAAGTCCCCTAATTTCTAACAGATTTAGTGAAAGGTGATTGAAGATGTAAAGTAAGTCAATATGGCTGACATAAATTGTTGTGGATATTATTCAGGTCGATTGACCAGCCTGCATAGGCACTTGTTCATGACAAATCTGTTTGGTCTCTGTGGGTTTCAAGGAAATGGACAGCAACGCACAATACCCCTTAGAAGCACCTGATTGGTAATAGGAACAGTCAATACATTGGCCAAAGGCACGGCCATTATTCACCAGTAACATGGTTTGTAAAACGATGTTTAAGCCATGCTCTAAACTATCGGAAGTTGCTGGGTTAAACGTGCCCAATGCTTTTTCCAAGGGGTTCGAGCGTTTGGTTGCAGCCTGTCCCTTTACGGTTAGGTCATAGGACATATAGCGCTTATCCGTCTCAGTGCGCAATTCGCTGACATAATCCTTTCGCGCCAATGCTTTTAACGTTTGGGACATGGTTCCACGGGTAGTACCCAAAAAAGCTGCCACATGTGAAGGTGCGCGCGAAAAACGGTTTGCCTGTGCCAGATAACTAAGGGCAGCCAGTTGGGTGGGGTTCAGATCATCAGACCAACTGTCAGCGGCATCAATGCGGCTAATGCGGTTGATCAGGGTTCGAATTTTAAGTGCTTGGGTCATGAAAGCAATATAGCGACTCGAAATTACTATTGCAATAGTTTCGAGTCGCTACTAAAGATAGATATCGATTCTGTAAATGGAGATCAAAATGAAAAAGATACTAATCTCAACCACTGCTCTGGTATTCTTGGCCTCAGCCGTTGTTGCAAATGAAACCAATGCTATCCATCAACAAGGTGCAGTAAAATCTGCGGCAGACACATCGAAAGCTGCCGCTTTTGATATTCTAGCAGCACATACGCACCGTGATGGCCACATTGTAACTTTCCATATGACAACAAATGGTGTGGCGGGTTCAATAATCCCGGATGCCATCGGATCATTAGCCAGTGCACCTGTACTATCTTATGTATGGCCGACATCACTGAATCCCTCCACGGTTGGCTTTGAAGGTGATACGGGCATTCTGGCACTTGCTGTAACCAGCCACCCTGACTTTGACGACACCCCGCTTTTTGATGAAAACGGCGACGGGGATCTGGCAAACGATGGTATTAATTGGCACAGCCATTGGGTTGTATTGCAACCAACAAAGGCATGCGGCGCGGGGGCATTAGGTGTACGCGACATCCCCAAAGATGCCACGCCCAAAATGCCGGCAACATGGCCGGGCCTGCCGATCTTTATTGATAGCCCCGGGTTCACCCCGTTGTTCAACGGGCCAGAGGTGGCTGTGAAGGCGGGTTTTGTTGATGCTCAGGCCATAAGTAACGCCTCATACGATGGTGTGACCGCAGCTCTACAGGTCAACGCGAGTGTTCATGCCCCACTGTTATGTGTAACGGATGTGTTTGATGTGGCTTCAGGCGATTTAAGCCTACCGGGTAAAATTGAATAAACCTTTATGGGTCGTGCAAACTGTGCGACCCTAACCACATTTGGAGATATGATATGCGTAACACCATTGCCCCCGAACTGATGGTTGCCAAATGGTTTAACACTGACAAGGACATCACACTTGCTGGTTTGCGCGGCAAGGTTGTGGTGATCGAAGCCTTCCAAATGCTCTGCCCCGGCTGTGTTTCCCACGGCTTGCCGTTAGCGCAGAAAATCCATCAGATGTTTCCCCGCGATCATGTTGCAGTCATCGGATTGCATACCGTGTTTGAACACCACGCCGCGATGACACCCGTGTCACTGGAAGCTTTCCTTTATGAATACCGTTTGACCTTCCCTGTTGGGGTGGATCAAGCAGGTCGGGGCGATATGCCAATGACAATGCAAGCCTACCAGATGCAAGGCACCCCCAGCCTGATCCTGATTGATAAACAAGGGTATTTGCGTGCAAATCATTTCGGGCAAGTGTCAGAGCTGCAAATCGGAGCTGAAATTGCGACGCTGGCGGGTGAGGTTATAAAAGGTGTGATGCGGGATGATTATAAACCTGAAGAATGCGATGAAAAAGGGTGCCCGACCCCTTAATGTTCGGAAGCAATATCCTCTAAAATTTGCTTATGGAAAGCGTGAAGCCCTGACTCTGAAAACCACGAACCTTTGATGTCGGCAACATAACGACCCTGATCATACCCCAAACTGGAAAGGCCGCGCTGGACACTTTCAACCAAGGCAATGTCTTCTTGGTTGAACATTTCTGCGAACAGGGATTTGACCGCGTCTAAATTTGACGTACTCACATCCGCGGGGCTGTAAATATCTGCATGTTCAAGTGATCGGATCGGCCCGTTCGGCCCAATACGCAAAACAATTAACTGTGGGCTGCCTGGCAGGCTAAGAAGACATAAATTAGGCCAAAGAAACCATGTCAAATAGGGCTCATCGCCTTTGGTCTCAAACCCTGCAAACCCCGCTTTCGCGGTTTTTTGATAAAATCCGTAACGCTTGCCGATTTGCGATGTTCCGCCCTTTTCGTTGTAAAGCGTGGCTAACGTCGGGTGGGCAATCGGAATGTGATACCCTTCCGAAAAATTGTCGACAATAACTTTCCAGTTCGCAGCAATATCAAAATCCAATCGATGATGTGCTGTATATTCGGGCATATGTGGTAGATGGCAAAGGATTGTTTTTTCAAACTCCGGCAGATCACCATCTTCGGGCTTGGCATTTGGGTCGAAGTTAATGAAGATCATTCCGGCAACAATCGTATGCTGGATAGGTTTCAAGCCATAATTAGCCCTGTCAAAACCAACAACATCGCGGGTCATACGTGCAGTTGCAAGCCCACCATCAAGCCCGTAACACCATGCATGATAGGGGCAAACGATACGTTTGCCGGTTCGCCCACGGCCAGACAAAAGCAAATGACCCCGATGCTGGCACACATTGAAAAAGGCATTTATTTCAGCATTTTCCCCGCGCAGCACCAAAACAGGTTGTCCGGCAATCTCATCAGCTATGTAGCTGCCGATTTCAGGTAAATCAGAGATATGGCCTACGTATAACCAAGACCGTTGAAAAATCTTGTTTAACTCTTGCCGATGAATATCTTCGTCAGTGTAATAACGCGATGGTAACGTGTATGAATTGTGGGCAGTTTCTGCAAAGACGCCCTTTTCGCCAGAGACCAAGTTTTCACCCATTCCATGCTCCAATTTTTCAGCTGATTGTATTTGTAATAAGCATGACTTTGGAAGAGATTGAGTTGTTGGTCAATTCATAGTTTTTTATCTTTAATACGAATATCCCATAAATCTGGCCGTCGTTCCTGTGTCAGCTTTTCGGATTGCTCTAAACGCCATTTATCCACGTTTCCATGGTGCCCCGACAACAGAACATCGGGAATTTTACGCCCCCGCCATTCGCTGGGTTTTGTGTATTGCGGATGCTCAAGCAGCCCATTGGAAAAGCTTTCGTCTATTGCACTTTCGTCATTGCCTAACACATTGGGCAACAAACGCACGGTTGCGTCAATCAGGGCTTGTGCCGCGATTTCACCACCTGTCAGCACAAAATCCCCAAGGGATACTTCCTGCACATTATATTCTTCCAAAACCCGTTCATCGACACCTTCAAAACGGCCACACAAAAGTGTCATGCCTTGGGCGCGGCTGAAATCGCGTGCCATGCTTTGGGTCAACGGTTTACCGCGCGGCGACAAGTACACGACAGGCCAAGCCGTAGGGTCAACAGGTGTACCGCGACGCGCGTCTTCCAGTGCAGCACCCACAACATCTGCCTTTAGCACCATACCGGCACCACCACCCGCAGGTGGGCTGTCGACGTCTTTGTGCTTGCCAATCCCGTATCCGCGCAGTTCAATCGTTTCCAAATTCCACAAGCCTTCTTTCAGGGCTTTGCCAGTCAATGAACCACCCAAAACACCCGGAAATAGTTCCGGAAACAACGTGATCACCTTGACCTTCCACGCACCTTGAATATCGGGCGTATCGGTCATCAATGCGCGTGGTTTCAGGCTGGGACGAACTGCCAATCGGCCGTGGGATTTGGCTGGTTTATCAGTCACTTTCTGGACCTTCCTGTTGAAGGAGGTGTTGTTTTAGTTCCTAGGCTTTGTGCAAACCGCAAAATATAACCATCAGGGTCGGCGATAACAAACTGGCGTTGGCCGTGATAAACATCGCCACCTCTGTACCATGCTTCTTCAAATTCTTGCACAAACACAACGCCGTGTGTTTTGCAATTTGCATGCAACTCTTCCAGTGAGGTCACATTTATTTCAAAGTGCAAGCCGCGCCCAAGCGGGGGCGTAGGTTCAGCCAGTTGCCATGTGTCCTCTGACAAAGGTTCCAGCATAATACTAACACCATCACGGATCAGATAGACAAACCCGTTCGATGGTCGCTCATATTTGACCGTAAACCCTAGAATATCAATATAAAACCGCCGTGATACGGCAACGTCAATGCAACCAAGCTCCGGAACCAGTTGAGGTGAGGCGTTAAACGTCGTCATCGTCAGTCTCTGGAAACACACCCTTCGGCGGATCGGTAATGATGCGTTTCGCAGCTAGATCAACGGTTGGCACAGCATCACGGGTAAACGGTAACAACACGGTGTTCTTGATCCCCTTGCCTGCGATTTCCAGAAAATCACCCGCGCCATGGTCATGCACTGCAGTAATTTGCCCCAGCTTTTCACCGCCTGTATCATAGACATCCAGCCCCACCAGATCAGCGTGATAAAATTCGTCATCGGGCAGGGACGGCAGGTTTTCGCGGTTGGTATAAAGCCGCACACCTTTCAGCGCGTCGGCCTGATCCTTGTATTGCACGCCTTTGATGCGGCAGGAATATCCGCCCTTGATCGGGCCATTGACGCGCAGATCATAGCTTTGACTGCCATCTTCAGACGTTAGTGGGCCGTAACTGCCAAGATCAGCCGGGTTCGCGCAAAAACTTTTGACACGCAATTCACCCTTAACGCCGAAAGCGCCGATAATGGCGGCGATGCAGATAAGATCGGGTTGTGTCATTGGTTAGCACCTTCACACAGTCCAGAATTGCCAATATGTCCACCTAAATCAAGACATCGGTCAACTTGGAAAAATCGATCTGCTTTGGCTCCTAGCCAAATCCCAAGAACAAGTGCAAAACAGGTTGCTATGTAACAGCGTTTCATTCCTTTGATCCTACCGTTCAATCAGCGTGGTCAGTTGCGCATCGCGCATTTCCCAGCCAACGGTTTCAAGTTCGGGCGTTTCAGTCTCTTCTTTCGGCCAGCCAACACAAAGATAGGCCACCAATGACCAGTTGTCAGGCAGGTCAAGGTCATGGCGCAATTGTACAGGATCAAGGATAGACACCCAGCCCAGCCCCAGTCCATATGCGCGCGTTGCCAACCAGAAGCTCATGATTGCGGAAACAACCGAATAACGGCGCATTTCAGGCATGGTTTGTGCACCTAAACCGCTGCCTTTGGGGGTATCTTCCTCGCAGAAGATCGCCAGTTGCACGGGTGCATCACGCATTCCTGTCAGTTTCAGTGTGGCGTAAAGTTCCGCTTGTCCTTTTCCGTAACCGGCCAACGCATCGGCATTTGCGGCTTTGAAATTATCTAGGGATTTTTGACGGGCATCAGCACTGTTTACAGCCACAATCCGCCACGGTTCCGACAGGCCAACGGATGGCGCCATCTGGAACGCGTTCAGACATAATCGCAACAATTCAGGATCAACAGGGTCGGGTTTGAAGTGGCGCACATCGCGGCGCCACTTCATCAGGTCATAAAGTTCGGTTTGGAAGTCTTGCGAAAACTTGCGCATGTTTACTCCAATACCAATACTTGCTTACTCAGCCGTAGCTTCTTCTTCTGCCGGCTCTTCGGCTGGTGCTTCTTGCGCAGGGGCCTCGGCCGCAGCTTTTGCAGCTTCAGCCGCATCGGCCACTTTAGTCGCTTTTTCTTCTACACGGTCTTGGGCTTTTTTGCCGGGCTTGGCTTTTTCAGGATTGCTACGCTCTGTTTTAGCCAAAGTACCGCTGGCCTCCAGAAAACGTGCAACACGGTCAGATGGTTGTGCGCCTTCACCCAACCAGTAGTTTACGCGTTCCATATCCAGCTTCACACGCTCTTCACTGTCTTTTGGTAAAAGCGGGTTGTATGTGCCCAGTTTTTCAACATAACGACCATCGCGTGGCATACGGCTGTCAGCCGCAACAACGCGATAAAATGGACGTTTTTTTGAGCCGCCACGGGCAAGTCTGATTTTCATAGCCATGTTAATTCTCCTAAATGTGCTATTCGGGCCTAGGCCCTATTCCTGATGTTTCTTGTGATGTTGAATGACTTCGCTGATGATAAAGTTCAGGAACTTCGTCGCGAATTTCGGGTCAAGGTTGGCACGATGTGCCAAATCCTCAAGACGTTTGATTTGTTGCGCTTCACGCGCAGGGTCGGATGGCGGCAAGGCATGTTCCGCTTTCAATTTGCCCACGGCCTGTGTGTGTTTGAACCGCTCGCCCAGTGAATAAATCAAGATCGCGTCAAGGCGGTCAATACTGTCGCGGTGTTCGGCCAGAATTTCAGCGGCTTTTTGTGTTGTATCGGTCATATAAGCCCCAGTTCTTGCGGTGACGCACCATTTAAGATTGGGCGTGTGAAGCTGCGTTCGTATGAAATAATGCAGTGTGTTTTTTCCGCAAACTCATAAGCGGCCTGACATTCGACATCATTCGCCATTTCTTTGCGGTACGCTTCGTAAGCTGTCAGAGATGGGAATGAAAAAGCACAATAAGCAATATTATTTGGCCCTTCGTGCGGCAACCAATAACCGTGATGTGTCCCGCCCAATTTATTTACAAGATGAATCCAGACTTTTGCATAAGTTTCAAAAGCATCCACTTTATAGGGATCAATTACATATGTTAGGGAGCAAGTGATCATTTTTTCTTCCCGAACCCAGAAAGCCCTAGCGGCAAACCGCCACCAAGTCCCGGTAATCCACCACCAAGCCCGGGTAATTTACCCATTTTCTTGGCGGCCTCTTCCATTGCTTTGGGGTCCATTGCGGACGGGTCGATGCCAGCGGGCATTTCAGGCATTCCGCCCTTACCCATCATGCCCTTCATGGCTTGTTTCAACATACCGCCTTTGCCCATCTTCTTCATCATATCGCCCATCTGGCGTTGCATTTTCATAAGCTGGTTCAATTCCTGAACGGATAAGCCTGCACCTGCGGCCACACGTTTTTTGCGTGATGCCTGCATGATATGCGGATTCGCGCGTTCCACTTTTGTCATTGACTGGATCAATGCGATCTGGCGTTTGAATACCTTGTCGTCGATGCCGCCTGCGTCTTCGATTTTCTGGGACATTTTCTTCATGCCCGGCAACATGCCCATGACACCTTGCATGCCACCCATTTTCATCATCTGCTCAAGCTGCGTCTTCAGGTCGTTCATGTTGAACTGACCTTTTTTGAAGCGCTTCATCATGCGTTCAGCCTGTTCGGCCTCTATGGTTTCCTGGGCTTTTTCCACCAGCGATACGATGTCGCCCATGCCCAAAATACGGCCCGCGATCCGTTCAGGGTGGAATTCTTCCAATGCGTCCAGCTTTTCGCCAAGGCCGACGAATTTAATCGGCTGGCCTGTGACCGCTTTCATCGACAATGCCGCGCCACCGCGCCCGTCACCGTCCATACGGGTCAGAACAACGCCGGAAATACCGACCTTTTCGTCGAACTCTGCCGCGACATTTACCGCGTCTTGGCCGGTCAGCCCGTCGACAACCAACAGGGTTTCGCGCGGGCCGGCAATGTCGCGCACCGACTGCACTTCATCCATTAACACTTCATCAATGTGCAAACGACCCGCAGTATCCAGCATGTAAACGTCATAGCCGCCAAGGGTGGCTTGTTGCTTGGTGCGTTTGGCGATCTGTACGGCGTTTTCGCCTTTGACAATCGGCAATGTGTCCACACCGATTTGCACGCCCAAAATCGCCAACTGTTCCATCGCGGCAGGGCGGTTTGTGTCCAAGGACGCCATCAAAACTTTTTTGCCGTCTTTTTCTTTCAGGCGTTTGGCCAGTTTTGCGGTTGTGGTGGTTTTACCACCCCCCTGCAGACCGACCATCAGAATAGGGGCAGGTGGGTTATCAACCTTCAACGCACCTGCATTAGCGTCTTCACCTGAAAGGAAATGCACCAGTTCATCATGAACGATTTTAACAACCTGTTGGCCCGGCGTCACGGATTTGGTAACGTTCTGGCCCGTAGCCTTTTCCTGAACCGCTTTGACGAAATCGCGTGCAACGGGCAAGGATACATCGGCTTCCAGCAATGCGACACGGACTTCGCGTAGGGCAACCGCGACATCATCTTCGGACAAAGCCCCTTGGCGGGTTAGTTTATCAAAGACGCCGGAAAGGCGATCGGATAGATTTTCAAACATACCTTTGGGCCCTTTCGACCGTTCACACGTTACCCCAGTATAAGAAGTAATTTGCCAAACGCAAAATGCACCAGTGGGCGAAACTCGCTGACTGGTGGTGATCCTGAGACCAGAAGTTTGGCACTTCTTTATGGATTGATCGGGGATTTAACGGCATAATTGCTAGGAGTCAACATGCGGGTGACCTATCGTGCACGATCCTTTAGGCCGACATAAATCGCAGAGAAAGGAGATACGATCCTTTCTGGTATTTCTGGCATGTTTGGCAATATCTCTGGCGGGCTTTTCCCTGTATTACAAAGATGAATTTGCGCTTAACGACAAGGAATGTGCCGCGCTTAACCATTTATGGCAAATAAAATACCGCAAAGATTTCAGATTTGCGGACACGTGGGAAGACGGCGCATTCGCATGCAAGTCACAAGAAGCGCGCATGGCAAAAGCCATGTATTTTATTGATACGACCAAATTCGTTCTTCCTGATGGGACAGCAGGTTTTGATTTCTATGCATGGTTGAAAAAAATTGATCCGCAATTCGGAAAGAAATGGATGTCGAATTTTGCGGGTATAAGTGTTTTTGAAGATAATCAACTAAACATCAGCATTGATAAGTTGATGACGGATAACCCGGTTGCGATTGTAGGTATCATCATACATGAAGCACGACATTTGGAGGAAGGTTATAACTCTCATGTCGCTTGTGCGAACGATGCAAAGCTAAACTGTGACAGCCGCCTAGAAAAGAACCTGAATGCTGGCGGGGCCTATAGTTACAATATGTATTATTATGATCATCTGCGAAAATATTCAGATGCCGGCAGGAGGGTAAAACGGATCGCAAAACAACGCATGCAATATATATTTGATCACAAGTTCAACGATGTTGATGCGAAAGATCGACAGGCGTACGGGTTGGATTAAGATAGATGTCAGGTGAATGAGGCTCAAAAAGGCGTGGACATTTGGCGCCAATTGTTTCAGCTGGTTTTATGAATACTACACACATATCCCGGGGCCATCTGGCCATGCTGTTGTTTTCGTTCCTGATCGCAGGGTCGTTCAGTTTTGGCACACGCATTGCCAACTTGATGGAACCGACGGCGATGATGGCCTTGCGGTTTGCCATTGCAGGCGGGATTGTGGGAACGCTTGCAGCTCTTGGCCCGGGGATCAAGCGCAGGTATTTTGACGCGCTGTGGCGCTATCTGGTGCTGGGCGGCTTGTTTGCGATCTATTTCGGGTTGATGTTTGAAGGTCTGAAAACCGCATCCCCCGTTTCAGCGTCGGCCGTTTTTACGCTGACCCCGATCATGTCGGCTTTTTTCGGGTATTTCCTGTTACGTCAGATTACGACGTTATGGATGTCTTTGGCTTTGGCCATCGGGGCTGCTGGTGCGTTATGGGTGATTTTTCGCGGTGATATTACGGCGTTGCTGGCCTTTGACATCGGACGCGGTGAAGCGATCTTCTTTGTCGGGTGCATCGCACATGCTTTATATACACCGCTTGTGCGCAAACTGCATATGGGTGAGCCGATCGTCGTGTTCACTTTTGGCATGATCGTGGCAGGGTTCATATTCCTTGTGGTACTTGGTGCCCCTGATCTGGCGCAAACCGATTGGGGTGCTCTGCCGTGGTATTTCTGGGGGGGGTTGTTTTATCTGGCGATCTGCGCCAGTGCGATCACGTTCTTTTTGGTGCAATATGCCACGATGTATCTACCTAGTGCCAAGGTGATGGCCTACACCTATCTAACCCCATCATGGGTGATCATGTGGGAAGTTGTGCTGACAGGTACCGTGCCACCCGCGCTGATGCTGCTAGGGGTGGCCGCAACCGTTGTGGCACTTGTAATGCTGTTGCGGGATGAGGGGTAATATCAGGCGCAACAAGAACCACCTTCTTGGATAGGCGGGCAAGGCACTGTTGCATAGGAACAAAAGACACAACAATCCCCGGGTTTTGGTTTTAGAACCGTTGCATGAGAACTGCATTCATAAAACCACTGGCAGGCATCGGTCGGCATTGTCTCGGTTTTGGAATGGCCGCAATCCGGGCAGGTTATCGTTGACAGAAGCGTTATGTTTTTTGGGTGCGTTGCCATAGGGCATACCCTGTTATGCAGATGAAGATCAAAAGAGCGGGAAATAGTAGCATATCCAGATAACCAATCATTGCAGACAGACCAATGGCCAAAAACAACCAGATCAATATTGGCGTAAAACAACATAATGCTGCAATAACAGTGCCAATAATTCCGGTTTTTAAAAGTTTATTGTCCAAAAGAAAGCCCTTTCCGTTTCAGCAAAGGTATTCAATTTCAGCGTTTGGCGCAAATTGGAAATTCCCGCTAGATACAGGGGTAGAACAGGCTTAATCGCCCCCTTCGAATTCTGAACTGCCCGGGTTTTTCAACTCTTTAATAATTGCTTGTTTGCAACCGGAACGAGATCTCCCACAATAAACAAGTTTGCCGTTTACTTCTGTATATACGGCAATTTGTATATTTTCTCCTTTTGGCGGTTTTCCTTCGTCTACCACACGCGTTCGTCTTTCCACTTTAAAAGATCGTTTGTTCACGATGACAGATTTCAATGTTTTTGTTTCATAACCGCGCGCGGCATTTTTCATAACACTTGCACAGCTAGTTAAGAATAGTAATGTGACCGATGCAATAAATAAAGGTGATTGGAGTTTCATAGCTGTCCCTCTGTATAGTTCCCTACATAAGACTACAGTGGAACGTCATTTGCAATAACGCTTCCCCAAAGCAATAAAACCCCATCGGCTAGATATTTGCTGCGGTTTAATATCTTCGTTCCCTTAATATAAATAATCCCGGGTCAACGGCACCGCCTGTTGTTGTTTCGTCAGTTGAAACTGAAATACCACCTGTCTATCCAGCCGGAACGTCACTTCGGCGGCCACCAGATAATAGCGCCACATACGGCAGAACCTTTCATCATAAAGTGTGATAGCCTGATCCATACTGGCCTCGAACCGCGCGCGCCAGTCTCGCAGGGTATCGGCGTAATGTATCCGCCAGATCTCGATATCCGTGGTGATCAGGTTGGCATCCTCAATGACGGGTGCCACTTCGGACATGGCAGGCACATAACCGCCCGGAAAGATGTACTTTGCAACCCACGGGCTGGTTACGTTGGGCGGGGCCGCGCGGCCAATTGTATGGATCAATGCCACACCGTCAGGGGCCAGTAAATCACGGACGCGGTTAAAGTATTCCGCGTAATGCGGCACGCCAACATGTTCGAACATACCGACCGAAACAATGCGGTCAAACTGCCCTTCCGTATGGCGATAATCTTGCAGGCGAAAATCGATTTGGCCCTCTAATCCTGCGACCTGTACCCGTGCCACCGCAACCTTGTGCTGTTCTTTGGATAGGGTCACGCCGACAACCTGCGCCCCATAATCACGCGCCAGCGTCAGCCCCATACCGCCCCAACCACAGCCAATATCCAGCACCTGCATACCGGGTTTCAGGCACAGTTTGCGTGCGATATGTTCTTTTTTCTGCGCCTGTGCCTGCTCTAACGTGTCATCAGGTGTTTTATAGTAACCGCAGGAATATTGCTTATCCGCATCCAAAAACAAATCATACAAAGCGTCCGATAGATCGTAGTGATGGGCGACATTTTCCTGTGCGCGCCCGATAGGGTTATGCTGGCTGATCTTGCGCAACATGCGTTGTGCGGATTGTGTGAATTTCTGCGTAGGTGTCGGATTGTTGAACCGTTCCCCGTTGCGCCCCATATTGCGCACTGCCAGTGATAAAAAGCCGTAAAGATCATCATCCTTAATGGTCATGCCACCATTCATATAGGCCTCGCCCACAGCCATATCGGGATTTTGCATGATTTTCCGTGTCAAAGATGGGTCGTGCAGCGTCACTTCAACAGGTGTATCCGTTCCACCACCCAAGCGCAGGGTTTTACCACTGGCCAGATGCACGATAAGTGATCCATGTTTGAACGCGCGTTTTAAAAAGTTGGCAAACAGATAGTCCCACATGCAAAGGATTCCCTTTTTCAGACCAAGATACACGGGAATAAAATTTATGCAGTAAAACTAACGTTATCTGACGCAGCGATTACATTTATAATTTATATCAGTCAGGCTTTCGCCCGCACCTCTCTAAACCGCACCAAGCGGCGCTGGCCTTCATCCCAAAGATGCAGGTTTGCGCATTTCAGGCTTTCCCAAAATGTCAGGCGTTTTATGTTGCCCAGAACAGGATGATCACGGATCACTTCGGGAAGTCGATAAAACGGAATGCGGCTATACAGGTGATGCACGTGGTGGATGCCAATATTGCCCGACATCCACTGCATGGGCTTTGGCAACACGTAATGCGAAGAGCCATAAAGGGCCGCGTCATGCATATCCCAATCTTCGGGTTGATCCCACTGGGTTTCCTCAAACTGGTGCTGGACGTAGAACAACCACATGCCTGCGGCAGCGGCGGTAAAGCTAGTGATCGCGAAAATCGCAAAGAACTGCCAGAAGCCGATCATAATAATCAGAATAGTATAGGTGATTAGCATCATCAAAGTGGTGCCCATTGTGGATATCCAATACTTGATCCCGTCTTTCATCAGACCAACGGGCAGGCGTTGCTGGATGCCGAAGATGTAAATCGGGGCAACGATGAAAAGCGTAACAGGGCTGCGGTACAAGCGGTACACAAACCGCCCCCAGCGTGTGTCCGCCTGATATTCGGCAACGGTCATTGTGTAGATATCGCCAATGCCGCGCTTGTCCAGATTGCCGGAACCGGAATGATGGATCGAATGGGTGCGCCGCCACAAGGCATATGGCGTCAGTGTCAGAACGCCCAAAGTACGTCCGACCCAGTCGTTTACCGTGCGCGAAGAAAATAAAGAGCCGTGCCCGCAATCATGTTGCAAAGTGAACAGACGCACCAAAAAGCAGCCGCCCAGAACGCCCAGCAGGCCCGTCAGGAAATAACTGAAAGATATAGATGCCCAGGCAAGCGCCCAACAGCCAAAGAAACCCACCAAGGTAACGGAAAGTTCGAACACACTGCGCCAGCCGTTCGGTTGTCGGTACTTCGCCAATACCCGTAACCAGTCTTTGCTTGAAGTTTCCTGCGCCTTTAGGGCGCGCGCGCCCGACATATCATTCATAAATTTTGGCTTTCGACTGCTCTTTTATTTTAACTTTCGGCACGCTAGCCGATAAATCATCAACTCGAAAGCTATTTTCCTATTGAAATGCTATACTATTGTACGATTCACACAATTATCGACAGCATCCAACCCCTTTTGCTTTTCCGCATCTGAAATAAAAGACGCCGCAAAAGAATTTTTTGCCAATTGGATGACATCGCCTGTATCCAGCCCAACAGCTTTGGCAACTTGTTTATAGTTATCATTGATATAGCCACCAAAATAGCTGGGATCATCGGAATTGACTGTAGCCAGTAACCCTGCCTGCAAAGCCTTCTTGATCGGGTGTTGATCCAACCGTTCAATGCCGCGCAAACGCAGGTTCGACAAGGGGCACATGGTCAGCGGCGTTTGGTCGCGCGCCATCCGTGCAATCAGGGCCGGATTTTCAAAGGCGCGGTTGCCGTGATCGACACGTTGCACCTGTAAATCGTCCAAAGCGGTTTCAACATAGGCCGCAGGCCCTTCTTCACCCGCATGTGCCACAGGCACAAATCCTTGCGCGCGGGCTTCGGCAAATACCCGGCTGAACAATTCGGGTGGGCGGCCCGCTTCGGAACTGTCCAACCCGACCCCGAAAATATGCTCTTTGTGTTTGCAGGCACATTGCAGCGCCTCAAACGCGGCCTCTTCGGGTAGGTGCCGCAAAAAACACATGATCAGTTTTGACGACATGCCCATTTCCTTATGGGCCGCCTCTAATGCGGTGGTGATCCCGCCAAGTGCCGTTTCAAACGCAATACTGCGTTCCATATGCGCCTGCGGGTCAAAGAAAATTTCGACATGACGCACGCCTTGGCTGTGAACTTTTTCCAGATAGGCCCATGTCAGATCATAAAAATCGCGTTCATTGATCAGCACTGACATGCCCTGATAATAGATATCCAGAAAATCTTGTAGATTGTTGAATTCATAAGCCGCCTGCACTTCGGCAACAGTGCTATATGGCAATTCAATTCCGTTGCGTTTGGCCAACGCAAGCATCATTTCAGGTTCCAGCGTCCCTTCGATATGCAGGTGCAGTTCCGTCTTGGGCAGTACATCGATCAAAGCGTCTAAATTCATTCCGAACCTCTTTTTTGAATTCTGAATATAGTCAAAATGCCATGAAACTATTAGCTTATAATTCCAAAAACTCTTTCATCCGTTTCAAGGCGCGTTCGATGTTTTCGACAGAATTTGCATAACTCAGGCGAATGTAACCTTCGCCCAAAATGCCGAAGTCAGGCCCGCCAATAGTGGCAACGCCTGCCTTTTCCAACAGATCAGAGGCTAACTGCTTTGCACCGAGCCCGGTTTGCGCGATATTCGGAAACGCATAAAAAGCACCCAGCGGTGTGATGCAACTGACGTTCGGTATCGCATTTAGCCCGTCAACAACAACACGACGACGGCGATCAAATTCCGCAACCATTTCGGCCACACAATCCTGTGGCCCCTCCAGTGCCGCCAATGCTGCCCATTGCGCGGGTGCGTTCACGCATGACCACGCGTTCACGGCCAGTTTGCGGGCCGCATCCATCAATGTGTCTGGCCAGATTGAATATCCCAGACGCCAGCCGGTCATCGCGTAGGTTTTCGACCAGCCGTCCAACAGGATCAGGCGGTCGCGAATGGATGGATAAGATAACAACGATACGTGTTCTTGTCCGTCATAAGTCATTTGTCCGTAAATTTCATCCGACATCAGGGCCACATCGGGCCAAGCGTCCAATCCCGCGACCAATGCATCAATCTCGGCCTTAGGCGTTACCCCGCCGCAAGGATTCGCAGGCGAATTGATAATGACCAGACTGGTTTTCGCATTCAGCTGGCCAAAAACATCATCCGCGGAAAAAGCAAAACCGTTCTCTTCGCGGATCGGAATAGGCACGGGCTTTGCCCCGGTAAATTCAATCATCGAGCGGTAAATTGGAAACCCGGGGTCAGGGTACATGATTTCTTTGCCGGGTGCGCCGAACATCAAGATCGCCAAAAACATTGTCACCTTGCCACCCGGTACGATCAGCACGTTGTCAGGATGCACCTTTTGCCCCAAACGTCGGTCAATATCTGCCGCAACCCCTTCCCTTAATTCGGGAATGCCTGTGGCTGCTGTATAACCATGATGCCCGTCATGCAGGGCCTTCACCGCCGCCTCTACAATATGTTCGGGTGTGCGAAAATCGGGTTGGCCGATACCCAGATTGATAATATCGCGCCCTTCGGCGGCCAAAGCTTGTGCGCGTGCCAGAACCGCAAAAGCGTTTTCTTCGCCGATGCGGTTAAACCCTTCGTTCAAATGCAGTACCATCGGTTATTCCTTTACGATTATTGTTGCGTCATGCTTGATCGGAAAGTTGACTGAACGTGCGATAAAACACAATGCCCCAACTTTATGATGCAGCTCTTTTGCCAATTCGGGATCGCCGGATGAAATCGTCACACTTGGTGCCAGATGTACATGGGTAATCTGACCGCTGCCATCCGTATTTATCGACATTTCGCCTGTCGCGTGATCAGTGTAAGCCGTTACGACAATACCAGCATCATAGCACAAATGAAGATACCAAAGCTTGTGACATGTCGCGACCGAGGAGAGTAAGGTTTCCTCGGGGTTCCACCGCGTGGGATCGCCTCGAAATGACGGGTCAGACGACCCTGCAATATCCGTCTTGCCAACCGCGCTGATCACGTGATCGCGCAAATAGCCCGTGAAGTCAGCGGTCCCTGTGCCAAGGTTGCCGACCCATTCAATATCCACCGCATAGGAATGTGTTTTGCCTGCCATCATCATACCTTTCGGAAATTCAACGCCAATATAGGCCTGTAAAACCCATAAGCCCAGTGGATAAATCAACCATATGGTTGACCTTCCCCCCTGTGTCACGTTAGGCAAAATCCCATGTCGACCCCGATTGATCTTGTCTTTGCGGCCCTTGCCGATCCGACCCGCCGCGAAATCCTGACCATGTTGTTAGAGGATGATATGGCTGTCACGGATGTGGCCGAACCGTTTGAAATGTCGTTGGCCGCAATATCCAAACACCTGCATATCCTGACCCGTGCAGGCCTGATTGCACAGGAAAAGCGCGGGCGGGTTAAATGGTGCAAACTGCAAATGTCTGCGATGAAAGATGCCGCCATTTGGATGGAAAGTTTTGGTCAGTTCGAAACCGTCAATCTGGATGAGTTTGAGAAGTTTCTGGAAGATCAGGAAATCCGTTAACCACGTTTGATGTAGAGAGAGTTATATACTTGGGGGATTGAGGATTTGTTACACTACAGTTATTTTCAACCAAATGGTTGAATAAGCGAAAACCGTCATAATCACGATGCCTGAGATAAATTGCTCATTGTGCCAATGCATATATAGTAAATTAGTCGCTTTAAAACAATATCTTACGCAATATCCCGGCTGGGACAATCCGCGTTGACTCTTCACCTGCTAAAGCCTATTTTCCCCGCGACTGTTTATGGTGCGCCGATACGCTTGGAAAATGGAGGCTTTCAAAATGACTGACGGCCCCGATCCAAAGCGACTGGATGCACTGACGGAAAAGCTGGAAGCGGCGCGCAAGGCGAAGGAACCTGAAGCGGTTGAAGAAAGTCATTTCACGGCCGCCCGCGCAGGCTGGCAGATGGTCACGGAGCTGGTGGTGGGTTTGCTGCTTGGTTTCGCAATCGGATACGGCATAGACCACCTTTTGGACACACGTCCTTGGTTTATGCTGATATTCACAATGCTGGGCTTTGCCGCAGGGGTGCGCACGATGATGCGCACGGCGCAAGAGGTTCAGGAGAAGAATTTGGCAAAGGGTGCGGATGCTGCACCCCTTGGGAACGATAAGATGTATGACGACGATTAAGTCGTTAAAAGAAGGAAGAAACACGTGTCAGCAGAAGCAGAAGCAGCAGGTAGCGGTTTTAACATTCACCCGATGGATCAATTTGTGGTAAAGCCACTATTTGGTCATGGCGACATTCTTTGGTACACGCCAACGAATGTGACATTGTGGATGGGTATCACTGTTCTTGCGATCATCGCATTGCTGGTTCTGGGCACACGGGGCCGCGCGGTTGTACCGTCACGTAGCCAGTCCATTGCCGAAAGCATTTATGTTTTCGTCCACAAGATGCTGGAAGATATTGCTGGTAAAGAAGGTCTGAAATATTTTCCTTATATCTTCACGTTGTTTATTTTTATTCTAGTCGCCAATATTTTGGGTTTGATCCCCGGTGCATTTACTACAACATCCCATATCGCGGTAACAGCTGTGATGGCGATGGCGGTGTTCACAACGGTGACGTTGATCGGGTTTTATAAGAACGGCATCGGTTTTCTGGGCTTGTTCTGGATTTCGTCAGCCCCGTTGGTGCTGCGCCCTATTCTGGCGTTAATTGAAATCATCTCTTACTTCGTACGCCCTGTCAGCCACTCTATCCGTCTTGCGGGTAACATGATGGCGGGTCACGCGGTGATCAAAGTTTTCGCCGGTTTCGCTGGCGCATTGGGCGTGTTTTCGGTTTTCCCGATTGTCGCCATTATGGCCGTTTACGGCCTGGAAATGCTCGTGGTCTGTATTCAGGCTTACGTGTTCGCAATTCTGACTTGTGTTTATCTGAACGATGCGTTGCATCCGGGTGGTCACTAAGTCCGAGTAAATAATTTTAGCCATTCTAATCTAAAGGAGAAATCAAATGGCAGTAGAAGGTGATCTGGTACAAATGGGCGCACTGATTGGTGCGGGTCTTGCATGTACAGGCATGGGCGGCGCAGCCGTTGGTGTGGGCCACGTTGTAGGTAACTACTTGTCAGGTGCTTTGCGCAACCCGGCAGCAGCCGCTGGTCAAACAGCGACTATGTTTATCGGTATTGCGTTTGCGGAAGCTTTGGGAATTTTCTCATTCCTCGTAGCTCTTCTGCTTATGTACGCTCAATAAGTTTTTAGAACCTTTAGATTATCAGGCGGGTGCTTAACGCGCTCGCCTTGGTTCAAACAAGCTTTTGGGAGGGTGCAATGGCATCTGAAACACATGGCGCAGCAGCCGAACACTATGTCGGTATGCCGCAACTTAATTTTGAATGGTTTCCAAACCAGATTTTCTGGTTGGTTATAACACTTGTCGTGGTCTTTTTCATTCTGAACCGCATTGCCATCCCTCGGATCGCAAGCGTTTTGGCTGAACGGCATGATACGATACAACGTGATCTGGAAAAAGCCGAAGAGCTGAAGCAAATGGCAGTTGAAGCGGAAGATGCTTACAACAAAGCTCTTGCTGATGCGCGGGTTGAAGCCTCTAATATCGTATCGGCAACCAAGGCTGATATTCAAAAAGATCTGGATAAAGCGATTGCCAAGGCTGATGCGGAAATTTCTGCGAAAGCGGGCGAAGGCGAAGTGAAAATTAAAGAAATCCGCGACAATGCGATGAAAGCGGTACAGGTTGTTGCAGCCGATACGGCGACTGCGATTGTTGACGCTGTAATGCCGGCTGCAAATGATGCAAAAGCGGTTAAAGCGGCTGTCACAGCACGGTTGAAAGGGTAGAATGATGAAATTATTTACCACCCCGATCCTATTAGCTATGACTGCTGTTCCCGCATTTGCGGCAAGCGGTCCGTTCTTTGATCTGAACAACACAAATTTCGTTGTGACCATCGCATTCGTTCTGTTTGTCGGTGTTTTGCTGTATTTGAAAGTTCCGGGCCTAATTGGTGGAATTTTGGATAAACGCGCGGACGGCATTAAAGCTGAAATCGATGAAGCCCGCGCATTGCGTGAAGAGGCCCAAGCGATTTTGGCATCTTACGAGCGCAAGCAAAAAGAAGTGCAGGAACTTGCAAATAAGATTGTTGCAAATGCAAAAGGTGAAGCGAAAACGGCGGCTAAAGAAGCCAAAGCCGATTTAAAGCTTGCCATTGCGCGGCGCTTGCAAGCGGCTGAAGATCAGATTTCATCTGCGGAAGCCTCTGCCATCAAAGAAGTGCGCGATACCGCGATTTCCGTGGCAACAACGGTTGCAGGTGAAGTGATCGCAGCGAAAATGACTGCCAAGGATGCAGGCGGCATGATCGACGCGGCAATCAAAGACGTTGGTGCGAAACTGCATTAAGCGTTCATAAAGCTTTAAAGATATAAACCCCGTAACGTTGTTGCGGGGTTTTATTTTGCTTGTTGACAAATAATACTAAAAGGTACTATATAAATGATACCAAAAGGTATTATATGGAGAAAACAATGCTAAGAATATTATTAACCTTCACACTTGGCTTGGGCGGTGCAGTCGCTTTTGCTGCCGAAACCGCAAACCCGATTATGACATTACCCTTAAGTGATGTGCAATGGGATGACACACCTGAAGGCGTTGCCTTCGCAGCATTGGAAGGGGATCGCTTTACAGGGCAATACATGGCGTTAGTGCGGTTGCCCGCAGGCATTAAAAGCCCTGTGCATACGAAAACAGCAAATATGTTTGGTGTAATGATTGCCGGTGAAATGAAACATTATCCAAAAGGAATGGCAGAACCTGACAGGAAAGTTGTAGGTGTCGGCGGATTTTACAAAATACCTGCAAATATCGCACATGTTAGCGAATGCGTGTCGTCAGAAGAATGTATCGCTTTTCTATATCAGGACGGCCCTTTTGATTTTGTACCGGTGGCAGATTGATGGATGCTTTAGCTGTTAAATCTTTTAAGGCACTGGGTGACCCGACACGTCAACAAATTTTGGCGTTGCTGGCGGAACAAGACATGACGATCGGTCAGGTCGTGGATCATTTTGATATGACACGCGCAGGTGTAAAAAAGCATATGAAGCTTCTGGAGGTAGGGCAGTTGATCACGGTTAAGGCTGAGGGCCGCGAACGGATCAATTCACTGAACCGAGAGGGGTTTAAATCTATCATGCAGTGGATCGCGTATTTTGACCAATTTTGGGATGATAAATTGGATGCTTTGGCATCCCTTGTAGAACAGGAAGAACAAAAATGAACACGTCTGAAATTATAAAAACCGTATTTTTACCCGTTAGCGCCAAAGTGGCATGGGGGTATTTGACTGAGGCCGATAAACTGGCCAAATGGTTTCACCCGCCACAACAGGATTTGGCGGATGGTCAGGATTATGCATTGTTAGGTACGGATAGCGGTGACAAAATGTGTTGGGGTAAGGTTCTGAAAATGGATCCTTACCACGCATTGAGCTATAGTTTCGCGATCAAACCGTTCCCTGATATGGATACCGAAGTGCATTGGACATTGGATGAAATTGAAGGTGGTACACGGATTACAATGCGCCACACCGGGCTAGAAAATGTGGGTGCGCAAAGCTTTGGCTTAAGCATGGCATTGGATAAAGGCTGGGATGGGCATTTTGCCAAGCTGCGCGACATATAAAGATGCGCGATAAAGGCCCCCGTGGACAATTAAGCACAAAAAACCCCGCAAGAATTCTTGCGGGGCTGTTTGTTTTGGAGGGCCGTTATTCTATATTTGTTGTATTGCGTATCCACACATGGATCACGTTACTTGTTTCAGGATCGAAAATAACCGAAATGCGAATGCTGTCAAAGCTTAGGCCTTTTAACGCCACGAATGAGCGGAAAAATGATCAAAATCTGGAAAGTCGTAGGATATTGTTTTGCAGGTAGAAACAGTAATCTAATCTTGATTGAACTGTTTACGAACGATTTTTTTCGTGTTCGTAACGTTGTTTGGCAATTGATTCGTTTTGTTCTGACTTTTTGTCGTCCAGCATACACATTTCAACATACCCCAGATGATCTTCGATGGCTTTGCGCGCCGCCTCTGGTTTGCGGTCGATCAAGGCGTCGTGAATAGCGCGATGTTGATCCAGCAAAGCAACGCGCGTGGTACGTACTTTGAACATGACCTGGCGGTTATAGAACACGCCTGCACGCAGCATTTCAAACATGGAACGCATCATATGCAGCATGAACACATTATGCGATGCTTCCACGATTGCCATGTGAAATTCTGCGTCCAAAGCAGACTCTTCCGCCGGATTGCGTTTCTTATGGGCGCATTCCATTTTTTTGAATATCGTCGTGATAACCTTCAGGTCTGTGTCCGAGGCCAACCGGGCCGCGCGTTCAGCTGCCATACCTTCCAGATCGCGTCGAAACGATATATAGTCAAACAGGGCTTCATCATGGCTAGAGAAAAGTTGGATCAATGGTTCGGAAAAGGCACTGCCAAGAACATCGGCCACATAGACACCGGACCCTTTGCGGGTGGCAAGCAGGCCGCGGTTCTCCAAGTCGGAAATAGCTTCGCGCAATGACGGGCGTGACACGCCCATCTTATCGGAAAGATCACGTTCTGAAGGTAGGCGTTCACCGGGTCGCAGAATTCCGCGCAAAATCAGTTGTTCAATTTGGTGCATGACCGTATCGGCCACACGTTCCTGATTGATTTTACGAAACGGCATGTTTTCCCCAAAGTAAGTTGGTCAAATTTTATAACCAATAAACATTCCTATCAAACAAAAGAAAAGGCCGCAACTAGGGAGGAAGTCTACGGCCTTAAGGTCAGGCATGCAGTTGGTCGATCTATGCCTTTGGGCGGATAATGATTTCAACACGGCGATTTTGTGATTTGCCGTATTCGTCATCATTGGATGCAACCGGTTCGGTTTCCCCACGACCATATGATACGATGCGGCCTTCATCGACGCCCTGATTTGTTAGGATATCGGTTACTGAATATGCACGATCAGCAGACAGGGCCTGATTGTATTCCGCCGGGCCGGAACTGTCGGTATGACCGATGACATCAACCGTCGTATCTGAATAATCGCGTAGATTGTTGGCAATTTTGGCGATTTCCGGTCGGAAGTTTTCGCGGACATATGTGCTGTCCGTTTCAAAAGTGATACCTTCCGGCAGGGTGACGATCAGTTCCGATCCAGTGTTGCGAATGATTGTATCGTCAGACGTCAGACTGTTTCGCAACGCAGCCTCTTGCTTGTCCAGCCTGTTGCCGACGACACCGCCAATAACAGCACCTGCGGCAGTCCCGATCATGACGTCTTTTTTGTCATCGCCCAATATTAGGCCGGCAAGCGCGCCTGTAGCGGCACCGATACCGGCACCTTGAATGGTGTTTTTCTGTGGGCTATCCGTGATTTCGGCACAAGCGGAAAACGTGAATGCGCATAGAATGCCTAGGCCTGTGGCCTTACTATATTTTTTCATAACTGCCCTCGTATTCTTTTTTATTTATAGTTGTGGAAGTTAATCTTCTTGCGTACTTCCAATGACGCCACCAATAGCTGCCCCTGCGAGCGTGCCAAGGATAATATCTTGTTTGTCGTCGCCTAAAACGGCCCCTGCTACGGCACCTGTAGCGGCCCCTACGCCTGCACCTTTTATGGTTTTTTCATGGGGGCTGTTATCAATGCTTTCGCAAGCGGATAAGGCGAAAATGCAAAGGATACTTAATCCGATATATTTGGTTGAATGTTTCATAGCTGCCTCTTATTTTTATTGTTGTAATTATATAAAAGTACGATGCAGTAAATATTCAAGGGATTTATGTGGATTTAATCGAATTGGCATGTTTTCGCGCAACAGTAAACGGGGTGTTACTTTTGTGCATCGAACCGCGCGGCTTCCCAAGCCAGTAATGCCCTTTTAACAGGTAATCCCCAGTGATATCCGCCCAAACCACCTGATTTACGTAAAGCACGGTGGCACGGGATCAGCCAACTAATGGGATTGCGCCCGACAGCGGTCCCAACCGCGCGAACCGCTTTTGGATGGCCGATGACCCGCGCAATTTCGCTGTAAGTCGTCACTTGCCCTGAAGGGACGTTTAATAGGGCTTCCCAGACTTTTATTTGAAACGGTGCGCCGATCAGGTGCAGCTTGGCCGATTGGTTGCCGTCTAAAAGGGCCGCAACATCCAGGTTTTTTGGGTTTTCAATGAAACTTGCGTTAGGCCAGCGGGATTTTAAATCTGCCAGTGAATGTTCGCGCCCTGTATCGCCGGTAAAACCAAGCCCGCAGATACCGCGTTTCGTACCCATCACCAGCATTTCGCCAAATGGGGATGGAAAATATCCGTACGTGATTGTCAAATCCGCCCCTTTATTGGCATATTCCCCGGGGCTCATCGCTTCCCACTTTAGAAACAGATCATGCAGACGGCTGCTGCTGGAAAGACCGGTTTCATGGCTTGTTTCCAGTACCGTGAACCGATCATTCAGCAATGTCTTGGCATGGTTCAGTGTCAGATATTGCTGAAACCGTTTCGGGCTAACACCTGCCCATTGCGAAAACACCCGCTGAAAATGCATCGGCGACAGGCCGATGGCGGAAGCGACATCGTCCAGTTTGGGTTGCTCTTGCACCGTGTCACCAATGTGATTGATGGCGCGCGCGATCAGGGCGTAATGGTAAGGGTCGTTTGTCATATAAAGACAATGCGCCAATCATGTATCTTGTGCCACCCGTTTCTTGCGGCAAAGGCTTGGCCTTGCCGATTTCATGTGCCACAAACCCTACATGGTAAAACAATTAGACTATCACACGATTTATGAAATCTTTCACCGCTTTTGCGAACAAGAACCCGAACCCAAGGGTGAGCTGAACCATACCAATGCCTATACGCTGGTTGTGGCAGTGGCTCTGTCTGCGCAAGCCACGGATGTGGGGGTGAATAAGGCGACCGAAGCTTTGTTTGCAAAGGTAGACACACCGCAAAAGATGTTGGACTTGGGGATAGACGGGCTGACGGACCATATCAAAACCATCGGGCTGTTTCGGCAAAAAGCCAAAAACGTGATCAAGATGAGTCAGATTTTGGTGGATGATTACACAGGCATCGTGCCATCTTCGCGCGCCGCACTTGAAAGCCTGCCGGGTGTCGGGCGCAAAACGGCCAATGTGGTGCTGAACATGTGGTTCAAGCAACCAACCCAAGCGGTGGACACGCATATTTTGCGTTTCGGCAATCGCACAGGTGTTGCCGTTGGGAAGGATGTCGTGCAAGTGGAACGTGCGATTGAGGATCATATCCCTGCGGAATTTCAGCAACATGCGCATCACTGGATGATTTTGCATGGGCGTTATGTTTGTAAGGCACGCAAGCCCGTGTGCCCGAATTGTTTAATACGGGACCTTTGTCCCTATGAGGAGAAGACACAATGACGAAAAAATATCAGATCGTGGGTGTAGGCAACGCCTTGGTCGATGTTCTGGCCCATTGCGAAGAAGATTTTTTGGTGGAAGCGGGCATTGATAAGGGTGTGATGCAGCTGATCGATACGGCGCGTGCAGCGGAACTTTACGACACAATGGGTCCTGCACAAGAAGTGTCGGGCGGCTCTGCGGCCAATACCATAGCGGGTGTTGCGGCACTTGGCGGGCGCACGGGCTTTATGGCCAAAGTGCGCGATGACCAACTGGGCAGAATATTTGCCCATGACATCAAAGCCCAAGGGACTGACTTTTCAACCAGACAAGCCCCGAACGATTATCCGAATGAAACAGGCCGCTGTCTGATCCTTGTCACACCGGATGGTGAACGTTCGATGAATACATATCTTGGCGTATCTTCAGAATTGACAGCCAATGATCTGGATATCGGGATGCTTGCGGGTACAGAGTGGATTTACCTAGAGGGCTATTTGTTTGACAGTCCCGACAATCAAATAGCATTTTACAGAGCGGCTGAAGCCACAAAACCTGCGGGTGGCAAAGTGTCTTTAACCCTGTCTGATCCGTTTTGCGTTGATCGTCACCGCGATGCATTTCGGGCGTTTGTCAAAGATCATGTGGATCTGTTGTTTTGTAATGAACATGAAATGCAGGCCTTGTATCAAACGGAAACACTGGAAGCGGCAATGGAAATGGCTGCCGCTGAGGTAGAAACTGTGGCCTGTACCGCCAGCGAAAAAGGCGCGTATATTCTGAATGCGGGTGAAAAAATTCACGCGCTTGCCACGGCAACAGAGGTGGTTGATGCAACGGGTGCGGGTGATATGTTCGCGGCGGGCTTTATGCATGGGCTGACAATGGGGCGTGATTTGATGACTTGTGGTACAATGGGCTGTGTAGCGGCGGCAGAGGCGATCGGCCATATGGGCGCACGTCCGCAGATTGATTTGAAAGAGCTGTTTGCGCAGAATAATCTTTCATAACGGGATGTTTGAAATTTAAGTGTCCCAACTAGGACACCAATTAAGATGTTGTAACTATTTGTTTATTACAAAAAAATACTGCTGCTTTGATATGAAACAAAGAACGTGTCCCGTTTCTATTGGGAGCGGGCCGTGTTTTTTTCGCTAGGTTATTTCGGGGTGAATTGCTGTTGGGTGGCAGACGTTAAGAAATTATGGGCAATGACCGCTTTGTGGACAAAGTTGCCTTTTGCGCACTTTGTATCAAGAGAGATAAGAAACACCTTTCGATTAAACAAGTTAGGCTGGGACATAGGCGTTTAATTTATTGCCATCTAGATCCCGGAAATACCCGCCATAGAACCCGTGCTCGCCACGGGGGCCAGAATTGCCTTCATTTTTTCCTCCCAGCTCAAGACACTTGGCGTGCAGGGCATCGACCTCCTCAGAGTTGGCCATCTTGAGAGCGATCATTACACCATTACCGACCGATGCGGGATCTCCGTCTTGGGGGCAAGCTATGCAAAATGCAGGCTCAATTCGTGATTGTCCCCATGCGGCCATGTTTCCGTGTTTCCATAGTCGCTTTACGCCCACACAGGCAAATAAGGAATCGTAAAATTGTAACGCGGACTCAAAGTTGTTGGTTCCGACGGTAATGTATCCAATCAATACTAATCTCCACGCACAGGTTGCTCTTTAATTCCGTTAACTATGCTTTCAAAGCCAATATGGCAACATTGGGAAAATTTACATACACGAATTTCGGCGGCGCGATACGCGTTTTCCAGCCAGTTTGAGATTTGGCTTTGTAGTAACTATGGGCTCAATCCAGCCATCCGTCTATTTTGGTCAGATGACCACTTTTGAGAGTTTTACAACATGACAGGCCGATGGCCCATTTATTCACCTAATTTCGCGTGAATCTCATCAAGATCAATCTCGGCGATGGGCATTTTATTGCTTGGGTCCATATGATCATATTTGAACAATACGAAATCACGTTTGTAGATTTCATAAACCAGATGCATTGATAGATCGTCGAAATAATCCTCAACCGGGTGGGCACGTTTTGGCCCGTGACTTTCGCTTTCGTTAAAGCGTGGCATGGTATCTACATCCAAGGCGAAGTTTGTTGGGGTGTTTTTCAGCACATCTTTTATGCCAGCCTTAAAGTCTTCGGTTGAGATGATTTTATCGTAACGCCCGCCATTCTTTACCAGCGTAGAGGCATGCCCCGCTACGGCTGACCAGTGAATGTCAGGGTCCATCGGACGTCGGTATTTGATGGTGTCGCGGGCAAACAGCAAGAAGCGGCGAAAAGATTTTATCTGGTCAAAATCCCCATCTGCTTCAACCCCGTATTGCCGGGACAGGCGTGGTACTAGGTTGCCGCGATAATGTTTGCCGTTACGCTGGATGCCGCAGATCTTATCAAAGAAAGCGGATAAAACCCGCGTGTAGGGATTGCGTACGCAAGTAAATGTATAGGTGTCCCGCGATGTGACTCGCTCAGTAATAACAGCTTGGCTTTCGTCAATGCCCCACTTGTGAATACCTTCTTTGGCGTCGTGAATATCGCCTTCATAAAACTGACCATTATCGGAATAGTACATGATCTGCCCAATAGTCGAACAGGCGCATTTCGGGATCACCCGATACACGACACTTTCGCTTTCTGTCATCCAAACGCCTGGAAAACCCATATATGCATTGCCCCTTTGATGCTTTTATTAGCATTTTTGTTGTAATAGACTTACCTACTAAGCCAAGAAAAGCCAAGAAAAAGTGTTTTCCCGATGGAGGAATGCCTATATGTAAGGTGCTTAAGGCAAAGGTTAGCAGTAAAATGGTAAAAATCGCGTATATCCTTTTGTGTCATAAGGACCCCAGTTCTATCGTGCACCAGGCAAATGGTTTGACGGCAGCGGGCGATTTTATTTCAATTCACTTTGATGCAAACGCAAAGACAGCGGATTTTACCCTCATTCAAGAAGAGCTGGCCGATAATCCGAATGTGGTTTTTGCTAAACGCATAAGATGCGGCTGGGGTGAATGGTCTTTGGTTCAAGCATCGTTGAACGCACTAAAGGCAGGGGAAGAAGCATTTCCTGCCGCGACGCATTTTTATATGGTTTCGGGTGATTGTATGGCAATCAAGCCTGCAAGTTATACCCATAAATTTCTGGAAAACCACAACAAGGATTTTGTCGAGTGTGAAGATTTTTTTGCTTCAGACTGGATTAAGGTTGGACTGAAAGAAGAGCGCCTGATCTATCGGCACTGGTTCAATGAACGTGGATATAAAGCGCTATTTTATGCATCACTTGATGTGCAGCGGAAGCTGGGGCTAAAGCGCAGCATACCAAAAGACATTGAAATGCGTATCGGATCACAATGGTGGTGTCTGCGCCGTAAGACGATTGAGATGATCTTGGCGTTCACAAAGCAGCGCAAAGACGTGATGTCTTTTTTCAAAACCACGTGGATACCCGATGAAACTTTTTTTCAGACATTGGTGTGCCATCTGGTTCCAACCGAGGAAATAGAGGCCCGAACCCTGACGTTCCTGATGTTTTCGGACTACGGGATGCCAGTGACGTTTTTCAATGATCAGTACGAATTATTGTTGTCGCAAGAGCATTTGTTTGCCCGCAAAATCTCGTCACATGCGACCGATTTGAAAGATCGGTTGAATCAACTGTATTCAGGACCCGAAGTAGAACTAAATATCACCAATGAAGGTCGCCGTTTGTATGGATATTTGACCAAACGTGGCCGCCATGGCCGTAGATATGCGCAGCGGTTTTGGGAAAAAGAAGCCGGTATCGGGCGCGAACGCGAGTTGTTGGTCATCGTGTGCAAGAAGTGGCATGTGGCCAAGCGGTTGTTGGATGCTGTGACCAGGCAAGTCGCGGTCAAAGGCGTGGCATATCTTTTTGATGAAAGCGATACACAGTTGCCGGATGTTGGCGGCATAGAAAAAACTCTTGATAAGCGCGCCCGTCACCGCCGCGCATTTCTGCGGATGATTTACGATGACATGTCAACGGATCGTTTGCTGATTTGTCTTGATCCCAATAACATAGACGTTTTGGATGATTTCTACGGGGATCGCGCCACGGTGAAAACCTTGGAGATTGCTTGTAACTTCTCCAATGATTATATTCGCGGCCATGCCATTCGATCCGGCATTGCCAATGAAAACAGCTCGGACGATGCTTTGTCCCGCCTAGTGCCCACGATACGGCAAGATTTGGCCTATGAAAGCGATCGCATTCGCGACCGCAATTTCCCGCATCTCTATTCCATCTCGGACAAACATTCGCCCGAAGATAACATGATGCAAATCTCTGCGTTTCTGGATATTGGGGAAGATAAAGCGCGCCAAATTGCCGAAACCCCGTATTTATTTGAAGATTAGGAAACATGAATGACTTACACTTACGACCCTGAAAATATTTTCGCTAAAATTCTGCGCGGCGACATTCCCAATGATACGGTTCTGGAAACTGATCATTGCCTTGCATTTCGCGATATTGCACCGCAAACCCCCGATCATGTGTTGATCATTCCGAAAGGCGCTTATATCAGTTTTGACCATTTTGCATCTGAAGCCGATGATGCAGAGATCGTCGATTACATCCGTACAATCGGCAAAGTCTGCAAAATGTTGGGGGTTGATCTGGATGCGGGTCCCGACGGGTACCGGATGATTGCTAACACGGGTATAAACGGTGTGCAGGACGTACCGCATTTGCATGTACATATTTTGGCAGGTAAGTTTTTGGGACGAATGCTGCCGAATATTTAAGCCCAAAATTGCATTGCAGCAGACAAGGCTTGCGTCTATTATCAACCCGATAATTTGCAGTGACAGGAAGCGACCACATGGCCCAAGATGCCCCCGAAGTTATTGAAGTAACTAAAACCCGCGTTTCATGTGATGGTGGGGAAGGCGGTCATCCGCGTGTTTGGCTGCAAATGCCAGGCGAACATGGCTGGGTTGAATGCCCCTATTGTGATTGTAGATTTGTCCTGAAAGAGGGCGCGGACGCGGATCATTGACGACCGTGAGCATTGGCAAAGGTCACCACTTGCAATTGATTGATGTCTCGGGATTTATTTTTCGCGCCTATCATGCTTTACCGCCTCTAACACGTAAGTCCGACGGGCTGCCTGTCGGCGCGATCAGTGGCTATTGCAATATGATCTTCAAGATGGTCGAAGATCAGAAGGGCTATGATGCACCAACCCATGTGGTGGCGGTTTTTGACCACAAAGGTAAAACGTTCCGATCTGATATTTATCCCGAATATAAAGCCAACCGTCCGCCCGCGCCAGAGGATCTGGTGCCGCAATTCCCGATTATCCGCGATGCCACGAAAGCGTTCAATCTGGCTTGTATCGAAGTTGAGGGTTATGAAGCGGACGATATTATTGCCACCTTGGCTGTACAAGCGCGCGATGCGGGTGCGCGTGTCACGGTGATCTCATCTGACAAGGATTTGATGCAGATCGTGGGCGGTGGCGTTGAAATGTTTGATGCGATGAAAAACCGCCGTATCGGGATTGAACAAGTCGAAGAAAAATTTGGCGTTGGCCCTGAGCGGGTAATAGATGTGCAGTCGCTTGCAGGTGACAGTGTGGACAATATTCCGGGCGCACCCGGCATCGGGATTAAAATCGCGGCCTTACTGATCAACGAATACGGTGATCTGGATACATTGTTGGAACGCGCAGGCGAGATAAAGCAACCTAAAAGGCGTGAAACCCTGATCAAAAAAGCCGATCAAATCAAGGTCAGCCGCGAACTGGTAACATTGGCCACGGATGTCCCATTGGATATGGATTTCGCCGATTTTGAAATACAGGATCCTGTGGCAGATGATCTGCTGGGGTTCTTGGCCAGTATGGAATTTCGGTCAATGACCGCACGGATTGCAACCAAACTGGGGGTGGATGCGCCTGCAATGCCGGAACCCGTTTCCGTTGGGGGGGCATCCTCCGGTCAAAGCGGTGCGGCTGTTGCACCATTGGCCGCCATTGATCCCGAAAAGTACGAATGTGTGCGTGATGCGGCCGCTTTGCAGGTTTGGATTGATAAAATCAAAGCGCGCGGTTGGGTGGCTTTTGATACGGAAACCACGGGCCTGAACGAAATGATCGTTGATCTGGTGGGAATTTGCCTGTGTGTGGAAGCCGGTGAAGCCTGTTATATTCCGCTGACCCATAAAGAGGGTGAGGGCGATCTGTTCGGCGGTTCCAATCTTGCGGCTGGACAGATGGATTTGGATACGGCCCTATCCATGCTTAAACCCGTTCTGGAAGATCCCGCGGTCATGAAAATCGGCCAAAACATGAAGTACGACTTCAAGATCATGAAACGCTATGGTGTCACACTGGCCCCTGTGGACGACACGATGTTATTGTCTTATGCCCTGAACGGCGGCAAGCATAATCATGGAATGGACGCGCTTTCGGATCGTTATCTGGACCACAAGCCGATCCCGATCAAAACGCTTTTAGGCACAGGAAAATCGGCAATCACGTTTGATCAGGTGCCGATTGACGAAGCCACTAAATACGCCGCAGAAGACGCGGATATAACCCTGCGCCTGTGGCAAAAGTTCAAACCGCTGCTGCATGCGGAAAAAGTCACCCGCGTTTACGAAAAGCTGGAACGGCCATTGATCCCGGTGTTGGCCAAAATGGAAATGACGGGCATTAAGGTTGATCGCGATCATCTGTCGCGTATGTCGAATAATTTCGCCCAGCAAATGGCGGGACTGGAAGCGGAAATTCACGAACTGGCCGGTGGTAGTTTCAACGTTGGTTCACCCAAACAATTGGGTGAAGTTCTGTTTGATCAGATGGGGCTTGAAGGCGGCAAGAAGGGTAAAACGGGGGCATATTCCACAGGCGTTGACGTGCTGGAAGATTTGGCGGCAGAAGGTCATGCGTTGCCTGCCAAAGTGTTGGACTGGCGCGGCATGTCCAAGCTGAAAAGCACTTACACGGATGCATTGCAAACCCATATCAATCCCGACACGGGCCGTGTGCATACATCCTATATTATCTCTGGCGCCAGTACGGGCCGAATGGCATCGACCGACCCGAACCTGCAAAATATTCCAGTACGTACCCCTGCGGGACGGCAAATTCGTGAAGCTTTTGTCGCGGATGAAGGTAATGTTCTGTTATCACTGGATTACAGCCAGATTGAGTTACGGATTTTGGCCCATATCGCCAAAATCGATGCTTTGAAACAGGCATTTTTGGATGGTAAAGACATTCATGCAATGACCGCATCCGAAATGTTCGGCGTGCCGATCGAGGGCATGGACCCAAGCATTCGCAGGCAGGCCAAGGCGATTAATTTCGGGGTGATCTACGGGATTTCAGGCTTTGGATTGGCGCGCAATCTGCGCATTCCGCGCAAAGAAGCACAGGCCTTTATCGACACCTATTTCGAACGTTTCCCGGGTATTCGCACCTATATGGATGACACTGTGGCGTTTGCAAAGGAACACGGGTTTGTGCAAACTCTGTTCGGCCGCAAAATCCACACGACGGAAATCAACGCCAAGGGGCCACACGCAGGCTTTGCCAAACGCGCCGCGATCAACGCACCCATTCAGGGAACTGCGGCCGATGTGATCCGCCGTGCGATGATCCGTATGCCCGCCGCCATTGCACATCTGCCCGCCAAGATGCTGCTGCAGGTGCATGACGAGTTGCTGTTCGAGGTGCCTGTGGACGCGGTGGACGATACCATTTCAGCCGTACGCGATGTGATGGAAGGGGCCGCCATGCCTGTAGTAAAACTGGATGTGCCAATTACGGTAGATGCAGGGCAAGGAATGAATTGGGCCGAGGCGCATTAATTAACCCGCCCCTTTCAACCGGCTTTCTTCTGTTGATGGTACATATGTTCGATGTGCGAAGCCGTTCAACGCTTTCCATATCGCGTCAGAGATTTCGGTAACAGGCGCGGCGTTGCCCAAGTCCGCGCGCATCACCCCTTTGGCAATCATCGGGGCGATGATATCTAGGCCTTCGGGCAATGTATCCAACTTGCGATCCGCCAAGGCGCAGCCCAATGACAGGCCGCAAACGGAACCCTTATGTATACCCTGTAATGTGTCCAAGGTCGCACGATGGTCGGCGCAGTTGCCATCAACCGTTTCAAGTAGCGTCAAACACTGCTCGGCACCGTTTACGCCATTGGCACACAGCCAACGCACGGCTTTGGCCATTTCCTCGGCTTCGCCCCAATGATAGCCCGCGCCACGCGCGGCTTTACGGCAATGGGTTTCGATTTCGATTAAGGCATAATTTGTCATTGGTTCAACTCGGGTAGGCCCAATCGTCGGATGGGCCGTCGGCCAATTCATCCGGGAAAGGGGCGTTTTGATACATGCAGATGCGCAGCCAGCGGTCTGATCTTGGATCGAATTTCGTGGCGCCGAAAAAGGCGAGTTTGCTGCGCAACATATCGATTGGCTGCATGGTGTCAGCCAACTGGTTGTCGCGCATTTCTGCATACGGCAGTTTCTGGGTCAGTTGCGCGCGGCGTGCTACTTGGCGGTGTTCAGGATGTTTCATCAGGACATCTGCCAGCAGGGCTTCAGAAGGCCATGCTTCAAGCGTCTTGCGAAACGCATCCATGTCGCGCGCAATGCAATGCGGAGTTTCCAGCTCGCAGCCGTCTTCCTTGTAGCGTTCGCCCAGACGTGGTTCCAGTTTTTCTTCGGAAACATACCAGAAGCGTGCTGAGTTTTCGGGGCGGGAATAATCTACGCCAAAAGCCCAATCATAGTTTTCGTGAATGCAATCCAATGTGTCGGCCACTGTTTTTATTCCGTCAATGCAGAATGTTGCGGCTTCATCGGCTTTCATGGTGTTTGCCAGTTCATCCACCAGATCCCCGTAGGGTTCCAATAACAGGCTGACCAGTTGTTCCTGACCTTCAAAGCCTAGGGTGCCTTCGGCCCATGTCATCAATGCGTCCCACGCATAGTCGGCGGATAAACCCTGTGATGTGACATGTTCGGACAAGGCGGATAAATCAGCCCGCAAACTGTTGATTTTCTCGATCTGCAAATCGTGTTTAGAGTGCCAGTCGTTTGCGTTTTGTATTGCGCGGTTCAGAAAAGACTCGAAGCTTTTCTGTTCACCTGCAGAGGCTGTTTTCACAGATCGCACCCGTGACAGAGCCTCTTCGCGCGCGGCAATCCAGTTGTTCAACAGGGCTGGATGGTATGTCAGAAACGGGGCCATGCCCAGACCGGTGGAATTGCCGATCCCGAACTGGCGACGCAAATGCGGCTCAATCGTTATGGCCTTATCGCCACCTTTGGCGCGGGCTGCATGTTCGACCAGATCCATTACGAAAGCGCGGGTCAGGAAAACACTGAGCATTTCAACGCTGAAAGAATTAGCCACCATTGGACGGTCAATATAGCTTGTGCGATCGGCCGCACCCAATTTACCGTTGCCGTAAACAGCGGTAGTACGCATCAAATAGCCAACATCCAGAACCTTTTGCGCATCGGGTTGGCGGCCTTCGGCCAAAGCATCGACCACATGTGCCCAAAGGCGAACGGATCTGTTGGCGCGGCTGACCGAAAGTTCTTTGGCCGAAACACGACCCGCTTCTTGTATGGGTACATTTTTGGAAAGCCGTTCGATATCTGCCTTGGTGGGTGCGCCGTCAAATAAGGTGAAGGTGGCGTCCCAAGCATGTGCGATGACCCGATCCGAACGCAATTCATCGGGTAGATCATGGGCAAAAGCAACCAGTGAATATGTGTGTGTCGGGCCGATAGCCGAATAGACCGCCTGGCCGACACAATTGTCGTCAATTTCAAACAGTTTTACTTCGAACCGCCAGTTTTCCGCTTTCAGGCGGCGCAAAAGAACGCGCATGAAGCTAAGGCGGGATTGGTGGAATGCGCCCATTTGGGCAAGGCGCATGACCTTGTCAGGTGATCGTAGCGGGGCTTTCCAACTGTCGGGACGGTGTTCGGTTTTCATGATGCGGCTCCAAAGTTTTCGTCGTAGAAACGCAGCCAATTTTCGCCCATGACTTTGCCGACATCCTCATCCGTCAAGCCAACAGCGCGCAGGCCATGTTCAATGTTGTCAAAGTCGCGGTTGTCGTTGAACCAGCTTGGCATCGGCGGGAAGCCCGCATCAGACGCAGAACCTTCGCCGTAGTCAATTTGCTTTGTCCAGCGACCGGTGCGCATCCATTCGACAATGCTGTCAGGTTGATCCTGACACAGGTCAGTGCCGATCCCGATATGATCAATCCCCATCAGATCGGCAGTGTCAGCAATCATTTGGCAAAAGCTTTCCAGTGTGCAATCAGATTTACCCTGCAAGTGATGCGGATAAACCGAAAAACCCATCATGCCACCCGATTGGGCTAAAGCCTTAAGAATATCATCGGATTTATTGCGCAAGGCAGGATGCCAGTTATGTGGGTTGGCGTGTGTGATTGCAATCGGGCGACTGGAGAGTTCCATGGCTTCGATGGTAGAGCGATCTGCCGAATGGCTCATATCCACCACAAGCCCCACACGGTTCATCTCTGCAATTACTTCGCGACCCATGCGGGTGATGCCGGGGTCCTCGGCTTCATAACATCCGGTTGCAAGTAACGACTGGTTGTTGTAACTCAACTGCATGAACCGTGCGCCCAAACGGTGGTGGATTTCAACCAACCCGATGTCATCTTCTATGGGCGACGGATTTTGATAGCCAAAGAATATTGCAGTGCGTCCCGTCTTGCGGGCAAGGCGCACATCATCCCCCGTAAACCCCTGAAAGATCAGTTTTGGGAACTGTTCAAACCAACGGTTCCACTGTTCCATATTCAAAACGGTTTCGCGGAAGTTTTCATGATAGGCAATGGTGACATGTACCGCATCTACACCCCCCATCCGCATCTGCCGAAAGATTTTTTCTGACCAGTTGGCATACTGTAAATTGTCTATGCGATACGGTTTTGTCATGATGGTGTGCCCGCGCTTATGTAAGCTGTTTTTATAGTTGTGTAGAATTCCTTGGCGTATTGGCCCTGTTCACGCGGGCCATATGATGATTGCCCGCGGCCACCGAATGGCACGTGATAATCGGTACCCGCCGTTGGCAGGTTGACCATAACACAGCCCGTTTGCGCGTTACGGCGGAAATGATTGGCGCGTGCCAGATCTTTGGTGATGATACCGGACGTCAGGCCGAAGCGGGTGTCGTTGACGGTTGCCAAAGCTTCTTCATAACTGTCCACTTTGATGACACAGGCCATGGGTGCGAATAGCTCTTCACGGTTCACTTCCCAAGTATTTGAAGTTCCTGCCACAACGCAAGGCGTCATATAATATCCTTCGGTTTCGCGCGATACATGTTCACCACCTGTCAGAATATCCCCGCCTTCTTTTTTTGCAAGTGCGACGTTGGCCAGGTTCTGGTTCAGCTGGCTTTCGGATGCCACAGGGCCGATTTGCGTTCCTGCTTTCAGGGCGTTGTCGACAATCATGGCACTTGCACCTGCCACGAAACGATCAACAAACGCATCATGAATATCTTTGTGCACAATCACCCGTGAAGAGGCGGTACATTTTTGCCCAGTACCACCAAAGGCGCCACCAACAGCACAGGCAATGGCAGTATCCATATCCGCATCGTCCATAATGGCCAGTGCATTTTTGGAACCCATTTCAAGTTGCACCTTGGTCAAGTTGCCAATACAGCTTTGGGCAATACCGATGCCCACAGGAACAGAACCGGTAAAGGTGATTGCGTTGACTAACGGGCTTTCGACCAAACGCTGCCCCACATCACGGCCCGGCCCCATAACCAGATTAAACAGGCCTTTTGGCAGATCTTGTTTGGCAATGATTTCGGTTAGCGCAACGGCGGATGCCAGTACAAGGTTTGCAGGCTTCCAAACGACCGCGTTTCCAAAAGCAAGGGCTGGTGCGATTTTCCAAACGGCGGTTGCTGTCGGAAAGTTCCAGGGCGAAATGATTGCGACCACACCAACAGGTTCGCGGCGTACATCAATTTCAATACCGTCACGTACAGAGTCAGCATTCTCGCCGATCTGACGCAGGGTTTCGGCGGCGTAATAGGTGAAAAACTGACCGGAACGATAAATTTCACCCTTGCCTTCGGCAATAGGTTTGCCTTCTTCACGGGCAAGCAATGTGCCCAATTCTTCGGCACGGTCTATCAATTCCTGACCGATTGACATCAATGCGGAGTAGCGTTTTTCGATACCGACAGTGTTCCAGATTTTTTGGGCCTCGGTTGCGGCTGCAAGTGCATTATCCAATTGGTCGCTTGATGCTTGCGCATATAGTCCGATCACATCGGATAAATCGGAAGGGTTGCGGTTCTCTATCTCAGAGTTGCCGGCGACCCATTCGCCTGCGATGAAATTTTTAAAAGAAGGGGCCAATGAACGATTCCTTGTCTTGGTACAGAAGATTTCGGATAGGTTATTGGATTTTACTGATTTCAGTCAAACTTAAAAAACTGAAGTTAATTTCAGTAATTCTGAAGTAGGTGTAAAAATGCACGTTGCCCTACATAAGTTACTTTATCCGGGGCCCAAAAAGCCAAGATTTTACGGGTGTATATGGGTGGCTTGGGGATGAAGAAACCCAGATTCGCACTTAAATCCCTACAAGCCAGTTCCGGCAAAACCGTGATACCCAACCCTTCTTTTATCAATGCGATCAAAGAAGAGGTGTTGCGTGCACGCAACTTGGAATTTTTCACTGCGGTCTTAAGCTCCGGAATTTCGGTGGTTTCGCACAGGTGATTACTGACAAAAGGGCGATCCAGCAAACACTGCCAGTCGGTGTCTTTGGGCAATGGGTCTCGTTTGTTAAACAAAATACCGTATCGGTCTTCGGCTAATTCGCGACTTCCGAAACCTTGTGATTTAAGACCCGCATGATCGGATATGATGCCAAAGTCGATTTTTTGGGCTGTCAAGTCAGCCATCACAGAAATGGAATCCGCATCACTTAATTCAATGGATACGGTCGGGTAATCCGCCTGAAATTTGGTGATCAAGTGTGGCAGGATACTGGTCGAGGCGGACGGAACAGCTGCCACGCGGATAAGACCGGACGGGGTTCGTGCGAATTGCTGGATTGACGTGAACGTGCGATCCAGTTGTTCCAGATCGCGTATAGACTCTTTCAAGACAAAATCACCCAAAAGGGTCAGTTTGGATTTTCGGTCTGTTTCAAACAAAGGTGCGCCAAGATGTTCTTCCAGCTGCTTCAACATCATTGAGATCGCCGAAGGCGTTCGGCCCAGACGATCCGCAGCTTGGGCTAAATTCCCGGTTTTTGCCACTTCAACAAAGTATCGCAGCATTTCAATTTTAATAGCCATCTGCCGCCCTATGCGCTTGATCTGCATTCAGCTTTATGGAATTCGAGAATAAGCGTCAAACAACTTCACCGTTAAGTGAGTTTCCCTTTTGCGCGAATGGTAGACATGTATCCGCATTCGGCTAGGATAAACCTTGGAACTTTTACAAGGAAAAATTGATGGCACATTTAGGCTTGGTCGGTATCGGTGTAATGGGGGGTGCCTTTGCGCTGAACCTTGCGGAAAAGGGTCATGACGTCAGCCTTTTGGATCGCAGTGCCGAAAAAATGGCCAAAGTGGTTGCAGAAAGTGACGGGCTTGCAGGGCGTTTGATTGCATGTGTTGACGCCGATGCTTTCGTGAAATCCATGCTCGCACCGCGCTCTGTTTTGGTTCTGGTGCCTTCGGGCGGACCGCTTGATAGCGTGATCGATATGCTTAAACCCTTGCTGGACAAGGGCGATTTGATCGCGGATTTGGGCAATTCGAACTACACCGATACGGAATCGCGCGTGGCCGCAATGGAAAGTGTTGGTTTGCAGTTTCTTGGCATGGGCATTTCCGGTGGGGCAGAGGGTGCGCGAAATGGCCCGTCTATCATGGCGGGTGGTTCACGCGAAAGTTGGGCGCGTGTCAAAGGGCCGTTACAAGATAGTGCCGCGAAATTCGAGGGCGATCCCTGTTGCGACTGGTTTGGCCCGGGCGGGTCGGGGCATTTCATCAAAATGCTGCACAACGGTATTGAGTATGCTGACATGCAACTGATTGCCGAAGCTTACGGACTGATGTCGAACGGTCTGGGCATGAGTGCCAAAAAAATCGGCAAGGTGTTTCAGGGGTGGATGGATGGGCCATTGAATTCGTATCTGATTGAGATCGCGGCAGAGGTTGCTTTGGCAAAAGATCCCAAAACCGATGCCGCGATGCTGGATGTTATTCTGGACAGAGCAGGGCAAAAAGGTACAGGCCGTTGGTCTGTGATCGAAGCGTTGCACTTGGGGGCACCTGCCAGCATGATGGCCGCTGCTGTGGAAGCACGCAATATTTCGGCTGATTTGGAAACACGGTTGCAAATGGAAGCGGCGTTCGGGGCGTCGCCTAAGCCAATTCCCAAAGAAATGGCCCCAAAGAAAAAAACACTGAAGGCACTTGAGCAGGCTATGGTTGCGGCCAAGGTTTGCGCTTATGCGCAAGGCTTTGAAGTTTTGAGCCGTGCATCGGAAAAGTTTGAATGGGATTTGAATTTGGCCGCCATTGCGCGGGTCTGGCGGGCGGGCTGCATTATCCGCTCGGTGTTTTTGGATGAAATTGCGGATGTGTTTGACAAGGGCGATGAAAAGCATCTGGTGCTATCGCCGGTATTTCAGGAACACATGAAAATCAACGCCCCCGCATTACAGGCGGTTGCATCTTTCGGCCTGATAAACGGCCATGCGGTGCCCGCTTTTGCGGCGGCTTTGAATTACCACAACATGCGGCGCACGGGCCGCTCCACCGCCAATATGATCCAAGGCTTGCGGGATTATTTCGGGGCGCATACGTTTGAGCGGGTTGATAACCCCGGCGAAAAGGTCAATGGGCCATGGCATGACTAGGCGGGATTACATTTTTTAATTTAATTCCAAGAATTGACAAGCCGCGCCCGTCTAATAGCATTATGAGGATGGAAACCAGCGACGAGATATTGGTTAATCGCGCTCAGGCGGGTGACAGTGATGCGTTCGGGCAATTGCTAGAACGTCATTACGATATGATCTTGCGGCTTGGTTACCGAATGCTTGGCTCGCAATCTTTGGCTGAAGAATTGGCACAGGATGTGTGTTGTGCTTTGCCAGTCAAGCTGGGGTCGTTTCGGGGTGACGCCAAGTTTACCACTTGGCTTTACCGGGTTTCGATTAATGCCGCCAAAGATCGCTTGCGCAAACAAAAAACCCGAAATGCGGCACAACAAGGCTGGGGTGATATGTTTGAAATGCAACAACACGACGCAGATGAGACTGCCAATGATCGTGCGTGGTTGGCGCAGGCAATGACAACTTTGCCGACCGACTTGCGCGAGGTGCTGGTTTTGACCTTGGCCGAAGATATGACACAGGCAGAAGCAAGCGCGGTTTTGGGCGTGCCTGCGGGAACCATTTCGTGGCGGGTCAGCGAAGCCAAGAAACATTTGCGGGCATTGGCCCAAGCCGAGGAGGCGTATCCATGACTGATGAACTTGACAGATTGGCAAAAGCCCTGAAGGCGGAAAAACCTGCCAATAACCCTGATCGCAAGGCCGAAATTTTGGCGATGGCGCAAAAAAGTTTTAACTCGGCCCAAGAAGCTGCGCAGCCCGCGCGTCCTACCCATAAGTCAGCACAAAACGTGTCTGGCATTTGGACAGGAGTAAAAGAGATGTTTAGATCAATAAATCTGCGCCCCGCACTTTATGCAACAAGTGCGTTATGCGTTGCCGGTTTGGCCATTATTGTTATTCAACCGCTACGGGACAGCCCGCTAATTCCAATCGGTGATACTGAAAACTACGCGGAAGTAAGATTGGAAAAGCTGGACGGAAGCAAAGTTAAAGAAGAGCAGCTGGTTGTGTTGGATCAAATACTACCGGGGGCAGAACCAGCAACAGCACCCCCGCCTGTAACGAAACCAAGCACGTTAAAGCTTCGGAAAATGGCAAATGAAAGAGATAGTATTTCATCCATTGGGGCAGGTTCGGTTTCCGGTTATTTAGGCAATGGCATTGTGGCGGATGCCCTCGCGCCTGTTATTCTGTCTGAATCAAACGAAACCTTTTCAAACGATACCCCGAATCCGCTGAAAATTGTTACCAAAGATCCTGTATCGACCTTTTCAATCGATGTTGATACCGCATCATATTCCTATGTGCGCAGTTCTATTGAAAGCGGTTATTTGCCACCCGTGGAGTCCGTGCGTATCGAGGAAATGATCAATTATTTCCCTTATGATTATACTGCCCCTGACATATCAAAAGCACCGTTTTCTACGGAAGTTTCGGTGTTTCAGACCCCGTGGAACTCTGACACCAAGCTTTTGCACATCGGTATTCAAGGTGCGAAACCCGCTATTGAAAATCGCCCACCTTTGAATCTTGTATTTCTGATTGATACTTCCGGTTCGATGCAGGACGCTGATAAGTTACCGTTGTTGAAGCAGTCGTTCCGTTTATTGCTGAATACGCTGCGCCCCACTGATAAAATCGCGATTGTGACCTATGCAGGCAGCGCGGGCACGGTTTTGGAACCGACGGCGGCAAGCGAGAAAAGTAAAATCCTGAACAGTCTGGAACGACTGGAAGCAGGCGGTTCTACCGCAGGTCAGGCAGGGTTGCGCCAAGCCTATGCACTGGCGGAAACTATGCAGTCGGATAACAGTATCGGGCGCGTTATGTTGGCCACTGACGGCGATTTCAATGTCGGAATTTCCGACCCTGAAGAATTGAAAAGCTTCGTGGAAGAAAAACGCGATACAGGTGTTTACCTGTCGGTGTTCGGTTTTGGTAACGGTAATTACCGCGATGATATGATGCAAACTTTAACACAGAACGGCAATGGGGTTGCGGCCTATATTGACACCTTGTCAGAGGCGCAAAAGGTGATGGTGGATCAGGTGTCAGGTGCGTTGTTCCCGATTGCCAATGACGTGAAAATTCAAGTGGAATTCAACCCCGAACGGGTCGCTGAATACCGCTTGATCGGTTACGAAACGCGTGCGCTAAATCGCGAGGATTTCAACAATGATGCGGTGGATGCGGGTGAAATCGGTGCAGGCCATTCGGTCACGGCGATTTATGAAATTACACCTGTGGGATCACCTGCGATCAAAAACGATGCGCTACGCTATCAAACAGAAGCGGTTTCCAATGATGGTATTGATGAATACGGGTTTTTGAAATTGCGTTATAAGGCACCAGGTAAAACAAAAAGTACGTTGATTACAACGGCAATTCCATCGGCATCTGATCAGCCAAGTCAAGAAGCTCAATTCGCCGCCTCTATCGCGGGTTTCGGACAGCTGTTAACCAAGTCAAAATACTTGAACAGCTGGACGTGGGATCAAAATATTGCACTGGCGAATGCGGGCAAGGGCGACGATCTGTTCGGATATCGTACCGAGGCAGTTCAGTTGATGCGTCTTGCGCAATCATTGAAATAAAATAAAGCCACCCCTGACAATTTGAAAGGGGTGGCATCTATGCCTAACACGACGAGGGGGAGAGTGTGTGTTTAGGCAAACCAACCGCACCTACAGGGAAAGATAGCTGCGGTTAATGTTGAGGAAGCTTTAAGCTTCTTTTGTGACTTTCTTGGCTTTCACCGGCTTGGCGTCGATCGTGCCGTTTGAAGCAATCTCAATCCGACGCGGTTTCAATGCTTCCGGCACTTCGCGGACCAAGTCTATGTGCAATAAACCATCAATAGTTTCAGCCGCGACAGGGCGCACATGATCGGCCATTTGGAAACGTTTTTCAAACGCGCGTGATGCTATTCCACGGTGCAAATACTGCACTTCGCCAGCATCTTCAGTTTCGGCTTTCTTCGCCGAAATCACCAACTGGCCATCACGCATTTCAACAGATAGCTCATCTTCGCTGAAACCTGCGACAGCGACAGAAATACGATAAGTATCATCACCTGATTTTTCGATGTTGTAAGGTGGGTAAGTGTTTGTTCCGACATCTGTGGTCAGGGCGCGATCCAGCATATTTGCCAGACGGTCAAAACCTACTGTGGAACGGTAAAGTGGTGCAAAATCATAATTGCGCATAATCGTCATCCTCCTATAGAAGCGATACGTTGATTTCAGCCTTCCATATGGACAGGCCATTTTAATTCACCGGACCCCATTTTGGGCATCCGATATATAATATATGGGGTTTCTTCTGATTACGTCAAGGGCGTAGGATTTTTGCAACAGTTTGCGTATTGCCCAATTGTTCGCTTAGTGATCGGCGTCCCGGTTTTTTACCCTGAAAAACACCCCGATTACTGCGTAATTGTGCCAGTAATTCTTCCAACGGCGCCCCTAAAGATGCGCCAAGGGCCACTTTACGGCCATTCACAATTGCCTTGGCCGATACAACAGATGCTATTTTGGTCACGCCATCATCAACGATAAAAATAGGGGATCCTGATGCGCCGTAATCCACGTTACATGTTAAAACCAACGCGCGTGGGTCAAGCCCGATCACTTGGCATGGTTCTTCGATTGAGGGTGCTTCAGCGCGGTCTTGGGCGTATGAGACAACTTTGACATCATCACCTAACTTGGGCCGTTTGTGATATTCAAATGCTTTGATGAAATTGGCGGTAATGGGAAGTGCCAACTCGATAATCGCAATGTCGTTTGCAACTTTTTCAACTTTCACATTTCGCCCCGGCACGTAGTTTTTATGTACGACAACGCGGCGAGCTTTGCGCTCTGCACCCGCCCGGCCACTGCGCCACCCCGCCAGAAACTCTATATCGTTTGGGTCTATCAAAACGCCGGTTTTGGGGTTGTACATACAATGTGCTGCTGTCAGCACCAGATCGGGTGCGATCAATGCACCTGTGCAAAATCCCGCATTTTTCATGTTGATACGGCCAACCGCCTGCCAGACTTTGGCCTCATCAGCCGTTAACAGCTTGCGCAAAGGGGTTTGTTGCGCGGCAGCGGTGCTCGCGATATTCAAAGCAATAAGGAATAAAAGTAAAAACCGCACGCGGCACCCCCCGATAACAAAACTAACCATGTTTTTGGCAAGTAATTGTGCCAAAAGCGTGGCGGTGCGGAAATTTAACCGTTACCCGATGGCGACACTTTTTATGTCATTTTTTGTGGCTTTGGCCCACCTGTGACCCAGTCCAGTAGTTCAACCGTATGCACAATGGGAATATCTGTGCCTGATCCGATTTGCATCATACAACCGATGTTGCCGGCCGCGATCACCTGCGGCTTTACCGCTTCCAGTGTTGTGACTTTGCGATCTTTCAATTGTTTGGAAATTTCCGGTTGCATCAGATTATATGTCCCCGCAGAGCCACAGCATAAATGCGGGTCAGATGGCTCCAACACCGTAAAGCCCGCGTTTTTCAACAGGGTCTTCGGGTGGGTTTTGATTTGTTGGCCGTGTTGCAATGAACAGGCCGAATGGTAGGCTACGCGCATGTCTTTGGGGGCGCTCCCAGACAGTTTCAGGTCAATCAACACCTCGGATATATCTTTGGCCAATGTGGCAATAACCTGAGCATCTTGTGCCAGATCTTCATTGCGGAACATATGCCCGTAGTCTTTGACTGTGGTGCCGCAACCTGACGTGTTGATCACGATAGCATCCAACCCATCGCCGTTCACTTCGGCCATCCAAGCCCGTATGTTTTTCGCGGCAGTGGTATGGCTTTGTTTGGCTTTACCCATATGGTGGGTCAGTGCACCGCAACAACCGGCCCCTTTTGCCACTACAACCTCGCAGCCATGACGGCGCAGTAGGCGTATGGTGGCGTCATTGATGTCAGTGTCCAGCGCTTTTTGTGCGCAGCCTGTCATTAAAGCGACCCGTTTGATGCGTTTGCCTTCCGCCGGGAAAACCTGTGGTTTGTCGTTCAGGCTGGGTGGGGGCAGTTTCGCAGGGGCAAATTCCACCATATTGCGGATTTTTGCGGGCATGATCGGGGCAAGCGGTTTTGACAATTGTGCACCGCGCATCGCCAGACGAAAACGTTTTTCATAGGGCAATATCTGCGCCAAAACGGCCCTTAAAATGCGGTCGAACAGCGGACGTTTGTAATTTTCTTCGATATACTCGCGGGCATGATCTACCAGATGCATGTAATGCACCCCCGATGGGCAGGTGGTCATGCAGGCAAGGCACGACAGGCAGCGATCTACATGCTTTACGGTCTTTTCATCAGGCACACGGTTATTTTCCAGCATGTCCTTGATCAGATAAATCCGCCCACGGGGGCTATCCAATTCATCACCCAGAATCTGATATGTGGGGCAGGTGGCAGTGCAGAACCCACAATGAACGCAAGAGCGCAAAATCTCATTCGCGCGTTTAATTTTTGGGTCAGCTAGTTGGGCTTCTGCAAAATTTGTCTGCATGATCTAACCCATTATCCCTGCGTTCAAGATACCCTTGGGGTTGAATTTTGTGCGCAATCCATGTTCGATTTTCGCAATGGCTGCGTTTTGCGCAACCCGTGCAGGGGAAGTATTTTGTGTGTTGCCTCGCACCCGTTCTGCAAACCCTGAAATGCCTTGCAGTGTCTTGCGTATATCTGTGCTTTCAGGTGTTAGCGCCCAGACCAACCCGCCACCCCAGTCAAACAAACACTCTGCTTCTGGCAGTTTTTGCGCAACTTTTGGCCCATCAGCGGGCTTTACGGAAATTTTCCAGACATCGCCGGTTTGATTGGCAAAACCTTCAACATCGTGCACCCATTTCCATCCGGCTTTGGTGTGTACAGGATCGATCTCTATTGAACTTTCGCCAAAGCTTGTCAGTAATTTCCGCAATTTTTCAATGCGGTACGATACGGATTTTTCAAACCCTTCAACGCGGATCATCGTAACGGGGTCACCGTCCAAGCCTTTTTGAACATGCGCCGCACCTGAAACCTCGTAGGGGGAACTTAATGCTTTGGACAATGCCTGAATTGCTGTTGCATCGGTTAACCCTTCCATTAGTAACACCGCTTTTGTTTCAGGTGCTGGCAAAACCTTAAAGGCAACCTCGGTCAGAACTCCCAAAGTTCCCATGCTGCCCGCCATCAGTTTAACCAAATCGTAACCAGTGACATTTTTCATCACACGCCCACCGTTCTTGATTACGGTGCCTGTGCCGTCAACAAACCGCACACCGATCAGGCTGTCACGACATGCACCTGCCTGAATGCGCGCTGAGCCCGATATGTTACAGGCCACGACGCCGCCAATCGTCGGCGTGCCGGAACTGCCCAAAAGACCGCGATGATCCATCGGTTCAAACGGTAGCCTTTGACCTTCTGCCGCCAGTGCGGCTTCAATATCAGCAAGTGGCGTGCCACTGGCGGCTACAATTGTTAAAGCACCCGGTTCATATAGTGAAATACCGTTCAGGCCCGTTGTCGAAAGCACGGCTTCGCTTTCGCAAGGATTGCCCAAAGATTGGCGTGTGCCGCCGCCGACAATCCGCAATTTGCACCCACTGGCATATGCATCACTCACATATGAAGCAATGTCCGTTTCTGTCTTCAGGTTCATATTGCGCGCCGATCATCGGAACTGGACAGCGGAAAAACCTTGGCTGCATTCAGTAACCATTTCGGGTCGAACACGTCCTTAACATCCATCTGTGCATCCAGATCTGTCTGGTTGTATTGCGTCAGCATCAGGTCGCGTTTTTCCACACCGACACCGTGTTCACCTGTCAGACAACCACCGACCTCTACGCAAAGCTTCAATACTTCCGCACCAAACTCTTCGCACAGTTCCAAATCACCGGGCTTATTGGCGTCAAACAGGATCAAGGGATGCATGTTCCCGTCGCCCGCATGAAAAACATTAGCGACTTTCAGACCGTACTTTTTAGACATCTCACCAATACGACGCAGCACCAAAGGTAACTCACTGACCGGAATTGTGCCATCCAGACACATATAATCGCTGATCCGTCCCATCGCGCCGAACGCGGCTTTGCGGCCGGCCCAAATCGCAGCGGACTCTTCTTCCGACTTGCTTTCACGCAATTCGACGGGCTTGTGCGTTATCGCGATCTTTTTGATTTTTGCAAGCTGGTCATTGATTTCTGTTTCCGAGCCTTCGACCTCGACAATCAGCACGGCTTCCGCTTCTGGATAACCGGCTTTGGCAAAATCTTCGACTGCTTCTACGCAGGGTTTATCCATGAACTCGATAGCAACGGGCAAAACGCCCGCCTTGATAATGTCCGAGACACAGGCCCCTGCAACCTCGTTGCTGTCAAAGCCCATCAATACGGGGCGTGCGCCTTCGGGTTTACGTAAAATTCGCAAAGTGGCTTCCGTGACCACACCCAACTGCCCTTCAGAACCGCAGATAACCCCGAGTAGATCAAGGCCTGCACTGTCCAGATAAGCGCCGCCTATTTCAACCACTTCGCCGTCCATCATCACCATTGTGACGCCTAGCAGATTATTGGTCGTGACACCGTATTTCAGGCAATGCGCCCCGCCTGAATTCATTGCCACATTGCCTGCGATAGCGCAGGCTAATTGGCTGGACGGATCGGGGGCATAGAAGAAATCATTTTGTTCAACCGCACCTGTTACGCTTAGGTTGGTGCGCCCCGATTGCACACGTATGTAGCGATCTTCGTAGTTGGTTTCCAACACCGCGTTCATCCGTGCCACACCCAAAATTACGCAATCGCTGGTGGGTAAGGCCCCACCCGCTAGCGATGTGCCGGAGCCGCGAGGCACGACAGGCACGCCTTCTTCATTGCAGATTTTCAGAACGGCTGAAACTTCTGTGGTAGAGCCGGGCAAAACCGCAATCATCGGTGGGCAACGATATGCTGTCAGAGCATCGCATTCATAAGCGCGAACCTCTTGTTCTTCGAAAATGACAGCACTTTCGGGAAGCACTTTTTGCAGGCGTTGCACAATATGTGCTTTCCGGCTTAGTACCAGTGTATCTGGTTGTGGCATTTCCATAGCGCGAATCCCAATTTTAACAATTGGTAATTTTATATTACCAATTAGGGCGTTTTACAAGATTTTTCTGATACCCTTTAGCGGCTTTCTAACCGCCATGCGCCAATTATCAACAGTGTAATTGTCAATAACATCAACCAACCCGGTAGTAAGGGGCGGCTGGTAATGTCGGTTGTAACATAAGCGTTGCGTGGGGTCAGGCCGATCCAGTCACGTCCCCCTGCGGTACGACCAATCCGCACCAGACGAATTTTAGGAACAGGTACGGCATATAAAGCCAATACAGCTCCTTTTGTAGCAGTGACCAAAGGTTTAAGTCTGTTCGCATTTGTAATCGTGTTTTCAAATTCCTTCGGCGAACTTGGGCCCAATGCGAAAACAGTTGACAGCAGACCGTCTGTCAAGCGGTACAGGCCATTTTTAGTACCTTGAAAATCACCTTGCCAACGCCCGGGCGCAGCTTCAGTCAAATCCAGATTGATCTGTGCACCATCCGGTGTGTCGATGGTTACGGGTTTGTTTTGTACTTCTAAAGACCTGCGCACAATCGTAACGTTTTGCCCTACGGCGGTGGCGGTCAGACGTTCTTCTTCCAGCTCCGGTTCCTTCATCATCCAATGGGCCAAACGGCGCAGAAGTTCCAACTGCGGCCCGCCGCCCTCAAACCCGCGTGACCACAGCCACGCCTGGTCGGACAATAGCATTGCTATGCGGCCTTCTTCGACACGGTCAAGCAACAGCAACGGGCGTTCGTCAACCCCGTTCATCACAACATCGCCGGACTTCTGGGTCGCGTCGACATGACGAAACCAGCGGCCCCATGGCTTATCCGGATCAATCGTATAATTAGGTGAGAAAACCTCTAGCCCTTCCGTTACGGGGTGACGTTTTCCGATATCCGTTATCGTTGGCAGATAGCCCTGTTCATAAACCCGCGCGGTGGGTTGGGCAGGTAGCATATCGGCAAGCGGTGTGCGGTATATGCTATTGACCCCGCCAAAATCAGCTCCCGACGCCACTAAAACAGCGCCGCCGCGTCTGGTATAGTCAACTACGCTGGACAGATACGCGTTTGGCAACAAGCCACGTTTTGAATAGCGATCAAAGATGATCAGATCAAATTCATCGACCTTTTCCAAAAATAACTCGCGCGTGGGAAAAGCAATCAGTGACAATTCACGCACAGACACACCATCCTGTTTTTCAGGCGGGCGCAGAATAGTGAAATGTACCAGATCAACCGCATTGTCGGATTTCAACAGGTTGCGCCAAGTACGTTCACCTGCATATGGCTCACCTGAAATCAGCAAAACCCGCAACCGATCGCGCACACCGTTTATTGAAACCACTGCCGCGTTATTGCGATCGGTTAGTTCACCTTCCACGGGGATCACATTGAATTGCAAAACGTTGATGCCACCATGGGGCAAGGTCAGTGGCAGCTCTAAATCCGTATTTGTTTCAACGGTAAATTCCACTGCATCCCCGTCATCGACAGCGATGGAAATACGCGCATGTCCCTGTACCGCTTTTGGCACATCCCCCTGATCTTCTATCCGCAAACTTAGTGTTATATCTTCGTCCAAAATAGCAAAGGCGGGGGCATTTTTAATAATCAGTCGCCGATCCCAATCGTTTTTCTGCCCTGTCAGCAATACATGAATAGGGGCTGGGAACACCGTGCCAATATCGGCATCGTGCACCTGTCCATCGGTCACCAGTACGGCACCTGCCAAACGGTTATAGGCGACTTCATTTGCCGCACGGTTCAAGGCCGTGATTAAATATGTTCCGTCATCGCGCCGGGATGTGTCATTGGTCACTTCAATGGTTTTGACTTCAAAATCATCCAGCCCGCCGATTTTTTCAACAAGGGTAGCAACGGCTGCCTTTATTTGTGCGGAGCGTACAGATACGGTTTGACTTTCGGATCGATCCACAATGACCAGCACGATGTTGGATAGGTTTTCACGCTGTTCCGTTTGCAGGCTTGGTTCAGCCAATGCGACCAGCAACACCATTGCAGCCAGTGTTCGCAACATCCAACCGGACAGGCCGCGCCATAGACTTATTATCAGACAGGCGGCCGTGAATGCACCCAAACCCCACAAGATAGGCCAGGGGATAAGCGGGGCAAAGGCAATGTTTGCGTCCATATTACTGCCCCAGCCGATCAAGAAGTGCGGGGATATGTACCTGATCCGATTTGTAGTTTCCTGTTAGCACATACATGATCAGATTTACACCAAACCGTTGGGCATATTCACGCTGTTGATCGCCTGCCTGCCCGCGTCCGACGGGGTACATATAACGCCCATTTTTGTCGATAGCCCAAGCCGAAGCCCAGTCATTGCCGCCAATCACAACGGGTGTAACGCCATCGTTCAGGTTGCGAAACGGGGTGCCTTCGATCTTTGTGGCATCTGCAGGTGCGGCTTCAATCCACACGCTTGAACCCGCATGGCGGCCCGGAAATTCCTGCAGCAAATAAAAACTGCGGGTTAAAACATGGTCGTCCGGCACAGGTTCCAATGGTGGAATTTCCAACCGCGCCGCTATTTTCTGCAACATACGGCCATTGGGTGTACCGCCACTGATACCAGATGACAGGTGCGCATCACGGGTATCGAACAGGATCATCCCGCCACTGCGCAAGAACCGGTTTAGCTTGTCGACCGCACTATCGCTTGGGCTGGTCTGATGATCACTTATCGGCCAATAAAGAAAGGGAAAAATCGACAATTCGTCTTGTTCGATATCAACGCCAACGGGCGTGATCGGTTCCACCGAAGTTCTGCGAAACAGTTCGGCTGACAGGCCCAACAAACCCGCATGCGCGGTTTTGTCGACCTTGGTATTCCCCGTTTTCACGTAGCCCAAAACCGTGTTGTTGATCAGGTTCGACAGGGCATCATCCGACTGGGCAACACTTTGGTTCGGATGCGTGAAAGTCAAAGCCAGTGCGATAACTGCAACTTGCCCTGCGAACCGTCTGGACAGTTTTCCGCTTAGCCAAAGTGACGCGAAAATATCCAATAGCATCAGCCCAAGGGCCATAATTATAAAATACGGCTTCAGGAACCGTTGCGCGCTTTTTTCCAGTGATAAAACAATTGCCCCCGTTGGCCAGTTCGCTTTCACCAAAATATCATCCTTTGCGAGTACATTCAGTGCCGCCTTGCGACCTGCATTACTGTAAACACCGGGCGGTAGGTCTGCCGATAATGCGCGGCTGGCAAGAACTGTCCCTTCAACGCCTGAACGGTCAGACACATCGCGGATAATGCCAAAGGCGTCTATCATTTCTTCGGGCTTCCAGATTAATCCTCCCAGATCCTGAATATCCTCTAGATTGCCGGCGGTTGAAACCGCCAAACGCTCCAACATTTGCACAAACAGACCCGACAGCGGCAGGTTTGACCATTCTGCGTTGGCGGTGACATGAAACAAAACCACCCGCCCATTGCCAGCGGATTTTTGTGTGACCAGTGGTGTGCCGTCCTGTAGGGTTGCTACCACGCGTTTCGCAAGATTTGGATCAGGCTGGGCGACAACCTGGCTGTTGATGGTAACCTCATCTGGAATTTTCAGCCCGTGAAACGTTGTGCCTTCTACAAAATCGCGTAATTTCTTGGGTGCCCCCCATGACATTGCCCCGCCAATGCTGCGCCCGCCTGCACGCAAGCGCACGGGCAGTAGCGGATGTTCGGCTTGCAATCCGATTTGGCTTGCGGCTAATCTCGGTCCTGCAAAGCGTACCAGCAAACCGCCGTTTGCAACCCATTTCGTTACATCACGGGTTTCCGTTTCGCTTAATTTGCCGACATCGACAAAGATCATAACATCGGGGTTTGCAAGCAAGGTGGTTTTCAAGTCGGTCTCAATCACCTCTGCTGTCGGAACCAATGCTTTTCGCAGGTAAAACACATCCGACATAAGGTCTGCAGCTTCTTGCTGATCCGCAGCGGAAATAAGGGCCACTTTACGCCGTTGCACCGTATCACCGGTGACGACAACTGTGCCAGCTGATCTTTGCCCCGCAAGCACAACCGATTTAACACGGTTGCGCAATTCGGATGGCATATCGAACACCAATTCCGCTTGTGTTTCGCCGGGCGAAAACTGTACGGTTGCAGACCCAAGCGTTTGCGATACCCCATTGGGATCGGGCCCTATCGCATTTGCGGATACATCCAGTGCGGCATTTGCCCAACTGCGTTGTACCGTGGCCATCATATTACCGTCCTTCACATGGGGCGGGTTCAAAGCGACCACAGGGTTTTCGTCTTCATATACGGAAACACGCCCCTTTGATTGCAACGTATTATGCAAGTCAGACCGTTCCGGTGTGTCCAGCCCGTCAGAAAACCAGACTGTGTCAAAATCAGTATCCTGTGCGGATAAATAGCTGATCCAACTTGCAAAATCAGGTCGCCACGGACTTGGGGTCAGGCCGTTAACCTGCTGCAGGTAGACCTTTGGGGCGACAAAGTTCGGACGTACCAAACTTTGGGGTCTATCTGACATTTTAAACATAACTGTCGGGCGGTTGTCCTGATCTGCACTGCGCAATACTTCCGTCAGTTTTGCCTGCCGTTTGCGCCAGTTATCGGCACTGGCCCAGCTTGCGTCCATCAAGATAACAAGGTTTTTTGCAGAGCCTTGCGTATCCGTGGGGTTCAATACTGGCCCGGCAAAGCCGATGATCGCCGCCGCAAGTGCCAATATACGCAAGGCCAGTAGCCACCAAGGGGTGCGATCAGGGGTAGTCTCTTTGTCCTTAAGTCCCAACAGTAGCAAAATGCCCGGGAATTTCGCACGAATGGGTGCAGGTGGCACGGCACGCAGCAGCCACCACAGGACGGGTAACAACAAGAGCGCCCATAACAGCATTGGTGACAGGAAGTTGATGCCGGACATCAGGTGTGTCCCCCCAAAGCCTGATAAAGCCAGATCAGCGGTATGCTGGCGGGTTCGCCGGTTTGGTGACAGATATACCGCCACCCGGTTTTTTGCGACAGTTGCTGCAAGGCGGCTTTGCGTTCGGCAAGTTTTTCGCGATATTCATCGCGCAAGGATTGCGCCCGCAGGGTTTCAAACTTGTGGCCTTCATTCATGCTGAACAACACGGTACGGCCCCTGAAGGGAAAGTCTTCTTCTACGGAGTCCAGAATCTGCACCAGATATCCATTCACGTTTTGATTGGCCGCATAAGACAGGCTTTCGAAAATCTCATCCCATTCGCCCAGAAAATCCGAGATATACACAGCCTTTTGGCCCTGCTTCATTTCTTTTCTGGCAGGTGTGGAAAACTCATGATCAGGGAATGTATGTGCGAGTGCCACCGCCATTTTTTCGACCTGTGCCAGCCCTTGTCTGGGGGGATCGTCCAGATCGGTCAGCCCGACTTTTTCACCGCCTTTTGCAAGCAAAATGCCGATAGCCAACCCCAAAACAGCCGCGCGTTGTGCTTTCATCGGCAAGGTTTCTTGCGATCGAAACAGCATAGATGCCCCGCGGTCGACCCAAAGATGGACAGATTGTGTGTTTTGCCATTCATGCTGGCGTACGAAATGGTCGTCTGATCGCGCGGAACGCCGCCAGTCAATATCGCGGACTGCATCCGTTTCCACGGCCATACGGTATTGCCAGAATTCTTCACCCGCACCCGACCTGCGCCGACCATGTGCGCCATGGCTGATACTTGCTGTCAACTGATGCGCTTCGGCCAGCAATGCATCAAAGCCTTGCGCCAAATGTTCAGCATCATGCCGTGTTTTTAGTGCCAATATGTCAGGCGTTCGGGTCAAGCTGCGGCCTCTTTGCCTAGTGCTTTGTAGGTCAGATCAGCAATGATGCGATCCAAACTGTCGCCCTGGGCTTTGGCGGCAAAATTCAATGACATGCGGTGAACCAAAGCTGAATGTGCCAAGGCTTCGACATCGTCCAAAGACGGGGCCAAACGGCCCTGTATAAGTGCGCGTGCGCGTGTCGCCAACATCAAGGCCTGTGCCGCCCTAGGCCCGGGTCCCCAACTGATTGTGTTCTGAATATAACTGTCAGAGGTTTCTGTCGGTCGGGCAGAACGCACCAGATCCAAGATCGCTTCAACCACCGTTTCACCCACGGGCATGCGGCGCACAAGTTCCTGTGCCGCTGTCAGTTGCGCAGGTTCAAACACCTGTTCAGCTACGGCCTCGCCAAATCCCGTGGTTGCCAGCAAAATCTCGCGTTCGGTATCACGGCTGGGAAAACCCACATCTATTTGCAGCAAAAACCGATCCAGCTGGGCTTCGGGCAGGGGGTATGTGCCTTCTTGTTCAATCGGGTTTTGTGTGGCCAGCACATGAAACGGTTCGGCCATTTCATAGGTCTTGCCCGCAATGGTTACCGCATGTTCCTGCATCGCTTGCAAAAGTGCCGACTGTGTGCGCGGACTGGCGCGGTTGATTTCATCCGCCATCAACAATTGGCAGAAAATCGGCCCCTTCAGGAACCGAAACGCTCGTTTGCCGTCCTTGGTGACGTCTAGAACCTCTGACCCCAGAATATCGGCCGGCATCAGGTCGGGGGTGAATTGCACGCGGTTCGACGTCAGCCCCATCACAGTGCCAAGTGTATCGACCAAACGCGTCTTTGCCAGACCGGGTGCGCCTACCAATAGGGCGTGACCGCCACTTAGCAGGGCTATGATGGATTGTTCGACTACTTCGGACTGGCCAATTACCCGCTTTTCGATATTGGCTTTGGCCGTTTCCAAAAGCCCGCCTATTTCATCAATTTGCTTCGCTAAAGTCTTTTTGGTGCCGCTCATGACAAAATCCTTCTAAGGTCGTAACATATATATATAGATCCTATTAAACGAAACTAAGGCCGCTGTGACAAATGACAAATGAAACAAATAAGCAGAAACTTGCGAAACCGACTGCTGACGGCATTGCACAAGCGGCAAAAACAGCCGGAAAAAAGGGGCCACCGCCCGTGCATTTGTGGAATCCCGAGTTTTGCGGCGACCTGGATATGCGCATTGCCCGCGATGGGACATGGTTTTATTTAGGCACCCCCATCGGGCGAATGCCGCTGGTCAAACTGTTCTCAAGCATTATCCGCAAGGATGGCGATGATTATTTTCTGGTGACACCGATGGAAAAGGTCGGAATTACTGTGGAAGACGCCCCCTTTGTGGCAATAGATTTTGACGTGAACGGGGTGGGTAAAGATCAGACCATAAGCTTTACAACCCAAGTTGACGATACCGCTGTTGCCGGCCCTGATCATCCTATTCGCGTGGTGCGCGATGCAAAAACGGGCGAGCCTTCACCCTATGTGCTGATCCGCGCCAATCTGGAAGCGCTGATTGACCGCAAAAGCTTTTATCGGCTTGTCGATATCGGGGCTCACGCGGAATTTGACGGCCAAAGCTGGTTCGGCGTCTGGTCAAGCGGTGTGTTCTTCCCGATTATCCTGTCGGCAGAACTGGAGGCTTGACTGTAAAACCCTGTTAAACGACTATCGGGCAGGCATAGCTTGGGGCAATTTTGCCTGCAAACCGGGTGATTGCGAACCCCTAGTGACTTGCCCTTTCCCACCAACAACGCCTTCGAACCTGAAGCGGTATTCAAGTGTAACCTATCAACAAAGTAGTGCCTTCTTGACGTAGGGGAAAACGTTGGAATACTCGCCCCAAAGTGGTTTTTCTATTTTCGGTCAGAATAATCATAAAAAGAGGGGAAATTGGAATGTTACGTACAATATTATTATCCTTAGCACTTAGCGGCTCGGCACTATCTTACGCAACAGCCGGGGAAAATCATGATTGGTCAGGGCCTTATATAGGCGGTGTGATTTCTTATCATAGCGGTGAAAATTTTGGACGTTTGCATCAGCCGGCCGCTCCTCTACTCCGGTAGATACCGATGGCGTTTTAGGCGGCTTGACCGGTGGTTATAACTTAGAGGTCGGCCAAAATATAGTTGTCGGTGTAGAACTGGACATTTCATTTGGGGATATACAAAGCACGTCGCCGACTTCCGCTGCAGCATTTTGTGGTTCGGGATGTAAGACCGAAGTGGATGATTTTTCCACATTACGCTTACGTGGGGGCTATGAAATTGGTAACACTTTGCCTTATTTTACAGCTGGGGTCGGATTTGCTAACGCTACGGCGGCTGTCACAGGGATCGGAACTTTAGGGGATGACACCGTTTCCGGTTTGGTATTCGGTGTGGGTGTCGAGCATGCATTTACGCCTAAAATTACGGCAAAGATTGAATACCTGCGTGCAGACCTTGGAAATTTACAAATACCAACTCTACGTTTCTTCCCAACCTGTTCGACACCGGTTAAGTTTGATATTTTTCGTGCGGGATTGAACTATAATTTCTAAGCTTTATTAGGTCATTGATGGTTTTTAGAGCCACTGCAAAGCAGTGGCTCTAACATTGCATAATCGTGTTTACTTTATTAACTTTTCAACCTTGGCTTATCCCGTAGGGTGCGCGTGATGCCCATCCTATCGTTAACTTCGGTTCAGACCGCTATACTTCGGTCTCGATGTTTGTTCAGGCCGTGGTTTTCACAGACGTGCAGATGTATTTCATTTCCATGTAATCATCCATGCCGTGATGCGAACCTTCACGACCCAAGCCGGATTGTTTCACGCCGCCAAAGGGTGCGACTTCGGTTGAAATCAGACCTGTGTTCACGCCGACCATGCCGTATTCAAGTGCTTCTTGTACGCGGGTGACGCGGTTCAGATCATTGGAATAGAAATAGGATGCCAGACCGTAAATTGTGTCATTGGCGGCTGCTACAACCTCTTCTTCGGTTTTGAAGCTGAACAGCGGGGCAACAGGGCCGAATGTTTCGTCTTCGGTGACGATCATGTCGGATGTGACACCTGTCAAAATCGTCGGTTCAAAGAAAGTGCCGCCCAGTGCATGGCGTTTGCCGCCTGCAATGACTTTGGCGCCTTTTGCCGTTGCATCCGCGATATGCTCTTCTACCTTTTCCACACCCGCCATATCAATCAGCGGGCCTGCAATAACGCCATCGTCCAGCCCATCGCCAACTTTCATGTTGTTTACGGCAACCGCCAGCTTTTCGGCAAAGGCATCATAAACGCCTTCTTGCACGTATATGCGGTTGGCACAGACGCAGGTTTGACCGTTGTTGCGGTATTTTGAAATCATCGCCCCTTCAACAGCCGCATCCAGATCAGCATCATCAAATACGATAAACGGTGCGTTACCGCCCAGTTCAAGTGACAGTTTCATAATCTTGTCGGAACACTGTTTCATCAAAACACGGCCAACTTCTGTGGACCCCGTGAAGGTCAGTTTACGTACATGCGGATTGGTGCAGAACTCGGCTCCGATGGGGCGCGCCTTTGCAGACGTCAAAACACTTAACACGCCTTTTGGCAGGCCGGCACGATCAGCAATGGCCGCAATGGCAAGGGCTGAAAGCGGTGTTTGCTTGGCGGGGCGGGCTACAAAAGCACAGCCCGATGCAAGTGCAGGGCCAAGTTTGCGGGTGATCATTGCAGACGGGAAATTCCAGGGCGTGATGGATGCCACAACACCCACGGGCTGCTTTAGAACCGTGATGCGTTTGTCGCGCTGGTGGCCGGGGATGGTTTCACCGTAAACACGTTTAGCCTCTTCGCCAAACCATTCCAAGAAACTGGCAGCATATAGGATTTCGCCACGTGCTTCGGCAAAAGGCTTGCCCATTTCAGCAGTTAGGATTGCCCCCAGATCATCGGCGTTTTCGACCATCAGTTCGAACATTTTGCGGATCACTGCAGATCGTTCTTTACCTGTCCAAGCAGCCCATTTCTTTTGTGCTTTGACAGCTGCTTCAATGGCGAATGTCGCGTCCTCGACTTGTAAATCAGGCAGATGTGCTAAAACATCGCCACGTGCGGGGTTGGTCACTTCGAAAGTAGCACCATCTGTGGCGTCTACCCACGCGCCTGCAATATAAGCTTTTGTACATAGCAAGCTTGGGTCTTTCAGGATTGAACTTAGGTTTGTATCATCGAGCATTTCGGCACCTTTTCACGCTAACATTTCTATATTTGACGAATGCGTGGCACATTCTCTTCGCAGGTGCAATATAAATAGAGGGTTATTTTGGGATTAAGCCAGTAAATCGTCATCCAACACATAGGGGCCGGTGCGGATTTCCACGTATTTTAGTGGGATTTTTCCGAAATTAACGATTTTATGCGCAGTGCCGTTCGGGATATACGTAGACTGCCCTTCAAAAAGCGTGATGGATTTATCTAAAAGCTCTATTTCGGCATAGCCATGCAGAACCGTAATTTGTTTGCAAGCATGGATATGGCAAACTGTATCCACCGTATGATTGGGTGCCACCGTGGCAATCAAGATGCGTGATCTGTCCCCTACGAATAAATCATGCTTTTCAGGCAACCCGCCATGAACAAGCGAATGTGGTCGGGGCTGTATCTGTTGTACGACTTCGTTAACCATTATTCAGAATTAGGCAATAATTCTTAATGATGTATGAATACCCAAAATAATTAACCTGTATACGTCTGGTAAGACCAGCCCAAATCACCATATACAAGGTGAAACTTGTTATAAGGGTGAAGTGATGCGCTGGATTAAATGGATTGTAACGACACTATTGGTCGTTCTTGTCGTCTCGATGTTTCATTATATCCTGCCGCAACGCGATATTGTGCGCATTATCGACGCTTATGAAAAACGTCAGGATTTCGGGGTTAATAGCATCTTTTGGGCCAACCCTGATGCGGGTACCACCAAATTGCCATCGCGCGATGTGCGTTTCATCGATACGGTCATGCCTGATGGCAGCGTAATGGTTTATCGCAACGAAGACACCAGTTTTTCATGGCCGTTTTATTTCAAATTCGACAGTGCCGACATAAATGCGCAGGCCAAAGAACTGGTTTCAACCAAGGAAGAACCGGTTTGGGTCGCAGTGCGCCACTATGGTTGGCGCTTCGTTTATTGGACGATCTTCCCAAATGCCACGTCGCTGAAAGTTGTTGATGGGCCGGATGTGCGCTTGATCCCATGGTTTAACATCTTTTTCTTTACGGTCATGGGTTTGTTGGGGCTGGGTATATTCCGCCTGTTGCAACGCTTCAAGCGCCGCCGCATCGATCCTGTTCTGGAAGACATCGAAGACGCATGGGATGATGCGGGTACAAATACACGCGGGTTTATCGGGCGCATTTGGGATAAAATAACGGGCGCTGCGAAATAACTGTCAGAATCCTCTGGAAACTTTGATCTTGGTCGGGCAAAACCTACCCAAGCAATCTTTCGGAGCAAGCACATGATCCCTTATCGTTCACGCACATCCACACATGGCCGCAATATGGCGGGCGCACGCGGGCTTTGGCGCGCAACAGGAATGACCGAAGGAGACTTTGGTAAACCGATTATCGCGGTCGTGAATTCTTTCACCCAATTTGTGCCGGGCCATGTGCATTTGAAAGACATCGGTCAACTGGTCGCACGCGAGATCGAAGCGGCAGGCGGTGTTGCCAAGGAATTCAACACCATTGCGGTGGATGACGGTATCGCCATGGGCCACGACGGGATGCTTTATTCCCTGCCGTCACGCGAAGTGATTGCCGACAGCGTAGAGTATATGGTTAACGCACACTGTGCCGACGCGATGGTCTGCATTTCCAACTGCGATAAAATCACCCCAGGCATGATGATGGCGGCCCTGCGTCTGGATATTCCCGTGGTCTTTGTTTCTGGCGGCCCGATGGAAGCGGGCAAAGTCGACATTGACGGCGAATTGCGCGCGGTCGATCTGATCGACGCCATGATCGAAGCCGCCAACCCTGACCGCACGGATGCCGAAGTGCAAGCCTTTGAAGAAGGCGCATGCCCGACTTGCGGATCATGTTCCGGCATGTTCACGGCCAATTCAATGAATTGTTTGGCCGAGGCTTTGGGCCTTGCCCTGCCCGGTAACGGCTCAACACTGGCCACGCACGGTGACCGCAAAGGCCTGTTCGAAGAAGCCGGGCGTATGATCGTCAAACTGACCAAAGAATACTATGAAAACGGCAACACATCCGTGTCCGCACGCGGCATTGCCACCAAAGCGGCGTTTGAAAACGCCATGACGCTGGACATCACCATGGGCGGTTCCACCAACACCATCCTGCACCTACTGGCCATCGCACAAGAAGGCGAAGTCGACTTCACCGTCGACGACATTGATCGCCTAAGTCGCATTACACCGTGCCTGTGCAAAGTCGCGCCCGCCATCCAGAACGTACATATGGAAGATATCCACCGCGCGGGCGGCATATTCGCCCTGCTGGGTGAATTGGAACGCGCGGGCTTGTTGGACAGCGAAGTCGGCACGATCCATACACCCACAATGGGCGAAGCGATCCAGAAATGGGATATACGTGTCACCAATGACAAAGACGTGCATGAATTGTTCTTGGCGGCCCCCGGTGGCGTGCGCACCATCGAGGCCTTCAGCCAATCGCGCCGCTACAAAGAACTGGATTTGGACCGTGCGGGTGGCGTGATCCGCTCAGAGGAAAATGCGTTTTCCAAGGACGGCGGTTTGGCGGTTCTGTTCGGCAATTTCGCCCAAGAGGGCTGCGTGGTGAAGACCGCAGGCGTCGACGACAGCATTCTGAAATTTTCAGGCCCCGCGATTGTCTGCGAAAGTCAGGACGAAGCGGTCAACCGCATCCTGAACAAAGAGGTCAAAGCCGGCGACGTTGTCGTCATCCGTTATGAGGGCCCACGCGGTGGCCCCGGCATGCAGGAAATGCTTTACCCCACATCGTATCTGAAATCCATGCGATTGGGTAAAGTTTGCGCCCTGATCACCGACGGCCGCTTTTCAGGTGGCACGTCCGGCCTGTCCATTGGCCACGTCTCACCCGAAGCCGCTGAAGGTGGCAATATCGGTCTGATTGTTGAAGGCGACATCATCGATATTGACATCCCCAACCGCAAAATGGATGTGCGCCTGACGGATGAAGAACTGGCAGCACGCCGTGCAGAAATGGAAGCCAAGGGCGACAAGGCATGGCAACCGGCCCTGCCACGCAAACGCAAGGTTTCAAAAGCCCTGCGCGCCTATGCGTCACTTGTCGGCAATGCCAGCCAAGGTGCGGTGCGGCTGGAACCGAAGTAATTGGAAGGGTGAGCATCAGGCGCACCCTTTCACCCATTATCCGACAACAACCTATCCCACACCTCCATATCGGGGTCATTCCGTGTCGGTTGGGCCAGCAAATCCATCAGCAACTTGCAGAACTTGTCGTCTTGCGGATGCGGTGCGCCGATTAGTAAAT
>JAJFHZ010000027.1 GCA_021775355.1 Amylibacter sp. | reverse complement strand
ACCGAAACAAGCTTTGCCTGCCCCCAAATGCATTGGCACGGAGTGTGGCTTTTTCCGGGATTAAACAGAACGCGATCTCTTACTGGCATACCATTGACCAACAAATTTGAATGACAGCTTTGTAGCAGTTTGCGCCACTTGATCCTGACAGCAGCAATTGACAGTTTGGGCTCAAAGCGGACCTTCGCTACATAATGAAAACTAAAAAATTGCTGCTCGCGCAATGTCCGCTTTCCGCCCTTTTCGACCAAGCCTGCTTTCGGCCCTTAGCTGCCTTTCGGAACGCACTAATTTTAGAACCCCAAACTTCCCGAAAGCAGACATTGGCAAAAAGCGGTTTAATGCTCCACGTTCTAACTTCCGCTTAATTGTACAGAGTGACCGTTTCGAGAGAATCGACACACGAGATGAACGGACGGAAGGCAGACATTCTCTACATATGTAAACCAAGAAACATAGCTATCCTCGGATGGACGGCAGCGCTTTATAAAACATAAGACTAACCTGAATATCAGGATATATTAGTCGGCATAACTAATTAGTTTATCCGAATGGATTAATTGGGAAAATGTGAAATACTAAAGCGAGACTTACATCCGAAGGAGATTTTGATGTTTAAGGGATTCACAGAAGAGTTGATCGAAGGCGATGGGGCAACTCTCTTTGTTCGCCATGCAGGACCTAAGGGAGCACCTGCGATCGTACTTTTGCACGGATATCCGCAAACCTCTGCAATGTGGCACAAAGTGGCACCGAAACTGGCAGAGCGTTACCAAGTTATCTGCCCCGATCTACGAGGTTACGGCCGGTCTGATAAACCACCCAGTGATGACAGTCATTCTCCTTATTCAAAGCGCGCAATGGCGCGGGACGTTGTGGCGATGATGCAGCGCTTAGGACATGATCATTTTCTGGTGGGTGCTCATGATAGAGGTGCGCGCGTGGCGCACCGTTTGGGTCTTGATTTCCCAGATCAAGTAACCGCCATGACACTGTTAGACATTGCGCCGACGCGTGAAATGTATGCTGGAACAAATGCTAAATTCGCAGAAATCTACTGGCATTGGTTCTTTCTTATTCAAAAACACCCAATTCCAGAAGAAATCATAGGAGTTGATCCTGCGAAGTTTTGGAAATTGAAATGCTTCAATCAAGCTGGTGGAGATAACCCATTTGAGCCGGAAGCGTTGGCAGAATACTTATCCGCATTTTCTTGTCCAGATACTATTCACGCTAGTTGCGAAGACTACCGTGCGGCGGCGTCCATAGACATTGAACATGACGATATGGATGAAGAACAAAAACTTATACCGCCCGTTCTTGCACTCTGGGCTAAACGTGGTGTGATTGCTTCTTGCTTTGACGCTCTGAATTTGTGGCAACAGCGTGCTGAACATGTGGAGGGAGAAGCACTGGATGCGACACATTATATGGCCGAAGAGATACCCGAAGAAATTGTAGACAGAATGACCTCATTCTTTTCTCGTTACACAACACAAGTAGAGGCAGCCCAATGAAACGGACACTTTATGACAAGTTGGTAGATGCGCATAAGGTGTGTGATCTGCCAGATGGTGACATGTTGATTTATGTCGATTTCCACATCATGAATGAATACACCAGCCCGCAAGCATTTTCAGGCCTAGATGTAAAAAAATTGAAGGTCTGGCGCCCCGAGGCACACTTGGCCGTTATTGACCATGTGAACGCAACAAAGAGCGCCGAACATCATGATGCCGCATCGCAGTTGTTGATCGAAAACCTTGAGGCGAATTGCACAAAACACGATATCGCCTTTTATGGTCTTGGCGACAAGCGTCAAGGCATTGAACATGTGGTCGTGCCTGAACAGGGGCTCGTCTCGCCAGGCATGTTGATTGCTTGTGGCGATAGCCATACGACAACCTATGGCGCATTTGGCGCGCTTGGATTTGGCATAGGCACCTCTGAGGTTGAACACGTACTGGCCACGCAAACCTTGCGTTACAAACGCCTTAAGACGATGCTGGTGGAAATTGAGGGTGATACAGCCCCATCAGTGACTGCCAAAGATATTATTATGAAGGTTGTACAAGTCGTAGGCGCAGGTGGTGCAAACGGGTTTGCCGTCGAGTTTGCAGGCCCCGCGATTCTGGCTCAATCCATGTCAGGTCGGATGACGATCTGTAACATGGCTGTTGAACTTGGCGCGCGCGCCGCACTGATTTCAGCTGATGAACAAGCATGGCGTATGTCGGACGGTCGTCCACACGGGGGTAAATTCCGATTTGATAACGAAGAATGGGTATCTGATGAAGGTGCCGAATTCGACGCGGTTGTAAAAATTTCTGCAACCGATATTGCCCCACTTGTCAGCTGGGGAACAAGTCCTGACCAATCCGTACCAATAGATGGGCACGTTCCTGAATTTGATGATGGAAAGCCAGCCAAAGAAATGGCTGCTCTTCGTCGCGCAATAGATTACATGGGATTAGAAGCAGGCCAAGCTGTGAACTCGATTGCAATCGACAGCGCTTTCATCGGGTCTTGTACCAACAGTCGCATCGAAGATTTAAGAGCCGCAGCTAAAATCCTAAAAAATCGCAAAGTCGCCGCAGGTGTGAATGCGATCATCGTTCCAGGCTCCACATTAACCAGAATGCAAGCCGAGGCCGAAGGGCTGGATGTAATATTCACTGACGCTGGCTTTGATTGGCGTCCAGAAAGCGGTTGCTCCATGTGTTTGGCGATGAACAATGATATTGCCATGGATGGGGAACGCATTGCCTCTTCTACAAACCGTAATTTTGAGGGGCGTCAAGGGCGCGGGGCGCGCACCCATTTGATGAGCCCCGCAATGGTTGCTGCCGCCGCTATTTCTGGCAGGCTTGCGGACGTAAGAGACTTTCAAACGGAGGCTGAATAGATGCCAAAATTAGTTACTGGCCTTGCAGCCCCGTTACCGCTGAGCAATGTAGATACAGATGTGATCATGCCAAAACGGTTTCTGATTACAATCACCCGAGAGGGGCTGGCAGAGGGCACATTCGCTGATTTACGGATTGACGATACGGGTGCTAACCGCCCTGATTTTGTTTTGAATAAGGATCCATGGAACGAGGCCACAGTCCTTGTCGTAGGCGATAATTTTGGTTGTGGATCAAGTAGAGAGCACGCCGTTTGGGGGCTGAACCAATTAGGCATCACAGCAATCATCGGAACTAGTTTTGCGGGGATATTTTATGATAATGCCCGCAAAAATGGCCTAACGTTACCTATAGTAACGCCCGAGGCACATGCCACGCTTATGGAACTTGCCAGTGGCGATAAAGGTGTGGATATCCTGATCGACATTGAACAACTGAAGATCACCGCTGGAGATTTCAGTGCACCATTCCAAATGGACGCTGCTACGCAGTCTTCTTTGATCAAAGGCGAAGACGACACATTAGATTCACTTAATTACAGTGACAATATCCGTGCATATGAGAATACGTTAAGCGATGCCATGCGGGTCAGTGTTCTTAAATAATTCAGCAGCCATGAAGGCGCACTAAGTGATGCGCGGGATCGACGTACTCAACTGGGCCTTTTTTATAAGTTCCTTGCAAGTAACAGGAGGTTATCGCAAGCTTAGCCCTGACAGAACACTGGGGCCTGTGACAAGTAACCCATTATAGGGCAGTAAAAAATGGATATCCGGCAATTAGAATGTTTCGTCGCAGTCGCGGAAGAGTTGCACTTCCGCAAGGCCGGCGAACGTATCGGGCTTAGTCAGTCCGCTTTGTCAGAACGTGTGTCCGCTCTGGAAAATGAGCTAAAAGTACGGTTGTTTTTTCGAACAACAAGACAGGTAAGTTTAACACAAGCAGGGTCAGAGTTTTTAAAGGATGCAAAACATATCCTTCTGGATATCGAAAAATCTGTATCAAATATTCGTCACACAGCAGACACAGACCTCCGAAATATTCGTGTAAGCGGCGTCGACGAGGCTATTTCAATGCTGATGCCCCGTGTCCTGTTGGAGCTAAGGAAATCGGATCCAAAGATTCACATCCAGATGCTTGAGATCGCGTCATCAGAACAACACAAACAAGAACTGATTGGGCATAGGACTGACGTTGCGTTTGTTCGAAAACCCTGCAACGACGATCTGATAACAAGCGTGCAACTGAATAGTCAGCGGGTGATGATTGCAATGTCCATTAATGATCCGCTATCCAATGCGGCCTCATTGTCGGCATCTGATCTCATTGACCAACCTATTGTGGGATACCCTAAGCACGCGAGACCTATTCTTCACGATATACTTTGGAGCAGCTTTCGTAATATAGGGGCGCAGCCCAATATTGTCTGTGAGGTCATCGATAAATCGACCTTACTTCAGTTTGTGAGCCATGGACTGGGAATTGCGATGGTTCCTGAGTGGGTAAGACGTATCGCTAGCCCTGATATTGCTTTTGTACCGTTTGAAACCTCAAGTGACCTCATAGAACTTCACCTTGCGTTTAGGAAAGTTGGCAATTCCAATTCTTTAGATCGTTTTGTGGAAATAGTAAAATCTACTGTGTTATCTGACAGAACTCAGTAGATGCAGGCAACACTTAATGATGACTTAGGCATCAAGCGAATGTCAGCTCTGATCCGATAGCCCTTAAGCGTTCTGAAAAGCGAATGCCCTATTAGGGCTCTCTGTAGCCGTTAGCTGCGTTTGCACATCAAAAAAGCTGGGCAGCCTCGAGCGTCCGCTTTCTTCAAGTTGCCTATTTAAGTTCTCGGGCGCAGCTAAAGTCCGCTCTCCGCCCTTTTCGACCAAGTCTGCTTCCGTCCCTTACCTACCGTTAGAGCGCTGCCATTGTGAGTCTGAAAGCCACCGTTCGCACATCTTGGCTTTGTAAATGTGGCTAGCCCGCAGATCTAGAAACCTATGCGTTCAAAGATGCATCCACCCCGCCACCCATTTCAGCAATAAATGCTGTTTCTTTGTTTGTAAGTTTATTCATCTGATATGCTCCTATGCAAAATCTTTGGGTGTGAATGTTTCGGATGGATCTAAAGGGGGCGTCACTTCTGTCACTTTGTCACCTTCACCGCCCTCAAAGTGACAAGGTGACACTGGTGACAGGGTCTTTAGGGTGTAGAGGCCCCTCGCCTCCTTTATTATTTGTCCCTTCTCAACCATGCGCCCCAACAACTGTTTGGTGTTGTCTATTGTGAGTTCGGAATGGTTGGAAATCGCAGCAGGGGTTTGCATGCCTACTTCTAGGGCATTCAGTATGCGTTGACGCGAACCACCCAGAAAAACTGTGTCCGGGTCGCCTACGTATTTCCAGCGACACCTCTTGTCATCAAATTCTACTCCTTTTTCAAACTCCTGAAGATCGCGTCCACGGCCATAAAGGACTACGCCCCCATCTTCGGAACGTTTGGTAAGGATTAGGGTTGCATCCGCTGCCCCAGTAATCCCTGTTGAACCCGAAACTGTGTCGAATGGATCATCACCTTCAGTTTTGCGAACATGATGGACCACAACAATGCCAAGTCGATGTTCTGAGGCTATTTGGTGCAGCCCGCGTAATGCAGAATAATCTGACGCATAATCCGTTTGACCTCCCGCCTTAGGCGGTCGAATGGTTGCCAAGGTGTCGGCGATGATCAGGCGTGGATTCTGTTGTGTTGCGATCCAGTTTTCAATGGAACGCAAACCACCTGCCCCGATACGTGGTGCCTCATTTATCAATGACAATTCAGAAGGCCAATCCTCACTTGGTCTGATTTTTTGAAGCCTGTCCTGTAATCGCCGCCGATTATCTTCCAGGGCAAGGTATAGAACGCTGCCCTGCTCACACATTGATCCTAAAAACTGATCCCCTTCGGCGACGGCGAACGCCAAGTCTAAAGCTGCCCAGGACTTCCCAAGTTTTGGCTTTCCACATAGCAGAGTTAAGCCTTCCGGTAAGATGCTCGGCACAACCCAACGGATCGGTGGGAACACCATTCCCTGAAGTTCCGACGCCGTAAACGTGTTTAGGCGATACTGATCGGGTGCAGTTTGCGCGAATGTTTGATCATAGTTCATGCTGCCACTCCGCGTTGCACAAAATTCCAAAATGCAGATTGTTCGTAAGTTGGAAGCGTCTGCCAAATAGCAGCTAGATAGACCTTGCGCTCTGGCAATGGTGCAATGCTAACCCAAAACCTAGCCTCATCGGCGTATCCAATAAAAGGGGGATTGGGCTGCCCGGCAGACAGATCATGCATTGCCTCATTCATCAACACGCAAGCCGCCACGCGGGGTGCTATTCGTATAGCAGTGCAAAGGAGGTTAGCCGTGCCCAACGGGCTTAATTTCGACTCTAACCTATCCGCAAACGGGATCAAAAGCTTTGGCTCTATGGTTTGGTTTAGTAATTGAATACCGTTCATCACTTGACCGCCTCCACGTCGTAATCAAAATGATGCCCACGACATGAAACCCAATGACTGAGCAGCTCGGCAGAGTTGCTATCTCGATTCCAAAAGAAGGTTTGGTGGGTAGTATTTCCTGAGATCGGTACACTTTTTTTTGCTTGATCAGTGCTATAGTATTTGGAGTGTTTAGCCGCATTTATTTCGAATGAAACGCCGTGCTCTGCTACAACAGGGGTGGCGTTTTCTTTTTCCAAGATGCCCATTACGCCACCTCACGAAGGTGCTCGAGCCACACAAACACATCACGGGGATCAAATCGGACAAGTTGCCCTACTTTGATAGCCTTCGGGCCATTCCCTCGCATTTTATCGCCGCGCAATGTTGCCACCGGTTTACCTGTGAATGCGGATAGGTCGCAATATTCCCAAAGGGGTTTCTCACGAAGTGTTTTGGGTAGATTTGCCAGCCAAATATTAAAGTCTTGTTGCATTGTGTCATTCCCTAAATAATTAGAATAACTCCTTTAATAACCCTGTTTTTACGCGTCGCAACAAGTGTAAATCCATCTTCGGAGTTGGTGCATAGCTAACTAAATAATAATTGATTTATTATGTACCAAGTCGCATCCATACACCCGCCAACGGCTTCTTGGATCTACTATTTCCTCTGGGAATAGCTCGCCCTGCGGCCTTTTCTTGCTTCCTCCAACTGTTTAGAGCGGATTGAGCTGAAGGATTTTTAATACCAAAATGAGTGAAGCAGTCTTGTAGAAATTCACAATAAGGTTCTCTATTTTTGTAACTTGCGACTGCAAAGCGACCCGTCCCCATAGACCATGCCTCACGAGTCCCGCGCACTAAGCCCACATAAGACCAGTTTGTTTGCCCGCGATTTTGAATCGATGGTTTGTTATTTTTTTGTAGAACACTAAAAAACTTATGCCTTCCGAATTTATCAATTGAATATGCTATAGCCGATAATTCAGACGCAATTAAATACGCTTGTTCAGCACTGGCTTCATCCTTCATATCTTTGATAATATTGGAAGCCATTAATGCAGTATGTTCAATCTTTAGGTGATTTTGTAGTGTTTTTAAAAGATTTGCATGGTCATTCGAAAATTGGGATCCGAAATTTTGATCAAGGCTATCATCAAGCATTATCTGGATTTCTTTAACCATCTCTTTGGCAAACTGATCCGTCCAGTAAACTTGGGGAAAGTGCTTTTTCATGAGTTGATAATCATTCATTAGCTATCCACTTATCTGCCAGCAATTCCAATGCTTCCCGCTTCTCTTTCAAATACTCTGAACGGTCATATATCCCTGTCACGCCGGTTTCAGCATGGCCTAAAACTTGTGAGTTGATAAATCTCGACACACCATTATCGCCCATTACGGTTGATGCGGTGCGCCTAATGTCGTGCAACCGCCAATTTTTCAAATCAGTTATTTTATCAATGCGTTTCTTTTCGTGGGCCGCCTGTTTAATAGGCTTCCCTTTTTGAACTGAAAACAACAAATCCGGGTGCATTTCAGGGATCGCTGCAATCACTCTTTGCGCTTTTGCAGATAATGGAACGGCATGAACACGCTTCCCCTTATGTCTTTCGCTCGGAATAAACCAAACATTACCCTCAATTTCAGAACGTCGCATCCCTGCCACTTCTGAAAACCTTTGCCCGGTCAGGCATAAAAGAGAAAGCAGCGGCTTCCATGGATATGGAGCGGCTTGAATGTAATCCCACAATAACTTGCGCTCAGAGGCGTTTAAAACTCGCTCGCGCTTTTCGTAGGTTTTCTTGGCAATGACGTCGGCGAATGGATTGCCCCGTGTCCATCCTTTGCTTGCCGCAATCCTAAACGCTGGCCGCGTATATGAAACCACTGCATGCGCTCGATTTGCACTTGATTGCTTGGTGACTTGGTCGATGAGCATATTGGCGTGATGCAGAGCAAAATCTTGCAGCTTAACGTGTCCTATGAGGGGTAGTGTCCACTTTTTCCATGAGCCAGCAATATCTGGCGCACTTCGCATGTCTTGAATGTCCTCTTTATAGCGTTCCCAAAGGTCACATACTCGATCCGGTTGATCTGTCGGCAAAGGTGCGCTTTTCTTTTCAGACGCAATGCGCCGGGCCTCTGAAAGCCCTACATTCGGGTACTCCCCGATCCGCATCCGTTTGCGTCGGCCCTGCCCCGTCCAGACGACCTCCCAGACCTTTCGACCAAGCTTGCCTATTCTTAGTATCAAACCTGGTGTCGCCGCGTCCCTATATTCCGTGGATTCCGCGTGTGGTCTTAGACCTTTTATGAACTTGTCTGTCAGTGTTTTCTGCAATCTTTTACCTCATATAACCCAATGCACAAAAAAACCCGTATACTCTCTCATGTGCAAGATTTGCGCACAAAATAGGGTGCTTGGGGTGTTTATTGCTGTTTGCCTATATTATTGTTTGTTACTTTTTCCATAAAAGTCAATATGTTGCAACGTAGAAAAACAAATGGATATAACTGCGGTTTAGATTGCAAATCCGTGTACACGAGTTCGATTCTCGTACTCGCCTCCATTTAAAATCAATGAGGTGTTCTAATGTACCTACAGCCCCTTTTTGGCGCATTGGCAAATGTATTTGATGGCTCTGAAGCAATTGAAAGCCACGCGCGCGAAGCTTTGCTTACAGCGACACCTAGAACCGAAAATCATTACGATACAAACGTCCTATCAAAGCCTTTTCTGGATGTAATGTCAGAAGCCAATGCCCATCCGGTTTGCAAAATCATTGCCCAAACTCCGTTGCAGTGGGCGCCACCACAAACATCAAATGATGCACAATATGTGGCGCATAGCCTACCCAAGGTGCACGTGGAATTGCTTGGTCCAAATGGATTGGTGAAATCGAATTCGGTCCGGCTTGGCCTTTACGGCATTTTGCCTAATTCTGAATATGGGATTAGAACCCACCCGGCCGAAGAAGTATTTGTCATGCTGGCAGGACAGGCTTACTGGAAACGCGATAAAGCGCCATATGTAATCCACGGATCAGGCGAACGATCTTATCACCCATCAATGATGGCCCATGCGACACGAACAACAGAGAAAGCATTCTTGTCAGCGTATGTTTGGTATGGCGACATTTCGACAGAAAATTACGTGTACGATGGAATTCCTTCAAACTGAATTGTTCTAATGCCTGCCCCTTCCACATATCAGGTCGTCATCCTCTTGCCATTTTAAACTCAACTGCTAACCCCTGATATAAAGCAGGCATTCTGCTATATATTTTACAAAAAAACTCAATAAGATCGGCCTTTGAAAACGATTGGCCAAGCGTTCTTTTCTTAAACACTGAATAACCTCTGGAATTCAGAAAACCCTAATTATATTGTCTATTGTTATATCGGATATTGGGATGCTAAGATTGGCAAAATCAATAACAAGATAACAGGTGCATTGCAGTCTCACCCTTTCAAATGTAATGTTAAGAAAGTTTAAGCTGGGCTATAACTGACATATGAAAAAGATACTTATCCATTTAGGGCCACACAAAACAGGCTCTACTGCAATACAGAAATTACTTAAGCAAAACTCTACTATACTAAAAAGCCATGGCATAAATTTCGTACATACGAAACATGTCCACGAGGCAGCAATGGCAATGGCCGGAGCAGAGTACGAAAAGTCTGAAAAAATCTTATCAATGCTGGCCAATGATCTGGAAAGCTCATCTTCTGATCAGTTTATTCTATCTCAAGAAGATTTCGCTGGACATCTTATTGGGCGCGACAAAGGGCGAAAGGTCTACCCAAGGCTAACCAAACACCTGAGAATATTGAATAGAGCTTTCAGCAAATTCGACGTGTCATTTCTTTTCTTTACGCGGAATGAAGATGACTGGTTAAGAAGTTGTTATGTGCAAAACCTTAAATATCGAACTGCATTTTCCAGTTTCAATGGCTTTGAACGAAACTTCAGGGAAGGTTTCAATTGGGATAATGTTCTGGAGAAACCCAAAGATACTTTCAATAAAGCATTACATATAAGAGAATACAATACAGAACCGACTGATGGAATTAGCGCCATTCTTGAGCATTTTGAATTGGGCGAAAACATTGAAAATATCGATATATCATCCCCACAAGCAAATGTTTCCCCTGCCGCGGATGTTGTTGAAGGCCTTGAACATATTAATCAGTTTTCAGATAGCAAACCGACTGCGTGGTTTGCCAAGCGAAAGTTGATGGCCAAAACCCAATATGAACATCCATTGAATGAATCTCATAGCAATTGGCCACCGGATGTATCGTTTAATAGTGAGTGTGGATTGCCCGCATTAGCCCGCAGAGCCAGTTCCAGAGTTCCGACCCAAGAATTGCCTGATATTTTGCCGGACATTAATGTTGATCTGAAAAATTTGGCCCAACAAATGATACCGGAGAATAAGACGTTACCGAATGCAAGTCGGGCAGATATTGAAATTCAGTCGCGTATTCTTGAATATCATTTTCGCGGGAAAAGTCGTCTGGCCCATTTAAACGCATTGGCAATCAGTTATTTGCGCAGAGACTCTCGCCATACAAAAAAAGCCTCTGATCTATTCCACCGTATTTGGGATGAATGCGGGCTAATCCTAGTAAACGAATTAGCGACCCGCTGGTTAATTTCAGTTCTACAAACTTTTGCGGATCATGGCAGAAATGAACAACAAAGGATCATTGGCACTACCGGATATTTCTATGGAAACGTTATGAAAATTTATGAAGGTGAGCGAGCTATCGAAGGTCACCCTCAAGATGCGACCTATGAAAACAGCACCCCGCAAACAAAAAACGAATTCAGGGGCATGGATCGTTTTGATCTAGGTGGGACAGATTTGATGCTTAATACAAACGCATTGGCACTAGAGATATCCAGTAAAGACCCGGTTGCCGGACTTGTTCTGGAAGAGTTTCTTGTAAGAGTTAAAACATCAAAGAATGTTTTTAGCAGATTAGATCAAAGCCGCGCAAAGATGAGCATCGATAAAGTCAACTTTTCCGATACGTGGTGTTTCTTTGAAAAACCGACGTCGTCAACTTAGACAAACTGAATAACTTCAGATTATCTTGCTTAGAAATGCTGTAAGAAAATATACGATCTAACATCTTATTGGGAATAATTTTATGCAAACACCAAAAATATGCTTGATCCACGTTGGTAAGACAGGGGGTACGTATATTAAGGGTATCATACGTCTTGTTAGTGGTACGACGATCACTAGAGAACCACAAATAATAAACGATAATCTTGTATTGCTTGGCCATAAAACACTAACTGAAACCGCCAATATGTATGGCGAAGATCATAGATTTGCTTTCATTTTTCGCGAACCTACTGAGCGGTTTATATCCGGTTTCCATAGCCGTTTACGCATGGGCATTCCTGACCGCAAGGTAATATGGAGCCCAAAGGAAGCTGCAGCATTTGCCGTATTCAAGACCCCAAATGATCTGGCCGAAGCATTGTATTGCGATGATACATACACGATGTCAGCTGCCCATTACTCAATGAATGCTATTCGTCATTTACATCGTGGCTACGAATTTCACTTTGGCAATCAATTCCGGTTTGCAGCCCACAAACAAGACAAAATTGTAACCTGCATTGACCTAAAAAACTTGGATAAGAATATTCACCGGTTTCTAAATCAAATCGGTATCGAGCACGTAAATATCGATATCGATCAATATTCTGAAATGCGCACTATCACTGATCATTCAAAATACTTGAGTGAACTTGCACGGGTAAGCCTGAAACAGTTTTGGAAAAACGAATATAAATATTATGAACTTTTCCAAACGTTAGAGAAAAGATTTTTTACGATATAACATCTCGTAAAATATGGATGAAACTGTCGGTTGGCTTTGTATTTAAAATGTACCCGACATTCGCCCCCAATAATCTTCATTCGAAAGACATGCCGTAACGTTCCAATTTACAAGCCGTACCAAAGAGTTAAAATCGACGCAAAACAATCATAGGAAAGCACTGCTGACATGAACCTTGTTGTCGCCGAATTTATTGAAAACCTTGCGCCAAAAGTCAAAGATACCCTTCAAGGGACAGCCAAACTGGTCATCAAGGACGAAGGCAGTGTAATGCTGGACAATAAAGGCGCACGTGCCGGTGATGATGAGGCTGATGTCACACTGATTGCGCCAGAGGCCGTGTTTCGGGCTATCCTGGATGGAAGCCAGAATGCCGCCATGGCGTTTATGTCCGGTAAGTTAAAGGTTGATGGCAGTAATATGCGCGCCATAAAAGTCAGTGAAATACTGACAGCCTAAGCATCAGTCACACCCGCTTCGGCAAAGGTTGCCATGCCGGAATGACAGGCCACGGCCGCTTTTAAAACACCTATTGCCAAAGCACCGCCTGACCCTTCACCAAGACGCAAATTCAGTGATAAAAGCGGTTCCTTGCCCAGATGTTTCAACACTGCTTTATGCGCCCCCTCAGCCGACAAATGCCCGGCAACGGCATGATCCAGCGCGCTGTGTTTTACCGCAGCAAGACAGGCCGCAGCGGCACAGCAAATAAAGCCGTCAAGAATAACCGGAATGGATTTTGCCCTTGCGCCAGCAATCGCACCTGCAATAGCGGCCAGTTCACGCCCGCCCAAACAACGCAAAGCTTCCAGACCGTTTTGTGCAGCGGACGGATTGGCTAACACCCCATTACCAGCAACACGCGCCTTCAGCGCCAGCCCCGCATCATCCACCCCCGTGCCGCGCCCAACCCAATCCGCCGCCTGCCCGCCATATAAGGCATGAAAAATCGCTGCCGCCGAAGTGGTATTTCCAATGCCCATTTCGCCCACAACCAGCAAATCAGCCGAAGGGTCAACCGCATTCCATCCCGTTTGCAATGCCGCTACCATATCCGCCTCAGACATTGCGGGGCCTTTGGTGAAGTCGTCTGTAGGTTTGTCCAAATCCAGCGCATGTACATCCAGATTTGCACCAAATGTCTTGCACAATTGATTGATCGCCGCACCATTATGCTGAAAGTTCAGCACCATTTGTGCGGTCACTTCCGCAGGGAATGCCGATACGCCTTGTGCCGCAATCCCGTGATTTCCTGCAAAAACAACAACTTGTGGGCAATCCAATGTTGGCACTACTTGCCCACGCCACCCAGCATACCAGATCGCCAGGTCTTCTAGACGGCCCAAAGCACCGGGGGGCTTGGTCAATTGCCCATTGCGCGCTTTGGCCCCGTCCGCCGCCGCGTGATCCGATTGCGGTTGATTTTCCAGTAAAGTTTGAAACGCGGCAAGGTTGTGAAACGGTGCGTCGGACATGTCTTTTCCATCTGTACTTGTAATTATGCCTGTTTAGCTGCATTTTGGATGCGCGGAAATAGCATATGCGAAGGCTTATAAAAAATGACCGACATTACCGAAACCCAAGCCAATATACTGAACGATATAGCAGCGGCTTTCAGCTTGCTGACACGTCTGCCCATTCCTGTTGACCACGAGGCCGCTAGCAAACGTGCCGCAATCGCCACTTGGGCCTATCCGTTGGTCGGGGCTGTATTAGGATTGATCGCTGGCATTATTGGCAGTCTTTTATACTGGTTTGGTGCACCCGCCAGCATTGCCGCCATTGCCGCCTTAGGCACCTTGGCAATCTTAACAGGCGGCATGCACGAAGATGGATTGGCCGATTGTGCCGATGGGTTTGGCGGCGCATATGATAAAGAGGTCAGACTGGAAATTATGAAAGACAGCCGCATTGGGGCGTATGGTGCTGTTGCGCTGATCCTATTTTTACTGGGGCGTTATGGCAGTCTTGAGGTTTTGATCAACACATCTTTCATACCCGCCCTGATCGCCGCGGGTGCCGCCAGCAGATTACCGATGGCACTGGCAATGTACGCTATGCCCAATGCACGTGACACAGGCCTGTCAGCCAGTGTTGGAAGACCACCCGAAACATCATTGAGTATCGCCATTGTTCTGACCTTGCTGATCTGCTTCCTGTTCATCGGATGGTCAGGTATTTTTGTCTTTGGCTGGGCCATAATCGCCGCTGTGGCCATGGGCCTGATCGCGATGCGTTCTATAGGTGGTCAAACCGGTGACGTTCTGGGTGCTATACAACAATGGGCCGAATTGGGCGCATTGGGGGCTGCATTGGCAGCCCTGACTTAAGCAACGACAGCGACGACGCGTGACAAAAGCACTTCAGTGATTTCATCCTGTGCCAGCATCTCTTCCACGCCATTTACCACGGCAACTTCGCGTGACAAGCGTTCCAGTGCCGCTTCATATAGCTGACGTTCTGAATATGATTGTTCGCGCTGTTCATCGTTGCGATGCAAATCACGCACCACTTCAGCGATTGAGATTAAATCGCCGGAATTGATCTTGGCTTCATATTCCTGCGCACGGCGCGACCACATCGCACGTTTCACCCGCGCGCGCCCCTTAAGCGTTGTCATCGCTTTGGCCACCAATTCAGGCGTAGACAACAGGCGCAGACCAACCGTTTCAACCTTGGCTGTCGGTACCCGCAGGGTCATTTTATCTTTTTCAAAATCAATCACGAACAGTTCCAGCGTGACATCCAGCACTTCTTGTTCTTCGACAGCAATGATTTTGCCAACACCGTGAGACGGGTAAACGACATAATCATTTATGCTGAACCCTGCGATTTTTTTAACCTTGGCCATTTTGTTTTCCTTCGTATTATACCCACGCACAAAACGCCCTGCACAAATTGCGAATAAAACGTTTAAATGCTTTGGAATAGTTTTATGTTTTCAGTAACATATACTGATAAGTGTCCTGTTTAGCTTGGCTGTAGTATATCACAAAACCTGACCTTTTCCCATAGTCATAAAGTACACTCTAAGCCCTTATAAACAAAACACTTTATACTTTATCATATTATCTGGGTTGTAAGTTACGAATCGCAGGCTTACCCGCCTTCACCAGGGTTAGGAGAGAAATATTTCTCTAACTTACCTTCTTCCCCATCACGTTCGTCCGCTTCCGGTAATTGATCTTTCTTGGTAATGATCACGGGCCATTTTTCCGAATATTCACGGTTGAATTCAACCCACTTTTCCATGTCAGGCTCGGTATCAGGGCGGATCGCATCTGCTGGGCATTCAGGTTCACACACACCACAATCGATACATTCATCGGGATGGATCACCAGCATGTTCTCGCCTTCATAGAAGCAGTCCACCGGGCATACTTCGACACAATCAGTGTATTTGCAGGCGATGCACGCATCGTTGACAATGTAAGTCATGGATCAATTCCTAGTCTTATGGACGCAGTCTTCAAGTTCCTATATGGCCCGATTCCAGATCAATCAAGATACTTTGCAGCAAAAGCGGCAGTCTGACGCCGATCTTTCGCAGTTGGGCGACCTTTTCCTTCAAATTTAGGATTAGGTGGAACAAATTCCTTAGGTGTAGGTGCAGGTGATCTATCTTCAAACAATAATTGCGCTTCCGGGGCAGAGCCACGCCGTGTTCCCAAATCTAAAACCTTAATAACACGCGGCCGTTCCGCTTTGATAAATGTCAGCACGTCCCCCACAATCACCCCATGTGCGGGTTTGCCGACCTTCACATCATTCACACAAACCTTACCTTCGGACACTTGTTTCGCGCATAAGCTGCGGGATCTATAAAACCGTGCATACCAAAGCCATTTATCTATGCGCTGTGTATCCGCCATAGGTGCCTATGTTTTGTTTTTCAAAGCCAGCAGTGCTGCAAAAGGATTGTCCGGATCAATCGCTTTTTCTTTACGCGGCGGTGACGTGGAATGACGGTTCGGGCCACTTGGTTTTCCACCTTGTTTACCTTTTGGTTTTTGCGGTTTACCCCGTTGTTGGAATTGCGGACGGGCCGCAGGCCGTGCTTTGGGCACCCACTTAAACGTATAGAATACTTCTTTCGTATCCTCTTCCTCAGCGGCGGGTGCAGCATCTGCCACATCAGGCTTTTCTTCTTTCGCGTCCGTATTATCAGGTTTCGTTTCACTCACAGGTTTGGATTTTTCGCGTTCACCTTTTTCGGTCGTATAACCCAAGCCTTGCATCAGATCAGCAAATTGTTCCAATGTCATGCCGGTGATTGATAACATATCGGGATTGGCTTCAAAGCCCACTTTCACATCAAAGGCACGTATCATATCGGCAAGACGTTCCAGCATATCAATGCGAATGGCGCGTTCACCTGCCAAACGGTAACCTGCGCGCGGGTAGTAACCTTTTGGCGCATCAACCATCGCAGGGACCGTAACCAGACCTGCAGGCGGGGCTTCGGGAAATTCGTCAAGACCTTCGAACAAAGACCACAAGACCAGACGCAAGCGCGTTGGTGCAGGTTTCAACATCAGGTGATGAAAGACGGTGTATTGGCCAAAGCGGATGCCATGTTTACGCAAAGTGCCGCGTTGATCCTGATCCAATGCCTTAATGTCAGTTGCAATGGCGGAACGCGGGATCACGCCTAGGCTTTCAGCCAGACGGAACGCCACACCTTTGGCAAGCCCCGGTAGCGCCTCATCATTTTTCATCGCTATAAGATGTTCATATGCGGCAGTGATTTTCCGGTCGATGAAATGCCCCAAACGTCTGCGAACCTTGTCTGCAACATCAACACCCGCTTCATCATCTACAAACACCTTGATGCCGGGTGACATGATATCGTCACCTTTAACCAGCTTGCCAATGGCGTGCTCGCCCCACATCAACCCGCCTTGTTCGGTAAAATCAAATTCGGTATCCGGTGCGTTGTAAAACCGATCAGAACGCAGATTAAACTCCGGCAGCAAGGCTTGATATGCGGCCGCGCGCAGAGTTTTTGACTGTTCAGCATCTGCTGATTTATCCAACTGGAACTGAAAAGCGGTCAGTTTGCCTACGAATTCACCCTCAATGGTCACTTCGCCGTCTTTGTTTACTTCAGCCACCAAGGCCTCCTTTTGTTTCAACCGCCGCATCAAAATAGAGGTGCGCCGATCGACAAATCGTTTTGTTAATGCACCGTGTAGCGCATCTGATAGGCGATCTTCTACTGCACGGGTTTCATCTCGCCAATAGTTTTCGTCTGCCAACCAGCCTTTTCTTTGGGTGACATAGGTCCATGTGCGGATATATGCCAATCTTTTCGATAAAGCGTCAATATCGCCGTGGGTTTTGTCGATACGCCGCACACGGTCAGCAAACCAAGGGGTCGAAATTTCACCCGCATCAGACAGAAACTCAAATATCTTGCCAACAATCGCCACATGTTCATTATGCGAAACTTGCCGAAAGTCGGGCAACTGACAAGTGTCCCATAAAAGCTTCACATCACGCGGGCCTTGCACACGATCTATAATTTCAGGCAATTCCGACAGGCTGCGCAAGGTCAAATGATCCTCTGCCTCTCGGGCTTTTAGCAGTAGAGGATCATTGCTGGTTTGTTCCAGTGATCGCAAAAGTGTTGCCATAGTTCCGAAATCAAGTCGGGAATTACGCCATTGCAGCTTTTGAATTGGGGTGAAACGGTGGTTTTCAATCGCTTCAACGACTTCATCTTCCAAAGGTCGCGCTTCCCCTGTCACCCCGAATGTCCCGTTCGTGCGATACCGCCCGGCGCGTCCTGCGATTTGCGCCAGTTCATTTGGCATCAGGCGGCGCATTTTACGCCCATCAAATTTAGAAGTGCCTGAAAATGCCACATGGTCAATATCCAGGTTCAAACCCATGCCAATGGCGTCCGTCGCAACCAGATAATCAACGTCACCGTTTTGATACATCTCGACTTGCGCATTGCGCGCGCGCGGCGACAGAGCGCCCATGACCACGGCCGCCCCGCCCTTTTGGCGGCGCAACAATTCGGCAATGGAATAAACATTATCAACCGAGAACCCGACGATGGCAGAACGAGCAGGCATCCGTGATATCTTTTTACTGCCCGAATAGGTCAATTCAGAAAACCGGTCACGTCGTAGAAAATCCGCATCAGGTACAAGTTTTGCAATCACGCCCCACATTGCGTCTGACCCCAAAAACAAGGTTTCCGACAGGCCACGCAAATGCAACATACGATCAGTGAACACATGGCCGCGTTCCGGGTCGGCACATAACTGCACCTCATCTATTGCGACGAACTCTGTGCCCAGACTTGTCGGCATCGCTTCCACGGTACAGACCCAATAGGCCGCCCGTGGTGGAACAATGCGTTCTTCACCCGTGACAAGGGCCACAACAGACGGGCCGCGCAAGGCAACAATGCGGTCATAAACTTCCCGCGCAAGCAGGCGCAAAGGCAGGCCGATCACACCGCTGCGATAGGCCAGCATCCGTTCAATAGCATAATGGGTTTTTCCGGTGTTGGTCGGACCAAGCACCGCACAAATCCGCGATTGCGGGGGCATTATTGTCTTATCCTTGAATTACAGCGGGGTGCCTTTGACCAGTTGTTCTAATCTTTCGATGGCCTCTTTAATACCTTCTTGATGTGGATGCACGGCGAAAGCACGTAGGTAGACAGATAATGCGTCTTTTGGCCGATCCATATCTTCCATAATCATACCAAGCCCGCCCATAGCACCAAAATGGCGTGGATTTAACAACAGGGTTTGGCGAATATCAGATATCGATAACCCATATTCATCCATCATATAAAAAACCGTCGCACGTTTATTCCAAGCTTCGGCAAAATCGGGGGCATGATCAATCGCTGCCGAAAAATGTTCTACCGCTGTTCGCAGGTCCCCCTGTTGCATTGCGGTAGTCCCACGTTGTAACAGATGATCTACCGCGGCAGAACCGGATTCCCCCCATTCACGCCAGATTTTCTGTTCTGAGGTTTTCCAGTCTTCATTTTCAGGGTTCTGTAATTCAGAAAACAATAAGTCCAATGCCGCAGTTTGGGCGAAAGCGTGATTATTATCACTTATTATGAAATTTAACGCAGCGGAACAAACGATGACGCGCATCAAGGACTTTAAGTTTTGCAGGTTTAGTTTCATGTTATCGTCAAGCTATCGCAACCACGCAAGATTGCGAGCATTTTTTGAGGTAAAGGAGACACAAATGAGTGACGTAATAACAAAAGCAGTCGATGCACTGAACGAAAAAATGGGCAGTGGCGGGTTTGACGGCTCTATCAAGATCGATATCGAGGATGAAGGCAGCATTATAATCGACGGGAATGGTGCACGCGCAGGCGACGAAGATGCAGATTGCACCTTAAGTGCCAATGCCGAAACATTCGAAGGGATGTTGACGGGTGATGTGAACCCGACAAGTGCATTTATGACTGGCGGCCTGAAGGTTGACGGCGATATGAGCGCTGCAATGAAGCTGGGGGCCATCTTATCCTAAAATGACCGACGCACCATTATTTACGGATATTGCCCGTGCGCCCAAAGGCGGTCGAGCCCAATGGCGCACCTGTTCCGACGGGGTACGTATTCGTGTGGCAACGTGGAAAAAAGGTGCAAAAGGCACTATTCTGGTTTTCCCGGGGCGGTCTGAATATATTGAAAAATACGGTCCTACTGTACAGTATATACAGGATATGGGTTTTTCTGCGGCAGTTGTTGACTGGCGCGGGCAAGGCATTTCTGATCGCATCTCTGCAAATCATCAGCTTGGTCATGTGAAACATTTCCTAGACTTCCAAAAAGACGTGGATGAAGTGTTGAATGCCGTAAAAGATGCAGAATTACCTGAAATACACACGCTTTTAAGCCACTCTATGGGCGGCACGATTGCCCTGCGCGCATTACACAACGGTTTGCAGGTTAAAAAGGCTGTATTCTCTGCGCCCATGTGGGGTATTTATATTGAGCCCGTGTTGCGCATCCCTGCCCAGATCATTTCAAATATCGGGCCTCTGATCGGGTTTGCCAAAAAGTTCTCTCCCAATACGACACCGAACAATTATGTTCAGGAAAACCCATTTGAAACCAATACGTTGACCAATGACAAAGAAACCTACCAGTGGATGACATCACAGTTAGATGCATATCCCGAACTGGGCATTGGCGGACCAAGTATCAACTGGCTGCATCAAGCACTTTTGGAATGCGCCCGATTACGACGATTACCACCACCGGAACATGAATGCCTGTGTTTCTTGGGAAGCCAAGAAGCGATTGTATCCCCCAATGCGATAATCCGTATCATGTCAGACTGGCCGAACGGAAAGTTGGTTAATATCGACGGGGCACAACATGAAGTATTGATGGAAATTCCCGATGTCTTGGGCCTTACATGGGCCGAAATAAACCGTTTCTTATCATTTTAGCAAATCCAACGCGGCAGCGTGTGCCCGCGCGTCACCCGCAGCGATAATCTGCCCGCCCATATGGGCAGGCCCACCTTGCCAGTTTGAGACTATACCGCCTGCATTTTGTATCACGGCCATCGGACCTTGAATATCAAAAGCGTTCAAACCCGCTTCGATCACAAGATCAATCTGCCCTGCGGCCAACAACGCATAGGCATAACAATCCGTACCGTAACGGGTCAGTTTACATTGTTTTGCCACCCTGTGAAATGCAGCGCCTTCGCTAAACGTTCCCACTTCCGGAAATGTAGTAAATAGCACGGCTTCACTGAGTTTCTCACAATCACGCACAGCGATATCATGCGCTTGCCCCCTGTGCGACCAGCTTGCCGACCCGAACCCGCCGGAAAACCTTTCACCAGTGAAAGGTTGATCGACAACGCCCAATATCGGCCCTTGCCCCGCATCAAGCCCGATCAGCACCCCCCATGTCGGTGTACCGCTGATAAACGCACGCGTCCCGTCTATCGGGTCCAGTACCCATGTCAGGCCAGTCGTTCCGGCAACGTCAGCATACTCTTCACCCATAATTCCGTCATCCGGGCGGCGGGCCTGTAATATGCGCCGCATTTCGCTTTCTATGGATTTGTCTGCAATCGTGACAGGATCAAACCCTTGATCCAGCTTGTTTTCCAAACCCTGATCGGATTTGCGAAAATACTGCAATGCAATGGGTCTGGCGGCATCGGCCAATGCGTAGGCGACATCCCATAATTCCGCTTTCAGAGTATGTGGCAGTTCAGACAAAGAAAAACTCCTGTTAAGGGTCGTTACCTTAGCTGGAATTTTCATATTGTCCGGTGCAGGTCAACCGTGGCCGTATACTATTTACGCTTATGCATTACACATATAGACCGCGAAACCCGCTAAAATTTTAGGCCGCATCACTTAAAACACGTGCCAGATCGAACAGTTTGCGACGTTGGGTTTCGGGGATCGCATAATACGACCGCACCAATTCCAAAGCTTCCTTGTCCGCCAACAAATCGCCCTGACCGCTTGCTTTGGCCTCCGCGGCACTGGTCTCGATCGAAATCTCATTATAGCCATCAAAAAAGAAGGTGACTGGCACACCCAGTGTTTCGGCGATATCCCATAGCCGCGATGCACTGATCCGGTTCATACCGGTTTCGTATTTTTGAATTTGCTGAAACTTGATCCCCACAGCTTCACCAAGTTGTTGTTGGCTAAAACCAACCATCCAACGCCGTTGTCTGACGCGCTTACCAACATATTCATCAACAGGATGTGACATTATATACTTTCCTCTCTTACCACTCAGGGTAATATAACTACTCCACTGTTTGAATACATTATTGTTGCTAAAATAATTCACAATTCGGCAATTTTAAATGTCATAACATATTGTTTTATATCGCTTTAAAAATAAATTTCTCCTTGAAAATAAGGCTTATAATTTTCAACTATAGATAGATTGCCTACCCATTAGTTAGGTGTGCAAAACTTTAGTATTTGCAAAATGCAAAACTATCTTTATGCTTGGTTTTGCATTTTGCAAAGGTATTAAGGCAACAACGACCCAATGCTCCCTTAAAAAGAATCGCTGCAGATTAGCACAACTCATGCTTCTGCTTTCTAATTTAGATTGGTTGCGGCATGTAGTTCGTGCCGCTGTCACAGATTTTCACTTTTGTCCATTTATTGCAGCAACAGTTCAAAAATCCAGTTAACTTGCAACCTTAGACATACGTTTACGTTCATTCGCATCAAGATGACGTTTACGCATACGAATAGAGTTCGGTGTCACTTCCACAAGTTCGTCATTATCAATATAGGCAATTGCTTCTTCAAGTGACAACTTGATAGGCGTGGTCAAGCGTACCGCCTCATCGGTGCCAGAGGCCCGCACGTTGGTCAGTTTCTTACCCTTCAAAGGGTTCACTTCCAGATCATTTTCACGGTTATGCTCACCAATGATCATGCCCGTATAGACATCTTCCTGTGCGCCTATAAAGAATTTACCACGGTCTTCCAGATTGAAAATCGCATATGATACTGACTGGCCGTTCTCCATAGAGATCAGCACTCCTGCACGACGGCCGGGAATTGGCCCCTTATAAGGCGCCCAGTCGTGGAATACGCGGTTCAGCACGCCAGTGCCACGTGTATCCGTCAGAAACTCGCCATGATAACCGATCAGCCCGCGTGCAGGCACTAGCGCGATAATCCGCGTCTTACCAACCCCTGCTGGTTTCATCTCTGTCATCTCGCCGCGCCGTGTGCCCGTGATCTTTTCAATCACTACACCCGAGTATTCATCATCCACATCGATGGTAACTTCTTCAATCGGCTCAAACTTCTGGCCGTCACGTTCTTGAAACAGCACTTGCGGGCGGGAAATCGACAATTCAAACCCTTCGCGGCGCATGTTTTCGATCAAAACACCCATTTGCAATTCGCCGCGCCCGGCAACTTCAAAGGCTTCGCCACCAGGTGTATCGCTAATCTTGATCGCAACGTTTGACTCGGCTTCCTTCATCAAACGGTCACGGATCACACGCGATTGCACTTTCTTGCCGTCGCGCCCCGCCAGTGGGCTGGTATTGATGCCGAAGGTCACCGTAATTGTCGGTGGGTCAATCGGCTGTGCCGGTATAGCATCTGTCACGGATTGCTCGGCCAACGTGTCGGCTACGGTTGCCTTGGACATACCCGCAATAGAAACAATGTCACCTGCTTCTGCTACATCAATCGCAGTTTGCTCCAGTCCACGAAATGCTAAAATCTTGGTTACGCGAAAATTTTCGATCAAGCTACCATCGCGCGACATCGCTTTGATGGTTTGACCCGCTTTCAAAGTACCTGTTTCAACACGACCTGTCAGCAAACGACCCAGAAACGGGTCACCACCCAATGTTGTCGCCAGCATTGTAAATGGTTTGCCCTGATCTGCAATCTGTGCAGGAGCCGGCACATGTTCGATAATCAAATCGAATAGGGCATCCAGATTTTCGCGCGGCCCGTCCAATTCCATATCGGCCCAACCGGAACGGCCGGAGGCGTACATAGAAGGAAAATCGAGCTGTTCATCCGTTGCATCCAAATTGGCGAACAGATCAAAACACGCATCCAGCGCCTGATTAGGTTCACCGTCAGGTTTATCCACCTTGTTAACCACCACAATCGGGCGCAAACCCAGTGCCAATGCTTTTGAGGTCACAAACTTGGTTTGCGGCATCGGCCCTTCGGCAGCATCCACCAACAACACCACACCGTCCACCATAGATAGGATACGCTCAACCTCACCACCGAAATCGGCGTGGCCCGGCGTGTCCACGATATTGATACGCGTTCCCTTCCATTCTACGGATGTGGGTTTGGCAAAGATCGTGATGCCGCGTTCGCGTTCCAGATCGTTACTGTCCATCGCCCGTTCGGTCGTGGCTTCGTTTTCACGATAGATACCGGATTGCTTCAACAGCTCGTCCACCAGTGTGGTTTTGCCGTGGTCAACGTGGGCAATAATAGCAATATTTCGTAAATCCATGATACGCGCCTTTTCGGGGGTGTTGGGTGTTTTCCCGCGCCCATAGACCAGATAAAGGTGAATGGCTAGTGAAAAAGCAAACAAGGCGGATATGAGCGGCGCTTGCTTAAGTAAAAATCTTGGGACATAAAATTGGAAAATGCACAGATAAAATGCCTGCAAATAAAAATAAGGAAAGATTGCCATGTCCAAAGCACAAGTCATTCATAAACTCGGAGCCCCGGAAGCTATGCAATGGCAAGATTGGCATGTGCCCGATCCGGCTGACAACGAAGTGCGTTTGCGCCACACCGCAATCGGGGTGAATTTCGCCGACACATACCACCGAGGCGGTGTTTCTCATCCCTGGATAGTGCCACCTTGCCCCGTAGTGATAGGATTTGAAGGCGTCGGTATTGTCGAGGGTGTGGGCAAAGATGTAACCGGGTTTGAAACTGGTGATCGGGTCGCATACGGCATCCCGCCCTTGGGCAGTTATGCAGAGGTGCGAAATTATCCGGCAGACAAATTGCTACACCTACCGGACGGCCTTGACGATAGGCAAGTGGCTGCCCTTTTGATGAAGGGCATGACGGCGCATTATCTTTTGCACCGTACCTACAAAGTACAACCGGGCGACACCGTTTTGGTGCACGCCGCAGCAGGCGGTATGGGGTTAATCCTGTGCCAGTGGGCCAAAGCATTGGGGGCCACAATAATCGGAACGGTCAGCACAAGACAAAAAGCCGAAGCCGCCCGCGCTGCGGGCTGTCACTACCCCGTAGTACGTACAGAAGAAGATTTCGTTGCCAAAGCCCGCGAAGTCACAGATGGCGAAGGTGTGGCCGTTGTCTATGAGGCCATTGGTAAAGACACATTGCAGCAATCGCTGGACAGCCTTCGCTTGATGGGCATGTGTGCCGCCTACGGCCATGTTTCCGGCCCGCCCGATCCTGTGGACATAATACAGGATCTGGGGCGACGCGGTTCCCTATTTATCACAAGACCCGCAATCATGCACTATGTCGAAAAACGATCTGATCTGGATTGGACCGCAAATGATCTTTTCAAGGCCATAGGGGACGGCATTCTGGATGCCAATATAAACTATGAATATGCGTTAAAAGACGCAATCAAAGCCCACAAAGCCATCGAAAGCGGTACGACACTTGGCGCAACTGTCCTTATTCCATAATAGAAATAAGTGCTTGGATACTATGACAGATTACGGATACGTTTCTATTGAACACATTAAAAACAGCAGAAAATGGAGCGAAATATAGCCAACAATATCCACTGGATACTGGAACTCGACATCAATGACGGCAAAAGCGATAATTTCAAGACATTGATGACTGAAATGGTAGACGCTACACAGATAGTGCCGCGACAATGACCTACCGGGCAATTTTGATGCAAAATTCGCATAGCGGTTTCTTACATTTACCACACCGACCAGATTAACCGTATACGGTGACCCAAGTGCTGAAGTGCGCGCAGCATTGGCTGGACTTGGGGCCGACCATATGGAACAGATCGGCGGCTTTGCGCGTTAATCCTTGCGCAGATTGAAAATCTCGGATTGGGTGTCCAAAGATCATCATCCGGATTAAACCAATGTCCACCCACACAAACGCACAGCCACAATACGGCCCGCCATGGGTTGGTATCGCGTGGATGGTTCTGACCGGGCTTTTGTTTGTTCTAGTCACAGGGGTTGTGCGCTATATCGGCTCGGACGTTCCTGCGGCCGAAGCGGCATTCATCCGTTATGCAATCGGCCTTTTGATCATGGCACCGTTTATCCGCACCACACTTGCCAATGGCATAAAGCGAAAATCGCTGGGGATTTACGCGCTGCGCGGCCTGACCCACGCGATCGGAGTAATGTTGTGGTTCTATGCCATGGCACATATTCCGATCGCTGAAGTCACGGCCATCGGGTATACCGCACCGATCTATATCACCATTGGAGCCGCAATTTTTTTCGGCGAACGCATGGCGGCGCGGCGCATTATTGCAGTTGTAGCAGCTTTTGTCGGTGCGATGATTATCCTGCGTCCGGGGTTGCAAGAGATTTCATCCGGTCAGTTGGCACAAGTCTTGTCTGCACCGCTTTTTGCAATATCCTACCTTGTCGCCAAAAGCCTTAGCAAAGACGAAAGCCCGACTGTCATCGTCGGCATGCTGTCGTTGTTTGTCACAATCGGCCTTGTGCCCTTTGCATTCGTAGTCTGGCAAACGCCAACTTTAACAGAGGTTTTGTGGCTGGCTCTGGTCGCAGCATTTGCGACAGCCGGGCATTTCACGATGACCAAGGCCCTGCACGCGGCCCCGTTGATGGTGACACAGCCCGTAACCTTTCTGCAACTGGTTTGGGCCACAATTCTGGGAGCGATGATGTTCGGCGAATCGGTGGATTTCTGGGTCCTGATGGGCGGTGGTGTCATCATTGCCGCAGTCAGTTTTATTTCCTACCGTGAATGGGTGGTATCAAAGCGGATGCAAACACCACCGGCAGTAGCGACAAAATAATACACCCCATCCCATAATTCAGCCAACAAACCGAAATGTACCCCGACCGTTATTTTTGGAATCATACAACGCTTCATCTGCCGATTGCAGGTGAAAATCAATTGATCTGTTATCCTTTGTATGGGCGCGTACAATACCGATACTGGCCCCGACATAACAGTTTTGACCTTCCCGAAGAAAAGGATGCTCGATTTTACGGATGATGCGTTTTGCGATGGCTTCCAACGGGCTGATATCTTTGGTCTTTTCAAGCACCAAAACAAATTCATCACCGCCCGTACGCGCAACAATATCCGTCGGGCGCGTTTCATTCAAAAGGATTCCGGCTACTTTCTGAAGAACCTGATCACCTGCCGCATGACCAAGTGTATCATTCACCAGCTTGAAGTGATCCAGATCAATCAGAAAAACTGCAAAACCTACCGACACACGCCGACGATGTAAGCGTTTGATATGTCGATTTAACGCACGTCGGTTAGACAGACCTGTCAACGGATCGGTATAGGCCTTTTCTTCAGCTTCTTCTCTTTGCCCGTTCAGGCGGTCGTTTAAACTGCGAGATGCTTCCAGAAGAACCGATTGGACTTCAATGATATAAAGCATTTCGACTGTAGGATCCGCCGCCGAAAAATCTTTGCTGTTTAAGTGCCAGTGCGAAACGGCTTCTTTTAATGATGTACCAAGAACGAAATTGACCAACATGCCTGCATTTCCGGGCATCGCCACCGCCACCGCTTTCAGATCAAAACCGCTTTGGGTTTTTATCTGGGCAGTTAAAGGCATGCCAAAATGCGCAGCCAGGTTTTTATTTGTAACTATATTCTTGGGGTAACTGAACTGGATATAATCGAACAGATGTTCACCAACAACAACCGGTTCAAATGCCAGCAATTTTGCAAACGTCGGACCTGCATGAACGATCCTACCGTTCTGATCCAATTGGACATGCATCGGCAACAGCAGATTAAGCATAGTGTTGTCAAAAGCATGGCCGCCACGACCAATAACTGGCAATGAAACAAGATCTCCCATTAATCGTGTACCAGTTCAGATGTGTTGTTCGCACGCCGCTTTTCACACAGCAGGTTTATGGTGAAGATATCTTCATCCACGTGTTTTAAAATTCGGCGCGAATGCGCAATCGAGACCAACGCATTGTAATCATTGGCTAAAGCGCGCAGCAGGCCCAGCAGGGTTGGGCCAAAACCGCGTTTGCGAAAACGGGTATACAATACGAACTGGGTCGGGTTGTTTTCGACCAGTTCCATTGTTGGAATATCCAGATCGGGTACCGCCATCTTGGCCCGATCATAGACAAAATTAAGAGAATGCAGGAATTCCACATAACTGCTACCACCGAATTTAAGTAATCGGCGCATTGTATTCAAAGCCTTACCCGACACCATATAAGTGCCGAAATCTTCAAGAATTTCATCCCTTTGCCGGTGAGCTAAGGCCCCGAAACTACTTAACAAATCCTCTGTCGTGGAATCATCGTAAGTCAACATGTACTCGAAATCATAAAACGGTAACTTTGCCCGCTCGCAGGTTTCTTCCCAGACATCCACACTGTGAGTATCGCATATATAACTTTGCAAACCCCGATTGATCATTCCATGCATTTCGCCGCCCTCCTACAATCATGCATAGTGATGAAATGTTAACAATTTATTATGGGAAACGGGCGTATGATCGACGTGCACAATGCGTGCACTGTGCGTATGACAGGAAAACCATCTGGCTTTCGAACATATAGCCACTTAGATGAGAAGCTGACGCGACCCTAAAGCGCGTCAGAACCAATCACATATCTGTTACCCATAGGAAAATTTACCCGCTTGACATCACAAGCGTTTCAATTTTATTTCGCATCCATGAGAAAAATGGACACCCTTGATCAATTTATGAGAACGGTAAGTTTACTTGTTACTCTTTTTGCCGTTGCATTTTCTCTTCCCTCATCGGCCCATGCAAACATGATGACGCAAAGTGTTTCTCAGCATCAGCACGTGCAGGACAATGACATGGGCGCAGTTCATATCAAGATGGATCATGATGATCAGGTTATGGCTTCTGGCATGACGCATGAAAAATCAGGCGACGGGCATGACGGAGCGCAATGCTGTTTTGGCATTTGTGGCGATGCGGTTGCTATGGCAACCGGTGCCGCATTTATCGCTGATGAAGTACATTCACATGATGCTTTGCCCTATTTGATTATGACGTCCGCTGAACGCACCCATCTGATACGACCACCTAATCTTTAAGTTTCTGCTAACCGCCTGAATGGGCGTAAATTACTGTGCACCGTTTGTGCATAGCCAATAGAAACTAAAGACTTACAGGTATTCTACTATGAAAATCTCACGACTTGCAGGGTGTTTCCCTGTTCTGTTGGGTGCATGTGCTGCCACCCCGACAGCATTACCCGATGTTGTTGCCCTTCAGGCAACGACATTACCTAACGCACCTATTGTGCAGCCTAAGAACCACTCTGTGGTGCAGGGCTATGAACATCGGGCAGTGACAGACCCGAAACCGTGGCGTGAACTTAATGATCAGCAAACGTCAGGAGAAGGATGATGAAAATGATTTCTTCTAGACGATCCCATCTGATGATCCCTTTTGTACTGGCAGCTTGTTCCACAACCGTTGCTGATAAATACACTGCCCCAAACGCCGGGTTCGGCGCGGTTTCCTATGCTGCTAATAAAGCAATCGGCAAAGAAACTGTTTGGGCGCAATCTCAACAACAATCGCAAAATTTGTCTAAACGTGTTCATGGATTGGTATATCGAAAAACGATTTCGGCAGAGACAGCTGTTCAAGTTGCCCTTTTGAACAACAAAGGCCTTCAAGCCGCCTATGCCGAAGTTGGAATTTCCGCAGCAGACGTCTGGCAGGAAGCGTTGCCTGAAAACCCGATTATATCGTTAGGTATATTCGGTTTAGGCGCACCGGAGCTGGGTGTGTTCCGCAGTATCGAAGGTACATTCGCCACCAATCTTTTGGATGCAAAAACACGTAAACAACGTGTGGCCCTTGCGGATGTTCAGTTCCAACAAGCCCAACTTACCGCTGTAAGTGAAACCCTGCAATTAGCGGCCGAAACACGGCAAGCATGGATTATGGCAGTATCTGCTTTTGAAGCATTGGGTAACTTGAAGCAAGCGACACATACGGCTGATGCTTCTTCCAAACTGGCGCAAAATCTGGGCGAAGCAGGTTCATTGGACAAAGGCGGTCAGGCGCGTGAACATGCTTTTTATGCAGAACTTGCTGGGAAAACCGCCAAAGCGAGGCTTGAAGCGCAAGCTGCTAAAGAACAACTGACACAGCTGATGGGGCTATGGGGTACGGACGTTGATTATTATGTTCCCAACGCTTTACCACGGTTACCGAAATCCATATCTCGCCGCAAATCTATCGAAACCATAGCCTTGCAAAACCGCTTTGACCTGAAGGTGGCCAAGCTTGGTTTGGAAGCAACGGCCAAAGCGTTTGGTATGACGGATGCATCACGTTATGTGACTGATCTGGAATTGATCGCAGGGTTTGAAACCGAACGTGAAAGTGATGAGGCCGGTGGTGCTGCAAGCGATACGACACCACAGTTTGAACTGGAATTTGCCATACCGATCTTTGACAGCGGCCAAGCCCGGTTGCGCAAATCAGAGCTATCATATCTGCGTGCCGCCAATATTTTAGCAGAAATGGCCGTGGGCGTGCGTTCAGAAGCACGCGGGGCAGAGGCCGCTTATCACGGAAGTTATGAAATTGCCCGCCATTACCGCGATACGGTTGTGCCCTTGCGAAAGGTTGTCGAAGAAGCGGCCCTTCTTAGTAACAACGGTATGATTACCAACACATTTGAATTGTTGGACGATACGCGTGAAACGCTGGATGCGCAGCTTGAAGCGGATGACGCAAAGCGTGATTTTTGGTTAGCGAAGACCAATTTAACTGCAGCAATTTATGGTGGGGCCACATCCCTGAACCGTAGTGATGACGCTGAATAACCTTTGCCAAACAAGCAGCGACATATATTTGAAAGGAATGAAAATATGATAAATAGACGTCAATTACTGGGTGCAGGCGCAGGTACGGGGGCCACATTGATTGCAGCCAACGCATGGGGGCAGACATCCAACATGGGTCTGCCGGAAGCGGCCTTGATGGAAAGTGCTTCAACCCAAGGCCCGTTACACCCGCCAACGGGGCCAGATTATCAGCCTGTGGTTACGCTGAATGGTTGGACTTTACCGTTTCGGATGAACAACGGTGTGAAAGAGTTTCACCTTGTGGCCGAACCCGTGGAGCGCGAACTTGCGGAAGGCATGACCGCCTATCTGTGGGGCTATAACGGTCAATCTACCGGGCCCACGATTGAAGCGGTTGAAGGAGACCGGGTTCGGATATTTGTCACTAACAAACTACCCGAACACACAACTGTGCATTGGCACGGGCTTATCCTGCCATCCGGCATGGACGGTGTGGGGGGGCTTAGCCACCCAGGTATCCCCCCTGGTAAGACCTATGTTTACGAGTTTGATCTGACTAAAAGCGGTACATTTATGTATCATCCACATGCTGATGAAATGGTGCAAATGGCCATGGGGATGATGGGGATGTTTATCGTACACCCCAAAGACCCCGCATTCATGCCCGTTGACCGTGATTTTGTATTTATCATGAGTGCTTTTGACATTGATCCCGGCACCTATGTGCCACGCATCATGACAATGACAGACTTTAATCTATGGACATGGAACAGTCGTATTTTCCCCGACATCGACCCGCTGGTGGTCAACAAAGATGACCGCGTACGGGTGCGAGTTGGCAATTTGACCATGACCAACCATCCGATCCATATGCACGGTTATGACTTTGAAGTGACCTGCACAGACGGCGGCTGGATACCGCCTGCCGCGCGTTGGCCAGAAGTTACTGTTGATGTTCCCGTAGGCGGCATGCGGGCTTATGAATTTGACGCGGTTCATCTGGGTGACTGGGCCATTCATTGCCATAAATCACACCATACAATGAATGCTATGGGCCATGATGTGCCAACCTTTATCGGCACAGATCAACGCAGCCTGACCCAAAAAATCCGCAAATTTCAACCAGAGTATATGTCAATGGGTTCAGCCGGTATGGCAGACATGGGTGTGATGGAAATGGAACTGCCCGACAACACCATTCCGATGATGACCGGATGGGGGCCATATGGGCCGATTGAAATGGGCGGTATGTTTTCGGTCGTTAAAGTCCGTGAAGGTATTTCTGCGGGCGATTATTCTGACCCCGGCTGGTACGAAAACCCACCCGGCACCCAAGCCTATGAATGGACAGGCGAGTTACCTGAACATGCACAGGCAAATGACGCAAAAACACAAATTACCCCAAAGCCAACTTCCAATGGCTAACAACAATAAACGTAATATCAAACCTATCGAAGGAAACACTATGAATACGAAGATTTTATACACAACATTTTTGATTGCACTTTCAGGCCCGGTTTTCGCCAGCGGCTCACATACAGGCGGCCACGGCGATATGATGAAGGAAATGATGATCGGTATGCCCGGAGACGCCAGTATGGTGACGCGGACAATCGAAGTTACAATGAAAGAAACCGATGACGGCGATATGATTTTTGAGCCCTCAAGCTTTAATATCAATCAAGGTGAAACGGTTCGTTTTGCAATCAAGAACGCGGGCGAACTGGAACATGAGTTTGTCTTGGATACGATCAAAGAAAATGCAATGCACAAAGAAATGATGGCCAAGTTTCCGGAAATGGAACATGACGACCCTAATGCTGTGCGTCTGAGTGCAGGTGAAGAAGGCGAAATTATTTGGTCTTTCACCAATGCGGGATCATTTGAATTTGCCTGCCTTATCCCCGGGCATTATGAATCCGGTATGCACGGCGATGTTGTCGTTGAGGCAGTTGGTGGTGTTGAATATACCAAAGGCACCGTAAAAAAAATTAACGCCAAATCCGGCAAAGTCACGATCATTCATGAAGAATTGACCAACCTTGGTATGCCTGCAATGACAATGGTATTTCGCGTAGCGGAGGCTGATATGCTTGAAAAAATGAACGCAGGCGACGAAATCCAGTTCATCGCAGACCGTGTTAAAGGCAAGTTGACGGTTATACAGATGAAATAAACCGATTACCAATTCCACCTGTTTGGCTTGTGCTAGGCAGCAGGTGGAGTTTACTCTTTTAATTTTCTATGCAGCGGCGTCAAATTTAAATCTAACCTTTTGGGGAGAATGGTAGAATTTTCCATGGCGGTTAAGTCGGTTCTCTATCTTTGATGCCTTTAAATGATGCGGATCTTTATGTTCCATAACTGCCGCTTGCCATAATTTTGAACGTTCGCTTTTTCATGTCGTAGCGCAACAATGGGCAACATCACGAATGGCAGTAGCTATGTGCCATGAACAGCAAATAGAAATGAAAAAGCAAGGCCTCTAGGAGGCTGGGGGCAATTCATACATTACCAAACTGGTAAATACGCTGGAAGATCGTGGTGGTTTGGCAGATCGCAATACACCTTTGTGGACAGCTACTCGTGATAGGGCGCAGTGTCTCGCACAATTCGTCCGTCTTCAAGGGTCACGATCCGGTCGGCCAATTCTAGAATGCGGTCGTCGTGAGTTACCATCACGGTAGTTGTGCCGCGCATCTGACCCAACTTCTTCAGCATCTTGACCACCGTCATACCGCTTTCGCTGTCCAGTGCCGCTGTGGGCTCGTCGGCAAAGATCACATCTGGATTGCCAACCAATGCGCGTGCGACCGCGACGCGTTGTTTCTGCCCGCCCGACAGGTTTGCAGGTAAATACCCCATCCGGTCTGCCAGCCCGACAAGTGACAGGGCATGGCGGGCGGCATCGTGTTGTGTTTGCCGATCGGGCAGGCCGTGCACTTGCACCCCCATCAGTACATTTTGTAGTGCGGTCAGGCTGCCGTGCAGGTTATGTGCCTGAAAGATGAAGCCCAGCCTGCGCCGCAACGCTTCGTTCTGGGCGCGGTCTGCGCCGTTCAGTTCGTGGCCCATTAGGTTGACCGAACCGTCCTGCACATCACGCAGGCACCCCATCAGGGTCAGTACCGTGGTCTTGCCCGATCCTGAAGGGCCCATCAATATGGTCAAGCTGCCGCGCTTTACCTGCAGGTTTACATCAAAGATTGCCTGTTTACGCGCTTCTCCCGTACCGAACCAGTGGTTCAGGCCTGTGACAGCGATCGGGGTATCTTCTGACATCGCGGGCCCTCAGAACAGATCAGCTGGATCAGCCGTGGCCAACCGGCGTGTGGCGATTGCACCTGAGACCGAACACGCAACCAATGTACCGATGAACACCATAACCGCCATAGTTGTCGTCATGGCCAAGGGCAGACCCGTTGCAGCCTTCATCCCAACCAGCAATCCACTGGCGACAAAGAACCCCGGAACAAAGCCCAGAATGGCAAGAATCAGCGCCTCTTCGAATACAATGCCAAGAAAAAATTGCTGCGGGTAGCCCATGGCCTTGAACGTGGCATATTCGCTTAGGTGATCCGCCACATCTGTGGACAGCACCTGATAGACAATCACGATACCCACCAATATGCCGATAATCACACCAAAGCCAAAGATAATCCCGGTCGGGCGCTCTGTCTGCTGATAGCTTTGATCTTCGGCGGCGGCTTGTGCAAAGCTTCGGATGCGCAGGGTTTTGTCCGAGATCGCCCCGCGTAGCCGGGCCGCCACAACATCTGGGTCAGCACCACGTGCGATTTGCAGAAAAATGTGATCTGGCGCTGCCGAACTACGTTTCGGAAACAATGTTAAAAATGTCTGATCCGAGACCATCATGTAACCATCTACCCCAAACCCGCCGCCGCCCTGAAACGTGTCGTAAAGCGTTAGTGTGGTGCCCGACACCTCAAACGAGGCTGGGGTTTGCGGGCGTATTGCTGCGGCCTCTTCGCGTGGTAAGCCACGGCTGAACATGTCGAGGATGCCTGCGTTCTGTAATTGCAGCGAACTGATTTTTCGCGCCATAGCGGGGGACAGGAATTGTGGTAGTGTCGGGTCAATGCCGTAGGTGGTCAGGGCCAGGTTATCGGTTTCACGTGCCCAGTCGACAGTAGCGATGAACAGGCCGGTGCCCCCGGTTACATCCGGATCGGCCAGCGCCTGAAACAACCATTGCCGCGCGACGTTACCGCCCTCAGACATAGAATTGGCGTCCGAGGCCGAGATCATGATATCGGGTTGAAAAAATTCGTAAGGTTTCAGTGTGGCCGTAGCCATCGAGTTCATGATGCCAAGCTGAACGAAAACCAACACGTTGGCAAATGCCACGCCAGCCAGGGCGGCAGCAAAGCGAGGGCGACTGTGGGTCAGCTGCAGCCAGCCAATAGGCAGCCGCCCGAAAAGCCATTGCAGCAATCGGCTCATTCCACTGCCCGTGTGTCTATACGTGCGATCACTTCGAGATTGGTAAAACGGGCTGCGATAGTCGATGATTTAGCATCTAGCTTGACCGTCACTATTATCACCCGGGCATCGGTATTTGCAGCAGTATCATCCGATACAAGCCCCTGTCGACCCACCGTCAAACCAATCGACTGTACCTGGCCTTGCAGGGTCTGCCCGATGGCGGCAGCCACCAGTTCGACCGGTTGGCCCACGGCAACCGAAACGATACGGTCCTGATAAACTTCGACCTCTGCCATCATCTGATCGGTATCGCCCATCTCCATGATGCCAATGGCGGGGGGGCGTTCGCCGGCTCGTGCATGAATATCCAACACCATACCCGTGATTGGCGCCTGAACGGTCGCGCGGCTCAGGTCAAGCCGAGCGCGATTCAGATCGGCATCTGCGGCATCAAGATTGCGGGCGGCGACAAGCACATCTGGTTGTATATCCACGGCTTTTGCTGTGAAGCGCGCCAGTGTTGCCTGTGCCTTTGCGACTGCAAAGGTGGCCTGCTGATCGGCAGCGGCAATGGCATCCAATGCGGCCTTGGTTGTCACCCCGTTCTGAAACAATTCTTTCGCACGAACATATTCCGCAGCTGCCTCGGCGGCGGCGGATTGCGCTTGTTCCAGACCTGCCTGAGCCTCGTCTTGCGAATTTTGCACTGTAATCTGCGTCTGCATCAACGTGGCTTGTCGGACAGCAACATTGGCTTCGGCCAGAAGCACCGCACTTTCCAGTTGGGCCGCATTGTCAAGCCGCGCCACAACGGTGCCTTTTTCCAAGCGATCGCCAGTGGCGACAAGGATCTCTGAGATCCGAGCATCACCTGCACCGTAAGGCGGGGCGACGATAGACACATCCCCGCGCGGCATCAGGCGTGCCAGACCTACGACATCTGTCACCTGCATGGTTTCCACCATATCCGGCGGCAAATCTATCTCGGGCGGTAAGGCAATCGGGGTTTTCGAACCGCCGCCGGGTTGCAGCCCGGTGAGCGCATAAAACTTTTGCAAGGCAGGGGGCTGAAAATACATCCCGATCACGCCACCGCTGAACATGAAGACTGGCAATAAAAGGATCAGCAGGTATCGCTTGCGAAAATGAAACCAGCGGGATTTCGTGGTTGCAAAAGCGGGTCCGTGGCGAACTACCTCAAGCGGAAGGTCAGTGTCTTGTGGTTCGGTCATGGCTTCCTCAGATCCGGGCTCTTTGATACTTTTGCTGCACAGGTAATGCTATTGCGCGATAGATTACAAGGCGCTCTTACTATGTGTTTGGGTATGTTGTGGTATGAGCATCCGTAATCAAAAAATTAAAATGAGAACGGGTGTGTATTTTACAATGATCCTTGGGCTACCGGTGATCGCTATCGCACCAAACGGAAGTTGCTGAGCGACCAATAAACGACTTGTTTGGGCCAGATTTTTCGATTTTACGGTGGTTTCAGCGAACCTTCGCCCAAAGACATAACAACGACAGCTCAGCGCAGGAGGCTGCCATTGGTGACAACGCAGCGAATTGTTGCTTTATCCTGTACTGCAGGCCTTGTTGGGGTAGAGTTACTGCACTTTACACGAATGTCTGCTTCCCGTTGGGTACAAAGCCGCAGCTGAAAATCAGCTAAGGGCCGTGAGCATCCAATTTTGATAAAGACCGAAAGTCGTATAAGGGCCCAAAGCAGTCATCTGACCAATTTTCTCACATAACCGCTTCCCATATCGTTCAGTCTTTTAGGCAGAGCGCAGTGGCATATCCCCCTCTAAAAATCCGTCGGCGCGCCGCCCTCCTGCGGTCAGGCATAGTGATGAAATGTTAACAATTTATTATGGGAAACGGGCGTATGATCGACGTACACAATGTGTGCACTGTGCGTATGACAGATGTCGGGTTTGGATATTCGGGTGAACAAGACATATCCCCGCTGTGGCCAGATTTTTCGGGTAGTTTGGGGTGGGAAATAAGTGCAGTGCCAATATTGTATTTGGCGCCACATAGATAGTTGACGTTCCTAGAATTAGCCCAATGACAGTTCTGCGGACAAAGCTGCCATTACATGAATATCTGTGCTTCCTAATTTGTCACCAGTGAACGCCCAGGTAAAATTAAGTGTTTCGCGCCGAAAACTTCATAAAGCGGCGCGTTAGAACGATTGCTGTAATTGAAAGGCCAATGGCCAATCCCCACCATACACCAGCCGTGCCGTAGCCGAAGACAAACCCCAACAGATAGCCGCCAGGAACACCAAAGCCCCAGTAACCTACAACAGCAACCCACATAGGTACAAATGTATCTCGCATACCACGTAAAGCCCGTACTGAGATTGCGCCCATGCCATCGAAAATTTGAAACACTCCAGCGATCACGAATAATCCTGCTGCAATCTCCACTACATCTTGGTTGGCCGGGTCGTCGATGCTTATGAACATGGCCGCCAGAAGTTTTGGTGCCGCAAGAAAAATGCAAGCAGCAATTGACATAAATACGACACCGCTCCCCAGTCCGAGTAATCCGGCACGCCGGGCTTGAGCAGGCTTACCTTCGCCTATGCTTAAGGCTACTCGAATGGCGGCGGCTTCACCGATAGCCATAACGACTACGAAACTGATTGAAATTGTGGAAATAACGATCTGACTTGCTGCCAAAGCAACAGCGCTGATGGAACCTATAAGGATTGCGATTGTAGCAAACATGCCTTCTTCCATAAGTGCAATACCGCCGAGTGGAGCTCCGAGAACCAGAATCTGCCAACAACCAGTTAAAGTTCCCTCGCGATCCCGTTTGAAAATCGGAAACTCGCGGAAATGTTTAGAACGCAAGACATACCACAGTAGTGCAAAAAACATAAACCAGCAGACAATGCTGGTTGCCCACCCAGCTCCGCTCACTCCGAGAGCAGGCAACCCGAAGGCACCAAACACTAACCCATAGCTCAGCAAGGCATTCAATCCCACCGCCAGTAGTGTGATTATCATTACTGAACTTGGTCGCGATAATGCAGCCACAAACTCACGAAGCACAACGAACCAAATGCTTGGCAAAAAACACCACACCGCTGCGTGAAGATACAATTCGCCATAGGCAAGAACCTGTGGATCCTGACCAGTCCGTGACAAAAGTGGCACCAAAAACCAGATCAACATCATGCCGGGAATCGCAAGCCCTACGCTAAGTACAAGCCCTAATCGAACCTGTCGTGCCGCCGAATACTTGTCACCCGTCCCGATTGCTTCAGCTACCAAAACTCCAATCATTGAGATTGCTGCCATGCAAAATAACATAATTGCGAACATTAGATCACCAGTCAAACCCACTGCGGCCAGCTCCAAATTTCCCAGCCGGCCCACTATTGCCATGTCAGTCAGCATCATGGCTATTTCGGCAAGGTAAGCTGCTGCCAAAGGCGCTGCGATAGTCAGCAAGGACAAAAACTCCTTGCTTAAAGACGGCAATTTTTTATCCATGTTGGGAGAAACCCCACGATCTGAATCCATTTTGGGTTCCTAGTTCTTGCCGTAAAACTTACGTTTGTGTCCCATAAAATGTCACAAGCATCAGACAGCGGCAAGTTAAATTCAACTTTCTTTATCCAATTGTGGCAAGGATCAATCAGTGCAAATTATCTGGTTTGTGTCAGGAACATCCGTGACATCCAGAGAGATTCGTACAATCAAAAACATTGCCACGAATGGTAACAATGGGCTCATAGCTGCCATTGGTAAGTGTCATAAAATTGACTAAGTTTTCAGCCATAAGAGCACTATTATATTAATCTATAGGTATCCCATGACCAAAGCCGATTTTCAGGATCGTTTACAACGCCTCAATGCAAACTCACCACAGCGGCAATCTATAACTAGAGGTGTGGCACATAAGGAACGTTTCAGAGCACGCAAGCCAAATTACAGGCTTATGGGACTAGGTGGAGCAAGCATAGGGCTTGGCGTTCAAGCCATTAAATACGCTAATGAAAATTACCAAACGATCAAAGATAGCAGTGGAATCGGGACGGCAGCAGGGTTTGGTGTTGCGGGAATGGTCGCTTTACTGATCGGGCTCATCTTGCTCATACGGGCAATAGCCACACCTGCCAAGGCAACCACTTCTGAGTGTTCGAGTAACATGGAACGTCCCGTGCGACAGACCTCAACCAAAGCTCGGATATTTTTCTCGCTTCTTGGCTTTGTTCTCGGCGCAATAGCTTGTCTTTATATGTTCATGTCAGCGGCCGCACGGCTTGTCGAAACGGAGGCAGCAACTACCTTTTCGATTGGTGGCTTTTTTATTGCGGGCCTTCTTGCATTTGTGTCCTTGCTGTTCGGTTTTACGGGATTGTTCTTCCGCGGCTATGCCTTAGGGCGTGTGCCTATGTATTTTTTGTTTGGTGGTATGATAAGCTTTGGCTCTTTTCGGGTTTTGGGTATAAATTTGCTTGAATGGCCAGAGTTCATCACCACGTTGCAATGATTGCGCCACTTCCTCAGTATTAAAACCCAAGGCGACAGAATCTGAATGCCTGCATTGGACTCAAAGCGGTCATCTGACAGAAATTATCATGTTTACGTTGCGAAACTGTTGTTTAAATGGCGGCTGTGCGGACAAAGCTGCCTTTCGCCCAATGTCGGCTTAACACTTAACAAAGTGTTTGAAAGGAAATCCGAGCAGTTGATAAAGATGTTTCAGTCTACAAGCCCCAACTGGCGAACGATAGTAGCACTATCGTAATAGTCCCGACCCTCGACCACCATTCCATCCTTAACTTTCATCACCGAACAATAACGGACTTCTGCTCGTTTGCCTGTTGGTGCGAAATCTCCGAGGCTTGAGCGTAAAATCCCAGTATGAGTGCCCGTATTACGGAACTCAAGAGTTGCCCATTCACCGCACTGGCTGACCATGACATTTTCAACTTCGCAAAGCCCGTCGGGGAAAGCCTCACGCCAACGATGATAGTCGGCCTTATAGGCTTCTTTTCCGCGTTGTTTTTCGTTGCGGGCAACATCCTCAAAATCGCAATCCTCAGAAATAACTTCGGCGCCTCGGTCGGGATCGCGCATGCCCCAGGACTCATGAAATTGGCGGACTGCCTTTTCGGTAGGATGCATTATCTTAGACCTTTCTACTTGGCGTAAGATTCTAAACATCATGCGCCTTTTGTCTAAGAATGACTTAAAAGCCGCCGCAACGCAAACTTTCGCAGTACAGCTACACACTGTCACTAAGGGCTCTTAGCTGCCTTTGAGCGCGCACCCTTTCACCCATTATCCGACAACAACCTATCCCACACCTCCATATCGGGGTCATTCCGTGTCGGTTGGGCCAGCAAATCCATCAGCAACTTGCAGAACTTGTCGTCTTGCGGATGCGGTGCGCCGATTAGTAAAT
>JAJFHZ010000026.1 GCA_021775355.1 Amylibacter sp. | reverse complement strand
TTGGGGGCCGAAGTCGTGGGCGCAGATGCTGCACCCGGGAACATTCCGGTGGCACAGATCCATGCGCAGCAATCAGGTTTGGAAATTGATTATCGCCATGTCACTGCCGAAAAAATGGCGGCTGACGGTGAAAAGTTTGATGTGATCCTGAACATGGAAGTCATCGAGCATGTCGCCGATCCACTTGCGTTTCTGACCGCATGCAAGGATTTGCTGAAACCGGGTGGTTTGATCCTGTGTTCAACAATCAATCGCAACCCAAAAAGCTATATGATGGCAATTATCGGGGCTGAACATATTATGCGCTGGCTACCCAAGGGCACGCATGACTGGAACAAGTTTATAACGCCGGATGAGTTGTATGCGCTGTTGAATAACGCAGGCCTGACACCTGTTGACCGTAAAGGCTTCGTGTTCAATCCTCTGAAGTGGTCGTGGTCAATTTCCGACAGTGATCTTAGCGTGAACTATGTAACGGCCAGCGTTAACAAGGCTTAGTTTTGCGTGTCGAGAGGTTTTATCTTTTTGTTACACAAAATGGGTGGGGTAGGATCATAGAGTTTATCTAAAATAAACAATTGCTGATTAATCAGAACAAAAAGCTACTACCACCAAATAACAAATAAATTATGGGAAAGAATACGAGTGCCATTGTAAACCCGAACCCAATTTTCCCAGGTTTTATCAGGTAGCTTTTCTTGGGGTTTGACGGCTTGTAAAATACCATAACTTCATCTGTAGAAAGGTGAGTAATACCTTTCATTTGCCAGCGCAGTATAAACCTTAGATTGGTTGTTACGATTACAGTCCAAGGTGAAAGCCGATGACCTTCGTAAACCGTGTCTGCCACGGTATAGTTATATCTGACATTTGCATAAAAATCGACTTCATCTGCGGAAACTGAAGGACTCCAGGTTCCAACTTGTGACTGAACAAGTGTTCCGGGGGTTTCTGCCCAATTGAATATCCGAATTTGTACAATCAGACTTATCAGCCCGCATAACAGAGTATATATTGCAATTAAAAACAACCACGTCTGTTTGTCGCCGTTTATAGCACCATCATAAATGGTATCAATGACGCTCATCACTTGGGTAATAGCCTATTAAAAGAAATTTGGGCTGTTGCTAACATAGAATTAGGCCGTTTTCCGTTTGTTTGATATTAAAGCGTTTTCGCAATTCGAGTGTGACTATAATCGACATTAGCTTTGAAGTAAAAAACGGTCAATAAGGGCTTATGCTGTTGAAAAACTCCGATTTCTAGCAAAATCTGAAAATATTTGCCCGCACAGCTCAAATGAAGAATTTTTGCTAGGGGTTCAGCTAAAATGGGCTTCCGGCCTTGTTGTGGCTTCTTGGAGCCTTTCGCGACAATCGTCACAAACTTTCAACAAAGGTATGCTTTTGGCGGAAATTCTTGAAATCCCAATTTGGGAGTTTTTCAATAGAATAGGCTCATAGCTGCCGTCCGATTGTTTTAATCAGATGCTCGATAAAAGGGTGTTTATCCCAAAACAGGAAACCCGTTGTGGTACTTTATAATTAACTAAGCGCCGTTCTAAGTTCGCGTAGAATCGGCAGGGTTGTTTTGATCTTATCAACACCCAGTTTATTGATAATGCTATCAAACACAGGCTCAACCGCTCTGACCGCATGATCACGCGCATTACGACCCGCAACGCTTAGGGCAACTTTTTTCTTACGGGCATCATCCCAATCAGGGCGAATATGCACATAGCCCGCCATTTCAAGCTTGCCCAGCGTGTTGGTCATCGCGCCCTTGGTGACTGAAAACAAACGTGCCAGTTGCGCAGGCGAGCGTTCAACACCTTGATGTGCCAGATGATTTAGAACCGAAAAATGTGATAGCTCCATGCCCTTGGGTAGGGCTTTGGACAGTTGCGAACGCACAAGTTGATCCGAGGCCATGATCTCACTGAAAAGTGTTATTGCTAAAGAGTCTTCTGCGGACATTCTGGGCTTTGGTACTTTCGATCATGTTGCAAAGACGGGATGCGTCTGCGGGCAGTCTCTACCTGTTCCAGATCAATTTCAACTATTGTTATGCCGACTTGCGTTGAAGCATCCGCGATTATTTCACCCCAAGGGGCCACGACCAGACTATGCCCGTAGGTTTGCCGTTGTTTGCCAACTGTTGCACTGTGGCTGCCTGTCTGGGCCGGGGCCAAAATATAGCAACCTGTTTCTATTGCACGCGCCTGCAATAGGACATGCCAGTGCGCTTCACCCGAAACGGGTGAAAAAGCGGCGGGAACGGTAATAATTTGTGCGCCCGCCTGCGCAAGGTCGCGAAACAGATGCGGGAAGCGCAGATCATAGCAGATCGTAAGGCCGACAATTCCAAATTTGCATTCCGCCAAAACTGCCTTGTCACCAGGACGATAGCCTTTGGATTCTCGATAAGTTTCTGACTTGGACAAGGCAACGTCAAACATATGTATCTTGTCATACTGTGCGGCAATATTGCCATCCAGCCCAATCAGGAAGCAACGATTGGCAAAACGGTCATCGGGATCATCCGATAATAAGGCCAATGATCCGATCATTAAATAAACACCCAATTCGGCAGCAATTTTTTGATATGCTTTCAGACTAGGGTCATCATTTTGATGATAAAAAACACTACGCTGGTGATCTTGATCGGTCGAAATGCAATTGGTTGCTTCAGGCGTCAGAATAAACTGCGCCCCTTGAGCGTGAGCATCGCACACCATTTGCAACACGGTTTCCAGATTGTCCTTTGGTTGATCGGACGCACTGAATTGTATCAGGCCGATCTTCATGCCACTAATATGGCATCCAGCCTGCCAATCCGTTCCAGCGCATAAAGCTCATCGCACCCGCCGATATGTTTACCACCGATAAATATCTGCGGCACAGAGGTCCGTCCTTTGGTACGATGTATCATTTGGGTGCGTTTTGCTGGACGTACCATCACGTTAATCTCAGCATAAGAGACGCCCTTTTGAGACAATAGCTTTTTGGCACGAACACAGTAGCCACAAATTGGTGTCGTATAGATTTCAACTGGTTTCATCATCATATCCGATTCATTTTCACTGGAATATATAGGTTTATTCCAACCTTGCAACGCGGGCAAAGACCACTGTATTCACCTTTTCGGCACCGGCCTGTCTGCAAACTTCTGCACAGGCTGAAAGTGTGGCGCCCGTTGTCATCACGTCATCAACTAAAAGAACGGACTTGCCTTGAAGTCGGGTTTGGTAGGTTTTTTTCAAAACAATAGAGCGGCTTAGATTGTTAAAGCGCGCCACACGATCCTTACCCTTTTGCATATCGGTGGGTTTAATGCGGCAAAGCAGGTCAATCCAGACGCTTGATCCGTCAATTTGCGCCATGCTTTGCGCTAGTACCGCCGCTTGATTAAAGCGCCGTCGCAACAACCGCCATCTATGCAAGGGAACAGGGACTATGATCATGTTGGGCTGCCAAATCGGCCGACTTGATTGATACATCCATCTGGCCATTTCCGGTGCCAAGTCCAACCGGTCCGAGTGCTTCAACAACAAGGCTAGTTCTCGCCCCACCCCTTCATATAAAACTGAACATCGCCCACAGTCCCACGCCGGTGGTGATCCTAGGCATTGATCGCAATAACATGGTTCCACATCGCTTTCCTGCAAGGGCACCCCGCAACTGTCGCAAACCTGGCCAGTGGCAAAGTGCGTTTCTTTCCAACAGTCCTGACATAAACCACGCTCTTGCGACGTTCCCACACCGCAAGCCAGACATCTTGTCGGATAAAGCGTTTCGATTAATCGATTTAAGATAGGCTTTCCCTTTCCCTTACAAAAGTTTAGACGTAGCCCATGCAAAATTCGACACAACTTTTTGATACCAATGCCCTATCCCTGCACCGCAAACGCGCGGTGCAATCGGGCAATGTGGCATGGTTTTTGCATGAATTTGCCGCTGACTGCATTCATGAAAGACTGCAAGATATTAACAGAACCTTTACCAAGCCCGCATTTGTCGGCTGGGCGCCTGATGTTTGGCAAAAAACACTTGGCTCAATAGGTACAAATGCGCCTGATGCTGAAATTATTGACCTACATCAGGCCAGTCATGACTTGATCATTAATGGGTTGACGCTGCATTGGGTCAATGATCCCGTTGGACAGTTGGTACAAATGCGCCAAGCACTACAACCGGACGGCTTGATGGTTGCAGCTCTCTTTGGCGGGCAAACTTTGCACGAATTGCGCACAGCCTTTGCCGAAGCCGAAGCCCGTGTTGAAGGCGGTATCAGCCCGCGCGTAGCGCCAATGGCCGAAATCAGAGATTTGGGCGCCCTATTGCAACGCGCAGGATTTGCGTTGCCGGTGGCCGACAGCATCACTTTAAACGTTGAATACGATACCCCTATTCATCTTATGAATGATCTACGCTGTATGGGGGAAACAAATGCAGTTTACGGGCGACGAAAAACTTTAAAACGCGAAACCCTTGCGATGGCAGCAGATGTTTACAGTGCAAACTATACAAAAACGTCAGGCCGGATCGGCGCTACGTTTGAATTTGTTTTCCTGACGGGTTGGGCGCCATCCGCAGATCAGCAAAAACCACTGCGCCCGGGATCTGCCCAACAAAGATTGGCAGATGCATTGGGATCAGCGGAATATAATTCTGATTAAAACTTCGCCTGCATAGTAGCAATCGACATGCCCCCGTGATCTTGGTGGTTGAGCGCAGTATATGCAAATGCTACCGTATGCAGGAAAATATACTAACAGATCAAGGTAAGCCGTCACCATGACAACACCCGACAAACCGATCCATGCCGGGGCCGATCACCCATCAATAAAGCCCGCAAAAACAGGCGTTTTAATCGCCAATCTGGGCACGCCTGATGCAACAGATTATTGGTCGATGCGGCGGTATTTAAGCCAGTTCTTATCAGACCGTCGTGTAATCGACTATCCACGCTGGAAGTGGCAACCGATTTTACAGATGATTATTCTAACCTTGCGCCCTTCAAAATCAGGTGCCGCTTATCGTAGCATCTGGAACACGGAAAAAAACGAAAGCCCTTTGCTAACCGTGACTCGCGCACAATGTGAAAAGATCGCATTGGAAATGGCAAAAGCATATGGTGACAATGTTATCGTGGACTTTTGTATGCGTTACGGCAATCCGTCTACCGAAAGCGTTATCAGAAAAATGAAAGATCAAGGTGTTGACCGCATTGTGTTTTTTCCACTTTATCCGCAATATTCCGCACCGACCACAGCGACAGCAAATGATGAGGTATTTCGCACGTTGATGCAGATGAATTGGCAGCCCTATATCCGCACTGTCCCTGCTTACTATGATCACCCCGGCTATATCACAGCCTTGGCAAATTCTGTGCGAACCGCTTATGCTGAACTGGGCAAAAAGCCCGATATTTTGCTAACATCCTATCACGGTGTCCCGCTGCGCTATCTTACAGAGGGCGACCCATATCACTGTCAGTGCCAGAAAACCACGCGCCTGCTAAAACAAGAGCTGGGTTGGGATGACACAGAAATCAAGGTAACTTTCCAGTCGAAATTCGGACCGGAACAATGGATCGAACCCTATACGGTTGAAGAAGTGGCCCGCCTGGCGAAAGCCGGCCAAACCAACATCGCGGTTATCGCGCCAGCCTTTTCATCTGATTGCGTTGAAACGCTGGAAGAGATCAATGAGGAAATCAAAGACAGCTTCATGGACGCGGGCGGCGTAAATTTCACTTACATCCCATGCCTGAATGATAATGACGAACATATTGATTTGCTGGTGAATATTTTAAAAACCGAAATGTCCGGCTGGATTTAATCAACTGTAAACGTATTGGGTAGCCTCTAACAGATAAGCTAAAAATTCAAACCATTCGATTTATCTTTGAAAATATCGTTAAACCACATAGCCTGTATAAATATTTAAACTTATCGCCAGAACCACAAACATAGTCAGGGAGTTTCAACCAAATGGCACAACCTATCGTTGGTGATGTCGATCTGGCACTTGTCTTGGCGCTTGACGTTTCTTTCAGTGTAGACGCGCAGGAATTTCTGCTAATGCGGAATGGGCTTGCATCTGCCTTTGACACAACTGAGGTGGAAAAAGCCCTGCTGTCTGGTTGGCATGGTGCAATTCTTGTCAGCATTGTGCAATGGTCCGGCTTTCAAGAGCAGGCAATTAAAATCAATTGGACGCGCGTGACAAACCGAGCGGACTTAAACGCCCTTGCGAATAAAATACGTAAAATGACTCGCCGATATACCGGCGGGGCCACCGATATCGGGGGTGCGCTTAAATACTGCCGCGAACTGGTTCTGTCTGCACCTGTCAAAAGCACATCAAAAGTGATTGATCTGGCTGCGGATGGTACAAATAACGTAAATTTCACCCCAAGCATTGAGCGCGATATTACAGTGGCGTCCGGTATCACCATCAATGGTCTTGCCATTACCAACACAGTCGATGGATTGGTTGGCTATTTCGAAAGCTCAATCATTGGCGGCAATGGTGCTTTTGTGGAAGCAGCAGCAGAATATACAGATTTTGAACATGCCATGCGCAGAAAATTAACCCGAGAGATACAGGCCCTGATTTCTTAAGCTATTTCGAATAGGCCTCTACAGGAGTGCCGACATATTCTTTGCTGCCAACCCGTATAGCTATTTTTCCGTTTTTTAAAGCACGAACAAACAAACCTTGAACGGCTATGCAGCTGCCTATCATGATGGTTTTATACATGCATTCTATCCCCAAAAATAGTTGCAATTGATTTGAAATACTCAAACACCATCTAATGTACATAAAATACACATATATCCAAATAATGGAAGTAATTTTCAAAAATCAAAACTTCCGTTTAAAGCCAATCTCTTAGTACAGATATAAGTGGTATATCGGCAGCCGGCATTGGGTAAGACTTCAAATCTTTTGCAAAAACCCAAGCCAATTGCTGGCCTTCTTTGGGCGATACGATCCCATCCCATTTTCGGCAGGCAAAAACCGGCATCAACAGGTGAAAGTCATCGTAACTATGGCTGGCAAAGGTTAATGGCGCCAAACAACTGGCCCAAGTTTCAATGCCCAGTTCTTCATGCAATTCACGAATCAGGGCCGCTTCCGGTGTCTCGCCATTCTCAATTTTGCCACCCGGAAATTCCCATAATCCTGCCATAGATTTTCCGGCTGGGCGTTGCGCCAGCAAAACGCGCCCGTCCAGATCAATCAAAGCAACGGCAGAAACCAAAACCGTTATCATGAACGGTAATCGGCATTAATCGTGATATATTGATGGGTCAAATCACAGGTCCATACGGTAGCAGAACCCGCACCAACACCTATCCCAACAGACATAGATAGCTCTGCGTTCTTCATGTAATCGGCCCCGGCTTCTTCAGTATACCCGTCTGCAACCCAGCCGTTTTCAGCGACCAGAATATCACCAAACGAAATAGACAGCTTATCCCTATTAGCTGGTTCACCGGATTTACCAATTGCCATAACCACACGGCCCCAGTTTGGGTCTTCGCCCGCAAGGGCAGTTTTAACCAATGGTGAATTCGCTATCGCCAGCGCTATAATGCGTGCAGATGCGTCTGTTGCAGCACCCGCGACATTGACCGCCACAAACTTAGTCGCGCCCTCACCGTCTTTTACCACCAGATGGGAAAGTTCCAACATAACCTTACTCAGCGCAGACGCAAAAACCTTACCATCACTGCTTGCCATATCATCGATCAATGGCGCACCACTTTTGCCGGTCGCCACTAGCATCAGACTATCTGAAGTGGATGTGTCACTGTCCACCGTAATAGAATTAAACGAGCTTTCATTCAATGACGACAACATGGATTGCAGCGTGGATGGTGCAACCGCCGCATCGGTAAAAATATAAACTAGCATCGTTGCCATATCAGGTGCGATCATACCGGACCCTTTGGCGAAACCTGCGATACGCACTGTTTTGCCGCCAATATTCACCTCCCGATGTGCGCCTTTGGCAAATGTGTCTGTCGTCATAATCGCCCGTGCCGCAGACTCGGCATGATCGGCAGACAGGTTAGCATTCAGATTTTCAATTTTTGCAATAATACGATCATGCGGCAAAGGTTCACCAATCACCCCCGTTGAGGCGGTAAAAACACATGATGCATCTGTACCGACCTGATCGGCAACCACCTGACAAATAGCATCCACAGATGCACCGCCTTTTGCACCGGTAAAGGCATTTGCATTGCCCGAATTCACCAATATCGCAAAAGGCTTATTATCAGGTAAGCCCCCGCGTAGCTTGCTTTGACAATCCAGAACAGGGGCAGACCGCGTTGCAGAGCGGGTAAAAACGCCTGCGACAGAACTGCCGGCCGCAATTTCGGCCAACATCACATCGTCGCGATCAGCATATTTAACACCAGCCTGACCTGCCGCAAATCGCACCCCATCAATAACGGGTAATTCAGGAAAGCCGCCTATTGGCGCCAGAGGTGAAACGCTGCTTGTTTTGCTGGAAGCAGTGGCGGCCTTAAGCTGCTTTTTCAACTTGGATACTTTTTTCTTTAACTTCTTAATCTTGGCTTTTGTTTTACCCATATCTTCACCCAGTGTTTAGTCTTTAAGTATCTCGAATTTTTTGACGAAAGAAGGATCTATCTCTTGTTCTTTGCGCACGATAGTACCTGATGTTTCAAGTTGTGAAATTCTTTTTTCCAGTGCTGCAGCCTTTAGGCCTTCTTCTATTTCGTCAAGAACCACGGTCAGTTCCGGTATGGGCTGGTTACGTTTTCCATTCAGCTTGATCACATGCCAACCGAACTGCGTTTTAACAGGTGCCGAAATCTGGCCCACTTCCAATGCCACCATAGCCGCTTCGAATTCCGGTACTAGGCGGCCCAATCCCGCCCAGCCCAAATCGCCACCTTGCGGACCGGTTGGGCCCGTTGACATTTTTTTTGCGGTTTCCACAAAATCAGCGTTGCTGGCCAACAATTTTACAACTGTTGTTGCTTCAACTTCCGTATCCAATAGAATGTGGCTGGCATGATATTCGGGAATAGGCTCTGCGTTTTTATAAACTGTTTCATATTGCTCGTTAATTGCATCTTGCGTCACAGCTTCAGCAGAAATCCGCTCTATCGCTTCAGTAGCAAGAAAGGCGCGCCGCTCATTGTCGCGCGCCAATTTCAATTCTGCAGTCTCTTCTGTAATTAAGCTGCTCAACAATTGTTGCTGTATAAGCTGATCTACAATGCCTGCATAAAGGTCTTTGTCTTCGATGCTTAAAAACTGATCCGGCAGACGGCTAGCCAAAGACACAACATGACCAAGTGTAATCTCTTTACCATTTACGGTCGCGATGATTGTCTCTTTTGTTGGTGCTTCTTGTGAAAAACCCGGTGTTGAAAATGCCAGAACGGCTGCAACGGTTGTAACAAATTTACTAGCAATACCCATTTATAATCTCCATTTAGACTTGATATTTTCAACACCGTTCAAAGAATTGTGTCGATCAATTACCGCGCCAAAGTTGACACTGACTTTACACCCGCTTACATGCCTTGAACTGGCGTGATTTACATGATGCCATTCAGCTTGCTTCTTCTTATGCCTTCAATACAGGGCCGACAAGCGGTTGGATGATAAGTAAATTTAAATTTGCGTCAAAATATGCCGTAGTTTCACGGCTTTTGGATAAACGGAGACGTCATGCTGGGCATGAATACATTGGCCAAAAAAGTTTTTGGCACACCGAATGATCGTAAAATCAAAGCCGTTCAGCCTTTGATAACGAAGATCAATAATCTGGAGCCGGAATTTCAGGCACTAAGTGACGACCAAATCAAGGTGAAAACCGAAGAATTCAAAACCCGCATTAAAGATGGCGAATCTCTGGACAGCCTTTTGCCCGAAGCCTTTGCAAATGCACGTGAAGCGGCAAAACGCACGTTGGGCCTGCGCGCTTTTGATACACAACTTATTGGCGGCATCTTTCTGCATCAGGGCTATATTTCTGAAATGAAAACTGGTGAGGGCAAAACCCTTGTCGCTACTCTGCCTGCTTATCTGAATGCTTTAACAGGTCGCGGCGTACATGTCGTGACCGTGAACGACTATCTGGCACGCCGTGATGCGGAATGGATGTCACAGGTTTACGGCTTTCTTGGTCTGACAACCGGCGTCATTGTACCCGATATGGATCCTGCTGCAAAACTGGAAGCCTATCGTTCCGATGTGGCTTACGCGACCAACAACGAATTGGGTTTTGATTATCTGCGCGACAATATGCAAAGCGATATTTCACAAGTGGCCCAGCGCGATCACTATTTTGCTATCGTTGATGAGGTCGATTCGATCCTGATTGATGAGGCCCGCACACCGCTTATTATTTCCGGTCCGGCCGATGACCGTTCCGAACTTTATATAACCATCGACAAGCTGATACCGGAACTGGCACAAGAACATTTTGAGGTTGATGAAAAAAGCCGTGCCGCCCACTTGACCGAAGAAGGCAATGAATTTGTCGAAAAACGTTTCCTTGAAATGGAGCTTTTGGAAGAAGGCGCATCGCTTTACGACCCCGAAAGTACATCACTGGTACACCATATCAATCAGGCTTTGCGTGCGCATGTTCTGTTTAACCGTGAAAAAGATTACATCGTACGCGATGGTGAGGTCATGCTGATTGACGAATTTACCGGTCGCATGATGAAGGGCCGCCGCCTGTCAGATGGGCTGCACCAAGCAATTGAAGCCAAGGAAGGTGTGACCATTCAACCGGAAAACGTCACTTTGGCATCGGTCACTTTCCAAAACTATTTCCGCCTGTATGAAAAACTGGCAGGCATGACAGGTACCGCCCTGACAGAAGCAGAAGAATTTGCCGAAATTTACGGACTTGGTGTGGTAGAGGTTCCAACCAACATGCCGATTATGCGGGCTGATGAACATGACGCTATTTATCGCACAGCCGATGAGAAATTTCAGGCCGTTGTTCAGGAAATCGCCCTGTCACATATCAAAGGACAGCCTGTTTTAGTGGGGACAACCTCTATTGAGAAATCCGAAATGCTGTCAGATCTTTTGAAAGACAAAGCTTACTTGAATAACATCTCTGCCAATATTCGCAAACGCTCTGAGGGCTTGAAAAAAGACGACAACAAGAAAGCAGAGCTTGAAAAAGCCACGCAAATTGAAGCTTTAGTACGATCTGAAGGTAGTGTTCCACATAATGTCCTGAACGCGCGCTTCCACGAACAAGAAGCGTCCATCGTCGCAGATGCAGGCACAACAGGTGCCGTTACAATCGCCACAAACATGGCTGGCCGTGGTACCGACATCCAATTGGGCGGTAACTTTGAAATGCGCCTTGCGAAAACACTAGAAGAAGTTGGTGAAAACGCTGATGAGACTGAAATTCGCACCAAACTTGAAAAAGAAATAGCCGCTGACAAGGAGAAAGTTCTGGCCGCAGGCGGTTTGTTTGTTCTTGCTACAGAACGCCACGAAAGTCGGCGTATCGATAACCAATTGCGCGGCCGTTCGGGCCGTCAGGGCGATCCTGGACGGTCTGCATTTTTCTTATCCCTAGAGGACGATCTGATGCGCATCTTTGGTTCTGAACGTCTGGAAAAAGTGCTAAGCACTTTGGGCATGGAAGAAGGCGAAAGTATAGTTCACCCTTGGGTCAACAAATCGCTGGAGCGCGCACAGGCCAAGGTTGAAGGCCGTAACTTTGATATTCGCAAGCAATTGCTGAAATTCGATGATGTGATGAACGATCAGCGTAAAGCTATTTTCGGACAACGCCGTGAAATCATGGAAGGCGATGATCTGTCTGAAGTCGTCAAAGATATGCGTGATCAGGTTATTGATGATATTGTCGATCAGGCCATTCCTGAAAAATCATACCCCGAACAATGGGATATAGATGGCCTGGACACCAACACCCAAGAACTGCTTGGCATGGCGCTTCCCCTGAAAGACTGGGCAAAAGAAGAAGGCGTTGATGACGAACACATCCGTGAACACATTTATGAAGCGGGCGATGCTTTTGCGGCAAACAAAGAACAAGAGTTCGGCGCAGAAAACATGCGTAACATCGAAAAACAACTGCTTTTGCAAACCATTGACGGCAAGTGGCGCGAACATCTTGTAACGCTGGAACATCTGCGTTCTGTTGTTGGCTTTCGCGGGTATGCCCAGCGCGATCCGCTAAATGAATATAAATCCGAAGGTTTTGAGCTTTTTGAAAAACTGTTGGACAGTCTGCGTGTCGATGTAACCAAACAGTTGTCACGCATTCGCATGCTAACCGAAGAAGAACAGCGCGAAATGCAGGCACAGATGGAAGCGTCAGGGGCAATATCACCGTCTTACGAAAACGCGATTGAGGGTTTTGACGAAAGCGATAAAACCACTTGGGGCAATCCTTCTCGTAACGAAACTTGCCCATGCGGGTCCGGCAACAAGTTCAAACATTGTCACGGGAAACTCTAATAACTATCATCCACAACATGAAATTTGACTGAATTATGGCACAATATACTGCAAGACCATGCCATAATTATCTATATGTTGATTTTTTTAATCACCCGCCCACGATGTGTAGGCCCTGTGTCTTATCCTCATCACATCGTACGCAAGATCGTTCTGTGGATACCAAAATATAAGTTAATTTGGCATACTATACCTAAATATTCCTAGGATACCGTTGTGCGCTTAAATGACAAAGCCCTAACATTTATAACCGGCCTCATATTGTTGTTGGGCGTCGGCACTTTTGTGCACAAAGGCGATGAATTGTTTGCATCGAAAACAAGCACACCACAAATTGCAAAAGCGGACACGGACAGCACGATTAGAACAGATGCAATAGCATCCCACAGCAATAAAAATACTCCAGCACAAAGGCCTAATGCTTTTGCTTCTGTAGTTGTAACGCCTTCGAAACCAGCGCCTATTTCTGGTTTTGAACTTGTCCGCAGCGTAGAGACCGCATCTGTCTCCACAGCACCGGAAACATTCGGAACTCTGAAAATAGATCCGACTCAAATGGATTGCTCTCTTAGTCTTTCTGCAAAACCCTTACGGGGTGCACGCATACAACTGGACGTTAAAGCGCCTTGCCACAGGAATAACGTTATCACGATCGCACATGCCGGGTTACGATTTAATGAAATTGTTGATGACAAGGGTGAAATCACAATAACAATTCCCGTATTATCTGACCCTGCAAAAATAGAAGTGTCCTTTGCCGATGGGGCTTCAAAATCCATTTCAACACCCGTCAAAGATTTATCATCATTACAAAGAACCGGAATTGCATGGTCGGGGCGGGTTAATTTACAGCTTAATGCGGATGAACAGGCTTTCAACTCGTCGCATAATAAACAAATCACAAAACTGAACACACGTTCCTATAAAAGATCCTATCTACAAGGCGGCGGCTATCTGACAATGCTTGGCAACAGCGATGTCGAAAACGGGAAATTTGTCCAAATATACAGCGTTGAAAACCCCAATGCCGTTTTTATTGACTTCGTGGTGGTTTTAGAAAACCCTAATCAACTATGCGGCACGGGTTTTTCTATCAGCGCCGTGCGTTACGCCGCCAATCTGGGAACCCAAATTACCAGCAAGAATGTCTCGGTCAAAAATTGTTCTGCCGATAACCAAAGTATTGTATTGAAAAATATACTCAGGAGCCTGATTGTAGCGCAACGAAATTAGTTGGCGGCATCAAATGTACTTATCCAGATTATTATCCCTTACCTTGGCGCTGGCCACATTTTCCCATGCGGTTTGGGCTGGTCAGGTTACGTTAAAATCAACAACCAGTTCTGTTGAGCTGGTTGGTGAACTTACCCGTTTTGATCAGGGGATTTATACAATCGAAACAGATCTTGGTGAGTTGGAGGTCGATGCAAGAACGGTTACATGTGACGGGGCTTCCTGTCCTGAAATTGAAAGCTTGGCATCAAAGGTGTCTATATATGGAAATCGTGTTTTAATAAATAAACTACTGGTTCCGCTACTTGAAAACTACAGTTTTTCATTGGGTGCAGACATTGAAACATCCATAGAGACGGATGATAAATCAAGCATAAAAATTACAACTAAGGACAAGCAAAGGCTTGCAGATATATCGATCAAAACCGGGATTCGTTCTGATTTGGACGCTGGTATCTTAGCACTTAAGGATACGCTGATTATAAAAAGCGGTTCAGCGAAAACCATGGAAAATGCAAAAAAACAAGCAAGCGTTATGCCCATTGCAGCTGACGCTTTGGTTGCCGTTACATCTGATACAAACTCTGTAAGGTCCTTATCACAAGGGGCACTGCATCGTATTCTTTCCGGTGCAATCGTAAATTGGAAAGATCTGGGTGGGCCGGATGCAAATATCAATGTTTATCTGCCAAAAGAAACTTCTGGCCTGGCAAAGATCACCAAGGAAATGGGGTTTGACACTTCAAAGCTTAAAACGGCAACACATTTCGATGATCTTGAAGAGTTGGCAAAAGCCGCAGCAAGTGATCCCTATGGTCTGGGGTTTACGAATTTTTCCAACCTTCGCACCGCCAAAGCTCTGCCAATACTTGGCCGTTGCGGTGCGTTTATCCAACCAAGCGTCTTCAATATTTCATCCGGCAGTTATCCTGCTGTTTATTATCACTACCTGCAAAATAGCCTTAAAAACCCCCCGATTTTTATACGCGAATTTCTAAGCTATCTAAGCGGGGCGCCAGCCAGGGAAATGATTGATCGTCGGGGATACCCCAGTCTTTCGGTTTTCGAAAATGGGTTGGAAAATCAAGGTAACCGGATTGTACACAGCCTGCTTACCACATCCAAGTCAGTTCCAATTACAGAAGTTCACACCATGTTGAGCATGCTTAACGGGGCAAGGCAGCTTTCAACGGTATTGCGGTTTACTACGGGTACCGAGGCTTTGGTACCACAGTCTTCTACCGCATTAGAGGCCCTGATATCAGAGCTGTTTTTGGGAAATTACGCGGATCAGGCGGTGATGATCATCGGCTTCACAGAATCCAAAGGGAACACCCGCGAAAATAAACGTTTATCAAAAGCATCCGCACAGCTTGTGTCGCATTTGATTAAAGGCGCCGATAGCAGTGGTCAGTTGGCTAATTTGCAAATAGACGTGCTGGGTTTCGGTGAAGCTTCTCCACTTGCCTGTGAAGACACGCCCGAAGGTGCTGCAAAAAATAATCGGGTTGAAATATGGGTCAAAGACAAGCCTTAAATCAAACCGCATGCTTTGAAGCTTGTTTCACCAGTCGCACCAATAATCACATGGTCATGCACATTAATAGCAAGCGCACTTAGCGCATCTATAACGTCCACCGTCACGGCAATATCTGCATTGGATGGTTTCGGATCACCGCTGGGATGATTATGAACCAGAATAATCGCACACGCATCCAACTCCAGTGCACGTTTGGCTATTTGGCGGGGATAAACGGGCACATGGTTAACAATACCGGACTGCAAACACTCATCCGCTATCAACACGTTTTTACTATCCAGAAACAAAACCCGAAATTCTTCATGGGCCAAGTGCGCCATTCTTGATCTGCAATATGCAATCAGCTGATCCCAAGTGGTTAGAACATCTTTGTCCAAAACCTGTAATTGTGCCATTCTGTAGGCCGTTGCCTGAACGATTTTCAACTCATTTACAACAGACTGACCAACCCCCCGTATTTTTCGCAGATTGCTATCGGACGCAGTGATAACACCGTTAAAGCTGCCGAATCGTTTTAGCAGCAATTTACAAAGGGGCCGCACATCACGATGCGGAATTGCACGACAAATGATCAGTTCCAGCAATTCAAAATCGGCAACCGCCCGTACGCCACCTTTCAAAAAACGCGCACGCAATTCAGCACGATGTCTGTTTTGAAGTTTCTTGGGGTCAGTAACCGCTGCTTGCGACAGACTAAACCCAAGCATCGCAGCTTCGGCAAATTCGGAGTTTTGTAGATTCGCTGACACAAGCCATAGTTGCGCGCATTGGTTAACCAATGGTTTATAGGAAATCAGCCTAGTAACCTAATAGGTTGGGTGGAATGTGCCATTAGGAGACAAGGTGAAAATCTCACACCCATCCGCCGTGACGCCGATTGAATGTTCAAACTGCGCGGACAAAGATTTATCTTTTGTCACGGCCGTCCAGTCATCCGCCAATATCTTGGTGTGGGGTTTGCCCAGATTTATCATCGGCTCAATGGTAAAAAACATGCCCTCTTCCAGCACATTACCGGTCCCCCAATTGCCGTAGTGTAACACATTTGGCGGTGCGTGAAACACACGACCCAGCCCATGCCCGCAGAAATCCCGCACGACAGAACAACGATGTGCTTCAGCATATTTCTGGATTGCGGCCCCGATATCACCAAACGTATTGCCGGGTTTGACCTGATCAATTCCCAGCATCAGCGCGTCATGGGTGACTTTGATCAAACGTTCTGCTTTGCGCGACAAGGTGCCAGCAACATACATCCGCGAATTATCACCAAACCAACCATCCAGAATACAGGTCACATCAATATTCAGAATGTCACCATCTTTCAGCTTTTTCTCAGACGGAATACCGTGGCACACAACATGATTGATCGAGATACAGCTGGATTTTGGATAGCCGCGATAGCCCAATGTAGCAGGCACGGAATTATTGGCGATCATAAAATCGTGGCACAGTTGATCCAGATATTCCGTGGTGACGCCCGGCTGTACATATGGGCCGATCATATCCAGAATTTCAGCCGCCAAACGCCCGGCACGGCGCATGCCTTCAAAGTCTTCCTTTGAATGAATGGTAATACCGTCTGCGTTTAGCCGTGGTTTCTTTGTGCTTTCCAAAGTACCATACTCCGTAGTCTTATACTGCAATGCTCAATAGCCCTAATCCGTAACACTGACCAGAGGTAAGATCATAGAGCTTGCATCAAGGCAAATACCCGCCTTGGAAATCTTTGTGCCATAACACAGAAACTCAACCCCTGCTTTTTTTGCCCTTATAGCCACCCGCTGGTATTCAGGGTCAATATCATCCGCAACAGTAAAACTGTTGATGTCGTTTCGTTGCACCAGATACAGCAAAATCGCACAGTGACCCTCTGCAACCATGCGCACCAGTTCTTCCATGTGCTTTGCCCCGCGCTTGGTCACGCTATCGGGAAATTCACCCAAACCCGCACTACGTGAAAGCGTGACACTTTTCACTTCCAGATAACAATCAGGTTTATTATCGTCTGTCAGCAGAAAATCAACACGTGAGTTTTCGCCATATTTTACTTCCGGGCGGATATGTGTGTAACCCAATTGAGCGGCTAAGCCGCCCTGCAAAGCCTCAGCCACAATTTTATTGGGCAAGCCGGTATCCACCCCGATAAACGTTCCGTCTTCCAGCTCTGCCAGCTTCCATGAATATTTCAGTTTGCGCTTGGGGTCATCGTTCTGCTCCAACCAAACTCGCAGCCCCGCATGCTTCATACCTAGCATAGAGCCGGGATTGGCGACGTGGGCCGTTACTTCACGTCCATCGTTTAGCGTGACGTCTGCCAGAAAACGTTTATATCTACGGATAAGTGTTGCGGGTATCAGGGGTGTTTCGAATTTCATGCACAAAACCTATGCCTCCGAATAAATAAGGACAAGTCAGATGAGCAATCCAACTGCCGCTATGATCGTTATTGGGGATGAAATCCTGTCCGGACGTACGCAGGATACCAATTCAAACCATTTAGCCCAACAACTGACCCTAATGGGTGTCGATCTGGAAGAAATACGCGTTGTGTCCGATGATGAAGCCCAGATCATTGACGCCGTAAATACGTTGCGCATGAAATACACAAACGTCTTTACTAGCGGCGGCATTGGGCCGACCCATGATGATATTACGGCAGACTGTATTGCCAAGGCTTTTGACGTTTCGATAGATGTGCGAGCCGATGCGCGGGCTGCACTAGCCAAAAATTACAAATCCCCTGATATCGAACTAACCGAAACCCGCCTGCGTATGGCGCGTATTCCCGATGGGGCTGACTTAATAGACAACCCGGTTTCCAAAGCGCCGGGATTTTCAATGGAAAACGTTCATGTCATGGCAGGCGTTCCAACCATCTTCAGGGCCATGCTTGCAGGACTGTTGCCAAAACTGACATCGGGGAAAGAGGTTTTATCTAAAACCGTTAGCCTAAAAATGAAAGAGGGTGATATAGCCAAACAACTTGGCGTTATTGCAAAAAATCACCCTGACACATCCATCGGGTCATATCCTTATTATGATAACGGGGCCTTTGGATGTAATCTGGTAATACGTTCACCCAATGCAACCAGAGTATCAGAGGTTGCAGCCTTAATACGCAAAACGTTTCTAAAAGATTAGGCCCGTGAAGCTTCCGACCCAAACTAATCTATTCGATGCCATTGATGCCACTTGGTCGCCATATGCTTTTCACAACGTCGAAGGCTGGTTAATCCGTGAAGGGGCCGGCGGTGGCCAACGGGTTTCTGCCGCAACTCGTTTGCCCAACACACAAGGCATTAAAATTAGCTCTGCAGTTGCAAAGATGGTGTCACTTGATCAAACGCCTTTGTTTATGATCCGCAATACGGACGCTGATCTGGATACTAAATTGCAGGCCTTGGGGTATGAAATTATTGATCCCGTGGTTATTCTGGTTGCGCAAACCGATAAGCTTTTACGCAATTTACCAATAGCTACGCAAGAAATTCAACTGCTTGATGTGCCAAATCAAGATACAAAATCTATTTGGGCAGCGGGTGGAATAGATCGGGGCCGCTTGAATGTTATGGCGCGCGTAAAAACCCCAAAAACAATACTAAGTGCTGATAAAATGGGCGTTGCTTTTGCCGCCGCATATAAAGATATTGCTATGGTACATGCGGTTGAGGTTGCATCGGATCACCGACGCAAGGGCATTGCAAACACCATGATGTATAAAGCTTGCCAATGGGCAAAAGATCAAAATTGTGATTGGGTGGCAGTATTAACTGTTCGCGCGAATATCCCCGCACGAACCCTGTATGAAAACCTGGGAATGGTTGAAGCGGCAGCTTATCATTACCGCCGCAAAAATTTAGCCTAAAGGGCGATCTTTACCAAGCACCCATACCTTTGTGCTTGAAATGCTCTGCCAGAAAATCCAGAAATGCACGCAGTTTAGGCTGTGTATATTGCCCATGCGGGTACATTGCGTAAATATCCTGCGATTGCACAGGCAAGTCAGTTAAAGCGGCCATTATACGACCGCTTTCAAGCGCGTCATGGTACAAAAAGCAAGGAAGGTATGCAATTCCAAGACCTGCTTCGGCCGCCTGTAATAAAGAATGTCCGTCGTTTGCAGTTAAATTGCCACTTGCGCGGATAGTCCGTTTTTCACCCGAGGCCGATTCCAGCTTCCAAACGCTACCCGAAGGCTGGTGGGAATAATGCAACAAGCTATGCTGGTTTAGATCGTCTATTTTGGTCGGCATCCCGTGTTTCTCAAAATAAGCGGGTGACCCGATAATTTGCATTCTGGTTGAAGCAAGCTTCTTGGCCATAATACTGCTGTCTTGTTGTTGACCGACGCGAATAACCAAATCGAAACTGTCTGCAACGGGATCCAAATTCCTATTGCTTAAAACCATATCAACGGACACATCAGGATATAGGCCCAAGAAATCCCCCAGCGCACTGGAAAGATGGTTTCCGCCAAAATCGGGGGAAGCCGCTAATCGCAACGACCCACGTGGCGCGATTTGCATACATGATACCATAGCATCGGCTTCGATCGCATCGACTAAAACCTGTTTCGCTTTGTCATAATAGGCCAAACCGATTTCGGTTGGGCTAACACGGCGGGTCGTCCGATTAAGCAATCGCGCACCAAGACGCGCCTCTAAGGAAGACACGTGTTTTGATACCGCTGATTTTGATAAACCCATTTTTTTGGCAGCATCCGTAAAGCCACCGTTATCGACGACCTTCGCAAAGGCCTCCATCTCCATTAATCTGTCCATACTGACAATCCTCGTTACTTAAATCCTGGTTACATACTGGCTATTGTTTCGCATTCAATTTTGTCAACAATTGGGAAACAAACTGTTTTTGCCGTGTTTTGCATATAGATTTCATCTAATTATTGCAAAATTTCCTATATATTTACCAAAAATCTACAATTTACATATCATTGATTGACCTTATGCAATAATTTGATCTAATTATTGATCCTTCCGAACCCAACGCCCGAATCATGACAAACACTCCACAAAATCCGAATGTTCAAGTTGGCGTTTTTGATCTTAACGGACAAATGCGCGGGAAACGAATGCCCGCAAAAAAACTGGATACGGTATTAAAAGATGGCTTTCGTATGCCACTTTCGATTTGCGGGATTGATATATGGGGCAATGATATTGCCGATAGTGAATTGGTTTTTGCATCTGGCGACAGTGACGGGTATTGCGTGCCAACCGGGCGCGGCCCGTTAAAGCTATCGACAACTATAGAGTCTGCGGTATTGGTTCCATGTACATTTCTGCAAGAAGACAAAACACCTTTTTTAGGTGATCCGCGTCAGGCGTTGGCTAAAATTGTCGATCAATATAAGGCCCGTGATCTTACTGTGGTTGTCGCCACAGAGTTGGAATTTTATCTAACCGACCCAAATGCGGCCTATGGAACAGCCCAAACGGCACCGATCAAACAAGAGTTTCAGGTTTTGGAATCATTGGACACGCTCGATCTGCATGAACCCTTTCTAAACGCCGTCTATGCTGAATGCGAAGCATGGGGGGTGCCTGCGGATGCGGCAATTTCCGAAGCGGGCACCGGTCAATTCGAAATTAACCTTAATCATGTACCTGACCCGTTACGCGCCGCGGATGATGCTATGTTTTTTAAGCGCATTGTGCGATCTGTTGCGCGCGATCAAGGGCTGGCTGCAACCTTTATGGCCAAGCCGTTTGGCGATCGGCCCGGTAACGGTCTGCATGCTCATTTTTCCATTCTTGATAAAGACGGCAATAATATTTTTGCCAACGGTACAGAAGACGGTTCTGAAATACTGCGCCATGCGGTTGCAGGCTGTCTGGATATGATGCCCGCATCCATGGCCCTGTTTGCCCCACATTATAATTCTTACCGCCGCTTTGCCCCGAACTGTCATGCCCCTTGTGCTGTTGGCTGGGGTTATGAAAACCGCACAACAGCCATACGCATTCCGGGCGGGCCGGATGTTGCACGACGCATTGAACACCGTGTGGCTGGTGCTGACGCAAACGCTTATCTGGTATTGGCTGCAATCCTGGGTGCAGCCTTAATGGGTATTGATAACGCACGGCTTCCTGCCCCGGCAACCAAAGGCGATGCTTTCGCGGCAGATTTACCCGCTTTGCCAACAAATTGGCAGGATGCACTGGATGCCTTTGAAAGCACAGCAGGCATGGACGATATATTCGCACCCATCCTGCGCAGCATATATCTAAAGGCAAAACGTCAGGAACTTGAACGCTTCACGGCAGAGGTCAGCGCGTTTGAATATAGGACATACTTGGATACTGCTTAATTCCCCTTGCATATCCTTTGAAGCCAGCCTATATCCACATCAACAGCGGTAAGACTGGCTTCCATCCCCAGACTTCCATCGGAAATTCTCGACGGGCAGCTGCCCGTTTTTTTGTGCTTGGAGATAATGTTGTCAGACTTGATAGCAAAAGCGGCGATTGATAAACGCATGGCCCAGATTGTACGCCCCGTGATCGAAGGTCTGGGGTGTGAACTTGTGCGCATTCGTCTGATGTCCGGCAAACGCACCACTTTGCAAATCATGGCTGAAAAGCCGGATGGTGGCATAGAGGTCGATGATTGCGCACGCATTTCCACCGAGGTAGGTGCTATTCTGGACGTAGAAGACCCGATTGAGGGTGATTATGCGCTGGAAGTGTCCAGCCCCGGCATTGACCGCCCGCTGACACGACTGAAAGATTTCGAAGCTTGGCAGGGATATGAAGCCAAAATCGAAACTACAGAACTTATTGACGGGCGCAAACGCTTTAAGGGCGAATTGCGTGGCGTTGAAGATAACGAAGTGCTGATTGAAATTCCCGAAGGAATTATCGGCCTGCAATTTGACTGGCTGGATGATGCCAAGCTGGTCTTAACCGATGAACTGATCGCACACACACTAAAGGCGCGCAAAGATGGCGGCTTTGATGAAAGTGCGTTCGACGAAATTCAAACCGAAGAGGACTGAACCCATGGCTATTACCAGTGCAAACCGTCTGGAACTGTTGCAAATCGCGGATGCGGTGGCCCGTGAAAAAATGATCGACCCCGATCTTGTCATTCAGGCAATGGAAGAAAGCATGGCAAAGGCGGCCAAATCACGTTACGGAGCTGAGCTGGATATTCGTGCCCATATCGATCGCAAATCGGGCGAACTGGCCATGACACGCGTGCGCGAAGTTGTGGAAGAGGTTGAAAACATGTCAACGGAAATGACCGTTGAAGAGGCCAAAGCGCATATTGATAACCCCGAAGTGGGTTCATTGATTATCGACGATCTGCCGCCAATGGATTTTGGCCGTATTGCTGCACAATCTGCCAAACAGGTTATTTTGCAAAAAGTGCGCGAAGCAGAACGCGAACGTCAATATTCAGAATTCAAAGACCGCGAGGGCGAGATCATCAATGGTCTGGTCAAACGTGTTGAATACGGCAATGTCATTGTTGATGTCGGCCGTGGTGAGGCCGTTTTGCGCCGGGATCAGTTGATCAACCGCGAAATGTTCCGCAATGGCGATCGCGTGCGTGCCTATATCAAAGAGGTGCGTTCCGAAATGCGTGGCCCACAGATATTCTTGTCACGTACTGCACCGGAATTCATGGCTGAGCTGTTCAAAATGGAAGTACCAGAGATTTACGACGGTATCATTGAGATTAAAGCAGTTGCCCGTGATCCGGGATCACGCGCGAAAATCGGTGTGATTTCATATGACAATTCAATAGACCCTGTTGGGGCGTGTGTTGGTATGCGCGGTTCACGCGTTCAAGCAGTTGTGAATGAATTGGGCGGTGAAAAAATCGACATCATCCCTTGGAATGAAGATGCACCTACTTTCTTGGTCAACGCATTACAGCCCGCTGAGGTCAGCAAGGTTGTTCTGGACGAAGATGCCGAACGCATCGAGGTTGTTGTCCCGGAAGAGCAATTATCACTGGCGATTGGCCGCCGCGGCCAAAACGTGCGCCTTGCGTCACAGCTAACCGGTCTCGATATCGACATCATGACTGAAGCTGAAGAATCCGAGCGTCGTCAGGCTGAATTTGAAATACGCTCCAAATTGTTCATGGACACAATGAACGTCGACGAAGTTGTAGCCCAACTGCTGGTATCTGAAGGCTTTGCCACACTGGAAGAAGTTGCTTACGTTGAAGTGGACGAATTGCTGGTCATTGACGGTTTCGACCAAGGTACAGCAGACGAGCTACAAGCCCGTGCGCGCGAAAGCCTGGAAGAGATTAATGCAAAAGCACTGGCAGAAGCCAAAGAGCTGGGTCTTGAGCAAAGCTTGATCGACTTTGGTGGCCTGACACCGCAAATGCTGGTGGCTCTAGCCAAAGACGGTGTAAAAACCATCGACGATTTTGCAACCTGTGCTGACTGGGAATTGGCTGGTGGCTATACCACAATAGATGGCGAACGCGTCAAAGATGACGGCCTGTTGGAAAGCTTTGATATGGGACTGGCAGAAGCACAAGAGCTGATTATGAACGCGCGTTTGCAGCTAGGTTGGGTTACGGAAGAACAGCTGGCCGAAGATGCGGCCGCCGAAGAAGCTGCAAATGCCGAAGAGGAGGCTGAAGCCTGATGCGTCAGGTTTCGGTGCTTGCCCGTGGGACGTGGTGGTCGAACAAATCGGACTGAAGTTATTGAGCGTCGCTGTATAGCGACCAAAGAAACTTTGCCGACATCTAGCTTGATACGGTTCGTATTGGGTCCTGATGATATGATCACGCCCGATATTTCAGGGCGGCTGCCCGGGCGCGGCATATGGGTCACTGCAAACAGGCACGATCTGACCAAGGCCATAGATCAGGGCTTGTTTTCAAAGGCTGCCAAACAAAAGGTTAATATCCCCGAAAATCTGATTGATTTGACCGAACGCCTGATTGCGAAACATGCAATAAATTTACTGTCTATGGCACGTAAAAGCGGGCACGCTATTTGTGGTTATGAAAAAACCAAATCGGCAATGATGTCTGAACGCTGGTATATTCTTATACAGGCAGAAGACGGTTCTGCCCCGCAAAAACAGAAAATACGGCCCTCTGCGGTTGCAAATTCCTATATTTCTTGGCTTACAGCACAAGAATTGGGTTTGGCATTCGGGCGGGAAAATGTGATACACGCGGCAGTGTCCAAAGGTGGACTCTCGGCCCGCATCCTATTAGAAGCCAATCGACTGGCTGGATTTCGTGAAAAATGCGATGCCGGACCGTCTAAAATTGCTGGTTCAAAGCCAGCTGCGAAAGGTTAAGTACGAATGAGTGACGAAAACAATAACGACGGCAAACCAAAACCACTTGGGCTAAAGGGCGGCTCTGGTGTTGTGCGCCAAAGTTTTTCACACGGACGTTCAAAATCGGTCGTGGTTGAAAAGAAACGCAAACGCGTATTTGTTCCCGGAAAACCAAGTGCCACACCTGCCGGAACACGCTCTGGCGCAAAATCGGCCACTGGTGTTTCCAATTCGGAAATGGATCGTCGCAGAAAAGCACTTGCAGCAGCCGCAGGACAAGAAGCCGAACGCAAAACCCGTGAAGAAAACGAAACGCGTCAACGCGAAGAAGAACGTATTGCACGGCGCCGCGAGCGCGAAGAAAAAGAACGTGAAGAAACCGAACGCGAAGAGCGTAAGCGCGCCCGTGAAGAAGCTGCCAATGCGCCGGCGCCGGCCGAAAAACCTGTTGATCCTAATACAGCCCCTGCAGCCTCTGCGCCAGCGCCTGATCCTGATGTAACACGTCCCGCCGCAAAGGCACCTGCCGTAAAACGCGTTGAAAAACCGCGCCGCGAGAAACAAACAAAAGGTGGTGCAGGGGATCGTCGCAGCACTGGCAAGCTGACAATCAACCAAGCCTTACGCGGTGGCGATGGTCATCAAAAATCCATGGCCGCTATGAAGCGAAAACAAGAACGTCAACGCCGTCAAATGATGGGTGAAAGCAACGCTGAACGCGAAAAAATCATTCACGATGTTCAGATCCCGGAAGCCATTACAGTTGCTGAACTTGCCAATCGTATGGCGGAAAAAGTAGCCACTGTAGTAAAGGCGCTAATGACCAATGGAATCATGGCAACACAAAATCAAGTTATTGATGCAGATACCGCCGAATTGATCGTTGAAGAGTTTGGCCATAAAGTTGTGCGTGTATCTGACGCTGATGTTGAAGATGCAATTCAAGCCATTGAAGATGATGAAAAAGACCTGAAACCGCGGGCGCCCGTTATCACCATCATGGGTCATGTTGACCATGGTAAAACCTCTGTTCTGGATAAATTGCGTAAAACGAATGTTGTTTCCGGCGAAGCAGGCGGAATTACCCAGCATATCGGTGCATATCAAATCACAACAGAAGATGGTACTTTGTTGACATTCCTGGATACGCCGGGCCACGCGGCCTTTACATCCATGCGTGCGCGTGGTGCGCAAGTAACCGATATTGTTGTTTTGGTTGTCGCCGCTAATGACGGTGTTATGCCACAAACTATCGAAGCGATTGCACACGCAAAAGCTGCAGACGTGCCGCTTATTATCGCCATTAACAAAATGGATGTCGAAGGTGCAGACCCCACCCGGGTGCGCACAGAATTACTTCAACACGAAGTTATTGTTGAGGCAATGTCAGGTGAAGTGCAAGACGTTGAGATTTCTGCAATGACAGGAATGGGTCTGGATAAATTACTAGAGGCCATAGCACTGCAATCTGAGTTGCTAGAGCTAAAAGCAAATCCAAACCGTCCGGCACAAGGTGCCGTTATCGAAGCTAAACTTGATACGGGCCGCGGGCCTGTTGCCACCGTATTGGTTGAAGCAGGTACTTTGCGCCACAAAGACATCTTTGTTGTCGGCGAGCAATGGGGCAAGGTGCGTGCATTAATCAACGACAAGGGTGAGCATGTGAAAGAAGCCGGGCCTTCGGTTCCTGTCGAAGTTCTGGGCCTGAACGGCACACCCGAAGCAGGCGATGTTTTAAACGTTGTCACATCAGAGGCAGAAGCCCGCGAAATTGCAGATTACCGCATTCAGGTCAGCAAGGATAAAAAAGCTTCTGTTAGCGCAGGCACAACGCTTGACCAATTGCTGGCAAAAGCCAAAGCGGATGAAACTGTGTCTGAATTGCCGATTTTGATCAAAGCAGATGTTCAGGGCTCTACCGAAGCTATCGTGCAAGCAATGGAAAAGGTCGGCAATGAAGAGGTTCGCGTGCGTGTCTTGCACGCAGGTGTTGGTGCGATCACTGAATCTGATGTGACATTGGCCGAAGCTTCTGGTGCGCCGATCATTGGCTTTAACGTACGGGCAAATGCACCGGCACGTAACAGCGCCAACCAAAAAGGCGTTGAAATTCGCTATTACTCGATCATCTATAACCTGATGGACGATATTAAAGCAGCAGCATCTGGTCTGCTGTCAGCGGAAATAAAAGAAACCTTCATTGGATATGCAACAATCAAAGAAGTCTTCAAAATCACGGGTTCCGGTAAAATCGCCGGCTGTGAAGTCACCGAAGGCGTTGCTCGTCGTGAAGCCGGCGTTCGCCTGCTGCGTGACAACGTTGTAATTCACGAAGGTAAACTGAAAACGCTAAAACGCTTCAAAGATGAAGTTAAAGAGGTTCATGCGGGACAAGAGTGTGGTATGGCGTTTGAAAATTACGAAGACATCCGTGAAGACGATGTAATCGAGATTTTCACAACGGAAGAGATTGAACGCAATCTGGACTAAGGTAGCATTACAATAAAGCTATTAAAGGCACCGCAAATACATTGCGGTGCCTTTTTCATTATGCTTTTGAAATACCACGCCAAGCCAAAATGTGCAGAATAATAAAGGCCGGCACAACAAATACCGGAAACATCACCATTGGAAAGGCTGTCATAAGATGTGCCGAGACTTCACCTTCATACAGCTTCAAATACCCGGCCGCCGACAACAAACCCGTCCCCACAGCAACAGCAAAATCAACTGATCCAATATATATCACCCGTCGCGCAGATACTTGCCAACTGGCTTTGCGTTCGCCGACTTTCACCGTTGCAAACGCGGCATATACACCCGTTGCGACATCACCAAAACCAGACAACAGGGCAAAAACCAGTGGAAGCTCACCCAATGCCCATAGAATAAGAAAGGTAAAACCCATAACACGCCAGCTTTGTAACGACGTGGCTGTTGTGACATCTATCTTGTCTGCCCAGTTCGCCACAGATCGTGACATCGTAAGTGCCAATACAAAAAAGATAGGCGGAATCATGAAAAAAATCGGCATTTTAATAGGTAAAACACCATCGGGTGTTTCAAAGTAACCGTTTATAGAAAGGCCCATAACAACTGCGAACCATGCCAGCGTTATGCCGATAAAAGTCGGTGACCTAAATGGGCCTGACTCTGTTAAATCTGTGTTTGTCGTTTGCGTAGTCATTGTGTTTCCTTTTGTGTATATACACATTATGGAGTTTAAATTTAGCCTTTACTTGCCAGCGCCACCAAGTCGCTCGCGGTGTCTTTTCCTAAATATTCAAGAAATTTCGACTGTTGTTCCTTCCAAAGGGGTAAGGCTTCGGATTGAAGCCTCAACCCCAAATCTGTCAACTGAAAGGCCCGCACGCGTTGGTCTTCCGCCTTTGCCGGTTCTAACCAGTTTTTTCGGCGCATCTGTTCGATATTTCGCGTCATTGTCGTACGCTCAACGCCTAATTTATCTGCCAATTCCAACGTCGACATAATTTTGAAATGTCGTAGAATTGTTAATGTTGAAAATTGTTGATTGGTTAGCCCAACAGGGCGCAAAGCAATTTCCATCTGCCTGCCCATCGATCTGGCGATACGCTGGGCATTGTAAGTAAGACAATTTATTGGCTCGTTAAAGTTCATAAAGTGTACATACACATAAAATAACAACAGTCAATGAAGTTATTGTTGTCATTGTATCGCGGTCGTGAACACCATATATTCAAACGAAATAGAATTGAGGTAAGCAATGTCTGAAACAGACAAATTTCCCGGCTGGCACGGCACAACAATTATAGGCGTAAAAAAGGGTGGCAAAGTTGTTATCGCGGGCGACGGACAGGTCAGCATTGGCCAAACCGTTATCAAAGGAACTGCGCGCAAAGTACGCCGCCTGTCCCCCGGTGGCCATGATGTTGTTTGCGGCTTTGCAGGCTCTACCGCAGATGCATTTACTTTACTAGAACGACTTGAAGCAAAATTGGAAGCAACACCGGGCCAACTGGCCAAGGCATCGGTCGAGCTGGCCAAAGATTGGCGCATGGATAAATATCTGCGCAATTTGGAAGCCATGCTGATCGTCACCGACGGGGCCGATTTGTTTGTCATCACCGGTGCGGGTGATGTTCTGGAGCCTGAACATGACATTGCTGCCATCGGATCAGGCGGCAACTTCGCACTAGCTGCTGCGCGCGCATTGATGGATGGCAAAGATGGCGCCGAAAAAATTGCACGCAAAGCCATCGAAATCGCAGCTGAAATATGTGTCTACACAAACGGGAACATGACTGTTGAAGTGATTAAAAAATGACTTTGGAAACTGATGATTTGCGGGCCGCCGTCAGTGCTGGGCTGATCAGTGAAACTCAGGCTGCATCCTTGACGAAATTAGCGGATGAACGACGCGGCTACAGGGCCGCCACCGCAGAAATTGACGAACCTTTTGAACTATTCAAAGGCTTCAATGAAATTTTCATCGTTGTTGGCCTGATCATCCTATATTCGGGCTGGACAGCAATCACCGGAATAGCCGCTTTTAGCGGCTCCGAAGACAACGGCACTTCATTTCTACTTTTCGGCACACTGCAAGTGGCTGTCGTTTCATTTATGACGATTTACTTTACCCTTAAACGCCGCATGGTTGCACCATCAATTCTGCTAAGCATCTTTCTAGGGTTGGGCGCCATTCAAATAGGCTTTGCTATATTACAGATTACATCCAGTCCTGACACTATGACTCTTTCTGTCGTGGGCGGCACAACTGCCATATGTTTGATTGCATATTGGTATTTTTTCCGCATCCCATTTTCGCTTATGCTGTCAGGCCTAGCTGTTTTCGCCTTTGCGATTGGGTTATTTACAACGGACAACTCACAAATCAACGACATGTCGGATCTATTTTTACTGTCAACAAGTTGGTCTTTAAGTCTGATCACCATTGGCCTTGGCCTATGTTCATTCATCATAGCACTTCGCTTTGATATGAGCGACCCACATCGCGTAACGCGGCGGTCCGCCAACGCGTTTTGGCTACATGTTTTGGCCGCCCCCGCTATTGTAAACTCTATCGCATTGACGCTTTATTCAAGCGCAACGCTGGTATCATTTTTATTATTGGCCACCTTCCTGATCTTTATCGCACTTGTCGCGGTCATTATTGACCGCCGTTCATTCCTAATGTCGGGCATTGGCTACATGATCGCACTTGTATTCACCGTGTTGGACGGCGGTTATGGTTTGGTTGTCCTGCTGATCGGGTTAGGCCTTGTCTTGTTGGGCTCCAATTGGGAAAAATTGCGTTATAAACTTATGAACGGCCTGCCTGTTTTTCGCGGCAAAGATAAACTGCCACCGTGGAAAATCATCCAAAAGGACACTTCCAATGACTGATCTAACCCCCCGTGAAATCGTATCCGAACTTGACCGTTTCATCATCGGCCAAAGTGATGCAAAACGTGCTGTTGCCGTTGCCCTGCGCAACCGCTGGCGGCGCAAGCAATTGGCGGATGATATCCGCGATGAGGTTTATCCCAAGAATATCCTGATGGTCGGTCCGACGGGTGTTGGCAAAACCGAAATATCCCGCCGTTTGGCAAAACTTGCAAAAGCCCCGTTTCTAAAAGTTGAAGCGACCAAATTTACCGAAGTCGGTTATGTCGGCCGCGATGTTGAACAAATCGTGCGTGATCTGGTGGACAGTGCCATCATCATGGTGCGCGATGATATGCGTGAAACCGTTAAAGCCAACGCACATGACAGCGCGGAAGAACGTGTTATCGATGCGCTTTGCGGCGCGGACGCCCGCGAACAGACCCGTGAAATGTTCCGCAAAAAACTGCGCGACGGGATATTGGATGACAAAGAGATTGAGGTCGAGCTAGCCGATACATCGAACCCGATGCAGATGATGGATATCCCCGGTCAACCCGGTGCCGGTATGGGCATGATGAATATAGGTGATTTGTTTGGCAAGGCCATGGGCGGGCGCACCACAAAACGTAAAATGAAAGTTGCCGACAGCTACGAAGTTTTGATCAACGAAGAGGCCGACAAGCTGGTTGATCAAGAGGCGGTCAATAATGAAGCCATCAAGGCAGTCGAAGAAAACGGCATCGTTTTTCTGGATGAGATTGACAAAGTATGTGCGCGGTCTGATGCACGCGGCGCCGATGTATCCCGCGAAGGTGTGCAGCGCGACTTGCTGCCCCTGATCGAAGGCACCACCGTTTCCACCAAACACGGGCCGGTAAAAACCGACCACATTTTGTTTATCGCATCAGGCGCGTTTCATATTGCCAAACCATCTGATTTGCTGCCGGAACTACAGGGGCGTTTGCCCATCCGCGTTGAATTACGCGCCCTGACCGAAGAAGATTTCGTGCGCATCCTGACCGAAACCGACAATGCGCTGACCCTGCAATATTCGGCACTGATGCAAACCGAAGATGTCGACGTGACGTTCACCAAAGACGGCATCGCCGCCATCGCCAAAATATCGGCGGACGTGAACCAAACTGTCGAAAACATCGGGGCAAGGCGGTTGTATACCATCATCGAGCGGGTGTTCGAAGAGCTAAGTTTCGCAGCCCCCGACAAGCCGGGCGAAAAAGTGAAAATCAACAAGAAATACGTTGAGGATCATCTGGGTGAATTTGCCAATGCTTCGGACGTTTCAAGGTATATGCTTTAGCGTAGCCTCGGAAGGTCATTGAGATTTGTAAAATAAGTCAATGGTTTCAATAAATTGAATATTTGTCCCAGTCAGAACAAATAGATTTTGTGACGGCCCCTTAATATTTTCCACGTGACCTATGGCATAAAATATAGTCTTGATCACACATGACTACTTTAACCTTCATCCGCACCAATGCACGCTGGCTATTTGCCGGTGGGGCGATGATGTTTGCCACGTCTTTCGGGCAAACCTTTTTCATCTCGATCTTTGCCAAACAGATCATGCAGACTTACTCACTATCCTACGGTGATTGGGGTTCCCTATATGCGCTTGGCACGACAGCATCCGGGCTGACAATGATCTGGGCAGGCGGGCTAGCTGATCGGCTTCGGGCACGTGCATTGATTACAGTGCTTTTGGTCATCATGGCAATGTTTTGTTTAGCAATGGCGTTCAATTCATCGGTTTGGCTATTGCCCGCCGTGATTTTTGGCCTGCGCCTAAGCGGGCAAGGCATGTTGAACCATGTAGCAATGGTATCGATGGTGCGTTGGTACACTGCTGCACGTGGCAGGGCCGTGGCGATAGCGGGCCTTGGGTTTTCCATTGGTGAAGCCTTCATACCAATGGCCGTCGTTACCCTTTTGGCTTTCATCACATGGCAAACCGTTTGGGTTGCAGCCGCCATCCTGTCTATTCTTTTCATGTTGCTTTTGCGTTTTCTTCTGGTCAAAGAGCGCACACCCCAATCCATCGCCGAAACGACACAGGCCGTAGGCATCGGTCAGCGGCACTGGACGCGCACCCAAGCGATAAAACACCCGCTATTTTGGTTATTGATCCCCGTGGTCACCACCCCAAGCATGTTTACCACTGCCGTATTTTTCCAACAAGTTCATCTGGCCGAAACCAAGGGGTGGCAGCATGTTCATCTTGTCGCAATGTTTCCCGCCTTCACCGCAATGGGCGTAATTGCCGGCTTAATCTTTGGCTGGGCCATCGACAAATGGGGCAGCATTCGCATTTTGCCGTTTATGCTAGTCCCTTTAGCCTTTGGCTTGCTGGTCTTTTCAAGCTTCGTCAGCCTGACCGCCGGTTTGGTCGCACTATTGCTGATGGCCATTACCCAAGGCGGCGCCGGAACGGTTTCCGTAGCTTTTTGGTCAGAGATTTATGGCACAAAACATGTTGGTTCAATCAAGGCTCTGGCGGTCGCTTTTATGGTTTTTGGGTCTGCCATTGGGCCCCTGATGACTGGGCGTTTGATTGATCTGGGTTATAGCTTTCCTGCACAAATGCCCGGCTATGTGATCTATATCATCGTGGTATGCTGCGTGACTTATTTCGCGACTCACCGATTCCTGCGCAAATAGACATAAAACGCACCTTCACCACCATGACGCTGTTGAGCAGATATCACCTCCAACACGATCGACGAAAGCGGGGGCTGGCGTAACCACATAGGAACATTTTGGCGTAGAACGCCGGAAATTTGGCGATTAAATTCGTCTGTACGCTGTTTACCTTTACCTGTAATTACCAAGATCAGCCGCTTGCCACGATCATGTCCTTGCATCAATTTTGTGCGCAACATTATTTTTGCCTGCTCTTGGGTCATCCCGTGTAAATCAACCCGCCCGTCAATATCCAACTTGCCGCGCACAAGGCGCTGAAAATTCTTCTTGTCCATATTCGGCGTCACACCCTTTGGTGATGTTTCGCCGCTAGGAGTAAGAGGTGTGAGTTTGGTTTTTTCACCAACACGAAATGCGGCAAACTTAGGTCTTTGCGGCATCACGCCTGCTGATTTCAGCTTGGCTTTTGTAGACGGCTCGAACGCAAAACTTTCCCGCATCGGATCAATTCTTTCAGTGACTTGCCGCCAAAGCGTCTTTTCATCATCCGAAAGCTTTTTCGCCGCCATTGATTTATCCGCCTGTAGAAACCAGTTCCCAGTTTGGATCATTGCTGTTGAATTTACGCGCAAACGACCAAGTGTCGGTTTGGCGTTTGATTACATCACGCCCACCTTCAACTATCTTGCCATTGGCGTCTTCAACATAACTGACAATTTCACCGACAAACCGCATGGTGATCTCACCCTCTTTATTGCGGGCATTAAACTTGGCGCCAGTAATTTTCATTTCGCGGACCCCAACAAAAGTCGCCTTTACACTCAGACCTGCCTCTTGCCGCTCTGCAATCACAGCGGCAAAGCTGTCATAAACATCCGTCGCAAGAAATTGTTTTAGAGTTTCCAGATCATCGCCTTCAAATGCCATAAGAATCATTTCATAGGCTTGGCGTGCGCCGCCTAAAAACTCATTGACGGAAAAATCCGATTCGGCTTTTTTCATTTTTGCAAAAGCTTGCCCCGCCCGGCTACCCATTTCGACATGATCCGTAATATCACGATCTAGCCCGCCTTCTATCACTTCAAATTCAGGACCCTTTGCAGTGTCCGGCTTTCGTGGTTCAATCGTAGGTTCAAACCCATCCCGGGTTCCTAAAACACCCTTAAGGCGGAAAAACAAAAAGACTGCGATAGCCGCAAGAACAAGAAGTTGTATAACAGCAGGACTCATGTGAGTGCCCTTTCAAAATTTCGTGTAGACCACTAGAGATCTTTTATCATAGACATATTTATGGTCTTGGCTCCATCAAGTCCACTAACTATATGTGAGATGCAAGAAAGGAAAGCTATGCCGCTACTTATCCTGTTTATATTGATCCCAATTATCGAAATTGGCCTGTTTATACAGGTTGGCGGGGTAATTGGCCTATGGCCTACCCTGACTATTGTTATTCTTACTGCAATTATCGGCACCACCATGTTGCGCAATCAGGGCATTTCAACCATGGCGCGCCTGCAATCTAGCCTGCAAACCGGTGAAAGCCCTGTTGACCCAATAGTACATGGCGCTTTGATTCTTGTTTCAGGGGTATTGTTGCTTACGCCCGGATTTTTTACAGACGGTATCGGGTTCCTTTTGCTTTTCCCACCGATACGTGCAGCATTAATCAAATGGGGTGCTGCCAAAGTATTTGGAAGTGGTTTTATCGTTACGGGCCAGACAAGCCAAAGCCAACAGCCGGACAATAGCACAGTTTTGGACGGAGAATTTTCCGTAGTCGACGACGACGACCCGGATAGCTCAGGCGATTCCGGTTGGACAAAACACTAGGTATATTTAAAACGCGTTGTAGGACCTTATTATACCTGCTAGGAAGTGCAAAATTCTTTACGGAGACTAGAATGGCTGAAAAAAAAGAAGACCCGGCGGAAGAACAGGTAACGCCCACAGCGCCACGCATGCAAATAATCAATCAATACATTCGAGATTTATCGTTTGAAAATGTTGCAGCACAAAAAAACAGTGGAAAACAGGTTCAGCCAGACATTAGCGTTCAGGTAAATCTGGATGCCCGTAAGGGTCAGGAAGGCCAATATGAGGTTATCCAGAAGCTAACAATTTCTGCAACCGCAGAAGAAGAAACAATTTTCTTGATGGAAATTGACTACGCTGGCCTATTTCACATTGAAAATGTGCCCGAAGATCAATTACACCCGTTTTTAATGATCGAATGTCCGCGCATGCTGTTCCCGTTCGTGCGCCGCATCGTGCGTGATGTGACTGCCGATGGCGGCTTTCCACCCTTGAACGTAGACAACATAGATTTCGTTCAGCTTTATCGTCAAGAACTGGCAAGACTGACCGCTGAAAAGCAAAAAGCTAACTGATTTCAGTTTTCCAAAGCGCATCAGGCCCGAGCTGTTCAATAAACGCTTGGTGCGCTTTGGCTTCTTCTTCCGTTAGTTTTGTTTTCAATGGCACCGCCCGTGATGCATTTTTGGATTCGTTTAAAGATTGCCCGCGCAATGCGGTATCTTTGCTGGTAACAACACTTAGGGTAAAATCGGGCTGGCGGCCGCCAATAAGTTCCAGATAAACTTCCGCAAGGATTTCGCTGTCCAACAACGCACCGTGTTTTTCGCGGGCAGCGTTATCAACGCCAAAACGACGGCATAATGCATCCAAAGAATTCTGTGCGCCCGGAAACTTCTTGCGTGCAATTTCCAATGTATCAACAGATTGCGTCATTGGAATCGGGTTTTTCCCAACCCATTTCAGTTCCGCATTTATAAACCGCATATCAAACTTGGCGTTATGTGCGACGATTTTCGCATCACCGATAAAATCCAGAAAATCCTGCGCGATCATTTTAAAAACCGGCTTATCCACCAAAAATTCATCCCCCAACCCATGAACCGCAAACGCCTCTTGCGGCATAGACCGCTCGGGGTTGATATATTGGTGATACACTTTTCCTGTTGGCATATGGTTAAACAATTCTACAGCGCCAATTTCAACCAAACGATCGCCGCTTTCAGGATCAAACCCTGTTGTTTCCGTATCCCAGACGACTTCACGCATTTGGTTTTTTGCCCGCTAATTTTTCAATTAAACTATGCACCTCTGTACGCACATGATCCAGCGATTTTGTCTCGATGATAAAATCAGCACGTATGCGTTTTTCAACATCAGGCATTTGTTTCCCCAAGATCATATTAAAGGTTTCTTCTGTCATTCCCTTGCGCCCCATTACGCGTGTGCGTTGTGTTTCGGCATCTATTGAAACCACCAGAACACCGTCTAACCAACCCTCTGCACCTGTCTCATACAATAGCGGAATATCAACAACCGCCAGTTTCAAATCCATTTCTCGACACCGTTCTAAAAATGCATCGCGGTGCATTCGAATGGCAGGGTGGACTATATTTTCCAGCTTTGAAAACAGGTTTTTGTCGGCCTGCAGCAGATCGCGCAGTATATCACGGCTTACGCCGTCCGGCCCCACTGCAATCGGTGCAATTTCTGCAATTTGTTCAATTGTTTCAATATGGCTTGTGTATAGTTCATGCACTGCGGCATCCGCATCCCAAACCGCTATGCCCGCATCACGGAACATATCCGCCGTAGTGGATTTCCCCATCCCGATTGACCCTGTCAGACCAAGAACATAAAGACCGCCCATTATCCAGCCAGCACAATCTGGCGCAATGCTACATCCACTTTCGGGCGCACACCGAACCATGCTTCGAAACCCGGAACCGCTTGGTGCAGCAGCATACCCAACCCGTCAACCGTGTTTAACCCAAGACCCTGCGCTTGTTTCAACATAGGTGTTATCAATGGATTATATACGATATCCGTTACCAGCGCCGTTTTTGGAAGAGTTGCAAGATCAACTACAAATGCCGGTTGTCCGATCATCCCAAGTGAGGTTGTGTTTACTAACGTTTGTGTATTCCTAAAAATATCTGGAATTTTATTCATAGAAATCGCAGTTACTTTACCCCCGAAAAACTCTGCAAGCTGTTTGGCTTTTTCAAATGTCCGATTAGCGACAATAACCTTTGGCGCACCTTCCTGTAAAAGCGCATAAATAATTGCCCGCGCAGCACCGCCTGCGCCCAAAACAAGGGCAGCGCCGGATTTTGCATTCCAATTTGGCGCGCCTTGTTTAAGATTATTTATAAATCCAATACCATCCGTATTATCCGCGAAAATTTGCCCATCCTTAAACACCAACGTATTAGCCGCCCCAATCGCCTTTGCCCGCTCCGAAATACTGTTAGCTATATTCAGTGCTGCCTCTTTATGCGGAATAGTCACATTACAGCCCTGATATCCCTGCGTCATCAATTCGAAAATACCCGATTTAAAATCATCTGGGCTAAGTGCAATTGGCTCATAGCTACCGTTAATTCCATACAGATCAATCCAGTATCCATGTATCAGCGGGGATTTACTTTGTTTAATCGGCCAACCAATAACAGCTGCCTTTTTAAATTTATCATTCATCAATCTATTAAAACCCCGCGCGTGCGTAAAAATCCCAACACTTCCAGTAAGGGTAATCCAAGAATTGTGAAATAATCACCTTGAATATGGCTAAACAACTGCGCCCCTGCCCCTTCAAGCTTATAACAACCCACTGAGCTTAAAATACTGTCACCCTGTTGTTCAAGGTAATCATCTAAAAAAGCATCCGAAAAGTCCCGCATAATCAATTGCGCTCGCCCGATATGGCGCCAAACAGGTCTGCCATTTTCAAAAACAACTACTGACGATATTAATTGGTGCGGCCTACCCCGCAATGTCTTTAACTTTTTACAGGCATCACCTACCGATGCAACTTTTTCATAGATTTGGTTGTCACAAACTAAAATCTGATCACATCCGATCACCAGTTTATCGTCATGCCTAGCCGCAATGCGCTGTGCTTTATATTCAGCTAGCGTATCAGCTATTTCATGTGGTTTTACTTTTTCAGCCTTTAAAGAGGCAATAATTGCGACCTCATCAATCTTGGCGACCTCAATATCAAATACTACACCTGCGCCGCGTAAAAGCGTTGCACGAATTTCAGATCCTGATGCTAAAATAACAGAGGTCACAAAATATCCTTTGATTGGCTGTGTGGAAAGAACCTTAAAGGCTGTTAATAACTTGTACATAAATATAAACGAAAAATTAACAAAATTCGGTATATTTGTGGATTGGTGATAATCTTTAATAACTACCCCCGCTACATAAAATTTTATGCACAGCGTATAAGTTTAAAAATGTAATATGAATACTGTGTATAGAATTATTATTAACAATTTTGTGCACATATTATATTTTATAACTATTTGATTATAAATTAATAAATAGTGTTATTTTCAATTCTTAACTTCTTTTTCCAATTAAAATCACCCTGTTTATTCTGTGTATTAAAATATAATCCCTATGACTCACTGTACCTAATACAAACAACATACTTTCTACTTTATATATTTATTATATAGTTCCTTAAAACGGATAATTTTATGACAGATCTCTTAAGTACATTTTACCCATTGATTAAATCACTTCACGTGATTGCAGTGATTTCATGGATGGCCGGAATGCTCTATCTACCCCGATTGTTTGTCTATCATGTTGAAACTGATCCAAAAGCCTTTGATCCAAAAGTTACATTGGAACGGTGGGAATTTCTTTTAATCAAACGCATTATAAATCCTGCAATGATTGTAACCTGGATTTGCGGACTTTTGTTGGTTTTCACACCGGGAATTATAGATTGGGCAGACGGGTGGCCATGGGTAAAAGCGGCAATGGTTATTTTAATGTCTGCATTTCATGGCTGGCTTTCCAAGGAACGAAAACTTCTGGCTTTAGGTAAACCACGGCTTTCCGGTAAAGGCTACAGACTTGCGAATGAAATCCCGACAGTGCTGATGATTGTGATTGTTGTGATGGTTATTGCGAGGCCTTTCTAACGGTTTGACTTAGGTATGCACTTTAGTCTACAACCCGCAAAAGCTTGGTGTCCCCCACCGTTGAAAAGCTATTTCCAAATTTAAATAAACGTAATCTACGTAAGAAGTCCGTCATGTCACAAGAAACAATCAGTCTTTATGAACTTAAAACCAAGGCCCCTGCCGATTTGTTAAAAGTCGCAGAAGAGCTGGAAATTGAAAACGCATCTTCTATGCGCAAAGGCGAAATGATGTTCGCCATTCTAAATGCAATGGCTGAAGATGGGGCTCAGATTGTTGGGGATGGTGTTTTAGAGGTGCTTCAGGATGGTTTTGGGTTTTTACGTTCGCCCGAATCAAATTATTTACCTGGTCCCGAAGATATTTATGTCAGCCCGGCACAGATGCGGAAATATTCACTTCGAACTGGTGATACGGTTGAGGGTGTGATCAAGGCACCAAATGAAGGCGAACGTTATTTTGGTTTAACAAAACCAATTTCAATCAATTTCAGTGATCCTGAGAACGCGAAACATAAAGTCCATTTTGATGATCTGACACCACTTTATCCTGATGAGCGGATGACTATGGAAATCGAAGATCCAACAATAAAAGATAAATCGTCTCGTGTAATTGATCTGGTTGCCCCTATTGGTAAAGGCCAACGTTCTCTGATCGTTGCCCCACCAAGAACCGGTAAAACGGTTATCTTGCAAAATATTGCTCATTCCATCGAAAAGAATCATCCGGAATGTTATTTGATTGTCCTGCTAATTGATGAGCGTCCAGAAGAAGTTACCGACATGAAACGTTCCGTTAAGGGTGAGGTTGTGTCTTCTACCTTTGACGAACCTGCATCGCGCCACGTAGCGGTATCCGAAATGGTGATCGAAAAAGCGAAACGTCTGGTTGAACATAAGCGCGATGTTGTGATTCTTTTGGATAGTATCACGCGTCTTGGTCGTGCCTTTAATACTGTCGTACCATCCTCTGGTAAGGTTCTGACAGGTGGTGTTGATGCGAATGCCCTGCAACGCCCGAAACGTTTCTTTGGTGCTGCGCGTAATATCGAAGAAGGCGGCTCTTTGACGATAATAGCAACTGCACTGATTGATACGGGTTCACGTATGGATGAAGTCATCTTTGAAGAATTTAAAGGTACGGGTAACTCTGAAATTGTTCTTGATCGCAAAATTGCTGACAAACGCGTGTTCCCGGCTATTGATATTATGAAATCCGGAACCCGCAAAGAAGAACTATTGGTTGATCCTACTGATCTGGCGAAAACCTTTATTCTGCGCCGCATTCTAAATCCAATGGGTACGATTGATGCGGTTGAATTCCTGCTTGGTAAATTAAAGCAGACTAAATCAAATTCTGAATTCTTCGACTCGATGAACACCTAAATCCTTTAAAAACAAAGGGTTATAATATGTCTGATACTATTTTCGCGCTGGCTTCAGCTAAAGGTCGTGCGGGTGTTTCCGTTATTCGGATCTCTGGCCCTGCAGCTTTTGAAGCGGCACAAAAAATTTCTGGATCTAAAATTGTTGCCCGCAAGCCCATTCTGCGCAAACTAAAAAATGCAAAAGATGAAATAATCGATGAAGCTTTGGTGTTGGGCTTCCAAGGCCCCTCAAGCTTTACAGGTGAAGATGTTATAGAGCTGCAGTGCCACGGCAGTATCGCTGTTGTTTCGTCGGTTCTAACCACTCTATCAGGGATTAAAGATTGTCGTCTTGCCGAAGCCGGTGAATTCACTAGGCGCGCCTTGATGAATGGCCGGCTTGATCTGGCACAAGTCGAAGGTCTTGGTGACCTAATTGAGTCGGAAACGGAAGCGCAACAAAAGCAAGCGCTACTGGTGATGCAGGGCGCGCTATCCAATAAGGTAGAAGATTGGCGCCGTGATCTGATACGCGCTGTGGCCCTTATAGAGGCTACCATAGATTTCGCGGACGAAGATATACCTCAGGACGTGACGCCCGAGGTCACAGAGCTTTTAAATGGCGTTCTGGACGATCTTCAACAACAGGTTAACGGCAGCTTTGCCGCTGAGCGCATTCGGGAGGGATTTGAGGTTGCAATCGTTGGCCCGCCGAACGCAGGTAAGTCGACATTGCTGAACACGCTTGCGGGGCGTGATGCTGCGATCACGTCTGAAATCGCAGGTACAACCCGGGATGTGATAGAAGTGCGTATGGATATTGGTGGCCTGCCCGTGACGCTGTTGGATACGGCTGGCTTGCGGGAAACCAATGACGTGATCGAAGGTATTGGTGTAAGCCGTGCGATTGAGCGGGCAAAACGCGCAGATATTCGCGTGTTCTTAAATGATGCTGATGGCGCTTCGATATTTGGTTTAAGCCCAAAAGACGATGATATTCAGGTGTGGTCTAAATCTGACACACACGGAATGCGGGAAGGATTGAATATTTCGTCTCTTACCGGTGCCGGAATTGATGATTTGGTTTCTTCAATTTCTACTGTTTTGCAGCGGAAGTCATCAACGGCAATGGTGGCATCACGCGAAAGGCACCGCATTGCACTGAATAATGCAATCAGCCATATTACCGAAGGAAATATAATAATATCAAATAGTTATGAATTTTCTGAAGTGGCTGCGGTAGAAATACACTATGGTATCAATGCTTTGAATTCCCTTATTGGGCGCGTTGATGTAGAACATATTCTTGATGAGATTTTTTCCAGCTTTTGTTTGGGAAAGTAGGCGACTTAAAATAGGATTGTTTCACGTGAAACATTTTGATGTCATTGTTATTGGGGGCGGCCATGCGGGCACTGAGGCTGCTCAGGCCGCTTGGCGCGCAGGCGCGTCTACGGCTTTAATTACACACAGTTTTTCCAAGATCGGCGAGATGTCCTGTAATCCTGCCATTGGCGGTTTGGGCAAGGGGCATTTGGTGCGCGAAATCGATGCGCTTGACGGCGTTATGGGGTGTGTGGCCGATAAGGCAGGTATCCAGTTTCGCTTGCTTAACAGGCGCAAGGGGCCGGCTGTTCAGGGCCCCAGAACGCAGGCGGATCGGGCATTGTACCGCGCTGCGATGCAAAAAGAATTTATCGGCAAAGACGGCCTTGATGTGATCGAAGCGGAGGTTGCCGACTTTATGCAAGATGGCGATAGAGTTACTGGGGTTATACTTGCTGATGGATCTAGGGTGACTGCTGCAGCCGTTATACTGACAACCGGGACATTTTTGCGCGGAATTATTCATATTGGGGATGAGCAACGCTCCGGCGGCCGTATGGGCGACAGTGCAGCAATTCCACTGGCGGAGCGTTTGGATGATTTTGGCCTACCTATGGGGCGCCTTAAGACAGGAACGCCGCCGCGCCTTGATGGCAGGACGATTAATTGGGAAATGCTTGATAGCCAGCCCGCCGATGAAACCCCCGCACTATTTTCATTTCTGCATAAAACGGCCTTTGCGCGTCAGGTTTCCTGTGGGATAACCCACACAAACGAAAAAACCCATGAAATTATAACCGAAAACCTATCACGCTCTGCGATGTATGGGGGGCAGATTGATGGTGTTGGGCCACGTTATTGCCCCTCTATCGAAGATAAAGTAGTGCGTTTTGCAGACAAATCCTCACACCAGATTTTTTTAGAACCGGAAGGCCTGAAGGATCATACGATTTACCCAAATGGCATTTCGACATCTCTGCCCATTGATGTGCAAGAGGCATATGTTTCTTCAATTGTTGGACTTGAAGATGTTAAAATTCTTCAACCTGGGTATGCGATAGAATATGACTATATTGACCCAAGGGCATTAAAGACCACATTGGAATTGAAGAATATCAATGGGTTATACCTAGCGGGGCAAATTAACGGCACTACGGGATATGAAGAGGCCGCAGCGCAAGGTTTGGTTGCGGGCTTAAACGCGGCCTGTCGGGCACTTGGTCGTGATCCTGTACATTTTGACAGAGCGGAAGCCTATATTGGCGTTATGATAGATGACCTGACAACACGAGGCGTGTCAGAGCCGTATCGTATGTTCACATCACGTGCTGAATATCGCCTTTCTTTGCGGGCAGATAATGCCGATCAAAGATTAACGCCTAAGGGTATTAGGTTCGGTTTGGTTAGAGAGGCGCGAGCGAAGGCATTTTTAAATAAAATGGACCGCCTTGATGGGGCAAGGGCGATGCTGTCAGGCAAGTCCCTGACGCCAAGCGGGGCAGGTAAGCATGGTATCAAGATTAATCAGGATGGTGTGCGCAGAAACGTGATCGATCTTTTGGCTTTTAGGGATATAAATTTAGCAAAACTTTCCAATATTTGGCCAGAAATCAATGAGTTAGAAAATGATATTTCAGAACAGGTAGAGCGTGATGCACTTTATGCCAAATTTATAGATCGTCAAAAGTCAGATATTGAGGCAATGCGGCGGGATGAGAATCTGCGTATTCCGGATGGGTTTTCTTATGTGGGCATTCCCGGGCTTTCAAATGAACTACAGCAAAAGCTGACCAAGGCCAGGCCCGCAAGCCTTGCGCAGGCCGGGCGTATTGACGGTATGACCCCCTCTGCCCTGACCCTATTGCTTGGGAAAATTCGGGTGTATCAGATGGCAAAACGCGCATAATGTCCGAATCCCATGTAAAAGCCATACTTTCAAAGCAATTAAATGTTTCACGTGAAACAATCGATGACTTAGAGATTTTGGTGTGTCTTTTGAAAAAATGGAATAAAGCAATCAATTTGGTAGGAAAGGCAACAATTGATGATGTTTGGCTTCGCCACATTCTAGATTCAGCACAGGTTTGGCAGTTTAGACCCAAGGCCATAAAAACATGGGTGGATTTAGGGTCTGGTGGTGGCTTTCCGGGACTTGTGCTGGCAATTCTTGCTAAAACAGATGCGCCGGACGTAGTGTTTCATCTGATTGAGAGCGATGCACGAAAGTGTGCATTTCTTAGAAATGTTTCACGTGAAACATCATTAAACACGGTAGTACACACGGCACGGATTGAAGATGTAGGTGAAATTGCAGCAGACGTGGTTTCGGCCAGAGCATTAGCCTCGGTGGATATGCTTTTGGGGCTTTCATTAAGTTTTTTGTCAAAAAATGCTTATTGTCTGTTTTTGAAGGGCCAAGGTTGTGCTACTGAAGTGGAAAAAGCCCATGAATCATGGTATTTTCAGTTTGAGATGACTGAAAGCCTTTCTGATTCTTCGGGAACAATACTTAAGCTTTGGAATATACAGCGTGCCTGAAATTGAAAATCATCCAAAAATTATTTCTGTTGCAAATCAAAAGGGTGGGGTTGGAAAAACGACTACGGCGATCAATTTAGGCGCAGCTTTAGCGCTATCCGGCAAAAAAACACTTATTATTGACTTTGATCCACAAGGTAATGCGTCAACAGGCTTGGGCGTAGATCCGCGTGATCGTAAAGTTACGATGTACGATGTGCTTGTTGATGGGGTTGGAATTAATAGCTGTATTGTGGATGTTGGCGTAGAAAACCTTTATCTTGCGCCATCAACAACGGATTTAAGCTCTGCCGATGTCGAGCTGGTTGCTGATCGCGGTAGGATGTTGCGCTTAAGGCAATCTATCAAAGAAGCCAAGCTTAATAAGATGGGAATTGAATATGTTATTATTGATTGCCCACCTTCCCTTAATTTGCTGACATTAAACGCTTTGGCCGCTAGTCATTCTGTTTTGGTACCGCTTCAGTGCGAATTTTTTGCATTGGAGGGCCTGTCGCAGTTGATGTTGACGGTTCGGCAGGTGCGTGATGGTATAAATAAGTCACTTGTCTTTGAGGGTATTGTTCTGACGATGTATGATAAACGAAACAATCTGTCAGGCCAGGTTGAAAAGGATGTTCGCGAAAATCTGGGGGCGTTGGTTTATGAAACTGTTGTGCCAAGAAATGTTAGATTAAGTGAAGCTCCCTCTTTCGGTTTGCCGGGGGTCTTGTATGATAAGGCTAGTCGGGGCAGTGTTGCCTATCGCCGCTTGGCGGCAGAATTTATACGTCGTGGACAAAGCAAGAAACCCTCTAAGCCATTGGAATTAAAAGATAATGAGTAAAAAACCCGAAAAAAGAGGCCTTGGACGCGGCCTGTCGGCTTTGATGGCCGATATAGAAGCAGAGCCAGTATCGCCGCACGTTAGCGAATCAAAATCAGCCATATCGGGGGGTGGAATAAGCTTACCAATTGAAAAAATATCTGCAAATCCAGACCAGCCCCGTCAGGATTTTCATCAGGATGATTTGAATGACCTCGCCGCATCAGTAGCTGAAAAGGGCATCATACAACCTATAATTGTACGTCCTGACCCAAAACAAGCTGAAATGTACCAGATTGTAGCCGGTGAGCGTCGCTGGCGTGCCGCTCAGATCGCGCAACTGCACGATATTCCCGTAATCGTCCGCGAAATGGACGACACAGAAATGCTTGAGGTTGCAATTATTGAAAATGTGCAGCGCGCTGACCTTAATCCTGTCGAAGAAGCCCTTGGTTTTAAACAATTGATGGAAAGCTTTGGCCATACACAAGAAAAGCTGGCAAAGGCTTTGGGGAAAAGTAGAAGTCACATTGCCAATGTCCTGCGTCTTTTAAGCCTTCCAGAGGATGTTTTGCGCCTGTTGCGCGCGGGCGAACTATCTTCTGGCCATGCGCGTGCGCTTGTAACGGCTGACAATCCGTCAAAGCTTGCAGCGATTGTTGTATCGAAAGGATTGTCGGTTCGCCAAACAGAACGGTTGGCTAAGCAGGATGATGCTGATCGGGTTCGGGCAAAGGTCAAGCGAACGATTTCTAGTGGACCAAAAGATGCGGATACGATTGTTTTAGAAGATGATCTGGCTGCAAACCTGAATATGAAGGTGTCAATTGATCATAAGGACGGCAGCAGTACTGGCGCAATAACTATTTCGTATAAAACACTGGAACAGTTGGATGCTTTATGCCAGCTATTGTCCGCTAGACCTCTGGGCGGCTCCAAATAAAAATAGAAATACAAAGCAATACAATCGCCTGTAGGCTAAGCGCCCACCATCTAACACCCAAGGCAAGCGAAACAGTAAAAGCTGCAAGAATACAACAAGTTGCCATAACTTTTGCAGGCCTTCGGATGGCGCCGCTTTGGTACCAATCCTGAATTGGCGGCCCAAAAGCTTTGTGTGTTATCAGCCAATTGTGCGCTGTATCAGAAGATTTGGCAAAGCAAAGCGCTGCCAATAACAGGAATGGGACAGTTGGCAGCAACGGCAGTATAATTCCAACAGCCCCGGTGGCGACGCAAATGCATCCGGATATAAACCAAAGACCGCGCATTTATCTGTCCTCCTAAGCGAGCAGTTCTTTTAAAACTGCATTTAAAACCATACGCCCTGATAGGGTGGCGACCAGCCTGTTATTTTTATGTGTTAACAAACCCGCTTCTGCAAGAAGTTCGGTCTTTTCAGGATTTAGAGGTTTGCCCGATAAGGACTCATACCGCTCAAGATCTGTTCCTTCTGCAAGGCGTAGCGACATCATCAGATACTCTTCAGCCTGTGCTGATTTTGAAATAATTTCAACACATTTAAGAGCAAATCCATTCGCCTGAACGCTCTGCAGCCAATCCTCTGGCAGTATAGGGGTTTCAGTTGCATGTTTTGATCCATTAACAGTTATACGACCGTGGGCGCCCGGGCCAATACCAATATAATCGCCATACCGCCAATAGATCATGTTGTGACGGGATTCGGCTTCTGTTTTGGCATAATTAGAAACCTCATAGTTGCTCAATCCAGCGTTTGAACAAATATCGCTGGTTGCTTGATACATGTCTGCAGCCAAATCATCGTCAGGCAGCCCTTTTAGTTTTCCAATATCATAAAGCTGGCCAAACCGTGTACCGCTTTCAATCGTCAATTGATATAAGGACAAGTGGTCAACCGTTAAGTCTAAGGCCCGCGTTAATTCGGACTGCCAGCCGGCAAGCGTTTGATTCTGTCTAGCATATATAAGATCAAAACTAACCCTATTAAAATATTCTTTAGCAATATCAAATGCTTGTAGTGCCTCTTGTGTTGAATGAAGGCGCCCAAGGCGCTTTAGATCAACGTTGTTAAGGGCCTGAATGCCCATTGAGATACGATTTACACCTGCTGCATTAAAATCTGCAAATTTGTTGGATTCTACGGATGTTGGATTGGCCTCTAATGTGATCTCTATGTCGTTTCCAATATGCCAAAGCCTAGCAACCTCATCAATAATGGCGGCAACAGTGTCCGGGGCCATTAGGCTGGGGGTGCCGCCACCAAAAAATATGGACTGGACAGAACGACCAGGGGTTAATTGTGCCGCATGGCGTAATTCGGATAAAAGCGCATCTTTCCATACGGCGTGATCTATGTTTTGGCGAACGTGAGAGTTGAAATCGCAGTAGGGGCATTTTGATAGGCAAAACGGCCAATGAACATAAATTCCGAAACCACCATTTTGCCAATCTTCAGGCACTTAAACACTCAAGGGTAAGTTTTTCAAAAGCATCAGCACGATGGCTGATTGTATGTTTCTGGGCAGGATCAATTTCGCCAAAAGTTTGGGTAAGTCCATGGGGCTGGAATATTGGGTCATATCCAAACCCATGTTTTCCGCGCATTGGCCAGACTATATTTCCCGCAACAGTACCGCGAAATATTTCATCATGGCCATCAGGCCATGCAACACACAAGACACAAATAAAGCGGGCTTTATAAGGCGCGGTTTTTTTGCTGTTTTTCAACGCTTTCCAAACTTTGGCCATGGCCATTTCAAAATCGCGCCCGCTTGGTGTTTCGGCCCAATCGGCAGAATAAACGCCGGGTGCGTTATTTAGCGCCTGAACCTGAAGCCCGCTATCGTCCGATAATGCGGGCAGGCCAGACGCTCTTGCGGCAAAATGCGCTTTGATACGCGCATTGCCCTCAAACGTATCTTCAGTTTCTTCCGGCTCATCAAACTCTAATTCACCCGCAGAAATTACAGATTTACCGAACGGCTCAAGTAATTTAGCAATCTCAACCAGTTTACCCTTATTATGGGAGGCTAGAACCAGTTTATTTTCTGTGAGTTTACGCATATTTAGGCTGTTGCAGCTTTTTGCGCTGCGATTAATTCTGCCGCACCTTTTTCAGCAAGATCCATTAGTGCATTAAATTCATCGCGTGAAAATGTAGCCCCTTCAGCAGAGCCTTGAACTTCGATAATACCGCCTGTACCTGTCATTACGAAATTTGCATCGGTTCCTGCTTCGCTGTCTTCGGCATAATCCAAATCCAGAATTGGCTGACCACCATAAATGCCACAGCTTATTGCGGCTACATGGCCGACAATTGGGTCACTTTTAAGCAACCCTGCAGTAAGAAGGCCATTTACGGCTAAGCGTAGTGCAATCCAACCACCCGTAATAGATGCGCAACGCGTTCCACCATCTGCTTGTATGACATCGCAATCAACGGTGATTTGACGTTCGCCTAAGGCAACGCGATCGATACCGGCACGTAAAGAACGGCCAATAAGGCGTTGAATTTCCTGGGTGCGCCCAGATTGTTTGCCCGCGGCCGCTTCCCGGCGATTGCGGGTGTTTGTTGCGCGCGGCAACATGCCGTATTCAGCGGTAACCCACCCCAACCCGGTGTTGCGCATGAAAGGCGGGACATGTTCTTCAACGGAAGCTGTGCATAATACGTGTGTTTCCCCGCATTTGATCAGGCATGACCCTTCGGCGTGCTTGGTGAAGTTGGTTTCAACAACAATGTTTCGCATCTCGTCAGTTGCTCGGCTTGATGGGCGCATGGGTTTGTTCCTTTGTTTTTACGCGTGATACCTGTTTGATGCGAAAGGTGCAAAGGCCGATTGACCGCAAGGCAAACAATCCCTAGAAATAACAAGCTTTAGAATTTGGATGAACCCTTGGTCGATCTGCCCGCAAGCCCGATAAATGACATGAACAGCCGTAGCCGAGAGGTTTTTCGGCTTTTGGTAGAATCGTATCTGGAAACCGGCGAACCTATGGGATCGCGTACGCTGACAAGATCGCTAAGCGAACAGGTTTCAGCAGCAACTATTCGTAATGTAATGCAAGATTTGGAACACCTTGGTTTATTGGATAGTCCGCATGTTTCCGCAGGGCGCATCCCCACACAACAAGGGTTACGCTTGTTTGTTGATGGCCTGCTGGAAGTTGGAGACATATCAAACAATGAGCGCAAACAAATCGAAAAGTCTATTTCACAAGAAGAAAGTGAAGTGGGCGCCGTGCTGGATAAGGCAGGGGCGCTATTATCTGGTCTGACCCATAGTGCAAGTGTTGTTTTGGCGCCAAAATCGGAAACACCGATTAAGCATATTGAGTTTGTGTCGTTAACGCCTGAACGCGCTTTGGTTATTTTGGTGATGAATGATGGGCAGGTTGAAAATCGCGTATTCACCCCGTCGCCCGGCCAAACACCATCATCCATGCGCGAAGCGGCGAATTTTGTGAATTCTGTAGTTGCGGGCCGCACATTAAGCGATTTGCGTGATGTGTTGTTTCGTGAAATAGAAAAACACAGGCTGGAGTTGGACAAGCTTGCACAGAACTTGATCGAAGACGGTGTTGCCAGCTGGGCATTAGATACCGGAACGGATGCACGTTTGATTGTACGGGGACGATCAAACCTGATCGAAGAGGCAACAACCCAACAAGATTTGGATCGTGTAAAAGAGCTGTTTGATGATCTTGAACAAAAGAAAGAAATTGCGGAATTTCTCACTTTGTCGGAACAGGGTGAGGGCGTTAGGGTTTTTATTGGCTCTGAAAACAAACTTTTTTCACTTTCGGGTAGCTCTTTGGTAGTTTCTCCTTATATGAACGCTGATCGAAAAGTTATTGGTGCTGTGGGCGTTATAGGCCCGACGCGCCTGAATTATGGTCGGATTGTTCCGATCGTGGACTACACCGCGCAACTGATTGGGCGCATATTGTCAAAATAGGATACGAAGGCAAAAACATGGCTGACGAAGAACAAAAAATGGAAACCAACCCAGACTTTGATGATGTTGAAGATTTTGAAGAAATTGACATCAGCGAAGAGGCAATGAAATTGTCTGAACTTGACGAACTGCATCAAGAAAACGAAGCGCTGAAAGACCGACTGATGCGGGCCTTGGCGGAGGCTGAAAATCAACGTAAGCGCGGCGAGCGCAGCCGCCGTGATGCAGAGGTTTATGGTGGTGCTAAATTGGCAAAAGATATGTTGTCGGTCTATGATAATATGTCGCGCGCACTAGAGGCCGTTGATGAAGGGCAACGCACAGCTTCAAAAGCATTGATTGATGGAATTGAGCTTACGAAACGTGAACTTTTGTCTGTATTTAGAAATCATAAGATTGAAGTTCTGATGCCCTTGCCGGGTGACAGGTTTGATCCGAAAATTCACGAGGCAATGTTTGAAGCACCTATGCCGGGTATTAAGGCAGGGCATATTATACAGGTGTTAAGTCAGGGCTTTATGATTGGGGACCGTTTGTTGCGTGCGGCACAGGTTGGGGTGTCTTCAGGTGGTTAATCAAAAGGAAAGATCATGATCCAGGGTTATCGTTCGATGCCGATCCTATCGGTTAGGGATGTGGAAAAATCTACTGATTTTTTCACAGATACGCTGGGGTTTTCATTGGCTGGATTTTGGAAAGATGATGCCAACAAGCCTCGCTTTGCAATTGTTGTAATGGACGGTATTACGGTTGGTTTGCAACGTGCAAAAACCACCGGCAGTGATGGGCAGTGGGCGGCTTATTTTTATGTTGCCGACATTGAAGCGTTTGCAACACAGGCCGCTGGGAATAATGTTAAAATCAATCAGGAAATAGTGGCCCAGCCCTATGGTTGTCGTGATATGGAAATAGAAGATTTGGACGGTAATATATTATGTTTTGGTCAGGATATGTTGCCCGGTAAAAATGGTCCCGGTTTATAGATCATTCCAGCTTTTTTAGCTTGTACAGTATGTTCAAAGCTTCCCGCGGACTCAGATCATCGGGCGTTACGTCTGCCAGAAATTCATCAACCGCACTGGGCTTGTTTCGAGTGACAGGTTGTGAAGCTGTGACCGAAAACAAGGGTAGACCATCAAACAAAGCATTAGACGCAGTCTTGCCCTGATCGCCAGCTTCAAGCTTTTCCAAAACGGCCTTTGCCCGCTCAACAACAGCGGGCGGAAGCCCTGCAAGTTTGGCAACCTGTACGCCGTATGATCTATCGGCAGAGCCTAGGCGTACTTCGTGCAGGAATATTATGTCCCCATCCCATTCGCGCACCGCAACGGTTGCATTTGCCAGACCTTTTAGCTTTGATGATAAGCTGGTCAATTCGTGATAATGTGTTGCAAACAGGCAGCGGCTTTTGTTGACATCATGCAGATGCTCAAGTGTTGCCCACGCAATAGAAAGGCCATCATAAGTGGCGGTGCCGCGCCCAATTTCATCTAAAATCACTAAAGCACGGCTGCCTGCCTGATTTAGAATAGCGGCGGTTTCGACCATTTCGACCATAAAGGTGGATCGCCCGCGGGCTAAATCATCAGACGCCCCAACACGAGAAAATATTTGTGTGACAATGCCAATTGTAGCCGATTCTGCGGGCACGTGGCTGCCAATTTGTGCTAAAATTGCAATCAATGCATTTTGACGCAGAAATGTGGATTTACCGGCCATATTGGGGCCGGTAAGCAACCAAATAGGCTTGCTGTCGGCCTCACCTGCCGACAGGGTACAGTCATTGGCCACAAAATGACCGGACGCCTCTTTTCGAAGGGCCATTTCAACAACAGGATGACGGCCGCCCTTAATTTCAAACTCTAAACCATTCGTCAAAATGGGTCTTGCCCAACCCTCAGAAACCGAAAGATCGGCAAACGCAGAGTGAACATCAATTTCAGCCAGTGCTTTCGCGCAAGCGCTGATTTCTGGTGCATTATTGACGACAAAATGGGCCGTATCCGCAAAAATCTCTTTTTCAAGTTCTAAAATTCTGCCCGCCGCATTCAGAATTTTTGTTTCCAATTTTGACAGTTCAATTGTAGTAAACCGCACAGCGTTAGCGGTGGTTTGGCGATGAATATAGAGGTCTGAAAAATCATCACTAAGCATTTTTTGTGCGTGCGTGGCCGGGGTTTCAATAAAGTAACCCAATACATTATTGTGCTTTATTTTAAGTGCAGTAATGCCTGTTTGTTGACTGTAATTCGCCTGCAGTCCAAGAATTACCTTACGCCCATCATCGCGCAAGGCGCGCAATTCATCCAGTTCAGAGTGATAGCCTGATTTGACAAATCCGCCATCGCGCGTCAGCAAAGGCGGCACATCTTGAATCGTGGCATCCAGTGTTGCAACGATGCGGGTGTCTGTTTTTAACGCTTTGAAAATCTGTTGCAGTGTGTGTGGCAGATCTTCAATAGAAAATGACTTTAAAAATTCGTTTGCCTGAATAAGTCCGTTTTTAATTGCATCCAAATCCCTTGGTCCACCACGTTCCAATGAAAGGCGTGATAGTGCGCGGTTGATATCGGGGGTTTGTTTTAACAGATCGCGTGCATAGGCTCGCTTTTCAGCATGCGATTCGAAATAGGTCAAACAATCAAGCCGGTTGCTGATCACAGTGATGTCTGTTGAGGGGCTGGTTAATCTGAATTCCAACAATCGTGCGCCTGCTCCCGTCACAGTGCGATCAATTGCGTGTAGTAAGGAGCCAGGTTTTTCACCTGACAAAGACCGTGTTAGCTCCAGATTCCTCCTTGTTGCGGCATCAATATGAACGCCAGCATCGCTTTGTTCCTGAACCGGTGGGCGCAACAATGGCAGTTTGCCTTTTTGGGTGATGTCCAGATAGTCAACAATCGCACCAAGGCAAGACAGTTCAGGGCGGGAAAAGATCCCAAAACCATCTAGGGTTTTGACGTTGAATAACCCGCATAGTCTTTTTGTGGCCTGATCGCTGTCAAAACTGGACCGCGCCAATATTGTAGCGGCACTGCCCAGCTCTTCTATTTGATCTTGAAGGCCAACTTCTGAAGATTCAGAAATCAGAACCTCTTTAGGTGCCAGTCGTGCAAGAAGCGGCCCAAGTTTGGTTGCATGACAGGTTTGCACATAAAAGTCACCTGTAGAAACATCCGCCCATGCTAGAGCGCAGTCGCCGCGAATATTGGCAAAGCTGCACAGGAAATTGTGCTGGCGCGCATTCAGCAGGCTATCTTCTGTCAACGTACCAGGCGTTACCAGGCGCACAACGCCGCGTTTGACCACTGACTTTGATCCGCGTTTTTTTGCCTCTGCAGGATTTTCCAGCTGTTCACAAACCGCTACACGAAAGCCTTTGCGGATTAGTGTCAAAAAATATCCTTCGGCGGCGTGATGCGGGACGCCACACATGGGAATATCTATACCCAGATGCTTGCCGCGCTTTGTCAGGGCAATATCCAATGCTTGCGAGGCCTGAACCGCATCATCAAAAAACATCTCATAGAAGTCGCCCATGCGGTAGAATAGCAATGCATCCGGATAATCTGATTTTATATCCAGAAACTGTGCCATCATCGGCGTTACGGCACTAATTGGTGCGGACACTGCTTACCCCCAAGGTTTTGCTTAACAAAGGATACCCAACGCGTATTCATTGGGAAAGAGCAAACAGGAAAGTTTCTTGTAACTTGATTAAAAACCCCTTAAAACTGATCGAATGAAAAGTAGTTTAACATTAAACTAAATGGAAAAGACGATGGCAGACAAGCAAAGAGTTACCGATGAAGAAGCCTTAATCTATCATATGGAACCGAAACCAGGTAAAATCGAGATTATTCCCTCAACAGCTATGGCGACACAACGGGATCTTTCGCTGGCTTATTCACCTGGCGTTGCCGCACCTGTGAATGCCATCGCTGAAAACCCTGAAACGGCTTATGATTATACGTCCAAGGGTAATATAGTTGCGGTTATCACCAACGGTACTGCGATATTGGGTATGGGTAATCTTGGTGCACTTGCATCCAAACCGGTTATGGAAGGTAAATCTGTCTTGTTTAAAAGGTTCGCGGATGTGAACTCGATTGATATTGAACTAGACACTGAAGATGCAGACGCGTTTATCAACGCGGTAAAATTGATGGGCCCGAGTTTTGGTGGCATCAATCTGGAAGACATCAAAGCACCTGAATGTTTTATTATCGAACAGCAATTGCGCGAAATGATGGATATACCAGTTTTTCACGATGATCAGCACGGGACAGCTGTGATTTGTGCAGCAGGCCTGCTGAATGCGCTGAAAATCAGCAAAAAGAAAATCGAAGATGTGAAGGTTGTTTTAAATGGCGCCGGTGCAGCGGGTATAGCCTGTATAGAGTTGATTAAGGCAATGGGCGCAAAGCATGATAATTGTATTATCTGCGATACTAAAGGCGTAATTTATCAAGGTCGCAAAGAGGGTATGAATCAATGGAAATCAGCCCATGCGATTGCAACGGATAAGCGTTCATTGATTGAAGCAATGGATGGTGCGGATGTTTTCTTGGGTGTGTCTGCCAAAGGCGCAGTAACTTCTGAAATGGTTAAGGGTATGGCGCCGAACCCCGTGATCTTTGCGATGGCAAATCCGGATCCGGAAATTACACCTGAAGAAGCGCATGAAGTACGTCCCGATGCAATCGTTGCAACGGGACGTTCAGATTATCCAAATCAGGTGAATAACGTACTGTGTTTTCCATATTTATTTCGTGGTGCTTTGGATATTAACGCACGTTCAATAAACGAAGAAATGAAAATCGCCTGTGCGCACGCTTTAGCCGACCTTGCGGAAGAGGAGGTTCCGGATGAGGTCGCTTTGGCTTATGGCAAAAAGTTATCGTTTGGTCCGGAGTATATTATTCCAACTCCGTTTGACCCCCGTCTGATACACATTATTCCGCCTGCTGTTGCCAAGGCGGGTATGGACACGGGCGTTGCTCGACGTCCGATCATTGATATGGATGCCTATGTCTTTGATCTGAAATCGCGCCTTGATCCTGTTGCTTCTATTTTGCAAGCCATGTTTGTGCGTGCCCGTAGTATTCAGGCGCGTATGTTGTTTGCAGAAGGTCACGATCCGAAAGTTTTGCGCGCAGCAGTTGAATATACAAGATCCGGTTTGGGCCAAGCTGTTGTTGTTGGCCGGACGGAAGATGTAAAAAAGAAGCTTGAAGAGGCGGGCATAGCCGATGCATTTGATGATATCGAAGTTACCAATGCGGCTGTCACTGAGCATTTAGAGACATACAAGGAATTTTTGTATAACCGCTTGCAACGCAAAGGCTATGATATGCTGGATGTACATAAGCTGGCGTCGCGCGATCGTCATGTTTTCGCAGCGTTGATGGTGCAGCATGGGCATGTTGATGCAATGGTGACGGGGGCTACAAAAAAATCCGCACATGTTATGCGCTTGTTGAACCATGTATATGACGTTGCCCCCGGCGACGGGGTTGTTGGTGTAAACGCTTTGGTTACAAAGGGTCGCGTGGTTTTAGTTGCTGATGCTTTGGTAAACGAATGGCCAGATGAAAATGATTTAGCTGATATTGCAGAACATGCTGCTAAAGTTGCACGTAATATGGGGTTAGAACCGCGCGTTGCGTTTGTCAGCTTTTCGAACTTCGGCTACCCACCATCTGAACGCGCAGTAAAAATGAAGCTTGCAGCCGATGTTTTAGACAAGCGCGGTGTCGACTTTGAGTTTGAAGGTGAAATGACTGTTGATGTGGCATTGAACATAAAAACGCAGGAAAATTACCCATTTAGCCGTTTAACAGGACCTGCTAATATTTTGGTTATGCCAGCGCGCCATTCCGCATCAATTTCAGTGAAAATGATGCAGGAGTTGGGCAATGCAACGGTTATTGGCCCGATTATGTCCGGGATTGAAAAACCAATTCAATTGTGTTCGGTATCATCGTCGTCAAATGATATTCTGAATATGGCCGTTATGGCGTCTTGTGATACGCATAGGTTGAAGGGTCGTTAACTCTTCATACCTTCCCAAAAGCCTTTAACCTTGCCGAAAAAGTTTTTGCTTTTCGGACTATTGTCTTTGCCAAGAGTTGCGAATTCTTTCAGCAATTCTTTTTGTTTTGCCGATAAGTTTACAGGTGTTTCGACACCTATTTCCAGAAACAAATCCCCCTTGGCGCTGCTACGCAATCCGGGCATACCCTTGCCCTTAAGGCGCATTTGCGTCCCGGATTGCGATCCGGCCGGAACTTTCACGCGACTTTTGCCGCCATCGATGGTCGGCACTTCTATCTCTCCACCCAATGCGGCTTCGGTCATGGCAACTGGAACATGGCAAAAAATATTCGGGCCGTCACGTTCAAAAATTGCATGATCTTTAACTTCGATAAAGATGTACAGATCACCTGTTGGGCCGCCGCGCATACCCGCCTCGCCTTCACTGGCCAAACGGATGCGTGTGCCGGTTTCAACGCCAGCCGGAATATTAACACTTAACGAACGTTCGCGTTGCTGGTGCCCGGAACCTGTGCAAGATTTACAAGGGTTGGTGATAATATTGCCGCGCCCGTTACATGTGGGACATGTGCGTTCAACAGTAAAAAAACCTTGTTGCGCGCGTACTTTGCCCATGCCAGAACATGTGGGGCAGGATGAAGGCTCAGAACCGCCTTCAGCACCTGTTCCCGAACAGCTGTCACAGTTTACCGAAGTGTTGACGCTGATGGTTTCCTGTTTGCCTAAATAGGCCTCTTCAAGCGTAACCGAAAGATTATAGCGTAAATCAGAACCGCGCGCCGGGCGTTGACCGCCACCGCGCCCGCCGCGCCCGGCAAAGTCGCCGAATAAATCGTCGAAGACATCCGAAAATGCAGATCCAAAATCCGGCCCGCCTTGACCGCCAAAGCCGCCTTGCCTGCCACCGCCACCCATGCCGCCTTCAAATGCCGCGTGTCCGTAGCGATCATATGCCGCTTTTTTATCGACGTCCTTCAGAACATCATAAGCTTCATTCACGTCTTTGAATTTTGCTTCAGCCGTAGCATCATCTTTGTTGCGATCAGGATGTAATTCCATTGCTTTTTTGCGAAAAGCTTTTTTGATCTCAGCCGTAGACGCGTCCTTGGAAAGACCCAGTTGATCATAATAATCACGTTTAGACATAATGCCCCCTAATCGCAGAAAGCTGGCCCCAGCAGGGCCAGCCTATTGCGAAAGTCAGGAAAGATCGGATTACCGGTCTTCCTTACCAAGATCTTCAAAGTCAGCATCAACGATGTCTTCATCTACACCGCGCGGGCCTTCGTCTGTTTCACCGAAGCCTTCTGGTGCTTCAGCTTCAGCGGCATCTTGGCTGGCTTTATAAATTGCCTCGCCCAATTTCATGGAAGCTTCCGTCAAATCTTGGCTGCGTGCTTGGATTTTGCCGGCATCCTCGGTTTCCAAAGCTTCGTTCAGAACTTTGATCGCCAGCTCAATTACTTCAACGGTAGATGGGTCAACCTTGTCACTATGTTCTTCAACAGCCTTTTCAGTGCTGTGAATCAGGCTTTCCGCGCTGTTTTTCGCTTCAACCAATTCCTTACGTTCTTTGTCTGATTCGGCATTTTCTTCGGCTTCTTTAACCATATTTTCGATGTCGTCATCAGATAGACCGCCAGAGGCCTGAATTGTAATGACCTGCTCTTTGTTTGTGCCTTTGTCTTTTGCAGAAACAGAAACGATACCATTGGCGTCAATGTCGAAAGTGACTTCGATTTGAGGTAGGCCACGTGGTGCCGGTGGAATGTCTTCCAGATTAAATTGGCCCAGAATTTTATTGTCCATCGCCATTTCACGTTCACCTTGGAATACGCGAATGGTTACAGCATTTTGGTTATCTTCCGCAGTTGAGAAGATTTGTGATTTCTTCGTCGGGATTGTTGTGTTGCGATCGATAAGACGCGTGAACACACCGCCCAAAGTTTCGATACCCAGTGATAATGGCGTTACGTCCAAAAGCACGACATCTTTGACATCACCCTGCAGAACGCCTGCCTGAATAGCGGCGCCCATAGCCACAACTTCGTCGGGGTTCACACCTTTATTTGGTTCTTTGCCGAAGAATTTAGACACTTCTTCCATAACTTTCGGCATGCGAGTCATACCTCCAACCAAGATCACTTCGTCAATTTCAGTTTTGGAAATACCGGCATCTTTTAGTGCGGATTCACAAGGTTTCATTGACCGTTTGATCAGATCACCAACCAAGCTTTCCAGCTTCGCCCGTGTCAGCTTTAACACAAGGTGCAAAGGCTGGCCGCCTTTTGGATCCATAGAAATAAACGGTTGGTTGATTTCGGTTTGAGATGAAGATGACAGTTCAATTTTGGCCTTTTCAGCAGCTTCTTTCAAGCGCTGCAACGCCATTTTGTCTTTCATCAAGTCAACGCCGGTGTCCTTTTTGAACTCTTCAGCCAAATACTCGACAATGCGAATGTCGAAATCCTCGCCGCCCAACATTGTGTCGCCGTTGGTGGATTTCACTTCAAACAGGCCGTCGTCGATTTCCAGGATGGATACGTCAAACGTACCGCCGCCAAGGTCATAAACCGCAATCGTTTTGGTGCCTTCTTTATCCAGGCCATAAGCCAAAGCTGCCGCTGTTGGCTCGTTGATAATGCGTAAAACATCTAGGCCCGCAATTTTGCCGGCGTCTTTGGTGGCTTGGCGTTGTGCATCGTTAAAGTATGCAGGAACTGTGATTACAGCCTCTGTAACACTTTCACCCAAGTAATCTTCGGCAGTTTCTTTCATTTTTTGCAAAATGAAAGCAGAAATTTGTGATGGCGAGTATTTCTCACCCTTAACCTCAACCCAAGCGTCACCGCTACCGTTATCAATTACTTTATATGGCAGGTGCTTTAGATCTTTTGCCAAAGACTTATCATTTTTACGGCGGCCAATCAGGCGCTTCACTGCGTATAGTGTATTTTCAGGGTTGGTTACAGCCTGACGTTTTGCGGCCTGGCCGACAAGACGTTCGTCATCCGTAAAACCTACGATTGATGGAGTTGTGCGCCCCCCTTCAGAGTTTTCAATAACTTTCGGCTGAGAGCCATCCATGATAGCCACACAAGAGTTTGTTGTTCCTAGGTCAATACCTATTACTTTGCCCATTTCGTTTTCCTTTCTCGGCGATTGTAAGAGTTCAGGCCCAAAAGTGGCACCTGCCCTCGATCCCAAAAGAAACCGGTCGTCGGCTCTTTAGTACCCGATGTATATATGTTCCGAATTTCACAACATCAACACCATTGATGTAAGTTTTTTAAGAAATTTTTCTATTAAACAGCAGAGATACAACAAGTTACGATAAGCATTAGAGAACAAGTGTTGACTTTTGGTATATTCGGGGTGCGAAAATGGTGAAATATAAAAGTATTTACTTTAAAGAAAGCCAGGTTTTTAAGGGTTTTTTGGATAAGCTGGCTCAGAAGAGTCTGCTTAATGATATTCGGCTGATTGTATCTTCTGCCCCACTGCTTTCTCCTCTCACGCCTTGGGGCAAGCCTATGTCGGTGAAAATAACTTCTGCAGGAAAATACGGGTGGTATTCTGACAACAATGGCTATCGATATACTTCTAAACACCCGAATGGGAAGGATTGGCCTGAAATTCCCAATTCAATTCGTGCGATTTGGCATGATTTGTGTCCGAAAAGCCCTGATCCTGAGTGCTGTTTAGTAAATTTCTATACCAAGGACGCTAAAATGGGATTGCATCAGGATAAAGATGAGAAAAGCTTCAAACACCCGGTTTTGTCGATTTCCTTAGGGGATGACGCACTTCTTCGAATGGGTGGTGTGAATAAATCGGACCCAATAGAATCGATCTGGTTGTCTTCGGGGGATGTCTTGGTGATGGCAGGCGCAAGCCGCCTTGCCTACCATGGAGTAGATCGCATTAGGTTTGGTAGTTCGCAGTTGCTAAAATCCGGTGGAAGAATAAACCTAACACTGCGTGTCGTTGATTAACTACTGACGTTTGGACCAGCTTTCAGACACGTATTTGCGCGCCCAGTGTTCAAACATCATGCCAATAATCAAGAATATTATTGTCAACACGACTGGATAAAGCAGATTTGTAACACGTGCAGTATAATTGACAAAAACAAACCCCCGCGCATGATCTATTGTATGGAAAAGCGGATTCCATATGAACATTGGCAACATGAAGCCGGGCAATGTGCTTGCAAGTATCATTTTTCCGCTAAAAATCATGTTGGACCGTTGGTAAATCATAGTGATAAGGTTAATTATCGTTGGTGCATAGGGTGCGAGCGATAATAATAGTAGGCCAATAGAAATTCCGGAAAGCCATGCAATAAAAAAACAAAGCATGAAGCCTTTGAAATTATAAAAAACAACGGGTTCGATTAATGTGTGTGTTAAAAGTAAAACCACGCCCATTGAAAGCAGCTGTATATAAAGCGATGACAGAGCCGCAGATGCAATAAGCAGCAAAGTGGTAACGGGAGCATGTTTCAACATAGGGTTTAATGTGCCACCAGCCCCTGAAATTTTACCAATTGCCTTAATGTGGGTTAAATACAAAAAGATACCTGATATCAAAAACAGCACAAAATTACCGCGTACGACAGAGCCGCGAAGCGAAAGAATATTTATCATAAAATAAAACACGGCAACCAAAATTATGGTTTGCATGACTTCTTTAACAAGTCCGCGTAAAGCATTCCCGTCTGATTGCCGGATGTCTTTTACAATTGTGTAATACAGCAAAATTAAAAAATTTAATATGCCGATCAATAGTTTTGCCATGCTCTCGCTGATCCTGCCCTTAGTTTGCCACCAAAGGATTGCAGCCCTTTGTATTGCTGTTTTTATAAAATGGACATTAAGATGATTATTGTTATGACGCAAGAAACGCTAACAATCTTTGAAAGCTTATAAAATGCCCGAAATTGATAAATCCTTACTATACACTGAAATGCGCCGTTTGGCGCTTGAAGCTGGCCGTGCCATTATGGGCATTTACGAGTTGGATGATTTTGAAATCAAAACCAAATCCGATGAAAGCCCCGTAACCATTGCTGATGAAACGGCGGACAAGATTATCTTTGACGGGCTGTCAAAAGCCTTTCCTGATATGGCTATCGTTACGGAAGAGCAAAGTGATACACATAAAAATACGGCAGACACATTTTTGATCGTTGATCCGCTGGATGGCACCAAAGAATTCATTCACAGGCGGGGCGATTTTACAGTAAACATTGCTTATGTTGAAAAAGGCATGCCGATTATGGGTGTGGTTTATGCACCTGCAAAAGGGCGATTGTTTATAACCGACGATCAAGGAAAATCCTTTGAGGAAATGGGACCGTTTCAAGATGATATTATCGGTATGTGCAAGGCGATAAGCGTAAGTGTGCCAGATCAGGGTAATTTGACGGTTGTGGCATCTAAGTCACATCGCGACCAAGCAACGGATAATTATATCAACAAGTATAAAGTAGCAGATATGCGCAGTGCCGGCTCTTCTCTGAAGTTTTGTCTTGTGGCAACGGGTGAGGCAGATATTTACCCCCGCCTTGGTCGTACAATGGAATGGGATACAGCCGCAGGTCAGGCAATTTTGCAAGGGGCCGGTGGCAAAGTGGTGCGGTTTGATAATCATGAGGTGTTGTCTTATGGGAAAAACATCTTTGAAAACCCGTTTTTTATCGCCTTTGCTCCTGGGATCGATTTGCAAAATGCATGATACATAAACCGCAAATCAGCTTTGTGGTGAAGATTTTTGCGGGCAACATTTTAAGATAGATGCCCGCTAAAGCTGCACTTGAGGCATTAGGTGCAGTGGTAGCATTGTTTTGCTGAAGCTTTATCATGTTATTTAATCGCAGATATTTTGATGTAAGGGGTTTTTGAATATAGACAGGCGGTGTATTTGGAAAATCTGAGCGTGATAATTGTTATTTTAAGCTTGCAACAGGACTCAGTCGCAGGAAATAAGAGGCAGATAAGATAAAAGATACACGTAATGTTAATAAATTAATGAATTTTGCTTCCAAAAGCTTGCATCAGCCATAAAATTATCCAAATTATCCAAATTATGCAATAATAAATCCATGTTTTAAATGTAGTTGCGCCGTATCGAATAGTTTAAAGTGGCGAAAAGGGTAGTAGTAATGAGAAAAAAAATCACAAAAGCGATCTTTCCGGTAGCGGGGTTGGGAACACGGTTTCTTCCTGCTACTAAATCGATCCCGAAAGAAATCCTTTCTTTGGTTGATCGGCCATTGATTCAGTATGCGATTGATGAAGCACGTGAGGCTGGCATTAAAGAATTTATTTTTGTGACTTCGCGGGGCAAAGGTGCTTTGGAAGATTATTTTGATGGCGCTCCTCAATTAGAGCAATCTTTGCGTAAGAAAAATAAAAAAGAATTATTGGAAGAATTGAAGCGATCGACAATGGACAGTGGTGAAATTGTTTACATTCGCCAACGTGAAGCTTTGGGTCTGGGGCATGCTGTTTGGTGCGCGCGCCGTCTGATTGCGAATGAACCCTTTGCCGTCATTCTGCCTGATGATGTGATTGCCGCTGAAAAACCATGTCTGAAACAAATGGTTGAAGCTTATGAGAATACGGGCGGATGTATGGTTGCCGCTATGGAAGTTCCGCCTAGCATGGCCTCTGCGTATGGGTTGCTGGATATTGAAGAAAACATGGGCTCTTTGCTGAAAATCAAAGGAATGGTTGAAAAGCCGGAACCGGAAGACGCGCCTTCAAACTTGGCTGTTATCGGGCGTTATATTCTAACACCGAGTGTTCTGAAAAATGTCGGCACATTGAAAAAAGGTGCAGGCGGTGAAATACAACTGACAGATGCCATTGCAATGGAAGTTGAAAACGGAAGCGATGTTTTTGGGTTCAGATTTGATGGTCAACGGTATGATTGTGGATCCAAGTCCGGCTTTTTGCAGGCAACGATTGCATTTGCTTTATCGCGCCCCGAACTGCGGGATGAACTTATGGAGTTTATGGTTGAAACCGTAGAATCGCGTCGTGCTGCACAATAGGGCAAATAATAAATTGAGTTAGCGATGGGGATCAGCAAGGAAATTTGGCTGGCATATAAATTGCGTTGGAAGCGCCGTAAATTGTTGTTCCGTGCCTTTCAAAAGCGTCATCAGCTTGCGCTCGTCATTGACAGAACCCAGCAAATAAAACCCGGCTCCATCCTTGTAGCATCAGTGGTACGAAATGAAATTATTCGCCTGCCCTATTTTCTGCAACACCATCGTAAATTGGGTATTGATCACTTTTTATTCGTTGATAACGCCAGTGATGACGGCTCCCTTGAATATTTGCGCGAACAACCGGACGTTTCCCTATGGCTCACACCTGACAGCTACAAACAATCCCGTTTTGGTGTTGATTGGCTTACGTGGCTGCAAAGAAAGTATGCGCATGGACATTGGTGTTTGACCGTAGATGCCGATGAGCTGTTTATTTATCCAGACTGGGAACGGCGCGATGTGAGCGAACTAACCAAATGGCTGGATGATCATGGCGCTTCAACGATGGCGGCATTGATGCTGGATATGTATCCCAAAGGGCCACTTAGTAAGATGGATTATGTTTCAGGAACGGACCCACACGAATGCCTTGAGTGGTTTGACGGCCATAATTACACTTGGGAAAGGCAGCGGAAGTTCCAAAATATATCGATCCGCGGTGGTGTGCGGAAACGTATGTTTTTCAAGGACAAACCTGATTTTGCGCCCCACCTGCACAAGACGCCACTCATAAAGTGGCATCGATCATATGTTTATGCCAGCTCGACACACATTGCACTGCCAAACCGTTTAAACTCTGGGTTTGATGTGCGTCGTAATCTGCCCACAGGGGCCCTGCTTCATAGTAAGTTTCTTGCGCCAGTGTTAGAAAAATCATGCGAAGAAAAACAACGACGCGAGCATTTTACGCATACGGACCGTTATAATACGTACTATGATCAAATTATTGCTGACCCTGATTTATGGCACAAAGATGCTATACGCTTTATTGATTGGAAACAGCTTGAAGATCTAGGTTTGATGGCTGGAGGCCAGTGGTATCCGAGACCGAAATAGGCGCAACCTTCAACAGGAAGGTAAGAAAATATCGCAGAAGTCAAAAATATCTGCTAAAACATATTTTTGCCATGTTTTAGAGAAATGAACATATTTTTGCCATATTTTGGAGAAATGAAGAAGTATATAAATTGATGAGTATTTAATGGGTGTGTGGTCCAAATATAAATCGCGCTTAGAACGTAAACGCAGGCGTATTCGATCTTTAAGAAAGAGGCGAGAGCTTGAATGTGTTGTTGATCGCAGTGCCACGACAAAACCAGACGATATATTCCTTTTCACAACATTCCGGAACGAAAAGCCCCGGTTAAAATTTTTCTTGGAATATTACCGACGCATAGGGGTTCAGCATTTTTATTTTGTTGATAATGGCTCAGAGGACGGCGGTCGCGAACTGCTGACCGCCGAGCCGGACGTATCGCTTTGGACGACGAATAAAAGCTATAAGCGCGCAAATTTTGGCATGGACTGGTTAAATGGATTACAATCAAAATATGCCAATGGACATTGGATTCTTGTGGTCGATGTGGATGAATTTTTTGTTTATCCGCATTGTGATGCGCGACCATTACGTGCACTGACAGATTGGCTGGACTCTTCTTCTGTTAAATCATTTGGAACAATTTTAATTGATATGTATCCGCGCGGGAAAGTTGAAGAAACGCTTTGCGATGAGGGAAAAAACCCAATGCGCACGACGCCCTTTTTTGATGCTGGTAATTATTTTGTAGAACGGAATGAAAAATACCAAAACCTTTGGATTCAAGGAGGGGTGCGGCAGCGTGTATTCTTTAAAGAAAAACCAGAGATGGCACCTGCCTTGAATAAAATCCCTCTTGTTAAATGGGCTAGGGGAAATGTGTTTGTAAGCTCAACGCATAATATTTTGCCGCGTGGTTTGAATCTTGTTTATGATGAATGGGGTGGCCAAAAAGCTTGTGGATGCCTGATGCACACAAAATTTCTAAATACGTTTTCCAATAAAGCAAAAGAAGAACTAAATCGTAAAGAGCACTATGCGGCCAGTCGAGAATACAAAGAGTATGCGGAGACATCAGAAGAAATGTGGACGCGTTTTTCAACACGCTACAAAGACTGGAAACAACTTGAGAGGCTTGGCTTGATGTCACGCGGAAGTTGGGCCTAAACATGAAACTAGGGTTTATAATATTAGCGCATCAGGATTTGCACAGAACAGGACAGCTCGTCAGGTTTCTTGCTAGAAACAACTGCCCGGTTTGCTTGCACATTGATCAAAATGCGCTGCCTGAAGAAGTCAAAGAACTTGAATCGTCATTGAACCATATTGAGAATGTGGTTTTTACAAAACGGGAAAAATGTGGGTGGGGTCAATTTTCTATTGTTCAGGCAACATTAAATGCGGCAGAAGTTTTGTTAAAAAATCATCCGGATGTGACCAATGTTTTTTTGGCGAGCGGATCATGTTTACCAGCACGCCCCATTAAACAGCTTATGGCTTTTCTAGAGCGGCACAAGGGGACAGATTTTATAGAATCTTTTCCGGTTGGGGATGAAAAGTGGGTGAAGGGTGGCTTAGATCAGGAACGGTTCACGCTGTATTTTCCATTGTCGTGGCGTAAGCACAGATTTGCATTTGATCGTTTGGTTGACGTACAACGGCTGTTGAAAATCAAACGCACCGTTCCCAAGCACATTGCCCCGCATATGGGTTCTCAGTGGTGGTGTTTAACAAAAGAGACGCTTCTAAAAATAGTTGCAGATCCACGAAGGCAGCAAAATGATCGTTTTTTCTCGAAAACGTGGATTTCTGATGAATCCTATTTTCAGTCATTGGCGCGAGAACATTCCAATCATATCAAGTCACAATCTTTAACCTTTGCGACATTTGACTCGCAGGGAAAACCATTCTTATTTTATGACGACCATTTAACGGAGTTCCCAAAAACCGAAGCATTTTTTATACGTAAAGCTTGGCCGGGTGCGCATAAGCTTTACCGTGATTTATTAACGGTAAACCGCAAGAATTTTCCTTTGTCGAAGTCGAACGAGAAAGGCTTTAATAAAATATTCACCGATGCTAATGAAATCAGAAAAACAGGCGGGGAAGGGCGATTTTTACAGGGCCGTTTCCCCCATAATTCAGTTAAAAGATCAGGTGTATCGAATGTTGATTTTGGTGTTTTTATTGGGCTCGGTTTTCTATTTCAGGGCTTCCCGGAATGGGCCCATACAAAAAAAGGGCTAAATGTTTTTGGAAATTTATTTAACCGTCGACATCTTAGATTTCGCAAGAAAGCCGTATTGGTTGCGGGTAACTTGTCAGCAAATATTAAATTGCGAAATACACACCCAAAAGGTTTCTTGTCAAATTTTCTATGGAATCAAAAATCCGATAAGCGCACTGCATTCTTGTTTGATATGACAGATGCGCAGAAAATTATGCCAAGTATTGTCAAAGATGGGCGCGCTCATTTCGTTATTGTTAAAGAGGCGTGGCTACTTTCGATCGCAAATAACCCATCTAAGTTTAAAGGTAAACTGATGCGTGCGCAGGTTTTACAAGCCAGAGAAAATAAATTTTTAAATGCGCTGGAAAACGATAAATATGCTAACTATACCATATTTTCATTAAAAGAAGCGCTGAATGCCCCGGGCCTGGTTCTGCAGGCGAGCATACAAATTCTGGAACCTGAAGCTAGAGCCAAACCAACAGCACTGCCGCGGCTATCCGATACCGCAAAGCTTGATACATTGGTGCGAAAGCTAGAGAAAAATAATGTATCATTGGCCTATAAGCCAAGTAAGAAGAAAAGAAAAACACCTAAAGGTACTGAAAGGGCAGTGGGTAAACCATATGTTGTTAAATCATAACAAAGAATAGATTTAATACTTTGGCTTTCTTGCCAATATGAGGGCGGCGCTAATCTGTCTGCCAGCGATTATGAAGTGTTTGTGCTAATGCGCTGGATAAATACGCACTCTTGAAGCCAGTGATGAAAAAAGCTTAAGCCGCTTGTGATGCGTAGCTTTCGATCAGAATAGAAAAAATAATTTGCTCATTCTGATTGGACCGCAACTTGGCACAAACGTCTTCATCACGTAGTGTTCTGGATACTAAAGCAAGGGCTTTTAAATGCTCTGCACCTTCTTTTTGTGGCGCCAACAATGTGAAAATCAAATCAACGGGCTGTTGATCCATAGAGCCATAATCAAGCGGTTTTTCCAAACGTGTGAACAGGCCAATAACGCGATCCAGATCTTCAAATCGGGCATGCGGGATAGCAACTCCACGACCAACACCCGTTGTTCCCAACAGCTCCCGCGCATTCAATGCGGAAAAGACAACTGCGCTGTCCAATCCATAAGCGTTTGCTGCCTGCTCAGAGATTTTCTGAAGCAGGCGCTTTTTGCTGGTTTCGCTCTGTGCGTAATGCACCGCATCCGCCGCTAAAATTTCCGTAAGTACCATATGTTGCCGCCAAAAACCTATGCTGTTGACCTATTCCAAATTGGATGGATCGACCCAGCCTATGTTTCCGTCTTTCCTTTTATACACTACATTTAAGCGTTTGTGACCTTCGTTTCGGAAAATCAAAACGGGCGCATCGGTCAGTTCCATCTGCATTACAGCTTCGCCAACCGAAAGCGATTGAATTTTTGTTTCCATTTCAGCGATGATAACAGGCTGTAGTGATTCTGGCTCACTTGTATTTTCTGCGCTCTCGCTGGCGAGGATATACGCCGATGCTTCCATAACTTCAACTGGTGTTGCGCGAACTTTATGATGATCTTTTAAGCGGCGCTTGTATCGTCTAAGCTGTTTTTCGATTTTTGCGGCGCATTTTTCAAAAGAATCATATATTTCAGTACTTCGGCCTTCGGCGGCAACAGTTAGTCCAGTGGATAAATGTATAGTTGATTCGCACTTGAATTCATGGGCATCTTTTGAAAAAGTTACATGTGCTTCGGTTGGTCTTTGTGCAAATTTAGCGGCAACTTCGCCGATTCCATCTTTTACATAGCTTGTTAATGATTCGCCGATATCGATTTGTTTTCCACTGATTTGATAGCGCATAAACTCTCCTTTATTTTACACTGCTTGAACATTCCCGCACGCCAATATCTGTCAGGCTTTACCCGGCAGACTAAAATTTGGATTTGGAAGGATTCATACTTACAGCCTATGATGGCTTTGCGAGTCGCGCAATACAATCCAACCATAAAAATAGTATCACAGCGTATTTATATTCTGAAAGTGCTTCCCAGATAGACATTGCGGACATTTGGGTCTGAAATAACTTCTTTGGGTGTTCCGCTCATTAAAACTTTGCCGCCATGCAGGATATAGGCGCGATCCACAATTTCCAATGTTTCGCGCACATTGTGGTCGGTTATGAGAACGCCAATATCGCGGCTTTTCAGCTTTGCTACCAGATCGCGAATGTCGCCAACAGCGATAGGATCAACACCTGCAAAAGGCTCATCCAGCAGAACGAATTTGGGATTGCTGGCCAGACAACGCGCAATTTCAACACGCCTTCGCTCACCTCCTGATAAGGCAAGTGCAGGGGATTTTCGGATATATGTAATGGAAAATTCTTCCAATAACGCTTCCAGCTTGATTTTCTGTTCGGCTTTGTTCGGTTCCCAAATTTCCAGAATAGATAATATGTTGTCTTCGACGTTCATACCGCGAAAAATACTGGCTTCTTGCGGAAGATACCCGATACCCATTTGTGCGCGCCTGTACATTGGCAATTGGGTAATATCGCGCCCGTTCACTAAAACGGTCCCCGCATCTGGGCGAATTAACCCTACGATAGAATAAAAACAGGTGGTTTTCCCTGCGCCGTTTGGGCCCAGCAAAGCAACAACCTCACCCCGACCAAGCTTAAGACTTACGTTTTCTAAAACGCGACGCTGTTTGAAAGATTTTTTGATGCTCCGGACAACAAGCCCGGACGTATCATCACGTTTATTCGGTGTTTCTATGGTATTCATCGGTTATTTCGGAACAAAAATGGTTTTCACATCGCCAGACATTTTACTACGGCTTGTTGTGATGTTGTATGTAAGTTTATTTCCGGTCAATACGGTTTGCGTTTGGCGCAAAATGACATTGCCGGTAAATGTTATAATCTGAGAAATAACATCAAACTGTGCATTCTGCGCCTCTGCGGTTTCTGTTCCATTCGTGAACCTGACTTTTCCAACAGCTTTTACCAGCTTAATGTTTTGCACGCCCTCTTCAAATAGAACAGTGATCTGATCTGCTTGTAAATCCAACACGCCTTGAACAACTTTTGCATTCCCGGAAAATACCGCAGAATTTTCCTCTGTGTTAACTTGAAGATCGTCCGCTGTTGCTTCTACAGGAAGGGCAGCATTGGGGCCGGAGGGGCTGGTTGTACTTTGGGACAATGCTGGCAATGTAAAAGCGCAAAGTGTTAAAATAGAAAATAGGAACTTATACACTTTTTATCGCCTTACTGATTTATCTTTGTAGGATAGTATACTAACTTTACGCCATTGCCAAAGCTAAGAATTATCCCGTTTTGCGGTATTTTTTGATGAAGGTTTTGTGTTAGGTTCATCTTGCCAGCAGTGATATTGCCTATTGGTCCGGTTGCTTCAACAAGATTAGGGGAGTAAGCGTTCCCGGTATAAAAATTCATCACAACTTTGTTTGTGCGCGCTTGGTAATTATCAGAGGTTTCCAAAAAAACAGATCCGGTTAGTGTTGCCTGTTGTGAGGTTAAATCAAGTTGGCCAAAATCCGAAGACGTATTCACCTCCAGCCCATCTGCAAATCCAATTGTGGTTTTTGGAGCAATCAGATCAACCAGATCGGGTGCTGGTGCATTGGGTAAGGCTGACGTAGCGGAAATAGAGAACGCATCTCCGGATTTTGTAACGCCGGAATAATGCGGGTTGGTGATCTTTTGTCCGACAGCAAGTTCAGCCAGTTCAGGCCCTGAGATAATAAGGCCGCCTCTGATAGGGTTTGTTTTTGTGAAAACAAATATACCAACAAAAAGAACGACAGCCATAAACGGAAAGCCTATTTTGGCAAATCGCACAAACTGCGAATAGGTGTCTTTTGTTGTATGCGTCATGCTTGTTACATGGGCTTCAGCCTGTCTTGCGTCAATAGTAATGACTGCTATACACGGATATTCGTGCAATGTTGGCGAATGCTTAATGTGCGAAAATATCCATATCCGGCCAGCCAGCCAAATCCAACTTGGCACGATACGGCAAAAACTCAAAACACGCATTGGCTAACTCTGTGCGCCCTTCACGTGCCAAGCGTATATCCAATTCTTCTTTTAGTTTGTGCAAATATAAAACATCGGAAGCTGCATAGGTGATTTGTTCTTTTGTTAATACATCCGCGCCCCAGTCAGAGCTTTGCTGTTGTTTGGAAATATCGATACGCAGAAGTTCCTGCAGAAGATTTTTAAGCCCGTGGCGATCTGTATATGTACGCACCAGCTTTGACGCAATTTTGGTGCAGTAAACGGGCGCGGTGCGCGCATCAAATCTATTTTCCATCACGGCTATATCAAACCGCCCAAAATGAAACAGCTTCAACTGATCGGGATTTGTCAGCATTTTGCACAGGTTTGGTGCCTCTGTCTGGTCTTGGGATATCTGGACCAGGTGCGCGTCGCCATTGCCTGAAGATAGCTGAATTACACACAATCTGTCACGGTGCGGGATCAGCCCCATTGTTTCACTGTCGATTGCTACAATCGGGCCAAGGTCTAGGTCGTCGGGCAGGTCGCCCTGATAAAGATAATTTGTCATAGACCCTTATTACGCACAGTTTTTGCCGGGTGAAAAGGGTAAGTATGACTAAGAAACCGAACAATTTACTGGAAAAAATGTCAACCTTGTCTAAGCTGGACTTTGACATGATCAGGAAAGATGGCGAAATGAAGACCTTAGATGTATCTGAAGTTAAAGAAATTGTGAAAGCAAGGGGCACCAGTTCGGTCACTGTAACAATCTTGAAAAGCAACGGAACACAGCGTGTCATTAATGGCGTATTCAGACCTACTAACGACATTAAGCTGGATGAAAGCCTGACAAAAGATGGCCGCATTCCAATCTATTGTCTTGCCGACAATGCCTGGAGAAGCTTCAAAGAACACCGTGTTCTGGAAATTGCATAGATAGTATTCCTTGACGCTTAATGGGTATTAAAAGTGTCCGTTGTCTAAGTTCGGCAGGCTTGGAGCAAATGCGAAGCTTTGAAACATTCTATAAAAACCTAATCCAGTGTAAAGTATGAGCTCAATAGGTTACGCCAGATCAATATGTTGCAGAATTTTGTTGTAGTTGCTGAAAGGTTACAGTCGTTTTCAAAAATCTAGGCAAATAATAACTAGCATGGCCATAAAGCCGCCGCTATCGTGATAAATATGTTCAATTAACTGGAATAAAAAAAGACTATGGAAATAAATCCAAGCGAATGGCCGACGTTAGGCCAAAGAGGGCACTGAATTTATGTCGATGAAAAACAAGAACACTGGTCTTTCTGAAATCAGAAAGATTCGCAAGGAAAGCAGGTCTCTTTACTGGACTGTGGCGCTATTCAGCCTCTTTGTGAATATTTTGATGCTAACTGGTCCACTATATATGCTGCAAGTCTATGATCGGGTATTGGGTAGT
>JAJFHZ010000025.1 GCA_021775355.1 Amylibacter sp. | reverse complement strand
TCTTTACTAATTTGTCTGCTGCAGCTTTTGACTGCCCGGATTTCTTATTCATCTTCACTCCATATAAGTTACGATGAACCAGAAATCCTCCGTTAGTTAAATACTCAATTCTGTCCCATAGGTGCTGACGTTAGACATCATAAACGTGTCGCCACGGTGATTGCCAATCCTATCCGGTATTGCAAGGGTTTTGGCATCCAGGATTTTCACAAACCCTGCTGGATCACCCTTCGGTGAAACATCCATTTGGCCAATGGAGTTGCAACTGGCTATGGTCACGAAAGTAGACTTTTCTATCCATGCTCTGCAGTGCACGTCGATGTGGTCGATGACTTTTGCCAATTGACTGGGGAAATCCGGACCAAGAATTCGTTTGAGTTCATCCACAGAAGCGACGGGGCTCTTGGCTTGATACATGATCTGCTCCTGATAGAACGCTTTGCTTCATGTTAGCATAAATCCAAGCACTTTTCACGAACTAAGTGCGGCTGGACTAAACGGCAGTTTTGTCCGCAGTGCCGACCTTGAATCATTTTTAGGTAGAAGATACCTGATCAAAAGCGTCAGATGACTGGTTTGAGCCCAAAATGGCGTAATAAGTTGAGGGTCATTGGGTCAGCTCAAGCACCTAAGTCCTTTGCAATCAGGCTAACTATAGTTCTATCACATCTCCAGCCGAAAATTTTTGTGAACCAAAAGCGTTGTGGAATGCTACAAGAGCTGGGAAATCCACGCAGTGCATTGGTAGCAGTATCGGAGGATTTTCGGCTTTAAAATAGTCAATTGTTTCGGCAATCGGCGGAATTTCCTCGGAAAGCAAATGAAATCCGCCAATTACTGCATAAAGAGATTGTCCTGTCACTTCCTTGGCATATTCAGAAATATTGCAGATACCGGCATGCGAACAACCGGAGACAACGACAGCCCCTTTATCAGTTCGAAAAGCCAATGCGGTATCATCTTCCATGGCATCGTCTTCAAAGCCCCCGGGTTCGAAATCATTGCGCCTTGGGATTTCACCCAAGAAGAATGCGCCGGGCACAAATTCCAGAGTTCCCTTCGATGGAACCACCTCAAAATCATTAGCTAGAACGTTGTGAATATCTGCAAAGTCCTGTTTGATAACGGGATCATTAGTCTTCAAGACAGCGCTCAATATCCGTGGGTGAAGAATGATTTTCTTTTTCTTGGTAAAGCCGTGGTGTAATAATCCGCGCGTATGATCACGGTGAAAATGCGACAATGCAATGTAGTCAGTTTCCTCCAGATCAATGTTAGCCAATTTGGCATTGTGGCGGTACACATTGGAAAATCCGGTATCAAAAAGAATGTTATAACCATTGTACTCGATAAAAGCGGAAAAGCCCCACTCTGCAAGCCATTTCATTGCGCAAGCCTCATTCTCACAAAGTAACGTAATTTTCATAGCACATTCCATTATTAAGTTATCGGTCTCGGCTCAATTGTCCCATATCCGTTTATCAAAAAACTGTCGATATTTATTACCGTGTTTGTTTGAATCTTATAACAACATAAAATTGGAGTAGGCCAGCCGCAAAAATCGATGAATTATATAACAAAGGAAAGGTCTGCATTGAGCCCAAAGAGGACCTTATTGAACGGCAGCATTGTCCGCTTAGCAGACCTTGGCGCGTCGTGCAGCGAAGGTCCGCAATCCGCCCTTTCTGACCAAGTCTGCTTTCGGCCCTTAGCTGCCGTTCAGTTCCCATCAAAATACCGTGCTGCAGCTTCTGTATTGCGGACATTCGGCCAAAAGGTATTTTATGCCGCAAAAGTACGTTTGCGGTATCACAAGACACGCCAAGTTTTCAATCGAAAGGCTAAATACGCCCCATACCAATGAACAATTGGCGATCCTGATCCTTGATCGCGCGACGACCGTGCATGACACGTGTGTTATCAATGATTGCTACATCACCATCTTGCCAGTTGATTTCAACTGTACACTGTTCAGCGACATCACGCAGTGCTTCGATCTCTTCGCTGGGAACTGTGCTGCCGTCTTCAAGGGTATACGTGGGGGCTTCATAATTGTGTGACGGGCCCAAGATAGCATTTGCAAAAGCCTGTCCGTTTGATAGCGATGACGGGCGAACAGGTGCCACTTGCAGCTCGTAATCCAGTGAACCATCTTCGTTCAGAGCAAAGTCCTGATTGGGAACAGCTGCTTTAAACTGTAAAATATGCTCTTCGGTGACTTCTTCCGGTTCGCTGATAGCAGGGTGTTCATTGGCTAAGTACCGTTTCCAAAGTTCTTCGGGCAAACGACGTTTCACGACCATTTTCTGTGACCAACGTTCTTTTTGTTTGTCATCCAGGGCTTCAAACACTTTGCGGCCATCACATATGGTTGTCTGTGATCCTTCAAAGGCGGCTTTTGTACAATAGAATGCCACGATGTCCGGGCAAACAGGCGTGTTACCATTTTCAATATGCAAACCGATCGGGCCCAAACCTGCATCAATCTTTTGGGTGTTTTTTTCGGTATTCTCGCGTGCGGGATCAAATGTAATCGTCTTGCAAAATTGCGATGTCAGATCACTAAACGCCTGCATGTCTACATCAAACCCTCGTAATAATGCCCAGCCATCGGACTTTAAATGTTCTTGAACGGCTGCAATGGTTTTAGGGTCAATGGCGCGTGTAGCGGCGTCTGAGGCGCGTATTACATTATAGCTCATGATATGTATCCTTATTGTTGTTTATGCGTGTAATCCGATAAATTCCTTACGGGGAGCTTACGGCTGCAATTGCTTTTGGATCACGCGCCTGGGCACCGACTGATTTGTCGACCAGAGATGGAAAAAGGCGCTGTATTTTGACGAAGAAACGCTCTTTCCCTTTTGGGAAGCTTTCACGTTTTCCTGCAAGAATTGCAGCCCACGCCTGTTTCGCAACAGCATCAGGATCATCCAGTGTCATATCAAGGGGTTCAATCAGTGCGGCAAATTTAGTCTCGGCGTTCGTGCTGGTTGCGCGTGGCGCAATGTGGGTAACTCCAATATCCTTTCCAGACAGTTCACGTCGTATGGCATCGGAGAAACCGCGTAGCCCGAATTTCGTTGCAGAATAGGTAGCAAAAAATGGGTAGGCGATGTCGCCAAAGACAGACCCTATGTTAACGATACGGCCTTTGGATTTTGCCAAAGCAGGTAGCAAGTCACGGGTCAGTGCCATTGGTGCCCCAAGGTTCGTTGCAATCATCTGACTGATTTGATCGTCTGATATATCTTCGATTTGACCGACAGTTAAAGTGCCTGCATTATTGATCAGAATATCCAAGGTATCACCTGTGGCAGAAACAATATCTGCACGACCCTCCGGCGTAGTAACATCAGCAGCGATTGTGACAACTTCCACGGCACTGATCATATTCGCAGTTTCATCCAACGTAGCTTTAGTGCGTCCTGCCAGAATTAGACTAAAGCCATTCGCGGCGGCTTCTAAAGCCAGCGCACGTCCAATTCCCGAACCCGCTCCTGTAATCAATACGGTTTTGCGGTTGCTCATTATGCAATCCTTTCAGGGAGGGATGCCTCAAACAAAGTTTCGGATACTCTGGTATTCACCAATTCTTTTGCTGTTCTTCTGTTTGGAGCTCCAACAGGAAACAAAAGGTTTGGTTCAGTCGGGGATACGAATATGACCTCTTGTGGTTGGGCATATTCAGGCAAGTCAGTAAGATGGGGCGAAATATCCCACGGCCTGACGGGAACCGCTGCCGCAATGATGAGCACCAAAGCACCATCCCTGTCGCGGATGCTCAAAGCAGAGCTGACAATTCTGGGATCGGCATTTACCCGTTGTTCAACCCATTCAGGTGAAATATTGCGGCCAGAACCTGCAACCAGCAATGCATCCTTGCGGCCATCAATAACCAAACGGTTATCGTCAAAGTGACCTAAATCACCCGTATGCCAGCGTTCGGGTGCTGCTTCGTCATTCAAGTAACCGACCATAACCGTCGGGCCGGAAACAGTGACCTCCCCGTCTTCAATTGCGACATTCAAACCATCCAGAACATGTCCAACTGTACCCGCCACACTTTCGCCTGGACAGTTCATTGCAACAACAGCACAGCATTCTGAAAGCCCATAACCCTCACATACGGGTATCCCCAAATTTATCGCTTCACTGATGAGGGAGGGAGAAGAAGACGCCCCACCCACTGCAACAAAACGTAAGCTATCAGGGGCTTTTTTACCGCTTGCTTTTAAATCGGAAACCCAACGCCCCAACACGGCAGGTGCAAGAAGGCTGGTCGTGGGTTGAATCGTTTCAAATGCTTCAATAAAGGGCTCAATCGGGGCACCGAATAACGCTTTGGTCGCGCCAAATCTGAAAGTCGTTTCCGCCCCAGCTAAGATAGGTAAAAATACCCCGCAGATTTGCTCTAGAAGCTGCGGGAGCGGGAGAATAGACAAATGCTTGTCATCTGCAGTTGCGGCTACTACTGGGCCTAACGCCGCTAAAGAAGTATTTAGCTGACGATCACCGATAATGACCCCTTTGGGCTTTCCCGAAGAACCGGATGTATAGATGATCCTTTCCGCACCACCTAGATATTTTGGCAACGTAACTCTTGTTGCTTCAAAAGCCGCCGGATCGATTACTTTTAAATGAGGAAGAGCTGCAAACATAGCTGCGTCATACGCTATGACAGCTCCAATCTGAGCGTCAAATAAGATATGTGCATTTTGTTCTTTGCTAAAGAAGAACGGTAATGGCACTTGCCGTCTGCCACTTAAAGTAATGGCCAAATCTGCGATCACATAATCAACCCCACCTGCCAAAGCAATACCAATGGTCTTGGGGGCATCGGCAAGCTTGGCAGATAGATTGGCCACACGATCAATCAATTTGGACCAAGTAATGGATACTATGTCATCCTGAAATGCGATCACATCAGGACGTGTTTCAGCATGATGTTCTAAAGCCTCAAAAACAGCGTGCATCAGATGGCTTTCGCTCTGTTGGGCGCAGCGGTAATCTTTGGCTTAGTCCGGGGGGATAGATATTTTTGAATATTTAAGGCTTCATTAAATATACAGACCGCTGGATCAGTTTGGTAATAGGTTCCCCAGCTTGCTGGATCATCAACGTGTGATGCATCCGCTTTACAGAGTTCTTTGAAAGGCATCCCCGTACGTTTTAAAAGCCTGCGTAGGGGTTCAGTTGCTGTGAAGACACCACAAGTCATTCCCTGTTCGTGCCCCCATGCAATCATTGCATCAAGCATGGGTAAAACTGGGAATGGTGTCGTTGATGCGACCGAAACAACTTCCATGATTTTAGCTGCACAAGTATCTGTGCCGTCCATTATGCGAATAGCATCACTTAAATTGCCATCAAGATATGTGGTTGAGAAAAAGCCATCCTGTGCGGTTCGAATGCCACCTGCACAAACAACTTCGCCGTCTAACTTTTCAACGCTGACCAATAGCGGGGCAAAAGTGGTGATCCCAGCACCGTAAGTGTCTTGATATACTTTGCGAATATGGGCCTGCACCAAATCTCTTTTGGGGTGGTCTATATCCAAAAATTCTATTTTCATATCGTGCCTCAGGCATGCTTTCATATGCTTTCAACATGCATATGGGGCGGCTCGGCTTACAGAAGACTTACAAGAGTTATGATTTTTTGTCCGATTGGAAAATAAGTTCGAAAACGCTGCCACCACCGTGTCGGTCGTGAACCTCGATATTGGCATTATGCGCATCCGCTACAGACTTAACAATTGCCAATCCAATACCGGACCCAGAGACGTTATCATTCGTCGGAGCCCCCCTTTGAAAACGTTCAAACAATGTTTGCTTTTGTGCGTCACTGACCCCGTCACCACGATCCAAGACACGGATACCGGACGGATTTACCGTAACGTCTATTTCGACTTCCGTGCCAATCGGAGAGTAATTCAACGCATTGCGCACCAGATTTCCAACAGCAACGGTCAGTAACCCTTTATTCCCAACAACAGTACAATTTTCAACACCTGTGACAGCCAAAGACTTCCCGTCTTTCAATGCTCCTGCACTCATATCCATTGCCAAATCTACGACAAGCTGGTGTAAATCTATTGGCTCATGGGTCGTTTTTGCCAATGCATCCGCACGCGATAAATCAATCATCTGTTCGAACATTCGGTCTAAGCGTAGAACGTCTTCATAGATGGTTTCTTTGACTTCTGGATTATCAATCATATCGATACTGGATCGAAGCACCGCCAATGGTGTTCTGATTTCATGAGCGACATTAGAAGAAAAATCGCGTTGTGCCTGGTAACCTTTTTCAAGGCGTTCAAAAGCACCATTCACGGAAGTAATCAACGGTGCCAACTCCGCTGGCAGGCGTTCGATCGATAATCGTTTGGTCGTGGCAGATGGGCCAATAAGTTGCGCTTGTTTTTGTATAGACCTCAACGGGCGCAACGCTCTTCTGGTTGCAAATATGGCCGCGGTTAAAATCGTTATGACCCCAAGAGCCACCCAAATGATTTCCTCTTGAATTTCGTAAACAAGCTTTTGAAACTTCGTCTTCTCGGTGCCCTTTGGATAGGTCGAAGCTAAAACAAAAAAATTCTGATTATCTATCTTTGCACGTAAACCAATCCCCAATCGTTCACCTAACAGCGATATTTTTCTTGGCTGGTCGAGTTCCAACCCTTGCATCTGTGATTGAATTTCTGGTGATGTTTCAGTGCCTGCAATCGGCGTGCCTGCGGTGTCGAACACTGTATATCTATACAGTCCAGTTACTCCTTCAAAACGTCTAGCATCAGACTGCAGGCCATATGTATCTAAACTGGGGTCAATCTGCCTGACAACTTCCTTGGCTTCTTCATAAAGTGCATCTTCAACATTTTCTGCCAAATGCTCATAGAATTCCCGAACCAGTACAATCATGGCCAGGGCAATACATATGCTTAATGCAATGATGATATTGATGATTAAGCTGCGGCGAAGAGAGTATCGTTCGCCAAAAAGAATGTTGAACACTTTCATTGCCCATCATCTTCCAAGATGTAGCCTATACCGCGCAGCGTTTGAATTTTTGATGTTGCCCCTAAATCCACCAACTTTTTACGCAAGCGATGCGCTGCAACCTCAATTGCATTCGGCGTCGGGGGCTCATCAAAGCCATACAAAGCATTCTCAATGGCATCTTTTGATTGGATACGTCCTTTGCGCCGCATGAATAATTCTAAAAGATCTAGCTCACGTTTTGATAATTTTGCAGGCTTGTCAGAAATTTTAACGGATCGGTCCACCGTATGAAAATTAATGTTGCCTGCCTGTAAAACCAAACCCAACGCTCCACCCGGACGACGCAACACGGCTTTTATCCTTGCAATCAATTCGGACACATTAAATGGCTTTACAAGATAATCATCCGAACCAGAGTTTAACCCTTTCAAACGATCATCAAGTGCATCCCGGGCTGTACAAATTATGACAGGGACTTCAGGCTTTACGCTTTTGATGTCACTTAAAACGCTAAGACCATCCATATCCGGCAGGCCTAAATCCAAAACAATTGCGTCATAGTCATAGGATTTTGCAGCGTGAATTGCATCTTCACCTGTATGTACTACATCAACCGTAAAGCTATTCTTTTGTAAGCTGGCGCATGTATTTTGCGCCAACTTCACATTGTCTTCCACATATAGAAGCCGCATCGGCTACATCCTAATTTCGTACGTATATCACTACAGAGCCATCATCTGCTTTAAATGAGACACGCGCAAGATCGCCATTTGCATCATACCAAAGATCGCGCTCCAACCCACCAGAGATGCGGTAGTGTCTCGCGCTGACTGTACCTTTTTTTGTGGTGATAGATTCACTCCCAAAATCAGCCGCACGGATAGACATTTTCTTACCATTCACGGTGTTCAACAGTGTTTTTCTTTTAACAATGTCCTCATTCCACAGGCTGGCTGGCAAAATAGAACTGGCACCTGAGTTCACCTTGTGTGGCGTACCGTCATCATTTGTGGTTGACCATAGCTTTTGTAGCTTGCCATTTTTCCAAGTCTCAACACTATCATGCTGAAAGTTATACGCTGTTAATTTTATAAGTGGCACTTTGACTATAACATTCGTGGACACTTTAACGGAGTAAGAATTTTTTGTTCCAGAAAACTTGTAACTGTGATCGCCAATGTCTTTACCTTTTCGGATCACATCGAATTTTAAGCTGCCAGATTGCGGTAATGATGCCGCGTTAATGGGGGCGGCAAGACATACGGCCAATCCCATAGTCAAAATTGAAAGTCTCATATCATACTCCATGTAAATGAGAGGTACATTGAGATATGCACTGGCGGAGTTAGCTTACAGAAGACTTACGAAGTTGATGATACATATAGGCTTACTTACACTTTGGGCTTTAACCAGCCACAAGTGAAAACCCCACGCTCCACACGCAGCATCCCAGATCGCGGGCTGGACTACCGCAACGGTATTCGATACATCGCAAAGACTATTGAATACTGGGCATGGATATGAAAGCAAAACCGAGTATACAGATTTTCATCAAGTTCGTTCTTCTGTGCGCTATTTTGGTCGGTTATTTTGGGTATCTCAGTTACGAGTATGGCGTTGCGACCGGTGGCATTGCAGCAATGTTAACATGGAGTTTCTTCGTCTTATGTACTCCAGTTGCCGACGCGGGGTTTCTATTGGATTTCCCCCTCCGATTGCTTTTTGGCATTCGTATGGTGGTTTCCGAAGTTGCTGTCTGGGGCGTCGCCATTGCCCTAAACGCTGTGACGCTATTTTATGCCCCAACTTACTACAAAACCACCATCCTGACCGAACTGTTGCATAAGATATTACTGACTCCATATCCCTATTGGGGGGTAATTGTTCTGTCAGGCTTGGGCACGTTCCTGTCGATCCGCTTTGGCGACGAACTGATGGATGTTATTCACCATCGCGACAGATCATACTTCCATTCTCATCACTTCAAGCATGAGCTGATCCTCTTTGCTTTCTTCTTGCTGGTGCTATTCGGCTACTACGAACTTATCGCTTCCATCGGCATAGACGCTGTAGGCCCTCGGCTGACCTACAAATAATCGGCTACAGATTTACAATCGGTCGGAGATTAGAATGTCGGCTCTTGGGAATTTGGCTATTATCCTGAGTCAAACACTCAGATGTCCGCTTTCCGCCCATAGTTACCATGTCAGCTTTTGGCCCTTAAGCCATAAACCACTGGACTTCGGAGGCTTACAGAGCGGTACTGTCACCACCGACGCATTAGGAATTGTGTTGCACCCTTCGCCCGAACACTCCGGGCTTTGATCAGTAGCAGAGCCGGGATGGCTTTGCCTGATACAGAAGGAATAATTATGACCAATATATCTATCAAAAAGATACCCGAGATGACCACGGCACAGATAAATCCTGGCAAAGTGGCACGGGTTTCACGGCGCCCTAGGGTAACCAAGAGGGCAAGACTGATCGGCTTTCTGAGTAAAGACCGCGGGGCTGATGTCGGCAGTCTCAGCAAGAGGTTGGGCTGGCTACCGCATACGACCCGTTCGGCCCTGAGCAAACTACGTAAAACGGGCTACGTGATTACGTCCGTGAAGTCGGGAAACTGTAAGCTTACCCACTACCGTATCACAAGTCTGCCTGCGCAGCAGGACGCCTGATGGCCGGCGATAATGACATTCATGCGCGGATGTCTGAATTGAGCAATCTGGATCGTTCCGACCTTCGTGTCGCCTGGGTAAAAGCGTTCGAGATGGCATCTCCGCATCATATATCGATGATGTTTATGCGTAAGGCACTGATTTGGGATGAACAATGCCGTCGCTTTGGCGGGCTTTCGCCTGCCTTGAAGCGGGCACTGAAGGCTACTGCGGATGGCAAATCTCCAAGCATGCCGGCGGCAGCTGCCGCCAAGCCGGGAACACAATTGATCCGCGAATGGAACGGGCGATGTTACAGCGTTGAGGTGAGGGAAGACTGTTATATGTTGGGCGAGGAACGCTTCAAATCACTGTCTGCCATCGCGCTTCATATTACCGGCACAAACTGGTCAGGACCGCGTTTCTTTGACCTGACGGGCGGGGCAGGGGCAGGCCAATGAAAAAGATCCGCTGCGCCATATATACGCGAAAGAGCACCGAAGACGGTCTGGAACAGGACTTTAATTCACTTGATGCACAGCGTGAGGCTTGTGCGGCTTATATTGTGAGCCAGAAGAATGAAGGTTGGGTGCTGGTGCCGGGAGCTTACGATGATGGTGGCCTGTCAGGTGGAACGCTGGAACGACCTGGTTTGCAGCACTTGCTTGCAGACATCAGATCAGGAAAGGTCGATCGGGTCATCGTCTATAAGATTGACCGTCTGACCCGCTCGCTGGCGGATTTTGTGAAGATCGTTGATATTCTGGATGATGCGGGAGCTTCATTTGTATCTGTCACACAATCCTTCAACACGGCTACCAGCATGGGCCGCCTGACGCTGAATATGCTGCTGTCATTTGCACAGTTTGAACGCGAGGTTACAGCAGAACGTATTCGCGACAAAATAGCGGCATCCAAGAAAAAGGGGCTCTGGATGGGAGGTAATGTGCCCATCGGTTATGAATCCGATGGGCGAACCTTAAAAATCAGTGAACCGGATGCGCAGATCATTCGGACCATCTATGATCTTTACCACCAACACGGGACTGTCAGAATGACCAAACAAAAAGCCGACCAGCAGGGATTAAGAACAGCTGTACGAACTTTGCCTTCAGGCCGGATGAAGGGTGGCGCACGCTTCAGCTTTGGCCACATCTATCATATCCTGACCAATCCGATCTACGCGGGCAGGATCCGTCACAAGACAAAGGTCTACCCCGGCCAGCATGAGGCGATCATCAATCCTGATATCTGGGATCAATTGCAGGAACAACTGAAGGCAGGTGCAGTCAAGCCGCGCACAGGGAAAGGACAAAGTGATGTGCGTGGGAAAAAGCAGTTATCTCTGCTGATCGGCAAAGTGTTTGACGAAACCGGTGACAGGTTGACGCCCAGCCATACCAAAACAGCAAAGGGTCGCAGGCTTCGGTATTATGTGTCGCATCGTCTGATCCGCAGTACAGATAAGAAAGACCCGGGTGGATGGCGGTTGCCCGGGCCGCCGCTTGAAGCTGCGATTGCTGAACTGGTCGTAGGGCATCTAAGTAAAGCTGAAAACGTTGCTAACATTATACAGGACGCTACAACCGATGAACTTGCGGGTTCTAGTGAGCGCCTTTCGCCACAAAATAAGTGTCGTGAGGTAACAGGTCCAGACCCCCATACCTTGGTCAACCGTGTTGATATCACTCCGGGCAAGATCACGATTGCGCTTTGTGTAAAAGCCGTTGCTGTGCACCTGAGCGTAACACCAGAGCGCATTAACAGCGAAATCCTGGTGTTCAGCTCAGAGTTCCAACATCGTAAGCGCGGTGTTGAAACCAAAATTATTCTCGCCGATGCCATATCTCCGCGCGATGAGGTTCTGTTCAAAAACATCGCCAGAGCGCATCGCTACTTTGCCATGGTTCGGGCTGGCCGGACATATACGGAGATTGCCACAGTGGAAGGTGTTTCAAAGGACCGGATTAAGAAATTGATTGAACTGGCTTTTCTGGCACCGGACGTCATTCGCGACGTTTATGAAGGCAGCCAGCCACTAGGACTGACAACCGGATGGCTGTTGCGTCATGCCTTTCCAACCATCTGGCATGATCAGCGTGAGATGTTCCGCCCTCTGTAAGAGAACAGTGTTATTTTAAAAACCTCTACATTACCTTCAGCACTGCATCACGACCCCGCAAACGGCGACCGTGCAAAAGCCGTTCCCAGACTTTTGATAGATTCTGGCCAAATAACTGCATGTTTTGGGTCTGGGGTAATATTACACCTTCTTAACGTCCGGAAGTACGGGTTAATTACGCAAGAAAAACATGTAATATCAAAGTGTTAAGTGTGGTGGTGCACCGAAAGGGATTCGAACCCCTGGCCCCCTGATTCGTAGTCAGGTACTCTATCCAGCTGAGCTATCGGTGCACGAAGGGGGATTTACTCTGCATCCTGCCGTTTGGCAAGGGGCAATTGCATCCGATCCCAACTATTCGGAAGCCCCCGATTTAACTTCCAGATCAATGGCGGCCGCGATCAAAGCGCGGGTGTAATCTGTGGTGGGTGCATTGAAAATCTGTTCGCCCGTGCCGATTTCCACAACATCACCTTGGCGCATCACGATAACCTTGTGGCTGACCGTGCGCACGACTTTCAGATCGTGACTGATAAACAAAAATGCCAGTCCGTATTTTTGTTGCAGATCACGCAGCAATTCTACTATTTGCACCTGCACAGTCATATCCAATGCCGATGTCGGTTCATCCAATATCACCAGTTTTGGCTTTAGGATCATCGCGCGTGCAATCGCAATACGTTGCCGTTGGCCGCCCGAAAATTCGTGTGGATAGCGGTTGATCATGCCGGGCTCAAGATCGACCTCACGCATGATGTCTTTGACCAGTTCGTGCTGGTCTTGGCCGGGTTCCAGCCCGTGAACACCCAGGCCTTCGGCAATAATCTGTTCTATTGTCATGCGCGGACTAAGTGATCCATATGGGTCTTGAAACACCATTTGCATATCGCGGCGCAGGGGTTGCAAGTCTTTGGATTGCAGCCCGTCAATACGATTGCCCAGAAATACAATCGGGCCGGTGGATGAAATCAGGCGCATGACGGCCAGTGCAAGGGTGGTTTTACCCGATCCGCTTTCGCCGACAAGCCCAAGGGTTTCACCTGCACGGATTGTGAATGTCGCGTCGTTTACCGCTTTAATGTGTCCCACAACCTTGCGCATCAATCCGCGTTTGATCGGAAACCAAACGCGCAGATTTTCCGCACTGACGATGACGGATGCGTCCTTCTTGACAGGGATCGGCTCACCTGTTGGTTCGGCTGACAATAGCATTTTTGTGTAGTCGTTCTGCGGGTTGTCGAAGATGTCCTTGGTCGGCCCTGCCTCTACGATATGACCACCCTGCATAACGCAGACACGATCAGAAATTTTATGCACAACGCCCAGATCGTGGGTGATGAATAAAAGGGCCATGCCTTCTGATTTTTGCAGTTCCGCTAGCAGTTCCAGAATTTGGGCCTGAATAGTGACATCCAGTGCAGTTGTCGGTTCATCCGCGATCAGCAGGTCAGGCTTATTGGCCAAAGCCATAGCTATAATGACGCGCTGGCGTTGACCGCCCGACAGGGTGTGCGGGTAATCGTTCAGTCGTGTTTCAGGGTCGCGTATGCCAACCTTGTGCAGCAGTTCCAAAATATGTCCGCGGGCATCTTTGCTGCTGATGCCCTGATGCAGGGCAAGGCTTTCGCCCAATTGTCGCTCAATAGTGTGCAGCGGGTTTAGCGATGTCATCGGTTCCTGAAAGATAAAGCTGATGTCGTTGCCACGCACCTGTCGCAAGGTTGTCTGATCCGCGTCAATCATCTCAGTGCCGCGATATTTGGCCGAACCTGTGACTGTGGCACTGTCTGGCAGCAAATCAATCGTGGCCAGCGCCGTGATAGATTTGCCGGATCCGCTTTCGCCCACCAAGGCAACGGTTTCACCGGGCATTATCGTTAGGCTGACATTTTCGATTGCATTGGGGCCATCACCAAAGCGAATGGTCAGGCCAGAAATATCCAGTACAGGTTCGTTCATCGAAAGGTTTTCCGTGGATCAAAAGCATCACGGACACCTTCAAAGACGAAGACAAGAAGGGACAGCATGGTAGAAATGGTCAGGAAGGCGGCAAAGGCCAGCCACGGGGCTTGCAGGTTGTTTTTGGCTTGCAGGGCCAGTTCGCCCAATGACGGGTAGGATGGTGGCAAACCAAAGCCCAGAAAATCAAGTGAGGTCAACGTGCCGATGGCCCCAGTCACGGCAAAAGGCAGAAACGTCAGGGTGGCGACCATGGCGTTGGGTAATAGATGTCGCCACATGATGACACGATCAGGCACGCCCATCGCGCGGGCAGCGCGAACATATTCGAAATTCCGCGCGCGCAGAAATTCTGCACGCACCAAACCCACCAAACCTGTCCACGCAAATAGAATGACGATGAAGGTTAGAATAATAAAATTCATCGAGAAAATAGCCGACAGAATGATGATCACATATAACAGCGGCATACTTGACCATATTTCAACAAAGCGTTGGAATAACAGATCGACCATACCGCCGAAGTAACCCTGCGCTGCCCCTGCCATAATGCCCAGTGTGGATGAAATGCCGACAACGATCATGGCGAATATGATGGAAATGCGAAAGCCGTAAATGATCCGCGCTAGCACATCACGGGTTTGATCATCGGTACCAAGTATGTGTTTGGCGTCGGGCGGGGATGGGGCGGTTTGTACATCATAGTTGATCGTGTTGAAACTGTAGGGCACAGGGGCCCAGATTATCCAACCCGCCTGTATATCAGCCCCTTCAAACGTGCCGTCTGCAATATCGGCCGATGTGCTTTCGGGGTCGTCCAGACAGGCTTCCAACCCACCGGAACGAATTAAACATTGCACTTCGGGGGACGGGTATTCCGCTTCGGTTTCGAACTCGCCACCGAATTCGACTTCTGTGTAAAAGCTGAATGCAGGTGTATAAAGCGACCCTTTGTAGCTGACCAACAGGGGCTTGTCGTTTGCAACCAGCTCGGCAAACAGACAAACGACAAACAGGATGCCGAAAATCATCAAAGACCAATAGGCGCGGCGGTTGGCCTTGAAATTTGACCATCTGCGTTTCGCAAGTGGGGACGTGAACAGGGCCATCAGGTTTCCCTGCTTTCGAAATCAATGCGCGGGTCAATCCAGACATACATCAAATCGGATACCAGACCGATGACTAGTGAAATTAATCCAAACACGTAAAGCGTTCCGAAAAACACCGGATAATCACGGTTGACGGCGGCTTCAAACCCAAGACGGCCAAGACCATCCAATGAAAACACGATTTCGATGATCAGGGACGAGCCGAAAAACACACCGACAAAAGCACTGGGAAAACCGGCGATCACAATCAACATCGCATTGCGAAAAACATGGCCGTAAAAAACTGCGTTTTCGGTCAGTCCCTTGGCGCGCGCCGTGGTGACATATTGTTTGTTGATTTCATCCAGAAACGAATTTTTTGTCAGCAGTGTAAGCGTGGCAAAAGCCCCGATCGTGGCGGCGGTCACGGGTAACACAATATGCCAAAGGTAATCTTTGATCTGCCCCAAAGTGCTGAAATCCGCAAACCCTTCCGAGGTTAGACCGCGTAATGGGAATATCTTCCAGTAAGAGCCGCCCGCGAAAAACACCATCAACATAATAGCAAACAAGAAGCCTGGAACCGCATAGGCGGCAATGATGACACCTGACGACCATGTATCGAACTTGCTGCCGTCCTTGACCGCTTTGCGGATGCCAAGCGGGATTGAAATCATGTAGGCAAGCAACGTCGACCACAGGCCCAGGGTTATGGATACGGGCATTTTTTCTATGATCAGGTCTTTGACACTGATTGAGCGGAAGTAACTTTCACCAAAGTCAAACTGTAGGTAATTGGTCATCATGATGTAGAAGCGTTGATAGGCGGGTTTGTCGAAACCGAACTGCTTTTCAAGGTCTTTGATGAAATCTTCGGGCAGGCCGCGCGCGCCTTGATATTGGCTGTCTGACCCGCTGCCGTTAACCTCGCTGCCGCCACCCGATATGCGGTCTGTAGCACTGGATTCGCTTTCAATTTGGGCGATAATCGTTTCAATCGGGCCGCCCGGTACGAACTGGATCAGGACAAAATTGATCAGCATGATCCCCAACAATGTCGGGATCATCAGCAACAACCGTCTTAGAATATAGGCTCCCATATTTTAGAATGCGCCCTCGGCCTGTAGTTTCTTTGCTTTGTCGGCGTTGTACCACCAGAAATCCATTTCGCCCAGTGCATAGGGTGGCATATTTTCGGGGTGTTCAAAGACATCCAGATAGGCCACCCGATAGGCGGCATTGAACCATTGCGGCACCCAGATATGCAAAGCGCGCAAACTGCGATCCAAAGCGCGTACCGCGGTATTCAATTCATCGCGGCTTTTTGCCTGCTCAACTCTTTCTATCAGCGCATCAATTGCAGGGTTGTTCAAACCGCTTAGATTGTTTGACCCATGCGTTGTGGCGGATATACTGTTGAACATACCGCGTAGTTCAATGCCGGGGGTTTTTTGCATAACGAAACGTTGAATGACGATATCATAATCAAAAGATTTCTGCCGCTCGGTAGCTTGTGCCGTATCAACGGTTTCCAGCCTGGCATCGATGCCTAGCCGTTTTAGGTTGGCGATATAAGGGTTCGTGATGCGCTCAAACGCAGGGCTGTCGTTCAGAAACTTGATCGATAAAACCGCGCCCTTGGCATTGGTGCGTTTACCGTTGACGATTTTCCAGCCAGCCGCATCCAGCAGTTTGCCTGCTTTGCGCAAAGCGGAACGGTCAAGTTGTTTGGGTTTTGATGTATTGGGGTTGAACACTTCATCCGTGAAAACCGATGCCGGTAAATGTTCTTTTAACGGTTCCAGCAAACTTAATTCGGCGGCACTTGGCAGACCTTCAGCCTGCATGGGCGAATTTCCCCAAAAACTGGTCGTGCGGGTATACTGGTCATAAAAAAGCGTTTTGTTCGACCACTCAAAATTGAACATTAACCCAATGGCTTCGCGTACGCGAATATCTTGGAATTGTTCTTTGCGTGTGTTTATCCAATAGCCTTGGGTGCCGGATGGATTTCCATCGGGCAATGTGGTTTTCACGACCCAGCCCTTTTCCAGTGACGGAAAATTATAGGCGGTGGCCCAAAGCTTTGAATAATTCTCGGCGCGAAAGTTGTAAACGCCGCCCTTGAAGCCCTCAAAAGCGGCGGTGGTATCGGTGTAATATTCTATCGTCAGGCGGTCAAAATTGTTGTGCCCGATGTTGATAGGTAAGTCTTTACCCCAGTAATCATCACGCCTGATATAAGATACGGTTTTGCCCGGAACGACCTTATCCAAAACGTACTGGCCTGACCCAAGGGGCGGCTCCAGCGTGCTTGTGGCGAAATCTCGCGTTGCATAATAGGCTTTTGAAAATATGGGCAAGCCGGCAACAAGGGACGGCAGTTCGCGGGTATTGGCACCTTCTTTGAACGTGAACTTTACAGATTTAGCATCCAGTGCCTCTACCGATTTCACATCGCGTAATAATGATTTGAAGACCGGGCGGCCCTTTTCATATAAAATGTTGAATGAAAAAACTACATCCTTGGCGGTTATTTCGGTACCGTCTGAAAACCGCGCTTCAGGGCGCATATTGAAAATCACCCATTGGCGGTTTTCGGGATATTCAATGGTTTCCGCCAACAGGCCGTACATGCTGTCAGGTTCATCTGCGCTGCCGGACATCAAGCTTTCAAAGAAAACACTTGAAAGGGCGGCCGCTTGCCCTTTCAGGATATAGGGTGACATGCTGTCGAACGTCCCGAAACCGGCGGTTGAAAACTCTCCGCCTTTAGGGGCGTCAGGGTTCACATAATCGAAATGTTTGAAATCCGCGCCATACTTCAGGTCGCCAAAGGTAGAAATGCCGTGTGATTTGATGATTTTTTCCTGTGCTGTTGCACTGGTATGGGCCAACCACAGTGCGCTGAAAAGGATAAGGATCAGTTTCACGGATCTTTGCATGTTTTTTACCCTGATTGTTTTCACTGATATTCAGCTAAAACAAGCTTGGGGTAAACCGCAATACGCGATTGTGTGAGCGAATTGAAGCATTTCAAACAAAAAAGCCGCCCGAAATGAGCGGCCTTTTAGAAATTTAGTAAAGATGCGTTACTTGATGGTTTGCAAGTAAGCGATCAAGTTTACACGATCGGTGGCTTTTTTCAGACCGGAAAAGCTCATTTTTGTATCCGCAATCATATCTTTCGGTTTCTTCAGAAATGTGTCCAAGGTTGCCGCATCCCAGTTGCCGCCAATACCGGCCATACCCGCGGAATATTTGTACCCTGCAATTTTGCCGATTTCGCGGTCAACGACATCGAACAAATACGGGCCGGTGCTGTTCACGCCATCGTCTGTTTTATGGCAAGCTTTACACTTGGAGAAAACTTTTTTGCCTTTCTCCGCATCGGCAGAGGCCATCATATCTTCGAATGAAGGGCCTTCTTCAGCTGTTTCGGTGGATGAAGCTTCGGCAACTTCGATCTCGTAACCGGCTTTATGTTCACCTTCTGCGTGGCCGCCACCCATGTGGTACATGCTTTCCGCACCCCAGTTGATCAGCAGGTATACCAAAAGCGCGCCACAGACGCCGCCGACTATTTTTGTTAGCTTCATTGTATCCATGGCTTGTTCACCTTCATTGCAGGGCGTCATATAACGCGATTCATTGCAGACCTTCTAAGCCTTCCCATGATCGCAATCAAGGTGTAGAATCGCACGAAATGCTCACACTGACAGGAAATCAGAAAAATGAACACATCACCAACTACCGTCGCATTCCAAGGAGTTCTGGGGGCCTATTCGCATCAGGCGTGTCGGGAAGCCTTTCCTGACGCCAAAGCAATCGCATGTAATACCTTTGAAGCGGTGATCGCTGCGGTCAGAAACGGCAAGGCCGATATCGCGATGTTGCCCGTTGAAAATTCCACTTATGGGCGGGTTGCCGATATCCATAGCCTGTTGCCGGAGTCGGGTTTACATATTGTGGGTGAGCATTTTGTACGTGTACATATCAATTTGATGGCCAAAAAAGGTGTGAAGCTGGACGAAATCAAAACCGCGATGAGCCATACTGTTTTACTAGGCCAATGCCGCAAGTTCCTGAAAGATCATGATATCGCACCCATCACAGGGGCAGATACTGCGGGCTCTGCACAAGCGGTCGCAGCGTCTGGCACAACTGACATGGGGGCCCTTGCGTCCGAAATGGCCGCAGATATTTACGGGTTAGAAGTGTTGGCGTATCACATTGAAGACAATCACCACAACACCACCCGGTTTTTGGTGATGTCGCCTGAACAAAACTTCCCCGATAATGGTAATGACGAATTTATAACCACATTCGTGTTTCGTGTGCGCAACATTCCGGCGGCTTTATATAAAGCAATGGGTGGGTTTGCCACCAATGGGGTGAATATGGTCAAGCTGGAAAGCTATATGATCGAAGGGTCGTTCACTGCAACGCAATTTTATGCGGATGTTATTGGACATCCAGAAGACCCCGCCCTTAAACGCGCACTGGAAGAGTTGGAATATTTTACCGATAATCTGGATATACTGGGCGTTTATAAAACGGATGTATTCAGGCAGACGGCTTAACCGGCTGCCTGTCGGTTATATTTCAGCAGGTCATAAGATACTTTATTCTGTTCTTTCCGCGCTAACCGGGAACGTATGTTGTCCACTGCTTCAAGGGCAGAATGCATTGGTTCCAGGGAAGGGCCGGACGACCATAATGATGTTGATTTCGATGGAAAACCCAAAAGCAATGTAACATCACAGAAAGCATCATCATTATATGATGTCTTCATCTCATCAAGGGTTGATTGGATGGATTGTTCCAGATCGACAGGATATTCATTATCATCTGATGTTGTTACGCATGTGAATATACCTGAACCACAATATGACATCAAATAATTGATTATATCGATGTTTTTTGCGATTGCATCGGCGACATCGGACAATAAGCAATACATGCTTGATGGTGAAGTGCGTTCAAATATTTTTTCGAAATCCTTAATGGCGAAAGCCGCAATTTTGGTTTGTAAGGTTTTTTTATGTGAGAGCTGTAAAAGATAATTTTCCAGAGCCAGTTTTTCAACCATACTCGGCACGTTCTTGATCTCGATTGTTTCGCGGACTGTAAACTGCAGTATGTTGTCTATGTCGGTGTTCATAGAGTCTACCAACAGTTCCTTGCTAGCAGAAGCCTTTTGGCTGTTAACCAGTTTTTCAGCCAACCGAACACGCACAGTCAATTCCAAGGGGTCAAACGGTTTGTTTATATAGTCGTTTGCGCCGGCAATGAATGCACCTTCAATATGCTTGCGCTCGGTCATGGCAGTAATCATCAGGATCGGTGATGATTTGTATTCGTCAAATTGACGAATTTTTGTACACAGCTCAATCCCGTCCATTTCGGGCATTTGTATGTCCAGAAGAAAGCAATCAAAGGGCTGCGGCGACAAGTCGATTTGTTCCAGTGCTTCGGCGCCTGAACTTACGACAGTCAGATCATTATAGCCAACTGCCTTAAGGGTCTTCGCTACGATTTCTAGTCCAATTACGTCGTCATCTACTGCTAGTATTTTCATTTTTCTGCCCTCTTATCAACCTGTAGAACGAAATGCCTCTGGTCGGGCAATATTACCGCATCTTCTTTAAGTTGTATTTTAGCATTATGTCTACATTTTGGCGAGAATTGTGGCCACAATTTGACCAAGGCGCTTGCTTTTTCGATTATTTGTGATGGGTTTTCATTACAAACTGGCATAAAAATACGGCGTGTATTGTACGGTTTGAAATGGGCGATACGAGAATATGTTATATTACCCGCGATATTTTTCGCCGATGTTATTGGCAAAATCGTGCATCCGTGCATTGAACTTTCGATCAAGTGTTTTCTTGGCAAGCTTTGCAGATTGCAAGGCAACACGTGCAGACAGCCCTTTGGCCTGAATATCGACTGTAACCTTTAAACGGGTTTCGGTGTGACTTAGGGGAATAACGTCAAAGTTGATCGCAGCATTAAGAGATTTTGTCGTGCAGATATATGATAGTGCATCGGTTGGATAATAGCTGTCCAGCGTCAGTTCCAGATTACGGTCTTTGCCGCGAAAATGCCCTGAGATGTTCCAACACATTCCGGGCTGCAGATTAGCAAACGTATCCATGCGTTCCACCTGCGCCCCGACACGCATCGCGTAGGACTCGTAAAATTCGAAATCGGTCAGCTGTTGAAAAACATGGGCTGCTGGCGCATTGATATTTTGCTTGCTTACGAAGATCATTTGTTGCCTGTTTTGATTTGTTTTAGCTACGCTATACTGTCTTTTATCCAGTTTTCTATCAAAAACTGTGCAATCGAACCTTTTCGTGATGGAAGAAGATTGTCATTGTTACCGCAAAGCACATCGATGATTTCTTCTTTGGATACCCATAACGCATCTTCCAGTTCGTTTTCGTCCAGATCTATCGCTGTGGATGTGGCCGTGCCGTAACACCCGATCATCAGCGATGATGGGAAAGGCCACGGTTGGCTGGTCATGTAGCCGACTTTTCCCACAGTGATGCCACTTTCTTCAAACACTTCGCGGCGCACGGCAGCCTCGACCGTTTCGCCGGGTTCCATAAAGCCAGCCAATAACGAATACATTTTATCGGGCCATGCGGGCGAGCGGCCCAATAGAACTTTGTTACCATGCGTAATCAACATAATGACCACAGGGTCGGTGCGGGGAAAATGCGGGGTGCCGCATGTCGGGCAGTTGCGTTGCCAGCCTGCATCCGCCATTTCGGTTGCTGCTCCGCATTTGGCGCAAAACGGGTGGCTAAGATGCCAACCGAAAACACCTTTGGCCGCTGCTGCCAGCTCGGCGTCATCGCGTGATAACAGCGACATTATTGCACGGGTTTCCTGAAATGCGCTGCCCTTGGGGGCTTTGGGGTGGTGTTGCAGCGTTTGGTCAAAGAATGACGCTTCATCGGCTTGTTGTTCCGGGTCGGGTTCCCAATTGGAAATATCGAATGCAAAAATGGGTGCATTTGCACTTATTCCCAGAAAAATTTGTGTGTCAGCATTCTTTAGAATCGGGTGGTCCAGTGAAACGCGCGTAATTTTGGTGGTTTTTGTGTCTACAAGTGGTTTGCCACGCCAAAGCACTATGGTTGTGGCAGACGGGTCTTTGGCCAATTTGGGGGCAGATGCGCGCAAATTGGCAGCCCGATCAAGGGTAGCAGCCCCAAATGTGACGTTTTCGGCGTTTCGCATAAGTTTTAACCCTGTTTTATCATATGTATTTTTTATCTTAGAACATCTTGAAGCGGGGATGAGAAGCCTGTAAATAGAAAGGTGAGAGGTTGGCGCGGGTGAACGCCTCGCCAACCCGGTCAGGTCCGGAAGGAAGCAGCCGCAACGAGCCCCGTTTGGGTCGCTGTCCAGCCTCTCACTTTTCCAAAAAACTGCGGATGTAGAACTGGCAATTTGTATCTATCATGGGTAGTGTCGTTTCGATCAAGGAGCAGAACCCACAATGTCCGAGAAAACCGATACCGCCTATCAGGTGCTGGCGCGTAAATATCGCCCGGCAACCTTTAAGGATCTGATCGGTCAGGATGCGATGGTGCAAACCCTGAAAAACGCGTTTGAGGCGGACCGCATAGCCCATGCCTTTGTAATGACAGGTGTGCGCGGTGTAGGTAAAACCACAACGGCGCGAATTATTGCCAAGGGGATGAATTGTGTTGGGGCCGACGGGACCGGCGGACCGACGATTGAACCTTGCGGGGTTTGTGAAAACTGTATCAGCATTGCGGATGGCCGCCATGTTGACGTGATGGAAATGGATGCGGCTTCGCGCACGGGTGTGGGCGACATTCGTGAACTGATAGACAGTGTGCACTACCGTGCGGCCTCTGCCCGCTACAAGATTTATATTATCGACGAGGTTCATATGCTGTCGACAAGCGCGTTCAACGCGTTGTTGAAAACGCTGGAAGAGCCACCGGAACATGTCAAATTCATCTTTGCCACCACGGAAATTCGCAAAATCCCGGTTACGGTTCTATCGCGCTGTCAACGCTTTGATTTGCGCCGTATCGAGCCAGAGGTGATGATGGCGCATTTGCAGAAAATCGCAGGGCTGGAAAAGGCGGATGTGGCCGAAGATGCGCTTGCCCTGATCACGCGTGCGGCCGAAGGGTCGGTGCGCGATGCGCTGTCTTTGCTGGATCAGGCTATCGCGCACGGTGCGGGCGAAACCACCGTCGATCAGGTGCGTGCAATGCTGGGCCTTGCTGATCGGGGGCGGGTATTGGATCTGTTCGATCTGATTATGAAGGGCGATGCCGCAGGTGCGCTAAACGAACTCTCATCTCAATATGCCGAAGGGGCAGACCCGATGGCCGTGCTGCGTGATATGGCTGAGATTACCCATTGGGTATCCGTGATAAAACTGTCGCCGGATGCGGCAGACGACCCAACCGTTTCCCCCGATGAACGGGAACGCGGCAAACAGGCGGCAAGCGATCTGCCGATGCGGGCTTTGACCCGTATGTGGCAGATGTTGTTGAAAGCGCTGGAAGAGGTGGGGGCTGCCCCCAATGCGATGATGGCCGCCGAAATGGCGATCATCCGTCTGACCCATGTGGCTGAACTGCCCAGCCCAGAAGAATTGGTGCGCAAATTGCAAGATATGCCGCCCGCGCCGCCTACAGGTGGTGGCGGTGTGGCGCCCACCGGAAATGGCACACAAGCCACGGCATCCGTGCCTGTTGCAGGTACGTTATCATCCGGTCCAACCGCAATGATTGCAGGTGGTGGGCAGGCAATCCAAGCACAAGAACAATCTGAAACGGCCTTGGCGCGATTTACAGTGTTCAACCATGTGATTGACCTGATCAAGTCACGTCGTGATGTGAAGTTGCTAGTCGAGGTGGAAAACTTCCTGCGACTGGTAAAATACGCACCCGGTCGTATCGAGTTTCAGCTTACCGAAGATGCGCCACGCGATTTCACCACTCGGCTTGCAAACCGCTTGCAAAGCTGGACAGGTGTGCGATGGGGGGTCACGGTCGTTTCCGACGGTGGAGGTGCCACTATTGCCGAAGAACGTGCAGCCCACCGTGATGATTTGCAGGGCCAAGCGATGCAACATGCGATGGTACAATCGGTATTGCTGGCCTTTCCGGGGGCTGAAATAAGGGATGTGAAAACCCTTGCGGAATTGGACGCGGATAGTGATGCCTCGGTACAATATCTGGAAGAAGAAGCGGACGATTGGGACCCGTTTGAAGATGATTAAGCAGTTTAAAAGGAACGCGAAATGCTAAAAGGAATTGGTCAGTTGGGCGATATGGCAAAGCTGATGAAACAAGCGCAGGAAATGCAGGGCAAAATGGCCGATGCGCAGGCGAAACTGGAAGAGACTGAGGTTTCGGGCGATGCTGGCGCCGGACTGGTCCGCGCAACTGTTACCGCCAAGGGCACATTGCGGGGGCTTGATATTGACCCTTCTATCCTTGTGCCAAGTGAAAAAGAGGTTGTCGAAGACCTGATCATAGCCGCAATCAAGGACGCACAAGATAAAGCGGCTGTTGCTGCCAAAGAAGAAATGGCGAAAGTGACCGAAGGTTTGAACCTGCCTGCGGGTATGGAATTGCCATTTTAGGGGCACTTGTGAGCAGTAAAAACACCGATATAGACAATCTGATTGCGCTAATGGCGAAGTTGCCGGGGCTGGGGCCGCGGTCTGCGCGCCGTGCGGTTTTGCATCTGATCAAGAAACGATCCATCTTGCTAAATCCCTTGGCGGACGCGCTGTTCAATGTGGCCCAAACCGCCCGAGAATGTACACTGTGCGGTAATATCGGCACCAATGATCTGTGTGAGATTTGCACCAATGGCAAACGCCAGAATGGGCAAATTTGCGTGGTTGAAGATGTGGCTGATCTGTGGGCGATGGAACGTGCGTCTGCTTTCAAGGGGCGCTATCATGTTTTGGGCGGTTCACTGTCGGCACTTGATGGTGTCGGGCCGGAAGAACTGCGCATTCCACTGCTTATTGAGCGGGTCAAAAATGAAGGTGTGCAAGAGGTTGTGCTGGCCCTGAATGCCACTGTCGATGGCCAAACCACGGCGCATTATATAGCAGATCAGCTGGAAGACATGGATGTTGAACTTAGCTTGCTTGCGCAAGGCGTGCCAATCGGCGGCGAGTTGGATTATCTGGATGACGGCACTATAACGGCAGCCCTTGCCGCACGGAAAGCGCTTTAGCTTTTTTCTTCAAAGCGGCCTCGCGCTGGGCAATATAAAGTGTAGAGCCGATGATGATGACAGCCCCCAAAAGCGTTTGCCAATCGGGTCTTTCACCAAACATTAAATAAGCAGAGATGCCAATGAACACCAGTCGCAGGTAAGCAACAGGTGCCAATATCCCCGCTTCGGCATGACGGTAAGCTTCAATATCGGCAATGCCGCGTACCATACTGGTGATGGCCACCAGAATAATTGCAATCCATGAAATGCTTAATTGGGGAACGGTCAAATCCGTGCCGACAATCGGGATGGTTAACAGTGTTGTGATCACGATGGATGAAAAATAGGTACTTAAGGGGCCATCCGCCTGTGCCAGATTGCGTGACATAGTCAACGCACTAGCAAAGCATAACGAACTGCCGATAGCGGTCAACATGCCAAGGTTTGGATCGCCAAATCCTGGGCGTAAGACGACAAGTGCGCCGATAAAGCCCGCAACAATCGCCAGAATACGGCGCATACCTATCGTTTCGCCGTGAATGAACAGTGCTAAAAGGGTGGCAAATATAGGGGCGGTAAAGAACAGAACCGTAGCAGTTGCCAGCGGGATCGTGGCAATGGTGTAAAACCCGAAATGGGTCGCAACAGCCACCAGTGCGCCGCGAATTAGATGTTGATAAGGCTTGGTGAATGACAGTTTTCTGCGCAGAGGGGACGCAATTATTACGGCTGCACCAACCATAACAATTGCAATGACAGAACGGTATAGAACCACTTGTGTGCTGCCCATTTCCAATGAAACCAACCGCACGGCAATCGTCATGATGCTTGCCACGACAACCGAAACCAGCATCCAAAGGATACCGCGCAGGTTGTCGCGTTCCTCAATCGGTTGGCCAATGTCCTTAATACTGTCTAACGGGGTGTCGTGTGGGGTGGGCATTGCACATATCTCTGTTTACCCAAGTGGTAGACACACGATTTGATATTGGCAACGGGATAGGCGAAAATTGGTACAATAAAAATTTTGCATATTCGGCATTTGCTGAGTTTACAAACCGGCCTGAAAAAGCGAATGTGCGCCGAAGTCAGGCATGCCCGCGTGATGGAATGGTAGACATAAGAGACTTAAAATCTCTGGGCCTTAGGCCGTGCCGGTTCGAGTCCGGCCGCGGGTACCACATATCAAACAATTTACTTTATGGTAATCGTTCCTTTCATGTTTGGATGAAACTGACAGAAGTAGTCGCCTGCCATTCGTTCGCTCACCAGAAAAGATTTGCTTTGGCCTTTTTCAAGCATCTCTGTGTCCCAGTCATATGTATCGGCGGTTGCAGTGTGCGGTGCCAGATCCTGATTGATCCATGTGATTGTATCGCCGACATGAACGTCTATATGGTCGGGTTCGAATTTGAACTTGTGAATGGTTATCGTGTATGTCGCAGGGGTTGCATGGGCCTGTGCAGCGTTAAGTCCCGTGACAGCATAGGCTGCCACGGAACATATCAGAACATCGCGTCTGTTGATCTTTTGCATCAGTTGACTTCGCTTACCATCTTTTCAGCGTGATGCTCATGGGCGCGAAAAATTTCCAGACCCGCTTCGAAAAGTGATTTCACTTCCGCATTCTCGATGTTTGGAATAAACGCGTTACCAACCAGGTCATTCACGGCTTTGTGGTATGCCAATTCGTTTTCTGCATAAAATTTATCAAATGCGGCACCGCGAAGCGCACTCATTTCAGTAATCAGCTTTTCTGCATTTTCTTGCAGGGATTGACTTAGAAAATTATCCTGTGGTTGCGCATTCAATTTTGCCAATAGTGCAAGCGCCTGTTCGTTTACGGCCGTATGATCGCGGATCATGGTTTTTGCAAATGTGTGAATGGCAGGATTGCTTGAAATAGCCAAGGCCAGATGTGCATAACGTATATCGATGTTATCAGCAACATATGCCACATGCGCGATTTCCAGATCATTCAGTTTTGCAGGGTCGTTTGCTTGAACAGAACCTGCAAATGATGCGATTATGCCTGCGGTCAGAAGGGCTGCTTTGATTTTCATTGGGCTATCCTTTAATTGATGAAATGGTATGTGATATCTTTGATTGATGCCTTACTGATAAGATAAAATTATCGTTAGATTAATGATTAAAAGTTCAAATAACTTGATCGATCGTACGGATACTTTACAAATATAGGCTAAGCCGTCATAGAAATAGGTACACATCGGAGGCCTTATGGACTTATTAAGCGATATTTTATCCCATCTGCAGTTGTCAGGAACCTTGTACTTTCGGACATCTTTTACATCACCATGGAGCATAAAAGTGCCGGCCTATAAAAGCGTGGCGCGGTTTCATTACGCCCATAAGGGCCGGTGTCTGGTGCGGGTTGGTGATGGTAAAAAACCTGTGTCGTTGGAACAAGGTGATTTGGTCATTATCACACGCGGTGAAACGCACACACTTTTTTGCGACCCGATAACCGAAGCGCAAGCGGTTCAGTTGGATCGGGTGGTGGAACAGTCGGGTTATACAGGAAAGGGTGCATTGGTTTATGGCGGAGAGCCGGGCACACATCATGAAACCCAATTGGTATGCGGACATTTTTCATTTGCCGATCAGGCTAACCATATGCTGATAGATGCCCTGCCGTCTTATATCCATATTCGCAATTATGGGGAGAACTCTGGCCGCTGGATGGAAAATACATTGCGGGTGATCGGGAATGAAGTTGGGCACGCACAGATGGGGGGTGATCTGATTGGTTTGAAGATGTCTGAGATCATCTTTGCACAGGCTTTGCGGGATTATCTGAACGAAAAAGGTGCAGATAAACCCGTCATGTCCGGCTTTACAAACCCGCAAATTGCGCGCGTGCTTACGGCCATTCACAAAGACCCGTCATACCCGTGGACACTGGGACATATGGCTAAAATTGCCGGTATGTCGCGTACGTCTTTTGCGATGCTATTTGTAAAATCCATGCTGGTCACACCGATGGCTTATATCACCAACTGGCGCATGCAAATTGCCAGCCAGAAATTGCTGAAAACCGATGACCCGATTATCAAGATAGCCGAGGATGTGGGATATCAATCTGAAGCCGCTTTTGGTCGGGTGTTCAAGAAATACCACCAAACGGCCCCTGCAACATACCGTCGGCAAGTCTAAACTTTAAACCTGATAATAATCTCTGTACCAAGCTACGAATTTGCCTATACCCTCGCGCACGGACGTTTGCGGCTTGTAACCTGTCAGGCTTTGCAGCAGTTCCGTATTGGCCCAAGTGGCTGGCACATCGCCCTGTTGCATTTCCATGTAATTGCGTTCAATCGGTTGGCCAATGGCTGCTTCGATCTGATCTATGAAATCCAGCAATTGCACCTTGTCGTTGTTACCGATGTTCACAGTGCGGTAGGGGGCCGCCGGGCTTAGGCTATCGCCGGGTGCAATATCATCTGGATTGGCTGGCTCTACCGGTGGCGTATCGCACAGCAGGCAGATACCGTGCACAAGGTCGGTCACATAGGTGAAATCACGCGCCATATCACCGTTGTTATAGACGTCTATAGGTTGGCCTTTCAGGGCGGCATCGACGAATTTGAACAGCGCCATATCGGGACGACCCCACGACCCGTAAACCGTAAAGAACCGAAACATCGTGGTCGGGATTTTCCATAAATGCGCATAAGAATGTGCCATATTTTCATTGGCTTTCTTGGTGGCGGCATAAATTGTTAGTTGGGTGTCGGTTTGATCGGTTTCCGCAAACGGCATGTCTGTGTTGGCACCATAAACGGATGATGTGCTGGCCATCAACAGATGTTCCACACCGAATTCGCGTGCGCATTCCATCACGTTGAATGTGCCGACGATGTTGGTTTCGATATAGGCACGCGGATTTTCCAGTGAATAACGCACACCCGCTTGGGCGGCCAAATGAATGATAATGTCGGGACGGGTCTGTTCAACCAGCTTATGCAATGTTTCAAAATCTTCCAGCATGGCTTCGACACAGGTAAAGTTCTGATTTTGCAATAGCATTTGGTGTCGACGCTGCTTTAGGGTGACATCGTAGTAATCTGTCATCCCGTCGAAACCGATGACCTGAAAGCCTTCTTCCAGCATATGGGTGGCAAGGTGATACCCGATAAAACCTGCGGTACCCGTGATCAGAACCTTGCGCATATATTTACCTCTGTGCGTTAATTTAACAAAGTTTTGCAAGGGATATGGCTTAAACGCAAGCCTTATTGGCCTTTCACGGCCAAGTCGGGGTTTCGATATTTTGAATAAAATGCACCCTATTCACGGGAGAAATGAATAGGGTGCCCGGTCATTAAACCGCTGCTAGGTAAGGTCTAATGCCTGTATGAACAGTGCAAGGTTTCTGCGGGATACGCGAGAAACGCAAAGACGTTTTTTCTATTGCTTCAACAACCGCGTCGGGTTGTTTGATCAGATCGCGCAAAAGCTGCGTTATGGCGCTTTTCTTATAGGCGGTCTCATTTAGGGGGATCAGGTGTTTGGCTTCTAATTTGAACGGTTTCATGACACGTCTCCTTACTGGTTACTGTTTCCTTACTGTCAACAAAACATGGAATTCAAAGGTCTGAAATGTGGCGTTTTCAGGGCCATTTACGGGCAATTAAGGCAGGTATACGGGTGTCTTGCGAAAACCACAGTCAGGCAACAGACAGATAGGCGCATTTTGCCAAATGACTGACGCGCTGGGATGTGCTGCCCTGAAGCAGGCCCGAAATACTGCCCAAACCGCGCCTGCCCGTGACAATCAGATCGGCCCCGCAATCTTCGGCGCATTGCAAAACCTGATCGGCGGGGTTGCCGTGGATCAAATGGGTTTTGGCAACCTTTTGCCCGCATTCCTTGGCGATGGCGCAACCGTTTTCGATAACCTGCGCACCGACCGCATCCAGTTCATTCTGGCTGGGGGTGACCGAAACCGCACCGCCCGCACCCATGTAAACCGCCAGCGTTTCCACCTGCGGGGTGTGTACGATATGCATCTTCGCGCCGTATTTCTGCGCCAGATCACAGGCAATGCGCAGTGCTTTTTCAGACGCTTCGGAACCGTCTAGGCCAACAACGATTTTCTTGAACATAATAAAACCTCCTATCAGATGAGTTTGAAACTGTTTATCGGGCCTTCATCCCGAACCAATTGAAAGTTAGATCACGGACAGGCAGGCGCATTTTGCCAAATGTGCCACGCGTTGGGATGTGCTGCCCAACAAAAGACTGCCAATGGCACCCATGCCCCGGCGACCTGTTATAATCAGATCGGCACCGCAGGCATCTGCACAGGCCAGTATCTGATCGGCGGCATTGCCGGTTTCCATATGGCTTTCAGTGGTCTTTTGACCGCATTCCTTGGCAATGGCTGCACCGGCTGCCAAAACTTTTTCACCTGCCGCCTTAACCTCTGCCGCTGTTGGCATGGTTGATGCGGCATGAAATCCTGCAACGGCCCCCACTGCGAAACCAACGGTTTCGGGGTGTGCCGTGTATACCAGATGAATTTCAGAATTGTATTTCTGACCGATATCGCAAGCAACGCGCAATGCGTTTTCGGCATGGTCGGAACCGTCTAGACCCACAACGATTTTCTTGAACATAATCAATCCTCCTGTTTGGTTAAGTTGCTTTCAGGTTAAAGCAACCGCTGACAACGTGCTTTGATATGGGTCAATAGGGGCCGTGGGGCAATCTGGCGTGATTACTTTACCTTTGGATCGGGCTTATCCACCAAATGCAGCATAATCCCCGCTTGGGGTTCATTCACCATCGGTTGGCCCAGCAATTCAACCAGCAATCGGCAAAACAGATCGTTCGGGTTGTGCGGTGCGCCGATCTGCAAGTAGGCCACAATCCATGTGCGCTGGCTGGCCGTGACCCGAATATCTTTGATGTCGATGTCAGACATTATCATGCTCCCGTTGTTCCAAATGAAACGGCTGTCGGATCACCGACAGCCGGGGAGTTTGTAAGCCGCACGAAGACGACCGCCATGACCTTTAGGCCGAAGCCCTGGACATGCGTCATAGCCTCCCCGACCTTGAAATCGAAGAGACAACAATAACGGCTGATGTCAGCCGCTCCGTGAGGGGTTACAACGCCCCGAGGCTGGCATACGCCAACCCTAAGCGCAGGGTAATGGAGGATGCGGGGGAGGGGAAGAGGGGAATTGCAGTGTGTGTTATGCAAGTGCCTTAGATATGTTGGCTTGAGAACAATGCATAAATGCATTCTGTAGCTTGAATGGTTCCTTAATCTAGTGGTTTTGGTTGTTTTACCCACAAAATGTGGTTTTATATGAGGGTATTTACTTTAAATGTCGCGATTCATCTTTGATTCATCTTTACAAGGCTTTTCGCAAACCGCTAATATCGAGTTCTAAACCCAATGATTTTCGAACTAAAGCGAGGAGTCCGATCATGGGGTTGAAAAATCTTATAAAATTAATAGCCGATGCTGATATTAAGATGGGTACATTTCGTGGTACTGGTCTTGGTGCAGTTTTACTCACTGTTATAGTATTGTGCTTGATTTTTAGCTTTAGTTCGAGTGATCTAATCACGGCTTACCAAGCTCTAAATAATTAACACGTAGCGCCCGAGACGAGGGTGGGCGCAGTGCGCCCTCCCGTGGGGGAGGATCGGGCGCGGCCCTCGTCTAGGGACGAGGGCTGGGATGCTTTTTATCACCCATAGCTTTTGTGTCTAGCAATGCTTCAAATGACTCGGGCATGTCAAAAGCACTGCCTTTTATAGTGAATTCAATATTAAGATTATTTCTTTTGATGTGATTGGTAAATCTCTTAATTGGATGTGAAGGCCATGGGCAAAAAGCAAGCCTGTCATCAATTTGCATCCCAAATATTCCAGCCTTTTCATCAATAATAATTTTGTCGTTCAATTGTGTATTTGTATCCAAATATAATAACGGTATTCTTAAGTTTGTTTCTTTTTCAGCCAAAATCTCCCTAACAATGTCTAACCTCTGATTAAAAGCAATAGTATATCCAAATTTTGCTGCCATGGTTAGAAATAAGGTTTTCAAATCAGATTTACGAATATTATTTTTAATGAAAGCTTTAGTTGAATGAACTTTGACCTCATCACCTTCTCCCATATTTTTTAAACTATGTCTAAGCTGATTTACTGCTTTAGGGTTGTTATGCTCTGAGATTAAGAATGTAGTATGATTATCGTTTCTATTGAGATTGGCATTAATAACGTTCCCACCAATCTCAATTTTCACATGACCGAAATTTCCAGTTTGGCTTCCTAGAATGCCTTTGGCCTGTGTTATTAGATGTTTTCGCTTTATGAGGTCTTCTTCGAACCAAGTTCCAGCATTATTATTACATTCTCGACATGTTAAAATAATAGCTTTGCCTCCTATTGCTTTGGGAGGGACATGTTCTTCAGTTAACTCGCCTGATTCTAAATGCTCTAGATAATAGACGCGAGCACAAATAGGGCATGGATACCCACTGTTTACGAAACCAAGCGCAGTTGCGTATCTTTCGCCATTATTAAAGAGTGTCCGTTTCTTAATCTCGAAATCCTACCGCGTAAACTTCTTGTATTTCATCAACTTTAATTTACAATAATCTATGAGTGTTTATCAAGTAAGTTAATAAAATCAAAGCATTAACCCTATGTCCCATCTAGGACAGAGGGCGCAGATTATCGTGTGAACTTCTTGTATTTCACCCGTTTCGGCTCGCAGGCGTCCGGCCCCAGACGGCGTTTTTTGTCTTCTTCATAGTCCTCAAAGTTGCCTTCAAACCATTCCACGTGGCTGTCCCCCTCGAACGCCAGCATGTGGGTACAGATACGGTCCAGAAAGAAACGGTCGTGGCTGATCACCACCGCACAGCCCGCGAAATCCGTCAGCGCATCTTCCAATGCCCGCAGGGTTTCGATATCCAGATCGTTTGTCGGCTCATCCAGCAGCAGCACGTTGCCGCCATCCTTCAAAAGCTTCGCCATATGAACGCGGTTGCGTTCGCCACCAGAAAGCAGCCCCAGCGGTTTTTGCTGGTCACCACCCTTGAAGTTGAAGCTGGAACAATAGGCGCGTGAATTCACTTCCGCGTCCCCCAGTTGGATAATATCATTGCCGCCTGAAATTTCATCCCAGACGGTTTTCTTGTCGTCCAGCGCATCACGCGACTGATCGACGTAGCTAAGTTTCACCGTGTCGCCAAATTCAACCGTACCGCTATCGGGCTGTTCCTGCCCCGTCAGCATCCGAAACAGCGTTGATTTACCCGCCCCGTTGGGGCCGATCACACCGACAATACCACCCGGCGGCAGGCTGAACGAAAGATCATCGATCAACAGGTTGTTGCCATAAGCTTTCGACATGTTTTCTACTTCAATCACTTTGGCCCCCAAGCGTGGCCCGCTGGGGATGATGATCTGGGCTTTGCCGACTTTATCGCGTTCAGACTGACCCGCCAGTTCGTTATAAGCATTGACGCGGGCTTTTTGTTTGGCTTGGCGGGCTTTTTGGCCCTGACGCATCCATTCCAGTTCACGTTCCAGCGTTTTGGATTTGGATTTGTCTTCGCGGGCTTCTTGCGCCATGCGTTTGGCTTTTTGTTCGACCCATGCGGAATAGTTGCCTTCGTATGGAATGCCGCGACCACGGTCGAGTTCCAAGATCCAACCGGTGATATCATCCAGAAAATAGCGATCATGGGTGACGATCAGGATGGTGCCTTTGTAGTCGATCAGGTGGTTTTGCAACCATGCGATGGTTTCGGCATCCAGATGGTTGGTGGGTTCGTCCAACAGCAGCATGTCGGGTTTTTCCAACAGCAGTTTGCAAAGCGCCACACGGCGGGCTTCACCGCCCGACAGGGTTTTAACATCCGCGTCATCGGGCGGGCAGCGCAGGGCTTCCATCGCAATGTCGATGCTGGCGTCAAGGTTCCACAGATCTTCGGCGTCGATCTGGTCTTGCAATTTGCCCATCTCATCTGCGGTTTCATCGGAATAGTTCATTGCCAGATCGTTGTATTTGTCCAGAATCGCCTTTTGGGCGGCAACCGCCAACATGACGTTTTCGCGTACATTCAGGGCCTCATCCAGTTTCGGTTCCTGCGGCAGATAGCCCACGGTGGCGCCTTTGGCAGCCCATGCTTCACCCTGAAAATCCTTATCCATACCCGCCATGATGCGCATCAGGGTGGATTTACCGGTGCCGTTTACGCCGACCACACCGATTTTGACGCCCGGTAGGAATGACAAGTGGATGTTCTCAAAACATTTTTTACCGCCGGGGTAGGTCTTTGAAACACCTTCCATAAAGTAGACGTATTTGTTTGATGACATTTTCTAAGGCCCTTTTGATCGCATTTTCTAAAAGGGGTTGTATTTTTTATCGGCGCAATGCGCAAACAGGAAATGCGATCTTGTCTTACGAAATATTGAACGCACGGTCTGTTGCATCAGGCAGGGAATGGTGCAAAACAGGTGCTTAAATGAAGTGATTTAAGGTAGGAATGGAAATGTTGGTACGATTTATGGTGATTTTGGTCGTTTTGGCGGGATGTGCGCAATCGTCTGTCAGTAAATCCGACACTGATCTGCCGACATATCAAAGCAATGAAGAATTCTTTGAAGATACCGAGTAGGTTTTAGGCCCCGGCAAACTGGGAAAATGGGAGCGTTCGCCGGGGCAGCCAAAGCAGACGTTATTTTTGTTCGTTTGCTTCGACGGGGACTCTAACGGCTTCACTTGCAGTTTGGATGTTCAATTTGGTAACGGGTTGCACCGCTTTTTCGACATTGCCAAAGTTGAATGTAGGGATGTTGAGATTATCCGAAGCGAATGATGCGCTTGGCGCTATAATTGCTACGGCTGCGGCGGCTGTGATGATGATCTTTTTCATTGTTTTGGCCCTTTTTTTGCGCGGGAGGTGCGCGTTTGAATTTGTTGCGATTTGAAGTGTTGATCGCTGTTGAAAAGAATGTAGGACAAGTTTCATTGGGTGAGTATACCAAATAAAACTATTTCATTGTTTTGAAAAATCGTGCAATAAGATTCTATGTTACCAAAACTTAAATCACTGGCGGTCTTCGCCAAAGTTGCCGAAACCGGGTCATTCTCGGCTGCGGCAAATGTGCTGGGGATTTCCGCCCCGGTTGTCAGCCAACATATTTCGCAGCTGGAAAAGACGCTTGATACAGCGCTGGTCTATAGATCAACGCGGTCTTTGACGTTGACAGAAGCAGGGCAGCGTCTGTCCATGCATGCCAATAATATGCTGGATGCGGCGGAAACCGGTTTGGAAGAGCTGCAAAATGTGATGGAAAGCCCGTGTGGTAAACTGTCAATTGCGGTACCCAGTTTTTTAGCATCACCCAAGTTCACGGCTATTTTAACGGCTTTCCTGGATAAATATCCTGATATTGATTTGGAGATTTCATATTCTATTGATCGCCATAATTTAAATGAAAGCGGTTATGATCTTGCGATACAGGCGGGTGATCTTTCCGATAGTAATTTTATGGTACGCAAATTGACAGAAGGTTATGGGTGTCTGTTTGCATCACCTGAACTGATTGAAAAACACGGGGCAATCAAGGTCCCGCAGGATATGCTTGATCTGGATTATCCATTTATCTGTGAAATTGGTTGGAGCGATATGGTTTTGCATAAAACCGATGGCAGCGGAGAGATATTCAGGGGGCAGGTTAAGAACAGCAGGTTTTGGTGTGATAACGGTGAAGCGAAAAAACAAATGGCACTTTTGGGGCGTGGTTTGACATGGTTGCCGGAGATGTATGTTGAACAGGAGCTATCGGCCGGTAAATTGGTACGGGTGTTGCCTGATTGGACCAGTGAATTGATAAGTGTATATGCGGTTTGGCCGAGAAATGCCGGTAGCCGCAGCCTGACACGGTTGTTTTTGACCTTCATGAGCGAGGTTTTTATGGCAAAAGCGAAAAGCAGCGATAAGGCGGCATAAGGTAATTATTGCGCGATCATACGTTTTGGCCTTCTATTTCCATAAAGAAGCCCTTATTTATTAACGAACCGAAGATAAAACCGAAGGGTTTCTTTATGATACTTCCCGGCAGCCCTGAAATGAAATCGCAACTGGAAGCGGCTTTTGATCTACAGCCGTCCTTGGCTTTAGTAAAAGATACGCAAGCCATATATGACCGCGTTGATCGTGTGATCCCTGAAGCGGATTGGGCGCGCCATGCGCCATATGTGTTGGCGATCAATAAATTGAAACGTGAAAAAGACGCTGTTATTTTGGCGCATAATTATATGACACCCGATATTTATCACGGGGTGGCCGATATTGTTGGCGATAGTCTGCAATTGGCTATTGAAGCGACCAAAGTTAAGGAAAGCGTGATAGTGCAGTGCGGTGTGCATTTTATGGCAGAAACATCCAAGATTTTATCACCAGAAAAAACCGTGCTGATCCCTGATAGCCGTGCTGGTTGTTCATTGGCAGAAAGCATTACCGCTAAGGATATTGAACAGATGCGCCGCGATAATCCGGGGGCACCAGTCGTATCGTATGTGAACACCACGGCAGAGGTGAAGGCTGCATCCGATATTTGTTGTACATCCGGCAATGCGGTTGAAATCATCAATTCAATGGACAGTGATGTGGTGATCATGACCCCGGACGGACATTTGGCACAAAACGTGGCCAAACAGACCAAGAAAAAGATCGTTTATTGGGAAGGCTCGTGCATGGTGCATATCGAGTTCAAAGCGGATGAATTGCGCGAGTATCGCAAATACGAGCCTGACGCAGTCATTATAGCGCATCCCGAATGCCCGACGGATGTGGTGGATGAGGCCGATTTCAGTGGCTCGACCGCGGGTATGATCAACTATGTACGCGAAAACAAACCTGAAAAGGTATTGCTGATCACCGAATGTTCAATGGGGTCAAACATTGCCGATGAGGTGCCGGAGGTAAATTTTCTGGGCCCGTGCAATCTGTGCCCGCATATGCAGCGTATTACGTTGGAAAAAATTCTATGGTCCTTGCATACGATGACAGAAGAGGTCACTGTCGATCCAGCTTTGGCGGATAAGGCCCGTCTGGCGGTGGAACGCATGATCAACTTGAAGAAGTAGGCTTTTGTCGGAGCAACACAATATTCTGATTATAGGTGCCGGTTTGGCCGGGCTTTACACCGCCCTGACCTTGGCACCGCGTCCCGTAACGGTGTTGTCCCCGATGGCGTTGGGGTATGGCGCGTCAAGTGCATGGGCGCAGGGCGGTGTTGCGGCTGCTATGGATAAGAAAGATACGCCTGAAGCGCATGCGTTGGATACGATCAATGCAGGTGACGGGATTGTGGACGCGGACATTGCCGCTTTTGTGACCCAAGCAGCCAAGGAACATGTATTGGAACTGGCCGAAGTTGGCACACCTTTTGATCGCACGCCCAAAGGCGATTTTGTGATGTCAAAGGAAGCCGCCCACGGGTTTGCCCGAGTGGTGCGTGTGAAGGGTGATCAAGCGGGAGCTGCGATTATGAAAACCCTGATTGAAGAGGTGCAGAATACACCATCGATCACGGTTATTGAAGGGGCCACCGCACTGGATTTCATTGTGAAAGACAATGCGATGCAAGGTGTCGTGGTGTCTGAAAACAATACACCTCCTTATGTCATTCAGGCCAAAGCTTATTTGCTGGCAGCTGGTGGCGCAGGCAGTCTTTATCTGAAAACCACAAATCCGCCGTCCGTGCGCGGATTGGCACTGGGCATGGCTGCACGCGCGGGGGCTGTGATAGCGGATGCGGAATTTGTGCAGTTTCATCCCACTGCAATGGATGTTGGGATTGATCCCAATCCGCTGGCAACTGAAGCGTTGCGCGGCGAAGGTGCGATCCTATTTAACAAGCATGGCGAGCGTTATATGCTAGGTGTGCATCCGGACGCCGAATTGGCACCGCGCGATATTGTGGCGCGTGCGAATTTTCATCAGCATCAGGCAGGTAATGTGCCCGTGCTGGATACGCGTGAAGCGATTGGGGCGCATATCAAGGACGAGTTCATATCGGTTTATCGCTATTGCCAACAGGCAGGTATCGATCCTGTGACAGAAACAATTCCGATTGTGCCTGCGGCACACTATCATATGGGTGGGGTGGCCACGGATAGGAATGGGCGGTCATCCATCAAGGGTCTTTGGGTTTCAGGCGAAGCGGCCTCAACCGGTTTGCATGGGGCCAATCGGCTGGCGTCAAACGGTTTGCTGGAAGCGTTGGTTTATGCCGCCACCTGTGCGGGCGGGATGATGCAGACGATTGAAGCGGGGCAAGGGCAGGAATTTGTGACCGATCTGGTAACGCCTGATCTTGGCTATCAAGGTGTGAATGATGCAGCCGTGATGGAGTTGCGCACGATTATGTCGGATAAGGTGGGTGTAATCCGAGATGGGGTTGGCTTGGCGCAGGCATTGCGGGATTTACATGACTTGGACGTGCGGTTTGGCGGGGTGTCGACGAATTTTGACAATATGCTGGTGGCCGCTACTTTGATCGCGGCGGCGGCTTATAATCGGCACGAATCGCGCGGTGGACATTACCGTACCGATTATCCTGAAAAGGATGATAAGCTAAAGCACCGCACTGAAATCACCTATGCGCAAGCCTTGGCTTTGCGGGATAGTTTGTGAAAGGAATAACCGATGTTCATCGCCTTGCCCGGAACAATATTCATAGCCATTATCATTGGCTATTTCAGCGAAAAAACCGGGTTTACCCGCAACGGTTATCTGATTTCGATCATCGTATGTGTTGGTGGTGCCGTGGTGTTTTTCTGGATACGCGCATTGTTCGGTTTCAGCTTCGGCACTCATGGGGTGAATGCGATAATCTCCTCTGTCGGCTCACTGATAATCGTGCCAACGCATTGGCGGCGGCGTTAACACTTGAAGGAGGCTGATATGACCCATTCCCCACTTGCTGATTTTCTGTTGCAAGATCTGATCACCCGCTCTTTGGACGAAGATCTGGGTGGTGCGGGAGATGTGACAAGCCGTGCGGTTATTCCTGACGGTACAGTTTATGCTGCGCGTTTGAATACGCGCGATGCAGGCGTGATTTCGGGCATGCAACTGGCGCGACTGTCTTTTTATACAGTTGACCCGACTTTGCAGGTTGAAACGCTGATCGGCGATGGTGGGATAGCGAAAGCAGGCGATGTTTGTATGACTATCAAGGGCGATGCCAAGTCGATCCTGATGGGCGAACGTGTCGCGTTGAACTTGGCAGGCCGTTTGTCCGGCATTGCTACGATGACAGCGGCGTTCGTGGCGGAAACTAGGGGGACAAAGGCCAAGATTACCTGCACACGTAAGACCACACCGGGGTTGCGTTTGGTAGAAAAGGAAGCCGTGCGACACGGTGGCGGGTCAAACCACCGCTTTGGGCTGAATGATGCAATTATGATCAAGGATAATCATATTGCCGCGGCAGGTTCCGTGCGCGACGTTTTGGAACGTGCACGGGACTTCGCATCACACATGCGCAGGATTGAAATAGAAGTGGATACGCTGGCGCAACTGGAAGAAGTGCTGGCAGTCGGCGTAGCTGATTGCGTGCTTTTGGATAATATGAACAATGCCGATATGACGACCGCCGTTGGCATGATCAACGGTGCTATGGTGGTTGAGGCTAGCGGGAATATGCGGCTGGAAAGGATTGCCGGCGTGGCGTCAACAGGTGTTGACTTTATTTCCGTAGGCGCCTTGACCCATACTGTGACGAACCTTGATCTGGGGTTGGATTTTTAGGGTAGGACTGGTTGGCATTTATCCTACATCTTGGTTTGATAAATGCGAATGACCACCGGACAAAGCTGACGTTGTGTTGCTTAGTAATATAACCAAGGAAAGCGGACAATTACGTGTGACCAGATTTCAGGCTTAGCTGAGACCTATATTGAACAGTCAATCCAAAAGTGTATCTTATCGGTCAAAACTTACTGGTTCGAGATAAAATAGTAGATAGTTAGAAGTGTTCCAAAAATGATCACACCGTTTCGAAGGGCTTGTTGTGGAACGCGTTTGGAAAAAGTGCCGCCCAGGTAACCGCCCACTGTGGCACCAAGCATCATAACGACGGCGTGGGGAACTGAAACGGCACCGCTGAAGCCGTAAACTGCAACAGACAGAAGGCTGATTGCAGCGATGACGGCGTTTTTTAGTGCATTGCTAATATGAAAATCATCGTGACCATTTAAAATCAGAGCGGCTAAGATTATCTGGCCGAGACCCGCCCCAAAGTAACCACCATATAGCGAGAAAACGAATAGAAGAAGCATTGGCAGAATTGATACTTGCCTTGTCGGGCCTTCGCGCCGCTGTTCGACTATTTTTCGTATGTGGGGCGCTGTTGCAAACAATAGTGTTGCAAACCCCATCAGATAGGGAACCGCGGATGCAAACAGATCACCACCAAGGTTGATGAGGGCGAGTGCACCGATAAGGCCACCCGTTGCACCAACAATAAGCGGTGCAATAAGTTTTCTACCCAGTGATTTTAATTCTGTTCGAAATGCCGGCAACGCTGCAATATTGCTGGGAACCAACGCGACGAAATTGGTTGCATTGGCCACAAGCGGTGAAAGACCTGCCAAAATGAGAGCCGGGAAAGTGAAGAATGTAGCGCCCCCTGCCACGGCGTTCAATGCGCCGGCTAAGACCCCGGCACCGAAAAGAAGCAGCGTTATCCCAATTCCAAGATCGAACATGGGGCACCACATCATAGGGTTTAAATGATGGCAAGCCAAAATGATCCAGGATCAAGCCTATTGAACTGTCAGCCTAAAGACGTTTTGCAAAAAGAACAGGCCGATAAAGCAGATGAAACACGCAGCTATGGGGGTGACGATCCAACCGATAACTATTCTTCCCAGTACAGACCAGCGAATGCCAGCGGTGCCTTGTAGAATGGATATGCCGACTACGGCACCGACCACGGCTTGTGAACTTGATACGGGTACCAGCGGGATGGTGGGCAGACCGTGGCCTGCAAGCCATGCCTCTAACCCGCGTGACGCGAACATGAACAAGACGATGGAGTGCGATATAACCGAGATTAGGGCTGAATTTGCGGAAAGTCGTCCCAGATTGTTGCCCACGGTCATCATCACGCGTTTTGAATATGTCCAGACACCAACTGCTATGGCGACCCCGCCTAGTAAAAACAACTGCTGGGTGGAAGAGAATATGAAGGCGCCAACCTGAAGTGCGGGTAAGGGTTCGCCCGGAATAAACACACCAATGACGTTGGCGATATTGTTGGCACCAAGTGAATAAGCCCCCAAGGCACCCGCGATAATCAGTGCAAATCTGGTATAGGCGTCGGCCATGATCATATGGATCGGAATACGCTTGCTGGTGAATTTATGCATTTTGAATAGAATGATAGCGATAAAAGCCGATAGAACCGGGCAGATGATCCATGTGCTTAGGATTTTGGTCAAAGTTGATGCGTCCGTCGGGCTACCTGAAAACAGGTTCCAGCCGATAATAGCCCCGACAATCGCTTGTGATGTGGAAACGGGCAGGCCTGATTTCGTCATGGAATACACGGCTAAAGCGGCGGAAAGGGCTGTCATGAATGCGCCCGGCAAAGCCGAAATTGCGCCGAGTTTACCAAGAGTATGGGTTGTCCCGCCACCTGAAACCAATGCACCGAGGATGATGAAGATGGAACAGATGATGGCCGCGGTGCGAAACTTGACCATCTTGGTGCCGACCGCGGTTCCGAACACGTTTGCGGCATCATTTGCACCAAGTGCCCAACCAAGGAATAGCCCGCTGGACAGGAATATCAGTATAAGTGGATCCATGATGTTTAAACGAGTCGCTTGATGGCGTAGATCGCCAGCCTGTCGGTGACGTCTTCAGCAAGGTCAGCGACGCTGTCGATCTGTTCAACGAATTCGCGCAGGTGAATTTTATGTGACAGTTCCAGATCAGATGCGAAGATTGCCATTTTCAATTTGGTGCTGATGGCGTCGGCCTCTTTTTCGTAAAGCATGACTTTGTGATTATGTGCAGGCACATCATGGGGTGAACGGAAAAAGGCGCGGCCACTTAAGGCCAGCTCATCCGCAGCTCTGACCACCATGTTGGTCAATTTTCTGTACCCGTTGCGAAACTCATCCGGAATATCAGGTTTTTCAATGGAAAGTGCCCAAAGCGAGCCTTCGAATTGTGACAACAACTGGTCAACGGTTTCGATCAGACCCAATACATCGCCGCGACTGTCCGGAATAAGCGTTTCCGTATAAAGTTGCTGTTCGATGCTGCGGCGTAAAACATCAGCTTCGGACTCTAATGTATTGATGCGTTCCAGCCGTTCTTGAAATTCGTCGGTCAGCCCTTCACGCAGATAAAGCCGCACTGCTAGGCGATAAACGACCGAAGATTCTGATAATTTGTCGAAGAAGCTGTCAATTTGTTGCTCAAGCTGTTTTGTTCTGCGGAAAAGATTTAAAGTCATTTTTAGTTTACTGCCGTTTGCCAAGTTTATTGTTGTTACGCTATTGTTACATTCTTGTTACATCAAGGCAAGCCCATGCCCATGAAGCTTTTGTTCCAGTCTTGTGTTTTTGAAGTGCTGTCTTGTATAGCGTTTGTAAGATTATATAACTGTGACTACATCCACCTATGCGTTAACCTAGGAACCTCAGATGCGACAGATGCCATATGCGCCCCAAGGTTTACGGATAGGATTGTTGGGCGGTTCTTTTGATCCGCCACATGCTGGGCATTTGCATATCTCAACTTGGGCGTTGAAAGAATTTGGTCTGGATCAGGTCTGGTGGCTGGTGTCCCCCGGAAACCCATTGAAGGTGCGCGGGCCTGCCCCACTGGATAAGCGTATGGCGGCTTGTCGTACGATGGTGCAGCATCCGCGTATAAAAGTAACGGATTTGGAATGTAAGTTGGGAACGCGTTACACGGCTGAAACTTTGGAAAAGCTGCTTGAGCTTTATACGGGTGTTCGATTTGTCTGGCTGATGGGGGCGGACAATCTGGTGTCTTTTCATAAGTGGGAACGCTGGAGTGATATTATGGAGATGGTGCCGATCGGGGTTTTGGCGCGACCTGAAGAGCAGATCACGGCCGGATGTTCACCCGCGGCGCGGCGATACGCGCGCTACCGTTTGTCGGCACGCAGGTCTACGGCACTGCCGTTTCGTAGGGCCCCATGCTGGAGCTTGTTGAACGGGCCGATGATGGATATTTCATCAACCGACATCAGAAACCGTGGTGAGTGGTAAAGGGATGGTTGATTAACGCCACAAGCTTTGATTTACTCTTGCTATGTCAGCCTTCGATTTCTTTAATAAGCCAAACAGACGTTTGTTTCTAAAAACCGTGTTGACGGGTCTTATTGTTTGCGCGGCACCACTGGCAGCACAGGATTTGCAGATCAAGCAGTCCTTGAAAACCATTACCGAAACGGCGGGTTTGTCAGGGAGCAAAAGCATTGTCGTTATGGATGCTGTGACGGGTGCCGTTTTGGAAAATTACAATGGATCAAAAACCTTGCCGCCTGCCAGTGTCGCCAAAATAGCAACAACGCTTTATGCACTGTCTACGCTGGGGGCGGGTACGACATTCAAGACACGGCTTTTGGCCACCGGGCCGATCAGTAACGGGGTCTTAACGGGCGATTTGATTTTGGAAGGATCAGGTGATCCAAGACTGGACACGGATGCGCTGGGCGCATTGGCAGAGCAGTTAAAGGCACAAGGTGTCAGGGCGGTGCGCGGCAAGTTTTACGTTTATGCAGGGGCCCTGCCATATCAGCGGGAAATAGACAAAGAACAACCTGATCATGTGGGTTATAATCCGACAATCCACGGTATAAATTTGAATTTCAACCGTGTGTTTTTTCAATGGAGGCGCGGGACAGAGGGTTATGGGTTATCCATGTTAGCGCAGGCCAGAAAATATTCACCAGAGGTACTTGGAATAAAAATATCTACAAAAAACCGTGGGTTACCCGTATTTTCCTATCGCTCTGTGAACGGTAAAGATAATTGGGTGGTTGCTAAAACGGCTTTGGGGAAGGGGGGCAGCCGGTGGTTGCCTGTACGCAAACCCGCAGAATATGCCGGCGAAGTTTTTCGGACTGTGGCGGCTTTGAACGGTATTCGTATTCCCAAGCATAAGGTGACGGAAAAACCTGTTTCGGGCTATTCTGTGGCGGTTTGGGAAAGTGGTAATATTCGGGCTTTGACAAAGTCTATGATTAAGTATTCAACGAACATGACGGCTGAAGCACTGGGATTGAATGCGACGATTAAAAGCGGAAAATCCGCCGGTAGTTTACGCGCATCAGGACAGATGATGACCAAATGGTTAGAGGCAACTTACGGGGTGCGGGGGGCCAAGTTTGTGGATCATTCGGGGCTGGGGTCGGATAGTCGCATATCGGCCCATGAGATGGCGCGTTTGTTGGTTAATGCCAAATGGGATGGGCCGCTGCGCCCGCTTATGAAAGAGATAACCTTGCGCAATAGAAAAAGGGAAAAGGCACCGATTGCGGGGGCTAGGCTGGTCGTAAAAACCGGGACCTTGAATTTTGCCAGTGCTCTGGCGGGTTATGTGACGTGTCCCAATGGCCGCAAATTGGCTTTCGCGATTTTCACAGCCGATATGCCGAAACGGGCATCGATTGCAAAGAAAGACCGTGAACGACCTGCGGGTGCTAAGGCATGGGCGCGGAAATCACGGGTGATGCAACATCAGTTGGTACGGCACTGGATTAGGACTTATGGCGTATGAGCCGTTTAGGCTTTAAGCATTCTTACGACCTGTTTTAGCCGATTTGATGTTGGGGTATTTTCCGCACATTCCAAAATCAATGATTTCCCGGTTTCGGCTTTTGGCTTGAACGGTGCGACTAATGCACCACTTTTCAACAGGGGTTCGATAAGGATTTCATGGCCGATCAAAACGCCTGCACCATTTTTAGCTTCTTCGATGGCAATGCTGTAAAGCGAAAACCGAGGGCCGTTTCTAGGGGCAATCTGGTTTGGGGCAGTTTGGTTTATCCAAAGCGTCCAATCATCGGCCCAGAGAGCATCATAAAGCCAAGTTTCATGCTGTAGGTCGGCCAGCGTTTTCAGGCGCTGGGCAATTTCCGGGGAACACACGGGGTATATTACATCGCTTTTTGGAACATTTTTCGTACTGTGGTCCGTAGGGGCCCCAAAAAAGATACTTATATCGAACATTTCACGGGTCAGGTTGGGGGGTGTTTCCAGTGCGGTAACGGAGATGCTGTGGCCCGATAATGCCGTACGGATTGCGGGTAATTTGGGCGAAAGCCAAAGTTGTGCAATACTGGGCAGGGCGGCGATATTGATGGTTGATTGTGCGGCCCCCGTGCGCAAGCTGCGTACTGCATCACCAATAGCATCGAAAGCCGTGGTAAATTCCGTAGCAACGCTTTGACCAAGTTCAGTCAGTGAGACACCCTGTGAGCGACGTTCAAACAGGGGTGCACCTGCCCAATCTTCCAGTGATTTTATGTGTTGGGATATGGCGCCCGGTGTGACACATAGTTCGTCGGCAGCAGGGGTGAAACCACCCAAGCGGGCAGCGGCTTCGAACGCGCGAAGAGCGTTTAGTGGTGGACCTTTTGGGCAGGGTGGCGATATCGACATAAATATAGGCCTAGTTTTTCTACGCCAATATTTAGCAAATCTGGTTTGCTAGGACAAGGGATGGATGGCAAGATCGGTTCAAAATAGGAGTTTGAAATGTCACTTACATCCAGAAAGTGGGTTCCTGCCCATTGTGAAACGCTTATACAAACCATTGCCGCGCGCACGGCAAAGCAATCGTCAGTGGAAATTGCCGCTGTTATTGATGGGTTAGCAGATCGCAACCGCAATATACACGAAGTGGAATGTTTCAATCTGAATCCCGCGACCAATGTAATGAATCCTAAGGCGGAAGCTATATTGTCTTGCGGTATCGGCTCGCGCCCATCGCTTGGGTATCCCGGCGATAAGTATGAGATGGGATTGGAAGCGATTGAAGAGATTGAAGTGATTGCGGCGGAGCTTTGTGCCGAAGTTTTCGATGCGGAATTTGCTGAAATCCGTGTGCCGTCAGGTGCGATTGCCAACCTTTACGGCTTTATGGCGACCTGTAAGCCCGGTGACACAATCATTGCACCACCTGCCAGTGTGGGCGGACATGTCACCCATCATGTCGATGGCTGTGCGGGGCTATACGGGCTGAATACTGTTCATGCACCTGTGAATGCGGACGGGTATACGGTGGATGTAGAAGGGCTGCGGGCATTGGCACAGAAGGTTCGGCCGAAGTTGATCACCATCGGCAGCAGTCTGAACCTGTTTGAGCACCCCGTGTGCGAAGTGCGTGCCATTGCCGATGAGGTGGGGGCAAAGGTGATGTTCGATGCGGCCCACCAATGTGGGATTATAGCGGGACGCGCATGGAAAAGTCCATTGAAAGAAGGCGCGCATTTTATGACTATGAGCACTTACAAAAGCCTTGGCGGGCCTGCGGGCGGGATTATCGTTTCAAATGATGCCGATATTGCTGCACGTCTGGATGCGATTGCGTTTCCGGGCATGACGGCAAATTTCGACGCTGCGAAATCGGCGGCACTTGCGGTTGGTATGCTGGATTGGCGCGAATATGGTGCGGCTTATGCTGCCGAGATGATTGTGGTGGCGAAAGCTTTTGCGTCAGCGTTAGATGCGGAAGGTTTGCCAGTGTTTGCCAAGGGGCAAGGGTTTACACAATCACATCAGTTTGCACTGGAAGCTGCAGGTTTTGGCGGCGGGCAAACGGCTTCGAAGAAACTGCGTAAAGCTGGATTTCTGGCGTGTGGGATCGGCTTGCCGATTGATCCGGTTGCGGGCGATATGAATGGGTTACGGTTTGGTACGCCTGAATTGGTACGCTGGGGGGTGACGGCTGACCACGTGGGCGAGATTGCGGCACTGGTGGCACGCGCGTTGCGCTCAAACAATCCTGAAAGTGTTGCGGATGAGGTGCAAAAACTTAGAGGTGAGTTTAGGTCTTTGTGCTATGTTCTATAAGGTTATATGTGCGACCAGATGCAATTTACCGTTTGATAAAAGGGCGGTGTTGACATTGTGGGTACCACCTAATGTCTTGCTGTTCATGTTCTGAAAAGGGGGGGGTAAGAGGCAACATTATAACTGCCTCTTACCAATATTTTAGTGTTCAAACTTCTTAATCTCACCTGAGTCCAAGCGTGATTTGTAAGAATTGAATTCTTTTTTCACGACCGACATCAGGAAGTATAGACCTGTGATATTCACAACAGCCATTGCAAAGATCGCGGCGTCTGAGAAATCGATAACCGGGCCAAGACTTGCGGCTGCACCGATAACGATGAAAACACAGAAGATAATCTTGAAAATCAGTTCTGTTGTTTTGCCTTCGCCGAACAGATATGTCCATGCTTTCAGACCGTAGTAAGACCAAGAAATCATTGTTGAAAACGCGAACAGGATCACGGCTATGGCCAGAACATATGGGAACCAGCTGAATGCGCTGGCAAATGCAGCGGATGTCAGTGACACACCTGATGTGCCGCCAACGGTCGCAATTTTACCACCTTCAACAACATAGTTTCCAGATGCGGGATCAATGATAAGTTGGCCGGATATAGTGATGACCAATGCTGTCATTGTACAAATCACAACCGTGTCGATGAATGGCTCCAATAATGATACGAAACCTTCTGTAATAGGTTCTTTGGTTTTCACCGCAGAGTGTGCGATGGCTGCCGAACCGACACCGGCTTCGTTTGAGAACGCTGCCCTTTTAAAGCCTTGGATCAATGCACCCACAAAACCGCCTGCTACGCCCAGACCTGTAAACGCACCGTCAAAAATTTGGCCGAAAGCCCAACCGATTTTATCGTAATTCACCAAAATGATGATCAGAGCCGCTACACAATAAAGGATACCCATGAATGGAACCACTTTTTCTGTGACGCGGGCGATTGATTTTACGCCGCCAACAATAACCGCATAAACAACAACGGCAAAGACGATACCTGTAATCCAGCCCGGATAATCCCCGAGGATACCTGCGATTTGAGCATGTGCCTGATTGGCTTGGAACATGTTGCCGCCGCCCAATGCACCAAGGATACAAAAGATCGAGAAAAGTACAGCAAGAATTTTACCGCCCGGCAAGCCAAGTTCGTTGAAGCCTTTTGAGATGTAGTACATCGGGCCACCGGAAACGGTGCCGTCTTCATACTCATTTCTATATTTCACACCTAAGGTACATTCGGTGAATTTCGATGCCATGCCCATCAGGCCTGCAAGGATCATCCAGAATGTAGCACCCGGCCCGCCTATACCGACAGCAACAGCGACACCTGCAATGTTACCCAAGCCCACTGTTCCTGAAAGTGCTGTCGCCAATGCCTGGAAGTGACTAACCTCACCGGCATCGTTCGGGTCGGAATAATCACCCTTCACAAGTGATATGGCGTGTTTGAAAAACTTTAATTGTACGAATGAAAAGTAAAAAGTGAAAACCGTTGCGGCTATTACCAGCCACATCACGATCCAAGGAAAGCTGGTTCCTGGAAGTGGTGCAAAGATGAAATTCACAAACCAGCCTGTTGCCGAAGCAAAGCCTGCGTTGATTTTTTCATCCATGGTTTGCGCTTCTTGTGCGATGGCAGGCACTGCCGACATTGCGAGCACCCCCATTGCTAATGAAAATTTATTTAGATTTGTCATTATTTTCCCCTTTATTTTTATCCAACGACTGTGACAGGTATGCTTGCACTCATCACAAGTTTAGCTGTTGAGCTACCAAAGATGCGTTCGGCAATACCGCTTGCAGTAGATCGACCAACGATGATTTGTTCGGCCTTTTCTTCTAAAGAAATCGCGTTCAATGCATCTGCGACATGGCCATGGCGAACGATGCCCTTAGCCGTGATGCCGTCTTTTTCTAACGCCTTAACTGTTGGATCAACGACGCGTTTTAGGGCCGTTTCAATTTCTTCTTCACGCCGTTTATGGCGTTCGGCATTTTCTTCAGGTGTTTGGAATGTATATGGTGACCATTCGATGATATAAACAATCAACAGATTACAGTCGCCGATAAGTTCAGCCATGCGCTTAGCATACGCAACGGCACGCTCCCCAGACCCATGCCCATCTAATCCTACTACTAATGTTGCAGTCATTTCCGTTCCTCCTACTGGATTCTCATATGAATGATCCGAACCCGAGAAAGGCCCCTTTTAATAAAATCAAGGGCGGTTCTGATCACAGAGTTATTGCTAAAAAAATTTGCCTTTCCACTATTAGTATAGGTATAATGGCTGGTAATAGGGCCTATAAATAGTTTAATTTTGGGTTTTTGCACTTTTTATAGGTATAAAATAGGAAAAAAGACTAATGAGAAGGCAATTAGATGCAATTGATCAACGGATTTTGGATGAGCTTCAAAGCAATGGAAGATTATCGATAGTTGAATTGGCAAACAGGGTTCATTTGACCAAAACACCGTGTTCAGAACGCGTGAAACGGTTGGAAAGGACTGGTGTTATCAGTCACTATCGTGCGGTTCTTAATCCGAGTTTAATTGGAATGGGACACGTGACGATCGTACACATCAGTTTAATGAAGACCAGTGAAAATTCACTTGATGATTTCAACGAAGCGGTAAAAGACATAGCAGAGATTCAAAGTTGCCTGCTGATTGCGGGGCAATTTGATTACATGCTTAAGGTGCGTACCCGTGATATTTCGCATTTTCGCGAAGTCCTTGGAGAGCAAATCGGTAAGTTGCCCGGTGTCATGCAGACGCATTCTTTTGCAGTTATGGAGACTGTAAAAGAAGATGATTTGATACCAATGAAAGGCTAAAGCGTCATGTGACGCGCCCTGGCACCCCGTTCAATGGCTGCGGTGCGAAGGCGGTCTATGTTCAGTTCATACCGAGTTTCCTGCAAGAAGCGCAGCTCTTCTTCGCGCAGGCGGCCATCTGATGCCGCAACATCGCAGCATAAAGCGTAGGCGGTTTCATACAGTTTTTCGGGCAGAGCTGCACGGACTAGGCCAAAGAGGGCGTCAAGACCGTCCTCTTCTTCGATAAGGTCAAACACGGTTTGTGAGGTGGTTCTCAGACGGTCTATGTCATAGCTTGCAAAAATCGGCAGGTTATTGACGATGCGTTCAATGGATAGAAGTTCCAGCGTTTTCATCGCTTCATCCGATACGGACATGGCAACCATCATCGCGACAAGTGCGTCCTCGGGGCTCCATGGTGTGGGGGTTTGTGTCATCTTGCGACTCTTTTCCTGTATTTCAGCCTACAATATTGACCCTGCACGTTTGGGGCAATAGGGAAGGGGCGAAATAAACTTGATGGAAAAACCGATGTCCGAGACACGCGCACTTGCGATGAAATCCAAAGCTTGGCCTTTTGAAGAAGCGCGAAAGCTGTTGACGCGATTCAAGAACGGTGCGCCTGAAAAGGGTTATGTGTTGTTTGAAACCGGTTACGGGCCATCCGGTTTGCCACATATTGGAACCTTTGGTGAAGTGGCACGGACAACAATGATCCGTCGTGCTTTTGAGGTGATCTCGGATATTCCGACCAAGTTGATTTGTTTTTCGGATGATCTGGACGGGATGCGCAAAGTGCCAGACAATGTGCCGAACCCGCGCGGCCTAGATGTGTATCTGCAACGGCCCTTAACGGATGTGCCTGACCCGTTTGAAAAATATGATAGCTTTGGTGCCCACAATAACGCGATGTTATTGCGGTTTCTGGATACGTTCGGGTTTGAATATGATTTCTACAGTTCGACCGAGTTTTACCGTTCCGGTGCATTCGACGAAGTGCTGTTGCGTTGTGTCAAGAAATACGACGCGATCATGGAAGTAATGTTGGCGTCTTTGCGTGAAGAACGGCAACAGACATATAGTTTGTTCCTGCCGATTTCCCCGACCACGGGACGGGTGTTGTATGTGCCGATGAAAGAAGTGAACGCAGCCGACGGGACGATCACCTTTGATGACGAGGATGGCACGGAACTATCGCTGCCTGTGACGGGTGGTAATGTGAAGTTGCAGTGGAAACCCGACTTCGGGGCGCGTTGGGCGGCACTGGGTGTGGACTTTGAGATGTACGGCAAAGACCATTCCACCAACACGCATATCTACGACAAGATTTGCCGTATCTTGGGTGTTCCTGCGCCTGAGCATTATGTTTATGAGATGTTTCTGGATGAAAACGGTGAAAAGATTTCCAAGTCCAAAGGCAACGGAATTTCCATTGATGAGTGGTTGACCTATGCCTCTGCCGAAAGCTTGTCGTATTTCATGTATCAAAAACCGCGTACGGCGAAACGATTGCATTTCGATGTGATCCCGAAAGCGGTGGACGAATATCATCAACAGTTACGGGCCTATGTGGAACAGGATACGGCGCAGCGTTTGAATAATCCTGTGTTTCACATTCATGGCGGTGATGTACCTTTGTCCGATATGGTTGTACCGTTTGCGATGCTGTTGAATGTGGCATCGGTTTCAAGTGCCGAAACCAAAGAAGTCATGTGGGGGTCTATCAACAAATACGCACCTGATGCTTCACCGGAAAAGAACCCACAATTGGATGCAGCGGCGGGTTTTGCCGTGAGCTATTACCACGATTTTGTTAAGCCAACGAAAAAGTACCGTGCGCCGAACGATCAGGAACGCGCCGCTTTGACTGATCTGGCGATGGGTTTGCGCAATGTCGATGTGGCTAAAACGATGATCGAGAAGAAGAATGCGGATATGGGTAAGGATGCGGATTTAAGCGATTATGCGCTGTCTTCTCCCGATGATTTGCAGGCTCTGGTTTTCGCGGTTGGCAAGAACCACGGATTTGGCAATCTGCGCGACTGGTTTCAAGCGATTTACGAGGTTCTGCTGGGCGCATCCCAAGGGCCGCGGTTTGGCGGGTTTATCGCACTTTACGGGGTCGATGAAACGGTAGCGCTGATTGAAAGCGGGTTGGCAGGGGAGCTGGGTTAAAACAATCTAACTTTTTGGAAGATTATTCAAAACCTTCAGCATCGGGCCAAGATGTTTTTTATAACGTTCCCACTCTTGAGAACTACCTTTATACATTTTGCTGCGCACCTGTTGGCTTGAAGCGGTTGCTACACTGCGAGTATTTTTGTGGAAATCTATAACCGTATCTTGCCAATCCAGCTCCAGGTAGGTCAAAAGTTTTTGGGTTTCTTCAAGTTGGTTTTCGGTAAGTTTTTCATACGTAAGATCGTAAATTCTGTTTGGAAAAATCCCACGCCAAAACTGCATAAGGTCTTGGTATAGGCCATAATAGTGAGCAACATCTTCCATATCGAAACTAAATCGCATACCGTTGGCCGGAAAATAAAGTTTGTAGTTGGACCAACAAACCGCCGCTGGGTTGCGGTCTACGTGAACGATCTTTGCTTCGGGGAAAGCCTGGGAAATGAAGCCAAGCCATCTGAAGTTTGCGGGCATTTTATCTGTTACAAAGGGCTTATCTATGTTTAAAGCCGAAATACTATCGTAATACTCGGCCCTAATATTGTTTATGGCATCGGGGTTAAGATGGCCGCCTCTCCAATCAAGATTGTCCATGATCCGATCCATAAACCTTAATTCGCCTGCGCCATATACATCTGAATGGCTGGAGATAATCTGTTCGACTAATGTAGTTCCCGACCTAGGCATTCCCAATATAAAAATCGGTATGGTTTTTGGTTTATCTTCAAAAGAACTGACAGGTACTGGGGCATTTTTTGTGGAAAATACATTTTTGATGTCTTTGAAAAGGTCTTCATCAATAGAAATATCGTAGTTTAATTCGTCTTTACGCAGTGCATTTGCTGTTTGTAGAAGTTTTACGGCTTCTTCATGTTGGCCCAGATCGAGTTTCACTTTACTTAAAGCATAACTTAAATGCATCCGGTCATTTTGTGATATTGCCTTTGATTTTAGAAGTTCAGGCAGGCGGGCGGTATATTCATCTTCTGCTTTGAGTTTCGTGATTGATGTGTAATGCCTGTATGCTTGGGCGTAGTCGGGCTTGAATTTCAGGGCCGTTTTATAGTTTGTGAGTGCATCATCCGAATGCCCTTGTGCCAGCAACACACTGCCAAAATTAAGATATGCTTCGGCAAGATCCGGTTTGATCTGCAAGGCTTTCTTATAGCTTTTGGTGGCGTCTTCTAAAGACCCGTGCATTTGTTGTGCATTCCCAAGATGGTTTTGTGCCTCTGCATTGTCAGGTGTGATCGAAAGACCTTTTTTGAAACTTGCGATAGCCTCGGACAAAAGGCCCATTTCCTTCAAGGCACTGCCTAAATTAAGATGTGCATCGGCATAATCCGGTTTGATTTGCAGCGCATCTTTGAAGCTTTCAGTGGCAGCGTCAAAATTGCCTTTTCCCTGTTGTACAATCCCCAGATTGTTATGTGCTTCAGCATAGTTTGGTCTAGCTTGCAGGGCTTTTTGGTAATATTCAATAGCGAGATCGAAATGCCCTTGTGCCTTTAATGCGGCACCTACATTATTATAAGCTTCGATGAAATCCGGTTTGATTTGCACGGCTTTTTGATAGCATGCAATGCACTGGTCGTAGTTCTGTAGCCCCATATGCGCAATGCCAAGTAGATCATAAAGGGCGATTGCATTTGGAAAGTTGTGCGTCATAGCAGTTGCATTTTGAACAACCTGTTTTAATTGCCCCTGCTGTAATTGTGCAATCAAGGCGTTGATTTGGTTTTGTGGTGGTTGGTTATTTGTTGTTGAAGGTCTTGGGTGATGCCGTTGCAGTGTCTGAAGGCCGTCAATGGCCCGTTTGTTCTGCGGAAAACGTTGCAATACAGATTTATATATTTGCGCGGCGGTGTTGATGTCACCTTTGCGCGCAAGAGATTTTGCTTTTGACAATAATTGGTCGACGGAAAGGGCCATATATATTTGGAACTCGTTTGAAAGGTTTACAGGTTTGTACAAAATATTTCAGCAATGTGTACAGACCTATAACAATTCAAGCTACCCCGAAATGCTTTAATCACCGGCAATGAACATTGTCATTTCCCATTTACCGCTTACTTTTGAAAAAATCGCGCGGTAATCGATTTGCGAGCGCAGATATTGACTGCTCAGGTAACCTGTCTGACCGTCGGGTAGGCGAATGGCTTGATAATCAGCGTCTGGATCCCAGTCGTCGTTATAGACAATATTATAGGACAGGCGGGTGATGATAGGTGCGTCTGCATTTCCTGCACTGCGCAATAAAACGTTTGAGCCTGTTACGAAATAGGTTTTATAGGCATCCGCGCCTTCTGGTGTTTTTGCCATCCATGTGTATGGGGCAACGAAAGCACGATCCCTGAAACGCCCGCCAAGTCTGAGAACCGTTTCCAATTCATTCCAATAAGCTTGGCGCAATTCAGTGGCTTGTGATTTATATTCTTCGGACAGGTCATCCTCTGAAAGGTTCAGGCTTCTGCGCATGGCATCGTGGCCGACGTCACCGCCAAAACTGAGATGAACATTGGGATCGACAAACTTCAAGAGAGCTTCGGTATCCTGCGTTTTGATGGTTTCAAGCATGGCGTTGCGATAAGTTAGAAAGGACGGATCTTTTGTCGCTTCATCGGCAGGCCAGGCAATCGGATTTTGAGCTAGGCCGAGTGTCGGGAATAACATGAGGGATATCAGGATTGCTGTGATAAGTTTCATTGGCCTGTTTCCTTTATGGTTTGCAATCTTCGGCTGACAGATCATATGCTTTGCCAAAACCGCCGTTCAGGTTGGCGGTTTGGATATTGAGTAGCACAAAATTGAAATCTGCAAAATCTATATAGAGTTTGGCTTTTGGTTGATGGCTTAAGTAATGTTTGCGGATTTGGGTGTGTTCTGGCGTATTGCGCGGCACAAAACCGGCTTTGCATGTTAAGGTGATGCGCGGATGTGTCAGCGGGTCGCCTTTGATTGTTGGTTCACCTAAAAGCAGGGAACAATACGGGTTATTGTGTAGTGCGGTGGTATGGAATGACAGGTTTGAGATCAGTGTTAGGGGTATATTTTCCGAGTTCGTACCGACTGCGATGCGAGTGACATGGGGTAGGCCCGTATTGGGATGCAAAACCGCGAGCGCGCCGAAATGCGCGTGTTGGATCAGGCCGCGGGCAATGTGGCGGGCTTCGTCATTAGTAGGGCGTATAAGCGGGGTTTCTTTGGACATGTCTGAAATGTAACTGCAAAGCCCCATTTGGCCAAATTGTTAAATTTGTGCAATTCCCAACGCCAGTAAAGCGGATAAAAACAGTACCAGCACTATATTCCAGTGACGTTTCAGCAGAAGGTATCCAGACAGAATGGCAAGGGCGACTACAGTTGGGTTGATGGATGCCAGTGCAGGCTGCCAAAGGGTTAAAGGGCCATGTTTTATGGGTTCTACAATGTCAAAAAAAACATGCAATGCAAACCAGATCGACAGGTTAAGTATAACGCCGACAACGGCGGCGGTGATCGCGTTTAATGCCCCGCGCAGGCGTGGTTGGGTGCCGATCCAGTCGATGTAGGGCGCGCCTGCAAATATCCACAGGAAACAAGGTGTGAATGTAACCCAAAGTGTGACGATGGCGGCGGTTAGGCCAAGCCACCAACCACCGCTGGCGAAACCTGCAAGGAAGCCGACGAACTGGGTCACAAGGATCAGCGGGCCGGGGGTGGTTTCGGCCAACCCCAAGCCATCCATCATTTGGTCGGCACTAAGCCAGCCTTTGAGAATGACTACGTCTTGCGCCATATAAGCAAGGACTGCATAAGCCCCGCCGAAGGTGACGACGGCCAGTTTTGAAAAGAAAGCGGCAATTTCCTTTAGAATGCTGTGTTCTGTGACCATATCAAGGATCAGGATAGGCAGCCACCAGATTGCCAACCACAGAAAGATGGTTGTAAGGGTTTTAGTGAAAGGTTGATGGTGTTTGACTGCGGCACCTGTTTCTAGGGATGTATCGTTGAAGAACAGACCATAAATAGCGGCAATCAGAACTATCAGCGGGTAGGGGATACCAAGAAAGAAGATACCGATGAAAGCAAGGGCTGCGATAACCCAATGATCCGTGCGTTTCAGGGCTTTTGCAGAGACCCGTAACAGGGCCTCGATAACGATCACGACAACGGTTGCTTTGACGCCTAGGAATAGGGCTGAGACGATGGGGACCTTACCAAGGTAAACGTAGAGTGTGGCAAGTGCCAGGATGACAATGGCACCGGGAATGACAAACAAAAGGCCTGCAATCAGCCCCCCGATTGTGCCGTTCAGGCGCCAGCCTGTGTAGGTGGCAAGCTGCATGGCCTCTGGCCCCGGCAGTAACATGCAAAAGCTAAGGGCATTCAGGAATTGTTTTTCACTAAGCCATTTTTTATCGTCGACAACTTCGCGGTGCATCATAGCGATTTGGGCAGCGGGGCCGCCGAATGATAAGATGCCTATTTTGGCCCAGACGCGAAAGGCTTGGGAAAGTGTTGGTTTTGTATCGGACATGGTCACTATCCTTTTGCACTTGTTGCGGGCCAGTTATGACTTTCATCCGATGCATCTCGCGCCCAGCGGTAAAAAGCGTCATAAACGCCAATCCCCGCTTTAAGTTGTGCGAGATCATCACGGTATATACGTGACAAGCCGAGTGACACGGCCAATAAACCCGCGGCTTCGGGGGCAAGATCATGCCTGTCTGTGTCTGCACCGCGTACTATGGCGGCAAGCCTATGAAGAGGTTCGGTGTTTAATCCGAATTCGTCGATCATTGTGTCAAAGGTACATTGGTCATTGCGGTGTGTCCAAAAACAATCTTCGACATCAAACGGTGTGGCGTTGAATTTTTCAGCCACGTTAATGACTTGTGAGGAAGATACAAAAAGGAATTTAGCGCGCGGGTCGACAAAGCGGCGGATCAGCCAAGGGCAGGCGATGCGATCAATTTTAGGACGGTGGCGCGTGACCCAAAGGGTGCTACCGTCCTTTTGCATCGGGATTTTATCGGCGGGAACCATCGACAGGCCCGCTTTGCGCCAAGCAACAATGCCGCCCTGAACAGTTTCGCATGCAATCCCGTGGTGACGTAATAATGCGGCTGCCCCTTGGGAAAGCTTCAAGCCCCTGTGACACATTACGATAACTTTCGCGCCCAAAAGTTCTGGCGCTAAATCTGCGATCCTGTCGAATGGATAGCGGCGTGCGCCGGGAATTATACGCGGATCTTGGTTGAAATCTTCGTCGATACAGACATCGACCAGGATCGGGCATTCAGGTGTGCCGATAAGGCGGGAAAGTTGTTGAGGGGTAATTTCAGTTGGTGCAGGCATAGCGCATCCTTCCTTTGTATCAGAGGTTCATGGATACGAAACTTGGGCTGTCGCCTCACGGGGTGTTCGCGCGTCCCCTTGGACGCAGTTTCTAGCGAATGGGCCTGACAGTCAATATTAAAACCTGCATGTGCAAAATATGATTTAGATCAAAGCGCACTGTTTCTGGCCCTTTATATTAAAATCAATGAAAAGGAGGATCTTATGTATAAATCAATTCTCATCCCGATTGCACCGGACCATCAGCGCGATACGAAAGCGGCTATTGATCTGGCTGAAGTCATTCGCGACAAAGACAGTAAGATTACATTATTGTCTATTGTGGAATTTATACCGCCTTATATTGCGCAACAACTGCCCGACGACCAGATGACCAAGAATGTGGTCGATGCCAAGGTTAAACTGCAAGAAGACGCCGATGGGCATAGAAATACGAATATTGACGTGATCGTGGGCCATTCTGCGAACAGTATTCTGGATTATGCGGAAAAGAATGAAATCGACTGCATCATTGTAGCATCTCACCGCCCCGGGTATCAGGATTACTTTTTAGGCTCAACCGCTGCACGCGTTGTACGCCATGCGACTTGCGCTGTGCATGTTTTGCGTTAAACGTCTTTCGGGATTGGTATTGGGCTGCTAGACTGTGATGCAGGAGGCTGCCCTATGCTACATATTTCTACAGACACGACATCGCAAACCGTTTTGACAACCTTTGAGGTAACGCCGGGGACCTGTCAGGATATGTTGGATGCGTTGACGGATGCGTATCGCGATGTGATCAGCAAACAGCCGGGGTTTATTGCGGCTGGGCTGCATGTGAATGACGCGCAAACCCGGATTGCAAACTATTCCCAATGGCAAGATCGCAAGGATTTTCAAGCTATGTTGCGCACGGATGAGATGCGCAAACGCAACCGCATCATCAATGAAATGTGCAAAGGTTTCGAACCTGTGATGTACGAGGTTGCCGCTACGTTTTAGGCGGATTTAAATCATTGCGTAAATCCTGCTCGGCCTGAATGAAATCTTCAGGGACGGGCAGACCGAGGGCCCGGAATTCGGCAATTTTTTCCCTTAACTGTTCTTGCAACTGGTGCATGTCTTCGGGTTGTTCAGTCATTTCTTCTAGCAGCAGGTAAATAGACGCTTTCAGGTCTTCAAAGGACATTGGATCAAACCTCTCTGGCGCAGTTTCGACACAATGGCGTGAAAGGAACGACGGCCAGCCGTTCAGGCAGGATGTCATCACCGCATTTCTGGCATTCACCGTAAGTACCGTCTTTAATGCGCTGTAGGGCAGCATTGATCATTTCAATCTCTTTCAGACCGGCATTGCCAAGACTTTCCATCACTTCGGTATCTTCTGTTTCGATTGAAAAGTCTTCCAAATCTTTGGTGTGTGGCTCTTCCAACCTGTCTTCGATTTTGTGCAGGTTTTTATCCAACTCTTGAAGGCGGGCTTCTAGAATCTGTTTTTGCGCGGTCCAGTCTGTCATTTTATTCTCCTTCTTTCATGGAAGCCTATATCGAAAAGGATGCTTTCAGCTTTGATCGAGATCAAGGTGGTGGTGTGAAGGCGGGGTGCCAAAGGCGAAGGATATTTGGGACCATTTGGAAGGGGGAGGGGTTGTTTCTTAAAACTTCCGCGTACTCTTCCCCCGCCAAGCTCGTGTTCCACCCTTACCACCCGTACTGCGACCGCCCCTTTTCTTGGCGTCTTCGACGGCAGCGTCGACCACGTATTGACGTGCTAGCGGGTCATTGGCGATGGTCAATTCTACGGTTTCAAGGCGTTTGACTTCGTCGCGGATACGGGCGGCTTCTTCGAATTCCAGATTTTCGGCGGCCTTGAACATATCTTTACGCAAGCCGTTTAAATGTGCTTGCAGGTTGGCGCCTGCCAACGGTTTTTTGTCGATCTTGGCGGTGACACGGGATTGGTCGGTATCGGCTTTGAATACACCTTCCAGCACGTCTTCGACGTTCTTTTTGATCGTGGTCGGGGTGATGCCGTGTTCCACATTATAGGCGTGTTGCTTTTCACGGCGGCGATTGGTTTCGCCCAATGCGCGTTCCATGCTGCCGGTGATGCGATCAGCATACATGATCACGCGGCCGTCCGCGTTGCGGGCGGCACGGCCGATGGTTTGTACAAGTGAGGTTTCAGAGCGCAAGAAGCCCTCTTTGTCGGCATCCAATATGGCGACAAGCGAACATTCGGGGATGTCCAGACCCTCGCGCAACAGGTTGATACCGATCAAGACATCAAACGCACCAAGTCGTAAGTCGCGCAGAATTTCGATGCGCTCAATCGTATCGATGTCGGAATGCATGTAGCGCACGCGGATACCCTGCTCGTGCAGGTATTCGGTTAGGTCTTCGGCCATGCGTTTGGTAAGCGTGGTGACAAGTACACGATTGCCCTGTGCGGCGACTTTGCGGATTTCATCCAGCAGGTCGTCCACTTGTGTGGTGACGGGGCGGATTTCTACGGGGGGGTCCAACAGCCCTGTGGGGCGGATGACTTGCTCTGCAAAAACGCCGCCCGCCTGTTCCAGCTCCCATTTTTGCGGGGTGGCGGAAACAAATATGGATCGCGGGCGCATCGCATCCCATTCTTCGAATTTCAACGGTCGGTTATCTGTGCAGGACGGCAAGCGGAACCCGTGTTCTGCGAGTGTGGATTTGCGTCTGTAGTCACCTTTATACATGCCGCCTATCTGTGGGATGGAAACGTGGCTTTCGTCCGCGAACACGATGGCATTGTCGGGGATGTATTCAAATAGGGTGGGCGGTGGCTCGCCGGGGGCACGGCCCGTCAGGTAACGCGAGTAATTTTCGATGCCGCTGCATACGCCTGTGGCCTCTAACATTTCCAGATCGAACCGGGTGCGTTGTTCAATGCGTTGGGCTTCCAGCAACTTGCCTTCGTTGCGGAACTGTTTGGTGCGGACTTCCAATTCGGCTTTGATGCCTTTGATTGCTTGCTGCATAGTCGGGCGGGGGGTGACGTAGTGGGAATTGGCATAAATGCGTACCTTTTCCAGCATATCGGTTTTGGCACCTGTAAGTGTGTCAAATTCGGTGATATTTTCCAGATCTTCGCCAAAGAATGAAAACCGCCAGCCGCGATCATCAAGGTGAGCGGGCCAAACCTCTAGCGTGTCGCCGCGCACGCGGAATGAGCCGCGCTGAAACGCCTGATCGTTCCGGCGGTATTGTTGCGTAACCAGATCTGCGATAATTTTGCGCTGGTCGTATTCTTGCCCAGCAATCAGGTCTTGGGTCATCGCGGTATAGGTTTCCACAGAGCCGATACCGTAAATACACGATACCGATGCCACGATGATGACGTCATCGCGTTCCAGCAGTGCGCGGGTGGCGGAATGGCGCATGCGGTCGATCTGTTCGTTAATTTGGCTTTCTTTTTCGATGTAAGTGTCGGAACGGGCAACGTAAGCTTCGGGTTGGTAATAATCGTAATAGCTGACGAAATATTCGACCGCGTTTTCAGGGAAGAAATTTAGGAATTCGGCGTAGAGCTGGGCCGCCAGAGTTTTGTTTGGGGCAAGAATAATTGCGGGGCACTGAGTTTCTGCTATCACTTTTGCCATGGTGAAGGTTTTGCCCGTGCCTGTGGCCCCCAATAGCACTTGATTGCGTTCACCTTCATTGATGGCCCCGACAAGTTCCGCAATCGCAGTGGGTTGATCGCCTGCGGGGTCAAATTCCGTATGCATAACAAATTTTTGCCCGCCTTCCAGTTTGGCTTTGGCATGGCGGTCTGGTGTGTTCAGCAGAGGCGGTGAGGTTTGAGGCATTTTATGGCACGGTTCCTTTGATTAGAACATGAAGCGTTTTAAGAAAAGTTCAAGGCTGGTTTGAAAGTAAAGCAAATGTTATTAAAGTTGATTAAATATATTTTATGCAACTTTAACGAATATTTGCATTGCATTCCCTCTGAACACTATATTAAGATTGATGGGCAAGCAGCAAGATTGGTTGCCAACCGGATATGTAGACCACCCACCCCTCGCTCTTACATACCCGGTTGGCAACCATATTTTCCAAAAAATCGGCGGTTAATGTGGAGAGAGGCTTGCGCCTTTCGTCAGTTTTGGCGATAAGCGGGTAAGCTATTTGTTTGAGGTTACACCCATGCTCGCCCGTATTTATCAACCTGCACGTAATGCAATGCAATCCGGCCAGGCCAAAACCAAGACTTGGATTTTGGAGTTTGCTCCGTCAGAGGCCCGTGAAGTTGACCCGTTGATGGGTTGGACCGGGTCAGGTGACATGAATGCACAAGTGAAGCTGAGTTTTGACAGTAAGGATGCGGCGATTGACTATGCTACGGGCAAAGGTATTGCTTATACGGTGGCTGAACCCCATAAACGCAAAGCGAATGTGCGTATGGGCGGATACGGCGAAAACTTTGCGACCAACAGACGTGGTGTTTGGACACATTGATAAAAGGTCCCATAGCTCAACCGGATAGAGCACCTGCCTTCTAAGCAGGGGGTTTCAGGTTCGAGTCCTGATGGGATCACCACTACCATAATTTAATCACTCCTTTTCAGCTGCTTAGGCGGCTTGTTGGCGAACCTATTTGAAAGGTTCACCAAGGTTTGTTCTTGGTTTAGGCTGTTTTCCAGTTTCATTGATGCTGAATTAGCAAGGTTTTCACGGTTTGCTTCTTTGGTGTATCTGTCGACCTCTGACAGCGTTTTGTGTCCTGTGATTGACTGAATTTCATGCGGGGTTGCACCAGCTTCGGCCAGACGCCGCGCACAAGCCTTGCGTAGCCCGTGTGCCGTACAGTTTTTTAAACCAGCTTCATTGCACCAGCCGCGCATCGCATTTCCAAAGCCTTCGGCTGTCCTTGATTTGCCGTGTGATGTTTCCAAAAAAGTGAAAATATCTTTCGGGCAATTTTCTAAAATCACCTGCAAATCTGGATGGATGGGACTACTAATCGGGACGCCACTGCTTTTGATTGTTTTCTGCCGTCTGTATTCAATCCTGCCGTTTTTTATGTTTCCCCAACCCATTTTCACTACATCGGCGCGCGCCGCGCCTGTGTAAAGCATAAGGCCAACCGCTCGGTGCGGTATCGTTTCAGGCCCATGATAGCCAAAGAACTGTTTGATTTCGCCTTCATCCCAAGTGTGGAAGCCTTTGTTGTCAATTTTGTACGGCTTCACATTTTTTGCGGGGTTATCTATGCGCCAATCTAATAGAATGGCGTGATCCAATAACTGTGCAAGCCGCTTACGCATATTGTTTGCAGCATTTGGTGTGTCAGAGCGATCAGCCATCATATTTGCAATATGGCGGCGTTCAAGATGGCTAACACGTTTGTTCCCGTGTTCACGCCTAAGACGCTCTATGATCCCACGATAGTTCTTCTTGGTGCTGCTTTCCAATGCCAGAAATTCTGCTGACTTATAGTAGCTTGCAACAAGTGCAGAGAATGATCTCGGTATTGTACGATCCGCGCCAATTAATCCGCGCGTACGGTGGCCTTCTTTAGCGGCTTCATAGCGTTCAATAAATTCTTGTGAACCATATGCAGAACCTAACTCCGCGGAAAAGGCACCTTTGCGATAACGCCAGCGGCGTTTGCCGTGCCTGTCGTTGTATGATGATGTATTGGGAAATTGCCGTTTATGTTTCATGGTGTATCCCATTCATTTTTTGTAGTATCTTTTTGATTATCAATGGTGAAAATAATTACCTTGCCATCCCTGCCAATCTCGGTGCGAGCCACAGGAATACCAGCATCACGGTACGCTTTTAGGTACCGGGTCAATTCTGCTTGGGTTACTGTTGCTCTAGGACTAGCCATCTTCTGTGACCTCAACGATATAGCGAATTAGTGGAAGCGGTGAGTTATTTGCAATGTGGTGGGCTAACCCGACATGGTCTAGTACAATTGCATGAAAGCTTTTGTTACGGCTCATGATCATTTCACCATCGGCTAGATTTTTTAATCTAGCTGCACTTGACCCATGTACCTTTTCAGGGAGAGCAACAAAACTGAATTGATCATCTTCTGAAGCACCAACAACAGCACTAGAACGCACTCTTGCCATTTGATCTTCATTCAATTTATCACCTTCAAATACAGCCGTATCATCCCAACGACTAAGTGTTGCGATGACTGGCAATACAGCCAATCCAGCGATATTTTCTGAAGCTTCTAAGGATAGGCCGCTTTTCGAAAATGCTCGCATAGCTGTCATTTCGATAACATCATCCAAACTGAAGGTTGACCACGTACCGCCTTGCCGTTTTGGTAATATGCCGCGTCGACGCCAATCTCGTTGAAGAGCAGTAGAAACGTCAGATACTCTTGCTGCTTCTTTGGGTGAGAATTCATGACTTATCGTATTTATGTTATATTTCATTTTGCACTCACATTATTGCGTGAGACTTATCACGGTATTGAAAGCGTGTCAACACTCACGCATTATAAATACATTCAAGGTTGATTTTTACAGAAAATTTATTCACTCAGAAACCCCATCATAAGTCTTATGTTGCAAAACTTGCGATAGCATTAGAAGGTACTGGCATTGAGTTCATCGCTGAATATGGCGATAGTGCATGTGTTAGATTGTAAAAACCACTTAGAGCGGGAGTACCAGATGCCAATTGATTTTAAAAAAATTTTCGATGAAGCACAGACAGCTAGTGAGCTGCAAGAACGACTTGAAAAGGAAGCAATCGACCAAGCGCAAAAAGAGCGGAATGAAAGAACTGCATCAGATGTGACCGCGCTTCAGAACGCCATTAGCACTTATGTCGAAAAAGCAAAAATGGAATTTGGTGAAAATGGAATTCAGCTTGTTATCACGGAAGAACTCGATGTTGCCAATCGTGCGGTCTATGTAAAACCTCACATAAAGATTCATACGTTATCTCCAAAACGTCGTAAGGACGGCTGGCAAAATAACAGCATCCCAATCTTTTTCGCGTCTGACGGTAAGTACCTATTTGCATACTATGACGAAGGCAGAGGCGTTGGGCCTCCGAAACAGGAAGCCGGAAAAGTGCCGCTTGGTGATCACGAAAGATTGATCGAAGAGGCTTTTGAGTTTTTGGCGGGTAAGCACTTCGAAATGCTTAGTAGATTGCTACGATATCCAGAGGATTTTGTGACTTAAGGAGAGTTACCTCGGGTTGCGCCCCCCCTGTGATCTGTCGGGGTTTCCCACTCACAGGATCGTTATGGACTGAAGTCTAATGGCGTGATCTGCCTTATTCCGCATCCCAATCTACAAGTTTGAATGCCAGATCGGGATTAATCCCCGCCTCTTTTGCATCGGCCAATGTCTTCACAATAGCTGTCAACGCTCTGGCCCGACCGCCTGCGTCAAACGCCTGAAGAGGGCGCATCACATCTAAGGTAATTTCATCACCTAGCTTTGCGGTACATTCCTCAGCCAATGCCGCTGCGATAGGCTGTAAAACCCATTGTGCCAGATGTCGCTGACCTTCCCTGACCATCGGCCCTGTAGTCGCTGAATTGATCATCCCGGGTAAAATACCGAACACCATTCCAATTGCATTACGCGCCGCATCCAGACTTTCTTTCGTCATGGATTTGGAAATATCGGGGCTAATATCAGCCGCTTTCCAGTCTTGTGCTGGCGCAGGACCACCCGCAGCAGCTACATTGACACTTTCACGTATCAACACACGGCCACGATTGCCCCGAAAACCACGTGCTAACCCCTCCATGTCGGTATTGGGCATTTCCGGCATCGGGACTATCTGTGATCCAATAGGGGCGGTTTCATAGACCTCTGCAAGCGCGGTTTCAACAGCATTCAATAAGCCAGCGGTTAATTGCGCACGTTTCAATGGTGCAGCACCGTAGTAAGGTGCCGATACATCGCAGCCTATCCGAAAGTGCAAGACCTCGCCTGCCAATACAGTCTCGGTACGCCCACCACCTGCCTCGGATATAGAACACCGATATGCCGTGGGTTTACCATCGTGGGTTTTCAGATCCCAATCACTGCACGGTACAAGCCCAGTTTCACGGATCAGGAATAAGGCTTCACCACGAAGGGCGAGTGACCGCGCTGTAAGGGCGAGTGACCGACGATCCAGTAAATCAGTGCCGTTCACATCGGCCAGACTTAAACCACCTTCCCAAAGTCCGACACATGATTGCACGGTGGCGGTAAGTTCGCCTATTCCCCGGGTGCCGGATATATAGCTTTGACGTGCTGCCACAATCTCGGCTGTAAAGCCAGAACCCGATGCACGTTTTTCAGTCTTTTGTTTTTTGAATGGCCACATTTTTATGCCCTCCTATAATTGCGCAGTAAATCGCCTGCACCACTGTTTTGCATTGCCCGCGCCAGCCAGCTCGCAGACCGATCATGACTTATCGAAACTGGACCGACATTATGGCTCGCCGCAGTTGCCCCGGATGGGCCGGTTCCCTTATCTGCCATGTATTCTGCCAAGCGTTTGAACGCCTCATTTACAGCCGATGGGACACTGCCACTGCCCACAGTCGAAGTGATCTTGTAAGGCCCATCACCGGGTAAATTAAAGCCGCCCAGAGGTGATGCACTCGGGGTAACTACGCTCCAATCTGCATCATCCAACCAGACTTCAACCGTCGATACAGTTGCCGGGGTAAGGGGCGGTTCCCAATTTCCGCATTCTTCAACTATCCAGACCACAGCACGAGCCGTCCAGCGATGCGCAGTATATGCCTCAATTCGCTGCCAAATCATATCTGCATCAAGTGCCGCCGCCCCAGTCGAAAGGCCAGAGGGTGTTGCAGGATATGCTGCCGGAATATCTTCGGTTTCTTTTATTGTGGTGGCCATTTCAAAACCTCCATCGCTTCAAGTGATTGGGCTTGCCACAGGCAATACTTCCAGTGCTGCCCCAATTACGCGCCTCAATTTGCGCCTCGGTGTATGCGGGGCGGGTGACTGCACTGATTTCGAAAAGAAGGGCCGAAGTGATCGTGCGAATTATTGCATTATGCATTCCGTTTGCAGGGTCAGACCCTTCGTTCGTAATGGTTTCCGGGTTTGTAACAGCCCGTTTTGGCGGGATGCGAAAGCCCGGTGAAAGACCCATGATTAGTCCAGCCGAAAGGCCACCCAAAAAGTCCCGAACATAGGACACATCTTGCATTTCAGCAGATATTGTTGCTTCAAATAAAAGTGCATCCTCAGTATCAGTAAGGTCTAAAGAGCCAGCACCACGCGATGCCAATGGCTTGTCGTAAGAATGCCCAACAAGAAAATGAATTTCTTCTTTTGGATCATTCACACGATAAGCAAAAGCATGCGGCGCAATGACTTCTTTTTTAGGCCGTCCAGTCCTGCCACCATCTGATAAAACTGCACGTTTTCCATAGGGGAAGCGGCCACGCAATGCGACCGCCCCACCATCTTTACGGCGAAGTTCTAGCCCGCCTGTATGACCGCCCCAGAGCATTATTGCAGACCGGTCAGGATTTCGGTTTGCACAGAGCGCGACACCGTTACATCCATTGTGGTCAACGCTGTTAAGCGTAATGCCCCTGATTGAGCATCAGAATAAGGGTCACGTATCAAATCAACCGCGCCCCATGTGCCAACATAAATTGGGGGTACGCCACCAATTGAGGTTGTCAGAACCGCGGTACTTTCAAGTGGCGCGCCAGTTGGTGCATCAAGCGCATTGCTCGACATGACCACCTTGCCAATCTTTGCAACCAGCCGATCCCACTCCGAAACAGCAGTGCCAGTGATCAGGTTATCGTCCATCCCATCAAAGATTTCAGGGCGAACAAGCAGATTAACCGATCCCGGGCCACTTGCCGCATTGGCTGTCATAAACCGCACAATCGCTGCACGGAACGCCGCATAATCAGCAGCAGCGGTGATTGCTGTTTCAGTGATACCCCAACCGCTTGCACCTGCTAAAAGGCCAGTAGGTTCACCAGCAGCCCCTGAGCCAAGAAATACTGCCTTGTCCAATGCCTCAGAAATTGATCCATTCATATCGCGGCGAACGGCTTGTTCCAAACCAGCACCAGATTGTTTCATGGATTTACGGGTGATCCGCATTTGAATGCCCAGATTATGATCTGGCGTAAGTGGCCGATCCAATGTCGTGTAAGCAGTTGGCCCCGGAACATTGCCCGTTTCGGATGTAGTCCAGCCCGATGAAACAGCACTGGTTGTTACTGGATATTCCAGTTCACCAACACCGACGTTAATCATGGATGCGCCCATTTGTGATGCCACAGAACCCGCAAACAGCCGATCAATGATAGGTGCTGTGCGAATTGGATCAGGAATGCCGGATGCAACAGTTTCACCTGCCCGAATTTCCAACGCTTCCCAAGGTACAGGAACACCGCGATAACCACCTTGGGTGCGCAATTCACTGACAATTTCTTGGGTTTGGCCTGACAATGCAGCACCTTCATCCAAGGACAAAGCAACTTGGCGCAATTCAAAGCCCTGCATCATTTCAGACCAGTCTTTATCAGAACGTGTTTCCAGTTCTTCACCAGCTTCGCGGCGTTCAGTATCCTCCGTAATCAATGAAGCACGATAGCGGATTTCATTCTGACGGTATTCCGTATCAAGGGTTTCCATAGACCGGGTTTCGTCATCTGTGGGTTTATCTTTACCCACAAGTGTTGCCAGTTCCTGACGGATTTCCGACTGGCGGCGTGTGATATTTATTGAATCAAGCATTATTGTCTCCTAGCTCAATAGGGTTTCTCTGCATGTCTCGCAGTAAGTCGCGCCATTTTTGACGCTCAGGAGGTAAAGGCTTATGCCCAACCTCAATTCTCGTTTTTCGTGCATGGCAGGAACCGCAAAGACATTGCAGGTTTGCCAACACGTATGATAATTCAGGGTGTGTTTTGACTGGTTTAATGTGGTCGACTTCCAAACGGCGACGCTCAGGGCATTGAACGCATTGCCACCCGTCACGATCAAGGGCTTGCATGCGCAATGCCTTCCAGCGTGGACCGCGTGTAACTCTGGCGGAATGGCGTTTGTATTCCACTCGTTTTTTACTCATGCCCATAAGATCCGCCCTCCCTTTCGCATCGGACGGCCCATCATCCGCGCACCTTCAGCAACGGCCAGAACGGTAGCGGCGGCGGCGTCAATGCGCCCCGTTGATCTAGCCTTGGCAAGTTTTAGATTATTAGCGGGATCACGTAGGCACACCGCATCGGCAAATGCAGAGCGAAGAAGCAATGACGGCGCAGATTGCACCTTGCCATCAAACGCCGCACGGCGGAAACGTTCGCAATCTTCACTACCATCTTTGAAACCCATACCGCGCCAAATCACAGAGGCACGGATGCCTGCCATATCCAGTGCCTCGCCAAATTCCGCTTGCTTGTATCGATCAGCCGTAATTGCTGCGATCTCTTCGCCTTCAATCTGGCCAACAACCTCTTTCAGCCAAGGCGCAATCGGCACGGTTTGGTCGCCCAGAGTGGATAATTCTTTACGGTTTTGCATTTCAACATATGCACCAGACACGCCATCTTTTTGACCACGATCCAACAATGACGGTTTGCTCGGAAAGGTGCCAAGGCATTCAAGACGCCCCGTTTCAGGCCAGTAGAATGCAGCCGCTGTCATGCTGGCAGATCCACCCAGATCAATACCTATAACCACCTGACCTTGCCGATCAGGCAATTCGGCAGTTTCACAGTTCAGCCATTCATCAACAGTTATTAGGACGTCACGGCTTTCGCCCGATACACGCTCGTTTCTGTTGTAAAGCCTGAAACTTGTGAGTGTTGATCCGCCCCGTGCTATTGCTCTACGTGCCTGACCTTGCAGCCATTCGATGCTTGAACCAATGCCATGAACTGCACCGGGGTTTGCCTCTTTCAAGCTTTCCAAATCATCTGCTGGTAATGCAGGTGCCGGGCGATGCTCTTGGACATAAACACCCGCTTGTTGTTCATCCAGCCAAACCGAAAAGGGATGAGCATCTGAAGGGGCAGATGTTGAAATAATCAAAGCACGACCACCACGTTTGCCCAAGCCAGACATAAGCGCATGTTCTAAATCATCGCCTTGATCCGCAGCCCAGTGACCGCGTTCATCCATCAAAACTAATGTTGGTGCAGAGCCAAGGGCAGATTTACCATCCGCTGCAATCACCCGAATATAATGCCCACCACCATCGCCTTCATATTCAATTTCAAGCCGAGGTGATCGGCGCACTGTGAACAGCTTTTGCTCATCACCTGACAGTGACCGCATGAATCCGACAATGAAATCAAAGGCAATTCGACCCTGATCCCGTGTTCTGGCAGCGATAATTATTTCACGCCGGGGCTGGTCATCCCATTTTCCCATGACCGCGCCCAAAGCAATGCCAGCCGAAAGAGCAGTTTTAGCATTGCCGCGACCGATAGACAGAACGGCTACTTGCACCCCGTCAGCTAAGGCTCCCCGTACAAACTTCTTTTGAAACGGTGCCAGTTTCAATTGTTCGCCAGCTTTTGGCCCTTCCGGTATCGATAGAGTTTCAAGAAACCGGATTGCTGTGTTAACCTTCCTCATTAGAAAACTACCTTTGAGGTTAGATAAATGATGGCTGAGATACTTGATTTCGTGAAGGATTTCCAAACAGGGATTGTTGGAGGGATCGGATTTTTAGGCGTAATTTTCACGCAAAGGGCGAATGCAAAATCATTACAAGTACAGGCTGACCAAGACTTCCGTAGAAAGCAAAATTCAGTGAGAACGGCTGTTCTTGCTGAGTTAAAAATGTTTCGCCGATCTTTTGAAACGAACTCTGGGGGTGATATGACTGAAAACGATGAAATTGCATACGTTCCAAGGGTCCGGCGAATCCTATCGGAGAAACTACTCCCAGATTTAGGCGTTTTGCCCGATGATACTTTGGAAGTAGTATTGAACGGATTGGTCATTATTGATGAAGTGGACCGAACGCTAATGCTATTTAGCAACGATATTACTGAGCAGCATTTTTCATTTGATTCGCAGCAAATGATCCTATGTGAAAATATTTTTAAAGGTGCCATACCCAGTATTGACCTTGCTATTACAGCATTAGATAAAGTTCCAACGTCGTAGCCTTTACACAGCGCGAACGCATAACCCCCCCCCCCGCCCCCCCCCCCCAAAACCAACAGGGGGGGTGGGACCAAGTTTTTTTTACGGGGGGGTAGC
>JAJFHZ010000024.1 GCA_021775355.1 Amylibacter sp. | reverse complement strand
AAGTCACTATGGCATATTTGCAATAAACTTGATTGCCAACATTGGTCTTTCAATTGCAGCTTTAATTGGTGGAAAGTCATTAATGAGTGCAATAATTAACAATTAATTAGAAATGGTCTATTCATATCAAGTTGTAAAGTTCCAAACAATCTCATTTGTACAAGGAACCCATTGGTCTCAATCAGTAGGGGATAAAGGAATTCTTTACAAGTCACTAAAAGATCCATTTTCAAAACTTATCGTTCAATCTTCAAACGGTTCAAAAAAATTATACCATGTTCCAAAAGATAGGACTGTAGTTGTAACAAATGATACTGTACATTTCCTAGGCGAAATAGCTTAATTATTTAAAAAATTGATCAACTTGATCTCTATATTTTAAAGCAATCTTTCCAAATTCTGTAAAATCATCAGCAGTTGGATATTTCATTTTCAATGCGAATTGATTGATGAATATAGATAATGCGCTTCCAATAATTAGATTGTATACTCCATCTGCTACATTATTTGAGTATGGAAATGCTACTCTGATAAATGGAAGATATGTTTCAGTTTGAGAGATCATTAATTTGATATGTTTTTCTACAAATTCTTCAACGTCTGCAGGAATTGCCATGCCTATTCTAACATTTTATTTCTTATAAGTAGAACTTTAATTTTTAGGCATAAATTTTCATCCTACATTTTGTTCCATGTACTTTTCTTTTCCTTTTCTACTTCTTGGGAGGCATCTGAGTTGTCTATTACAACAAGGACAAGCTAATCCCTCATATTCCACAAATACTTCACAATAGTTGCATCTTTTTTGCCCAGCAGCATACCTACCAATGTCTGCTGGCTTGAGAGCTTTGTATTTTTTGCATTCTCCTATACAATAAGTCATGAAAATAATAGAAATTATTTACAAATAAAACGTTTGATTGCAGTGCACTCATATTTTCAAATTTTATAAAAATGAAATTGAATTTATACTGCTAATTTTACTTTTCATTATTGCTTGACTTGGACAGAAAAGTATTTGGAAATATAACAACTAAAGAAATTATAGGTGCTGATCCGCCTGCGTTTCCTAATACCAAAGAGAATCTTGAAAAGGAATTGGTAACATTACTTGCAGAGTTAGAATCAATATCCAAGGTGAATCTTGAAAAACTCTTAGAAGAGCAAAAAAACTCTGAAAACCATATCAACAGTAGACCCGGTGCAATGGCTCTAGCTCAGAATAAAATTCAGTTATTCAATGAATATAGCGAAAAATACGTTCAATCAATAACAAAAAAATTACAATCTTAGTTCAATTCTTTTTCGGATTTTTCATCTTTGTCTCTGATAAATCCACCTTCAACAGTATCATCTAAAGAAATATCAGATATTTTTTCTACTTCAATTACATCCTCTGTTACATCATCATCAGGTTTCACAAATCCACCTTCAACAGATTCTGGTGGAGGAATTTTCTTTGATTTTGCTAATCCTGCTGTTGTAATTATCACTGATGTTAAAATAATGAAGAATATCAATTGTGGATATGCTTCAGCATTAGGTAGTCCCATTGTGATTGGGTATGTTGCAAGTACAGCAGCAGCTAATCCTCTTGGTATCATAGAGTTTGTTACTGCTCTATCCAAAAGTGAGAATCTTTTTGTTAATGTAATTTTTCCTACCAGTATTCTTCCATAGTAAACAGCTACAGTAATCAAAACTCCAAATATCAGATACTCTATTTGTCCAAAACTTGCCATTAATCCTACAAATACAAAGAAGAATGATCTTACCAAAAATGTCAGTTGATTGTGTGTCGGATCGTCAAGCTCAATTCTTGGAAGTTTGAATCTGAGAATTTTTGCTAGATGAACTTTGTTTCCAATCATCAAACCAAATACTAATGCAGTCAGTGCTCCTGATTCCCCAAATGAATTTGCCAAGAAGAATAAAACAAACAAAACACCTAGTGTAAGCATATAGGCATGCTGAGCATTTCCAAGCTTTGTAGAAACATACATCCAAGGAATTCCAACTCCAAATCCAAGAACTAACCCAACTATAACTGCACGTCCTATGGTTTCTTGCAAAGTTTGAAGATCAAAATGACCTGCTAGTACCGCTTCAAATAATATGAATGCAATAATTGTAGCTAAAATATCGGTTAATGCAGATTCAAAACTTAGCATTGATTTAGTTTCTTCTGAAATTTTTACATTTCTAACTAAACCAAATACTATTGCTGAACTGCTTCCACCCACAATAGACCCTAAAAGAATACTTTCTAACCATAACCAACCTAAAGCAAAATGAGCAGCAAGAGTAATCAAAACAACTGATAAAATGAAACCCAGAACTGCAAGTGTCACTGAAAAATGTGCAGTTTTGATAACGTGTTTAATATCTAGATTTAATCCACCATCAAACATGATGATAATTAGTGCAAGAGCTGCAAAATATGGAACAACTTGAATTACAGCTTCTGTCTGAATTAATCCAAATACTGGTCCAATAACTACACCTAGAATCATTAAAAATGCTACATCTGGAATACCTGTTTTTTTAAAGAATGCTTCTCCTGCTACTCCTAGAAAAATTACTACACCTGCAGCAAGTAAAATGACATGGGCTTCAGCAATTGGTCCATTACCATCCGATAATGTTTCAATGGAAGTTTGTAATTCAGTTAGTTTATCAAATATTATATTTATAGCTAATTTGGGTAACTCGATTGAATTGGTTTGTCCACTAAACAAATTCAAAATTGATAAAATTATCGGATTCATTAATAACTGAATCTAAATTGATCTGGATAAAAATTAAACTCGATTAATCTACATTCGTTAGCTCTTTACTGATTTTTAAATAACGTAATTGAGAGTGAATATTATGAGTGCGACAAATCAATTACGTGCTGATCATGATCAAGTTCGTAGACTAGAAAAAATAGTATCAAAATGTGCTGCTGAATTATACAAAGGAACCAAAATTCCATTTTCAGATCTAACAAAAATCACTATAGTTATTTCAGAATTTGTTGATACCATTCATCATTCAAGAGAAGAGGATTCGTATTTTCCATGTGTTGCAAGCTATGATTCTTTAAAAGAAGAAATTCGAAAATTTATGATAGAACATGAATTTGGAAGAAATATTGCCAGACAAATATCACTCCATCTAAAAAGATGGAAAAATGGTGAGAATGCACAAGAACCAGTATCAAGATATCTTAGAACATATGCTATTTTTCTAAATGATCATCTTAACAAAGAAAACAAATTTTTTGATACCGCAGAGGCTGAAGTTTTATCAAAAGAAGAGGAAATTGAAATGTATGAACAATACCGATCAGTTTTTGCAATTGTGAAAAAAGTTGAGGAACTAATTGCAGATATTGATTATTTAGAAAATCAACCCTGGGCTAAAAATTAACGTAAGCTCTTTATGGGTTATTTAGAAATTTTATTCATGAAACCTTTCATTCTTTGGATGACTGGTCTTCCTTGTTCAGGAAAGACTACGATTGTAAAAGATTTGCAAAAA
>JAJFHZ010000023.1 GCA_021775355.1 Amylibacter sp. | reverse complement strand
ATTATGCAGACAATTGCGTCACTGCTTTAACTGTCAACAAAACTGCGTGTCAGCAGTATTTTCATCCAGCGTGTATACTGATCGACTGACCAGCCACATTCCACAGTCAGCTGTTCCCAGGTTTGAAACGACAGGATCGTCGCTTGCAACACTTCAGGAAAGTGGCATAATCAAAGTACCAAAACGAACCAAAGCCTTCAGTAAATCAAGTGCTCATGAGACCACATTATTCTGACGACGGGCAAGGAAGGCAATATTATAGGATTTACACCAGAAAGTTGCATTATGGATTTTTGACGGCAGTTTGCAGACGTGGCAAGTATAGTTTTTATCAGACAAAACGCTTGGTGGATGAGCGTTCGGGAGCGTATATTTGCTCAGCACCCGCGTATTGGTCTAAACTGTGGAAAATCCAATTCTCACTACCGGATATTGACCCCGGATGAAGCATATAAAAGAAAACTAGAACCAATAAAATTGGCGGCATAAATGGAACCCTGATATACCTTAACTACGCCGCTAAGGGGACTAAAATCTGGTACCACCTTTGTTTAAAATAAGAGGCAATAATAATTAATATGGAAATTTATGTTTATATAGGTGGGCACCGAACAACATCACATCATTTTTATGATGCATTGGTGAAAAATAATGAGTCGCTACAAGCAGAAAAAGTTATTTTTTCAAGCGCAACGAGGCGGACAAAAAAGAAGATTATTAGTGCATTTGAAGCAATAAAACAAGGTAATGATCAAAAACATGTGAGGGATAATCTTTTGCAAACCTTAACATTTGGCAAGGATGTAAAAAGATTACTGATTGTTGATCTGCGTTTATTCGGAGGAAAGAGGCGCTCAATTAGTAATAAAGTGGATATTTTTTATGATAAAATTCAAACGGTATTTAGAGAATGTGACATTCGTTTTTTTATCGAAACACGTAACTATGCTACATACGCAGCATCAGCGTATTCCGAAAGCATCATTGATGGAGCAAGCCAAAGTTTCTCAGATTTTTTGTTAAATACAAAATATAGTAACTTTCGCTGGCCATTATTAATAGAAGGCCTGCAAGGGCAACAAAGTTCCAAACCAGAGATTGTTTGGCGCTTTGAGGATTACGAATATATATGGCGGGATATACTAGGTGCTTTTTCTGGTATAATTAATAGTCAGGATTTAATAGGCCCATCAAATACTAGGAATTTAGGCCTTAGTATTACAGGAGCAGAATTGTTAAATAAATATAAAAAGGAATATTCGAATGATTCCAACGAAAGCTTAGAGCAAGTTCAAAAAATATTTCTAAGACAGTTTCCTTTTGATCAGAATACAACGAGTGTGGGGGCGTGGAACGGAAAGAACGTACAGCAATTAACAAATAGTTACGAAGATGATTGGTATTATATTGATCGTATCGAGAATGTGATACCAATAAAACCACGTTGACATGTCCGTTAGAAACTTTGAATACTCCTTTTGGCTGGATCGTGTCTTCAATTTCAACCATAATTTAGTACGAGCAGAGAACGAATTTATTTCTTACCTTGGAATAACTCTTTACCGATTATGTTTTTTGTGAAGAGTGAATGCAATCTTACAAATCTGAGACATGTCACATCTCTGTTCCTATTTTAAATAAGAAAGATCGTTTAGATTACAGAAATACAGAATGAAAACCCAATAAGTCAACGAATGTTCACTTTTGTTCCGTCTCTTGGCCAAAATCGGAGACTCGATCCTGTTGGGCCTTATCGGAGCTGATCCCAATTCCAAATTTTTGACAATGTGTCAAATTTAGTTATACCCTATGCTCATAATAAAGTAATCGTTGTTTGAACGAGGAACGGCAGCAAAAATTTCTAAAAAATCATTAAAGCAGAGGATATCATAGTGTCTTATTTTTATGGTATAGGTAGGGAAATCAGATGATGGCTGAAAACACAGTACCGCCAAGTTTGGAGCGTAAAATCAGACGTGAAAAACACACTCGGACCGAGCCCGGATTCCCAAAAATGGGGTCTGTGCACTATCTGGAGTGGATGGGTAAGCTTCATAAAGAGCGCAACCCAGCACTCTATTTCGAAATTGGAACAGAGAGTGGGGCCAGCCTATCCCTTGCCCAATGTGCGTCAATTGCAGTTGACCCAAGATTTAAGATAGAGGCAGGTGTTATAGGGAAGCACCCTGAATTGCATCTATTCCAACAAAAAAGCGATGTTTTTTTTGAAACCAATTTTATAAAAAAACTAGGACAGGGGGTTGATCTCGCGTTTCTCGATGGAATGCACTTGATTGAATACCTGCTGCGCGATTTAATCAATATCGAACAAAACATGATGCCGGGCGGTCTAATCTTGGTGCATGATTGTATTCCAATGAGCTTCGCGGCCGCGGAACGAAACTGGGATAAAAAAAAGACACGTGCTTGGACTGGTGACATTTGGAAAATTCTACCCATTTTACATAAATATCGTCCTGATCTGAAAATCTCCACCCTAGATTTGGCACCATCTGGTCTATTGCTTATCGAGATTCACGATCCCAACAACACAATCCTGACAGATAACTACCAGAAGATTGTGGATGAGTTTGTGCCTCTCTCTCTCGAAGACTACGGTTTGGGGCGATTGACCGAAGATCTCCAATTACAGCCAGCAATATTCCCAGCCGCGGCGCCAAATAACGGCCGCTGGGAAATGCCCTCAACACCAAATCTTCATATGTTGAGAATCGCCATCAAAACCCCTAAGGCCCTTCAAAAAAATGCCGGGAAGATCGTAGATCATGCCTTTGCTCGCGGTATTGCAGATGGGCTTCTCCAGAAGGGGCATGCTGTACGGATCGACTCCGGGGCCGACTGGTATGTTGATACACAAGGTACTGATTTTGATCTCTTGTTGCGCGGGCGCGGCGGCTTCACACCACAGCCTGGTATCCCACTTGTTTCTTGGGTCATCTACCCAGGAAAGACCAAGCGGCATCGGATCACCAAAAAAGAAGTTGCCGGCGCAGAACATACTTTTTTTGCATCGGTATCGGCTCTGGAAGAGTTCAGACAGATGGGGCTGGGAAACAAATGTTCTTTGCTGCTGCAAGGGTTTGATCCAAGTACGATGTATCCAGCTACTGTCTCTAACGAGGCACGGCTCAAAACTGTGATGGTCGGAAGTAATCATTTTGAAAAAAATAAGCTTCGGCCGATTGTTGCTATGGCTTTGGCCGCCGGCATTGATCTGCGCATTTGGGGTCGAGGTTGGGCAGACACAATTGCAGAGCCATACTTGGTCGCCAGTTATCTTAAAAATTCTCAAGTTGGCGTACTCTATCGGAGTTCAAAAATTGTACTGTGTGACCATCTCGAAACAATGCGCACCGGCGGTTATATTTCCAATCGTATTTTTGATGCGCTGGCTTGTGGCGCAGCGGTCATTTCAGATGATGTCGAAGGCTTACCAGACGACATCCGCGATTACGTGAAGACCGTTAGTACTCCTATAGATTTTGCCAGTGCCGTCCAAGAAATAGAAGCTGAAGGCGAGACGCAGAAATTGAAAAGGCACGAGATGGCTGTAAGCATGGCTGGATTACATTCTTTTTCTGCACGTGCAAATCAGATCTCCAAAACTCTCATAAAGTTTAAGCAGAACAAAGAGATCTCTCCGCAACCTCGCAAAGTGTAACCGGCGCTGTCGTACTTAAGTTTCTGAAATTACACTCAAAGCGGAAACCTACCGACGATAGTCGGTAGTGGTTTAGTTTTTCCACCATACCCTATTCAACAATAATGCCGGTAGGTGCATCATCAATGCTCGTCATATTTTTCTTGCGCCAAAAGGCTTTCACCCCCGCAACACCCAATTCAGCGTACCATGGTACAAGCTCTGTCTCGGCGCGTTGCCGCACGAACGTCATTTCAGGAACGCCCGTACCGCATGATGTCGTAACAAGATCAATATCCAGCTTGAAAATATTGCGTGCCCCCGCATAATTAGGGAACAGGCTATATAACTGATCCCATTCATCATGCGGCGGATATATAACCTGCGCAGCGCCATAGACCCGCAACGTAAAAGCATCGCCCTCAAAGGCACAAAACATCAATGTCATCCGCGGGTTTTGCAAAACATGCGCCGCCGTTTCATTGCCGCTGCCCGTAACACTTAACCAAACAATCTGATTGTCATTTATGATCTTCAGGCTATCCAACCCTTTGGGCGAAAGATTAACCCGCCCACGCGGCCCAGCGGTAGCCACAAAAAACAGGATTTGTCTTTCAATAAACTGCTTGAACGACCCGTTCAGTTTTGACGTTTGAATACCCATAATTCCCCCTGATCATAGCTGTATGGCCATTAAGTTAACACAGCCCTGCTGACAACAGAGTGTCAGCAATTATCGGCGGTAAATTTGGCCTCTTTATCCACCGCCTTTTACCACAATTCCGGTTTGTTAAGCGCATCGACACAATGCGAATTGCCGGTAATCGGTTCAATTTCATCGCCAATAAAAGATTGGCCAAGCCACCCTTCTGGATACGTTAACGGTAAGGGAGCTTTTACTAATTTTTCAGGAATAGTGCTAAATCCAACTTTAGAGTAGAAATTAGGATCACCATAGGTAAATGCCAGCTCTACGCCTTTTTCTTTCAGAGCGTTAAGGCCAAACTCAATCAACTTCTGACCAATGCCTTTTCCCTGATAGCTTGTCTTTATTGCAACCGGCGACAAGATAAATGCAACAACCTTATTTTCAAACGTCATTCTGGAAAAAAAGATACCACCGATGATTTGCTGATTTTCAGTGGCGACAAACCCATAAAGATCATCACTATCCGTACGCATCATTAAATCATGGACGAAAGTGCCAATTACCAAACCTTCTTCTTGCCCTTCCGAATCCGAAAATGTCTTGATGAAGAGTTGTTTAATATCGTCAATCATGCTTGGGCTATATGTAGAAAGTTTCATTCATGTGCCTATATCAAGTGGCTACCTGATTGTTTAGTGCTACAATCCCTTGGCCAACCGATCATGCGCTGACAACTTCTCAATCAAGGCCCGCATCTGATCTACAGGGATCATATTCGGCCCATCACTTGGCGCATTGTCAGGATCTTCATGCGTTTCAATGAAAATCGCCGCCACCCCAATCGCCGCCGCAGCCGTGGCCAAGGGTGGCACAAACTCGCGCTTACCCCCCGAAGAGGTCCCCTGCCCGCCTGGCACCTGTACGCTATGTGTCGCATCAAACACAACTGGATATCCGGTTTCAGCCATAATCGGAATGCAGCGAAAATCACTGACAAGCATGTTATAACCAAAGCTTGTACCACGGTCACACAGCATAATGTTTTCATTACCCGTCGAGGCCACTTTCTCGGCCACATTCTTCATATCGTTTGGTGCCAGAAATTGGCCTTTTTTCACATTAATACATTTGCCGGTCTCACCCGCTGCCAATAAAAGATCGGTTTGACGGCTTAAAAACGCGGGGATCTGCAGAATATCTACCACTTCCGCCGCCCTCGCACAGTGCCAGATTTCATGCACATCCGTCACCACAGGCACACCGAACTCTTCTTTGATCGCAGCCAGTATTTCCAGCCCCTTTTCCATGCCCAAGCCGCGCATACCCTTCAGGCTGGTACGGTTGGCTTTATCGTAGCTTGCTTTGAATACATAAGGCGTATTCGTGGCAGAACAGGCTTCTAGCGTTTGTTCGCACAACATCCGTGCATGATCCAAGGACTCCAACTGGCAAGGCCCCGCCAGCAGCGTGAAAGGTAGCGTATTACTGATCTTCAGATTTCCCGCTTCAACCGTTTTCATCCTATTAATCCTTCGCTCAAAACCGCTTCAATACGCGGCACATCTTCGGGGTTGTTCAATTCCCAGAACACCCTCCCCTGCCCGTCCACTTCCACGCAACGCACAGGCACACCACGCTCCATAAAACGCAACTGTTCTAAACCTTCAAGCGTCTCTAATGGCCCTACTGTCCAGTCGGCATATTCCCGCAAGGCTTTGGGCCGATACGCATAGACCCCCACATGATGAAACACGGGGATTTCGTCGCCTTCAACCAAATCATCCCCCACATATGGGATCACTTCTTTGGAAAAATACATCGCATTCATATGGGTATCAAACACCGCCGTTGTACCGCCAACACGCCCTTGCTTACGGTCTTCAACAAAGTTCTTATAGGTCTGCAAATCACAGCGCAAAACTGGCGTGGTCACATGCACGCTTGGATCATTTTCAAACCCCACAATCAGATCAGACACAAACCATGCAGGCGTCAACGGTGCATCCCCTTGCAGGTTCACCACCAAATCGGGCTCACTATCCATCACGTCCAAAGCTGCCGCACAACGTTCCGTGCCATTGGCACAACTTGACGGCGTCATCAGAACCTGCGCCCCAAACGCTTCCGCAGCCGTTTTGATGCGCTCGTCATCCGTCGCCACATAAACCGCATCCACGCCGTCCACCGCCATTGCTGCTTCCCAACTGCGCCGGATCAATGATTTTGCCCCATCAGGCCCATTCAAAACAACCAATGGTTTGCCGGGGTACCGTGTGGACGCAAAACGTGCGGGTATAACAATCGCCGTTTTCACACCACACCTGCCCGCAAAATATCATGGATATGCACCAACCCTTTCAAGGCCCCTGCCCTATCCACCACCATCAGGGCAGAAATCGTTCGACGGTTCATAATCCCCAAAGCTTCGGACGCCAACATTTCAGGCGTAACTGTAGATGGCCCCATCGTGGCCACAGAACCCGCTGTATGATCCATCAACCCGTCCATGTTACGCCGTAAATCCCCGTCCGTGATAATCCCCAGTAACTGCCCGTCCGCCACTACGGCCGCCACACCAAACCCTTTAGCAGTCATTTCCAATAACGCCCCGCTCATCGCGGTATCTTCCGCCACCACAGGCAAAGCCGCACCCGTGTGCATAATACTTTCCACCTTCAGCAACTGCGCACCCAGCTTGCCACCGGGATGATTGACCAGAAAACTGTCCCGATCAAACCCGTGCAAACGCATCAAAGCAACTGACAACGCATCACCCAAAGCCAGCTGCATAGTGGTTGATGTTGTCGGGGCCATCCCGATACCGCAGGCCTCTGGCTGATCGGGTAGAACCAACGCCACATTTGCCGCTTTCGCAAGCGCACTATCTGCATTCTTGGTAATCGCTATCAATGGTATCTTAAACCGTTTGGCATGTGCTATCTCATCTGCCAATTCCGCCGTTTCACCCGAATTGGACAGCATGATGCAAACATCCGACTTGGTAATCATCCCCAAATCACCGTGACTGGCCTCACCCGGGTGCACAAATTGCGCAGGTGTTCCCGTACTGGCCATAGTCGCCGCAATTTTACGCGCAATATGACCGGATTTTCCCATGCCGGAAACAACAACACGGCCCTGCACTTTAGCCAAAAGATTTACTGCTTCCTCAAACGGTGTCCCCAAGCTCTCCGCCAACGCCGTCAAAGCCGCCGCTTCGATCGTTAACACTTCCGCCCCAATTTTCGACAAATTATTCGTCATAAACCTCTGCCCTTCAGCATTCGATTATTCATGCAATGGTAATAGACAAACGCACATGTTTGTCCACATCTATCAGGATTTATCCCTGTGATGGCCTTCATATAAAAATACATGATCCCAGCGTTTATGCAGCCAATACCACTGTTCCGGCTTATCCATAATCCGTGCACTGATGCGGTCATTCAGTTCACGGGTCATGGTTAATGCATCCGATGGCTTGATCGGTGCCTCGAACTCAACGTGAATATTCAACTCGTTATCATCGCGCGTACCAAATGCCGGAACCAGCGGTAAATCATAGCGCAACGCCAGCTCTGCCGCCGAGGTTGCCGTCAAAGCATCAATTCCAAGAAAGGGTATTAAATGGCCTTGCTGAAATTTTTGATCAACCAAAAGGGCAAAAAAACCGCCTTTGCGCAAATGCCTGATCATCTTCATATTTCCGCTCGGGCTTTTTGCGACTATTGGCTCTCCTCCCAGCTTGATACCGGTCAGCCAATGCCGCTCAAACAAAGGATTGCTGTTTTCGCGGTACACCGCCCCGGTTTCCATTCCCGAAGCATGCAGATAATGGCGAATGGCTTCCCATTGACCAAAATGCGCTGATACGATTATAGCACCTTTGCCTTCAGCCTTTGCTTTATGCAAGGCTTCCAGCCCAATGCCTTTTGCATCGAACAGCTCAATCTGCTGTTTAAAACTGGCATTGAACAGAATTTCTGACATTGTCCTGCCAATATTCCGCCCGATACGCTTGCACAAAATACGCGTTTCTTTTTCTTCCATTTCCGGAAAGGCCCGCTTCAGCCCATCCAGCACACGCTTGCGCGAAACGGGAACCATTGGCACAAAAAGTCCACCGGCCGCGGCAAATAAAGCGCCGCGCATACGAAACGGCATCAGCCGTCCTAAAAAGATACCTAGCCAAATCGGTATAAACTCAAGAAATTGTACCAGCTTTTTTTTATGGGTCGTTTGCATTACAGCTTTCTAGGGCTTGTTGCCTTGTGCCACAATGGCCAAGATGTGGTTGTTCGCAAAAACCTGCTTACAGGGTTGAAGCTTGTGATGGCACATCGCATAATTACGCATAACCTATTGATTTTTAACATTTTATTCTATGCCTAACATTAGCTCTCGTATTGCGCATTCCAATTTAAGACGGTCAACCGTTGAAAAATCCTTTGCGACACGCAATTCAAGCCTTCCAGCCGTTGCTATACATTTAACCGTACCTTCGGGGCGAGCAATATTGAACACGGTTTTTGCCTTGCGCGGCGGGGCAGCCCCTACCTTCCCTGTGGGGAAGGGTTTTTTGTCCGCTTCAAGACCTGCCGCGCGGCGCAAAATAGCTTGCTCTTCCTCAGCCAGACGATCCGGTCCTGCCGCAATCAAATCGCTTTCAATCTGCGCGGCAACCGAACCATCCGCATCAATGCGTTTGCGTAATTCCAATCCCAAAGCCCGTGATATTTCGGCCGGGTATTTCAAAACACCCCCTACCCTATCCATCAACCCGATAAAGCCGCGGATATAACTGCGTTTCTGATAACCAGCGGATTTAAACAATATGGCCACAGCCTTTTCTGGATCATCGCAATCTGTCGCAGTATCCTGCGCATATTTAATTGCAAGGCCGGCCATCTCAGCAAAGGAAATATCTTTACGGATCAAATTTTCGTCTACCATTTGACGATACAGCCGTTCCAGCGCCTCATCCGTAAAAATAACGACCGCAGGAATGCTGGAATACGCCTCAGGATCCGCAGAAGCCCCCTTAAGGGCCTTATAGGCCGCGAGTCGTCGAAAGCCCTGCACCAACTCATACTGCCCGTCAGCGCGCTTTTGAACGCGTATCGGGTTAGACAGGCCAATCTCTTGAATGGATGTAATCAATTCATCCAAAACCTCATCCGTATTACCCATACGGTCTCGGGCCAGTTTCTTGGTTAGGATATGACCCAAAGGGATCAAATCGATCACCAGTCCATCCGCTTTGCGTTGTACATATTCATGCGCCAACTGATCATTCTCGGCACGTATCTGCTGTTCCATCGCCTGACGTTCTTTCAGGCTATCGGCATTTTCGGAAATAGCCGAGGCCATTGGCCCCCGTCGTTTAGGTTCAGCCCCAAAAGCGGATTTAGTTTCAGGGGCAGCCTGCGTTTCTGCAACCTTCCCCGCGGGGACGATTTCATCTTCGGGCATATCAATATCAAATACGCGGCGTTTCTTGCTCATGCCTTATCCTCCAGCTTATTCCACGATGCAATGATCGAGGCTTTGAATTCTTCATATCCACGGTCAAACGTGGTCCGCGCCCGACGCCATGTTTCGCGTGTCATATCGCGGTAATCAATTTCGTAAACCGAGCTTAGAAACCTACTTGATTGCTCAACGGCCCGGGTCATCTCAATGGGGTGTACAGCCAAACGGTCACCAAATACTTTCTGGAACGCACTGTACATTGCCTGATGTAAATCATTACCCGGCTCAAAACGGGTCAGCAGGAAGCGCACATCGCAAAATGCTTTGGGCAAATCCATATTCCCCGCGGGGAAGGTTCCGTCAAAGCCAACTGCTAAATCTTCCAGTGCTTCGGACAATTGCCCGATAAAACTGGTTGTACTGTCATATTCCCAATAGGCAGGGCCAGAAGGAATATACAGCATGTCCGCCGCAAAAACTGCATTCATTGACTGATACCCGATCGCAGGCGGACAATCGAAAATGATCAGGTCATAAGCATCATCGGGTATAGCATCCAGATAACGGCTGACAGCCGCGAAGAACGACCATTCAGGATTTAGGTGACGATACTGTGCACTGGCAAATTCAACAAAGGCGGCATTGGCACATGACGGGACAATATCAATTGTCGGCCATGCGGTGGGCTTGATGAAATCATTCACCCGCAATTCATCCAAACCCAGATCACGAATAGAAGCGGGCAATTTACGTTGGGGTAGCGCGGCCCCACTGGCCGCGGCAACCGGACTGGAATTCATCCGGTCGGTTTCGCGAATCAAATCTCGCGCCATAATGCCCCAGACCGTATGATCCTCGGCCACGTCATTCAGCCCCATACTGTGCGATAAAGTCGCTTGCGGATCAAAGTCCACCACTAGAATGCGATAGCCGTCCAAAGCCGCCGCATGTGCGAAATGCAGCGCAACTGTCGACTTGCCGGCCCCGCCTTTAAAGTTGGCAATAGCCGCACGAAACGCGCGCTTGCCGGTTGGGCGATGCGGCATCAGGGATTTGCGGTTCACCTTCATGCGACGGCGCAGCTCATTCACTTCTTCCAGACTATACCAACGCTGGCGACCATCTTCTTCAACTTCACCTGCTGGAAGAGAAGGGTCAGCAGCCAGACGCCCGCGAAATGTGGATTGGTTGATCTTTAAAATCAGCTCGGACACTTCCCAACTGGAAAACCGCCGCAGGGTCTTTTCCATCTCCGGACTAAAGGTCTGCTGCCTGATCCAGCTTTGCATTTTCAGGGATTGCGCGTGTAATTGGTGAAGATCTTTGTGATCGAACATATTCTGCCTCTGGACGTTAATTCTTATAATTTTTACAATTACGTCTTATTTGCAAAAAATGCAAAAGGTAATATTATACTCTTAAAACCTTCCCTGTGGGGAATATGCCCAACGATTATATAGCTTTCCCTTAGACAGCGATTCGCAAGACATATGGAAAAATATTGATGCATGATGAAAACTTGGCTACCATATTTAGGGTGACACCAACAAGGCTTCAACTACAAATAGGGGGACATCTCTATCAAATAAGGTGACATTATAGATGTCCCCCTTTACCAATCTTACCTTAATTATTTTATTTAATAGGATTAGATTTAAACCCACTTCAAACAGAGTTCTTGACAGAATCGGATAACTGGACGCAAATAATCATATATTGCGAAACAGCGTTGTATTAGAGTCGTTTCAATGTATATAGGCAGTATAAACCTGACCAGTAACGAGTCAGGACAAAGGTGGCGATCCTTATATTGGGATCAGGTACAGGAAGGAACGGCCCAATGTTGGCCAGCAGACCCGTCGGGCGGGATGCCGCGACAAAGAAATACGATATCCTTTCAGCTTTGATGGCTTATGCGCTTGCACGCGATAAGCTAACGCAAAGACTGGTTTTGCGCCTGATGTCACTAATCACGACCAGATATAACTGGCAGCGGGATGAACTGAGTATGGGCCAACGTGAAATAGCAAAACTATGGTCGGTTGATGAACGCACAGTGAAACGCGAAATGGCCAAACTGAAAGCAAAAGAATGGCTGATCGTTAAACGGGCAGGGGTGCGAGGCCGTGTGACGCTTTATGGGTTTAATCTGGATTTGGTGTTAAAGGAAACAGAAGTGGAATGGCCTAAAATAGGGCCGGATTTTGTTGGACGTTTGAATGAAATGACGGGCCTTACAGCGCAAAACGTGCAGCAAAGCAATGTTGTACCCTTTGCCGCCAGTGCTTTGCCGCCAGTTGATGATGGGACTATATGGTCATCTGTGGCCGGTATTTTATTTACACATGATCCGACAAGCTTTGCAGCCTGGTTCCAACAATTGCAAGAGGCCGGACGGGATGGGCATTGCCTGACGTTAATCGCGCCGACAAAGTTCCATGCCACATATGTGGAAACCCACCTGTCAGACAGGCTTACACAAGCCGTCAGCCGTGTTGACCCCAGTTTGCGCAATGTACGAATTAGATGTTAGGTAATTGATCAATGGTTGTGATGTAAGACTGGCTGTGAATTCGGAATTCCGCTAGGGTGATTAAAAACAGGTATTTTCAGGCGTCATGGCAGTCAAAACCATTCATCAACGTTTATCCGGTCAGTTATTTCCCAATGCTTGGAAAAAGCTGGTTGATTTCAAAATAGAGCCAAAAACCCCGTTTATTTTGGATGTTGTTCCAATAGGAAACTTTTTACATGTCTACATTTCAGGCCGTGTTCTTATTGACGGGTTTCAGGATCGACTGATCTTTAAAGAAGGTAATAATATATTACCTATTGAGATTATGCGCCCGGTTCCGCGTGGGCTTGATATAACTTTGGTGCGCAAAAATGCAAATACAACACAAAACATAGTTGTAGAGCTGGATGGCGAGCCCGTTAAGCTGAATATAAATCCGAACCTGACGGAATTTTTTGCAGACTTGAACACGGCGTTTTTGTCTGAAGTTGATCCGGATTCCGATACATTAAAAGACTGGTTATCCTATCATTGCGACAGGCATGGTCTGGAAGCGGTTGTGATGCTGCGGCGTTGTGAAGGAAACTGGTCGGGAAAATCTGCGGTTAATCGATTGATGAAAGCGGCGAAGGCAATCAAGGGTTTAAAGTATTTTGCACTTTTGGATAGTAATCAACCATTAGGACATCATAACTATCCTAGCCTTTTGGATCAACATACAACACCTGATGGACCGGGCAAGTCATTGCTGGATCCTGCAGTTCCCGCGCCTTTTGCCTCTGCATTGTTTGAACTGGCAATCCTTGATGCAGTTCGCAGACGCAGTTTTGATAGTGCACGGGCAGTGGTGCATATAGGACTGTGTGACCTGTTGTTGCATGGGGCAGGGGGTGTATCGGTTTTTGATGCTGCGGTTGCCAGTCAAACCTATTTGAAGTTTTCCGGTACTTTGGCCTATCCGTTTTCCTATCGTAAACCAAAGAAACCGCATTTTGCCGATCATACCTGCACCAGTTTCGATGGGCAACGCGGTCCGCATATCTGGGCTATCAGTCAGGCGTTTATGCGGCGGGACCCTGCGTTACGCCCGTTTCGGGCATCAACGATTGAACCGGACCCGGTTAGCGCCAGCTTTGATTTCTGGCGATGTATGGGGGTGCGTTACCCCGCTTTGAAGATTGGGAAAATTGTACCCAAAGCGTCATTGGTGGTGAATGCGGACCTGTGCTATATTCTGGCTGACCAATTTGATCATGCAACGAAACGACCGCCTGAAGTCGCAAAACATCATAAAACAGGCACGGAAAACAAGCACATCCTGATTGTCACTACGATGAAAAACGAAGGGCCGTTCATACTGGAATGGCTGGCATATCATATGTCGATCGGGGTGACGGACTTTGTGGTTTACACCAACGATTGCACGGATGGCACAGATACGATGTTTGATTTGCTGGATAGCAAAGGCATCGTGCAGCATTGCAAAAACCCGTATCGTGAAACGGGACAAAAGCCGCAACATGCAGCCTATAAAGCGGCGCAATCAACGCAAAAAGCGCAGGAAGCGGACTGGGTCATATGCATGGATGTGGATGAATATATCAACATTCACGTGGGTGATGGAACGTTGCATGATCTGTTTTCAGCCATGCCGCAGGCAAATGTCTGGTCGATGACGTGGCGGTTGTTCGGCAATGCGGAAGTGGATTTGTTTGAGGACGCGTTTATCACCGAACAGTTTTTCCGCTGTGCGCCGCAAATTTGCCGCAAGCCGCATCAGGCATGGGGGTTTAAAACAATGTTCCGCAACAACGGATTTTACAAAAAATACGGGGTACACCGCCCTGTTGGTTTGCAACCTGAATTCAAGGATCATATTTATTGGGTCAACGGATCAGGCATTCGGATGCCCGAAAATATTCTGCGCACGGGGTGGCGCAATACAGTGCGGACATATGGTTATAATATGGTGACATTAAATCATTATGCGTTGCGTTCGTGCGAGTCTTTTTTGGCAAAGCGGGACAGGGGGCGGGTGAACCATGTGGATCGTGATCAAGGTATGGCGTACTGGTTTCGGATGAATAATAACGCCGAAGAAGACCGCTCTATTTTGAATAAAATTGCACGGGCGAAAGCTAAATTCGATGAACTGATGGCGGATGAAGAAATCGCTACACAGCACAAATTGTGCGTGAAAGCACATAAGAAAAGGATTGGCGAGTTAAAACAACGACCCGATTATATGGCGATGTATGAAACGTTGAAATCCGAACGGATGAAAAAACTGTCGCGACTTCATGCGCATTTTGGCAAGGCCATTTTTCTGGAAGGGCCGGAGGCGGTCCCGCTGGATTATCCACTATTGAGTGGGGTGAAAATCTAGATGAAATATCTGATGATCACATCAATGCGCAATGAGGCCCCGTATATTCTGGAATGGTTGGCGTATCATCGCAGTATCGGTGTGGACGGGTTTTTGATTTATTCCAATGATTGTGACGACGGCACTGACATGATGCTGGATCGGTTGGATGCGCTTGGAATTATCACCCATGTGCGTAATGATAAAATCACGAATGCAGGTGTACAGTGGACGGCTTTAAAACGGGCAGATAAACACCCGACGAAAGCTGAGGCTGAGTGGGTTTTATTTGCGGATGTGGACGAGTTTGTGAATATCAAAGTGGGGGCGGGGCATCTGGATGATTTGCTGGCCGCCAGTCCTGATGCAACTGCTTTTGCGCTGACATGGCGTATGTTTGGCAATGACGGGCAGGTTGAAATTGAAGATGTGCCAGTCACTGAACAGTTCGGGAAATGTGCGCGGTTCCCGTGCTATGCCCCGATCACATCGTCTATGTTCAAGACCCTGTTCAAAAATGACGGATCGTACGAAAAACTTGGGGTGCACCGGCCAAAGAAGCGGATTGAGCAGGATGTGTCTAAAATCCGATGGGTCAACGGCTCTGGCCAACCACTTGGGGCAGAATATCTGGACAAAGCAACGGTAACTTATGGGGCGAACGGTGGCATTGATCTGGCCTGTATCAATCATTATTCAGTAAAGTCGGCTAAGGCGTATCTGGCAAAAACCAAACGAGGCTTACCGAACCGATCTGACAAGAAGCTGGATTTAGGCTATTGGGTAGACCGTAATTTTAATCAGGTTGAAGATATAACTATTCAACGTAGTATTGCTGTAACAAAAGAAAAAATGGAAGTCTGGCTTTCAGATAAGGAACTGCGGACATTGCACCGAGCAGGGGTGGAGTGGCACCAAAAATGCGCGCAGGGGGTTTTGGAAGAAATGGAAGGCGTACGCTTGTTTACGCGGATCGTAAGCCTGTCACGGGCGGATTTGCCGCCACGCTTTGCCGCATCATTAGCGCAACTGATGATTTCAGCACGGCAAAAAGAAAAGGGTACATGATGCGGGTATTTCTGACTGGAGGGGCAGGCTACATAGGCAGCCATACGCTGTTGGAAGTATTGTCAGAAGCGCATGAGGTTTGTGTTTACGATGATTTTTCGAATAGTGCGCCAGAGGCGTTGGCGCGTGTTGAACAGCTAACCAACCGGAAATTTCTGGCAGTAACGGGGAATATTTTGGACCAAATGTTAGTTGCTAAGGCGTTGGTCGAATTCCAACCTGATGTGGTGGTGCATTTTGCAGGTAAAAAGGCGGTTGGCGAGTCTGTTGCGAAGCCGTTGATGTATTACGAAAACAATGTTGTTGGCACGTTATCCCTGTTGCGTGGTATGGAAGCTGCAGGGTGCCGGCGTATTGTGTTTTCGTCATCGGCTACGGTTTACGGTAATCCGCAGTATTTACCACTTGATGAAAACCATCCTTTATCTGCGACCAATCCTTATGGGCAGACCAAATTGATGGTGGAACATATTTTGCGGGACTGGTGTGCTACGCAGCTTGATGCCAGCGCCGTATTATTACGCTACTTCAACCCTGTGGGGGCACATGATAGTGGCAAGATCGGGGAAGACCCACATGATATTCCGAACAATCTGATGCCGTTTGTCAGTCAAGTGGCTGTTGGACGGCGCAAGAAGTTGCAGGTGTTCGGTGGGGATTACAATACGTCTGATGGTACAGGTGTCCGAGATTACATACATGTGGTCGATCTGGCAAAGGCCCATGCAGCCGCTATAAGCTTTGCTGAGACGCATACGGGCTGTGAGGCGATCAATGTGGGAACGGGGCAGGGGGCGTCTGTTCTGGATGTTGTAGCGGCGTTTGAGGCGGCCTCAGGGCGATCTGTACCCAACGAGATGGTAGAGCGCCGCCCGGGCGATGTGGCGGCCTGTTATGCGGATGCCAGCAAAGCACAGAACCTGTTGGGTTGGCAGGCTACGCGTGACTTAGCGGATATGTGTAAGACCGCCTGGAAATGGCAAAGTCAAAATCCAAACGGTTATCAGGGTTAAGTGTGTTTCGTTTATCGTGAACTTAGGGCATAATCATGAACCTGCAGCATAAATATTGGGCCCGCGAACATTAGAATATTACAAATGCGTTAAACAGGCCAACTACCAAAAGCAGTTTGCCGCTTAATTTGCGTATCTGTGCAAATTTATAACTCTGGATTATGAAATGCTTTTGAAAAATTGGCCCGTATCTATTTTTGATTGACTGGTCAGTCAAAAACAATTTATTTGTCTAATGTATTCCGCGAGATTCGATTTTTGCGGATTGATTATGGGAGCGGGAAATGAGCAAACTAAATATTCTGATTTTTATGGTAGATCAGTTAAATGGCACCCTTTTCCCTGATGGGCCTGCTGAGTGGTTACATGCGCCTAATTTGAAAAAGCTGGCATCAAAATCAACGCGATTTAAAAATGCTTATACGGCGTCACCCTTATGCGCACCCGGACGTGCAGCGTTCATGTCTGGACTATTGCCATCGCGTAGTCGGGTTTATGATAATGCGGCTGAATTTGAATCTGATATTCCGACTTATGCGCATCACTTGCGCCGTGCGGGCTATCAAACCTGTTTATCGGGCAAGATGCATTTTGTTGGCCCCGATCAGATGCACGGATTTGAAGAACGTTTGACCACGGATATTTACCCTGCTGATTTTGGTTGGACACCTGACTATCGCAAGCCCGGTGAACGGATCGAGTGGTGGTATCATAATATGGGTTCGGTCACCGGGGCAGGGGTGGCGGAAATTTCCAACCAGATGGAATATGATGATGAGGTGGCCTATAATGCGACACGCAAAGTGTACGATTTGGCGCGCGGCAATGACGATCGCCCTTGGTGTTTGACAGTTAGCTTTACCCATCCGCACGATCCGTATGTTGCCCGCAAAAAATACTGGGATCTGTATGAAGATTGTGAACATTTGCTGCCGGAAGTGCCTGCAATGAATTACGACGATCACGATGCGCATTCACAACGGATTTTTGATGCGAATGACTGGCGCAACTTTGATATAAAAGAAGATCAGATAAAGCGTGCGCGACGCGCCTATTTTGCCAACATCAGTTATCTGGATGATAAAATCGGTGAAGTGATGGAAGCACTGGAAACGACACGGCAAGAAGCGATCATTCTGTTTGTGTCGGATCATGGCGATATGCTGGGCGAGCGGGGTCTTTGGTTTAAGATGTCGTTCTTTGAAGGATCATCGCGAGTGCCGCTGATGATTGCTTCACCTGAAATGGAAGCTGGGCTTATAGAGGCGCCGGTTTCAAATCTGGATGTGACCCCGACTCTGTGTGATTTGGCAGGGGTTTCGATGGAAGCAATTGCACCTTGGGTGCAAGGTGAAACGTTGGTGCCATTGGGGCAGGGCGGGGAACGCACCGCACCCGTTGCAATGGAATATGCCGCAGAAGCGTCTTATGCGCCGATGGTGTCTTTACGTTATGGTCCGTGGAAATATAACCGTTGTGCACTTGATCCCGATCAGTTGTTCAATTTGGAAACCGACCCGCATGAGTTGACAAATTTGGCTGATGTTCTCGAACATAAAGGTACGCTGGATCAGTTGCGGGCAAAGTCTGAAGCACGCTGGGATTTGGATATGTTTGATGCCCAAGTGCGCGAAAGTCAGGCGCGGCGTTGGGTAGTTTATGAAGCTTTGCGCAATGGTGAATACTTCCCGTGGGATTATCAACCGCTGCAAAAAGCATCGGAACGCTACATGCGCAATCACATGAATTTGGACGGGCTGGAAGACAGCCAGCGATTCCCTAGAGGTGAATAGGAATATCAAGAATGGAAGCTGATTTTGTAATTGTTGGTGCCGGTTCTGCGGGCTGTGCGATGGCGTACCGCTTATCGGAAGACGGTAAATATTCGGTGTTGATGGTTGAATATGGCGGTACGGATGCAGGGCCATTAATACAAATGCCTGCAGCCCTATCCTATCCGATGAATATGCCAATGTATGATTGGGGATACCAAACGGAACCTGAACCGCATCTGGGTGGCCGCCGTCTGGTAACGCCGCGTGGCAAGGTGATAGGGGGCTCATCCTCAATCAACGGGATGGTTTATGTGCGTGGACATGCCAAGGATTTCGATTATTGGGAAGAAAGCGGTGCCAGCGGTTGGGCTTATAAAGATGTGTTGCCCTATTATAAGCGGATGGAAAGTTGGAATGATAATGGGCACGGTGGAGATGCGGCATGGCGTGGGTTTGACGGGCCGCTGCATGTGACCCGTGGCCCGCGTGAAAATCCGCTTTATCAGGCGTTTGTCGATGCGGGAAGACAGGCGGGGTATCAGGTAACGGGTGATTATAACGGTGAACAGCAAGAGGGTTTCGGCCCGATGGAGCAAACCGTTTACAAGGGTCGGCGCTGGTCAGCGGCAAACGCTTATCTGCGACCTGCGTTGAAGCGTGACAATTGTACGCTTGTTAAGGGTTTGGCGGAAAAGGTTGTGATCAAGGATGGTCGCGCGGTTGGCGTGGCGGTCAGGCGGGGTGGCAAGGTTGAAACCATTTTCGCAAAGCGCGAAGTCATTATTGCCGCGTCTTCGATTAATTCACCCAAACTGCTGATGCTGTCGGGTATTGGTCCTGCGGCGCATCTGGCGGAACATGGCATTGATGTGGTGGCAGACCGTGCGGGTGTGGGCCAAAACCTGCAAGATCATCTGGAATTTTATTTTCAGATAGCGTCTTCGCAACCGATTACGTTGTTCAAGCACTGGAACCTGTTCGCGAAAGCAATGATCGGGGCGCAATGGTTGTTTACAAAGACGGGGCTTGGGGCCTCGAACCAGTTTGAAAGTGCAGCTTTTATCCGATCAAAAGCAGGTGTTGAATACCCTGATATTCAGTATCATTTTATCCCGATTGCAGTACGTTATGACGGTAAGGTTGCTGCCGAAGGGCATGGATTTCAGGCGCATACGGGGCCGATGCGGTCGCCTTCGCGGGGTGCGGTAACGCTGCGTTCTGCCAACCCGGCCGATGCGCCGAAAATATTGTTCAATTATATGAGTTGTGAAGAGGACTGGCAGGATTTTCGCACCTGTATCCGCTTGACCCGCGAGATTTTTGGGCAAGAAGCGTTCAAGCCATTTGTAAAACATGAGATCCAACCGGGTAAGGCCCTGCAAACGGATGAGGAATTAAACGGATTTATAAAAGAGCATGTGGAAAGCGCATATCATCCGTGTGGTACCTGCAAGATGGGTGCGATCACTGATCCGATGGCTGTTGTTGACCCCGAGTGCCGCGTCATCGGGGTGGACGGTTTGCGGGTGGCTGATAGTTCTATCTTTCCGCGTATCACAAACGGTAACTTGAATGGACCATCCATTATGACGGGAGAAAAAGCGGCGGATCATATATTGGGCAAACCCATGTTGGCGCCGTCGAATGCAGAGCCATGGGTACATCCAGATTGGCAGAATGAGCAGAGGTAACTTAAGTTTGAACGGCTTGTATTAAGAGTTGCGTGTAAGTATCAGTTAATCAAGTTTTTAAATTAAGGTATCGTAAATGACGCAGACTATTGAAAATGCTTGGGATGTATTGGCGGCGGATTGGGATAGGCTTCAATCAAAACATTTACGGGAAATGTTTGATAATAATTCTGATAGGTTTGAACAGTTTTCATCTAGCCTTGATGATTTGACAGTTGATTTTTCCAAAGAACGTATTGATGCGGATGCGCTAAAGCATTTACTTGATCTGGCGCGTGCGGCTGATGTCGAAGGCAACCGTGATGCCATGTTTGCAGGCGAACATATCAATACGACCGAAGATCGTGCAGTTTTACATGTGGCTTTGCGGGGTTCGCCTGCAGATGGTTATCAGGTTGACGGGCAAGCAGTGGCAGATTTGGTACAGCCGGTGTTGAACGCATTCTTGCAATTTGCCGATGATGTGCGGGCAGGGAAGGTGACGAATTCAAAGGGTGTGGCATTCACCGACGTTATCAATATCGGTATTGGTGGCTCGGATTTGGGGCCTGTTATGGCAACGCGCGCGATGTCCAAATTTGTGGGTGAAGGGCCGAATGTATTTTTTGTGTCCAACGTGGACGGGGCGCATTTGCGTGATACCACGCGTGATCTGAACCCTGAAACCACGTTGTTTCTGATCGCGTCAAAATCGTTTACGACACAGGAAACCATGATCAATGCGCAAGCGGCAAAAGAATGGGTTGAAAACTCTATCGGGGTAGAAGCGGCAAAAGCGCATTTTGCGGCCGTGTCTACCAATCTTGTGGCGACAAATGCGTTTGGTATTGCTCCCGAACGGGTCTTTGGGTTCTGGGATTGGGTCGGCGGGCGTTATTCGTTGACCTCTTCAATTGGGTTGTCTTTAGCGATTGCCATTGGCAGTGAGAATTTCCGGGCGTTTCTGGATGGGTTTCGGGATATGGACCAGCACTTTAAAACCGCGCCGTTGGAACAAAACCTACCGGTTTTATTGGCCCTTATCGGCATTTGGCGGCGTAATGTTATGGGATGTGCGACGGTTGCTTTGATCCCCTATAACCAGCGGCTGGAAAATTTTTCATCCTATTTGCAGCAGATGGATATGGAAAGTAACGGTAAGCGGGTGACCAAAGAAGGCGCGGATGTTGCAACAAAGACGGGGCCGGTAATCTGGGGGGATGCGGGCACAAATGCGCAGCATTCATTTTTCCAGCTGATCCATCAGGGTACGGATATTGTGCCGATTGATTTCATGATTACCGCGCAACCGACATCCTATCTGGTTGAGCAACATGATCTTTTGACCGCGAATTTTCTGGCACAATCCCATGCTTTGGCTTTTGGGAAAACGGGTGAAGAAGTGCGACGTGAGATGCTGGAAGCAGGGGGTGATCCGAAAGCAGTTGAAGCGCTTGTTCCACACCGGACATTCCCGGGCAATCGCCCCAGCACATCTATTCTGTATCGCAGTTTGACCCCTTACAGTTTGGGGCGATTGATTGCGCTTTATGAACATAAGGTGTTTGTTCAAGGGGTAATCTGGGGCGTGAATTCGTTTGATCAGTGGGGTGTCGAACTTGGCAAGGTGATGGCGAACCGGCTTGCGCCAATGCTGGATGAAGGGGCTGATCTATCGGGCCTTAATTCATCAACCAGAGGTTTGATCGAAAAGATACATACCCTAAAATAAGATTGACTCTTTTGTAGAAAATAAGCGTTCTGTCGCGGATGATAGCTCAGACCAAGACAACAAATTCCCAATTACCTTTCAAAGGGCCATTACTTTTATCCGTGGTGGCGTTGGTGATATTGGCAACGTTGTTTTATACCGCCACATCGGTTTTTCGCACCTTGGAGTTAAGCCAGGCGCAAGCAAAGCTTTCGCTTTACCGCACAACGATTGAAAATGAATTGCAACGGTTAGAGCATTTGCCGGTGATCGTTGCGGATAAAGTTCAGGTTCGGAATGCGGTTCAATCCCGCCCTGCCGATCGTTTGAATCAAGAGTTGTTGGATCTGTCACAGGATGCACGCGCCGAAGCGATTTATGTGATGGATGCGCAAGGCTTGACGATTGCGGCATCGAACTTTGAAAACACGCCGACATTTTTGGGAAAAAACTATGGATTTCGGCGGTATTTTAAGGAAGCCATGCAAGGTCGTCGGGCCAGTCTTTTTGCAATCGGGGCAACCACGTCACGGGCGGGGTATTTTTTGTCAGCGCCCATTTTAAGGTCTGGCACACCCATCGGGGTTGCAGTGGTAAAACTGGATCTGACACGGCTAACGGAAATTCTGGAACAGACCAATGAAATGATTTTGGTGTCCAATAAAGATAATATTGTGGTTTTGTCATCGCGTGCAGACTGGCGGTACCGTAGTTTGTTGGCCCTTAATAATAATCGGCGGAAAGAAATTTACCAAGAACGTCAATTCGGACAAGAAGAATTGCAGTTGCTGGATTGGAAAACACCATCCAAGAATGCCGCGATTTTAAACGGGCAAAAGTTTCTATCGCTGGAAGCACAGCTTAATAATCCGCTTTGGACTATTCGGTATCTTGGTGATACCCGCGCCATTCGTGAACGTGCGTTGTTGGTTGTGGCCGTTGCCGCGGGCATGATGGCACTTTCGGCATTGGCATTCTTAACCTGGCGTTCGGGGCGATTGCGTCATGCGTTATCTGCATCGCAAAAAGACCGCAAAAGATTGCAGCGTGAAATTGAGGTGCGCAGGCAGGCTGAACGGCGACTTACCCGTGTGCAAGAAGAGTTGAAACGCAGTAGTAAACTAGCTGCTTTGGGCCAGTTGGCGGCATCTGTGACGCATGAGCTGGGGCAACCTATTTCTGCAATGAAGAACTATCTTGCGGCAGAAGAGATTGCAGGTGATGCACCGCAAAGCGGGTTGGGGCGGCAAATGTCTTTAATAGTCGCGCGGATGGAAAATATCACGAAACAATTGCGGTTTTTTGCCAGTGATAGAGGTGAGGATATGTCGCCTGTTGTGATCCAGAATGTCGTACGCGGTGCATTGAGTATGGTGAAATATGACTTGGAAAAGGCTGAAATTGAATTGGCTTCGACTTTGCCTGCGCAAGATATTCTGGTTTTGGGTAATCAGCAAAGGCTAGAGCAGGTTGTGATAAACGTGCTGCGCAATGCGATCATGGCGGCTGAGACTGCACCGGAACACAAGGTAATGATTGACCTGTCTGTTGTGCTCAGTGGTCAGGTTACATTATGCGTTACCGATAGGGGTGCGGGTCTGGGCGGACAGACAATTGATCAGCTTTCAGAACCATTTCACACGACACGATCATCCGGCGAAGGAATGGGGTTGGGGCTTGCGATTTCGGCGTCTATCATTCAGGAACATGGGGGGCAGCTAACGGCGAGGGATGCAAAAGCGGGGGGTGCGGAGTTTATCATCGTGTTGAACGCATTGCAGGAAGATGACTAAAATGATGGATAACGCAACAGGGTTTCATGTGTTGATTATCGATGATGACAAAGAGATGCGCCAATCTTTGGTGCATCTCTTGTCGCGCACAGGTTGGCAGGTCAGTGAGCTGTCTTCGGCTGAAAAGGCAGAACAAAAAATAGCGGATGCCATGCCCGATGTGATCTTGTCGGACGTGCGTATGCCACGCCGATCTGGGCTTGAATTACTGCAAAACCTGCAAGGACAAAATGCGCCACCTATGGTGATGATCTCTGCGCATGGTGATATTCCGATGGCGGTGGAAGCGATACAGGATGGGGCTTACAGCTTTCTGGAAAAGCCGTTCGATCCGCGTCGATTGTTGGTAATTCTGGAACATGCTGCAAAGCAGCATCGCTTGCAGGAAAATACTGATCGTTTGCGTGAACGGTTATCGACACAAGTAGGGTTGAACCGGATTTTACTGGGCGAAACAGATGTTGTGAAACGCTTGCGTGACGACATTGTGGATTACGCCGGGTTAGAGACCAACGTGATGATTTTGGGGGCAACAGGTACGGGAAAAGAGCTGGTGGCAAATGCTTTGCACAATCTTTCCCTACGTTCCGATAAGCCGTTTGTGCCGATAAATTGTGCTACATTAAATGCTGCACAATTTGACAGTATAATATCCGGCTTATTGACCAAAGCGAATGGCGGGACGCTATTTTTGGACGAGTTCACAGCTGCCCCGACAGAGGTTCAGGCGATGTTGTTGCGGGTTGTGGAAACGCAGGAAACAACTTCTGTTTTGACAGGTGAACAGGTGCGGTTAGACATTCGGTTTATTTCCGCAACTAATGAAAATATTGGCCAAGCGATGACTTTAGGGGTGTTGCGTAAGGATCTATATCACCGCCTGAACACATTGATTTTAGAACTACCCGGATTGCAAGATCGCAAGGATGATATTGCACTATTGTTTGAACATTTCATCGGGCGGCATGCTGAAGTTTATGAAATTGACCCACCAATACAATCAGCGGCAGATATATCCGCACTGCTATCGCATGACTGGGTTGGAAATATACGCGAATTACGCAATGTGGCGGAACGCTGTGTTCTGGCGGCGCGGCGCGGCGGTGGCGCGGTTACAGATGCTTTGCGTATTGCGGATGACAGTGACGACATGCCGGAAAACTTACGCGGTGCTGTGGCAGCATTTGAAAAACAACTGATCGGGCGGGCTATTCAGGCGCATCGTGGGCGGATGGACGATACGGCAGAAGCTTTGGGGATCGGGCGGCGCACATTGAACGAAAAAATTGTCAAACTCGGGTTGGACAAGGAAAAGTTGCTCTAAATGCTGCCTGCGGAAATCCGCAGGGCAGGGTGGCGTGTATTTACAAAAATACTCATACTCAAATCACGCGTATTTAGTGTAGCCTGTGCCTATGGGTCGATTCCCCCCTTGGGAATCGTATTGGATTTTCTGGGAGGAAAACATGAAATTTAATTTTAAAATGATCGCGATGGCCACAGTGGCAACTGCATTTGCCGGTGAAGCTTTGGCGGTTGAATGGAATGTGTCGGTTTGGGGTAAACGCCGTGCGTTTACCGAGCATGTTGAAAAATTGGCCGAGTTGGTTTCTGCAAAAACCAACGGTGAGTTCACTATGAACATCAGCTATGGTGGTTTGTCCAAGAACAAAGAAAACCTTGATGGCATTTCTATCGGTGCGTTTGAAATGGCGCAATTCTGTGCGGGCTACCACCGTGATAAAAACCGCGTAGTAACCGTTCTGGAACTACCGTTCTTGGGTGTTGAGACACTTGCGCAAGAAGTGGCTGTGTCACGGGCTGTTTATGCACATCCTGCTGCTGTAGAAGAAATGGCACAATGGAATGCAAGGCTGTTGATGACCTCACCAATGCCACAGTACAATCTGGTTGGTACAGGCGAGCCTCGAATGACTTTGGCCGATTTTGAAGGCATGCGTGTCCGCGCCACAGGCGGTATAGGTAAAGCTTTCTCAGCTGTTGGCGGCATTCCGACATCTGTGACTGCGACTGAAGCTTATCAGGCGATGGAGGGCGGCTTGGTAGACACGGTTGCTTTTGCACAGCACGCGCACCTGTCCTTTGGCACTATCAACCAAGCAACGTGGTGGACGGCGAACCTGAACCCAGGCACTGTGAACTGCCCTGTGGTTGCCAACATCGACGCCTATGAGGCTCTGTCTGATGCCGAGCGTGAAGCACTGGACAGCTCAATCCCTGAAGCTTTGGATCACTACCTGGCCAACTACGGTGAACTGCTGAACCGTTGGGACACAGTTCTGGAAGAAAAGGGTGTGAAGAAAGTTGAGATTGCTGACGATGTGATCGCAGAATTCCGTGCCACTGCCGCTGATCCTATCCGTGATGAATGGATCAAAGACATGGAAGCACAAGGCCTGCCGGGACAAGAACTGTATAATCTTGTTGTTAAAACATTGGCAGACGCTAAAGCGTCCAACTAAATAAATAGGGCTGCCCCTTATGTGTGGGCGGCCCTTTTTATATCTGAAATATAATAATTTATTGGGGGTGAGGCCATGGCAGGATCAGCGGCGGTTCTGGAAGATTCCAGTCTTTTAAGCAGGTTAGATCGCGCCTTGCTGCCGATTGAACGCTTTTGTGCGTTGTTGAGCGGTTTGGCTATTTTTTCACTGATGTTTTTGGCGGTTTATTCCGTTGCTGGGCGCAAGTTCTTTGGTAGCCCGTTGTTGGGATATGTGGATATCATTGAGCTGTTGATGCCGCTCATTGCAATCATGGGCGTGTCTTATGTGCAGCGCGATGGCACGCATATTCGTATGGATATGTTGGTGGGTCAGTTAAAGGGGCGGACGCTTTGGTTTTTTGAGCTGATTTCGATTCTGATGATCCTGATCTTGATGGTGGCGCTGACTTGGGGCGCTTGGGACCATTTTGAACGTTCCTTTGATTGTGCGCGCCCGTTTTGCAGTAAAGACAGTACCACGGATATTTATTTACCATTGTGGCCATCAAAGCTGGTTGTGCCCGTGGCCTTTTTTATTCTGGTGCTGCGACTTCTTTTACAGGCTTGGGGTTATGGGCGGGCATTGGTTTTAGGATTGGAAAACCCTGTGGCCGTGCCGTTGACGTTAACTGTAGCTGAGCAGGCTGCCATTGAAGCGCGAGCGCTGGAAGGGGCAGACTGATGGATAGTATTTCAATTGGGCTGTGGACCAGCGGCGGTATGCTGGTTATGGTATTGTTGGGCATGCGGGTTGCCTTTGCCGCGGGCCTAGCGGGGTTTGTTGGATTAGTATGGCTGCGTTGGAATGGGTTTGATTATGACCCTGACAAATTTGGCAAAGCGCTCACTGTGAGTGTGCGTATTGCTGGTCTGACACCGCAATCAAAGGTCAGCGCGAATGTGCTGAGTTTGATCCCTGTATTTATTTTGATCGGCTATCTGGCTTATTACGCCAAGCTAACCACGGCCTTGTTTGAGGCTTGCAAACGTTGGTTTGCATGGGTGCCGGGCGGTTTGGCGGTCTCGACCGTTTTCGCTACTGCTGGGTTTGCAGCTGTATCCGGCGCGTCTGTTGCTACGGCGGCAGTTTTTGCGCGGATTGCGATCCCGGAGATGCTCAAGATTGGGTACAACAAACAGTTCGCAGCCGGTGTTGTTGCGGCAGGGGGTACGTTAGCGTCTTTGATCCCGCCTTCGGCGATCTTGGTGATCTATGCGATTATTGTTGAGCAGGACGTGGGTAAGCTGCTGCTGGCAGGCTTTATTCCCGGTGCGTTTTCTGCTGTGGTCTATGCTGCGTTGATCATTGGTATTGCGATGACGTTCAAAAATGTCGGCCCACCAGTGCGTGGGTTCACTTGGGCTCAGCGGTTTGAGTCACTACCGCCAGCCTTGCCTATTGTGGCGGTGGTCGTGATCATTATCTTCTTTGTTTACAACCCTTTTGGCGATGCTTGGGGTACGCCGACAGAGGGGGGTGCGATCGGGGCTTTCATCGTTTTTATTATGGCACTCTACCGGGGTATGCGATGGGGCCAATTAAAAGAGGCGCTGTTAGAAACGGCCAAACTTACGGTAATGATTTTCACAATTATTTGGAGCGTATTGATCTACGTACGGTTTTTGGGCTTTGCCAAGTTACCAGACGCATTTGCTGAATGGATCACGTCATTAGATATGTCGCCGATGCTGATTCTTGTGTGCATTTTGTTGGCCTATGCGGTGCTTGGAATGTTCATGGATGCGATCGGGATGTTGTTGTTGACGCTGCCAGTGGTTTATCCGGCTATTATGGCGCTGAATGGGGGCGAGCTGGTCTCGGCTGTGGACAGTGCCTTTGGCATGAGCGGCCCGATGTGTGCGATCTGGTTCGGGATATTGGTGGTCAAGATGGCGGAGTTTTGTTTGATTACCCCGCCTATAGGGCTGAACTGTTTTGTGGTTGCCGGTGTGCGCGATGACTTGAGTGTGCAGGATGTATTCAAGGGCGTAACCCCATTTTTTATTGCGGACGCTGTGACAATTGCATTGTTGGTGACATTCCCGTCGATTGTACTGTGGCTACCCAGTTTGGCGAGTTAAGCGCACCACATTCGATATAACAAACAACAGGGCCGTAACACAAACGATTGTCGGCCCTGTTGGTGTATCCCATATATGGGAAGCCTCTATCCCGACAAAGGCAGAGAATGCACCGATCAACGTGGCAAGTAGGGCCATAGCTTCGGGGGTTCGGCTAAAGGGGCGGGCGGTTGCGGCAGGGATGATCAGCATCGCGGTTATCAGCAATATGCCGGTGATTTTTATTGCAACAGCTATGACTACAGCCAAGGCTAGTGTTAGAATAAGTTGTTCGCGTTTTGGGTTAATGCCGCTGGCATGCGCCAAATCTTCGTTCAGGGTTGCGGTTAAAAGTGCTGACCAACGCCATTTGACCAAGGCAAGCACAACCAATGCGCCAAGCCAGATAATTGTAAGGTCTGTTGTGGTAACGGCTGAAATGTCACCGAACAGGTAGTCGTGAAGGTCAATATCGGCACCTTTGATAAAGGAAACAGCAACCAATCCAACTGCAAGTGCGGAATGGGCCATGACGCCCAAAAGCGTGTCCATCGCATAGCCGCGCCCTGTTAATGATGAAACGATAAATGCCATGATCAAGGTGACTGCTAGAACACCGATAAATATGTTGGTTGATAGAACCAGTGAAATGGCAATACCAAGGATGGCGGCATGCGCTGTTGCGTCACCAAAATACAAAGCAACCTAATGGGGCGGTGGCAATGGCAACACCGATGCCAGCGAGCAGGGCAAGGATCCAGAAGGTATCAAACATATTCAAGCCTTTTCGTGGTGGGTATGATCACAAGCGTCGTGATCATGGCTGTGATTGTGGTCGTGGCGATAAAGAGCAAGTGCGCCTTGGGTGCCAGTGCCGAACAGGGCGCGGTATTCAGGGGTAGAGGCCACGATATCGGGCGTGCCGTGACAACAAACATGGCCGTTCAGGCAGATCACCCGATCAGATGCGCTCATCACCACATGCAATTCATGGCTGACCATTAATATGGCGCAGCCCAGTTTACTGCGCAGGGTTTCGATCAGGCGGTAGAATGTTGCGGAACCCAGTTGATCCAGCCCCTGCGTAGCTTCATCTAGGATTAACAGATCGGGCTTGTGCAGGATGGCCCGGGCCAGAAGGACCCGTTGAAATTGGCCGCCTGACAAAGTGGTCATTTGCTGGCCTTCAATATCGTACAAGCCAACCAATCCCAAGGTTTCATTGACTGTTGCAGTATCATGCTGATTGGGTAGGCGCATGAAACGGGCCACTGTCATTGGTAGAGTTGCATCAATGTGCAGTTTTTGCGGAACGTATCCAATACGCAGGGCAGGGGCTTTTTTAATTGTGCCTTTGGTGGACTTTACAGCGCCGACAATTGCGCAAAGAAGTGTGGACTTTCCAGAACCGTTTGGCCCGACAATCGTGACTATCTCACCCTTGTTGATACTCATATTGATATCAGTCAGGGCGGTATGGCCACCTAGCTTTACGGTTAGGTTCTCAACGGATAATAGGGTCGTGCTGGTTCTGCCTTTTGACAAGATGGGCACAGGCCCTCGATCTCTATTACTGTGCGTTCGATAAGAAATCCTGCGGCTTTGGCGGTTGTGCCAAGAAAATTGCGTAAAGGTTCGGTTTGGGTTTCGACCACGCATTTGCACCTACGGCAGATCATGAAAACGGGCGCATGGGTTTTGCCGGGATGGCAACAGGCGGAATAAGCGTTCAACTTTTCGATTTTATGTGCAAATCCGTTGGCGACCAGAAAATCCAAGGCATGGTAAACGATAGGGGGCTGTGTGCCTAAACCTTCGTTGCTTAGATTGCCAAGTAGATCATATGCACCAAGGGCTTTGTGTTCCATCAGTAGCAATTCCAGCACACGGCGACGGATTTTAGTAAATTGCAAGCCTTTATCGGCACAATAACTGTCCGCCTTTGCAAGGGCGGATTGGATGCAGGCAGTATGGTCGTGTTTTTCAAAACCTAATGGCATGGGATTATCTATATGTAATAATATAACATAACATATAGAATTAAAACCCGATCGCAAGGGATTTATGTTTCTAAGTTGTTTTAAAGTCCTTGGGTCGCAAATCGTACCGTGCCAAACGGTCGTAAAATGTTTTACGCGGCAAGCCTAAGGCAAGGGCGGCTTCCCCGGCTTTACCGTTGCTGCGCTTTAGGGTTTCAGACAAAACCAACCGCTCAAAAACATCCATTTGTTCAACCAGTGTCAGATCGTCAGGTTGTTGTCTGCGCAAATTCAGGCCAACAGCTACCGTGGTTGCAAAATTGCGTAGGGCAGGGATGTTGCCCGTCCAATTTTTTGCGATAACTTCGGCATAGATATTTTGCGGTATTTGCGGCATATCGGTATTGAGTGCGCGGGTGGCTTGGCGCACAAGACTTTCGAATAAAATAGGCAGATCTTTTTTGCGTTGCAGTAAAGAGGGAATGTGGATTTCGGCGGGGCTCAATGTGGTCAGCAATGCTTCGCTTAATCCAGCAGTACGGAGTTGTTCGATGGATTTGGTGCTGGTCGTTATGATTTTAATGCCGGAAATTGTTTGAAGTAATTTCAGGATTTTCGCTTGCGTTTCAGGCGATGTTAACTCTACGTTTTTAAGTGATAGGGTTACTGAGCTTTGCGGCAGTTGCAAATGATCGAACGGGTTTTCCAAATTGAATGAGACAAAGACGGTGTCTTCGTTTGAAAGCGAATGAATGGTAAATGCAGCCATTTTTTTGCCAGCACCAGATTCGCCATATAGATGAACATGCAAGGGTTGTCCGGCCACTTGGCGCAGGTTTGATCGTAGGTCTTTTGTAACCCGGGATGGGCCCGGAAAATAGATGGCAGCCGAGTCATTGCGTCTGATTTGTTGTTCCATCTGGCGGGTACGTGTGACCAAGGCGCGATGATGCAATGCCCTAGTTAGAACATCTATTAAGTCATTGGAGGCGCAGGGTTTTTCCAGAAAATCATATGCGCCCTCTTTCATTGCGCGCAGGGCCATTGGCACGTCTGCCTCGCCTGTAAGCATGACGACGGGTAGTTCTGTGTCAACGCTTTGGGCGTAGGCGAGCACATCAAAGCCGTCTTTTTGCGGCATGCGAATGTCAGACAGAACAACACCTGCAAAGTTAGTGCGAATGGTGCGCCGAGCTTGTGCAAAGCCGTTGGCCTGTAGGACGGTGATACCTTCCAGATCCAGCATTTGCGCAAGGGAAGTGCGAAGCGCATCATCGTCTTCGATTAACAGAACCCTTTTTTTCATGATCGTGGCCCTTGGGTTTCAGGCTTCAGAATTACGGTAAATTCTGCACCACCTGTTGGGTGATTACGGCATTTAATATCACCACCGAAGCTACCGATGATGCCGTAGGAGATAGATAGGCCCAACCCCATACCTTTACTGGCGCCTACCTCTTTGGTCGAATAAAACGGTTCAAACACACGGGCTGCGTCTGCAAAACCCGGGCCGTTGTCGTGGATGATTAGGCGCATTTCATTCGGTGTTTGCACAAGATATATGTTTATTACCTTATCGGTTTGTCCTGCCATTGCATCGATTGCATTTGTGATTAGGTTGATCACCACCTGTTGCAGACGCACTTGGCCGCCCATGACACAGGCAGGTGATTGGTTACCTCTTCGGATGATTTCAACATCTTCACGTTCACATCGGGCAGCTGCCAGATTGATAGACTCCGTGATGACTTTTTGCAGATCAATTGGCTCTATCGTTTCTTTTTCTTTGCGGGCGAATGCACGCAAGGAACGGATGATACGATTTATCCGATCCGTTTGCTGGGCGATCAGGTTGAAATTTTCATGGGCGTCTTTGTCGCGACCGCGATTTATCAGTTTTCCACCGCTTTCGGCAAAGTTCTGGATTGCAGCCAAGGGCTGGTTTAGTTCATGACTGATGCCGGCCGACATTTGACCCATCGCTGTCAGTTTACCTGCCTGAATCAACTGGTGTTGTGTGTTGCGCAGTTGTGCTGTGCGTTTTTCAACACGGGCTTCCAGCTTTGCATTGGCGGTTTCTTTAATGGTCAAAAGATCGGCAAGGCGTTGTCTGCGTTGGAACAGAGCCCACATGCCCAGACCGATGACGGTCAGCACGGCTGCTACCAACAAAGCCTGTACACGTGCGGCAGCCTTGGCATTTCGTGTATTCAAGAAAATCCGTGCGGTCATTTCTATTTGCGGGATGAATTTTGAAATAATCAAAGCCCGCGTGGGAATTTCATTTATGTTGCTGAATTTCCAGAGTGTATGTCCAAAAACTTCAGTTTTTGTGTGTTTGAAAAACGGGGGCAGAGTGTGCTGTGAATAGCGCCCGGCATCTATAGTCGCATTTTGGTCAGAGACATCGCGCAACAGTGCCAATGACTGGCGATTGGTCACGAATGCAACATTGTCACTGTCAAAGAACGCAAGAACTTCTTCATCAACACGCCATTCAAATTCCAGTGCGGCGACATCTAATTGAACAACGACAACACCGGCATGGGGCGTATCGGGCAGTGAAATACCCCGAGCAAAATAAAAGTCCCGACTGTCATCGCTGGATTCGAGCGCGTGGTAGAAGCCTAACCGACCGTTCATCGCTGCTTGCACATGGGGTCTTGAGGCATAGTTGTTGCCCAAAAAGCTGTGAACGTCATTTGAATTTGAGGATGCAATAGTTGTGCCGGATTGATCCAGAATAAAAATATTATCGGCCCCAGAAATAAGGACGGTATTCAGTAAAAATTCATTGGCTTGTTTGGTTTTGTCGGCACCTTGAAGGATAGCTATGACTTTGGGATGTTTGGCAAGATAGTTCGGTAATTGGCGAAAGCTGGCCAATTGCCCCAATAATCTGTCGCGGGCCTGTTCAATGCGAACCGCACCCGTTTGACTAAGTTGATTCAAGGTGCTGTGATAGGACAGCATAAAAGTTGCACCGGAAATTAAGCCAGCTACACAGACATATGCAATGATGTATTTTAGACGTGAAAATTTCATACCAATGATGCGAATCGCAAGTTAGTTAGCCATTGAAAACCTAGCCCGTGCTGTGTGGAATAAGCAAGAATAACTGTGTGAATATTCGCACAAAGCTTAAACACGCAGTAGTGTATAAAATTAAGGTATTGATAAATAATAATTTTATTAATTTCAGGTTTTTATTTTGCCAAAAAGCATTTGAAGCCGTCTAGTCTTGAATACGTGGGCGTATGCTCAGAAAGTTTCAATGGGAGAAAACAATGAAAACTCTATTAAAAGCTGCATGTATCGCAGCTGTCGCAGCTGTTCCAAGTGTTGCAGCCGCATCATGCGAAGATGGCGAAGTTGTCATCAAATTCAGTCACGTTACCAACACGGATAAGCACCCAAAAGGGATTGCCGCGTCTTTGCTTGAAAAACGTGTAAACGAAGAAATGAACGGTAAAGCTTGTTTGGAAGTTTTCCCGAACTCTACTTTGTACAATGACAACAAAGTTCTGGAAGCAATGCTGCAAGGTGATGTGCAATTGGCAGCACCGTCCTTGTCCAAGTTCGAGAAATTCACCAAGAAATTCCGCATTTTCGACTTGCCGTTCATGTTCAAAAACATTGACGCTGTTGAAGCGTTCCAAGCCTCTGCTTCCGGTCAGGGTATGTTGGACAGCATGCAAAAACGTGGACTGCAAGGCTTGGCTTACTGGCATAACGGCATGAAGCAAATGTCGGCGAACAAGCCGCTTGTTAAGCCTACAGATGCAAACGGTCTGAAATTCCGTGTGCAATCTTCTGATGTGTTGGTTGCCCAAATGGAAGCTATCGGTGGCAGCCCGCAAAAAATGGCATTCTCTGAAGTTTACGGTGCGTTGCAACAGGGCGTTGTGGATGGTCAAGAAAACACATGGTCAAACATCTTCGGCAAGAAGTTCTTTGAAGTGCAGGACGGTGTAACAAACACAGACCACGGCATCATTGACTATCTGCTTGTGACAAATGTTGACTGGTTGGCCGGCTTGGACGCTGACGTTCGCGATCAGTTTGTAACGATTGTGGCTGAAGTGACAGCTGCGCGTAACAAAGAGTCTACTGCATTGAATAATGCTGCAAAAGATTCAATTGTTGCGGCAGGTGGTAAAGTTGTGACTTTAACAGCAGACCAACGCCAGGTTTGGGTTGATACCATGAAACCGGTTTGGGCGAAGTTTGAAGGCGACGTAGGCGCTGACAACATTGCTGCGGCACAAGCGATTAACGCTGAAACAAACTAAGAATTATTTGCTTAATAAGGTGGGGCATCTAATAGTATGCCCCGCCTTACGACACAGACATTAGGGGAGGGGTGCAAATGAATCATAAATTATCATTTTTGGATCGGATTGAAGAAACGATTATTGCCATATTACTGGGCTTTATGACGTTGTTGACTTTTGCCAATGTGCTTGCACGTTATCTGTTCAATTCGAATATTTTTTACGCACTGGAGCTGACCGTTTTCATGTTCGCTTGGCTGGTTCTGCTGGGGGCTTCTTATGCAGTTAAAAAGGCGTCACATTTGGGTGTGGACGCAATTGTCAATATGGTTCGCCCAACGACACGGCGTGTGTTTGGGCTGATCTCTGTTTTGGCTTGTATCATTTATGCCGCCCTTTTGTTGAAAGGGGCGTGGGATTACTGGGCACCTTATGCCAATCTACCACCTACCAGCGGTCGCTGGTTTCCCACAGGATTTGTTGAGAACTTCCGGGGCCAGGGTTGGTATGAAACACAGGATATTCCCGTACCGTTTTTCATGACTTGGTTGTCGGATGTTTTCAACGACGGGGATGCGTATGAAAAGATGCCCAAAGTTATCCCATATTTTGTTCTACCCTTATCGATGGCCTTGTTGTTGTATCGTTTTTGCCAAACCGGCATGGCGATGTGGGCAGGTAAAATTGATATGATGATCGTCAGCCACGAAGCGGAAGATGATGTTGAAGAGGCCGCTAAGCGGATACGCGAAAGCGAAGAGGGGCAATAACCATGGATATTCTTTTATTATTTGTCATGGTCATTGGCTTTATGTTGATCGGTGTGCCGATCGCGGTGTCGTTAGGCCTATCTTCGATTTTGTTTCTGTTGTGGTTTTCAGACAGTTCCATGGCGTCAGTGGCGCAAACCCTGTTTGAAGCTTTTGAAGGCCATTCAACACTGTTGGCTATTCCGTTTTTTATTCTGGCGTCATCGTTCATGTCGACGGGGGGTGTGGCCAAACGTATCATCCGTTTTTCCATAGCAATTGTTGGGCATTTGCGCGGCGGTTTGGCGATTGCCAGTGTGATGGCCTGTATGATTTTCGCGGCTTTGTCGGGCTCATCGCCTGCAACTGTTGTGGCCATTGGTGGTATTGTGATCGCGGCGATGCGTGAAGTTGGATACACCAAAGATTTTGCCGCAGGCGTGATCTGTAATGCGGGGACGTTGGGTATTTTGATCCCGCCATCCATTGTGATGGTTGTTTATGCCGCTGCGGTTGAGGTTTCAGTTGGTCGCATGTTTCTGGCAGGTGTTATTCCCGGTCTTTTGGCGGGAACCATGCTTATGATCGGGATTTACGTGATGGCACGGATCAAAAACATGCCTTCGGGTGAATGGAAGGGGTGGTGCGAGGTTGCGGCATCTTTCCGCGAAGCGATTTGGGGTCTGTTGCTGATTGCCATTATCATGATCGGGATTTACGGTATCCCGGGTCTGACGAAGGCGATATTTACGCCGACTGAAGCTGCGGCCGTTGCATCCATCTACGCCTTTATCGTGGCGACTTATGTTTATCGCGATATGGGGCCATTGGCAGAAAGTGAAGGGCGTGCAAAAAGCACAGTGATGCAAAAGCCGATAACGCTGGTCACAGCGCTTTGGCACAAAGATACAATGCATACCTTGCTGGATGCGGGTAAGCTGGTTGTAACATTGATGTTTGTAATTGCGAACGCGCTGATCCTGAAACATGTGATCACCGATGAACAAGTGCCACAGCAAATCACGCAGGCCATGTTGGGCTACGGCTTTGGCCCGATAATGTTCTTGGTCGTGGTCAATATTATCCTGTTGATCGGCGGACAGTTTATGGAGCCGTCAGGCCTGTTGGTTATCGTGGCACCGTTGGTGTTTCCGATTGCCATGGAACTGGGTATTGATCCTATTCATCTGGGTATCATCATGGTGGTGAATATGGAGATCGGTATGATCACACCACCCGTTGGTCTGAACCTGTTCGTGACCGCAGGGGTTGCGGGAATGTCGATGATGGGTGTTGTGCGTGCAGCATTGCCATTTCTGGCGATCATGTTCGTGTTCCTGATCATAATCACTTATGTTCCGTGGATTTCAACGGTTCTGCCCAATGCAATCATGGGGCCGGAGATGATTACAAAATAAACGAACGTATAAGTTACGCCCTAAAAACACCCAGAATATCAGGAGTGTTTTTAGGGTGTTTTATTTTTGCATGTTCTAATGGGATACATTCCATCTTATTTAACATAAGAAAGATTATGCGATTTACAGTTGTACGCGCAAAGTTAAAATGTCACCACTAAGCAAAGTAGAAATGTCACAAGTTCCCTAACGAGCAAAAGACTGGGAGTACGGGCATCAGATGACCGTAATGCGCTTTCGGCGGACTTCATTTAATCTTTCTTGGACCTCATACAAGGCTGCTAGAGCGGTACCGTTACAAAATTGCGATCAAGCGGGATTGCGTGCGGATATCACCCATGAAGAGGTGGGTGACCAAATGCCATTCTCGTCCCGTTCTTGGCTCTCAAAGAAGGTACGCATCTCACTCTCGATCTCTGGGCGCTTGGCCTCGGCAATCTCCTCTCCGGCCTCACGGAAAACCTCGCCCCCTGGACCGATAGCTAACGCGAATGCAATGCATTCTTCCGGGGTCGTACCGATCATGATCTTTTCATCCACGCGGGTGAAAGTAACATCCTCATAGCCAGCGCTCTTCATCATTAGGTTCACCATCTCCTGATTGCCCATCGAGAATGGTCCAGGTCCACAGGTGTCAGCGCCTTCGCCCGGTGGCGGAAGATGCCGAAGGGTGATTTCCTTTGCTTCTTGCCATGCCGGATTGTCTTCGCGCCGACGCCAGACGATATGTGTCATCTGCCCCCCCGGCTTGAGTGCCAGACGCATACGCCGCAACGCCGCCACCGGATTTGTGAAGAACATCGTGCCAAAACGCGCAACCACATAATCGAACTCATTCTCGGGTAGAGCGACTTCGGCATCACCACGGGAAAACTCGGCATGCAAGAGTCCTTTTGCAGCAGCGTCTTTCCTTGCCTCTTCCAAAAATGCATCGACGCAATCAATGCCGACGACACGCCCCTTTGGTCCAACAATCTCAGCTATTTGCAGCGACATATCTCCCCATCCGCAGCCGACATCGAGTACTGACATTCTTTCTTTGATGGGCAAGTTTGGGATCACTGCTGCGGAATGGCGTGACAACCCTCCTTGAAGGATGTGCCGATATTTTGTGAATTTCGGTTCCAGAACCGAGTTCCAGAACTTCACAAAATCTGTGTCGTCGTCGTTGTCCAATGCCATGATGTATCCCCTCTTCGTGAATAGAGTATCACAGGCGTAGTTGTTTGCCAAATCGTGCATTAACTCGCAGGCTCGACAAATTCGAACAACGACTTGCATAAAAACATTACCTGCTCGCATGGCAGCTTTGTCCTGCAAAGCTGCCATCTAAACGCACTAATCCCAGTCCCATAACTGAAAAATCTAAGTGATTGTTTTCATTGAAACTGGAATCTCATTAATTACGTGATCCGACATTGATATAAATGCTCGTAGTGTGGCCGCATCCGCCGATAGACTTGTTTCACACGATCAGGTGCGTCATTCACTTCAACGTATTTGCGCGTTTGTGGTGTTAGTCCGGTGGAATTTGCTAGATTTCCGTGAAAGGAACCGCCATCCCACCAACTGTGCTCTGATGGGTCCCCCCCTGCGGGCCATGTCAATGCTTCGGGTATGAACCGAATACCTACCGCATCGCACCATAATTTTACCATGCGTTGTGGATCTTCCAACAGATCATCACTATCGATGACAGGCGGTGGTGTGCCGTTTAAAGCAGTAAGCAAGTCAAACAATGCCCGTTGTTCAGGAAACCCAACTTCGCCTTCATCAAAGTCCGGCCATTTGTTGTACATGGATGAAATTGTTTTCGCAGGGTCGCGAATTAAGAAGGCATGATTGAAATGACTTAAAAACCCCGGGGTCCACATATGGCTGATGTAATGGGGAAAATCTTTGATAAATACAGGTTTTTTATTTGCACGCGCCTGAATATCACCCCATACGCTTTCAAGTGTTAAGCTGGGGGTGGTTTTGTCACCGTCCTTAAATCTTTGCCATAAGGGTGCTTCGCCCTGATACCAAGCCTCGCCAAACGGTTCATGCAGACAGTCCAAATCACCGCGCTGGCGCATCATCCATTCAAATGCTGTCGAGGTAGAACGAGGCACGGCCCACAAAGCAAGAATTTTATCCATCTAGACTATCCAATAATTGCCCATGCGGGGTGGTCGGTGCCAAACCAAGGGTTTTAAAAATGCGCCAATATAATGCATTATCATGGCCAATAACGGGTTTACCAAGCGCGGTTTCCAGATCACGGGTTAAGTGCACAGGGCGTTGGGGCTGGCCGTTCGGCCCGCTGCGAAAGTTACACATGCCATTGATCAAATAGGCATCTGCGTTAGGGGCTTGATCAGCTACATATTCGAAAGATTTCAGAGCGAGATCACCATCGAATACCCAGCGGTGATCATTCACGTCGTCTTGTGAAGCAAACCAGCCCTGATCATGGAAGTTGCCTGCCCAAAGGACGTCAAACCCAGCCTCTTGTAGAAAGCCAACCGTACCCTTCCACCAATCGGGCCAGTGGTAGGCGGCATTTAAAGCAACTTTTTCTACATTCATTGCGCGCAAAGCTTCGACCATAGCATATCCGGCCATGTGGAACCGGGTGTCGTATTTTTCAGATAAACGTTCACAATGATCACGGATACCGTCCACGCCTATACCGCTGGCATGAACCCAGTTTGATCCCACTTGCCCGCAAACGTCGACGCCATTACGGGACATGCAATGGACGAAATCTTCCATCATCCCGAAATTTTGTTTTCGCTGATCCAACCCGTGTTTATAATCCGGAACATGCAACATCCAGCCGTGCACGCCCACAGTATCGGGGGCTAAACGTAGAAAATCCGATGGGGCTGCATCGAAATCAAACGGCGGACAAGTGAAGCCGACCTGATGTGGGAATAATTTATGTTCTGGCCGCCAAGTTTCTGGCATTAACATTGTTCAGCCTCCGTTGGGGTTACATGAAATCCTTCGTATTTTGGGACATCATCCAATTTACTCAACCAGCACTGCCGTTCAGACATGACAACCTGAGCATCAGGCGTATAATCTTCTGGCACATCCAATGTGGCTGTGTGCAGATGAATTTCGTTTGGCCATTTTTCAGACCTAAAATAAAGCCGACTACCGCAGGTTGGACAAAACCCCCGGTATGTACCGGCGGAGCTTTCATAATGGTTCACTTCCCCTGTCCATGTAACATGCTTTGAATCAAGACCAACAAAAGCTGTAAAAGGGGATGATGTGGCGCGCTGGCAACTTTCGCAGTGACAGACCAACCGTCGCGTAATTGGACCTGAATAGGTCCAGCTGACCGCGCGGCATAAACATCTTCCTGAAAGTTTAACCATTGATTGCCTCTCTCATCCATTTTTGCAAATGCATGATGGAATGCTCCGAATTAACGCCGCATTTAGGGTCAATCACTAAGGGGCCAGGTATATATCCACGGGATTTAAGGCCGCGTTGTACACTTTCAACCAGATGAATATCTTCTTCTACAGTGGTTTCACGATCCTGTACTGCCAATTGGCGCGCAATATCATTTTCTGCACCGTCCATGGAATACCACCCACGGTACATCATCACATGATCCGTATCGATTGTCCGCCAATGGTAGGTATTCAACACATTGCCCGGGTAAACCTGAAAGCTGAACATCGGCCATAAAAACCAGCTGGAATATTGATCGTAATGGTCAAAACCCGAACGGATGTCATAGGTCATATCTTTCAGGTTTTGGCATTCGGTTGTATGGCGCAAACAATAGCCTTGCGGTTTGATGTCATAGGTTTCCGGCTTAACGACGCCTGTGGCGAATGTCGGGTGGTTCAAACTGCAATGGTAACATTCTGAGTAGTTTTCGACACTGACCTTCCAATTGCATTTTTCAGGAATTTCGACCCATTCCAACGGCTTTAGGGTTTCAAAATGCGGAACCCATTCTTCCAATTCTTTACGGGCATTCGGAAACCATTCGTCCATTGGTTTTGTATCATTGTCCAAATTAACAAAGATGAAACCTAAGAAGATTTCCGTGCGCACCTCTGTCAGGCAAATCTTGGATTTGTCAAAACCTTCAACGGCATTGACGTTCGGCCCTGCCCGTAATCCACCTGTTAATTCATATGTCCATGCATGATATGGGCAAACGACAACACGGGTTGTGCCTGAGCCGCTGACCATCTGATGCGCACGGTGCTGGCAGACATTGTAAAACGTGCGGATAACATCATCGCGCCCTTTGATGCAAAACAGGCTTTCGCCAGCCATTTCAAAGGCAAAGTAATCGCCTGCATTTTCCAACTGTGATCCGTGACCTGCAAATTGCCATGTTCGCGCCAGCAACCCATCCTGTTCAATCTTAAAGATTTCCGGATCGGTATAATAACGGGCATCAAGTGAATGTGTGATGGGTTGTGTCATTCCATATCCTCGTAAATTCCAAGTTGGTGCCGTCTGGCGTGAAACCGTTCTACTCTTTCCGGTATTTCATCCGATGCAGAAGCGATCACAAAACTTAGAAGGGTTTCGAGTAAGGAAATAGTGGATACGGATGATGGAAAAAATTGTGGTGTATCACTGGATACGACAAACCCATGATCCGACCCCACAATGACAGGTGATGCAGGGCTATCGGAAATGCCGATGATTTTAACGCCCTGTTCACGGGCAACTTTGACCGCTTCCACGACTTCGCTGCGATATGGCTTACATGTGATTGCAATCAAGATATCTTGTTCATCAGCCCATGCCAAATCATCTACGGGCGTAGAACCAGCCTTTGGGATCATATGGAATTGTTTCATTCCTGTGGAGGCCAGATAGGTAAAGTTCCGCGCATTTGCGTTGTTTACCCCTACCCCCAGGGTAAAGACTTGTCGTGATGCCCAGATATCTTCTGCCGCAGCTTTTAAATCTATTTCGCTGATCTTCCCGAACGTGTCTTCGATATTGGACAGCATTGCGCCAACCATATCGGCATATAAGCCACCCAGCTCCCCATGCGCACGAATAGATTGCAGCCATCTTACACGATCTGGAAAGGAAACTGTGCCGCGTCGAATTTCATCACGAAAAGGCTCGCGGAAATCGTCATAACCTTCAAAGCCCACTTGGCGCGCCATGCGCATCACCGTATTGGGCTTCACCTGTGCGGCTTTTGCTATTTCGCGTACAGTTGATACCCCCACGTCTTGTGGATTTTCCAGAACATAGGTTGCAGCTTTCCGGGCTTCCGGGGTTAGTGCCCCCAGTTCATCCGCCAGCCGATCTAAAATCGTATTTGATATGTTTGTACCATTCATGATTGACATTGGTACATTTAAACCATTAGCCTGTCCAGTAAAAACCGAGTCGTGTTCAAAGGAATTCAAAAATGCCGGAATCAAATCTACCCACTCATGCAAAAGTAGTCATTGTCGGTGGTGGGGTTATGGGTTGTGGCCTGGCCTACCATTTGGCTCGCGAAGGTTGGACAGATGTGGTTCTGTTGGAAAAAGCGGAACTGACGTCAGGTTCTACATGGCATGCCGCCGGACAAATTACCCATTCTACAAGCTCTTTTGGCTTGGGTAAAATGGTGGATTACAACATCAAATTATATTCCGGTGACTTAGAAAAAGAAACGGGTCAGGCTGTAACCTGGCATGGCTGCGGCTCATTCCGCTTAGCTTATACGGAAGATGAGATGGATTGGCTGCGCCATACATTATCCGTAGGTCGTTCACTAGGATTTAACATTGAACTGGTTGATCCCGCATTTATTGCAACAAAGCACCCATTCTACAATTTGGATGGTGTTTTAGGTGCATTGTACACACCGGATGACGGCCATGTTGATCCATCAAACGTGACTATGGCCATGGCAGCGGGTGCCCGTCAAAAAGGTGCGAAGATTATCCGACGCTGCCGTGCCACAAACATCACACAAGCAACGAACGGCGAATGGGTTGTTGAAACCGAACAGGGTACGATAACTTGCGAACATGTTGTAAACGCGGGCGGTACATATGCCCGTCAAATGGGGGAATGGTCTGGGCTACAGTTGCCAATGACATCTATGACCCACCATTATTTTGTGACAGATCCTGTGCCGGAATTTGAAAATCTGGAAAAAGAACTGCCTGTGATCCGCGACGATAAATTGGTTTCCGGTTATATTCGTATGGAGCAGAAAAAAGGTTTGATCGGTATTTACGAAAAAGAAAATCCAAACACCGTTTGGGAAGATGAGTGCCCGTGGGAGGCTGAAAACGAGTTGTTTGCGCCTGATTATGATCGCGTGATGCCCTATCTGGAAAATGCACTAGACCGCATGCCGATCTTTGCGGAACTGGGAATTTCACGCGATGTTCACGGGGCAATTTCGCATCCACCTGACGGCAATCCATTGGTGGGTCCGGCCCCCGGTGTGACAAACTACTGGTGCTGTTGTGGCACGCAGATCGGTATCGGTTGGGGACCGGGGCTAACGCGTGAGCTGGCAAAATGGATGATCCATGGATCTGCCGATATTTCGATGCGGGATTATGACCCGCGTCGTTTTGGTGATTACGCTGTAAAAGAATGGCAAGTGATTAAGGCAAAAGAAGATTATTGCCTGCGCCACGAAATCCCTTTTCCGTATTTCAATCGTTTGGCAGGGCGGCCGATTAAACCATCGCCGATGTATGAACGCTTAAAACAAAAAGGCGCCGTTTATGAAGAGATATATGGCCATGAACGCCCACGTTGGTTTGCCCAAAATGGTGTTGAACAACGCGATCACTATTCTTTTCGTCGCAACGAAGTCCACGATATGGTTGGCATTGAATGTAAAGCGGTGCGCGAAGCTTGTGGCATCATGGATATTTCAGCTTTTACAAAGGTCAAAGTGTCGGGCCCCGATGCAGAAACTTACCTTGGTCGTCTTGTTCCCAACAAATTGCCACAAAAGATAGGCGGTATTGCACTGACACATATGCTGAATCGCAAGGGGCGGATCGAGTTGGAAACGACCGTTGTAAAACTGGCTGATGATGCGTTCTATCTGGTTTGTGCGGCCTTCTTTGAACAACGTTTATTGGATCATTTAAGCTTTAATAAAGAAGGTGAAAATATTGATATTACCAAACTTTCAGATGATTGGGCGGCGCTAACACTCAACGGCCCCAATGCAAGGAAGGTTTTGGCGCAATGTACAGATGCCAAGTTGGATAATGCTAACTTCCGTTGGTTAACTGCCAAACAGATCAAGATTGCAGGTCATGATGTTTGGGCATTCCGCATGTCCTATTCCGGTGAGCTTGGTTGGGAGTTTCACATCCCAAATGAACATGCATTAGAAGTTTATGATGCGCTTTGGGCAGCAGGCGAAGCATACGGCATTACAGATTATGGCTCATTCGCAATGAATGTCCTACGCATGGAAAAAGCATTCAAAGGTGCAAGCGAACTGAACAACGAGGTCACATTGCCGGAAGCGGATGTGATGCGGTTTGCAAAATTGGACAAAGAATATTTAGGTGTTGAAGCAACACGCGCAAGTGTCAAGCAAGCGGATGCGGGTGCCCTGCTCTGGGTCTGTGCATATCTGGAATTTGAACCTGACGGTGTCGAAGATGGGCATGGTGGAGAAGCGGTTATTGTAGATGGCAAAGTTGTAGGATCAACGGCTTCAGTTACTTATTCACACACATACGGCAAAATACTGGCTTTTGCCTTTCTTAAACCCCATGCTGCGGTACCAAATACGAAGATTACCGTGATTGTAGCGGGAAAACCGCGCAAGGGCCGTATCCTAGCAGATGCGGTCTATGACCCCGAAAGCAAATTACCGAGGACTGACGAATGACAGATATTCCCAAGACAATGAATGCCTTTGTTTTGATGCGCCACGGCGGTATGGATGCATTGGAATATAAAACGGACTGGCCAACACCGCAGCCAAATGGCAACGAAGTGTTGATTAAAGTGGCAGCCTGCGGGCTGAATAATACGGATGTAAACACCCGTTCGGGTTGGTATTCCAAGGCCGTAGATGAAGCCACGACAGGGGGTGCTTATACAGAGGTATCCGACGATGATCCGACTTGGGGTGGTGCGCCGATTACATTTCCCCGTATCCAAGGGGCTGATGTTTGCGGCCATGTAGTTGCAGTGGGTCCGGATGCGGATGCAGGTCTGATTGGTAAAAGGGTAATTACGGACAACTGGCTTCGCGATTGGAATGATGCTGAAAACAAAGATAAAACGGGGTATTTCGGGTCTGAATGCGATGGTGGATTTGCTGAGTACACAACCGTTGATGCCCGCAATGTTTACCCTGTAAACAGCACAATGTCAGACGCTGAACTGGCAATATTTTCATGTTCATACTCCACTGCAGAGGGCATGCTAAGCCGTGCCAATGTAGGTAAAGGCGACCGTGTTTTGATTACAGGTGCTTCCGGTGGAGTGGGGTCTGCATTGATCCAACTTGCCAAAAGACGCGGTGCATATGTGATTGCTATGGCATCCGAAGCCAAACATGCAGACGTCGCAGAATTGAACCCCGATGCGATATTGCCCCGTAACCCAAGTGATTTGGCAAAGGCACTGAAAGACGCAACAGGATCAAGTACCGTAAGTGTGGTTGCCGACATTGTGGGGGGCGATTATTTTGGAACCATTATTGACGTTTTAGAACGCGGTGGGCGTTACACCTGTTCAGGTGCTATTGCAGGGCCGATCGTTAATCTTGATCTGCGCACATTCTATTTGCGCGATCTGACCTTTACGGGGTCCACAGTTATCCCGCTGCATATTTTCACTGATCTCGTTGGTTATATTGAACGCGAAGAGATTAAGCCAATGTTGGCAGCACACTACCCGCTGACAGAACTTCATGAAGCACAACAGGCTTTCATAGATAAAAAACACACAGGCAATATCGTGGTATGCCCATGAAAATAACCCGCATTTCAATCTATAAAACACATCTACCATATGTTGGTGGTGCGTATGGTTGGGGTGCCGGTAATGCCATTTCTACAGCTAAAACGTCTGTAGTGGTTATAGAAACGGATGCAGGTTTAACGGGATGTGGAGAGTTCTGCCCATGTGGCGAAAACTATATGGTGGCCCACGCTGAAGGTGTGGAAGCTTTCGCGCGCATCGCGGCAGAAAAACTGATCGGGGAAGATCCAAGGCAAGTTACCCGTATGGAACGTTTGATGGATCACTTGGTTCAGGGTCACGGTTATGCCAAAGCACCGTTTGATGCGGCCTTTTGGGATATATTGGGCCAATCTTGCGGTCAACCCGTTTGGATGTTGATGGGTGGTAAACTAACGAACGGTGCGCCCATGTACCGTGTTGCCCCACAAAAAAACGTTTCTGAAACAATTACAGAGATGAAACAATATCGTGCTTCTGGATACCGTCAATTTCAGATCAAAGTCGGGGCCGACTGGTCAAAGGATATTGAAAGGATCAAGACAATTGTTCCTTTGCTTAATGCTGATGAAAAGGCCATGGCGGATGCCAATCAGGGTTGGCGCGTGGATAATGCTATTCGAGTGGCGCTTGCGACCCGTGATCTAGATTATATTCTGGAACAACCATGCAAAACTTATGAAGAGTGTCAGCAGGTGCGTCGTGTCGCTCAACAACCAATGAAGCTGGATGAATGCATAACTGATATGCGCATGGCCCAACGCATTGTGCAGGACAGGGGTGCCGAGATTTGTTGTTTGAAAATTTCTAATCTTGGGGGCTTGTCCAAAGCACGCCGTGTTCGTGATTATTTAATTGAAAACCGTATTCCAGTTGTCAGTGAAGACACTTGGGGAGGACAGATTACAACGGCTGCGGTTGCGCATTTTGCGGCATCCACACCGGAAGAGTATCTGATCAATTCTACGGATCTTCACAATTATAATACACGGAATACCGGTATAGGTGGGCCAACTACGCAAGATGGGAAGCTTTATGTTACTGATATACCTGGGTTGGGTGTTGTGCCAGACTTTGAAAGCCTTGGCCCACCTGTTGCAGTATATGGAATTAACAGATGAAGATTGCCCGTATTAAAGTTTACCAGTTGGATATGCCCTTAACCGAGCCTTATTATCTTTCAGGTGGACGTTTGAAATTTGAACAACTGGATAGTACCTTTGTTGAAATCCAAACCGATGACGGATTAACAGGTTGGGGCGAAGGCTGCCCTTGGGGTCATACCTATCTGCCGGCTCATGGGTCGGGTATCCGTGCGGGGTTGGAAATTCTGGCCCCTGCCCTTATTGGCCAAGATCCGCGATCATTGGATCACATAAATCGCTTGATGGATGTTACGCTACCCGGCCATCCATATGTTAAATCCCCACTAGACATGGCGTGCTGGGATATCACGGGTCAGGGCGGCAATATGCCACTTTGGCAAATGATGGGCGGTGCGCAAGCGACACCTGTTTGTGTGAATTCATCTATCTCTACCGGCACACCGGATGAAATGATTGCACTGATCCGCAAAGCGTCACAAAAAGGCTACCGTACCCATTCTGCCAAAATCGGTGGTAGTGATACAGCCGCAGACATCGCGCGGATTGAAGCAATTTCAGAGACTTTGCCTACACATGAAACCGTCACCTTTGACGTTAATCGTGCATGGACCCCCGGTACTGCAATCCAAGTGTTGAATTCAGTGGATGCGCGGGATTGGGTTGAACAACCATGTGAGACATTGGATCAATGCGCCCATGTGGCGCGTCGTGTGCAAAATCCGATTATGCTGGATGAATGTATGCATACATTTGGTGATCATTTGGAAGCTTGGAAAATCAATGCTTGTGAAGGTGTAAAGGTGAAACCAAATCGTGTGGGGGGTCTGACACGGGCCCGCCAAATACGCGATTTTGGAATTTCCGTTGGATGGCAAATGCATATTGAAGACTTAGGCGGATCTGGATTGGCGGATACTGCCGCGATCCATTTGGCAGCATCTACACCAGAGGCAAACAGACTGGCCTCTTGGTTATGCCACTATCACCTTAGCATTGATCCAGTGCCCAATATGGGTGCACGCAATGAAGGCGGCTTTGCGACCCCACCATCAATCCCGGGGCTTGGGGTAAAGCCCGATATGAATGTCCTTGGTGAAGCCATAGCCGTTTATGGAGTGTAACTTATGAAGATCACAGATATCACACTTTGGGTTGTTCCCCTGACCAGTCACGAAACCTATTACATGGCGGGTGGTAAAACCTGTGATACCGTCGATAGTGTAATATTGCGCATAGATACCGATAAAGGTTTGGCCGGCTGGGGGGAAGTTTGCCCTATTCCGCATTATCTGGCGGCATATGCAAAGGGTGTTATTCCGGCAATTGCGGAAATGGCACCTGTGTTGATTGGATCTGATCCCATAGGCCCAGAAGCTGTGATGCACCGGCTTGACGCCCATTTGATCGGGCATCGATATGCAAAATCCGCTATTGATATAGCACTTTGGGACCTGACCGCCAAAGCGGCTAATTTACCGCTTTATGCGTTGTTGGGTGGACGCCAAACCAAAGACATGCCGCTTTATCATTCCATCACCTGTGTTGCCCCCGAAGATATGGCCCGTATGGCAAAAGAGGCGTATGCCACGGGCATTCGCCAGTTTCAGGTAAAACTTGGGGCGGACAATAATTGGGAAGCAGATATTGCCCGCCTTACACTTGTCCGAGAAGCCGTTGGTTCAGGTGCACTGGTGTATGGAGATTGGAACAATAGCGGGACACAGCTAGACTGTTCGCGTGTCGCACGCACTGTTTCGCATTTGGATATCATGCTTGAAGCACCCTGCCCCACGATGGAGGAATGCGCAGCCGTAAAGTCAGCATCAGGTCTGCCTATGAAAATGGATGAGCTGGCCCATGATACAGCATCACTTTTGCAAGCCCATAGAATGGGTATTATGGATGCCGTTGCATTAAAATTGTCAAAGTTTGGTGGCTTAAGCGTTACACGTCGCGCCCGTGATCTGTGTATGCATCTGGGTGCGCGTATGTGTATCGAAGACACTTGGGGATCTGACATTACAACCAGTGCACTTTTGCATTTGGCTGCAGCCACTGCCCCACGCAATTTGTTAAACACATGTGATTTATCAGGATATGTTGGTCCCAGGATCGATGAAAATGCACCTACACGTCAAAATGGCCGTATTGCACCACCATCAGGTGTGGGTCTGGGGGTTTCACCGAATATAGAAGTGCTTGGGCAACAAGCCGCTACATTCCATTAAGAGGTTATCATGGAAAAAATTCAGACACAGGCAGAATGGATTGCACGGGCAAAGGCTGTTTTCCCCGCTGGTGGCTTTGGCAACTTCGATCCCAATATTGTTATTCATGATGGCAAAGGTAGCCGAGTTTGGGACGAAAACGGTAATGAATACATTGATTACCTAATCGGCTCCGGCCCGATGTTGCTGGGGCATGGCCATCCGGAAGTTATCGAAGCCGTATTGGAACAGTTGCCCAAAGGAATGACGTTTTTTGCAAACAATGCCGCAGGTATTGAGCTGGCCGAAGATATCATTGCCGCCGTTCCATGTGCAGAACATTTACGCTTTCTATCATCGGGCGGTGAGGCTGATATGTATGCCATGCGTTTGGCGCGCGCCTTTACGGGACGTGATAAAATTCTGAAATTCGAAGGTGGTTACCACGGCATGTCAGCAGAAGCGCAGATGAGCCTAGCGCCAGCACAGATGTCCAACTTTCCACAAGCTATTCCTGACAGTGCGGGTATCCCAGACGCTGTTCGCAATGAAATGCTAATAGCACCCTTCAATGATTTGGATTTTTTGCGCAGCCTTTTGGTTGAGCACGGTCATGAAATTGCAGGCCTTATAGTAGAGCCACTTCAACGTATCATTCCACCGGAACCTGACTTTTTAGAAGCTGTTCGTGAGGAATGCAATAAATATGGTATCGTATTGATCTTTGATGAAGTGGTCACAGGGTTTCGGTTTTCATATGGTGGCGCACAAGAAACATATGGCGTTACCCCCGATCTTTGCACATTGGGCAAAGTGATTGGTGGCGGTTTTCCATTGGCCGCCATAGCAGGTCGTAAAGACATCATGGTGCATTTTGATCAGGCGATCGTTGGCAGTGATCAATGGCTGATGATGCTGGGTACTTTGTCCGGTAATCCTATCGCCGCAGTGGCGGGCATGAAAACAATGGAAGTTCTGCGGCGTGATGGGGCATACGATACACTAAACGCTAACGGTGAACGTTTGATGGGGATGTTCAAAAAGCACCTAACGGCAGAGGGTATTGTGCATCAGGTCGTTGGGCACCCTACCCTGTTTGATGTCGTTTTCACGGATCAAACAGTGCGTGATTATCGGCATGTGCAGCAATCAGACACGAATCGTAATGCTAAGTTCAACGTTGTATTGCGTGCTGAAGGTATCTTTAAATCGCCGGGAAAAACTTATCCGAGTCTTGCTTTGATGGAAGCAGACTTTGAGCAGACAGACCGCGCCATTTCCGTTGCAGCCAAAGCAATCGCATATAGCTGACTTTTGTCGAAATGGCAGACTGGCTGTCACTTCATAAGCACAGTAATCAGAACATATAGATGTTTATGGACTTACGGACAGTTTGTGGCGTATTCTTAGACAATCAAAGCGGTCACCAAAGTGTAATGCTTTCTAGGATAATTTTAGGATAAAAAATGCATTCTTTGACATCCTTGCTGCGAATATTCGTTGTTCTTAGCGTTTTAACAATGCCGTTACAGGCCCAGCAATCCAATGAGATACGCAGCTATGTTTTTGGTAACAGTCTTATAAATCATCTAAGCGAAAGTGATGAAACCACGGTTCCGCATTGGTTGTACCATTTGGCAAAAGCTGCGAATAATGATTACGCTGTCGAAGGCCAGTGGGGTCTGTTGCGTAACTTTGCCATAGACCTGCCCCCTATTGCGAATTGGTCGTTTCATGACATTCCCGGTATTTGGAACCCGGATAGAAAGTCGTTCGGTAAGGCGGACTTTAACACAATTTTAATCAATCCTGCGAATTATATTCAGTATCAGGCCCCAAACGTACCTTATGATGGTGATAATGAAGGTGGTGCTACACCTGTCAGTGCTACATTGGAAACCTTTGATTGGTTGGCAGATCAACAACCGGGCATGCATTATTACATTTATGAAGGTTGGGCTGATATGGCTGGTTTGATTGGCCACTTCCCGCCTTCCCAAGCGGGATTGAAACAATATCACAGTTTTGTATTGGGCGAGTCCCATGAATGGTACAAAACGTATGTAGGGGCTTTGCAAGAAGCACGTCCCGATCAAAACATCAAACTGATCCCGGTTGCTCCCATTCTGTCAAAGTTACTGACTAATCCAGCCCTATCCGGTATTCCCGCAACGGAACTGTATGCGGATGATGCGCCGCATGGCACTGCAACTTTATATTTTCTGGCAAGCCTGATCACCTATCAATACCTGTATAGTGAAAATGCGCCGTTGAACTTTGATATACCAGAAACCGTGCACCCTTTGGTACGTGACAATTATCCAATGATTGTTCGTTTTATAGCGTCTTATAACACAGCATCTGTCGGGAACAGTCCTGCTAATCCCTCGCTTGCTATGGGATTGGACGGGATTGCAGATTGGTCGGCACAACAACCTTTTGTTGATATTATGAAATCAGCCCGCCCATGGACAGGACATTTAGCGGGTCAATGGGGTGGTTGGGACGCTGATGATTTGGAGATACGCGGATATCTGGATGTGGATGGGTGGCCAAAAAGTATTCCGAATGAAGTAACCCACGTAGAGGCTTTTATTCTGACCAATCAACCAAAAGAGGCCGTATCGCTAAGGGGCCGTTATCGGTTGAAATATGATGGAGAGGGCAGCATTAATCTAAGTGGTCGGGCGTATAATATTAAGTATTCAAGTGGTGAAATCCGGTTTGATTTTACACCCGGCGAAGACACAGTTGGAATAATAATCAAAGAAACGGATCCGAAAGGTACAGGAAATTATATTCGAAATATTTCTGTCGTCAAAGTCGATGATATCCCACTTTTTCAGGTCGGGGTTGTTTTCAATCCTCATTGGATACGTCGGATCAAAGATTTACGCTCGGTGCGATTTATGGACTGGATGTTTACCAATGGATCAATGCAGTCTGAATGGAATAGGCGACCAAAGATTGCAGATTACACCTATGTACGCCGTGGTGTGCCTGTTGAAATGATGGTTAAACTGGCAAATGAAATTGGTGTCGATCCTTGGTTTAATATGCCCCATATGGCCACGGACACATATAGCCGTAATTTCGCAAGCTATGTTTATACTAATCTTGACCCCCGCCTGAAGACCTATGTGGAATATTCCAACGAGGTTTGGAATTTCACATTTCCGCAAACTGCGTGGGCGTTACACCAAGCCGAAGAGCGTTGGGGAAGCAAGGGCAAGCAAGATGGATGGATGCAATTTGCCGGGATGCGTGCGGCAATCATGGCGAAAATTTGGGGCGAAGTTTATGGTGCGTCTGCAAATGACCGATTGGTGCGCGTGATTGCGGCACATACTGACTGGCCGGGACTGGAAGAAGGTCTTTTACAAGCCCCATTATGGCAAGCCGAAAACGGCAACGCTCCCCCTGTTTCAAGTTTTGATGCCTATGCTGTTACCGGGTATTTCGGCCTGGATTTAGGTACTGATGAAAAAGCCCCAACGGTATTGGAATGGATCAAGCAAAGCTTAAATACAGCAGTTGAAGCCGCTGGGACACTTGGACTATCTGGGCAAGAATATGAAGCTTACATTGCTGCACACAAGTACGATTTGGCTGTGTCCTTGGTTGCCCAGGATATTTTGGATGATTCTTTAAACCATCTTTTGACTGATGCTTTACCCTATCAGTCAAAGGTTGCAGCTGAAAATGGGCTGGATTTGATAATGTATGAGGGTGGCACCCATGTTGTCGGCATTGGTGAATGGGCCGGGAACCCGGACTTAAGTGCCTTTTTCAATCACTTTAACTATACGCCAGAAGTAGCAGAGGTTTATAAAGTGTTATTAAACAAGTGGCGTGAAATTGGCGGCACTCAATTCAATGCTTTTGTGGATGTTGCCCGCACCAGCCGATGGGGCAGCTGGGGTTCGCTGCGTCATTTGGACGATCAAAACCCACGTTGGGACGTATTGAAACAGTTCAACGCAGAGACGCCCGCTTGGTGGTCGAACAGGTCTGCCGATACCTTTACACAGGGTGTCTTTCAAATAGGAACAGAGGCGGTAGAAACACTGAAAGGCACATCCGAGGAAGACACGCTTTTGGCAGATGACGGTGATGATGTATTGGTCAGTTCAGGCGGTGGGGACTATTTGCATGGTGGGGGTGGTTTTGACCGGGCGGTGTTATCGGGATTGATGACGGATTACAGTTTTCAGAAGCAAGATGCAGTTTTGCTGGCCATTGGCCCGACGGGTACGACCCGACTGTTCAGCATTGAAGCACTTCAGTTTGAGGCCGACCCTGACGTGGTTCATATGGTTTCAGACCTTTAGGATTTCACGTTTTAAAACTTCGGCACCCAATGAAGACCGATAATGTTTAGTAATATGATTACGTCCTTCTTTGCTTAAGGCCAAAGCCTGATCTGGATTATTTATCATATCTTGAATTGTATCTGCCAGTTCTATTGGGGCTTTTGGTTTAACCAACCGCCCATTGATACCATCCTGAATAAGTTCGCGCACGCCGCCCGCATCGGTTCCGATGGTCGGAACGCCGCATGCCATTGCTTCCATATAAGCAACGCCAAGGGGTTCGTGCCAGCTGGCCAGCGCAAAAATATGGGCGTCTTGCAGTTTTTGGCGCACGGATTGAACATCAATCGCGCCTAATAATCGAACGCGGTTTTCCAAACCAAGGTTTTGCAAAAGTGTATTAAGCACTTGGTGGTACCCCTGCCCGCCAGTATCATCTTCACCCGCGATTTCCAATTCGACGTCCAAACCACGCCCAACCAGTATACGTACTGCCTGCATCAGATCCTGATGGCCTTTGACGATGTTCAGACGGCCACAGGAGAACAATCTGATTTTTTCGTTTGGATTGGCAGGTTTGTAACCATTGTTGCGCGACATTTCATTTATATCGACACCCATTGGCTGAATGACCAGCTTGGCCGGGGCGTCATCACCCAATACTTCGCACACTTCGGCCAGAAGTTTTTCTGTGATGATTGTCGCAAATTTTGCGTGTCGCCATTTCATTGGTTGGCCTGTCCCATAATCCGACATCGGACCGTGCAACGTTAAGGAATAAGAAAGCCCACCCATGTGATTGGCAAGCGCCGCAATTAAAGCTGCACGGGCGCAGGAATGAACGTGAACATGCGAAATTCCTTTTGTACGGCATTCGCGTAACAATCGTTTTGCGGCAGGCGCACAAATCAAGACATCTTTTAGAAAGGTTTTGCCGTCTTGATGTGCGGCGCCTGCAATTTCGCGGTATGGAAGAGTGAAAAGACTGCTGAAAATATCGCGTAATTTAGGGCGCCCTATATAAGTAGTGCGTTCAATAGCGGTTTGTGACCAATTATGTGACATCAGTGATGGTGGCGGCAATCGAGTGCTGAAAATTTGCACATCAACCCCCAGTTTTTCCAGTTCCATCAGCTCGCGCCAAAAGAAAATATGGGTTTGTCCGGGGAATTGCGGGATCAGATATCCAATTTTTAAATTATCACGCATGTCATAAATCTCATTATACAGCCTTAAGTTAACTTGACACAACGTCACCCTTAGCGGATGCCTAAACTGAATTAGAGATTATACCAAGGGTTTCATAAGAGCTTATGGCAATGAAAGCGCTAAATCTATGATAAGTGTGTTGATACCGGCAAATAATGAAGCAGACCGGATTGGTGCTTGTCTTGCTGCTATACTGGCATCACCTTTGCCACAAGCACCAGATAAGCGCCCTGAAATTATTGTTATTGCCAATGGATGTAACGATGATACTGCCACCATTGCGTCCGATTATACGGATATGGCCGTATCGAAAGGTTGGTATTTGATTGTGCTGAATGTGCAGGAAGGGGGCAAGCTGAATGCGTTGAATATTGGTGATGAATGTGCATCATACGACATCCGCATTTACCTTGATGCGGATGTTATTGTCAGCCCCCTGTTAATTGGCCAGTTACATGCAGTACTGAATGCGGATGTCCCTGTTTATGCCAGTGGGACTGTTATTATTACGCAACCAAAAACATGGATTAGCCGCGCTTACAAACGCATTTATGCCCGTGTGCCGTTTTTTACTCAAGGGGTGCCGGGGTGTGGATTGTTTGCAGTGAATGGGCAAGGACGCGCCCGATGGGACCATTTTCCGGATATTATATCAGATGATACGTTTGTACGCTTGCAATTCAGCCCAGAGGAACGGATCAGTGTTTCCGCTACATATCTATGGCCTATCGTGGAAGGATTTTCGAATTTGGTTAAGGTTAGAAATCGCCAAGATGCAGGCGTTATGCAGATTGTAAAACAATATCCCGGTTTGATGAAAAATGATGATAAATCGCAGGTTGGTTTTACACGAGTCATGAAAATGGCTGTAAAAGATCCTATCGGATTTTGTGTATATGCTGCCGTTGCTGTCGCTGTGCGTTTGCGCAATAAAGCAAATAGTACAGACTGGAGCCGCGGACGATGAAAGCCATAACCAAGCACCTGCGCGGTGAAGGATTGCGTGCACGTGCGTTGCGCGGTTCGGTGTGGATTGTTGCCGGATATGGCGCGTCACAGGTTATACGGCTGGCCACGAACCTGATCATGACCCGCTTATTATTCCCCGAAGTTTTTGGCATGATGGCCCTTGTTATGGTTTTCATGCAGGGCTTGGTTATGTTTTCGGACATAGGTGTCGGGCCTTCGATTATGCAAAGCAAACGCGGTGATGACCCGGATTTTCTAAACACTGCATGGTCAATTCAGGTCATACGCGGGTTTTGTTTGTGGGTTGCTTCTTGTGCAATCGCTTTGCCGGTGGCGCGATTTTATGCAGAACCGCTATTGGCCCAACTGGTTCCGGTTGCCGGACTTGGTTTGCTGATTGCCGGCTTCAACCCGACACGGTTGGAAACAGCCCAACGCCATTTGTTGTTGGGGCGTGTTAACATTATCCAAATTGCAACGCAGTTAGTAGCGGCGGGTAGTGCTATTATATTGGCATATTTGCTGCGTTCCGTTTGGGCTTTTGTGTTTAGCGGGCTGATCAGCGGTTTTGTCCAACTTTTGATGTATGATGTATTTCTGCCCGGAGCGCGCAATAAATTCAGGTGGGAAAAGACGGCAGCGCATGAACTGATTACATTCGGTAAATGGATATTTTTAAGTACGGTTTCCGGGTTTTTATTTTTACAGGGCGACAAGATGATTCTTGGAAAGTTCCTGACGCTTGATGCGCTTGGCGTCTATAACATCGGGTTTTTTCTGGCCAGTTTTCCTTTGTTGCTAAGCTCTGCAATCGCTCATAAAACCCTTATTCCGTTGTACCGTGAAAGACCGCCTTCGGTTTCTGTCGATAACTATAATAAACTGCGGATAATGCGGTTCGGGATAACTGTATCCAGTTTAAGTATGCTGCTGGTCTTTGCATTTTTTGGCGTTGCTTTAGTCGATCTTTTATATGACCAACGCTATAAATATGCAGGTGCGATTGTTGTACTATCCGCATGCATGCAAATCCCTATGATTATTGTCCTGACATATGATCAGGCAGCCCTTGCATCCGGTGATGCACGGCGGTTTTTTGTTCTTGCCGCATCAAAGGCTGTTGTCATGATTTCAGCACTTCTTATTGGTGTACAAATGGCTGGATTGTTTGGCGCATTGGTTAGTCAGGGTATTGCGATTGTGGCAATTTATCCTGTGGTTGTTTGGTTGGCACGACGTCAGGGAGCTTGGGATCCTTTGCATGATGCAATGTGTTCCGCTGCTGGTTTGTTAATCGGATTAGCCGCGATATGGTACAATCTTGATGCAATTTTAGCCCTTAAGGTACTTATCTTGTAAAAAATGGTAAAAGCTAAATAAAAAATATTTTTGAGGAAGCGCCATAATTTTGACAGTAAATTTCACTAAGTAACAAGAAAGGTCGCTACTGTAAGTAGAATCACCTTTTCGCGTAATGAGTTTATAAGTGTACGAGTATTGAAAAATGGTGAATGAAAAATCGCAAAATGATTGCGTTGAAAACGATGTGGCCATTGTGGGCATGGCCGTTAACTTGCCTGGCGCAAGTTCTTTATCCAGATATTGGTCTAATTTACGTGATGGCATTGAATCCATTGCTAAACTTAGCAATGAAGACTTAATCGAAGCAGGCGAAGATCCGGGCCGCATTCACCATAAAAACTATGTTGCTTCTGCAGCTACTTTAGACGGTTATAAAATGTTTGATGCCGATTTCTTTGGTTTAAGCCCCAAAGAAGCGGCCATTATGGACCCACAACATCGTAAATTTTTGGAAACCTCGTGGGAAGCGCTGGAAATTGCGGGGCACACCCCGGAAAGTTTCGCCGGACGTGTGGGGGTGTTTGCGGGTTGCGGTATGGGCAGTTACTTTTATTTCAATGTCTGTTCCAATCCTGATCTTGTAAAAGATACAGGTATGTTTTTGTTGCGTCACACGGGCAACGACAAAGATTTCATGGCGACAAGGCTTAGCCATATACTGGATTTAAAGGGCCCAAGTATAAACCTACAAACTGCGTGCTCTACGTCACTTGTGGCTACGCATTATGCTTGTCAGTCATTGCTGACGGGTGAGTGTGATATGGCATTGGCGGGTGGGGCTACGATCGAGTTGCCGCATGGGCGTGGATATATCTTTGAAGATGGTGAGATACTGTCCCCTGATGGACACTGCCATGCATTTGATCACCGAGCAGAGGGAACAGTTTTTGGCAGTGGTGCTGGTGTGGTTGTTCTGCGTCGTCTGTCGGATGCCCTTGCTGATGGAGATCACATTTGGGGTGTGATCAAAGGTACGGCCGTAAACAATGATGGCGCGGCAAAAGCAGGATACCTTGCCCCGAGCGTTGATGGACAAGCAGGTGCAATTGCAGAAGCACAAGCTGTTGCCGGCGTATCTGCTGACAGTATTGATTATGTGGAATGTCACGGTACGGGCACATATCTGGGTGACCCGATAGAGGTTGCCGCATTGACTGAAGCTTTTGGCCGAACCACGGATAAAATAGGATTTTGCAAGATTGGCTCTGTCAAATCCAATATAGGGCATCTGGATACTGCTGCGGGTGCTGCAAGCTTGATCAAAACGGCAATGTCTTTGCACAACAGACAAATTCCCCCAAGTATTGGTTATGAAAAACCGAACCCTGCAATTGATTTTGAAAACAGCCCATTTGCTGTGAATGCAGAACTGAAGGATTGGGTGTCCCAGACAGGCCCGCGGAGGGCGGGTGTAAATTCCTTAGGCGTAGGCGGTACCAATGCGCATGTCGTGTTGGAAGAAGCTCCTGAAAGTGTGGCATCAGAGCTTTCTGACTGGCCATTTCATATTTTGACAGTTTCAGGGCGGTCTAAAACAGCGTTGGAAGCAAATGCTAAAGCCTTGGCCGAACACTTGCGCAGCCACACTGATCAATCACTTGCCGATATATCTTTCACCCTGAAAGAAGGACGCCGTCAGTTTGAATATCGCCGTGTTCTGGTTGCGGAAACCCATGAAGAAGCGGCGGCACTGTTAGAAACCAATGATTCGTTGCGCGTTTTCAACCATCGACCTGTGGGTGATAGCGCAGAGGTTGTTTTCATGTTTCCGGGCGGTGGTGCGCAGTTTACGGGAATGGCGCGCAATTTATATGAAACCGAACCGGTGTTTCAAGAGTGGGTTGATCGTGGGTTAGACAATCTACAACTGAAACTGGACTACGATATTCGTGCGTTGTGGCTACCTGAAGAGCAAGACGCTGATGCTGCAGCTGAACAGTTAAAGCAGCCATCAGTGCAATTACCGTTGATTATGATCATCGAATACGCGCTGGCGAAATTATGGATGTCTTGGGGTGTGCGCCCAAGCGTGTTGGTTGGCCACAGTATGGGTGAAAATACAGCTGCATGTTTGGCGGGTGTTCTGTCCTTTGAAGATTGCATAAATCTGGTGCATTTGCGCGGTCAGTTGTTTGATACAATCCCTGCCGGCGGTATGTTAAGCATACCGCTTCCGGAGCAGGATATACGGGAACTTTTGGGCGATGATCTGGATTTGGCCAGTGTGAATGCACCGGAACTTTCTGTGGTGTCCGGCGCAACAGAAGCCCTAGAGCGCGTTGAAAAACAACTGTCGAGTCGCGGCATTGCCTGCCAACGTATTGCTATTGATATTGCCGCGCATTCACGGATGCTGGACCCTATACTAGAAAAATTCGGTGATTTTCTGCGCACTGTTACACTAAACCCGCCACAAATTCCGATTGTATCAAATCGAACAGGTAAATTTATCACGGATGATGAAGCGACCAACCCGGAATATTGGGTTAAGCATTTGCGTGGAACCATTCATTTTGCCGATTGCATCACAATGCTGTCCCAGCAACCCAATCGGATTTATCTGGAAGTTGGCCCCGGCAAAGCATTAAGTTCTTTGGCGGCGATGAACAACGATGTTGATGCGCAACAAACTTTAAGCTCTTTACGGCATCCTGATCAGAAGATCGCGGATGACGTCTATTTTATGGGTGTTCTTGGGCGTCTTTGGGCGGCAGGTGCCAATATAGACTGGACGCAGATTTGGGGGGATGTGAAACGCCAGCGAGTTGTGTTGCCTACCTATGCGTTTCAAAGGGCATCTTATTTCATAGAACCGGGTAAAAAGGTAGGCACCGAAGTTTCAAACTATTTGATCCGTAACAACGACCCGACAAGCTGGGGTTCCCAACCCATCTGGCATCCTCGTTTGGCGGATTGTACCCTTGATGTCGATAAAGACCTGAATGCTGCAGGCAAGCAAACATGGTTGATGTTGATTGATACACTTGGGATTGGGTCACGAGTGGCCGATCGCCTGCGCAATGCGGGACAAACCGTTATTGAGGTGCGTACAGGTGATGCTTTCGCCCGTACAGATGAGACAAGTTATGTCCTTGCCCCTGAACGTGGTCGCGAAGGCTTTGATCTGTTGATTAAAGATTTGGTCGGGCGCGGTATTGCCCCCAACCGTATTGTTAACTTCTGGCTTTTGACACAAGAAGAGAACTTCCGCCCCGGCAGCAGCGTTTTCCATCAAAATCAGGAACAGGGGTTTTATTCTCTGGTGTTTTTGGCGCAGGCTATTGCTGATGAAAACCTACCTACGCCACTACATATTACGGCGATAACTTCTGGTGCTGCCCAAGTAAAAGACGAACGTTTAATCTACCCGGAAAAGGCCACAATACTAGGCCCTGTACGGGTTATCCCCCGTGAGTTCCCGGGTGTGACCTGTGCTGTGTTGGATGTGGATGTTGGCCATGCTTTAGCACCTGAAACACATAAAAGCAGTTTATTGTGGTGGGGAAAAATTAAGACAGATGTTTCCAAGGTGAACGCACTTGCCACAAAAATACTGGAAGATTTATTAGCCCCTGCCCAGAACACGATAGCGGCCCTACGTGGGGAAAAACGGTTTGAGCTTGATTTTGAAGCCGTTAAATTGCCTGACTTGGAAGGCGATCAAACGCTGGTTTATAAAACCGGCGGAGTTTATCTGATTACAGGCGGCTTTGGTGGTATTGGTCTGACTCTTGCTGAAGATATGGTTAAAAATCATCAAGCCAAGATTATTTTGTTAGCACGCACAGGTTTGCCCGAAACGGAAAACTGGAACCGTTACCTGCTGATGCACAGCCCTAATGACAAAACTGCAAAACGCATTCGTGCCGTGCAGAAATTAAAAGCAATGGGTGGCGATGTTATGGTTGTCACTGCTGATGTCTGTAACCTGGTCGAGATGTCAACAGTCGTTGACCAAGCACAGGCGCGTTTTGGAAAAATTGATGGCGTAATTCATGCCGCAGGCGTTGTAGATGATGGCCCGTTATTGACGAAGAACTCTGCTGCAATCGAAGATGTTCTTGCCCCTAAAATTCATGGAACGCAGGTTTTGCATAAACTGTTTCCTGACGGCGCGTTGGATTGGATGGTTCTGTTTTCGTCAACCAGTACCGTAATAGCCCCCGCAGGTCAGGTAGACTATCTGGCTGCCAATGAATATTTGAACGCTTATGCCAAAAGCCGCAAAGGTGATGACACCCAAGTTGTGGCGATCAATTGGGGCATATGGAATGAGGTCGGTATGGCGGCGCAAGCTGTCGCAGACCGCATTGGATTGCAGGAACTGCCCCCAAAAGAACCTATTAACGCCCCTCTTTTGGATGAAGCAACGTTTGATACAAGCGGCAACCGGATGTTTGCGGCCAGTTACACCGCTCATGGACGATGGGTTTTAAATGAACACCGAACAAAAGCAGGAAATGCCATTATGCCCGGCACCGGGTATTTGGAATTGGCCGCAGAAGCCTTGCGCGCCAATGGTGAAGATACGGTCGTTGAAATACGCGACATGTTATTTTTACGCCCTTTACAGGTAGGTGACACGGAAAATCGTGAGGTCCAGATTACATTGGCCCGTTCTGCGGTCGGATATGATTTTGAGGTTAGAAGTGATTGTTCTTTGGATGGGCGCAAAGGCTTTCAACTGAACGCGCAAGCCACCCTTGCACTTGTTCCGTTACCTAAGCCAGTCCCTCTAAATCCAATGGAAATCTTTGCCCGTTGCAACGAAGAAGAAATTACCGCCTCAAAAGGTCAAACCGTTCGTTCCACACAAGAAGAGCATTTGAATTTTGGGCCACGTTGGCATGTTCTGCAACGTCTTGCTTACGGCAGGGATGAAGGTATTGCTGAATTGCATTTACCGTTTGAACATCGCCGCGATATTGAACAGGGCTATGTGTTACACCCTGCCCTTCTTGACCTTGCGACAGGCTGGGCAATGAAGCTGATCAAAGGTTATCAACCGACCCATTTGTGGGTGCCGGTGTCTTATAGTTCTGTACGGGTTCATAAACCTTTGCCGGAGCGGGTTTTCAGTTGGGTACGCAATTCAGATGCTAAATCAACGGATGCTCATGTTGCTTCATTCGATGTTGCTATTTGCGATGCAGACGGGTCTGTGTGTGTCGCTATAGAAGGCTTTTCCATTAAACGCCTAGAGAATGCGGGCTCACTTGCAAATTCACAGCCTTTGTCCGCGAGCGAAGTTGTGTTTGAACAGAATAATCACCCACAACAAGGATCATTTTCAGCGGCAGAAGAGCGTTTGCAACACAATTTAACTCAAGGGATTATTCCCTCGGAGGGCGCCGCCGCATTTCGCCGGGCAATCACCATCGGTTTGCCACAGATTTTTGTATCATCGCTTGATCTAAATGAATTGGTGCAGCAAAGCGCAAACACAACCGACGATCAAAAAAGTATGGGTCAAAAGTTTGATCGCCCGCAATTGGACACAGATTATATTGAGCCTTCGAACGATATACAGCGCACACTTGTTGGCTATTGGGAAGATCTTTTGGGTGTGCAACAGGTTGGCATTACAGACAGCTTTTTTGATTTGGGCGGTCATTCTCTGATTGCAGTACGACTGTTTTCAAAGGTAAAAAAGGCCTATCAAATTGAGTTTCCAATATCGGTTTTATTTGAAGCCCCTACCATTGAAAAATGCGCGGCATTGATAGCCGAACAGGTGGGAAGTACGGATGACGATGCAGATCATGAAGCTGCAAAACCCAAAAAATCTACATCCACTACCCAACGTTTTAAACATCTTGTCGCGATGTATGAAAGTGAGGATAGCTCAAAGCCCCCGTTTTTTCTTGTAGCCGGGATGTTTGGCAATGTGTTGAACTTACGTCATTTGGCACACTTGCTGGGGTCGGGTCGCCCATTTTACGGGCTGCAGGCCCGTGGCCTTTATGGCGATGAAAAACCGCACGACTCTTTGTATGATGCGGCTGCCGATTACATTGCTGAAATGCGTATTGTGCAACCGCACGGTCCCTATTTGTTGGGCGGGTTTTCCGGTGGTGGTATAACCGCTTATGAAATTGTACATCAGCTTGAAGCGGCCGGGGAAACAGTTTCTCTACTTGTCATGCTGGATACACCGTTACCACACAGGCGTGCATTGACAGGAAAAGACCGCGCATTGATCCAGTGGCATAATTTAAAAGAAAAAGGCATTAAACATCTGCTGCAATGGCCGATTAACCGTATTAGATGGGAGCTGGCAAAACGTCGCCTGAAAACAACCGCGCCTGAAAACGACGTGGAACATCAGTTTAACAATGCCGGCATTGAAACGGCGTTTCTTCAATCTCTTGAAGCTTATTCGATGAAACCTTGGAACGGGTCTGTTGCATTATTCCGTCCGCCGCTTTTGGGACATTGGAAAGTATCCCATAACAGATGGGTCGACAAACAACGCGCGTATGTCCTGCCTGACAATGATTGGGGTCAATGGACCCTTAATATGCGCACCTTTGAAGTACCGGGGGATCACGATTCAATGGTGCTGGAACCGAATGTCCGTGTCTTGGCTGCGCGCATGAAAGAATGCATTAAAACTGCAGAAGAAACATCCGCGCCTGCCGAACGATCATCGGTCGGTTTGTTTATAGAAGCAGCGGAGTGAATGTGATGCGTCAACCAACGGTTTTAACCGTCATCCTAAATTACAAAACACCTGATATGACATTACAGTCATTATCAGCAGCTTTGCGTGAGATGGATGGCATTGAGGGTGCAATTACAATTGTTGATAATGACAGTCAGGATGGATCATATGAAACCCTTGTGAAGGCCGTTCATGTGCTGGATCTGAAACCCGATCGTGTGCAAGTTATTCAATCCGGCCATAATGGTGGCTTTGGTGCAGGTAATAATGTTGGTATGCGTGCGCGTTTACCTAATGGTGATGCGCCTGACTATGTGTATATTCTGAACTCCGATGCTTTCCCCGGAAAAGATGCGATAAAATTACTGTTGGTGCAGCTGCAAAACAACCCGGATGCAGGTTTCGCAGGCAGTTATATTCACGGGCCCAAAAATGATCCGCATATCACGGCTTTCCGCTTTCCAACCATTCAAAGCGAGCTGGAAGGCGCAGCACGGCTTGGGTTGATCAGCCGGATACTGAAAAACTATATTGTACCCCTACCCTTGCCCAAGAAAACCTGTGTTGTGGATTGGTTGGCAGGTGCAAGTCTGATGATGCGTCAAAGTGTATTGGATGAAATTGGTTTGTTTGATGAAACATTCTTCTTATATTTTGAAGAAACCGATCTTTGCAAACGTGCCTACAATGCAGGATGGCCGACAATTTATGTTCGCGAAAGTGAAGTTTGCCATATCGGATCAGTTTCAACGGGTATGAAAACATGGCGGCGCATGCCCAATTATTGGTTTAATTCACGGCTGCATTATTTTGTCAAAAACCACGGGCGCACGTATACAACATTTGCAACATTTGCCCACTTGCTTGGGGCGGTTACATATCGGTTGCGCTGCCTTGTTCAAAATAAACCCAAAATTGATCCCCCCGGTTTTATAAGGGATTTAACTGCACATTCCATAAGGTCAGCGACCGGAGCTTTCCTATCCAAACAACCTGAAACAAACTCAAAGGTGGTCCACGTTGCGGGCCAAGATATAAAATGACCCAGTCTTATAGTTCACCGTTTTCCGCTATCGTTATTGGCAATGAGTCTTTGCTTGTTCAGTGCAGCGAAATGCTTATGCAAAACGGGCATGATATTCGCGCTATCGTAAGCGATAAAAAGGACATTATAGAATGGGCCCAGTCAAAAAAACTGCATGTTGTTGCACCCGGAGCAGGGCTAGCAGATCGATTACAGGGGGTGTCTTTTGATTGGTTGTTTAGCATCGCAAACCTGTCTGTTATCCCAAAGTCCGTTCTGTCACTTGCATCAAGTGGTGCCGTGAATTTTCATGATGGCCCTTTGCCGAACTATGCCGGGTTAAACGCACCTGTCTGGGCGTTGCTGAACCAAGAAAAACGCCACGGTATTACATGGCACATGATAGAAGGTGGTGTGGACGAAGGCGACATTATTGAACAGCGCATGTTCGACATATCAACCGATGATACCGCATTGACGTTGAACACAAAATGCTTTGAGGCTGCAATCGACAGTTTCCCCACATTATTGAATGCTTTGGAAAGCGGTAGTCCTACCCGTATTCCACAAGACCTGTCACTTCGGCATTATTTTGGCCGTAACGATAGGCCTAAGTCAGCCGCGCAGCTTGATTTTTCACACCCTGCCGTTGAATTGGTGGCTTTGGTTCGCGGCTTGAATCATGGCAAATACTTGAACCCGCTTTATTTCCCTAAAATCCTTGTGAACGGGCGGGTTTTGTTGGTTGGTGAAGCCAGCATGACGATACCTGATCCGGTGCCTGAAGGTGCCGCGGGAACTGTTCTGTCTGTTTCTGTCAGCGAAGTGGTGATTGCAACGGGTTCTAACCCCATCGCCTTACGCCATCTTTATGATCACGTCGGCAATCCAATTTCAGCAAATGAAGCCATGAACTGTGGGGATGTTCTGGCGCCCCTGAATACAGAACAGGCTGAAGCCTTAACACAGCAATTAAGCTCAATCGTTGGGGCAGAACCATATTGGCGCGATAAAATGCGCAATCTGATACCGGCGGAATTGCATAAATCTAACAACACACAATCGGAAGCGTCTTATGCTCAATGCGATATTGATTTACCAAAATCTTTAGCTGGCGATCCGCTAATTGCAGCGGTTGCTGCTTGGGTCGCACGTATTAACGGCAATGTGATTTTTGATCTGGCACTCAGCGATACTGCAACAACCCGTGATTTTGACCCATGTTATTGCAGCGACTGGGTTCCGGTACGTTTTGATGCGACAGGACAGACACAGGATTGGGGCGACTTCCAAAGCACATCGGCCCGTTTTATTGATGTGTTGGCCCAAGCCCGCATCAACCGCAATTTTGCCCGTGACCTTGGTGTACGCGATCCGGAGATAAACGCGGCTCTCTTGCCGGGCGTTGGCATTTCTGTTGGCGACGAATTCCAACCTATCATTGGGGTTGGTCTGACAGTTGAGCTGTCATCGGATGTCACCCGATTACACTACGATACGGCCCTGTATTCACAGTCGGAAATTTCCAGATTGGCCGAACAGTTGGAAATGTTCGCGGGTGCATTGGCTAAGGGTAAATTTGATGATCTTCCTATCAACCAAGTACCAATTCTTTCGGACACAGAACGTGACCAAGTGCTTTACGGCTGGAATAACACGGAAGCAAACTATGATCGTTCTGCCTGTATACATCAAATGTTCGAAGCGCAGGTTTTGCGCACCCCTGATGCTGAAGCCATCGTGTTTGAAGATCGCTCATTAAGCTATACTGCATTGAATGAACAAGCGAACCGAGTTGCAAACGTGCTGCGTGATATGGGTGTTGGGCCTGAAACTTTGGTAGGTTTATATACGCACCGTTCATTGGAAATGTTGATTGGCGCACTTGCCATTCAAAAGGCCGGCGGCGCTTATGTGCCGATGGATACAACCTACCCAAAAGACCGTATTGCACATTTTATAAAGGACAGTGCCGCAAGCATTATCATTACGCAATCCGACTTATTGGATATGCTGCCTGAACATATGGCTTCGGTGCTAGTTCTTGATACTGACGCGCGTATTTCAACCGCACCTAAAACTAATATAGACAGTGGGGTTACTCCGCAAAATCTTGCCTATCTTATCTACACATCAGGCTCTACAGGTTTGCCCAAAGGGGTGATGGTTCAGCACAGTAATGTGGCAAACTTCTTTGCTGGTATGGATAACCGGATCAGCAGTGACCCACCCGGTGTTTGGTTGGCTGTTACTAGTCTATCGTTTGATATTTCAGTGCTAGAATTATTCTACACGCTTGCAAGAGGTTTTAAAGTTGTCTTGGGGTCAGACGATAGCCGTATTAAGCCATCTGACGGGCAAACTGTTATTAGCGACCAAAAAATGGCGTTCAGCCTGTATAATTGGGGTAATGATGATTTTGTTGGAAACAACAAATATGAATTGTTGCTGGAGGGTGCCAAGTTTGCCGACAAGAATGGGTTTTGTGCGGTTTGGACGCCTGAACGCCACTTCCATGCTTTTGGCGGGCTTTATCCTAATCCATCAGTGACGGGCGCTGCAATTGCAGCCGTTACTGAAAATTTGGCTGTCAGGGCTGGCAGTATTGTGGCCCCCTTACATCATCCAATTCGTATAGCCGAAGAATGGGCCGTGATCGATAATCTTACAAACGGGCGGGTCGGGTTGGCGATTGCATCCGGCTGGCAACCGAATGACTTTGTGTTGCGGCCGGAAAATACACCACCTGAAAACAAACCTGCAATGTTTGAAGCTATAAAAATTATCCGTAAGCTTTGGGCCGGCGAGACTGTGGAATTCCCAACCAAATCGGGCAAGCCTTTTGGCGTTGTAACGCAACCGCGACCCCTTTCAAAGAAAATGCCGATCTGGGTCACAACTGCGGGCAACCCTGAAACATGGAAAGAAGCAGGAACTGCAGGCGCGAATGTTCTAACTCATTTGTTGGGGCAAAGCATTGATGAGGTAAAACAAAAAACCGTACTTTATCACGATGCTTTGCGCGCGGCTGGTTATGATCCGGATGATTTTACTGTCACGTTGATGCTGCATACTTATGTTGGTTCTGACCGTGAAACCGTGCGCGAAACCGCCCGTGAGCCAATGAAAAGTTACCTGCGCAGTGCTGCGGGCCTGATCAAACAATACGCGTGGGCATTTCCTGCATTCAAGAAGCCCAAAGGTGTGAATAATGCGTTTGATCTGAACTTGGAAAGCCTTAGTAAGGACGAACTTGAAAGCATTCTTGACTTCGCATTCGAGCGATATTTTGAGGATGCGGGATTATTTGGTACAGTCGATGACTGCCTAAAACGTATTGAAGAACTGAAACAGATTGGTGTTGGCGAGGTTGCTTGCCTTGTTGATTATGGTCTGTCCGTTGAGAAGGTTTTAGAAGGGTTGGTCCCGCTTGCGGAAGTTTTGAAACGAGCCAATACGGAAACTAAGGTGGCGGATGACGATTTTTCAATCGCGGCCCAAATTACGCGCCATAAAGTAACACACCTGCAATGTACACCCAGCATGGCCCGCATGCTTTGCGCAGATGATCATGCACGTCAGGCTTTGGGTAAAGTTAAGCACCTTATGATTGGCGGGGAACCTTTTCAGGGATCTTTGCTTACAGAACTTGGTCAGATCACAACAGCACATATCGAAAACATGTATGGGCCAACCGAAACCACAATCTGGTCATCAACGGAACACGCAAAAACAACCGAAGGGTTAGTCAGCATTGGTCGCCCTATTGCAAATACGCAATTCTATGTTCTGGATGCTGCGCGCGAGCCCGTACCTATTGGTGTGCCGGGTGAGTTGTATATTGGCGGTGACGGGGTCGCACGAGGTTATTGGCAACGCCCTGATTTAACCAAGGAACGCTTTCTGCCCAACCCGTATATTGCGCAATCGCAAATGTATCGCACAGGTGATCTGGTCGTATGGCGTGAAGATGGAAGAATAGATTTCTTGAGCCGGGTAGACAACCAAGTAAAATTGCGTGGGCATCGTATAGAATTGGGTGAAATAGAAGCCAATCTTGAAACCAATGCAAAAATCAAACAGGCCGTGGTTGTAACACATGAATTTACCACCGGTGACATCAGACTCGTCGCTTATTTGATTACAAATACACCTGTCCTGGATAGCGAACTTAGGGGCTTACTTGGCAACAATTTGCCCGATTACATGATCCCCTCGCATTTTATAACGTTGGCAGAAATGCCGCTGACACCCAATAAGAAGGTGGATAGAAATAACTTGCCTGCCCCGACCAGCACAATGACGCCCGATAACGTGACTGCATTCGCGCCGCTGGAAAGTTCTGTAGAACAACAAATCGCAGTTATCTGGTCGCGTATTCTGGGTGTTGCAAAAATTAACCCCAGTGACAGCTTCTTTGATCTGGGTGGGCATTCATTGCTGGCGGTTCAGGCACACAGAGAGATCAAGGCGGAAATGGGGGTTGATCAGCTTAGCATCACAGACATCTTCAGATTTCCGGTTCTTTCCGCTTTGGCAAGCCAAGTGGAAACCAAATCAGGTGTTACTACTGAACCTGAGTCTAAGCCTGTTAATGCTTTGGAACCGCAAACACGCGACAACACAATATCCAGACGCAAAGCAATGCGTGCAAGACGGATGGTAGGGGCATAATGATACAAAAAAAACACCAGTGTAATACTGATTGGCTGGCAGGTGCTGCACGTGATTTGTTGCCTTCGACCGTTGCAGTTGCAACATCTGATCCGCGAAGGGGTTGGCAAGGATTGCATCCAGAGGAAATTCCCGTGACAGCCACTATGGCAGTATCAAGGCGACTTGAATACACTGCTGGACGCATTGCTGCCCGTGACGCCATGAGCCAGATTTCAGTCTATAATAAGCCTGTTATCACGGGGCAGGATCGCGCACCGATTTGGCCAACCGGGCTTGTAGGAAGCATTTCGCACACCAAGGATTATTGCGTCGCAGCTGTTGCAAATTCCAATGATATTCACATCATGGGCCTAGATATTGAACCAACCCGCCCCCTTGATGCAGTTTTAACTTACGAGATTTGCAATAGCGCTGAAAGGGCATGGTTGTCGCAACAACCAGCTTATCAACAGGGCACCTTTGCCAGACTTATTTTCAGCGCAAAGGAATGCACTTATAAATGCCAGTATATGCTGACACGTAAACTGTTCGGTTTTAAAGCCTTAAATATTGAAATTAATCTGGCCACAGCATCGTTTTACGCAACATTCACCCAACCTGTTAGCCTGTTCCCAACAGGCTACAGATTGGCAGGTCGGTTTTTCATGGGGCAGGACATTATCATGACGACAATGGCAGTAAAACAGTCTGCGCGCACAGTATCAAACGACAGTAAGGAAAGATAACGATGGGGCAAATTCAATCTCTTAGCGAGTTTTTACATATGCTCCGCCGACGGTTTATGGTCTTGAGTATAATTATTGCTTTCGGGGCTGTTGTGACTTTGGCATATATTTTCAGCCTGCCGCGACTGTACGAGTCAGTGGCTATTATTCAAATTGGGAACTCGCAAATTTCTGACAGAATTGCAGGTACCAACAGCAATGCATCATTAATACAATATCTTCTGAAAATTGAACAACGTATTATGGCACGTGATAATTTAATAGAAATTATCAACAAACGTGATTTATATGCAGGCAACCCTGAAATGCCGATAAGCGAAAAAGTTTATCAGCTGCGCTTAGCCACCAAAATCAATCAGATAATTGACCCAAGTCAAGCTTGGCGCCCAAACGCAGCCCCTTCAGCACTGACAATATCAGTGCGCCTAGGAAACCCTAAATTGGTTACCGTTGTGGCGCAGGCCTTTGTTGATGAGGTTATTAAACAAAATAAACTAAGCCGTGTTGAACAGGCCCAACGTACATTTGCGTTTTTTGAAAGCGAAGAAAAACGGGTTGGGAAGGCTATTTTTGAATTGGATACTGAAATTGCGATCTTTAAACAACAATATGCAAATTCATTACCTACAGCCCTGACATCACAACATGAGCTTTTGGTAAACCTTGAGAATGCGGTTCTGGAGATTGATCAGCAACTTGCCGAATTGAATAATGGAAAGGCCAAGCTTCGCACTTCAGATTTTGAAAATCTAATTCAATTGGCTAATGACCAAAGATTATTGATCACTGAAAAACGTGATACAGTTGAAAGTGCAATCGAAGCGGCACCACAAGTCGAGAAAGAGTTTTTAATTCTTACACGTAACCTGCAGCAATTAGAAAATCAGTATGATATTATAACCACAAACCGTGCCGAAGCTGAAATTGGTCAGATGTTGGAAACAGGCGTGCAATCGGAAAGCCTGACCATACTGGAAAGCCCGCTGGAACCGGAATGGCCCGTTTCCCCGAACCGTAAAAAACTTGCGGCTTTAGGTGGCATTCTAAGTATAATATTAGCTGTATCAGTTTCGTTGCTATTGGAAATATTAAACCCGGTAATCAGAAATTCCGCGCAATTAGAACGCCAGCTTCAGATGATCCCTGTTGTTGCTATTCCTGTCGTTAAAACGACGACAGATCGCATTTGGGGAAGATTTAAATTTGTTTCATTCTCTTTTGCCGGTTTTGCGGCTATTTGGATATTAACGAAAGTTATCACCAAAAATACAGGATAACTGCGGTTAGAAGTTGAGAATGTCCCCAATCTTTCCTTCATCCCGATTAAGCACCACACCAAGAAGCGGTGCTTGATCATTCAGTAATTTCTCAACTTGTCGGACTTCTGATGCTTTGGTCTGTCCGCCGCCTATTACAAGTAATACACCATCGATTTGCGGTAAAAACGACAACAAATCATCATGGTGAAGCACGGACGGCATATCATATAGAACAATCTCCGGGCGTAATTCCAATTGCATAATTTCAAGTGTTTCCTTAGTGCGCGGGCTTTGCAACAATTCAGCAGCGGCTTCTTCGGGCGAACTGTTAAGACCAACAGCAAGATTGCTGTTTACCTTAAAAAGATGTTCCTTTTCAAATTGACCCCCGGATAAATAATCCTGCATCGTTCCAGGATCCGAAATACCAAGGGTTTTTGCCAAGCTTGGATGCCGTAGGTTCATATCCAAAAGAACTGTACGACTATCCACGCGGCGCGACAGGCTAAGGGCAAGATTAACAGCAACAAATGTCTTACCACACCCCTTTGTGGGCGAGGTAATTGCAACTCTGTTCCAACCCCTATCTTTAAGCGTGTGCAACAATCTGGTGCGTAAAACATCAAAAGATGCGTGAGCAGGCGCATTTATATTGCCACTGATGATGTGGTTTTTGGCCAAGTGTTTTTCGTTCAGAGTAATGGTTTTCAATTCATCCCATGGGTCGTGATGTACCAAAGCAGTCGATGCATTTTCGCCACCATACAGATCAGTTGAATCACCATTTCCCACCAAAGTATCAGACATAATTTCCAAGAGTTCTTTTTTATTATTTACCATTACAACACTGTATATCCCTTAGATCAGGGCCTTTTATTAACGCGGACATACCTTTTCAACTTACTGTAGCAGTAAACTAAAGATAAATTAAGGCAGGCATTCGTTTTCACTAAAACCCAAATAAATTAGCTTCTGTAATTGCCTTTTGAACAAAAATATCTCGATCTTGTTCCGGGGCCCACCCCAAAACCTGTTTTGGGTGGTCAATTTGAAATGGGGAATAATGCGCCCTTGATTTCCAATCTCGTAAAGATGGGCGTGTTACGCTACGGCGTCTTAAAACATACCGTTTCAGGCCATATTTTACCCCATCAGCCAAAAACAATCCGTGCATCGCGCCAGAATGCACACGAATACGTGCGCCAAGTGTTTCATATATAGCATCGAAGTAATCGCGCGCGGTCATCATCGGCTCTCCAACCAAATTGAATGATTGGCCTACTGCGTCTTCAACATCAAGCATTCGGATTAATCCGTCTGAGACATCATCTATCAAAACAAAAGGTAAAGTATTGCGCCCCTGACCCCAGATTTTGACAGCACCCGCCCCTTGCCAACGCCCTATGCCCCAATGTTGTAATGGACCACCTGCCCCAACAACAATTCCGGGACGCGCTATGACCAAAGGTAACCCATCGTTTTGGTGCATTTCAGTCAAACAATCCTCACAGGCTGCTTTGGATCGGGCATAAAGATTGCGATCCGACATATCTGTATCAAACCCGATTTCCTCGGTAATCACACAATTTGGATCAGACATATCATAAGATGCAATCGTACCTGTATAGACAAAGCGTTTTACACCCTGATCAAGGGCTGCTTGTGCAATGGCTTTGGTCACATCTACATCATTTTGCAAACATTCTTCCCAAGTCGTATCCACAGATTTTGCCAGATGGTAAACCGCTTCAATACCTTGCATTGCTGCATGCAAACCTTCAGGGTCTTTCAGCGAGGTCGAAAAGGTTTCAACCTGCCCGCCAAGATCAGTAAACGGCCCAGTGCGCCCACGGCTAAGTACGCGCACATCCCGACCCGTCGCAACCAAGGCTCTAGTCAGGTTGCGCCCTATAAATCCGGTACCACCAATGACCAGTACTGTTGGCTTACAGATCCGCGCTTTTACTGTTTTACGTACAGGTTCAATCCCCTTGTTCGGCATCAATGCAATTGTATCTTCTATCGCTTTCATAACTTTTTCAGCTGAGTGCCCTGAAAAACGATCATCAATTGATGCCCCCGTTTTCACAGAGTGATAGAAACTATCAACCATATTCCCGAAACTTAGGCCATACGCTGACTTGCGGTTCAGTGATGCAATATGTCGAGTAGCGTTAACAATCCCTTCGCGCAAATGCTGCCAAGCATGCGACGCCTGAAACACAAACGGGTTCAGCACAATATCGGCAGTATTATCAATAGTTGTTACCAGCGTGTCGGCTGCAAAATTCAGCCGTGCAATCCCACTTGACCCGCGCACTGTGACTGAACGGTCATCCATCGTTTCAACCAGTGAAAGGTTGAATGTCAGATTTACGTCTCCTGCGCGCGCAAGAATACGCCATGATTGTGGGCGTTCCCCACCACCGGATAATTCAATCGGCTTGCCCAATTCCAGATGCAGTATTTTAGGCGCACCAAACAGATCAACAGCAAAAGCGAATAAATGCGGGCTGAGTTCCAGCAGCAGGTTCTTTGGTTCACGCAACATCCATAATCCGAACGGGCCAGCACGTAACGGTGTTAATGGAAAATTCCAGTTAAACTCTGCCGATGAAACACGGCCTAGCATGCCATTTTTATGACTGTTTTTCAGGCGATTATATGCGGGTAATCCTAAGAAATTATGCCCGACACCAACACAACGTCCCGCTTTCTGTCCTGCGATTTTTATCGCTTTTGCATCTTTATGTGACAAGGCAAAAGGCTTTTCAATAAACGTGTGCAATCCGGCCTGCAAACAGGTTATAGCAAGGTCTTTGTGGGTTTGTGGGGGTGTCAGAATATGTACCGCATCACAAACATTGGCGGCAATCATATCATCAAGTGAAGTAAAGGCCGGAACACCATAAACTTCGCCAAGCACCTCTGCCGAACTTTGCGAGACATCGCAAACAGCTGCGACATCCACACCTTTTGTGGCCTTTATTGCATCACCATGCCACCCGGCTATATACCCGGCGCCGACCAGACCCGTTTTGATGTTATTATTAGCCATTCACACACTCACTTACCAAAAACTCACAGTCCTTATTTATACTCTATTATGTTCATTTTAAGACCCCTGAACTGCCGCCATTTATAGGTCAAAATACCCTGAAAATTAGGAAACTTCGATAGTGAAATAAAAACAGCGTGTTGAAACGCTTCTTTTATCCCCAATCCGTTACGATGTAGCCCTATCACAGTGCGAAAGTATGATAAGATATACAATCCCACCACTACGGTTAGTATCCAAGGGCTGATCCCCAGACCCGCTATTGCTATAAACGGTAAAACCGCGCCGTATAGCCACACGCGCCTGCGCTCTTTCATAAAGTATTCAGGGTGTATGTCACCTACTTGAGCAAATCCATGACCGCTGCGAACGGCACGGCACCACCATTGGCTGAAATGCGTCATAGCGGCATCATGTAGTGTCATTTTAATCGGCAGACGTTGGATTTTCCAACCCGCTTTTCGGATGCGCACACAAAATTCATCATCTTCAGCGGCAATTACAGTTCCATCAAATCCGCCAACCGCATCAAATGCGATGCCGCGGACCATCATATCACCGCCACAGGTTAAAATTTCCCCGGCCGGCCTATGCCATTCAAAATCGCACAATGCATTATATATGCTGTGTTTGCGGTTCACTTCAGAACGCCAGCCTGTAACGACGCCCAAGGCTTCATCGCCATCCAAAGCCATTTGCGCTGCTTCAATCCAATCAGGTTGCAAGCGGCAATCACCATCAACAAACTGAACATAATCAGGTATGTTACCGGTTTTTTGCAATGCCAAAAAACCTGCTGTCCTGGCCCGCGCAGCTGTAAATGGGTATGCCGCATCAAGTTCAACAATTGTAGCGCCCGCATGATGTGCAGCCGCAATACTACCATCCGATGATCCGGAATCGACATAGATAATTCGCCCAACAATTCCTTTTAATGAAGCCAGACACTTAACCAATCGTGCACCTTCATTCCGTCCGATCACAACAGCACCGATTGATGTTTTACCTTTACCCATCACGCGCAATTCTCTTATTGTTCAATAGCCGTTTGGCAGGCGGTTCCCCATCCAAGATATAAGAATGCAAGATCTTGGCCAGCCGGGCCGTTTCATGTTTGATATTGAATTCCGCCAAAACCTTTTCACGTCCGGCTTGCCCCATCTGGATGCGGCGGGCTTTATCGTTCAATAACGTGCTAAGTGCATCCGCAAGCGCATCGACATTACCTGCGGGCACCAATAAACCACTGACCCCATCTTCCACCAATTCAGGTATTCCTGCGATACGTGTTGCAATCACTGCAACCCCTGAAGCCATAGCTTCCATCAAAACAACTGGAACACCTTCTGCAAAGCTGGGCAACACAAACAGATCGGTTTCACGCAAAGCTGCGGCCACTTCCGATTGCGATTGATAGCCTGCAAACGTAATCACATCTTGCAACTCAAGCGCAAGTGCCTCGCATTCAAGTTCCGCACGCTCCGGCCCATCTCCAATCAGGGTAACCCGTAAATTCGGGTTCTCCGGTAGCAATTTACCCAAAGCTTCAAATAAAACGGGAATACCTTTCACCGCAGCCAATCGCCCAACAAAGGTCAAATGAAGGCTGCCATGATCAGGTGGCTGCTGAACCGCATATCGGTCAGGTTCCACACCACAATGCACAATATGCAGTTTGCCCCAACAATCAGGATCAGAAAACCCCTTCGCCTGATCACGGCAATAGTTACTGATACAAGCTACAAATCGCGCCTTTTTAATTTTTGCGTCCAATCGCCAACGCTGAGGTTCAAAGAATATATCCGGGCCATGAAGTGTGAAACTGAAAGGAATACCGCTGACATTGCTAGCCAGCATCGCGACCGAACAACTTGCCATGGCAATGTGATTGTGCAGATGTATCACTCCGCATTGCTTTAAATAATCCGCCAAAATTACCGCTTCTGCAAAATAAAATAGCTGATACAACCGCCCTTTAATGCCGGAAGAACCCGTGCAAAGGGCAAGCCACAATGTACTAAAATAGCTGTATGGTGTCAGCACCGCGGTTCGCAAATGACATGCAATCAATCGCAACGGGGATTTAGCGGCCTTCAGTACATAAAACGTGTTCTTGGCTTCTTCAAGCTGTTCAACCCCGACAAGATGCTCTGCGCCTGTTTTGCGAATAGAACATGTCATCACTTCAATACCAAGGGTGCGCAAAGCAGACACTTCGCGTTGAATAAACGTATCGGTCGCGCGAGGGTATTCACCTGTCAGATAGGCAATCGGGCCAGACAATGTGTGATCAGATTTTACCATCTCATCCCGCCTTTCTCTGAAAATTTATCGCGTGTTGCATTGCTGCATCAAAGGATAGATCACCCTGCCACCCAAGTCTTTTCTTAAGCTTTGTATTATCATAGCGCAAAGGCATCATACGTGACTTTAAGACAGCTGAACGCAAAAGCCCGGGCATATTCGGGATATGATTGCACATGGCAGCAAACCCCGCAACAATGTGCCAAGAGATCGGAATAACGGCCTTTGGCCAACCAGACCGACGTAAAGCACGAATATAAGTGGCCCGATCAGGTAAATTATCATCAATGACATTAATAACATCAATTCCAGAAAGCGGCATTTCAGCCGCCAACACCAGCGCCTTGGCACAATGTTCAACATAACTTACCGGCACTTGCCCTACCGTACCGAAGCGCAATAATACTGGACCCAGCAGGTGACCCAAGTGACCGTTCCAAAGCCGCGTCCGACCAAAAACAGCGCCTGGGCGCATCACAAATAAATCCAGTTTACCGGTTTTTGCAGCTTCCATCGCAACAGCCTCTTGTAATAGCTTGCTACGGCAATACGCATCCCGTTGGTCTGGATCATTTTCGATCGGTGCGCTTTCATTCAATACAGAACCTTCTTCCATTGCGGTTACATCATAAACCGCAATGGAGCTGACAAGGATCAGTTTTCTTTTTTCCCTTGGTATATTGTTCATTGCACTGATCAATTTGCGTGTCGCCATTACAGTATCATGTGCCTGCCGTGTATCGTCGCCTGCCAAAGAAGCGGCAGCATGGACCACAGCATCTGCACGTGCAGATGCTTTTCCCAGATGTGAATGATCATCCGATGCCAGATCCGTAACAACAACATCGATCAATGGGTCATTAATCCAATCGGTACAAATTGATGCCTGTGAGCGCACCACAGCAATAACATGGTGTTTACGCTTACGGGCAACATTTACGCAGTGGCGGCCAATAAAGCCCCCCGCCCCAGTTATCATTACGGTCATGCTCATTTTGCCCACAACATGGGTTCAATCGGTGGGCACTTTGTTTGCATTTGCTGCGCACCAGTGTGTTTGCCGGAGTTTTGAATAGCCAAAGTAACCTCGTTCAAATGCAAAGCAAAATCAGATGACAAACGACATGGGCGACCTTCTTGCAACGCTGCGAACATTTCAACAGGCCCAAGCGCAAAATTCATTTCAGCGGCACCCCAACGGCCGACTTTAGGATGTGTAGGGCCTTTTAATTTAAATCGTTTGGCCCATGGTAACTCCAGCAACCGTCGGCGAAACACTTTGCGCTGCTGCATCATAACTTTGGCACTGTTGTCCCATGCTTTTTGAACACTCAGGACCCCTTTATCACCAATCACACGGATCTGATGGTCATGTGGTGCTACAATTGAACAAGTTAAACGTGCAACTATCCCTTGTTCAAAAAACAGTGTTGCCACGGAAAAGTCCGGGGCATTATTCGCAGCCGCCACAATATTCGCCGATGCCGCAACAACAGTTTTTACAGAACCAAAAATAGCGACCAGCCAGCTTAAATAATAACCTGCATGTTCCAAGGTGCATCCAACCTGAAATTCGTCCCGATGGGGCCACGGTGCACCGGATTCACTAACCCATTTATGATATGGTGCTTGTGAAATAAAACCGTCATCTAATTCAGCATAAATCAATCGCGGGGTTCCAGCAACGTCTGCACGAATCGCAGCCCCAAGGGTTTGAGCCGATTCACCCAAGACACTACACGGGGCCGATGCCAGTAACAGATTTCTATCCTGCGCAAGCTTATGCAAGCTATACGCATCATCCATCTTCATTGCCAAAGGTTTTTCTGAATAAACATGAAAACCTGCCTCTAAGCATGCATGATTTATAGAAAAATGTGATTTTGGATTTGTTAGGTTTAAAATCACCGACCCATCAGGTGTTCGTTCAAATAATGCTTCTTGTGAAGCAACGGCTTGCAAACCCCAATGGGCGCAAAATGCATCCTTGCGTGCTTGGTCTTTATCAAAGACACAAACAACTTTAATGTCAGGATAACTGGCAAGCGATCTCATATAAAGATCTGCTACAAAACCACATCCGATGATGGACAGTCTCGTCATATCATCTCCGAAGGGATGTTAGTGTTAAACTTTTAACTACTTTACAACAATAACTGAACGCAATCAAAACTCAAAATAAGAAAAGCGAATAATAACAATGGTTTTTGTCGTAGTTTTACATCAGAATACCCTATATATACGCCTAAATAGGCAAATGCGAGAAAACTGAGGTCTAAGTTGGAGTTCCACATTAAATCAGAGACTGTGCACATTAATCTTGCAACGGCTGATGCACTTTATAAAACTGTAACCAATCGCTTTCGACTTGGGCAGGGCTTTGCACTTGCAACATTAAACCTTGACCACCTGGTAAAGCTAACAGGTTCACAGAATTTTCGTAATGCATACGTAAAACAAGACCTGATCGTTGCCGACGGCAATCCGATTGTATGGCTCTCACGTCTTGCTGGAAAGCCTGTCGACCTTTTGCCTGGATCGGAGTTGATCCTGCCGTTAGCTAAATTAGCCGCAAAAGAGCGGATTAAAATTGCGCTTGTTGGCAGCACGGATGCCACCCTAAAAAAAGCCTCCATCGCATTAAATGAGCAAATTCCCGATTTAGAAATAGTGGTGGCTATCGCCCCCCCCTTTGGCTTTGATCCAAAGGGACCAGAAGCCGATACTATTCTGGCAGAACTTAATGCCTCAGATGCAAGATTGTGCTTTCTGGCATTGGGCGCGCCTAAACAAGAATTTTTTGCAGCTTTTGGGCGCATCACTGCGCCACATATCGGCTTTGCATCCATTGGTGCTGGTCTGGATTTCATAGCAGGCCGCCAAACCCGTGCACCAAAATGGGTGCGTAAATTTGCGCTGGAATGGCTGTGGCGAATGCTATCCAATCCACTACGCCTTGGTCCACGCTATCTGCGCTGTATATTAATATTGCCCAAGCTTATCGTAGATGCACTTCGTTTACGTCGCAGCTAAAATTAAACAATAATCTTGCGCGCGACTGGTAGTTTACGCAACAACATCAAATCCTTCACACGGCGCTTTAATGAACGCGGTGGCAGTAACTCATAATTTTGTTCAAAGGTGGTTCCGTTTAAACTTGGATCATGCCACAAAGCCAGCGCAGCCCCCCATTTTGCAGAAATCGTTGGGTCAAGCCCATCCGGAACACCCATCCCTGTTGCCAACATGCCCGGAAGCCAGTCCGTAATGACAATGTCAGGAAAGCGATCAGCCAAATCAGCAACCAATGCTTTTGTCAAAATTCGCGCAGCACCTTTTGAAACGCTATAGGCGGAACTAGCAGGTGCTGGGGCAATATCAGCAAAGCTTGCTACATTAACTATACGTCCTAACCCTGTCTGTTGCATCGATTTTAATGCTGCATGCGTACAAGCAACAACCCCACAAAGATTAACGCTCATTGTCTGCTGAAAGCTTTCAGGGGTTTCGTCCAGAAAATCAAGGCGCGGATGTATTGCTGCATTGTTAATCAAAAGTGTAACAGTTCCATGTGCCTTTTCAATTGCAACAAATGCCGTATCAACCGCCGAACTATCAGCAACATCCACAACCATCGGGTAAAAATAGCCCTTGTCGGTAAGGGTCGCGGTTTCCTCCAAAGACGATTTATTGCGACCAAAACCAACAACTTTCAAACCTCGATCGGCAAGGTTAATGGCCAAAGCCCGCCCCAGACCAGACCCTGCGCCTGTTATCACGACAACACCTGCACGGATCATTTGTTCATTTTCAGCCATTATCTTCATTACCTTATTCATATAGAAACCGCGCCAGAGGATAATTCCGCGATCAAATGGTCACCAACACGCAACGCATTTGCCGCTATCGTTAAACTGGGATTGATACCCATAGAGGTTGGCATGAAAGACGCATCAACAACATAAAGATTATTTATATCGTGCATGCGGCATGACGCATTCAAAACACTATTTGCGGGGTCACCACCAAATCGCAAAGTACCACTGGGGTGCCCAAAATTCAGTTCGGGTTGAAAGCCTAAAAAAGCTACCCGTTGTCCCCTAAATGCTTTTTTCATTGTTCGTCTAAAGTTGTGGTGACGTTCTATCAGTTCAGCCGCAAAACTGTATTGCACAGATATGCTACCAGGATCGGCCTGATCTAATATTACCCGATTATGTGCATAAGGCAGGTCTTCCATAATCCCTACAAAAATCTTGGCACTGCCAAACAGCTTAGCTGCAATGAATGCAGGAATACGCGTAAGATGTCGCAAAACATTCAAAGAACGTAAGACTGAGCGGTCATACATCATGTTCAGATAATGCACTATCTCACCATAGGACGCTTCCAGCCCCATCGCTTGCACCACGCCGTAGCGTTTTCCATCACGATAATAAAAATCACGCATCGCAATCGCTTTACTGGCACCTTTAAATTTCTGGCCGCGTTTGGGCCATATGGCAATCATCTCGTTGATATGAAACATCAGATTGCAACCCACCAACCCATTACTATTGCCGCATCCTTGCGGCCAGTATTCCGATTTTGACGCTAGTAATAAACGTGGCGATCCCAATGCGCCTGCTGCCAGAACATATTTTTTAGCCCGCAGTACAAATTTTAACCCGCCACGTTCGACTTCAATATGTGTGATACTTTTATTTGTTCCGCGCAACGCCGTTACAGCGCTTTTATCCAGCAAGGTTGCATTGCCCGTTGCAAGTGCTGGTTCAATCCCTGCTGATCTGCCATCCATTTTGCAATCTCGTGGGCATTTAAACCCAAAACAATTTTTGCAATTCGGTAAATAACGCACGGCCATATGCGCTTGATACGGATGCAGAGTGCCGTGACGAAAGCCATCCATCATTGCACGATCGCCCGCAGTTTGCACAGGCGGCTTCAACAATTGTGATGGTCGTTCCACAGACAAAGGATCTTCATGCCCGCAGACATGATACAACTTTTCTGCCGCATCATAATAGGGTTGGAAATTATCATATCCCACAGGCCAACCCCCTGTTGGATGTGGGCGTTTCGGGCCATCATCCAAATCATGGCGTTCCGGACGTTCCAGGGTCGCAGCATAAAACACAGATGAACCTCCGACACCTTCCCCTAAGGGGCCGAAAAATTCTGATGCCCGTCCATTGATCTCCGCTTTTATCCGGGTTGGTAAAAATCCACGAACCCGGCGCGCAACGGGATCAGAAACATCACTATCAAGCGGTGTTTGTTCTCCACGTGGGCCATTTGGCCCCGCTTCTACAAACAAAACGGACAGCCCTTGTTCAGCCAAACGCCGCCCGATCGTACCACCGCCAATGCCAGTACCGATAACAATAACGTCCCATGATTTTTTCACAATTTCATCAATCATGGTTGACCCTTTACCTTATTACTGAAAACCGGACCAAACAAACTGCGCATCGAAAGTGCGGTCGTGTTGGTGATGTGATTATTATCAAAATAAAGCGCCCGCCCATCCATAATTGCCAAACATTCCTTTGGGCTGCACATCTGTTGCCAACTATCCAGAATTTCCAGATTCCCAGAGGCTTGCAAAGTTTGAAAAAGTTTTTCAGCATCTTGGGTACGTGACATTAAATCATCCACTAAAACGCTTGTTATCTTATCCAATTCAGTGCCAGGTTTCAGTCTGCCATGCGCCATCATGCGTGCTACTTCTCGTGAATCGTATTGTGGAAACTCAGGTACCTGCCGCAAGACAAATATACTTTCAAATGAGTTGGAAATTTGCGCGATTGTATCCCTAACAGCTTTTGCAAAAATCGCGCTTTGGTTATCAGTCGGGTTTTTCAAACCATTTAAAGCCGAAAGTGTTATTTTGTTATGTGCATCATTCCCTATGCCCTGCCCTTCTGCATAATACGTCCAACGACCTATTAGTAAAGCCGTATGAATTCCATTCAGTTGCGGGATCGCTTTTTGCAACCGCTCAGTCGCAACCAAACATTGTGCATCTTCCTGACGCGTACTGGCCGTTTCCTGTTTTGCCAACCCAAACAAAGGCGGGCAGCCTGCGTTCCATACAATCAAACCAGCCTTATCATGTTCAAAAGCTGCCAATGCCACACCTTCTTTAAACGCGCGTAAATGGCTGTCACCCCAAATCAACACTTCCGGGACTTGTCCTTCGGGGCCGATAGGGCAGATTTCCAGACCTTCCAGTGGCCCGGCATCAGAGATATAACACCTGCTCCAGTCCTGCAAAAAATCAAATGTGGCATTAATATGCGCACGCACAATCGGGCCAAAGCGGTTGGGTAGACCGTCATTCACATAAAGCACACTACCGATTGACAGCAAACCGACCGAGGCGACAACAGCACTGCCAACCAGAACTTGCCCCGATAAATTGCGCGCACGACGGACGGGTCGCTCAACTAACCACCAAGATAATGTTGCAACAATAACGGCAAGCAGCAGCCAACATGCAGCCTCAATACCACTGCGATAGCCATCAAAATAGTATTGTGATAGGGTCAGGATCGGCCAGTGCCAGATATAAAGAGAATATGAAATCAACCCGATAAAAACTAAAACAGGCGAAGATAATGCACGGTTAACAGGATTATCATCGCGCCCATTCCATATTACCAATGCAGCACCTGCCACGGGAAACAAGGCTTGTGTGCCAGGAAAATTATCCCCCGCCTGCACAAACCCGATCGCACCCAGCAATAAGGCTAATCCTGCCCAAGACGCCACAGGTCCATGTTGCCAGTTTTCCTGTGTCTTTTGCCCATAAATTGCTAGCAACACCCCGACCAGTAATTCCCATGCCCGAAACGGAAACAGAAAAAAAGTTGCGGTATGTGAACTGCGCGTAAACCAGATACAGGCCAGTAAGGACAGCGTTGAAATAACCGCCAGCGTAATATGCAATGCTTTATGATGCCTAGTAAAAATTAGGATCAGAAACGGTAAAAATATATAAAACTGTTCTTCTACGGATAAAGACCACGTATGCAGCAAAACCTTTTCATCTGCACCACTGTCAAAATATCCCGATTGACGGAAAAACAGGACATTGGACAAATATACTGTAGATGAGATCAGTGCTTTGCCAAACTCCCGGAACTCAAAGGGCAGCAAAATATAATAAGCAAAAATGCTTGTGATTACAGCCATTACAACAAATGCTGGCGCCAAACGGCGCAGACGCCGCAGATAAAACCGTGCAAAGGAAACTTTGCCCTTTGTTGTCAGTTCTTGCCAAAGAATACCCCCGATCAGAAAGCCGGAAATAACAAAAAAGATATCAACCCCGATAAATCCACCGGAAAACCCCGGAACTGAAAAATGGAAGAATACCACGGCCAAGACAGCAATGCACCGCAAGCCGTCGATCTCAGGGCGATACTTTATACTCGCTATCGTGGGCTTTTTGATGGACATTCTGCATACCTACTAAACACTGACACATACTTTATAACGGCCAGATATGGCACATTTGTGGCTGATCATGAAACTAAACCGTGCTATTTTCACCACGAAATAAAGTGTATGTAGATAAACTTAATGATAGAAACAGTCAAACCCATGGCAATTAACAAAAAAGGATTAGTTGTTTGAAATCCAAGAACACAATTTCTGCTATAGAACCAGACTGGTCACGAGAGACCGTCGGTCATTTTTGGGATCCCGGGCGAAAACTTCTGCGTTCAATCCGCCGCTATCAAGCAGCCATTAACCAAGGCGGGCCATTGGCCGGACTACGTTCAAAATACTGGATAGTTGTGCATTGGTTATGGTCAATAATCACCCAATGTGAAATTCATCTGAAAACCGATATTTCCGGTGGGTTGCGCCTGACCCATCCTACAGGAATAGTGATCCATCCGGATGCCAAGATTGGACCTAATTGCATGATTTTTCATCAGGTAACATTGTCTGGCGCAGTTGTGCTTGGCGGGCATGTGGACATTGGTGCAGGGGCAAAAATTCTGGGCCCATTAGTAATTGGTGACCATGTTAAAATCGGGGCCAACGCTGTCGTAACAAAAGATGTGCCTGATGGCTGCACGGCTATAGGTGTACCTGCAACCATAACCAAACCATCGCATTAAAATAAATCCGGTTTTTCATCCTGCCGACTTAAAACCCAGTCATAAACCTGCATCACTTGTTGGGCTTTTTTATCCCAGGTAAACATCTGTAAGACATGTTGCCGTGCCGCTTTTCCAATCTTTGGTAATATTGTGGGTGACTTCACAATTTGTTCCAACTCCTGTCTGAAATCCGCAATGACTTGGGGGCGGCTGTCCAACCGGATTTTGAACCCCAAACCATCTTTTACCAATTCACTTGGCCCTGCATAATCAACAATCAATGGGACAAGCCCAAGTGCCATGGCTTCCAAAACCACACCGCCACCAAATTCCCGGATAGATGGAAATGCCAACAAACTACAATTTGTCATAATATTTTGTACGCCATCATGTTCAACCCAGCCATGAAACCGAACAGCATCCGTTGTGCCGTCTGCCACTGCCTGTGCTTTCAAACCTTCCAGCAAAGGGCCATCCCCGATCATATCCAATATCATACGCCCATCACGCAGCAGCGGTTTAGCCGCTTCCAGCAACATATCCGGCCCTTTATACGCCACCATACGCCCAACAAAACACGCGCGCAGCGGGCCTTTGGGGTAGGTTGTCACCTTGGAAAACCGTTCGGGATTAATTGCGTTTTCGGGCATATAGATCGTTTTATCGCGTAAGCTTTCTGGAATTTCACTTTCAGTGTGGCGGGATCCAACAATAATTGCAGCAGCTTTGGCTAAAGTCGAACGTCTGCCCGGCATAATTTTGTATGCACTACGCACATAAGACAACCACTCACGTTCGCGTATACGTTCCGCATCAAACCCTTTTGGCCAAGGAACCCCGCCGTTCAGTGGCCCAAGGATAAACGGCACTTCGGCTTTATGGCATTTACCTGCAATGCTGCTGGAAATTGTCGGACTTAATGGGGTAATACGGTGAACGATATCAAATTCACCCTGTCGAATACGATCCCCGAACCGGGCCCAAACAAGGTGTTCAAAATATGGGTAAGATGCCGCATTAATCGCCTGTAAAAGTGTCCAACTTTTACCCTCTCCCATCCGCAGTATATTACCTAGTTTCCATGCCGGCCTTGCAAGGGCTTCGGAATCTATTGCGGTAAAATCACGCCCTTCAACCAATCCGGCACGCACGATGGCATCACGATTGCGTATTTGCGTTACAATGTGAACATCACAAATATTGCGCAGCGCAAACGCAAGTGACCAGCCGACCAACGGCACGCTTACCCATTCCGGATTTGCAGCTTCAGCGATCAGCAAAACCTTTGGTACTGATGCTTTATTTACGTTCCCCAAATTCCACCCCAATCACATGATTGGACGCCAACGCACGCCCATTTCTTTTACCTTTGCGGATGTTTCTTTAACCAATTCCGCATACCCTAGTAACGCCCCGGATATAATCCATGTAATAGGCGTAAGTGTGGCATTGGGTAGAAGATCTACGATATTGATAACCAAGATCAAAGCCAAAGAGCCAATGGCGGGGGACAACCATCCGGGCGGTGCTGTTCGTGCAGCCCACCACAACAAGATTAACGGCAGGCCTAACAAACCAAATTCAGCAATAAAGCCAACCCAGCCAAAAATGCCAAATACAATAATCCACCGACCATCTGTCACTGTTTGGATTGTACCCGAAACGGGGTCATGTAAATGATTGCGCCCCCAGCTTCCCCAACCAAACAAAGGCTTTTCATAAGCACGTTCAAGCAGCAGATCTTCGTTGTAGAACCGGAAAGCAAGCGATCCCGCACGTTCTTTATCTATCTTTTCAGCCTGCGCCACCAAAGCATCTGCCGGTATCAAATTCATACCTTTAAGTGTCGGGTACGCCAAAGCAAGGATAATCAGTATAAAGGCAATGTTAATTTGAATTCTGCGCGTTGTAAAAATTACCAATGGTGCAAGAAGAACTAGAAAAATAATAGCTCCCATTGATTTACAAAGGACCAGAACAATGGCCAAATAACAAGCAGCCAATAAATACGACATACGTCGATTATCGAGCTTTTCCATCCGCCAAAGTGCCAAAGCTGAAATCACTGTTGTCATTGCAAAAAAAGCGACCCACAAACCATGGTTTAAAAACACCACGGGCCTGTACCCACCAAACCGGATCGTTTGTGAAAATAAATGTTGGAAATATCCATAGACCCAAACATTAACCTGCGGGCTTAAACGCACTTCGATTAACATCGGGATCGAATAAATCAATCCACCAATTAAAAGGGCCATAAGCAATTCTTTGTGTGCTTCAGGCGTTGCCAGTAATTGACGCGCCAACAAAAACGGAACCAATAAAAGCGTTTGATTGATCGCAAGTGCGACAGCATCTGTTATACGCAATCCCGGCAATCCCTCTGCCCCGCTAAAAACAATCGGCTCACTATTCGTCAACGCTGTCACAATCGGGCCGAAAACGAACATCATGATCAGAACTCTACCAACCTTCGATTTAGGCAAAGTAAGAATACGGGTCCCATACATTGTCAGGCAAATCAAAAAAGCCATAAGACTGGGAATGGATGTTTTATTAAATGGAGGCAACAAAGGAAAATCAAACGCTGTCGGTGGTGGTGGAAGAAATAGATAAGCCCCAAGCAATGACCAAATAAACGCACGCTTTGCCGACATCTTACGAAATAGTCCAATCATAATAATCGGCCAAAGCAGCAACATGAAATATGCAAAACTATTAGGCATTATTTTGCTATCTCCCACTCACGCATATAATTAAAAAGACTGAAACCCTGAGCACAACTGATACATACCCCAATCATTTCGGTAATCATAATCGTTTCAACACCTTTTGCTGAATTTATACTTTGGCATAATAAGCGCAATTTAGCTGTTTATTTGCCTGCCTTTAGAATGTCATATTTTAACCTGACATAATACCTATACTAGCACATCTATTAAACATTATGTTTCAATAGAAATTGGCTAACTTGCCTGACAGATAAACTACAAATTGAAAGTAACCGACTGTGCCCTATTCCCCACTTCTAAGCTTTATCGATGCAATCTACATTATCAACTTGGAATATAGAACTGACCGCCGTTCGGAAATGCAAAAGCAACTTGCCCGTATCGGGCTGGATTATAATCACCCAAAGGTCAAACTTTTCCCCGCTTCACGCCCTGACACTGCAGGTGAATTTCCCAATATCGGGACAAAGGGATGTTTTTTAAGTCATCTAAACATACTAAAGAATGCTCGCATACAGGGCCACAATTGTATACTGATCCTTGAAGATGACGCCGATTTCACATCCCGTTTCTGTAACATTACAGAAAGCGACACCTCTTTGATAACAAAGACGCCGTGGGATATGTTTTATTTTGGAAGCCAGTATAGCTCGGACGAAAAATCGGATGACGACTTTGGGTTTTTTACATCTGTATTGCCAATTGCACCACTTAAATTAACACATTCCATGCTTCTTAGAAAAACGGCGATCTTGGAAATAGTTCCCTATCTTGAGTCTATGCTGGCCCGTAAAATGGGCGATCCACTTGGCGGACCTATGCATATTGATGGTGCTTATAGTTGGTTCAGAAAAGAACACTCGGACATCAAAACCATGGCCACAAAATCACAATGGGTTGTTCAACGTGCATCCAGGACCGACATACATGATACAGGTTGGAAAGAACATATCCCGCTCATCAATTTGGCAAGACAAATCAAAAACAAGCTTATACACCGTTAAAAGCCGGAATAGCCGATAAGCGTTCTGCATACAAAAACTAACAGCCCGTAGGCTTTATCACCACACGTATAGTTTTCAGCAGCACACGCAAATCAGTCATAAGTGACATTTCTTGAAAATAATGCGTGTCAAAATGCGCGCGTTCCGCAAAACTACATTCGTTGCGATCTGATATTTGCCAGAATCCTGTAATTCCTGGAAGCATCGAAAAATACTCTGTTCCAGGATATAAATCACGTTGTTCAACCATCATCGGTCGGGGGCCAACAAAAGACATCTCCCCCATAAAGACATTCCAAAACTGCGGAAGTTCATCAAGGGATGTTTTGCGAATAAAACGCCCTATGCGGGTAATTCTGGGATCATATTTAAGTTTCTGCGTAATATCCCATTCTACCCGCGCCTCGGGGTTCTTCATCAAATACTCTTCTAATCTTTGTTTGGCATCTGGCACCATACTACGCAGTTTCCACATCCAAAATACGCGGCCATCCTTACCAATCCGCTGCTGTTTATAAAAAACTGGACCAACACCACTAAAAGCAACGAAAGGGGCAATTACCAAAAGAATACAAAAGGTTGGAACAGCTATAATTATAACAATGACAATATCAAGCAGGCGTTTTAAAAACCGGGCATAGTAGCCTGCTTCTAATAACTCAGTTAAATGGCCCTCCAAATAAACTTGGTTCGGATTGATCGCCACAGCATTTCCTTTCACAAAATGGAATATTGCTGGACAAGAAATAAAGCGCACGCATACAGGTCACCTGAAATCATCAAGTGTACATTCATTAAATCCGGTAGATTTTGAATTTTGGGTATTCCCGTGAATTCAAGTTAGTCACTCAACGGAAACACCTGGGCGGCAACAATAATTCCAATTTACCAACAACACTCCTTACTTACTCACTAATCACAGGCCAAACCCATATTTTAGGCCAATCATCTGCGATGATTATAGCAGCGACAGAACCGATACGTTTCTGACACCATTACGGCAACTTCTCATCACGAACTCGCCTTAACTATGTCATATTTTCTAAAAATTTTCACAGAAAAACACTAAGTTACATTAAGTATACTATAATAATTCACTTCTTTATTTCCCTTGTGGAAACAATAATACGGGTTTGTAGGTATTGTCCTATTTTAGAAATGTGTACAAAATCTATTACCGGAAAATTGCATTATTCCCGCGAAAACCATTAACCGAGTCGTAAATATCTATCCGCTGAAAAATTTGCTATTATACAAGCCGGATCATTAAACATCCGATCACTATTCCAGTGTGGCATTTAACCATTCAGACAACGCATCAACATCAGGTGGAACCTGTGATGCAAATCCATCTGAGAACTCCAGAAACGATTCCAGATTCTGTTTGTTTACACCTGTGATAACTGGAATATCCTGTGACAGTGCCTGTGCAATAATATCACGAAACCCCCGGCCATCAGCTTCGTGTTTGCCGAATTTATTCAAAATCAAAACATCTACACCGTACCCCAAACGGGCCGCCACTTCTGCTACAGCATCTTCTAGTGCCGAAGGATCCAGCCTGCATCCTCTGGCTTCAGGACCTAACGACTGTGATATGCGAATAACTGGGCCATCGGGCAAAACTTGCACATCCATATCGCAAAGATGGCGACAATCTTCTTTCTCTGTATTGATTTGCACAACGCCACAGGCACGCAATCCCCCTGTCATCAACTTTTCAGCCAACTGCGCCAATATTTGATCCGTATCACCCTGATTAGGTGACATCGTATATGCAATTTTCATAGATTTGCCTTTCGTCTTGAATACTCAGCTTTTGCCAAACGGCAGGAATTCCAGCAAGTCGCCTTTTGTGATTTCTTCTATATCTCCGGGAATCATGATCAGGCCATCGGCGTTTGTAAGGGGGCCTAACCGTGCAGAATGCACCGCCGCAAGTGTCTCTACAACTTCAATACCATTATCCTGATGGCCTATAATTGTAGCGGGCCTGAATTCACAACGTCCCGTTTTATGGGCAAGCGTCTTGGATGCAACCACATGACGTCGCAAATCTATACGTTTAGTACCACCAGATAGTTTCATCAGAATAGGTACTCCGAATATCGACCATGTTACAAAAGCTGATATCGGGTTCCCGGGCAAACCAACATAGATCGTTTTACCTATCTGCCCGATCGTAATCGGTTTGCCGGGTTTGATAGCCACACCCGCCACCGCAATTTTACCACCGGCACTAATCAATGCACCGTGTGCATGATCTTCATCCCCAACTGAAACACCGCCCGTAGTAATGATCATATCGACCTGCGCCGAAAGTTGGCAAAGTGCTTTTGTCATCGCTTCAAGACTATCCTGCACACGTTCAACCGCAATAATTTCAACATTGACAGCACTTAAGGCTGCAATCATCATAGGTGTATTAATGTCCCAAATTGTACCATGCGATAATGTTTGCCCTGCCGGAACAACCTCATCCCCCGTCATCAATAATGCAACCCGAAGTTTACGGAAAACTGTGACCTGCCCCACCCCTGCACTGGCCGCCGCTGCTATAGCCCGTACATCAACCGAACGGCCAAGTTGTAGAATCTCGGAACCGAGGGGCATATCTTCACCAGCTCTGCGGATATTCTCACCTCGGTTCGGCAAATGACTAAATTCTATCATCCCTTCATGAAGAGCCACGCGTTCCTGCATGATCACAGCATCGGCCCCTTCCGGCAAAGGAGCGCCTGTGAAAATACGCATGGTACTTCCGGGTGAAAGCACCACGGCACGATCATCACCTGCCGCTATACGATCAGCAACAGGCAACGCCCAAGGTCCCCGACCCGTCAGATCGGCAACTCTGATCGCATACCCATCCATACCGGAATTGTCGAAAGGCGGGGTCATTGCCTGTGTCAAAACCGAGCCTGCCAGCACACGGCCAAGAGCCTGCGACAAGGGTAACGTTTCAGTTTCTGTCACAGCTTGTGTCAGATCCAACCCAATCGCTAAAGCTTTATCTATCGGCACCAGTCCGCGTGTCATGTCATCAGCATCACAACCACATCCTGATTTATCCAGTCGTTGCAAAACAACCATCATACATTTCCCGTTTATCGAATTTAGAAACATCCCTAACGCCTTTGGAAACGCTTGTAATTGATCTACGTCAAAACTGATGCAATGTGCGATATCGTAACTGGCCCAATGCCTAACTTTTCACACGCTCCATTTTCGGATCATAAAGCGGTGCCAGGCTGACAGTACAAGACACGCGAACGGTTGCCACATCCAGCTCGTATTCACCCGTTTTCACGTAAGCCGCATCCACACCTGCATCATCACGGATATAACCCAGACCGATGGATTTACCCAAGGTATAGCCATAACCCGCAGAGCTTAGCCAGCCCACACGTTCGCCGTTACGATAGATGGTTTCACGCCCCGACAAGATCACATCGCCGTCTGCTACGAAAGTTGCCAGCATCTTTTTCTTGCCATTCGCACGTTGCGCTTCAACTGCTGCACGACCCTTGAAGTCGATGTTTTTCTTCATCTTCACAGCCCAGCCAAGACCGGCCTCATCCGGTGTATGATCCGGTCCGATGTCAGCCCCCCAAGCGCGGTAACCTTTTTCAAGTCGCAGGGTTTCTATTGAACGGTAACCTGCGTTGACCAGCCCATGTTCGGCCCCTGCTTCATGCAATGCGGTATAAACTGTCGCTGCATATTCAACAGGCAGATGCAATTCCCAGCCCAGTTCGCCCACATAAGTGACCCGCATTGCATTCACGGGGCAACCCGCGATACCGATGGTTTTAGCCGTACCAAAGCGGAAGCCTTCATTGCTGACATCGTCACGTGTGACAGCGGCCAGAATATCGCGCGCCTTTGGCCCCATCAGTGACAGAACCGCGTTGGATGATGTGATATCAAACAGCTGCGCGTTCATGCCTTCAGGAATATTACGCGAAATCCAGTTGAAATCATGGGTCGCATAACCTGTACCCGTGACTATATAATATTCGTCCTCTGCAACACGTACGACAGTCAAATCACACTCAATCCCGCCGTGATCATTCAGCATTTGCGTATAGACCAGTGACCCTACAGGCTTGGCCACATCATTGGCGGCAATCCAGCTAAGAGCGGCTTCCGCATCAGGGCCCTTCAGGCTGAACTTTGCAAAAGAGGTTTGATCAAACAGCACAGCGGCTTCTCGTGCTGCTTTATGCTCACGCCCGACCGCGTCATGCCAGTTTGGCCGTTCAAAGGTGTAAATGTCGTGCTGTACTTCACCCGCATCCAAATCTGCATACCAGTTGGGGCGTTCCCAACCCAGCTTTTCACCAAACACCGCGCCATCTGCTTGCAATGTATCATAAAGCGGTGATTTACGGCATGGGCGGCCACTGTCATGTTCTTCAGAGGGCCAGGCCATTGTGTAATGCTTGCCGTATGCTTCCATCGTGCGGGTACGAATCCAGTCATCGTCGAAATGCGGGCGGCCAAAGCGGCGGATGTCCGCAGGCCACAGATCAAACGGCGGTTCACCTTTGTCAACCCATTCCGCCAATGCCATTCCAGCACCACCACCTGCGGCAATACCAAAGGCGTTAAAGCCCGCGCCGACAAAGAAGTTTTTCAACTCAGGCGCCTCACCAATAATAAAGTTACCGTCAGGCGTAAAACTTTCAGGCCCGTTGACCAGCTCTTTAATCCCTGCTGTTTCCAGTGCAGGGACGCGCCCCAGCGATAGCTCCATAAGCTGTTCAAAATGATCAAAGTTGCTGTCCAAAAGCGAATAATGGAACCCTGTCGGGATTACACCGCCACGGGCCCAATCGATCGGATTTGCCTCATAACCCCCCATCACCAACCCGCCAACCTCTTCCTTATAATAGGTCAAACGATCAGGGTCACGCAGGGTTGGTAAGTTAGCCGGAACGCCTTCGATCCGTTCCGTGACCATATACTGGTGTTCCATGGAAACCAGCGGCACGTTCACGCCAACAGTTTTGGCAAAATTGCGCGTCCACTGGCCACAACAGGCGATGACAACGGCGCACTCAATATAACCTTTTTCAGTTTTGACACCCTTGATCACGCCTTTTTCAACATCCACCGACAAAACCTTAGTGTCTTCAAAAATTCGCGCCCCCGCCATACGGGCACCCTTGGCCAATGATTGTGTAATATCAGAAGGGTTCGCCTGCCCGTCCGTTGGCATAAACGCGGCACCAACCACATCATCGACTTGCATCAACGGCCACAAATCCTGCGCCTCTTTCGGGGTCAGCAATTCCATTTCCAGCCCAAAACTATGCGCCGTTGTTGCCTGACGCTTCACTTCCGTCCAGCGTTCTTCATTACACGCCAACCGCAAACCGCCGTTCATTTTCCAACCAGTTTCAAGGTCAGTTTCGTCTGCAAGGGACTTATAAAGATCAACCGAGTAACCCAAAAGCTGGGTAATATTTGCGTTACTTCGCAATTGGCCCACCAACCCTGCCGCATGAAATGTAGTGCCGGATGTCAGTTTTTTACGTTCCAAAAGCACAACATCCCAGCCCAGTTTGGACAGATGGTATGCAGTTGAACAGCCGATAATTCCACCGCCGATAATGACAGCTTTTGCAGTGTTGGGAAAATCGCTCATTTCGCGCCTCTTATTGATAGGTAATTCTGATAGGCCCGCTTGTAACGGGCCAAGTTTTCAGAAGTGTATTGGGCATAATCAAAGTCAAGTTTCGAGGTGACTTCTGAGACCATACTCCACATTGTTTCGCGTAACAAAGACGCGCATTTCATTGCCGTGTAACGTTTTATCAGCTGCGCATCCGGTGCCTGACCATAGTAAGCCGTTAGCATCGTATGTTCCGCCGCTTCGTCCAGGCCGCAGTTTGTTGCCAACCCGCCGAGATCAAACAGCGGTGAGTTAAAGCCGCCGTATTCCCAGTCGATCAGCCACAAACGATCCTCGCCGCGCAAAACATTTGCGGGCAGCATATCGTTATGGGAAAGTACAAGCTCAACAGGGCCGACAGTGGCTTCCATGTCTTGCGCCTGCGCCATCAGTTCAGGCAACATTCCGGTATAGGGTGAGCCATCATCTGTTAGCCTTGCCGCATAATCGCGCAGTACATGAAACACCCAAAAACTTAGGATTGGGCCACGCGCATAACCGGCTATATCGCGGTGAACCCGCCCCAGCAATTCAACCACTTGCAGCAGCATATCAGGCTCGCGTACATCCCCCTCGGTCAACGAAGTTGACTTAACAAACTCCAGCACCAAAACACCGTCTTCCGCATAATGCACTGCTGGTGAAATACCCGCAGCATGTGCGGCACGACTGATCGCCAATTCGTTAAATCGCATAATGCCATGCTCTGGAATATCCGCCCCCATGCGCACCACAAAATCTTGTCCCTGATCGCTAATCAACAGGTTCACATTGGTAATGCCACCTTCCAAAATGCGTGGGCTTTCAGCCGCCTGCCAACAAGGCAACCCCATTGCGTGGGCTACTGCCGTTTTATATTTAGACAATGTCATTTCAATCCCAATCTTTCACGCGATGCCTGTGCCATTGCCGAAATAATCCGGTCTGCAATGATGGCTATAAATGCCACAGACAGGCCAGCAATCACACCGCGCCCGGTGTTGGCCTTGGTCAGTGCTATATAAACCTCTTGCCCTAAATCACGGGTGCCGACCAAAGCGGTAATCACCAACATAGAAAGGGCCAGCATGATGGTTTGGTTCAGGCCCAAAAGCAGTGAAGGTGTGGCCATCGGCAGTTTGATACGCCATAGCATTTGCCAACTTGTGCAGCCCGAAACCTTACCCGCCTCAATCATCTGTGACGGTACTTCCCTGATACCGTGGGCGGCATAACGCACCGCAGGAGCCAGCGCATATAAAACCACCGCTATCATCGCGGAAAAGTCACCCACCCGGAACAGCATGATCACGGGGATCAGATAGACAAAACTTGGCAGGGTTTGCAACGTGTCAATAAACGCACCCACGACAGTATTGACCCGTTCATTCTGCCCGGCCCACACTCCTAGAGGAATACCAATAACACTCGCAATCAACACGGACACCCCGCACAGATAAACCGTTATCATGGCCTTACCCCATAGCCCATTTGAAGCGATAAAAAGGGCCATAAATCCAGCCATCAACCCCAGCTTCCAACCACCCACACGCCATGCGGCCAAACTGATCGCAATGATACCCCAGACCCAAGGGATACCGACAAAAAAGCGTTTTATAGGTATCATAAGATAAGTAAGAAAGAAGGTTTTAATCGCCTCGAATATGTCAAAGAAATTGACATTGATCCATTTCATCGTCTCTGTCCAAAATGTACTTGTAGTCAGGGTTGCACCCTCTGGATAGCTTTGCAAAGACGGGACCAACAGCCCCACTAACCAAAGCCCGACAACAATCATTCCAACCGTCATCAACCACGGATGACGACGGACAAATGACAGACCCGATTTAGGCAGATCATCCTGCGTTTTCTTCGCAAAAGCCTGACTCAACCGATCCAGTGCAATCGCCATCACGACAATCGCCATACCCGCTTCAACCCCGCCGCCAATGTCCAAACGACGCAGAGACGTCAGCACATCATAACCCAAGCCCCCCGCCCCGATCATCGACGCGATAATCACCATGTTCAACGACAACATGATAACCTGATTAACCCCAACCATCAGAGTTGGCATTGTCGTGGGGATCAGAACTTTCCATAACATTTGGTGCTGTGTACAGCCCGCCATTGTTCCCGCTTCAATCACCTCCGCAGGCACGGTTTGCAACGCAACCGTACTGACCCGCACCATTGGTGGCATCGCATAGATCATAGTGGCCACCAATGCGGACACTGGACCAAAACCGAATAGGAACAGGATAGGCACAAGATAGGCAAAAACGGGGACGGTTTGCATCAGATCTAGAATAGGGCGTAAAAGACGTTCAACCAATGCTGATCTGTACGATAAAATGCCCAAAGTTAATCCGCCAGCCACACCCAACGGAACGGCTATCAGAATAGACGCCAGTGTAATCATCGCACTTTCCCACTGCCCGAAAACGGCCAGATACAAGAAACATAGCCCTACCAAGCTCGCCAACCGCCAATCCTTGGCATATCGCGCCAGCGCAACCAAGACCACGATGATTGCTATCCAACTAAGGGCCGGGGCAATTTCCACCGCCTGTTGACCCTGCCCCGTTGAAAACCCTTCGATCAAGCTGGAACGCACCACCTGATAGGGCCATTCAATGATCGACGAAATAAAACGCGTAAACTCGCGAAAAGTGAACAGGCCAAAACTGGCATCTTCTACCAGCCATTTCATCGCCTCCGAAATCGTATCAGCCAAAGGCATTTCCCATTTCTTCGGAAACTTTATAATCCAACGCGCACCCAACGCTTTATAAAGACTGAAAGAATACGAAGATAAAACCCATGTTATCAAAAGCAAACCAAGCCAGAACATGCGTGTCGGTTGCGTTATATAGCGTACAACCCGCATCACGTCAGCCTGCGCCCGATCAACACGTCTATCACCGTTTGCGCGTTGATCGTCCCAACCGGTTTGCCTGCTTCATCCAGCACCCGAAACGGTTTATCCGCCGCTTCGATCTGATCAACGGCGGTTTCAACGCTTAGATCTCCATCCAGATCGCCTGCATAATCTCCTTCCGGTACACCTTTGGTCATTACCGAGATCAGACGCATCACTTTGGCACGCGGAATATGGCGAGTGAACTCTTCGACATATTCGTCAGCCGGGTTCAAGATTAGCTCTTCAGGCGTGGCAGTTTGCACGATACGTCCATCTTTCATGACGGCAATACGGTCAGCCAATCGAATGGCTTCATCAAAATCATGCGTGATAAAAACAATTGTTTTGTGCAGCAAAGCTTGCAAGCGCAAAAACTCATCCTGCATTTCACGCCGTATCAGCGGATCAAGGGCAGAAAAAGGTTCATCCAGAAACCATAGATCCGGCTCTGTCACCAACGAGCGCGCAATACCCACGCGTTGTTGTTGGCCACCCGATAATTGACGTGGAAAATAATCTTCGCGTCCTTGCAAGCCCACAAGTTCCACCATCTCACGCGCTCGCACTTCGCGGGTTTTGCGATCAACGCCCTGCACATCCAATGGAAAGGCCGTATTTTGCAGCACCGTCAAATGTGGCAGTAGCGCAAACTGTTGAAACACCATCCCCATTTTGGTGCGCCGCAAATCGATTAGTTCTTTTTCTGACATCGCCAATAGGTCGTTGTCTTCGAAATTGATCTGTCCTGCAGTCGCGTCAATCAGGCGCGAAAGACACCGCACAAGCGTTGATTTACCGGAGCCCGACAGACCCATGATCACGAAAATCTCGCCATCACGAATTTGCACATTGGCATCCCGCACCGCCCCTATCATACCCGCATGCGTCAGATCACTATCACTTGGCGCACCATCATAGGCTTGCATAAACTCAGCAGGGTTCGGGCCATAAACCTTCCACACACCACGGCAATCCAACTTGACAGGACGTTGCATAGTTACCTCGTAGATTAATCGTCTTTATAGAAAAGTATGAAAACGGGGCTGCTTCCAACCCCGTTTCCCTTCGTTTATTTGATCCAGCCAGACCATGTTGCTTTGTTGGCGTCCAACCAACCTGCAACCGCATCATCAACGGAAACACCATCTAAATCGACTTTAGACACCAATGCACCCATTTCATCGTTTGAAATGTTAAACTTGCCGATTGCAGATGCCGCACCAGGCCATTTCTCTGCAACACCCTTCCAGCCAACTTTCCAGATCGGCCCCGTTGGTTTGCCGCAATCATATGCCGCATCAGGATTCATGCCCACAGATGGGTCATTATAACATTCCGTTGAATAGTCAGGAAACTTGACAAATTTCCCTTCATATTTGGCAGGTGCCCAATGCGGTGAATACAGCCATAAAACAATTGGGGCTTTACGTTGGTAGGCAGACTCCAATTCAGCAAAAAGTGCCGCATCGGTACCCGCATGAACAACTTCGAAATCCATGCCCAAGGCTTCTACCCGTTCATCATCAAATCCGCCCCAAGTTACGGGGCCACCCAGATAGCGGCCTAATGGAGCTGTTTCAGGCGTTGAAAATGCTTCGGCACAAGCATTCATTGCTTTCCAGTCAGGCAGACCGGGGCAAACCTCTTCCATATAGGCCGGATACCACCATTCCTCGATTGCATCCATGCCGGTTTCACCCATATTCACAACATTGCCAGTGGCAAATGCTTCATCCATGGCTTCACGACCGGTGGTTTCCCAGATTTCCATTGCAACATCCAAATCACCGGTTTTCAATCCAGCAAACTGGGCAATATAATCTGCTTGGACATATTCAATATTATAACCTGCGGCTTTCAGCACTTCACCCATAATAGTCGTGGTGATGATCTGACCCGTCCAGTCATGTGTTGTCAGTTTAATCGGATCCAGTGATTCCACCCCTGCACTGGCACCGGTCGCAGTCAGCATCGCAGCCGTTAGCATATATTTCATCTTCATATCAGTCTCCCTACGTCAAGTTGCATGGCACGCATAGAAGCTTGGCGTCTAGCAAAGCAAAAACGTGCTGTAGGGATAGAATTTGCTATAATCCAACATAAAGCAACATTTATTATTGTATTTTGCCACATATATTCAAATTTATGTGGCTAATTGAGGTAAATAGTGTGATATTGGGGAAATAAGCCCTTAAAGCCCATCACAATTGGATATAAAATACCCTTATGAAACCCCAACCAAACCATCGGCAACAAGAGATTCTAAATGTCTTGCAAAAAGCAGGTGGATCAGCGCGCATTCATTCGATTGCCCAAACTCTGGACGTCAGCGAAGAAACTGTGCGCCGTAACATCAAGCTGTTGGCAACAGCCGGCACTGTGGAAAAACTGCACGGCGGCGTACGCATTACAGGCAGTGCAGAAGAAACCACCTTTCAGCAGCGCTTACAGGAAAACCCTGAACCCAAGCAACGTATTGCCAACAAAGTGGCGCAAATGATCCCCAACGGCAGCTCATTATTCTTGGACATAGGCAGCACCACCGCATTCATTGCCGATGCGTTGCGCGACCACCAAAAACTTCTGGTTGTAACCAACTCTATTGCTGTGGCCTACAAATTAGCCACCCGCAATAATAACCGTGTGTTCATGGCGGGCGGCGAATTACGCAGCCATGATGGCGGGGCTTTTGGCATAGATGCAATGAACTTTGCCGATAATTTTCACACAGATTTTGCCGTTCTTTCCGCAGCAGGCATAAATGCCACAAACGGCTTTATGCTGTTCGATCTTGAAGAGGCTAAATTTTCCCGCTTGATCATGGCAAAAAGTGCCACACGCATCATTGCCGCCGACGCCAGCAAGTTCAACCGTCAAGCCCCCGTAACCATCGGCAAACCCGCTTTGGTCGATTATCTGGTCTGCGAAGCCCTGCCCCCCGATGATATCGTAAATGCTTGCGAAAACTGGACAACCGAAATAACCTTGGCAGATTGATAAAGGCCTAACCCCCATGACTTACGACTTACCTAAACTGGCCAATACGGCCAGCACCATTGCGCAAAATGCAAGCACTATACCGATGCAATATTTCCGCACGGCTTTGGACATTACCGATAAGGCCGACGACAGCCCCGTAACCATCGCCGATCAAAATACAGAACGCTATATCCGCGACGCTTTAATGGAACATTTCCCGGATCACAGTATTTTTGGCGAAGAGTTCGGCATCAGCGGTGATTTAAGCGGAGCATCATGGATCATAGACCCTATTGACGGTACCCGCTCTTTCATTTCTGGCAGCCCATTATTCGGTATGTTGATGGGATTTCTCGATGCAGGCGTTCCACAAATCGGACTTGTCCGCATGCCCGCACTGGATGAAACATTCGTCGGCGTCGCAGGTCTTGGGGCCACAAAGAACGGTGTTCCCATTTCCTGTCGCAAAACTACAGAACTGGCCAAGGCCATACTCTACATTAATGAAGCCGAAAACATAAATGCCGCTGATCCCTCACGATTTCAGCGCCTCTGCAAGGCTGGCCACACACGGCGCATGGCCTACGATTGTTATCCGCATGCAATGTGTGCCGCAGGAAGCATTGATGCGGTAGTGGATTGCAATTTGGAACCCTACGATTATCTGCCGCTTGTCGGTTTAATCCAAGCCGCAGGAGGGATTATCACCGATTGGCATGGGCAACCCCTGACCCTGCAGTCAGATGGCCGCGTTGTAACCGCCGCAACACCCGCGTTGCACGCACAAATCCTGACCCTACTGGAAGCTTAGCCCGCAGCCACTGCGGCTACATGAACTTCAAAACTATGGTCATTCATCAAAGCCTTGCACCGCTCGAACCGACCCGTTGCATATGCCCAGAAATCTTCGGCAGGATTGTCATCGGCATGTTGTATCAGACCCCAAAGCGTCCATAGTAAATCACACATCGCTTTGTAAATCACTACACGCCCGTGTTGTGCGGGCGTAGGATCCCCACCGAAATAGGCGCGCATCAAATCCATTTCCTGAAGCGTATCCATACTCGCCTCTACCGACAGATCCCCCACATCCCACAAAGGATCGTTCATACCGGAATACTCCCAATCAACGATCCACATCTTATCTCCGTCATCCAGAAAATTTTCACACAAAGGATCACAATGGCAAGGTGCAAGCGGTGTGGGATTGGCAGCCAAGGCCGCTTGCACTGGTTCGGCGGCTTTCACGATCGCGTGGTAACCTTCGGGCAAATCCACATCTTTCGTTGACAATATCTTTAGATAGTCGTCAATCATTGAAAACAATTCAAAACGAAACTTAAAAACCTCACCTGAGCCATGTAGCTTCGCCAACGCCGCCCCCGCCCGCGCAGGCGAACCTATACGGGACTTAAATAAATCAGGCGTCATGGTTTCAATGTCTTGAATCGCCTCCGAGATCATCACACCACTGCCTGCATCCGCCCAAAGAACTTCTGCTGAAACATCGGCACGATGCGCTGCAATCGCATTGTTGATCTCAATCGCACGGTCAATATAATCTTCGGTGCCTTCACCCGGAATGCGCACAATAACCTTCCGATCGATCGTTTCCACCAAATGAACCAGATTAGTCAACCCGCCTAACCGGGTAATCTTGCAATCACTGACCCCTACAGTTTCAAAACCGGATGCGTTATTTAATGCACGAATAACAATCTCATCATGTTCAGACATATGCCCCCCCTTAAGCTTTCAGCTTTTCATTTTGCGGGTCATAAAGCGATCCATCAACCCGTTTAATTGCAGTACGCGCGCCAAACACCTCAACCTCAAACACGGTTTGATCGCACAGATCTTTTGGCAAATATGCGAACATGATCATTTGCTTAACCGTACATCCAAACCCGGCACTTGTCACCAAAGACACGGTTTTGCCGTTCTGCAATATAGTTTCACCGCCATAAAGCGGCAGTTTCTTGTCACAAACAAATGTACATAGTTTTTTGTCAGGGCCAGTAGATTTTTGCCGCATCAATACATCACGCCCGATAAAATCACCCCCCGATTTCAAATGCACACGAAACCCCAAGCCTGCTTCGATCGGTGAATAATCGGGGGAAATATCCCCCGACCAATACAAATAGCCCTTTTCCATCCGCAAGCTGTCAATGGCGCGGTAACCCACATCACGTATACCTGCAGCCTGCCCCGCGTCCTTAAGCATATCATAAACATGCGCTGCAAACTCGGTCGGGATATGCAATTCCCAACCCAATTCCCCAACAAACCCGATGCGTACGGCCCGCACAGGTGCGGCTCCGATGATCACATCTTGTGCCGTACCGAACGGAAATGCCACATTCGAGATATCGTTCTCACAGACCGCTTGCAATACATCGCGCGCCTTTGGCCCACAAATGTTGATTACCGCACGCGCCGATGTAACCTCGATCAAGTGCACTGAACCATCCTTGGGCATATGCCGTCTGATCCAGCCCGCATCATGGCTGCCAAAGCCCGATCCCGTGACGATATAAAAATGATCGCGTCCCAGACGCGTGATGGTCAAATCCGCTTCGATCCCACCCGTTTCATTACACAATTGTGCATAAATTACCGTACCATCAGGCTTGTCCATATTGCATGCCCCCAAGCGTTGCAGCAGTTCCAATGAACCGGCGCCAACCATTTCAAATTTGGCAAAACTCGACTGGTCAATAAGGGCAACGCCTGTCCGCACCGCTTTATGTTCATCTGCAGCAAAGGCATGCCACCCGGGGTTCAAGAAATCCAGTTGATCCACAGGTTCCACCCCGTCAGGCGCAAACCATAAAGGCCGCTCCCAGCCATTCTTTGATCCATAAACCGCACCACGATCTTTCAAATGTTGATACAGGGGTGACAAGCGAAGCTGGCGCACGGTTTCATGTTCCTGCCCCGGATAGCGCATTTTATAATGGTGCGCATAATGCTCGACCGCACGGGGATACATAAATGCACGTGTCCCGTGATGCGGGCCGAAACGGCGACAATCCAAGGGCCACAAATCCAGGCTTGGGCGCCCATCCACAATCCATTCCGCGATCATTTCGCCTGCCCCGCCACCTGCGGCAATACCGTAAAGAAAACCTGTCGCCATCATCAGATTGTCAAAGTCAGGGGCCCAGCCCATCACAAAATCACCATCAGCCGAATAGGGTATTGGGCCGTTGATCACTGTGCGAATGCCGACTTCGTTCAGCACGGGTGTCACTTGGGCCGCCAGTTCAGCCAATGGCCCGAAACGATCCAGATTGTCAGGTAACAACTGACGCACAAAATCACCGGGAATACCTTTGTCACCAAACGGTAACGTATCATCCTCATAGCCGCCGATCACCAGTCTCCCACCCGCATCGGGTTTGTAATAAACCAATCGTTCCGGGTCGCGTAGGCTTGGCAATCCCTTAACCAGCTCAACATCGGGCAAAGGTTCGGTCACAATATATTGGTGCTCCACAGCACAGGCCGGCACATGAATACCCAGCTTTACCCCCAGCTCACGGCTCCACATGCCTGCGGCCATTACCACGGTTTCCGCTTCATAATCACCATCCGTTGTCATCACTTTGGTAATTCGACCGTCGGTGATTTCAAAATCCAGAACAGTCACACCCTGTTTGATCTGCGCGCCATATTTACGCGCGCCAGCCGCCACCGCCTGACACAGGCTTGCAGGGTCAACATGGCCATCCGACGGGATAAACGCAGCCCCTTCCAGCCCTGTCGCATCAATATAGGGAAACAATTCCTTCGCCTCGCTGGCCGTGATCATCTCCATTTCCAAATCAAAACTACGCGCCATTGTAGTCAGGCGTTTGGCTTCCAACAAACGTTCTTTAGTTGCTGCCAATCGCAGACTACCCACCTTTTTCCAGTCAAACGCCATTCCGGTTTCAGCTTCTAACTGATCATACATCGCAACGGACCGTTTCAGCATTCGCGTGGTATTACGCGATGATCTGAGCTGCCCGACCAACCCCGCCGCATGCCATGTAGCCCCTTCAGTCAAAGACGCCTTTTCCAGCAAAACAACATCCTTTTCGCCGTTCTTCGCCAAATGATAGGCGACCGAGCAACCGATAATACCGCCACCAATGATCAGATGTTTTACCGAATGAGATATCATTTCACAGGATCCTGTTCTTGTATTTCAGTCAAATAACAATAGTTATCATCATAATACAACATATTTTGTTGTTTTTTGTTGTTATTCTTCAAGCCTACAGGCATTATGCCCCTAACCAACGCAAAGCATACCAAAGATGTCCAAATATACTCAACAAGTCGAAAGTGCGATTGCCCTGCGCGGCACTATGACCGTGGCAGAGATGTCCAACCTGTTGGGTGTGTCCGATCAAACTGTACGTCGTATCATCAAACCGCTGGTTTATAGCGGCAAAGTACAGAAAATCCATGGCGCAATAAAAAGCGTTGAAAACCCGATGACAGCCCCATTTCAAATCCGTATGCAGCACAACCGCGCCGCCAAAGCCGCACTGGCCGCCAAGCTGGCGGATATGGTCAACGACGGGCATAGCCTTGCAATAGACACAGGTTCAACCGCCGGCTTTGTAGCGCAAGCTTTACGCGTGAAACGCAATCTGACAGTCGTTACCAATTCTGCCTATGTCGCCAGCACGCTGGCCATGATGCCGGGCAATCGCGTGTTTATGGCAGGCACTCAATTACGCGATCATGACGGGGCCGCATTTGACCGAACCGCTTTTAAGACCATCGAGCGCATGGAAGTTCACACCAGCATTTTAACGGCAGCGCAAGTCCATCCGGAACGCGGGTTTTTAGTTCATGAACAATGCGAGGCAGATATAGCAAAGGCCATGTCATCCATTGCCCAGAAATCCATATTTGCCGTTGATCATTCAAAATTCATCACAAGCCCAGCACAAAATATGGTGCAAATTACAGGGCTGTGCGGTCATTTGCATTTGGTTTGTGACAGACTTTTAGATAAAGAATACACAAAGGTTTTAGACCCATTCACAATTTCTCTGGCGACCTAAAGCACGCATGGCAAACAGGTAACAAGGAACTTCATATGGTAGCGGAAACAAAGCACAATGCATTCCTGAACGAAGAGATTGATCGGCGGGCTGTCCCTGCGTTGAAAACGCATAAAATGGTGTTGGGTGAAGGTGGCGAAAACCTATTTGCCGCCGGGGTTGCCGATATGGACTTCAAGGCTCCGCCCGCTGTACTGAAAGCCATGCAAGACAGGCTGGAACACGGAGTATTCGGTTATGAAACCATTCCTGATGGGCTGATGCCGGCGCTTATAAACTGGCAAGAAACACAACACGAATGGCATCTGGAACCAGCACACATTCTACGCGCACCCAACATTTTGAACAGCCTAGCAATTGCGGCTTCCCTGTTTACAGACGAAAACGACGGCGTCATCGTTCAACCGCCTGTTTTTTTTGATTTTTTCGACATCCTGCGCGAAAACAATCGCCGTATAATTTCAAACCCGTTGATATTAAAAAACGGGCGATACACAATGAACTTCGATGAATTGGAACGACACGCTGCTGAACCACGCAACAAAATGATTTACTTGTGCAACCCCCATAACCCTGTCGGGCGGGTTTGGACAAAGCCCGAGTTGCAAAAACTAGGTGATATATGCAAACGTCATAACGTGCTGGTCGTCGCGGATGAAATTCACGCAGACATAACATTCAAAGATTATAAGTACACACCCTTTGCATCCCTCGGGCCAAGTTACGCAGACAATGCGATCACCCTCATATCGCCCGCCAAAAGCTTCAACATTGCATCGTGCTGTTCCGCCTTTACCATCATATCGAACAACACAAGGCGCAAAGCCTTTCAGATTGAAAACAGCCGATTGACCGTGAATAAAAATAACGCTTTTGCCAGTGTCGCAATGCAGGCAGCCTATACAGCTGGAGAGCCATGGTTAAAGGATGTTCTGTATTACTTGGAAGAGAACGTGTCTTTAGTGCGCGAACATCTGAAGCATACGCCCAACATAAAACTGATCGAGCCGGAGGGAACGTTTTTACTTTGGATTGATTTCAGGGGACTCGGTCTTACCCCAGACGATCTGACAGCATTTCTGCGCACCAAAGCGGGTTGGGCCACAACACGCGGCCAAGCTTTCGGGGTAGAAGGCAATGGTTTCGCCCGACTGAATATTGCCTGCCCAAAGGCACGGTTATACACCGCTTTAATTCAATTATCAAACGCAGTTACGGGCGTAGATTAATCTGTAATCTCATCCCGAATACTGTCACATTCCTGAAATACATCCTTCAGGCAAACCTTACAGATTTTCCGGTTCAGATATTTCGTTGCATCTGATACGGCTTCGCCTTTGGAACTGAACAGATGATCCTCGCCTAATTCTTCTATGACATGAAATTTCCGCAGACTGCTTATCAACGGCGGGAACAATGCCACGATCCGAAACGATCCGCCCTTGGCTTTCACTTCGCGAATTGTTTCAATCAGTAAATCAGCCCCTGCCAAATCAATTTTACCCACCCCTTTAAGGTAAAAAATCATATGGATTTGTTTCGGGCGCTTTTGGCGCATCTCTTTGATCTTGCGCTCAACATGCTCCACTGAACCAAAGTAAAGTGGCCCATCCAATCGAAACGTTACCAATTGCGGGCATTGATCCAAATTGTGCACATCCGCATCACGGAATTTACGCGCCCCCGATGCCGACACAACTGGCACAGTGATTGGCAACACTGGGTGTGCGCTATCATAGATAAAGACGCACAAAGACGCGATCACACCCACATAAATCGCAAAGTCCAATTCCACAAACAACCCGGCTGATAGCGTTAACAACAAGATTACGGTTTCAGCACTTTTTGAGGTAACAATATGGCTGATCTCTTTGATATCTATCAGCTTCCACGCAACAAACAGGATTAGACCGGCCATTGCCGGCGTCGGAATATAGGCCACAAGCGGGGCTATAAAAAACAAGATCAATGCCAAAAACAAGCTGGCAAAAATTCCGGACAATGGGGATGTCGCCCCTACGGTGGCATTCAACCCGCTACGGGTAAAAGACCCCGATCCTGCATAGCATTGAAAAAACCCACCCACGGCATTCGATATCCCCTGCCCTATCATTTCCTGATTGGCATCAAATTGCTCTTTGCGGCGCACTGCAAAAGCCCGCCCGATAGATATTGCTTCCAACAATCCCACCAACGCAATCGCGGCCGCCCCCGGTGCCAAGGTGCCGATGTCAGACAAAACACCCTTCGGCGGGGTAAGCTGCAATGCCAACGGCGGCAAAGCCCCAACCATCGTTACACCTTTATTGCCTGCATCAATGACCCATGCCAACACAGAGCCGCCAACAAGGGCAAGCAGGAATCCTGGCAGCTTGGGGAACAGTTTTTGCGATAAAACAGCCATCACCAAAGTAAACGCCGCGATCAACAGGGCCATATTATTAATTTCAACCGCATGTTCACCTAGTTGCATCAGGCGTTCTACAACATTGCCGCCACGCTCTACATGAACCCCAAAAGCACCTGCAAGCTGGCTAACCGCAATCAGCAGGGCAGCCGCCGCCGTGAATGCCGTCATCACCGAATGCGATACAAAAGAAACCAATCCACCCAAGCGGCCCAAACCCGCTGCAATCTGAAATAGCCCCACAAGAATTGTCATCATCAAAGCCAGCTCAATATAACGTGCGGTTTCAGGCACAGCCATATTGTTCAGCGTTGCAAACAAGACCGCCGATATTGCCGTAGTCGGCCCTGAAATCATCACCATAGACGACCCGAACACAGCCGCAATCAAAGCTGTGATCATCGCCGTATATAATCCGTATTCCGGTGGCAGACCCGCAATCGTTGCAAATGCAACTCCTTGCGGCAAAACGATTGCAGCATTGATAAAGCCCGCATAGGCATCCGCCGAAACGCGTCTTCCATTCATAGTGGAAACCCAGGAGTAATCAGGGATAAACGATGATATGTGCATTTGGGATGCAGCTTTCAAAATATATTAGACAGTTCCGGCCCCTCTATTTTCTTTATCCGGGAAGATAAATAAGAAACCGTGCTTTCACAGCCAGTAAACCCATTTTGTAACAAAATGAACATATTCTTTCTACTTTCCGATTATCCGAACAGAACGGCTTGTTTGGAACTTACGTTCGCCTATAAAGTGCTGGATATTGTATCAGCTTTGGAGATGTGTCATGACTTCAAACCCTTATGATTTTTGCATCATTGGTGCAGGCATTATCGGCCTGACAATTGCGTATGAATTGACCAAAAGACATCCATCCGCACGATTGATTGTCATCGACAAAGAAGCCGGCCCCGCCCAACACCAAACAGGGCGTAACTCGGGTGTTATCCACGCAGGCGTTTACTACACTCCGGGCAGTCTGAAAGCCACGCTTTGCCGTAAAGGTGTACCGACGATCACTGATTTTTGTGCACAGCATCAGGTTGCGTTTGAACAATGCGGCAAGCTGATTGTCGCTGTTGATAATGATGAAGCCAGCCGTCTGGACGGGCTTTTCGAACGCGGTCAGGAAAACTGTATTCAGGTCAAACGCATCGGCAAAGCTGAAATGGCTGAAATAGAGCCTAGTATAACAGGCGTTTCGGCTATCCTTTCACCCACGACAGGTATCGTTGATTATGCGGGCATCTGCCACAAACTGGTGGAGCTTCTGACCGCACAGGGTGTAACCTTTCAATTTGACACTGCTGTAACCGACTTGCGCGAAACCAGCGACGAGGCGATAATTGAAACCACTCAAGGTGCCCTGAAAACTGTCCAGCTGATCGTTTGCGGGGGCCTGCAAGCAGATCGTCTGGCCGACATGATGGGCCTTGCCGATGATTTTCGCATCCTGCCCTTTCGCGGCGAATATTTTCGGCTTGCCGAAAAACACAATGCAATCGTCAATCACCTGATCTATCCCGTACCCAAACCGGGTCTGCCGTTTCTGGGTGTGCACCTGACCAAAATGGTCGGCGGCTATACCACCGTTGGCCCGAACGCCGTGCTGTCACTGGGACGTGAAGATTACCAACGCTCGTTCTTTGAACCTGCCGATACATGGCGCACAATGTCCTATCCGGGGTTTTGGAAACTGATCAACAGGTTCAAGGCTGCAGGCCTATCGGAACTGAAACGCAGCCTATCAAAATCCGCCTATATGAAAGAGGTACATCGCTATTGTACCTCAATCTCGATTGAAGACTTACAACCCTATCGTACAGGTATCCGCGCACAGGCTGTTGACCGCAACGGCAACATGATCGACGATTTTCTAATCAAGAAAACTCCACGATCCGTTCACATCTGCAACGCGCCATCACCTGCCGCCACGTCCGCATTTGCCATTGCTGACTACCTGTTTGAAACGGGGCACCTATAGAACGTCTTTAGCCACTTTATCCAACGCAATTTCAACACGTTGGAACATATCTTTAACCTGATCTTCCGTGATAATCAACGGCGGGCAAAATGCCAAAGCGTCATACATGTTACGCGAAATCACGCCATTATCCAAAAACGCAGCATTGCCCAATGCACCCAATTGCCCAGGTGTATCCAACCCCTTTTTAGCCGCCTTGTCTGTCACCAGTTCAAGCGCACCAATCAGGCCTGCACCGCGTGCTTCGCCCACCAAAGGATGGCTTTCAAAATCACGTAACCCCTTTTGGAACATAACACCCAATTCAGCGGCATGCCCAACCAAATCACGCTCTTCGATGATATTCAGATTTTCCAATGCAACAGCCGCACCAACAGGATGCGCACCACCCGTAAATCCATGACCTAAAATACCAATACGCCCAGTTTCTTCGGCAATTGGTTCATAAACTCGTTCATTGATCATGATCGCAGAAAACGGAAAATAGGTTGATGTGATCTGTTTTGACATCACAATCACATCGGGCTTCAATCCGAATGTTTCAGAGCCAAACATTTTACCTGTCCGGCCAAACCCGTTGATTACCTCATCCGCGACCAGAAGAACCCCGTATTTTTGTAAAACCGATTGGATTTTTTCCCAATAGGTTTTCGGCGGGACAATAACACCGCCCGCCCCCATCAAGGGTTCGGCAAACATAGCGCAAATCGTTTCCGGTCCTTCTTTAACGATCATCTCTTCCAGATCAGTCGCACAACGGCTGGCAAACTCTTCTTCTGTTTCGCCCTCTTGCCCTTCACGCCAGTAATGCGGACAGGTTGTGTGCAACACGCCTTCAATCGGCAAATCGAAACTACGGTGATTGTTGGGTAGGCCCGTTAAACTGGCCGACGCAATTGTCACCCCGTGGTAACCGCGCATACGGCTGATGAATTTCTTGCGTGTTGGCTCTCCCAAAGAATTGGAGCGGTACCAAAGCATTTTCATCACCGTATCATTCGCCTCTGACCCGGAATTAGTGAAAAATACTTTCGACATTGGCACAGGTGCAATACCTATCAGTTTTTCCGCCAGATCAATCACCGGCCCATGGCTGCGATGGGCAAAATTGTGATAGTACGGTAATGCTTTCATTTGCTTAGTGGCTGCATCGATCAGGCGCTGTTCAGAAAACCCCAAGGCCGTTGACCAAAGCCCCGCCATTGCCTCTATATATTTATTGCCCTCACTGTCGCGCACATAAATACCGTCACCGCTTTCAATGATCTTCGGACCTACATCAGGGTGCACAGCCATATTGGTATAGCTGTGAAAATGATACGCAATATCACGCGCTTCGGGTGAGTTTTGGCGAACAGTCATAAGGAACCTCCATTTTTCGCCACGTTGGGGGGAATTTGATCAAACTTCAAGGGGGATAATACCCCCAAACAAAATTATTTTTACAGTAATTTTCGCAATTCAAATTTCTGGATTTTTCCTGTTGCCGTTTTGGGTAATTCACAAAAAATCACCTGCTTTGGCCGCTTGAACCCCGCAAGATTTGCGCGACAAAAATCAATGATTTCCTGCTCAGTCGCATTTGCGTCCTCTTTCAATTCCACAAATGCACAAGGTACCTCGCCCCATTTTTCATCCGCCTTGGCAACTACAGCTGCCAATGAAACCGCAGGATGACGATGCAACGCTCCTTCTATTTCCACCGATGAGATATTTTCACCCCCTGAAATAATAATATCCTTCAAACGATCTTTGACTTGCGCATAGCCATTGGGGTGCATCACGGCCAAATCACCTGTGTGAAACCAACCACCTTCAAACGCTTCTGCACTCGCTTCAGGGTTTTTCAGATAACCTTTCATCGTCGCATTCCCGCGCATCAGTATCTCACCAATCGTTTCCCCATCGGCAGGCACATCCATCATCGTGTCCGTATCCACCACACGCATATCTTCCATCATCACCATGATCGAACCGGTTCGTGCCTTAATCTCGGATCGCGCAGAGGTATCAAGCCCGTCCCAGTCCGAATTCCACGCACACATCAATGTATGTCCATAAGTTTCGGTCAGCCCGTAAACTTGGGTTACATTAAAGCCCAGACGTTCAATCCCTTCCAGAATAGCAGCGGGCGGCGGGGCACCTGCAGTAAAAACCTCAATCGCATGGTCAAACGCTTTGCGATCCGCATCATCTGCATTCACGATCATCCCAAGCACAATCGGCGCACCACCGAAATGACTGACTTTATACGTATCAATCGCATCATAAATCACTTTTGCCGTCACTATCCGCGTGCAAATAATCGTACCTGCAATCGCAGCCATTGACCAGGAATGACACCAGCCATTGCAATGAAACATCGGTACAATCGCTAGATACTTGGGGTGGCGCGGCAAGGACCAGTCGGAAATGGTTCCAATTGCCATCAGATACGCACCGCGATGATGATACACCACTCCCTTCGGTCGCCCGCTTGTCCCCGACGTGTAATTTAGGGCAATGGCATCCCACTCATCCCTCGGCATTTCCCAGTTGGCATTCGGATCTCCCGTCGCCAAAAACGCCTCATAATTCATTTCGCCAATAGCTTTTGGATTATCGCAGGCTTGCGTATCCAGCAAATCAATCACCAATAGATCGGGATTATTCAGCTGCGCAATCGCCTTTGCCCCTTCGGGTGACAATTCAGCGTCGATAATGACCACGCGCGCCTCACCATGCCCCAGAATATATGCAATGGTATCCGCTTCCAACCGCGTGTTGATCGTGTTCAACACAGCCCCCGACATCGGAATACCAAAATGCGCTTCCACCATTTCGGGCAGGTTGGCAGAAATAATCGAAACCGTATCCCCCTTACCTATGCCGCGCGCATTCAAAGCCGAGGCCAATTGGCAGCATCGCGCATAAACCTGCCCCCAGCTATACTGTCGTGACCCGTAAACCGTAGCGGGATGATCCGGAAACATCAAAGCTGTACGTTTCAAAAAAGATAAAGGCGTTAGCGGTACAAAGTTCGCCGCATTCCGGTCAAAGCACTCATATTTATTTGCGTCCACCCTAAGTCTCCCTAATTTCTAACAGCTTGGCCCTTATCCAACAGGCTGGCAATCCGTGCATGGCTTTCCTTGGTTTTTGCCAAAACTAAAAACGCCGCACGTTCACGATCATACAAATCCTGTTCGCTTTGTTGCAAGCTGTCATCGCTATCCGTATTCACCACAATCGTTGCCACTTGCATCGCCACGGTTTTATCATGTGGAAAGAACAACCCGTCATCCACTCCTTTTTGCATGAATGCCGACATTCGCGTCAACAACGCACAACCTGGTAATTCAAACACAGGCACCGAAGGTGGTGTATAATTCGCTTGCATATCATTCAGTGCATGTGTCGCCGCAACAACCAGCTTGTCGCGATTAATCACCTCAATATCACGGTCGGGCAAGAAATACTGATACCGTGCAGACACGTCGGGACTATTGCCAATCTGCCCGTAACCGATTTGCATCCATGTGTTCCAGGCCGCCTTTTCCCAGTCATTCGTAGCCTGATACCAGCGCCAAAGCGCTTCCTTGACACCGCCACCACTCGGCACCACGCCGACACTGGTTTCAACCAGCCCGAACACCGTATTAGTGTGCGCCACAACCTTGTCACAATGTAACAAGACCTCAAAACCCCCGCCCAGACTTAGGCCGGAAGGTGCGCCAACAACAGGAACAGGCGCATATTTCAAAGCTTTAACCGCTTGTTGGAAATCATTCAGAAATCCATCCATCCCACTCCAGTCAGCACTTTCAATGAATGCACGAAAACGGTTCAGATCAACACCTGCCGAAAAATGCTGCGCATCATTATGTACCAGAATACCTTTACCGTGATCTTTTCCCGCTGCCGCTACGATCTCCATCGATGCCCCCGTCAGCGCGTTGGCTTTTGAGTGAAATTCAATCAGACGCAAGTCGCCCTTCAAGGCATACAGGCTTGCCGCCTCATTATTGGCAATCGGTACCAGCGTGCGTTTAAGCATGTGAAACCGTACAGTGCCTTCAGGCAATACAACAGGTGCCGCAACGCCGTTTTGATCCACATGACTAAAACCCCGAACGGTTAATACATCACCCTCTACCGCATAAAACGGCCCATTTTGAACCGAGGCTTCCAATGCCATCGGGACAGACAAACCAAGCTCTTCAACCAAAACCTTGACTGTTTCCGCGCCCAAAGCATCCATCATCTCGAACGGCCCGCGCACCCAGTTAAACCCCAGCTTCATCGCGTCATCAATATCTTGCGGGCTGCGGGTCACAGCAGGAATAAGATCAGCGGCATAAGCAAAAACGCGGCCCAGCATATGGCGGCAAAACGTGGTTTCAGGCCCTGAACCTGCAATCAATTCCGTCAATACCTCTCGCCCCGCTGCTTGGTTTTCTGCAGCAATTATTGCCTTTTTAGGCAAAGCAGAAACCCGTGGTCGCGTTTTGCCCGTTACCAGATCTATGGCCACTTCCTGCCCGTCAACAGTTCGGTAAAACCCGCCCTTGCCCTTATCTCCCGTATAGCCTGCGGCCACCATCTCACGGATCAGCGGCATCACCGGGTTGCCCTTGGTACCAACATCGTGAAACACATCGCCTTCTGGCAGAATATTGCCAAGCGTATCCACGACATCCGACATCAGATCGACACCGATCAAATCATATAGCCCGAACACGCCTGTCTTCGGAATTCCCATCGGACGCCCCATTAGCGCATCCGCCTGCTCCACGCTTAAACCCAGTTTGGAAGCTTCAGCCATACCGACCTGCAATGCAAACACACCTACGCGATTGCCCAAAAATCCGGGCGTATCATTACATCGCACCACACCCTTGCCCATGACCGTATCATTATAAACGGCCAACCGATCCATAACTGTATCATCCGTGTCCGCACCGCGCACCAATTCCAACAGCCGCATGTAGCGCACAGGGTTAAAGTAATGCGTGATGGCAAATCGTTTGCGAAACGCTATCGGCATGCCTTCCACCAGCAGTGAAATCGGAATAGTTGATGTGTTCGAGGTTACAATGCAATCGACAGAAATCGTATTGTTTAAGCGAGTATATAGGTCTTTCTTAATGTCCAAACGTTCAACAATCGCTTCCACGATCCAGTCGCATTCAGCCAACTTGTCAAAATCGTCGCGGATATTACCCAGCTCAATCAGTTCAATCCGTTTCTTGTTCACCAAGGCAGGCGGATCCGATTTCAACAAACGTTCCTTGGCTGCATTAACCACGCTGTACGCATCATCCTTGCCCGGTAAATCCATAAGCAAGACAGTTTGCCCCGCATTGGCGATCTGCGCAGCAATCCCGGCACCCATTGTTCCTGCACCAATCACGGCAATTCTTTTAAATTCAGACATTTCCATTCCTTAATTCATCTCAAAAAACGGCCGTAAAGCTTTGTTTACTTCATTGGGCCGTTCAGAAGGCAGCATATGCCCTGCCCCCACAACGACCACAGGGTTTAAAACATCCAATGCTTCAGCCATTTTCAATCCAAACTTCAATGGTGTCATTTTATCTTTTTGTCCCAAGATCACCTGACACGGGCACCTAATTGCAGCAGCCGCATCACTTCCACCCGTGTAATTCACACAAGCCGTCAAATCCGCAAACAAAGCGCCACTTTCATTTGCAGCCATCAATTGCCTGCCGTAATTCATGTGATCCTGCCCCGGCATCGTGTGATCATGACGGTGCCCATCCACCCCGTGACCCCAATCGGTCATCGCCGCAATTGCGGCGGGTTCCTTGTTTTCAGCCATGGACAACAGCGCATCATTCACCGGGATCGCCAAAGCAGTTGCAACTTGCGACAGGCTTTTGACTTTGGCGGGGTACCGTCGCGCTAATTCCAACCCGATCAACCCCCCTTGGGAATGCCCAACAACATTGGCCGACGATACACCCAATGTATCCAAAAGCTCTGCCATCCAATCTGCCATATCCTCAATCGTGGTCAGTGCCGTCCCTTTTGATAATCCATGCGCCGGCATGTCGGGTGTTATAACCGACCAACCGCGATTGGCAAAAAACCGGCCCTGCAACATATAGCTTAGATGGCTTTGGCCGCTGCCGTGGATAAACAGCAGAACATTACCCATGGGGTCAAATTCGCGTCCCCCTGTTGAAACAAACGTCTCTTGCCCGCGCACTGTCACCTTCATAGTGTAGCTCCCGCGACCTTACCTGCAATCCGTAATGCTGCATTAAAATCAGCAGCAAGGTCATCGAAATCTTCCAGGCCCACCGAAATTCGTACCAAATCATCGGTCAGACCTGCCGCTTCCATCGCTTCAGGCGTAATATGTGAATGCGTCGTGGAGCCGGGATGGATCACAAGCGTCTTTGCATCCCCCACATTGGCCAAATGTGATGCCACCTGAACGTTTTCTATAAACGCACGGCCCGCCGCACGCCCGCCTTTAATGCCACACGCAATAATCGACCCCGCCCCTTTGGGCATCAACCGCTTGGCAACCGCGTGATCGGGATGATCAGGCAATAGCGGGTGTTTTACCCAGGAAATTCCCTCATGTCCCGTTAGAAATTCCAGCATCTTGACTGTATTTGCCATATGGCGTTCCATCCGCAACCCCAAGGTTTCAATTCCTTGGATCAAATGAAACGCATTGGTCGGGCTTAAACACGGCCCGACATTATACATACCCTCAGTACGTACGCGGGTAATAAAGGCCGCAGGGCCAAATTCTTCCCACAGGTTCACACCCTGAAATCCGAAATGCGGTTCCGTCAGGGTCGGAAAGCGATCGTTCTGTCCCCAGTCGAAATTGCCGCCGTCAATCACCGCACCGCCCAATGCAATACCGTGCCCGCCAATCCATTTGGTCAGCGAATGGATAACAATGTTAGCACCGTTCTCTAGCGGTTTGAACAGCCACGGCGTGTTGAATGTAGCATCTATGACCAATGGCACACCTGCGGCAGCCGTAATTTTACCCACCTCCGGTACATTCATTATATCCATGCCCGGATTGCCGATCACCTCACCGAACACCATCTTGGTATTTGATTTAATAGCGGCCTTGAGCCCTGCTAAATCATTGGGCTTTACAAATGTTGTGCTGATTCCATAACGGCTAAGCGTGTGTTCAAATAGGTTGATATTGGCACCATACATTTGCGACGAAGACACAATATGGTCCCCGGCAGAGCACAAAGCCAGCACCGTCACAAACAATGCAGCCATTCCTGAAGATGTGGCGACACAACCAATACCACCCTCTAACGCAGCAAGCCTTTGTTCCAACACGGCCACTGTCGGGTTTGAAATGCGCGAATAGATATGCCCGCCCACTTCCATATTGAACAAAGCCGCTGCATGTTCCGTATCCTGAAACACATAGGATGTCGTTTGGTGAATAGGTACCGCCCGGCTGCCGTGACGGCTATCAGGGCTGTGACCGGCATGTAACCCAAGCGTGTTAAATTTATAATCGCCACTCATCGCAGATTTTCCCTATATTTTTATCTGTTGCAACGTCATATTCTTGGCCTGAACTGTCAATTAAAATCGCCAAATGTCGCAAAAAAGCATTGCTTTGTCCTTAGCATGTTTTTAATTGTCTGACAATTAAGATATTTGCAGAACAACATAATACGGGCTGGCACTTTAGAATCACACAGCCCACTAACCTTGGAGATTAATATGGCCGATGCAACGTTATTTCCGACCCGCAGATTGCGCGCGACACCTTTCACTGCACGTGTCGAGGCCGCGGGCGTTTCAAATTATACTGTTTACAATCACATGCTACTTCCAACCGTCTTTAAAAGTCTGGAAGAAGACTATGCACACCTTAAACAATATACACAAATCTGGGATGTTTCGGCCGAGCGGCAAGTTCAAATCGCCGGACCTGACGCACACAGACTTGCCTGCATGATCAGCGCGCGCGACTTGCGCAATGCCCAGCCCGGTCGCTGTTATTACGCACCTATCACAAACGCCAATGGCCATCTGTTGAACGACCCTGTAGCATTATGCATTGCACCCGATAAATTCTGGTTCTCAATCGCCGATGGTGATTTATTGCTTTGGGCAGCGGGCTTGGCCCAAGGTCTTAACCTTGACGTAACAGTAACAGAACCGGACATATCCCCCCTAGCCATTCAAGGACCGTTGGCCGAAGACCTGCTGGTTGATGTGTTTGGCGAAGATATCCGCGCTATTAAATTCTTCCGCTTCACAGCCTTCCCTTTCATGGGCCGCATGTTGAATATTGCGCGTTCGGGCTGGTCAAAGCAGGGTGGCTTTGAAATTTATCTGGACGACAGCAACCTTGGGCTCGCGCTATGGGACGCCATCACCGCCAAAGGCGCACCCTATAACTTACGTGCAGGCTGCCCCAACCTGATTGAGCGTCTGGAAAGCGGGCTTTTGGGTTACGGCAATGACATGACCAATGATGACACGCCACTTGAAATCGGTTTGGAAAAATACTGTGCTTTAGATAGTGACGCTGATTTCATCGGCAAAGACGCCCTGTTGCGCCAACGTGATACGGGCATCGAAAAGAAACTGATGGGATTAACAATCGATGGCAGCCCTATGGGGCCCGTTTCCATGCCGTTAGATTGTAAAGATGGTATCTCAAAAGTCGGCCTCGTCACCTCTGGCGTATTTTCACCTGATCTGAATAGCAACATCGGCTTTGCCATGCTGGATATTTCAGTCGCCCAAACCGGTTCAATGATCGAAGTGGAAACCCAATCCGGATTGCATAAGGCGGAAGTCTGCAAAATATCTGATTTCGAAGCCCGCTTGAAAGCAACTGCTTAAAGATCCAATGACCGAAACTCTGCAATGGTTCGGGCCAAACCCTCTTTCAAGCTTATTTCAGGCTGCCAGCCCAATTTACGCAGCTTAGTACTGTCCATAAGTTTACGCGGCGTCCCGTCAGGTTTGCTTAAATCTTTTATTATATCACCGTCATAACCGGATGCCGCACAAATCATTTCCATCAGCGCCATAATCGAGGTTTCCTGACCACTGCCAATATTCACATGTTCATGGCCCGAATATTCTTTCATTAAAAAAACCAATGCATCCGCACAATCATCCGCATGCATAAATTCGCGCAAAGGTGTCCCCGTTCCCCACATGGTCACCGTCGGATCGCCTGCTTTTTTCGCGTCATCGATTTTACGGATCAAAGCCGGCATCACATGGCTGCTTTGCAGATCATAATTATCGCCCGTACCATATAGATTGGTCGGCATCGCGGAAATATAATCTGCACCGTGTTGCTTGCGATATGCTTGGCACAGCTTAATGCCTGCGATCTTCGCAATCGCATACCATTCATTTGTCGGTTCTAACGCGCCTTCCAAAAGGGCGGCTTCCTTGATCGGCTGGTCTGCAAGCTTTGGGTAGATACAGGACGACCCCAAAAACAACAATTTTTCGACATTCACGTCAAACGCCGCTTTGATGATATTGGCCTCAATCATTAGATTGTCATATAGAAAATCCGCCGGGAAGTTATCGTTGGCAAAAATACCGCCCACTTTTGCCGCGGCCAAAAACACCGCGTCGGGTTTATTTATTTCAAACCATTTTTGCACTGCAGCTTGGTTTTTCAAATCCAACTCACTACGCGTGGCCGTTAAAACTTCACAGCCCTCATCTTTCAGACGGCGCACAATCGCACTTCCAACCATCCCGCGATGGCCTGCCACAAACACACGCTTGGACTTCAGGTTATAATGCACGCAAATTATCCTGTTTGGCTTCGTCAAAATCGGCCTTCACCATTTCAGCCACCAATTCTTCAAAAGAGGTTTGCGGTGTCCAACCCAACTTTTCTTTGGCTTTGCTTGCATCACCCAAAAGCGTTTCCACTTCTGTCGGGCGGAAGTAACGTTCGTCAACCGCAACCACAACATTCCCGTTCGCGTCACGTCCCACTTCATTAACCCCTTCCCCTTCAAAGGTAATTGTCATATCCAGTGCAGCCGCAGCTGCCAGCACAAAGTCCCGCACGGAATATTGCACGCCTGTCGCAATCACGAAATCCTCTGGCTTGTCCTGTTGCAACATCAGCCATTGCATTTCCACATAATCGCGCGCATGGCCCCAATCGCGTTTTGCATCCATATTCCCCAACTTCAACGTGTTTTGCATTCCCAGCTTGATCCGCGCCAATGCCCGCGTGATTTTGCGCGTTACAAAAGTCTCACCGCGTTTGGGGCTTTCATGGTTAAACAAAATCCCGTTGCAGGCATATAGCCCATAAGCTTCGCGATAATTGATTGTTATCCAATAGGCATAAAGTTTCGCCACCGCATATGGGCTGCGTGGATAAAACGGTGTTGTTTCGGTTTGTGGGGTTTCCTGTACCAAACCGTATAATTCGGATGTCGATGCCTGATAGTATTTTGACTTTTCGCCAAGCCCCAAAATGCGAATGGCTTCCAACATGCGCAAGGCACCTAATGCATCTGAATTGGCGGTATATTCAGGCTCTTCAAAAGACACCGCAACATGGCTTTGTGCCGCCAGATTATATACTTCATCGGGTTTTACCTTTTGCAATACATGGGTCAGACTTGTGCTATCCGTCATATCACCGTGATGTAAAACAAACCGCCCCTCGCGCCCTTCCGGCCCTTCAAAAAGGTGGTCGATGCGGGCAGTGTTGAACAATGATGTCCGCCGCTTGATGCCGTGAACCTCATATCCTTTTTCCAGCAGAAATTCCGCAAGATAGGCCCCGTCTTGACCCGTTACGCCAGTTATCAAGGCTTTTTTACTGTTCATAACTTACCTGCCTTTTCCCGTACTTTTTGAAATTGCAATACATCTTCTCTTACATATGAACAACTCTTAAGATAAAACCAACCCAAGTCGATCAGCACACATTAACCCGGACGCATCCATGACCATTCGCGCACATATATTCACCAATATTCCAACAGTTCTTTTCCTGAAACAAGTCCCAGAGTTTGCGAATATAATCGATGGCGTCAAATTTTCATTCGGACTTACCGTTCCCGATGACATTGATGTCCTCATTGCCTTCACGCGTGCATCATACGCGATACCAACACGCCTGCCTAAAAATCGAACGGCTTTCTATGCAGGTGAACCCGACGTTATTCACCCTTTCAGCACACGGTTTTTAAATCAGTTCGGGATCGTGCTGACAACCAGTGACAAAGAACTGACAACACTAAAACGGCAAGAAACCGTCAGCGCCATGTCGTTTGTCGGCATTAACTTTACAGACAAGGAAAACCCTCTGAACATAACATATTTCGAAAATCTGGAGTGCCCACCGAAGAACGATAAAATATCAATTGTTACCAGTAATAAAGCCCATACCGATTTCCACAAAAATCGCTTGAAATTCCTTGATGTTATAATACAAAAAATCCCCGATCATATTGAACTTTACGGGCATGGCTTCAAGCCTATCGATGATAAAAAAGATGCGCTTCTTGACCATAAATACCACATCGCACTGGAAAACGGTGGCGGCAAATATGCCTGGACCGAAAAGCTGTCCGACCCGCTCTTATGTTGGACTTTCCCATTTTACCACGGCTGCAATAACGTAGAAGACGACATCCCCGCCAAAGCCTTTGCCTATATCGACATCGATAATCCCGATCAGGTGATTAACCAAATGATGGCCGCTGTTCAGGATGGCCTGTGGATAAAGCGGAAAAATGACATCTCGAAAGCTCGCGACATTATATTTTCCGACTTCAACATCATGAAAAAATTCGCACAGATCGCGCATCAATTGATATCGCTTGAACCCGAATTGCCCCAAAACCCCAGAAAAAGGTTGATCCGCTCAGAACGTTCTTTGTGGCCGGAGCCGGGTTGCCGTGGCAGCATCCCGGAAGCGCTTATTCGCTCAACGCTTCTGTTCTTGAATCCGAATATTGAACTTACTGCCGCTAAGATTCTTAAACAGCACAAAGACAAGCGGGCCGCCAAACGTAAAATGCAAAAAGCCTAGGCATCATTGTATAGCTTGATCATTTCCGGTGTCACATTGTGACCGATACGCCGATTGGATGAACGCCCCAGGCCCTGGATAATCTTCAATAAAAGAATAACAGAACCGTAAGCGCGGCGCAGTTTGCATTTCAAATACACTAGCTTGGACGGATAATCGGGTCTGGGGTTGAATGTAACCGCTTTTGTAACGGCATAGTCCTGCAATTCTATATATTTACGTGCCAATACATTGGCCTGAACCGCGCAGGCGGGCTCAAGCTGGTAAAATTTCAGGCCCATCGTTAGATTGATGGCCGCATCCGCAAGCGGCAGACTTTTTGTTTGCGTATTCACGATATGCTGTGCAGCTTTTGGCCAAATAACATAAGCCGCCGCACCACCGCGATCCTTGAACAATCGGCTAATGCTGTAATCCGTCGGCGTTAGCACCTTCGGTGTGCCTAACAGCTTATTCTGATCATAGAATTCCAAAGAAATATAACCCAGATCAGGGCCGTTAATCAGGGCCTGCAAAACCTTTGATATGTCATCGGAAAGCAATACATCATCTTCCAGAATTAAGGTTGGATTATTGGATTTTGCAGCAATCTCCCACGCTTTTCGGTGGCTTAGCGCACAGGCAATTTCGCCATTACTTAACGGACGCGCCCATGAAAACCTGTACTTATCCAGCTGTGACGCGAGTAAATCATTTGGGGTTACCGCATCCATAATTTCACCGTATAAACCCAGTTGTTCAAGTTGATGCAGTTGCATTTTGCGCCTGGATGTAGCTGTAGCCACACTTATAACCAATGTATTTATAGCGCGCATGAACCGTCCCTAACTGTTTCTTTTGGAAAGGCTGGTGATTTTTCTACGATAATTGAACCGCTTCAATTCCCGTAATATTTTTGCACGCAGTGGGCGCTTTAGTGATAATGTACTGCCACCCGTTTCCTGCGTGCGGTCAGTCACGCCGGACGGCACAACACAAACAGGCTGCACACCCGTAATCCAATGCATTTGCAAAAGCGTATCCACAGGCCGGTCAAAACGCGCTGTCACCTCCAACAACCGTTTCGCTGTCGCATTATTCACCAATTGCGCGGAACAGCGCAACAATGTCGGCACAGGGCGCAGCAATCTGATACTGCCAAGTTGCCCCACCTCCGGGCTGTCGGGTGCCACTTCACGCACCTGAAACTGAATAAACCCGAAATCTTGCGACCATGCTTTTGCAGCTTCCAAAGCAGGCTTGAAAACTGCGGGGTCGATTTGCACATCATCCTCCAAAACCAGACCGGCCGCCAGATCCTGATCCACGATTTTTTGCCATGCACGTCTGTGACTTTGGAAACACCCGATTTCGCCCGGGTTCAGACCAAACGGATATACTGGCTGTAACAAAGGTTGCGCAGAAAAACACGCATCAATATCTTCTTTTGACAGTTTAGCACCATCCACCGCATCAACGATTTCAGCTTCAAATGGTGACTTACCTATCAAATCCTGCACCTGCGCCTTACGCCCTGTCGAGCGTTGCAAGTGAATGATAAAACTTTTATATTTGCTCATTGCATCCGCCATCTTAATCGCGTGCATATACATCTTCGTAACGCACAATATCGTCTTCACCCAGATAACTGCCCGTTTGAACCTCAATCAGCACCATTGGCACTTTGCCGGGGTTTTCCATTCTGTGCTTATCGCCCACAGGAATATAAACCGACTGGTTTTCCCCAACCAGTTTAACCTCATCGCCAATTGTTACTTTGGCAGTACCCTCAACCACGACCCAGTGTTCCGAACGGTGCACATGGCTTTGCAGGCTCAAAATACCACCCGGCTTTACAACAATGCGCTTCACCTGAAACCGTTGCCCCATAAATAGGCATTCAAAGCTACCCCATGGCCGATGGTCGCGCGGGTGCTGTACCGCTTGATCCACTTGTTTATCTTTCAATGCCTGCACAGCCAGTTTCACATCTTGGGCACGGTCTTTGTGCGCAACCAGTACCGCATCGGGCATTGCAACGGCGACAATATCATTCAACCCAATCCCGACAACTTCCTGACCTTTGGATTCCGAACGCAGCAACGTATTTTCACAATCAATGCCCATCGCGGCACCGGACGTTACAAGCCCATGATCATCGCCCGCAGTTTCTCGCCAAACACTGTCCCAATCACCCAAGTCTGACCAACTTCCATCAAACGGCACTGCAGCCAAGTTAACTGCCGGCTCCATAACCGCGTAATCGATTGAAATATCTTCCGCTTTAGCCCAAGGATCCGGTGCCAAACGTAAAAAACCCAAATCGGTTTTGGCGTCTTCCACTGCTACTTTTACCGGTACCATCAAATCCGGCTTATGCTGCAGAAACGCGTCTACAATCGCTTGCGCCGTGAATAGAAATATTCCCCCGTTCCATAAATAATTTCCGGCATCCAGCATGGTCTGTGCCGTTGCCAGATCCGGTTTTTCGACAAATCGCCGCAACTTAACCGCAGCACCTTCGTTTGACTGTGTTTCCAGCTCTAGATATCCATATCCGGTTTCTGGCCGTGTTGGTTGAATGCCAAATGTCACCAAGTCGCCGGCAAGGGCTGCCGGCAAACCTTTTTGTACCGTATCGGAAAAATGCGCAGCGTCCGGCACATTATGATCGGATGGTAAAACCAACAGCACCGCATCCTTATCCTGTGCTAACAAATATAATGCCGCCGCCAGAATTGCAGGGGCCGTATTGCGCCCCTCTGGTTCAATCAAAACAGCGCCCGGTTCAATCCCCAGTTCCGCCAACTGCTCTGTCACAATGAACCGAAAATCCGAATTTGTCAGTACCAATGGCTGTGCATAGTCATCACCACTCACCCGTGACGCCGACATTTGAAACAGGCTTTGATCACCGATCAATTTTGAAAACTGTTTTGGATAGCTTTTTCTGGACAATGGCCACAGCCGTGTGCCGGAGCCGCCGCATAAAATAACAGGTGTGATCATTTTTGGTCCATTTTCCCCGATTTACATTCACTCTAATAGGCTTTGTACGCCGCTAAAAGCAAAATCCTTTGAACAAGGATTACCAACTTCACATCCTGCCCCACCCGCGTCTATAATACACCCATATGAACAAGGAGCCGATGCGTGCTAAAATACCGCCTACTTATAACGCTGGCCTGGCTCGCAGTCCCATTTGTTTTCATCCAACGCATAATTACAGGCAAAGACAGCTTTGAAACGTTTGCGGCCCGGTTGGGGTATGGCGCGGGAAACAGCGTAAATCCGCGATTGCTTTGGCTTCACGCCGCCAGTTTGGGTGAGTTCAATACGCTGGAACTTCTATTACCCGCCCTGTCCGAGAAATTCACAAACTATGATCTGCTGATTACGGTCTCCAATAAAATTACTTTTGAAAAAGCCAAAACACTGCGCTCGTCAAAAATTCACATCGATATTGCACCGCTTGATTTCGGCTCAGTTGTATCCAGATTTTTAAATCACTGGCAGCCATCCTGTCTGATCACGATTGAGAATGAAGTTTACCCGAACCGTAACGTAAAATGTGCAAAGTCCAATATACCGATTATCTTTGTAAATGCGCGTATGTCCGAAAAAAGTTTTGCAACATGGAACAAAAGCCCAAAGCTCGCCAAACAGGTCTTTGGCTGCATCAATTACTGCTTTGCACAGGATCAAAATGCCTTTACTCGGTTTGCCGCTCTGGGTGTCGCACCTGACCAAATAGAAATGTTGGGAAACCTGAAACAATTTCAGGAAGCCACAGCCGTTGACCATCCTGATCTGCATGTGCTTAAAGACGTCTTTCCAGCACAAAACACGCTATGCGCCGCCTCTACCCACAAAGGTGAAGACCAAATAATATTGAATGCCTTTGCAATTGCCAAAAACGTTCGCCCTGACTTAAAACTTATCCTTGTTCCCAGACATGCAAAGCGTGCCGCAGAAATCGAAGCTTTGATCGGTGCAACCCGCTTTTCCTGTGCCGTACGTTCACAAAATGTACTGCCGACAGAAGCCGACGACATCTACCTTGCAGACACGATTGGTGAAATGCCGCTTTGGTACATTTCCGCAGCCATTACATTCGTTGCGGGTTCGCTTGTTCCCGTTGGCGGTCACACCCCTTATGAACCCGCTGCATTTGGGTCCGCCATCATTCACGGCTCACAATATTCAAACTTTCAGGCAATCTATGAACAGCTTGTTGCCTGCAAAGGTTCACTTCAAGCGGATACTGCCGAAGACATTGCCGCTGCATGGTTACGCTTGGCTGACGCTCCTTTTCGC